>CAWCPY010000001.1:0-199078 GCA_963797385.1 Terriglobia bacterium
CGAGAGTGATGCAGGTTGATGAACCATGCCGTCTATCGAGAGGCGCCAGTCCGCGAACCCGCCCGCCTGGAGGCGCTTAAAGTCTTCCGAGAAAGGGGCAAGTTCGTTTAGAAATGGGCGCGGCGAAATTCGGTTCCGAGGGAATTCTCGCGCCAGTGAGTGCCTCGTCAGCAGCCGCTGCGACGCATAAGTCAGCGTTTCGCCAAGCCCGTAGAGTCCTCCATGGTCGAGAGGAACCAGTCCATATGGAGTCAGTTCGTCGGCCAACTATTTACCAGGAAGCAATTCATTAATTGAGAGGACATACGTTGTCACCTTGTTGAGTTTGATGTTTGAGCGCGAAGAAACAAGAACAACCGAGCCGTCGGCGCCGCTCACTGATTTCATATTCTTCATTAGCACCCGTTTGCCAGAGATGATCGATCCTGGCGCACCCGCGTTCACACCATTGTCCTGCTGAGTCGACAACCGCTGAGACGGATTCGGTGGATCGGTGGTATCGACGGTGGGATTGACTCCGCCCCAATTCCTGTTGTCGCCCGGCGGTCCATAGGAGAGGTCCGGAGGCACCATCGGCGCCGGCGGATAATACCACGCCGTCAAATACACCTTGAATTTCGCCTCGCCATTTTTCCATTGCGCTGAATCCATGCGAATCGCAAGCCGCGACGGCGAATTGTTTGATTTCGCCACCGACTCGGTTACCTCGCCCGAAATCACCGCGCCCCGCGGAAGCACTCCGCCCTTAATCATCGTGGCCATCACCAGCCGCGCTTCCACCTTTGTTCCCACGGCGGTCTTTCCCGCTTCTACAGTCTGCCGCAGGACGATCGGCAGTTCGCATTCAACACAACCATCAACAGCGCCCGTCCCCGTATCTACAAATGAAGAGGCTCCAGCCCCCGGTTCCTTTTGAGCCTTGGGAACTTGACCTAGAAGAACAGCTGAGCCGAGAACAATGGCGCACGCCACAGGACCTGCTGCTTTGATTTTGCGAAACATCACTCCTCCGGGAGCCAACTCGAAGGCGAGAGAACTTGCGCCTCAAAGTATACCGCGCCTGTGAAATCCAGTTGTCGCCTGCGACTGTCAAAGACCTCACAGTTAAGGCGTGGTACTTTGATTACCGCGTCTCGACAATACTCTTCCACTTCGGGAAGGGAGTCGAACAATTCAGGTTGCGACTGTTTCACGGCCATCACTCTACGCTGAAATTGCTGGAGCTGCCACGATGCTTTCCGCTAACAGGCGATTGCACTCATTGATCCCCCGGACAGGGCTGCCGCTCCCACAATGAGTGAAATGGCGATTTATCAACAGTTGGAAATTCAGACCACAGCTTTTCCTATCGGCTGGAACCGTTCAGCGGAGCCTCCCAACTTTGGTCAACGCCGCCCCTTATTTCGCGGGTTTTCGCTACTTTTCCGGATCGAGTTTGATGACGTATCCCTCTATGTCGTGGCCGAGCGAAAAGGGCGGTGCTATTCCCGGGATATAAGTAATAGTCTCGGTATTCCCGTCGGCCCTTTTTTTCGTGACTGGGACTGGGGTCTTCGACAGCGAATAGCCTTTTACGGACGCGAACAGCGAGTAATCATCAGCTGCTAATCCGATGAACTCGAAGTGGCCGTCAGGAGGCAAGGCGGCGGTTTGGTCGTCCCAGACACGCTCGGAACTAATTCTCACTCTCATTCCTTCTGGAATCGGCTTGCCATCACTCAGCACGACCCTTCCGATGAGCCGGTATGCCGGTTTGATCTGGATGTCGCCTATGTCCACGATTTCAGCATCGTGCCTCGTGGTGCACTCGACAGCTCCGGTAGCACCGCGAGCGGCGAGCGACCCCATCTTTCCGTAGACGTACCAGTCTGCGGGAACCGGCACATTTGTTATTACGAATCTGCCATCCGGCTGTGTTCCGATTCGGATTTCCTCGTAGGGGTATCCAGTGAGTCGTAGGTTAGCGCCATAACCACCACGTGGACGGCCGACGAGTCCGACTTCCGCATTTCCGACAGGTTTTCCATTTTCAACGAGGCGTCCGCGGACAACAGCTCCGTCGGTCAGGGTTATGACGTGGTTCCCGGTTCCAGAAGGAATGACATCAAAGGCCGAGGCCATCCCCCGCGCCTCAACTGAAACCAATATCTTGAGCCCCGGCTTCGAGTAAGCAAGCTGGAATTCTCCCTTCTTGTTGCTGATAGCCACTGGTTCAAGGCCCTCGATAGTCCCATACCCCGATCCACCTGTTTTATCGTCGAAAAGAATGCCTATCGGCTTCACAATCGCGTCACGAACTGCTAGACCACGGGAGTCCTGAACTCGACCGCGGAACCATCCTTTGGGATCGCCCGCAGGTTTTCGGCGCGCGAGTGTTGCAGCAACGGGCGCTGCGAGGGAAGGGTCAACCTTGTTCACGAATGTTGGCTGGTATCCGTCAAGGGCCACAAGCAATTGAAACCATAAGTCGGGACTCAAGCCTTGAATGGTGAACATGCCATTGCTATCCGTAATCGCGCGTTTGCCGCAATCCACGTAGCAAGTTGGACAACAAACGCTGTAACCCTTCTTCACACCTGCCTTGTAAACGAGCACGGTTGCATGTTCCACTGGCTTTCCCTTCTCATCCGAGACTGTACCCGTTAGACGAAGGCGATCCGTTGCGGACGAAACTGCTGCCGGAATCAAGAAGTAAGCTATTGCCGCGACAACAAAACACAATTGTTTAGCATGCGGTAGATGTAGCGCCGAGTGCCCCCAATGTCAAACCCTTCGTGCTTGAAACACAGCCGGTTGACGGAAGAATCGGGAGTCAACAGTCGCAATCAGGAGTTAGCACAAGCTCGCGCCGTTTGTTCGCCGGACACCGGTCAATGAGTGCTATCGCGATATTACAGCAGCAAGAGCGGCCCTTTAGACGCTAGGTGGATTATCGTCCGTATTTGCGCGAGAGCGGGTCCATGATTTCCTAGCACGTAGGAGTGCTCCTTCGTAGAACGCGCATGCGGCGTAGAGTACCGCACACACGAGAATGCCGAGTGCGAACGCAGTGGTCACCTCTGCTAAGCTGCCGCTGACGACTGCAGGCCAAGAAGTCTTTTGCTCAGTAATCCGAATGAGAACGCTTCTCAACAGCAGGGCCGCGACGAGGGCGGTCCACAGTAGCGTGATGAACACAACTCGCTTTATCGACTGAACCTTGTTTGAACAAGTTTCCCAAACGTGCAAGAACTCATTCCCCATTCTCTGTCGGCGTGAATCCCTAGCGAAAGACCAAAGCATACGCAGGACGCTTGCGGATTCCACAAGTGATAGCACGACCACTACTAGTACTATGACCGCATAGATAGTAATACAGATTGATACTTGTTGGAACAGGTGTCCGGGCTTATAGCTGGGGCATGAGGGAACGATCTGGGGTTCGGTTGTCCAAGCAGGAACGGCAGGAGTTAGGAGGCTTGCTGCAGAGCGGTTTGCAGCCCGTGCGGACGGTGCTGCGAGCTTTGGCCCTGCGGCAGCTGGCCGAGGGTCAACCCATCCGCCGAGTAGCGAAGAATGTGGCCTTAACCCCGAAGACGGTGTGGCTGACCAGCCAGCGCTATCGGCAAGGCGGATTGAAGCGGGCTCTGTACGAGCGGCCACGGCCGGGAAAAGCGGTCTTGCTGGATGCCCAGCATCGGCAGCGCATCGTGGCGCTCGCCTGTGGCCCACCGCCGGAAGGCCGCTCGCGCTGGACGGTACGCCTGCTGACCGAAGAAGTGGTGAAACGCAAACTGGTTCCGCGAGTGGGACGGGAAACCATCCGGGTCTTGCTGGAAAGCCACGACCTGAAGCCGTGGCGGGAAAAAAATGTGGTGCGTGGCGGAACTGGATGAGGAATATATCCGGCGCATGGAGGACATCTTGGCCGTGTACGAAAAGCCGCTGAACGAGCGGGAACCGGTGGTTTGTGTGGACGAGAAACCGGTGGTGCTCCACCAAGAGATTCGTCCTCCCTTGGCCATGCGTCCGGGACGAATCGCGCGGCGCGACGGCGAATACCAGCGTGGCGGCACCGCCAACGTGTTTTGCGGGGTGCAGCCAAAAGCAGGACGGTACTTCCCCAAGGTGACGGCCCACCGCTCTTCGCCGGAGTTTGCCGACTACCTGCTGGAGGTCGCGATCCGTTACCCCGAGGCGGACACCATCCATTTGGTGCTGGACAATCTGAGTTCGCATACGCGCAAGGCGGTGGTGGAACGCTTTGGGGAGGAGGCCGGAGGCTGGCTGTGGGATCGGTTTAAGGTGCACTACACCCCCAAGCACGGCAGTTGGCTGAATCAGGCCGAGATCGCGATCAGTCTGTTTTCGCGGCAATGCCTGAGCCAGCGCCGGATCGGAGACCAAGCCTCTCTACGGAAAGAAACGCAGGCATGGAGCCGTCGTATGAATCGTCATCGTGTCCCGATCCAATGGCAGTTTACTCGCAAGAAGGCTCGGACCACCTTTGACTACACAATCACGCGGTCACGGTACTAGTAAATACAGGACGAGGAGTTTATATGCCAAAGGCGGCTGATAATTGATGGAGATTGGGTCCCAGCCAACTTGCGGAGTCTGCTGCATGTGTGCCTCCTGTGCCTCGCTCTTCAGTTGCGAAAGCCGGCATTGGATTAGACACCGCTTGAAGTAGTCTCCGGAGGATAGTTGCTATAGGAAGGCAATTTCACTCATTGACCGGCGCGCTTACCAGGTCATAACAGGATTGCCACAAATCCCCGTTCCAACCTTCCAACGGGGCCCAGGCAAGTCATTTCAGACGGTCGGCAATCTCCTCCCGTCATCCCCGTTGCGATGCTGTCCGAGAGCAACTGGTACGCACCAGTCCGTGAACTGGCTAAATCACATTAAACTCAAACCAGGAAGCCTCTACTGCCAGTGCTCGGTTAAGCCTTCAAAACCGCCTGCGCGTAAGCAGGTTTCAACGGAAGCCGCCGAAGAATCTTGCCGGTTGCATCGTGGAACGCGGCCGCAATCGCGGGTGCCGCGAGCGCATTCGCCGCCTCTGAGCCTCCGCCGTAGGTGCCGACCTTCGGGTTGTTGATCAGGACAACTTTGATCTCCGGTATATCCGACATGTTCGGGATGGGATAGGAAATCCAATTATCCTGAGTGATGCCGCTCTCATCAAACATCACCTCTTCGAACAACGCATGGCTGATCCCCATCACCGCGCCACCTTCGATGTTCCGCTTCAACTGCATCGGGATTGATGACGATGCCGGGATCTGCGGCAACTGTGTACTTCTCCACCACGATCTTGCCGGTGCTCGGAGTGACCGCGATCTGGCAGACGCAAGCCCAGTAACTCAGGCTGCGCAACATCACGGCAACGCCACGGCCCCGCACGGCAGTTGTCCCGGTGGCGACAGCATTGGGGTGTGGTGACGGACGAGTTTCCCAACCAGACGCATCCCGCACCGCCTTCAGCACTCCGATGGCCCGCTCTTCGGTGGCGTGGTCGAGGCGGAACTGAAGCGCGTCCACGCCGGCCAGCGCGGCCGCCTCGCTGATTGCGAGTTCACGCGGAAAGTGCTGCTGGAACTGCACCGGCGTCCGCATGCTGTGGTCGCGAAGGCCGACCGCGATAGCGGATGCTTTCTGTCCTACCTGAAATGTGCCATGGCCGCGCTCCATCACATTCGGAATCGAAGCGTAAATCCACGGATCAGAGATGTTGTTAGTCGTGGAGGTAATGAAATCGTTATGGACATCGGGAGCGGGCATGGTGGGCAAGCCCGCGAGCACCGCCCCAATCGGTCGGTCATCCTGCATGGCAGGCATGTAGTGGTCGATTTGATATCCGGCTATTTTGCCCTTTTCGTCGAGCCCGATCTGAACGTCGGAAAAGCCAGCCGGGCCTTGCGTGGACCACTGCATATCGTCGGCGCGCATCCACTGCACGCGGACCGGCTTTCCCAGAGCTTGCGAGAGGAGCACCGCTTCGTCCTCCGCACCCGCGTTTCCACCGTTTGATCTTCCATAATGACCGGGCCCCGGATAGGCATGGACGATCACATGCTCGGGCGTGGTGCCGAGCATCATGGCAATTTCGCCCCTGAGTTCCTGCGGATTCTGGTTGTGCGTATGGATGTGAATCGTGCCGTCCTTTTTCACATCGGCAACGGCCATGGTGGGCCCGATGGGTCCGTGCTTCATGTATGCCACTTGATAGGTGGCGGAATGCTTCTTGTCGGCCGATGCGATCGCGGGCCCCACATCACCTTTATTCGAGCGTCCGTTCGTAACCGGCGCGCTCGTCCAGTCGGCCTCTTCGCGCAAGTGCTGGTAGAGCTTTCCGCTGCCCGGCAGGCCCTTCCAGTCGGTCCACTTCGTAGTGCCGGCCACCTGGTCGGCCGCCTGGATCGCCTCCCACTCAGTCGGGCGCCACCACTCCGACGAGATTGCCTTTCACGATGACTTCCGCCTTCGGAAATTGCTTCTTGTCCACTGTCCCCGCGGAGAGCAGCGTCGAACCAAGCGTTTTTGGATGCACGACGCGCGCGTGCAGCATGCCCGGGAGTCGCACATCCGTCGCCCAGGTTTCCTTCGCCGCCACCTTTGAAGCAATCACGGAGTTCTTGAAGGACTTGCCGATCACCGTGTACTGATCGACCGGCTTTAACGGTGGATCCCCGTCGATAGTCAGTCCCATGATGCTCGTCAGCTCACCCTTGACGGGAATCGTGAGCTTCAACTGCTGGTTCTTGACCAGATCGCCGTAAGAGACGCTTTTGCCACCTCCGGAAACGATGCCATCCTTGACCGAAAGCTTGTCCTTCGGTACTGCCAGTTCCTCTGACGCGAGATCCAGCAGCGCCTGATGCGTGTACGCGGCTGCTTTGCGGATGTTCGGCATTCCACGGCCAAGAAAATCGAAGGCACCGCTGCCGTCTGGCGTGCTGTCGGTGCTGCCCTGGACTACCCTTGTGATCGCTTCGAACGGCACGCTCAATTCGTCAGCGACAATCTGACGGTAGGCAGTAAAAGTTGTGCCCTGGCCGAAATCGTTCTTACCGGTTCGAATCAGGATGGTGTTGTCGGGATGAATTTCGATCCACGAACTGGGGAGCGTGGGATCGAGCGAGTTCTTCATCACCGTGGATTTCGCGGCATCGGCCTTCAAAAGCTCGGGGCCGATCAGGCTGAAGCCGACAATCAGGGCGCCCCCAGCCTTCACGAATTGGCGGCGGGACAACTTCGGTCCGAAAACATTGCGCGGTGTTTCGCTCGTGGCTGCCATCGCTTACCTCCCCTTCGCCATGATGGTGGCGGCATGTTGCACGGCTTCCATGATCGCGACGTAGGTTCCGCACCGGCACAGATTCGGCGACGGCCCGGAGTTGGTAAAGGCGTGTTTGATTTGCGCCAGGCTCGGATTGGGATTGCTCTCCAGAAGTTCAGTCGCCTTGATCATCATCCCGTTTTGACAGAACCCGCACTGCGGAGTCTGCTCTTCGATCCAGGCCTGCTGAACCGGATGCAGCGTGGCTTTCGCATCCTCCGCCGAGAGGCCCTTCTGCTTGGCCCATCGCGCGGGCAAACCTTCCAGCGTGGTGATTTCCTGGCTGGCAACACCCCCGCCGAGAGAGCCGTGACGCAGGAACGTACTTCCTTCCCGTCCACCAGGACAGCACAGGCTCCGCACTGGGCCAGCCCGCAGCCGAACTGTGGACCATTCAACTGCAGATCATTACGTAGCACGTAGAGCAACGGGGTGTCGTCAGGCGCCTCGACCTTGCGTCGGACTCCGTTCACGTTGAGTGTGATCATAGAGAACCCCCTTTTAAGACAAAATCAGAACTCGAATGAGTGTCTTGTGTGCAAAACCCTTTGTCTCGCGGCCTAGCTCCACTATTGTTTTCTTTCTTCGTCTATACGCTCACTCCGCAACCTGTTGCAAGCAGACGCCACTCGCAGGCCACAAGAAGACCCACCGATTAGGGCCCGAACAACGCATTGATGGTTTACTTTAGATCTCAGCCCAACTCGTTGCCCTGCGGAATGCGCCATTGTGTATGCACAACGCGCCAGAATGGACTTGAGTGTCCAGTCGCACTCCAGAGATACGCGAAGAGTGCAGATATACAATTCATCAACAGTTGCGACGGCACGCCTTCTCGGCCTGCAGCGCCCAAGTACGAGCGGGACGCTCGCGCCACACTGCCTTTCAACGGGGCAAGGGGTCGGGCATCTCTGCCAGCGCGTATCCCATGACGGCCATGGCGGTCGCATTTTCCCGTAGTTCCTGGGGGACGATCTTGTCCAATGTATCGGCGGCGGTGTGATGGTAGTTAAAGTAAGTGCGGCCGTCCTGCAACAGGCCGAAGGCGGGCACGCCCTGCTTGGCGAAAGGCTCGATGTCGGCCTCGGGACTATCGCTGCTCAGCACAATCAGGTTTGACCCAGCAGGCTGAAGAACGTCCAGCACGGGCTGCAGCCGGGCTGCCGCCTCGGCGCTGATCTTGGCGCGGAATCCCATGGGATGAGAGGCCCCCAGGTCGCTTTCCATCGCGGCCACGTAATTGCCGATCTCGGTGGCGTGGGCTTTGCCATATGCCACATGGCCTCGTCCCAGGTTCTCTTCATCGATCCAGGCAATCACCCTAAGGGTCCGCTTGGGACGCAAGTGCAGTTGCTGCATCAATTGCACGGTTTCCATCGCGACGGCGACACCGGCCGCATCGTCAATTGCCCCAGTCCCCAGGTCCCAGGAATCGAGGTGACCCGAAACGATCACCACCTGCTCGGGATGCTCGGAACCCTTCAGGTCTCCTACCACGTTAAACGTGCCAACCTCTTCCGCCGTCTCCGAGGTCAGGATAACGTGCATGCGGACCTTGCCCTGAGCGGCCAGATGAGCGATCAGGTCAGCATCTTCGCTGGTTACGGCTCCGGCTGGAATATTGGCAGCGCGGCTGTTCCCGGTATGCGCCAGGCGATAGTCGGCGCCGCCGACTGACCTGATGAGCGAGCCAACAGCTCCCAGCGCGGCTGCCTTTTGCGCCCCCAGGGCACGATAAGCCACCGCTTCGTCATAAGCCTCGCCGGCATAGCCGCCCGCCGCCTTCTGCTTGTCAAAGGCGGCATTGAACAGGACGATCTTCCCCGCCACGTTCCGCCGCCCCAGGCGATCGAGGTCGGCAAAGCTATTGGCCACGACAACCTCCGCCGTGATCCCCGCGGGCGGCGTGGGGTGATTTCCGCCCAGTGCCGTGAGCACAATCTTCTGGGTGGTTCCCGGGGCTTGTCCAGGATACTCCACCAGTTCGGCGGATTCGGCTCCGCGAATCCAGTGGCGCGCCTGCACCGGTTCCAGACGAACGTCCAGCCCAAGTTTCCTCATTTCGCCGGCTACATACTCGATCGCGGCCTGCGCCTGGGGCGATCCCACGGCCCGCGGGCCGATGTTTTCAGTGATGTGGGCCACCTGCCGGTAGGCGTAGTCGTCGGTCAGGGCGGCATCGCGAATCGCCGTGAGCTGCTGAATTAATGCCGGCGGCAGTGGAATGGTGGCCGCTGCCCGCGGACGTTCATAATCGGAATTAAGCGGGACCGCTTGCTTCTGGGCCAGCAGAATTCCAGGGGACAAGGTCAGCAGGAGAAGAACGCTTGCGTTTCGCATCTTGAGGTAAAGACTACCTCAATCCTCAGACGAATGCCTGTGCGCCCGGGTTTGGAGGAGCTGGAACGAGGTCCAAGGCCCGCGACAAAAAAAATGGCCCCATTGCTGGGGCCACAATTAAAAGAGGCGAAGTGGGAGGTTGAGTCAGGAATGGCGAAGCGGAGAGCCGATCCGGCAGCCGGAAAGGCAACTAGAGAGATATCGCGAAAAACAGAGAGTGAAGGTCATTTGTTAGCGGCCTCTTTTGGTACCCACCTAATTGCATTTCCGCAACCAAAGCGACGAAGTCCGGCAGTAATCTGCCGAAGGTTCGGCAAACCACTGTTGAATAAACACTTAGGCACGGTCTACGCAGGACCGAAGAGGATCTCACAGGCAGGTGAAGTCAGGGTTGGAATGCAGAATCCTGCACATTCGCTGCATAGTCTGACCCTCGGACGTCGGGCGTCAGACCTTGGCTGAGGGCTCAAGGTCTGATGTCCGAAGTCCGAGGTCTGATGTCCGGTCTAGGAGTTCCCCGCTACCATGCGCAGCTTGCCGGGCAGGAAATGATACGGCGGCCAGGGGCCGCTGATCGCCAATTCACAGTTTTTCAATTGCTTGGCGGCGCTGCTGTAGCGGTTCTGATATTTCTCGATGGATTTCGAATCAATCAGGTGGGCAATATCGATCAGCATTCCGTCGGAATCCACTCGTTTGCAGCTGATCTCTTCTTCCAGTGGATTGAACAACTTGTGGACTTGTACCGAGAGAGCCCGGGCTTTCGTCCGCCGCTCGCGGTCTTGCGAGGCCTTCTCCCGTAGCTTGATCAGGTAGTCGCCGCCAACCGTGTCCGGCAGGACGATATCGGCCATGGCTTCGCGCAGGGAGCCATCTTTGACCCTTAGCTTCAGGTGCATTTCGGCCTTGCCGCGCAGCCGCGCCACGCTCTGGCCGAAGGTGCGGCGGTTGGAGCGGACGGCCTGGCGCAGCGCCTCATCCGAATCGAAAATCGTGCCAAAACGGAACGGAAGCACGGTCCCGCTACGGAAGCAGACACTCACGACGCGGGCATGTTCGAGGACGTTTTTCTCCCCAAACTGCACATTATCGCGCTCGTACTCGCTGACGACAATGTTGAATTCTCCGCTGGGATAGGCCAGAACTGCGGCTCCGTTCACACCTTGGACCCCTTCCAGAAGGGAAGGACGACGAGAACGTGTGCCATTGGCCAGGGTCTGTTGCTCTGCGATGCAATACGCGTACCACGCCATAGGGTCTCTCCGAACCTGTTGCGAGGCGAGCTAGGGTCACCCCACGCATACTATTGGGCCACTTTTTGAACCGTTGGAAGAAAGGGCGTACAGCGACGAGTTGAACGCTCAATGCTGCGTCCTATGTGCATCTTACCTTAGTGCGGTATAAAAATGCAACCATTTCGTTGCAGTGGGCATCTTCCGCCCCCGCCAAATGCGTAGGGACAGATGTCCTCATTTGTCCGGGGGAGCGCAGCTCCGCCATCTTTTCGGGCGATGTACGAAACACGGTCGAGCTGCGTTCGACTGGACAGATGAGGACATCTGCCCCTACGTATGTCTGTGGGAATGGTAACCTTACAGCATGTCCGATTCACCCATAGCCGGCCGATCTGCAGCCTCGGTCGTGGCTGCCCTGATCGCCGGGCTGCTCCTCGGAGCACTTCTGCTGGGTCTGATCGGATTCCTGCTGTTGTCGCGGAGTTCCGGGCCGGCCTTGCTGGGGCGTTTCTGGTCGGCGGTGACGGGCCGGACCCTGAGCATCGATGTCAGCCAGCCCACGGTGGTCAATCGCATCCAGCAGCTGCAGCGGCTGGAGACAGTGGTTTACACCATGGACAAAGTGGTGAGCGGCGCCAGGGAGAACCCCATCTTCCCCGATTTTCTGGCGGGAGACCGTTTGCTGCTCCTGGTGCACGGAGAAGTTGTTGCCGGCATTGACTTCTCCACCCTGAAGCCGGACGACGTCAGGGTGGAGGGCAAGCAGGTCCGCCTGCATCTGCCCGCCGCCCAAGTGTTCAGCACGCGCCTGGACAGTGCCAAGACGCGGGTCTATTCCCGGCAGACCGGGCTACTGGTGCCCACCGATCCCAATCTTGAAACCCAGGTGCGCCAGGAGGCGGAACGCCAGCTGCTGGCCGCCGCCTTGGCCGATGGCATTCTGAAAACCGCCCGGCAGAACGCCAATTCGACCATCACCAGCCTGCTGCAGGGTCTGGGATTTGAGAAGATCGATCTGGACTGAACTGATCTCCGATGGATCTCGAACAAAAAAGCCCCACCCTCAAATTTTCCGAGAGCGGGGCCTGATGTTTCTTCGCTTCAGTTAGCGGTTCTGTTCCGCCCCAATCGCCAAATGGTCCTGGATTACGCGGTTTCCAGCGTACGATCTTGCGATCCGCACCACTTTATCGCGGTCCTCGGTGCTGGGAACTGATCCCGAAAGTTTCACTTCGCCGGCGGTCAACGTCACATCCACGTTAGCGCTGTTCAAGCCCGGCTCGTCCTTCAGCTTCTGCTGGATTGCGTCTTGCGCTTCCGACGTGGTCAGCATTCGGGCGTGCGGTTCAGACGTGGACGTCGTGCCTTCCGTCCGGTGTTCCGAGGCTTCGGCCACTTCCGCCTGGTTGGCATACTTCCGGATTGCCGCCATGAACGGGTGCGATCCTTCCGGAGGGGCCACCTCTCCCTTGAGAATCTGGGCGGCGGGAATCATCTTGCCATAAAGGATGCGCGTGCCATCCTTGTCCTGCTTGATGGACGCTCCGTTCACCGTAACGCCGGCGAAAATCCCCCGGGCTCGCGAATAGGTCAGGATCTGGGCCCGCATCTTCCAGTCGGTTTCCGCCGAAGCATGACGGCCGACCGGTCCGGCTGCAGCAGATGCGTCGGCGCCGATCTTGAATTTGCTGGTCAGCATCTTTGACATGCCCTGGTCGTTCATGGCCAGCATCACCAGATCAACCGCCTCGCCGCCAATCTGAAGCCCCCAGCTTCCGCCGGTGATGGTGAAGGGAGCAGGAGCGCTCCATCCGGATTTGGTGCGGCAGGTGGCCAGACCTCGTCCGTGACGGCCGCCAAAGATGAACCCGATCTTCACCATGGACGGGACCACGGCGACGCATTCGGCGGAGCCGAGAATTTCTTCCGGGATCCCCTTGTCCGGGGTTCCCATAATTTCGTCCAGCACCGCCGCCGAAGCGTCCAGGCGTTTCACCTGTTCGGAAGGCTCGTCCTCCGCCATGGCGAATGTGCTTAAGAACAATCCGATAGTTAATGCCAGTATTAATGATTTCCTGATCTTCATTTGAATCTCCTTCGCCCGATTGGCGCAATCATTTAAGAGCTTGTTGGAACGGCCTGCGGGCGGTGTCGCGCACCCGGCTAGAAACATGAAACTTCACGCCGTTTGTTTTCTGTATTAAATGCTACTGGGTTGCCGCGCGACCCACCATCGGGCTCATCAAGTAGCAAGGGAAGGACTTCACTGTAGAACGGCAACTCTTGGGGGGCAGGACACTCAGGGCCGCTGCCGTTCAGGGCGTTTCATATCGAAGCGTTGGGTAGTGCGGGAATATTGCGTGCCGCCCATGCGACCGATCAGGTCGAGCGAGTCCGGATCCAGACGGCCCTCTTTCATAACGCTCTCCTCCACGTGTACGCACACGATTTCGCCGATCACCAGGCTGCTGCTTGGCGGCTCTGTGCCAAATCGATGATCCGGTTGAGCTTGCATTCAAAGCTGACCGGAGATTCCGCAACCTGCGGCGGCCGCACGACCTGGGAGGGCCGGGTGGTCAGTTTCGCCAGCGCGAATTCGTCCACCGAGGGGTCATACTCGCCGCTGGTCAGGTTCATGGCCTCGGCGACCGCGAAGGTGACCACGTTGACCACGAATTCACCCGTCTCGCGAATGTTGCGCAGCGTATCCTTGGGAGCGGGCTGGCCCTCAACCTGGCGCAGCGACGGGGAAAAGCCAAGGAGCGGCGGCTTCGCCGATATCGCATTGAAGAAAGAGAAGGGCGCCAGATTCAGGTGTCCATCATTGAGCGTGGAAACCCAAGCGATGGGGCGCGGACCCACCGAGGTGAGGAGAATGCGATAGAAATCGCGATACGGAACTTGATCGGGACGGACGTTCATACCTGCAGTTTAAACGCTACCGGAAAGCATGCGCTCAGGGGATTGAACGCGGGACGGGCGGGACGCCCGTCCTCCATCCAATTCGTTCGAGAACAATTACTTTGAGGCGTGCAGCTCGTCCAGGGCGGCCAGCACTTCCTGGCTGTGCTTGTTGGGATCCACGCTGGTGTAGGCGCGCTCGATCTTGCCCTGCGGATCGATGATGAACGTGTTGCGCGCCGCGATTTCCACGCCCTTGTAATTCATGGTGGAATCGTATGCCTTGACCACCTTGTGCTCGGTATCGGCCAGCAGCTTGAAGTTCAGACCTTCCTTGGAGCAGAACTCCTTATGGGAATCGGTGGTGTCCACGCTGACGCCCACCACGACCGCGTTGCGCTGCGAATACTGGGGCTGGTCGTGCTGAAAGTTGTGCGCCTCGATGGTGCATCCCGGCGTCCCGTCCTTGGGATAGAAATAGAGCACCACCCACTTTCCCCGAAAATCGCCGAGAGCTGACCTGGGTGCCATCCTGTGAAGGAAGCGTGAAGTCGGGTGCGGTGCGTGCCCACCGCGGGCATGGCCGCAAAGGCAGAGATCAGGCCGGCTCCAAGCACAACCGATACCAGCAAAGCCATCCATAGACGCATAAAAACTCCTTGGGCAAGTAGGTTATCGCGGCGACAGCAATCCCTGTCCACGCGGGCCTTGTCATTTTTCTGCAAAACCTTTAACTGGAGTTTGCATCTTCTTACCTGGATAAGCCGAACTCACACCGGTTCGTCCGGGGAAAGGGCGGAACGACCATGAAACCCGACCACGACGCTTCTCTGCGCCAACACTTGCTGGAATTGCTCAAGGGCGGAAGCGCTCACGCCCGCTTCGAAGACGCCATCGCAGGCATCCCGGCAAAACTAAGGGGAAGCAAGCCGGCAGGATTTCCGCATTCCCCGTGGATGCTGCTCGAGCACCTGCGCATCGCGCAATGGGACATCCTCGAATTCAGCCGCAACCGAAAGCATGTTTCACCCGATTGGCCCAAGGGCTACTGGCCGCGCAGCGAAGCCCCGCCCACTTCGGCTGCGTGGAATGCCAGCATCAAGAAATTTCGCCAGGACCTTAAGGCCATGCAGGGGCTGGTTGCCAACCCGAAGACTGATCTCTATGCGCGCATTCCCTGGGGAGACGGTCAGACCATCCTGCGCGAAGCCCTACTGCTGGCCGACCACAACGCATATCACGTGGCCCAGTTGGTGGACGTCCGGCGCCTGCTGGGAGTCTGGCCCGAAGAAGTAGATTTCTGCAGCGTCTCACCGCGGCTAAAGGCAATCCTTGCCGGGCGACGCCGACATGTTTTCGGCTTACGCGTTGAGGCGGCGGGACGCCGGCGCTACAACCCCAAGCTGGGTCTGGTCAGGCGCAGTCTCGCGATCTGGGGTCTCGCGATCTCGGATCGATCTTCAGTTCCATGTCGCGCGGGCGTTTCCGGAATACCGCTCTGACTCCGTCGCGCCAGCGCTCGTCAATGCCCACCACCGTCCACTCCATCTCGGGCGAGATGTAGTGCAGCAAAGTGTCGGTCGCGGGATGCACATGCAACGCGGGCGCCACCAGAAACAGCAACGGCCGTTCGCTCGACAATTCCCGCTGGGGAAAATATCCGAAACGCTGAAACTCTCCGCGGGCATGGTGCCAGGCCACCCGCGACCAGTAGTCCAGCCCTTGCAGCGGCAGGTGGATATCTTCGTCGGCCTTCAGTTCGACCACCGCCAGTCTGCCTGCGCGCGTGGTGGTCAGCACATCGATCATGGCGCGGTCCGAGGCCGAGAATGCCGGCACCTGCGAATACAGGCTGGCGGCATCGAGGCGCTCGTCCACCTCGGCCACATCCTGCACCACCAGAGATTCCAGCCAGCGCTCGGGATGCAATCGCCACAGCGCGTGATCTCGCGGGCCCTCAGCATGGCGGACCTCTCCCACGCTGTGCACCAGGCGCCGGAAGGCATCTGCATTCTGCTCTCCGAGCACTCTTTCGTCCGCGCCCACTCCAAATACGATCTCCGCCGTGGGGCACAGCGTGCCGGGCTGGTGCGCCAGACGTGCCCTGGCGAATTCCAGCCCATGGCAGCGGAAGACCATCTCGGCGGGGGAGATTACCGCCATTTCGGCTTCAGGCATCAGCTCCCGGACCCGGTTGATCGCGGCCGCAAAGCGCTCCCGGGCCTGGGCCTCGTCCGTCCAGTGCACCAGCCGGGTCCTCACGTTGCCGCGGTCCGAAACCTCGATTTCCCTGAGGTTGTCTTCTCGACTTTCCAGTTCGTATAGCTGCCACTTGGCGGCGCCAGGGTGCAAATGAGCCATGCGCTCGCGGGTCAGATGCTGAGGTCGCCGCCGGCAAGAACAGCTTCAGGCCTTCCACCATTACTTTCCCGGCTTGTGCCAGGCGGCAGGCATCGAGCCACAGGATTCCGAAGGTCAGGGCGGCATCGATCGAGGCCTGGGTCTCCTGCGGATTCACGCCCAGCACCGCAAAGCCGGAGTGCCCGCGGCGCAACAGCCCGCGAGCGTAAATCGGGCCAAATGATCGCTCGAGATCCGGGGCAGTAGTCAGGCGAGAGGCGACATAAGCGGGAAAGCGGCGCTCCAGGGTGCGTTGCAAGCTGCGCTGGTAGGCCGCACGCGCGGCGCGTTTCGCGGTGGGAGTGCGGCGGTCGCGCTGCCGGCAAATTTCCAGCTTCTAGGGCGCGTCTGCCCCAGCCGCTGCACTGCCAGCCGCAGCACCTCATGCTTGATTTCCACATCCAGCACTCGCCGGACCATGTTTCTCTCGTCCGACCACAGATGGAGCAGACACTTGTTGCGCTCGCCGGAAATGGAATACTTGGCCTGCGCCAGGTCAAACATGGCGGCGCCGTCATCGAGCACGATGGCATCGCGCGCTCCGGCAAGAAAATCCTCAATGGTGCGAGCCAGGGCTTCGGGGGTCATGATTAAGATGCTTTCACCTTCCCGAATCCGTGTCTGTGACGGATGACCATCACGAGAGTCCGTGTGGGGACAGCTGCCCGGCTGTCCAGTCGATCGCCGCTTGACTTAGGTTTTGCTGGGTGATTATGCGCAGATGGCGGAACTTCGGTCCGCCGGAAAGCCAAGGGCGGCGGTCTCCAAGTGGCCTCACATGAGCCACCTCGGGCCGCCTAACCCATGTGGGATAATGAAGAGACGTCCGGGGAGTCTTTCCCGGTCCGAGGACATCTAATTACCGTGGACAAAAATCGGTTCTTTTTCCAGCACTACGGCCTCACGGAACATGATCTGGAGCGCTATCTGGCGGCCGCTCTCTCGGCCGGCGGAGAGTATGCCGACCTTTACTTCGAGTACCTCTCCTCCACATCGCTGATGGTGGACGAGTCCATGGTGAAGTCTGCTTCCCAGGGGATCTCCGCGGGTTGCGGCGTTCGCGTGGTGGTTGGCGAGCGTACCGGCTACGCTTACACCGACGATCTTTCGTCCGAGCGCATTCTGCACGCGGCCCGCACTGCGGCCCTGATCGCCAGCGGGCCTTCCAAGACTCCGGTGGTGGGTTTCCAGGAAAAGGCCGCGCGCAGTCTTTACCCGGTGACGCTGCCTTCGGTGGATGCTGAAATAACCGCCAAGGTTGAGCTGGTCATGCGCGGCGATGCAGCGGCCCGCGCCTACGATCCGCGGATCAAGGAAGTTCGCGCCAGCTACTCCGACGAGTTGCGCAACATTCTGGTGGTAGGTTCCGACGGCACTTTCGCCGAAGATTCCCAGCCCCTGGCCCGCATGAACGTTTCCTGCATCGCCAAGACCGAGGGCAATTCCGCCCGCGGTAGTTCCGGCGGCGGCGGACGCGTTGCCCTCGATTTCTTCTTCGGTGAAAAGACTCCCGAGTATTTCGCCAAAGAAGCGGCCCGCCAGGCCATTCTGCAACTGGACGCGCGTGAAGCTCCGGCCGGCGAGATGGAAGTGGTGCTCGGTCCGGGATGGCCCGGCGTGCTGTTGCACGAAGCGGTCGGTCACGGGCTCGAAGCCGACTTCAATCGCAAGCAGACCTCTGCGTTTGCCGGCCTCATCGGCAAGCGTGTCGCCAGCGAGAAATGCACGGTGGTCGATAACGGCACCATGCCCTGGCGGCGCGGCTCGCTCAATGTGGACGACGAAGGCCAGCCCACGCAGAACACCGTCCTGATCGAAAAAGGAATTCTCAAGGGATATCTGAGCGACAAGCTTTCCTCCCGCCTGATGGGCATGGCCGACACCGGCAACGGCCGCCGCGAAAGCTACGAACACATCCCCATGCCGCGCATGACCAATACCTACATGCTGGCCGGGCAGGACGATCCGGAAGACATCATCCGCTCGGTCAAACACGGGGTTTACGCGGTAAATTTCGGCGGCGGCCAGGTGGACATCACCAGCGGGAAATTCGTCTTCTCCGCCTCCGAGGCCTATCTCATCGAAGACGGCCACGTCACCGCGCCCATCAAGGGCGCGACGCTGATCGGCAATGGCCCGGACGTGCTGACCCGCGTCTCCATGGTCGGCAACGATCTGAAGCTCGATGAAGGCGTCGGCACCTGCGGCAAAGACGGACAGGCCGTACCCGTGGGAGTCGGCATTCCCACATTGAAAGTTGATCGCCTGACCGTCGGCGGAACGGCCAAGAAAGATCCCGGCGGATTCATGCAGTAGAACATTTCAGATTGCAGATTTTAGATTGAAGATTGAAACTGCGGGATTTTAAGTCTGAAATCTGCAATCACAAATCTGAAATCATCTTTATTTTATGCCTCAAACCCAACTGGAAACTAAGAACCAGAAACTGGAAACTGATCTCCGAGAGGTGGCGCAGGACATCGTCCGCCGCGCCATGGCCGGAGGCGCGACTGCCGCCGAATGCGTGGTTCGCGAGGGCGACGAATTTTCCACGCTCGTACGCCTGGGTCAGGTGGAGACTCTAAAGGAAGCCGGCTCCCGCTCCATCGGCGTGCGGGTATTTCACGGCCAGCGTTCCGCCAGCACCTATTCCAGCGACTTTTCCCGCGACGCGCTCGACCGCATGCTGAAGTCCGCGCTGGAGCTGGCCAAAATTACCTCCGAAGATCCCTTCAGCGGCATTCCGGACGCTTCGCAACTGGGCTCTCTGGCTGGCGATCTCGACCTCTACTCCGCTGACGTGTACTCGCTGCCTGGGGAAGAGCGCATCAACTACGCCCGCCGCGCCGAGAAGGCTGCGCTCGACTACGACCCTCGCATCAAGAATTCTGAAGGCGGCTCGTTCGACGCCGCCACCGGCCACAAAGTGCTCGCCAATTCTCACGGATTCGTCGGCGAGTACCGCCGCTCGTATTGCTCAGGTGGCGGCCGTGCCCATCGCGCAATCGGAAAATGGCGGCATGCAGCGTGATTACTGGTTCTCGGTGGCTCGCAATCTGGGCCGACTGGATTCTCCTGAAGAAGTAGGAAAGATCGCCGCGCAGCGTACCTTGAGGCGCCTGGGCGGGCGCAAGGTGAAGACGGCGAAGGTCCCCATCGTGCTTGATCCCATGGTGGCCACTTCCATCCTGGGGCATATTTTCGAAGGCATCAACGGAGACTCGGTTTATCGCGGCGCGTCGTTTCTGGCGGGCAAGCTGGGTGAGAAGATCGCCGGCGATCACGTCACTGTGATTGATGACGGCACCATGGTCGGAGGTTTCGGCACCGCGCCCTTCGATGGCGAAGGCATTCCCACCCGGCGCACGGTGGTCATCGAGAAGGGCGTGCTGAAGTCATATTTGCTCAATACCTACACCGCAAAGAAGCTCGGCCTTCAGACTACCGGCAACGCCTCGCGCGGACTTGCCGGCACTCCGGGCATCGGTCCGGGAAATTATTTCCTGCAACCGGGGAAAAAGACTGCGAAGGAAATTATCGCTGACATCCCCGAGGGCCTGTACGTCACCGAATTTCTCGGCCACGGCGCCAACCTGGTGACCGGGGACTATTCCCGCGGCGCCTCCGGTCTCTGGATCTCAGGCGGCGAGCTGACCTATCCCGTGGAAGAGATCACGGTGGCGGGAAATCTGAAAGAGATGTTCTTCAACATTTCCGAGATTGCCAGCGACCTCGAATTCCGCGGCGCCATGGCCTGTCCCACGATTCGGATCGACGGCCTGATCGTCGGCGGCGAGTAAGCGATCTCAAATTGTGGGTTCGAGATTTCAGATTGGAAACCCTCCATTGGGCCTGAAAATCTGCAATCTGATAAGAGGGAATCATACAATCCAAAATCTCCCTCGGATTCCCGTACAATCTCCTCATGGGAGCTCTGCTTCAGCCCACGCCCACGACCCCGGAAGAGAGCAGTTCCAACTGGCTTCCGATCGTATTCGGCATGGTGCTGGTGGTCATCGTGGTTGTGACCGCTTCGCTGCTGTTGCGCACCGATGCCAAAATTGCGAATGCGCCCGATCCCTACGCCGCGAACCTGAAGTTCTCCGATCTGAAGATGAGCGCGGCGGAGAATTTTGTGGGAGCCACTGTCACATATCTTGACGGCACGGTCACCAATAGCGGGGACAAGACAGTCACTCATGCCGCGGTGAGCGTCAGCTTCAGGGATTCGCTCGGCCAGATCGTGCAGGCCGAAGATGTCCCGCTGCGCATTGTCCAGACCAGCGGTCCCTACCCCGAAGCGGTGGATCTCCGCGTCGCGCCTCTGGCGCCGGCCCAGAGCAAGCCTTTTCGCCTCATCTTCGAACACGTCACCGCCGACTGGAACCATGAGTATCCGGAGTTGCGGGTGACGGAGGTGGCGGCGAAGTAATCGTCGAAAGTGCATATATGGCTGGACGGACTGAAAGCCATTTCTTCCCGTCTCTCAATCCGTCCATTCGACTTCCGTGAATTCGACAATTTCTTCTAGAATGCTCCTATGCCTGAAGTCAAAATCCGGCTCACCGAGACGGTCAAGGCCGGAGGCTGCGCCTCCAAGCTGAGCCCTGCTCTTCTCGATCAGGTGCTTGGGCAAACTGCCGCGCCAGCACGATCCCAACGTACTGGTGGGCTTCGATCACGCCGATGACGCCGGCGTGTACCAGATCGCCCCCGAACGGCATTGGTGCAGACCGTGGATTTCTTCACGCCCATGGTGGACGATCCCTACACCTTTGGCCAGATTGCCGCCACCAACGCATTGAGCGACGTTTACGCCATGGGCGGCCGGCCGGTTACCTCGCTGGCTCTCGTGTGTTTCCCGGCCAAGGGCGATCTCGAAGTCCTGGAACAAATCCTGGCCGGCGGACTTTCGAAGATGATGGAAGCGAAGTGCACGGTCGTGGGCGGCCACAGCATCCGCGACGATGAAACCAAGTTCGGATATTCGGTGACCGGCCTGATCGATCCCAACCGGGTCTTCACCAATGGCGGCGCCCACCCGGCGACCGGTTGCTGTTTACCAAAGCGCTGGGCACGGGCGTCATCTCCACCGCGATCAAGAAGGGCACGTGCCAAGCAGTCCTGGATCGACGCCGCCACGCGTTCGATGACCACGCTGAACAAAACTGCCAGCGAAGTCATCACCGCGTTCTGCTCCACCACGAACCACGTAGGGACGGCCGCCCTCGGCCGTCCGGCCGAGCGAAGCTCGGCATCTTTAAGCCAACAGCCAATGACCAACGACCAACGGCCGGTCCATTCCCTGACCGACGTCACCGGCTTCGGCCTCATCGGCCACGCCCGCGAGATGGCCCTTGCCTCGAATGTCTCGCTGCGCTTCCACATCAATCAAATCCCGTAATTGAAGGCGCCCTGGATTGCATTCGCGCCGGCGACATTCCCGGCGGCCTGAAAAATAACCGCGATTTCGCGGAGTGTACGGCGGGCTACGATGAAGCAATTTCCGAGGAACTAAGGACAATCCTGTTTGATCCGCAAACTGCTGGAGGACTCTTGATCGCGGTCGCCGGGGAGCATGCTCCCAACCTGCTTCGCGATCTCAGAGCCGCAGGTGTGCCCGCAGTCGAAATCGGCGAAGTGCTGGAGCGAACCAGGCCGCTGATCGCGATCGCAGCCCTGAATTCACCTGGGAACCGGCATGTAGCGCCGCCGTCCCGGTGTCTGTCCGGGGTCGTCTCGCCCGCCGCTGCGGGGGCAAGGCTTGTCCTGAGCGAAGTTGAAGGATGCCCCCGCGACAGCCGGCAAGATGCCGGCGCTACCTGAACCGAAAGTCCGGGATCGTTGCTTACGGATTTGCATCTATCCCTGTGAAGCGCCATTCTAATTTCTCTCTGGAGTATCCCCTTATGAAAACACGCAAACTCGGCCACAACGGCCTCACGGTTTCCGCCCTCGGCCTGGGCTGCATGGGCATGTAGCGAATTCTACGGCAGCCGCGACGACGCGCGAGTCGATCGCCACCATCCACCGCGCCCTCGAACTCGGCATCAACTTGCTCGACACCGCCGACATGTACGGCCCTGCACAACAACGAAGAACTGGTCGGCCAGGCCATCAAGGGCCGGCGCGACAGGTCGTCCTCGCGACCAAGTTCGGCATCGTGCGCGATCCCAGCGACCCCAGCGCGCGCGGCATCAACGGCAAGCCGGAATACGTGCGCACAGTCCTGCGACGCCAGCCTGCGGCGGCTGGGCGTGGACACCATCGATCTCTACTACCAGCACCGCGTCGATCCCAACACGCCCATCGAAGAAACCGTGGGCGCGATGGCCGAACTGGTGACAGGGGCAAGGTGCGCTACCTCGGCCTGTCGGAAGCCGTCGGCCGCCACGCTGCGCCGCGCCGTCAGGGTGCATCCGATCGCCGCGCTGCAGACCGAATATTCGCTGTGGACGCGCGACCCGGAAGACGAGATGCTCGCCACCTGCCGCGAACTCGGCATCGGCTTTGTGGCCTATAGCCCGCTGGGCCGCGGCTTTCTCACCGGGCAGATTCACAACGTTCGAGGACCTCGCCGCCGACGACTACCGCCGCGACATCCCGCGCTTCCAGGGCGAGAACTTGCCAGAACAACCTGGACCTGGTGCGACAGGTCGAGCAGATGGCCGCGCGAGAAGGGCTGCACGCCGGCGCAGCTGGCGCTGGCCTGGGTGCTGGCGCAGGGCGACGACATCGTGCCGATCCCCGGCACCAAGCGCCGGAAGTATCTGGAGGAGAATGTGGCCGCGTTGGATCTAAAACTCACGCCGGAAGATCTACGCCGCCTGGCAGAGGCCTTCCCGCACGGCGCCGCATCCGGGCAGCGCTACACCGAGCAGATGATGAAGGCCGTGAACCAATAGGGCCAATGGGCACTGCACCCACGATCAATGAGTGAAATCGCGATGTCACACCAACTATAGCTTCCGGTTTGCCGACTACTCGATCCGTGAGCGAGGTGGCATAATCCCGAGGTGTCCTCATCTGCGATTACCGGCGCAGAGTCGCGGAGCCGAACGCTTCGCGAACTGGCGACATATTTTCCGCTTGCATATGCTGTCAGCGCCGTTCTATGGATACCGATTCTGGTTGAAAAAAGGCTTCCTCCAGCTTTCCTCTCGATAGGGACCTTCGGACCCACCGTGGCCGCGCTGGTCACGCACCGAATCTTCGAGCGCAACTGGAAAGTGGTGCGGATTTGGTCAAGCCTTTCGGATCTCGTGATCGGAGTCGCGGTCGGTGCATCGGCGGTGCTGGTCGCGGCGTTCACCGCTGCGTTCTTTATGACCAAGTCAGGCATTGATCGGTGGCAATGGTCGTCCCTGGTGCAAGTGCTGGTCCTATTCACTCCCAACCTGGTTGGCGGCCCACTGGGTGAGGAACCTGGCTGGCGCGGTTTTGCTCTGCCGCGATTACAGCGTCTTTTGAATCCGGTGAGTTCTGCGCTCGTGCTTGGTTTCTTTTGGGCTAACTGGCACATTCCTCTCATCTTGGGTCACATTTATAACGTGACATGGTGGCAGTTCCTGATACTTACGATGGGGGCCTCCGACTCTCTGTCTCTGCATTCAATTGCTCTGGGGGCAACGTGCTGTGCGCAATCATCGTACACAATATCTATAACGTGGGGACTGGGATCATCCTTAATGACATGGTCGGAAAGGCGGAACTCTACAGCAACTCAGTCCAGCACAATGTTCTTTGGCTAGCGTACGGCGGGGTTGCTGCCCTGCTTTGCATTGTTACGAAAGGCCGACTTGGTTTCGACATAATCAAACACCGGGAGAGACAAGCTATGGAAGTTGGAACCGGATGATTTTGCTGACTCCTGAACTGAGTGTGCGGATGCACGGGCCAACGGGCAGTTAGCTGTTGTTAACAGGCGTTAGCACAAGCTTGCGCCGTCTGTTCGCCCGAACCCCGGTCAATGAGTAAAATCGCGATTTTTCGACAATATGCCGACTAACTGTGCGAGATTGACCGTTTTTCACCTTCGGATTGCGGTATATCAAAGAGTCATGAAGGCCAAGAAGCCTACTCTCAAACAGATACAAGCTATCCATTGCCCGACTTGCGGGGCGGGGCCTGGCGAGAAATGCGAACTCAGCACGGGACAGCCACGCACCGAACCGCATCGGGATCGTCGATTGATTGCAGTGGATTGAGTGTCGCGCCTACCGAACACCGGAGGGCCTAAAGCCGACCCACTTGCTTTTCGACTGATAGCTGCTGCAATCAGGCGACTCGATCACTCGCCCAGAATTATCGGCCTGATCAATTTTGAACATCTAGACGATTCAGCTATGGGTACGTACGATTGCCATCGCTGGCTAATTTCTTGATTTGATTAAGGGTTAGTTCGGAGGGCGAGTGAACGTATTCTCGGTCTTACCGCCACAGCTCTCCGCAAGAAGTACGACTGGAATGTCTGTACGGAAATACAAAGACAATGAGATCGGCTTTCGCAAGGGAACAAGCGGACGATATCTTCTACATCCAGAGCGGCACGGTGAAGCTCAAGTGGTCGCGGCTCGTCACAAGAAAGCTGTAATTGCCTTCCTCCGGCGAGGTAGCTTTTTTGGCGAAGGCTGTCTCGGAGGGCAATCTCTGCGGATTTGCACCGCGAAATCAGTTGATCAGTCCGAAATCGTCCGACTGCGAAAGGGAAGCACTGTTCGCACGCTCAAGCGAGACCCAGAGTTTGCAAGGCTGTTTAATGCGTATCTGCTTTCCCGGATTATTCGAATCGAGGAAGACTTGGTGGATCAGTTCTTCAATTTCAGCCAAAGGCGGCTGGCTCGGGTTCTATTGCTGCTTGGGGACATTGGCGAGGGATCAAAGCCGGAGTGCTCCGTAAAGGTGAGCCAATCAACTTTGGCGGAGATGGTTGGTACGACCCGCGCAAGGGTTAGTAAATTTATGAATGAGTTCAAGAAGAAGGGCTTCGTCCGCTACAACGGCGGCTTGCAAATAAATAGCAAACTGATCGCTGCTTTCCCGCAAACTCGACCCATGTCCGTTGCCACGAAAGCGTAGACCCCCGCCCAGAAGGGTCTTGCTTCTCGGTAGGGAACTCCCCACCACTCGTCACTCAGACTTGTATTCCTGAAGGCTCTGTCCAGCGTCCAAATGCCAAGGACAGGATCGATGACGAAATCGCATTATAAAAGGGCGCCCCTCTTGGAGTAGGTTGTGATTATTCGCATCATCACCTACGAAAAGGAGCACCCTTATGGACAGTGAAAAGTATATTGGGCTCGACGTTCATCAAGCAACCATCGTGGTCGCGGTGATGGATTCCAGCGGCAAGTTAGTCATGGAATCCATCTTGGAGACGAAAGCAGCAACGATCCTTCAGTTCTTTGCGGGATTGCGCGGAACTTTGTCAGTGACCTTCGAAGAAGGGACCTGGGCCGCCTGGTTGTACGATGTGCTCAAGCCTCACGTTGACAAAGTGGTGGTGTGCAATCCGCGGAAGAACGCGCTGCTCAAAGACGGGAACAAAAGTGATCGCATCGATGCCCGCAAGTTGGCGGAGCTGTTACGCGGCAACCAGCTCAAACCGGTCTACCATGGCGAGACGGGCATGCGCATGCTGCGCGAACTATCCCGAAGTTATCTGACCATCGTCAAAGATCTGTCACGGGTCATGAATCGGCTGAAAGCGTTGTACCGCAGCTGGGCGATTCCCTGTGCGGGAAGAGACGTGTATTACACCCGGCATCGAGCCCAGTGGCTGGCAAAAATCCGCGAAGCCGGCGTGCGGCGCCGAGCCGAACGACTCTATGAGCAACTGGACATGCTGCGGCACTTGCGACAGCAAGCGCGGCGGGAACTGTTAGCGGAAAGTCGGAAGCATGCCATCACCGCGAAGCTACGACAGATTCCCTATCTCGGACCGATTCGATCGGCGCTGGCGGTGGCACTGATTCAGACCCCGCATCGTTTCCGCACCAAGCGACAGCTATGGGCCTACAGCGGACTGGCCTTGGAGACCCGCATCAGTGCGGAATACCGCTATGTCGAGGGCCAGGTACGGCGCTCGAAGAAACTGCTTTCCATTCGGGGCCTGAACAAAGACCACAATCACGATCTGAAAGGTCTATTCAAAGGTGCGGCCACCATGGCCAGTGCGCGCCCTGGACCGTTCCAAGATTTCTACCAAGCGGCGCTGGCCAAAGGCATCAAGCCGACCATGGCGCGTCTCACGCTGGCGCGCAAGATGGCAGCCATCACGCTGACTCTTTGGAAGAAGGGAGAAAACTTCGACGCAGAAAAAATGAAATCGCAAGCCGCTTGAGCGTCTCGGGTGAAGAGCCCTTCCATCTCCGGTGATCTTCTCTGGTGGTGGCCACTCGGTTCTGGAGACGCTCGGGTTCGAGAGTGAGTATGCCAAACGCCTGTAGACGACACGGTGCCGGTGGCACCCAGTCTCTGTGTAATCCCTATGCCCTCTCGGATAACCCGAAAAAGCACTAGGCCACGAGCCTCAGATAGATCCATGGTTGACACCGTACAACCGCACGGCTTGATTCGTTTCGCAACTGATCGGCGTCGTCGCTACTAAAGAAGATGCAGCTGATGAGATGGAATAACCCAGGGCCACGACACCCGACGAGCGTCTTCTATGGTGAGAGGGGCTGGATGTCGCGAACTAAACCCGCGCCTCCGGCGGAGGGAGAAAAATGTTCTTGACATCCCCTTATATAGATCAGGCGATTACACTCATGGACCCCCGAAAGGGTGGGCTGGGCGCAATCCCGGTTGAACTCCGCCCATTCCCGGTCAGCAAGATCAGAAACGCATGGCGTTTCGGACAAGAAAAAGGGCGGCTTTTGGCCGCCCTTGCTGAAGTCCGACGCCCGCTCTACGCCGGCGCAGGCCGTTCGCCGCCCTTGGCGCGTCCCGGCTGAAGGTCAGGCTTGATCACCTGCTGTACCCCGTCATCGGGTTTGACCGGAGGAACGATCTTGGGCAATTCCTGGCCGTCGATGATCATCTTGATCTGGGCTGCATCCAGCACTTCGCGCTCGATCAGGGCCAGTGCGATCCTGACCAGCACATCGCGGTTGGAATGGAGCAGGTCTTTGGCCGAGTCATAACCGCGCTTGACCAGCTTCTGCACTTCCGCGTCGATCTTGACTGCCGTGGCCTCGCTGTAATCGCGATGCTGGGCAATCTCGCGGCCCAGGAAGATCTGCTCTTCCTTCTTGCCGAAGGTGAGAGGTCCCAGATCGCTCATTCCCCATTCGCAAACCATCTTGCGCGCCAGTTCGGTGGCGCGTTCAATGTCGTTGCCGGCTCCGGTGCTCATCGAATCCAGGAACATCTCCTCTGCCAGACGGCCTCCCATCAGGATGGCAATCGAGGTCTCGAGATAGTTCTTGTAGTAGTTGTGCCGGTCGTCGATGGGCAATTGCATGGTGACGCCGAGAGCCATGCCGCGAGGAATGATGGTCACTTTGTGCAGCGGATCAGAATGAGGCAGCAGGGCTGCCACCAGAGCATGGCCGGCTTCGTGATAGGCCGTGTTCTTCTTCTCCTCGTCCGAGAGCAGCATGGACTTGCGCTCCACGCCCATGAGGACTTTGTCTTTGGCCAGTTCGAAGTCGTACATCAGTACAGCTTTGCGATTCTGCCGCGCCGCCGCCAGGGCCGCCTCGTTCACCATGTTGGCCAGGTCTGCGCCGGAGAAGCCCGGGGTGCCGCGGCCCAACACGAAAAGGTCCACATCATCGGCCAAGGGAATCTTGCGGGTATGCACGCGGAGGATCTCTTCGCGTCCGCGCACGTCGGGACGGCTGACGACTACGCGCCGGTCAAAACGTCCCGGCCGCAGCAGAGCTGGATCCAGCACGTCGGGCCGGTTGGTTGCGGCCATCAGGATCACGCCTTCGTTGGACTCGAAACCGTCCATTTCCACCAGCAACTGGTTCAGGGTCTGCTCGCGCTCGTCGTGGCCGCCGCCCAGGCCGGCGCCGCGATGGCGCCCAACGGCGTCGATCTCGTCAATAAAGATGATGCAGGGAGCGTTTTTCTTGCCCTGCTCGAATAGGTCTCGAACCCGGCTTGCGCCCACGCCTACGAACATTTCCACGAAGTCGGAGCCGGAGATGGAGAAGAACGGTACGTTGGCCTCGCCTGCCACGGCCCGGGCCAGCAAGGTCTTGCCCGTTCCCGGAGGTCCAACCAGCAGCACGCCCTTGGGGATGCGTCCGCCCAGCTTCTGGAATTTCTGTGCCTCGCGCAGGAACTCGATGATCTCTTTCAGTTCTTCTTTGGCTTCGTCAACCCCGGCAACGTCCTTGAACGTGACCTTTTTCTGCTGCATGGAGAGCAGCCGGGCCCGGCTCTTGCCGAAGGACAACGCCTTGTTGCCGCCGGTCTGCATCTGCCGAATCATGAAGAACCAGAGGGCGGCGAGCAGAATCAGCGGGGCCCAGGTTCCCAGCAACTGCAGAGGCCAACTGCCGCTTGTAATGTCGCGGATATTCATGCTGACGCCCTTGTCGCGCAGCGTCTTGATCATGTCGGGATAGTTGGACGGGGCGGTGGTATGAAAGGCGGAATTATCGTTGCGGTAGATGCCGCGGACTTCCTGACCGTTGATGGTGACCTCTTTCACATTGCCCTGGTCCACATCGGTCAGAAATTGCGAGAAACTTACCGACTTATCTTTTTGCCCCGCGTTTCCGGCCTTCATCACCTGCCAAAGCAGGAAAGCCGAAAGCACGATCACCAACCAGAAAACCACTGTCTTGACTGTAGAATTCACCGAAGACTCCTGATAAAAACGCACGCCAACACGAACCGTGGCGGCACATTAATTAGATGCCAAGCCGCAGGCTTTGGATTGGACAAGTTGCCAGAACCATATTCTAACCGTTTCAGGGGAAAAAAGGTCGGCCTTCTGCCAATGACTTAAGTCATTGGCTCGGCTCAGCTTGCAGCGCCAATATAGGGGAGATTCCGGTTGGTCTGCTCGGGTGAGCCTAAACCGTAACCCACCAGAAAGGCCTCATCCACCAGAAAACCGAAATAATCGGGCTGTAGCTGCACCCGGCGGGCGGATTGCCGGTCCAGCAAGGTGGCCAGTTTGACCGAGGCCGCGCCCCTTGCCTTCAGATCGCTCATCAGAAATTCGGTGGTGATACCGGAATGCACCAGGCCTTCCACGACCAGCAAATTCTGCCCGCGAATGTCGGGTTCGTGGCTGAAGAAAATCTCCAGGACCCCGCCCGAGCCGTCCTTTTCGTGCAGCTGATATTTGGGCTTGATGAACTGGCAGATCACCGGAACTTCCAGCGCCCGCACCAGGTCGGCCATGAAAATGAAGCCATTTTCCAGCAGGGCCAGCAGGTGGATGGACTGGCCGCGATAGTCGTCGGAAATCTGCCGTCCCATTTCCCGCACCCGCTTCTGTATCTGTTCGGCGGGAATCACGGTGCGCGGCAGCCCCGGCCTTGCGAACTCATTCATGCTTCGCTCCTCCAAGACTGGCCAACTCTCGAATTACCAGGGCCCCCTGGGTGCCGTCCGGCGGATGCAATCGGGCCGGCGTGGGAAAGCCGCGCACCCACACAATCTCATGTCCGCTCACTCCCACCGGCCAGAGCCTGCGCTCCGAGCCGGTCAACTTCCGCTCCTGCAGCAATTCCTTGATCTTCTTCGGAGCCTTGCTGTGGGCCGGCCAGTAGCGGTCACCCGCGCGCCAGTTGCGCACGGTCAACTCGTTCTGCAGCAAGACCGGATCAAGCATGTGGTCGGGATTATAACCCGATGTCGCGCTCCCCGACACCAGCGCCGCTTCAAACCGCGTCCTGATTTCAGGAACTTCGACAGCGCCGGGCACCGGCAAGGTGTACTGATAGTCTGAACTCGCAGCCGGCAGGGGAGAATCGAATTGCAGCCCGCCTTTGGTCAGAGAAAGAACCCAGCCCTGCGGCAACATAGCGGACCGGGCTCCGGTGCGGCTCAGGTCGAGAACCTCTTCCACGTGCCGGAACTCAAGCCGCAAACCCAGCGACTCTGCCGCCGTCCGCACCACCCGCCGCCGCAAGGCCAGCGGCAAGGCCGCCAGGCCTGTCGGTTCGAGGGTTCGGCGCTCCGCCTGCCAGATTTCAGGCAGCACGCGGTCAACTTCTTTCTGCCAGTACTCTTCCTCGGAGCGCGCAATGTCGGCGGTCTCCGCCAGGGTTTCACGCACGGAAGGATTCAGAGTTCGCTCCAGCCGGGGCACAATCCCGTGCCGCACCCGGTTGCGCGCATGACGCAGATCACGATTGCTCGAGTCCTCGCGCCACGCCTGACCGATTTTTGCCAGATAGGTTTCCAGCAGCCTTCGCCGGGTCTGCAGCAGCGGACGGACGACAGAGAACTGAGAACCTTTGACTTGCAACTGGGGATAAATCCCAGCCAGTCCGCGGGTACCGGCTCCACGAACAATTCTAAGCAAGACAGTTTCAGCCTGATCGTCCAGAGTGTGCCCGGTAGCGATGCGGTTCAGTCCCTGCTCCTCGAACAGCTGCCGGAAGTACCGGTAGCGAAGCTGGCGGGCGGCAGCCTCGGTGCTGAGGTGCTGGTTTCGAGCGTGGGCCGCGACCTCGCCGCTGCCCAGGTGCAACTCCAGCTTATGCCGGTGGGCGAGTTGCGTGACAAACTGCTGGTCATCCTCGGCTTCAACTCCGCGCAGCTTGTGATTGAAGTGGACGACGGAAAGCACGGCACCGAGTTCCGGCCGCAATTCCAGCATGATGCGCAGCAGTGCAACCGAATCTGCCCCACCAGAGACTGCGACACCTACCCGGTCGCCGGCGTGCAGAAGATCCTGGCGGCGGATGTAGTCGAGAACGGCCTGAACCACCTTTTCCACGCTTCCATCCTACATCCGCGTGGATAGCCGCCATCCTTCGAAGCAGCGCTAAACGGGCGCCCTAATCGTGGCCGGTCAAATTGAATTTGGAAATCATTCCATCATGCGGTTTAGTTCCGCATAGGGGATGGCGCCTTCCAGTGTGGAGTATGTTCCCGCATGCTTGAGTTCTTCGGCCAGGCGGCGCAGCAGACCCAGCGTTGCCCGCATGGGGCCCGAACCCAGGCTGACCCGAGCCACTCCCAGCTTCTGCAGTTCCGGCACCGGGGGAAGTCCCGGGCCGGCCAGGATGTTGACTGGATACTGCAAGTCCTTCACCAGGCGTGCGATGGTTCCCGGGTCGCGCACGCCGGGAACGAACACGCAGTCCGCGCCGGCATCACGAAACGCCGCCAGCCGTCGAAGGGCCTCGTCGTAGCGCTTTTCCGGCGGCCCGATCTCGCGCAGGTAAACGTCAGTGCGGGCGTTCAAAACGATCGGCAATTCCCGCACCGCCTTCACCCTTTCGACCTGCAGGGCGAGGTCCAGCAGCGGACGCTGCGGATCGCCGGTGGCATCCTCCAGATTCATCCCCACCGCACCGGCAGCCAGGACGTCCTGCGCCGTGCGGGCGGCGTCTTCAGGACGATCGCCATATCCAGCCTCGACGTCGGCCGTGACCGGCACCTGGACGGCGGTTGCGATGCGGCGGACTGCTTCCAGCATCTCCCGGCGCGAAATGCGCTGGCCATCGGGATAGCCCAGGCTGAAAGCGACGCCGGCGCTGGTGGTGGCTATCGCTCCGAAGCCGGCCTGCTGCATCACGCGCGCACTGGCCACATCCCAGGCATTGGGCAGCAGCAGGAGTTGCGGGCCGCGATGCATGGCCCGCAACTCTTCGGCCTTTCCCTGCGCTTCGGGCATGACTGAGAACCGACAGCTAAAAACTAACGACTGGTCTTTTTCATCTTTTCCAGAAACTTTCCCACGCTTACCACTGCCCGGCCAACCGTGCCCCGTCCTATCTCCTGGGTTTCATCCTGGGCGGTCACTCGAAGCGTATAAAACTTGCCGTCGAACGATTCCAGAACTCCTTCCGCCCGAACCTTTGCCCCGATTCCGCTGGCGGCGCGGTGCTCGATGTTGATCGCAGTTCCCACGGTAATCTCGTCGTCCTCGCAAAAGGGCTGCAGTGCCTGGAAACAGGCAATCTCCATCAACCGGATCATGTCAGGCGTGGAATAAACGGGAGGAAGATTGGGGTTATGGGCCGCCAGGGTATGCTTCAATTCGACAGTTTGCTCGACTTCACCCCGCGCGCCGATGGGCATTGCTTTCGCCATAATCAAACAAGTCCTTCCAATGCAAAGAGCCATTGATCGTTGATCCTGGTCAATGGCTCAGTTTTCGCGATTCCGCGGACCGGGCTTTTTATGCGGCTTTCGCCATTCTCCGCGCCTCGATCCCGTCCAACGCCGTCCACAAGGCTTTGGCCGCGTTCTCACCGGCGCTCAGCGCGGGTCCGGCCGCCTGCGGATTCTGTTCCAGTAGCCGGGCCAGTTGCCGCCGCCAGACCTGTGCATGGTATACGTCCGCGGTGCTGTGCACGGTGAAATACCGGCAGGTCTTCTCGTCCGCCCCGTACATTTCCTGGAGCCCGCGTGCTTTCTCTTTGGCCACGCGCGGCACCTGCGATTCGTATGCATAGAATGCCGCCAGGGCCTGTTCCGGCATTCCACGGCTGGCCACATCGTGGAAAAAAGCCGTCAAATGTTGGATCTCAGCCACGGGCTGGTGTCGCCGCAGGCTGCGGCTCGCTCCCAGGCCTTCGGCAAAGTCCAGCCACAATTCGGCGTGCTCGGGGTTGTTCTCGGTTGCATCGCCCCAGCCCTTCTCATCGGCCAGGTTTGCGAGCACGGCGCGACGCAATTCGCTCTCTTCAAGACGCACGCTGAGTTCCGCCAGGTAGGTTGGGAACGCGTTCACATGATGGTAGTAGTCCTGCGCATATTCGCGGAGGTCGTCGCGCGACAACTCGCCCGCGCTCCATGCTTTGTAGAAGGGATGGCAAAGCAGATCGAATTCCGCGATTTCCACGTCCAGTTGCTTGAGAAATTCCTGAGTAGTCATGATGGCCTCGATTATAGGTATACGTAATAATATAAGGGCGTGCGGTGACGGCCTGCAACCTGCACTGGCTGCGCAGCCTGGCTGGGCCAGGCCGAAGAGACACAGGCGCTGCAAGACCGATGTGACGAACATCACAGCACTCGACGCGACCTTCCCGTAAGGTTAAGCGGACCGGCTGGAGTGAGATTGCTTCTACCAGAGCGCTTCCAAGGCACCTCTATCGCGATGTCCGCGTGCCGTGCCCTGCTTCTGTTCGCCGGACTCTCGGCCGCGGCACAGGCTGGTTCGCCAGAGGTACTCAGCTTCTCGCCCACCAGCGGTCCCGAAGGCACCCGGGTGACAATCAGCGGTAAAAATCTGGTGAAGATTTCCGCAGTGCTGTTTGGCGGAACGGGCACGGTCTTCGAATCCGTCTCCCCGGAGAAGGTAGTCGCCATTGTTCCCCACCGGGTCTTCAGTTCGAACATTGTGGTGGTCACGCCCCAGGGACGCGGCGCCAGCCCATCAGTGTTTGTGGTAGAGAACGATCCGCGAATTCCCGACGAAGTGAGTTACAAGGCTGGATATGTGAATTCCGTGCCCGCCCCTGACAACTTCCGCTCGGCCCGGCTCTGGGGCATCGCGCTTGCCGACACGCGGGCGCCGGGCTACGCATCAGCCCAGATCGAGGTCGCTTGGACCAGGCTGACTTGCCGGATCGATGGCCGGGAGGTTGTCCTCAATGACGACTCCGGCCAGGTACACGGCGGACTCTACCAGCGCCAGCCCTGGTTCGCCACTGACGCGCACGACCCAATTCCGCTGGCCTACGATCTGCGCAATCACTCGGTGGTACTGGCCGTGGGCCGGCGCAGCGATCGGGTATGGCACTTCTGGAGCCCGTCTGCGCGTGCCGCACTGCCGGTCGGCAAGCGCGAAGGTTGTACTGTGCAGGCCCGGGTGCTGATTTCCCCCGGAGCCCTGCTGCAAATGGGAATGGATTATTGGCGTTCCCCGACCATTCCCTACGGTGCCGGCGGCAATAATCACGAAGCCGGTGCCAGTCACTGGTATTTCCCCTCGCCGCAGTGGCAGGACGCCACATTCACTGATATCGGCGGCCCGAAATTCTAGCATTCAGTTCGGTTGAGCGGACCTTGCTAGAATGAAGCCAGCCGTGCCCTCCTTCACCGAACAATTCGATGTGGTTGTAGTCGGCGCCGGACATGCCGGTTGCGAAGCCGCCATGGCTGCGGCCCGCATGGGCCTGAAGACAGCTCTCTACACCCTCAACGTCGATCTCATCGCCCAAATGTCCTGCAACCCCGCCATCGGTGGCATTGCCAAAGGACACCTGGTCCGCGAGGTGGACGCCCTGGGCGGCATCATGGGCGAGATCACGGATGCGGTCGGCATCCAGTTCCGCCTGCTCAACACATCCCGCGGGCCGGCAGTGTGGTCGCCTCGCGCCCAGTGCGACAAGCAGGCCTACCGCCTGAAGATGCGCGAGGTCCTGGAATCGCAACCCAACCTGAAAATCAAGCAGGCGGAAGTTGCAGACTTGATCATAGAACCGTCGTTGGTCCTTGGCCCTTGGTCGTTGGCGAATTCCACTTCTGGTTGTCATTCCGAGGAGCGCAGCGACGAGGAATCTGATTTAGCCAACGACCAAGGGCCAAGGACCAACGACGGCGAGCGCAGGCGAGTCATCGGCATCAAACTCCGCGACGGGCGCAGCGTCGGCGCCGCCGCTGTCATTATCACCACCGGCACCTTTCTCAACGGCCTGATCCACTGCGGCGAACAGCAGTATCCCGCGGGACGCTCCGGCGAGCCGGCCGCCGTGCTGCTGGGCGAAGCGCTCAAGCAACTTGGCCTGCGCGGTTGCCGGCTCAAGACCGGAACCCCGCCGCGCCTCGATGGACGCACCATTGACTGGTCGAAGTTTCAGATTCAGCCCGGCGACGCCGATCCCACTCCCTTCAGTTTTCGCACTCGCCGCGTGGCCCATCACGATTCGCAAGTGCCCTGCTACATTGCCTGGACCACGCCGGAGACGCAGCGCATTATCCGCGAAAACGTCCATCGCTCCCCGATGTACAGCGGACAAATACACTCCGTGGGGCCGCGCTACTGCCCTTCAATCGAAGACAAAATCGTCAAGTTCCCCGACAAGATCACGCACCAGCTCTTCCTTGAGCCCGAGGGCCTGAGCACGCACGAGATTTACGTCAACGGCATGAGCACGTCCCTACCGGTCGAAGTGCAGATGGAGATCCTGAAGTCGATCCCCGGCCTCGAGAACGCGGACATGTTGCGTCCCGGCTACGCCATCGAATACGACGCCATTGACCCAACCGAACTGGAGCGCACCCTAGAGACCAAGAAAATTGCCGGCCTCTTCCTCGGCGGCCAGATCAACGGCACCAGCGGCTATGAAGAAGCCGCCTGCCAGGGCCTGATGGCCGGGATCAATGCGGCCCTGCAGGTAAAGAAGGAAGCGCCGCTGGTCCTCGATCGCACCGAGGCTTATACCGCCATCCTGATCGATGACCTGATCAGCAAGGGCACCAACGAGCCTTACCGCATGTTTACCTCGCGCGCCGAATTCCGCTTGCATCTGCGCATCGACAACGCTGACCGCCGCCTGACCCTACACGGCCGCCGCGTCGGCCTGATTTCGGACGGCGCCTGGTCCGACTTCCTGGCCAAGCAGCAGCGCCACGAATCCATGAAGCAGTTGCTGGAGAAAACAAAGCTCACAGCAGAAATGCTGGAGAAAATCACCGAAGACCACGTAGGGGCGGACGCCCTCGTCCGCCCAGCCGAGCAAAGCTCGGCAACGACCAGACGACTGGACTTCCGCCGTCGGCCAAACCCTGGCGCAGTTGCTCAAGCGCCCGGAAATCACAATCGAGCGCCTGGTCCCTGTTCTGCGCGATCTCGCCTCAGGGTTTTTTGAAGAAGAAATCCGCGAAAATCCGCGCCAATCCGCGGCCGGCATTTCTTCAGCAACCCGAAACGAACTGAAGTCCGCCGAGACGGAAATCAAGTACGCCGGCTATCTGCTGCAACAGCAGCGCGCCATCGAGCGGCTGAAGAAAGCCGAGCAGCACACCATTCCGCAATGGTTCGACTATGGTTCGGTGAGTGGCCTGTCGCGCGAGATACAGGAGACGCTGGTCAGAGTCCGTCCCCGGACTCTGGGCCATGCTTCGCGTATTCCGGGAGTCACTCCAGCGGCAGTGTCCCTGGTGCACGTTTTCATCGAAATCCAGTCGAAGCGGCGCGAGCAGGCGGCGGTAATATAAATTCCAGCCACCCGACGGGAAGTCTTTCTCCGTGTCTCTGCGTCCTCTGTGGTTAAATATTTTATTCAGAATCATGACCGGGACGGCAATTGCGAGCGTTAAAGACTGGGTCCGGATGGAGAGTCCGGTCGGGCCGTTACTGCTCGTTGCCGACGCCTGCGGCCTGCGGCGCATCGATTTTGCTTAACGGAAGAAATCCAGCTCCATCTGGTCCCCACGGACGTGAAAGCGCGGAATGCCTGGACGAAACTATTCGCCAGCTGCGGGCCTACTTTGCGGGTGAATTGGAGACCTTCGATCTGCCGCTCGTACCTCAGGGCACGCCGTTTCAGCTTTCGGTGTGGAATCGCCTATGCGAAATTCCCTACGGAGAAACCATCTCCTACGGCGAACTGGCCCGCCGGGTCGGCAATCCCAACGCCTCGCGCGCGGTGGGACTGGCTAACGGCTCGAATCCAATCCCTATTGCGATTCCGTGCCATCGCGTAATCGGCAGCAATGGCAAACTCACCGGCTACGGCGGCGGACTGCCCATCAAGGAAAAATTGCTCGGCCTGGAACGGCGCCAGTTGCGCCTGCTCTAAGAGGGGTTCCTTCGTGCACCTTTGTGTCCTTAGTGGTTTGGGCTTTTGGGGCGAGCCACACTTACCGTAGAATTAGAAGGGGTTAGAGACTATCGCCAAACCCTGCATCCAAATAATTATGACGAACCACTACACCGTATTCGCTCTGGCGTTTCTGCTGGTGGCTTCCCTGGCTTCGGCCCAGACCGTTGACCCGGCACTCAGGCCGCCCAAGGGCGCCCAGGTCGCCCTGGTGGTCTTTGAAGACCTGCAGTGTCCCGACTGCCGCCGCGCCGCTCCCCTGGTGGAAGAGGCTGCCCGCACCTACAAGATCCCGGTGGTGCGCCACGACTTCCCGCTGCCCATGCACAACTGGTCTTACGATGCCGCTGTCATTGCCAAATATTTCGATACCCAATCGAAAGAACTGGGCAACGAGTTTCGCGACTACATCTTCCAGCACCAGCCGGAGATCACGCCGCCGACTCTGCGCGGTTTTGCGGAAAGATTCGCCGCCGACCACAAGGTGGAACTCCCCTTCGTCGTCGATCCGCAAGGCAAGCTCGCCGCAGCCATCAACCAGGACAAGAACACAGGCCAGCGCGTCGGCATCAATCACACCCCGACAATTTATGTGGTCAGCAACAAGACGCAAGGCAAGCCCTTCGTCGAAGTGGTGGACCGCACCCAGCTTTTTCAGTTGATTGACGCGATGAAGAATGAGTAGCGGAAAATTCTGGGCCACGGATTCACGCGGATCAACACCGACAAAACCTTAAGATTCTAATCCGTGGAAATCCGTGTTCATCTGTGGCCTGAATTGTCTAACCCACCTGCCACACTGTGTCCAGCACGGTTCCATCCACCCACTTGACCACTGCAACCGGACGCTCGCCCAGCTTTGGCCGCACTGGCTTGCCGCCGCAGATGCGTTCCACCTCCGCCTTGATCTCCTCAATCGGCCGGATGGGCAAGCTCGATCCTTTGACCGCATCCAGCAAATCCTGGCGCCGCGGATTGATGGCAATGCCGCGTTCCGTCACGACCACGTCGATCAACTCACCCGGGCCCGTCAGCGTAGTCACTTCATCGACGATCACCGGAATGCGATCGCGGAAGGAGGGCACCGCGAGGATGGTGCATCCCGCCTCGAGGCAGTTCTGCCAGCCGCCGATGCCGTGCAGCAGCCTGCCATCGGAGTGCGTCACCACATTGCCGTTGAAGTTCACATCCACTTCGGTCGCGCCCAGCACCACCGCATCCAGCATCGAGGCGAACGATCCCTTGCCGTGATAGTTGTACGACGTAAACGGAGAGGTCGGCACGTGGCGGGGGTCGCTGGCGATCGATTTCACTGCATCGAGATCGAAAGTCTGGCCGTCGAGTATGTAGTCGGTCAGTCCCTCCTGCAACAATTCCACCAGGTAGCGTGTGGATCCGCCGCGCACGAAGCGCGCCTTCACGCCGGCCTCTTTCATCATGCGGCGCAGGTAGTCCACAAACGCGAGCGCAATACCGCCCGCTCCTGCCTGGAAGGAAAATCCGTTACGCATGATTCCGGCATCGCGCAGGAAGCGCGCCACGTACTCCGCCACCTTCAGTCGGTCTGGCGAGCGCGTGATCTGGGTGGTGCCTGAAACAATCCTGGCCGGATCGCCGATGGAATCGATTTCCACGACGTGATCGACATTATTGCCCTGAATCTGCCAAGGGATGCAGGGGAAGGGCACCAGATTATCGGTGACTACGATCACGTTGTCGGCATAGATCGAATCGGCCAGCGCAAAGCCCAGCGATCCGCACGCCGACTTGCCATGCGACCCATCGGCGTTACCGAAAGCGTCAGCAGTGGGCGCGGCGATCACCGCGATATCGATATGCACTTCGCCATCCTGGATGGCCTGCCAGCGGCCGCCGTGCGAGCGCAAAACGCCGAGGCCGCGCATCTTGCCCTGGGTGCAGTAGTCGCCCAGAGGCCCGTTCATCGAACCTTCAATGTGATGGATCACACCCGACTGCATCAGCTCGATGGCGGATTTCTGCGAAGGAAACGACGCGCTGGGAAACCAGAGCAGGTCCTTGACGCCAATTTTTGCGGCAGCCTCCAGCATCATGAGGGCAACCTGGTCGCCATCGCGCAGATGATGATGGTTCGAAATCACCATGCCATCGCGCAGGCCGCACTTGCGCAGGGCAGTCTCGAGATCAGGAACGCGCTTGTCGCCGCTGTCGGGATAATCCTTGCTCGAACGCACCGGGGGAGCCGCCTTGCGGCCGCGCGGCTGGTACTTGGCCACGCCCAGGTAGGGAATCTGGGGCTTGCTATTGACCATGGCCGGGACCATGCGTCCCGCGGCGTTCAGTACGAGTTCGGCTCGATCCGTCATTCCGCTCCGTTGGAAAAGCAACCCCGATAACCACGAAGGACACCAAGGATCACGAAGGAGTTCCTTCGTGCACCTTCGTGTCCTTGGTGGTTAAATTCTTTGGGACGCCATCACTAAGCCTTTCCCATTCGCTTCGCCAGTTCGACCAGTTTCTGCGCCCGCTGCACCACTGGCGGATCAATCATCTTCGATCCCAGACTGACCACGCCCAACCCGCGCTGCTGGGCCTCATCGAACGCCGCCACAATCTTCTCTGCTTTTTCAACTTCGGCCGGCGAGGGGGCGAAGGCCTCATGAATCACCGGAATCTGCCCGGGGTGAATGCAGCCCATACCTTCAAATCCCAACGAGCGCGAACTCTGCGCCCACAGACGAAGCCCGTCCATGTCGCCCACGTCGCCAAACACGGAATCGATGGCCTGCACGCCCAGCGCCCTCGCCGCATTCACCAGACGCGAGCGGGCGTAAAGCGACTCGCGACCTTCGGCGGTCTTGGCCACGCCCAGATCGGCGGTGTAGTCTTCGAGCCCGATCGTGAGGGCAATCACGTTCTTGCTGGCCTGTCCGATGGCTGACGCGTTCTCGATGCCGAGAGCGGACTCGAGAATCGGCATCAGCCAGATGGGACGGGTGATACCGTATCGTCCCTTGAGTTCCCCGATCATGCGATCTGTTTCCGCGATCTGCTCGGGAAGCTCCGCCTTGGGGAGCAGCACCAGGTCCGGCGATTCAGGAACAATCTCCGCCAGGTCCTCCAGTCCCATGGGCAGTTGATTGATGCGCACCATGCGCTCGCATTTGCCGAAATCCACCGCCCGCAGCGTATTGCGGACCAGAATGCGCGCGGCATCCTTTTCCGCGTGATGGACCGAGTCTTCCAGATCGAGAATGATGGCGTCGGGCCCGTGCAGGGCCGCGTTGATGAAGTACTTGGGCTCGGAGCCGGGAAGATATAAACGCGAGCGGCGCAAGCGATCGCGCGGCGACGGCTCCGGCAGCGCGATCTTCTCCGGCGAGGCCTTGCGGCCCAGGCCCAGCCCGGCCCGGCGCGCAGCGGTCTCGATACGCGCGGAAATTACAAACGGCAGCGCGCCCTCATCGCGAATTTCCACCCGCGCATGCTTGATGCCCAGCACGTCGAACACCTGCCGGGCCTGCGCCAGAATGGCGTCGCCGTAGTAGGGCGCGACCCGGGACTGCATCGTGATCTCGAGGCCGCCACTGTCCCGCGCCTCGATAGCCACATGCACATCCGATCGCACGCCCTTGCCGCAGTGCCCGGCTTCGCCGATCCCCGCCGATTTTTCAGCCGAATCTGTCATTCTTGACCGCACTCCACGTGGGGACAGCCGCCCTCGGCTGTCCGGCGGAGCAAAGCTCCGCAGTTCTGCCTAGCCAAAAACCGGGTCGAGCTTTGCTCGACTGGACAGCCGAGGGCGGCTGTCCCCACGCAATTCTTGCTAACGAGAGCTAACCGTAGCGCCGGCGTCCCGCCGGCTGTCGCGAGGGCATCCTGCCCTCGCCACCCTTATTTCAACTTCGCCAGAATCGCGTCGCCCATCTGTACCGTGCTGGCCGCCCCCTGCCCAATCGCTTTCGCGCCGCCGGAAATCCGCATCATGTCATACGTCCGCACTTTGCCTTCCTGTACCACCTCGGCAATCGCTTTGCGAATACGCTCGGCTTTCGCGCCTTCTCCAATATGGTCGAGCATCATCGCCGCCGAGAGCACCATGGCAATCGGATTCACAATAGGAGGATTCAGCTCCGCATACTTGGGCGCCGATCCGTGCGTAGGCTCAAACACAGCGACCTCGTCTCCGATGTTTCCGGAAGCGGCAAAACCCAATCCGCCCACCAGTCCGGCAAAGGCGTCAGACAGGATATCGCCAAACAGGTTCGAGGCCACGATCACGTTGTACTCTTCCGGGTTCTTGTTCAGCCACATCAGCTGCGCGTCAATGTTGGTGGACCACAAGGCGATGCCGGGATAACCCTTCGCTACTTCCTTGGCTGTCTCTTCCATCATTCCCGAAGTTTCGCGCACCACGTTGGGCTTCTCACAAATGGTGACGCCCTTGAAGCCTCGCTTCTTGGCATATTCAAACGCGGCAGTGACGATTCGCCGCGCTGCTGCGCGAGTGATGATGCGCACACTGACTGCAAGATCAGGGCCAGGCACGCTGTTGAACGCCTTGAAGCGGGGATGCGTGTTCAGCGCGGAACGCACGTTTTCCGGAGGGTTGGTCCACTCCACGCCCACGTACATCCCTTCGGTCCCCTGGCGAAACACCGTGGTGTCGACCTTGGGCTCGTCGAACCCGCCGTCGGTGCGCTTGCGAATGTAGTTCAGCGGGTTGCCGATGAACCCGATGCAGGGGCGCATGCAGATATCCAGATTGAACTTCTGCCGCATGGTGACAATCGGGCTGTAGTAAACCAGTCCCTTGCCGCGCAGCTCGGGTTTCAACTCAGCCTGCGCTTCCTTGTTGGGCTTGGAAGTAATGGCGCCGAACAATCCGAGCTTGTGCTTCTTGAGCAGATCAATGGTGCGATCGGGCAACGCGTTACCTTCGTTGCACCAGATCTCCCAGCCAATGTCGGCATGAATGTATTCGGCGTCGAAGCCGACCGCTTTCAAGACCCGCAAAGCCTCGGGCAGGACCTGGTTTCCGATTCCGTCGCCCGGCATGGTGACTACTGTGTGTTTCGCCATCCTCGAAATTCTCCTCGTGTCATCCTGAGCGGAGTATCTGCTTCGCTTCGCGAAGCAGATGCGAAGTCGAAGGACCCCTACCACCGAAAGCAACCTGGTCTAAAGCCCGACTGATTTTCTGCCTCGGCACCACCTGGCGGGCGAGGGCGCCCGCCCCACATCGAACCGGCTTACCCCAACCCCAGTCGCTTGGCCACCAGGTTCTCCACCCCCTGTGCGATCACCAGCGATTGCGGCACGCTGCCTAAAGCCGGAAAGGCGAATTTCTCTCCGCGCCAGGTGATCATGCCGGAAGTGAAATCGATATCAATCTCTTCCCCGGGAGTGATCGTCTTCTCTTTGGCGCCAATTTCTTTGGCAAACTGCTCGCGCAGCCGTTTCACCAGCTCCGGAACTTCCACGCACAGGAACCCGTTGTTGTAGGCATTGCGTAGATAGGTCTGCGAGAAGCTGGCCGCGATCACCAGCGGAATCCCCTTCGCCTTCAGACAGGTGACCGCCTGCTCGCGGCTGGAACCCGTTCCAAAATTGAAACCGCTGACCACCACATCCCCGGCGCGGGTTCGCTTGGCAAATTGCGGATCGTAATTTTCCATCACTACTTTCGCCATGGTTTCCGGGGTGACGTCGTCGCGGTAAGTGTAGTCCTTCCCGTAAATCGCGTCGGTATTGACATTGTCCTGAGGCAGGAAAACCAGCCGTCCCCGCACCCGCTCGGGAAAGCCGGGCAGAATCTCGACTTTCTCGGCGGCAGCGCCGCTGGGAAATTCCTTGTAGTCACGCGCCGGATTGCGGTCTGCCATCCTGGAGTGGCCACGGATGTAGCCGGCCACCGCGGAAGCAGCCACCACCTCCGGGCTGGCGAGATAGCATTTCGCGTCGCGCGATCCCATGCGGCCCTTGAAATTGCGGTTGGTGGCGGAGATTCCTACTTCTCCCGGCTCCAGCAGCCCGACGCCCAAGCCGATACACGGCCCGCAGCCCGCGGGCAAGGGGTTCGCGCCGGCGTCGAGCAGGGTCTGCCAGATGCCGCGCCGCTCCGCTTCCTCTTGCACCCATCTGCTGGCTGCGCCCAGATACAACTTCACTCCGGGCGCAACTTTCTTGCCCTGCAGCACGGTGGCCGCTGCGGCCAGGTCTTCGATCCGCGAATTTACGCAGGAGAGCAGATAAGCCTTCTGGATCGGAATCCTCTGTTTTTCGATCTCGGCCAGCGAGGCCATGATCTGCACCGTGTCGGGCCCGGAAACATGCGGAGTCACCTGCGACAGGTCGAGCACAATGCGGGCAGCATAGACGGCATCGGGATCGGGCCGGGGCGGGTTCTCCGACCAGTTCGCAATGTCGCGGTCGGTGAAGCGCTCGATGCCCAGCGCCGCCAATCGCTGTTTCACCGCTTTCAGATACTTGATGGTGACCTCATCCACGGGGAACCATCCCACCAGAGGCCCCCACTCGGTGGACATATTGGAAATGGAGAAGCGCGCGTCCATGGAGAGGCTGGCCACGCCCGGCCCGCTGAATTCGACAGCCGAATTCAGAACTTCATCGTGGTTATAAATTCCGCACAACGTAATAATGACGTCTTTCCCGGTTGCGCCCGCCGGTAGGGCCCCTTCGAGCACCACCTCGATAGAGCGCGGAATCTGCCACCAGAAATCGCCTGTCGCCCACGCCGCGGCGGCGTCGGTGCGCACGATCGGTGTGCCCACCGCTCCCAGTGCGCCGTACATATTCGAGTGCGAGTCCGAAGCCACCACGAAAGAGCCGGGCACAACGTATCCGCGCTCCACCATGATCTGATGGCCAATGCCCGAACCCGCGGGATAGAAGTCCACACCGTGATATTTGGCGAAGCCTTCGATAGCCTCATACTTGTGCAGATTCGAATCTTCCCGGTTCTGGATGTCATGGTCCAGCGCAAAGACCAGCTGTTTGGGATTCTGGATCTTCTTCGCGCCGATGGTCTGAAATTTCTTCATCACCGCCGAAGTGTTGTCGTGCGTCATCACGCGATGCGGCCGGATGGCCACAAAGTCCCCGGTGCGCAAGGGCCGCTTCGGCCCCTCAGCCAGATGCGCCTGCGCGATTTTTTCAACGATAGTCTGACCCATAAAGCACCCCTGATCGTGTGGGACCGGGTCTCCGACCCGGTCAGGCCGAGCCACGCTCGGCTGCTTTGAAATCCTGTCCGCAACCGCAGCGGCTACAAACGCATTCCTCGCTTCGCGAGGAATGAGAATCAGTGCCGGGCAGCTTTTGGCACGGCTGAAGCCGTGCCCTTCCACGCCTGCGCGATTCCTTCAACGACGGTCTGAACCATAAAGCACCCTTGCTCGTGTGGGACCGGGTCTCCGACCCGGTCAGGCTGAGCCACGCTCGGCTGCTTCTGACTCCGGTGCGATGAATGCGCCACTCGCATGGCTATCGGCGCGTCTTAGTTCTCTTTCCCACAGATTTGCCCGGTGCCTTCTTCCTGACATCCGCCTTCATCAGCGCCATCAGCTTGCTCACCGATCCGATTTTTTCCAGGTTCCAGATCGCGTTCTTCAGCTTCTTCTGCGCCCCTTCTGACAGTACACCTTCAGCCAGCGCCGCGAACTTCTCCTCGACCTCGGCATCAGAAAGCGGGTTGCGCGGATCACCCTTGGGATAATCCAGTTGCTTGGTAAACGTCCGCCCGTCAGTTGTTGTCAGGTTTACAACCACCCGCTGCAGTGCCGGAAAAACCTTCTCGATCTCAGGATCGGCCACCACTTCAACCTTCTTCAGCTGTGCCCGGATGGTTGGATCCATGATCTTCTTCATCTCGAACTGCACCGGCGTGACCTGGCGCTCGGCAATCGCGGCCGCTATCACGTAGGGCAGAGAATGGTCGGCCGTCTCTTTCGACTGGGGATCGTATTTGCTGGGATCAGAAAGAATATCCGCCGCCCGCGCCAGCGACCGTATTTGCACCTTCTCCACCTGCTCCGGCTTCAGGTCGTTTGATTTGACAATATCGAGCACCGCGGAAATCGGCGTGTGGGTAAGCGCTTCTGTAGGAAACGCTTTCATGCCGCACTGTGTAATTCGCCACGACTCGCCCAGCCCGTCGGTCAGCAGATTCAACTTCCACGCCGGGCCGAAGCAGTGGGTCAAGCCTTCCTTGCCGTCCACCACGTGTTCAGGTCCCGTGTACCCCTTCTCGGCCATGAGCGCGGCCAGCACTCCACTTTGCGTGGCCATGGGATCGACGGTGTTCTTCATCATGGTCAGCTTGCCGGCGGTGACCGCTCCCAGGGTCGCATGACGGCTGGCAGAAATCCCGATGGCATGCTGGATCTGCTCCCATCCCAGATGCAGGGCGCGGCCCGCGACGATGGGCGAGACGAACGCCGTCAGGGTGGCGTGATGCCAGCCGCGTTCGCGGATGCCGGGAAAAGCCGCCTCGCAGAAGCGCATCTCGAACTCATGTCCGAGGACCAGGCCGACAATCAACTCCTTGCCATCGCTTTTCGCGCGCTCGCAGCCGGCCAGCGCCGCAGGAAAAATGTCGGAGGGATGCGACGGGTCCTGCTTCCAGTAAATGTCGTTGTAGTCCATGCAGCGGATCATCAATCCATTGGCCAGCGAAGCTGAGACCGGATCGATGCGCTTGCCGGTGCCGATCACGGTCGCCGGACCGCTCCCGGCAATTTCGTCGAGCACTTCGAGCGCGATCCTCACATCGTGCTGCTGGTATCCACCCAACGCGCAGCCCACGGAATCGAGCAGAAAGCGCTTGGCTTGGTACACCGCTTCCTGCGAGAGCTGCGCATAGCTCAGGCCGGCAGCCCAGCGCGACATGCCGGCGGTAATGGTTTCTCTGGCGACTGCTGGTTTCGTAGCCAACGCAAAGTCTCCTATTTCACCTTGATGTTTTTAGGGTTCTTGAAGGGCAAGAACGCCATGAAGTCGGCGTGATGCACGATGTAGGCTTCCGTGGTGCGCTTCACCAGGTCGCCTTCCGCAGCGTGGGCTGCGATGATGTGGCAGACCGCATCGGGGACGCCGCATTCCAGGGCCAGCGCGACTCCGGTAAAAGGATGGCGCAACGCCTCTCCACGCTCGCTCTGGCGGCTTTTGCCGTCCGCCCCCAGTTCGTATTCCAGCAATTTACCCACATCGGCCAGGATGGCGCCCGCGATCACCGTGTCCATATGGATGGGCAAGGCGCGCCCCATGAATTGCTGCATGGCTTCAGCGCTCTGGCGTGCGATGTGCACCACGCAGCGCTTGTGCTCCATGAAAGTGATGGGACAATTGGGCACCAGCAGCGTGAAGGGAATCGAATTCAGGTCGTCAGGCTTGAGCGGGCTGCGCTCCAACGCCTTGACCCAGGTCTGAGTCACCTGGCTGCGCAGCTTCTTGTCTTCGATCCATTGGATCTCCGGCCAAAGCCTGGCAACTGCATCTTGCATTTCTTACGCCCTCCACAAAACCATTTAGCTTACCGTGACGAAGCGTCAGGAGTCGAGTGCCGGGGTGACCACGGGTTAGAAATGTCCCATGGTGGTGCGATGGATGACCAACGTCGGTGAGGCGCTATATATGTATTGGCCTTTCGGCGGCAGCCAGCGGCCCCTCCGGTGGTAAAGTGCCATCTAAGACTCATATGAAACTGAGAGTCGCGGGATCGGCAATTTTGTGCCTGGCTCTATTGGGATCGTCCAGCGCCCAACAGGGAGCGGCCACGGGCGAGCCCATCGTGATATCGACCGCTCCCCTGCCCAAAGCGTTCCTGCGCCGGCCCTATCACTTCAAGCTGGAGGCGCAAGGCGGCATCACTCCTTTGACCTGGGAAGTGACCGCCGGGACCCCGCCCACGGGCATCGAGCTGGCTCCGGACGGCACTCTGAGCGGTACGCCCACGGAGCTGGACAACTTTCGGTTCATCGTGACCGTCACCGATAGCGGCAAGCCCGCGGCGCAAAAGAAAAAGGAATTCATCCTGCCCGCGGTGGCCCCGCTGGTGGTCGAGTGGAGCAGGAAGCCCAAGGTCACGGGCCACCGGCTGGAAGCGGCGATCCGGGTATCCAACCAGACCGGGGACGATTTTGATTTCACTGTGATTGCTCTGGCGGTCAACGAATATGGCCGGGCCACCGCTGTCGGCTATCAGCATTTCACTCTGAACAAAGACACCGACGAGTTCGAAATTCCGTTCGCGGAGAACTTGCCGCGGGGAGCCTACGACGTGCATGTGGATGCGGTCGGTGAAGTGGCTGCGACCAACTCTATCTTTCGCGCCCGGCTGGCGCCGGCAGAAAAGCTGCAGGTGGTGCAGGGACCGTAACCAGCAAAAAATAAGAGCCCCGAGGTGATGTTACGCCCATTCGTCTCGGCCAGTAGCTCGCTTTAGACCCTCACCGACCTGCTCTCGCAGCTACCCTTGCGGGCTGCCGCGCGCGATCATGCTTGGGCTCCGGGCTCACCGCCAACCGGACAAACCTGCCTAACGCCTCGGGACTCTATCCTGCCTCCGACATATCTTCTTGTTCGCCTCGACCAGCGCTTTGCTATAGACCCTTGCCCGCCTTCCCTCCGTCATCTTGCGATGCAGAGAGTGACTTGGCTTGAGCCCCGGACGCCGCACCAACCGGGAAAACTTCAGAAGCTGTCAAAGAACGAGTTTGTTTTTACTCCTTTCAATTTTAGAGTCAATAAAAAAGGGGGCGTTTTATCTGCTGGAAAATCAATCGAGTGCAGCCCGTCCACAGCCGCCTGCAGCATTCCTGGTGCAGCGTGCAGGCATCACAGCCTGATTTTCCCCAATCAGCCGTGATTTTCGAAGCGCGCTGCCGGCACGCCAGCCAAACTTGATTGTGAAAATCCTCCGAAAGCCCTGCCGGTAGCGGCTTTCATCCGCGCAATAAATTTGTCGCAGCGCAGCAACCGCCCCGAGTAGACTGCAAAACAAGCTGAGAACTATCATCTGGGAACTGACAACTGGTCTTGACCGGCAGCCATGAGTACTCCCAACGACTTTACCAACGCCGCTGCGGCCGCAAAATTTCTGCTCTCGCAGACCGCTCTGCGCCCGAAAATTGGGCTGGTTCTGGGCTCCGGCCTGGGTGGTTTCGCCGACGAACTTGTCGACGCCGCGCGCATCCCCTATGCCAACATTCCATTCTTTCCGCGCTCGACCGCCCTGGGTCACGCCGGACAGATGGTGATCGGCAACGCCGCCGGCGTGCCGGTGGCCGCCATGCAGGGCCGGGTGCACTTGTACGAAGGCTACTCCGCCAGGGAAGTCGCCTTCCCCATGCGGGTGTTTGACTGCATGAACATCCGGGCAGTGATCCTTACCAACGCGGCCGGCGGGATCAATCGCGAGTACCAGCAGGGCGCACTGGTCGTGCTCACCGACCACATCAATCTGCAGGGACAGAATCCGCTGGCCGGCCCCAATGATGATCGCTTCGGCCCACGCTTCCCGGACATGACGCAGGCCTACTGGAAGCCCTATCGGGAGATCGCACTGCAGGCATCCCAGAAAGCCGGCAAGACTCTCCACCAGGGCGTTTACGCGGCTTTGCTCGGGCCTAATTATGAGACCCCCGCGGAGATCCGTTACTTAAGGACGATTGGCGCTGACCTGGTGGGAATGTCCACGGTCCTCGAAGTGATCGCCGCGCGCCACATGGGGATAAAAGTTCTGGCGATCTCCTGCGTGACCAACATGGCGGCTGGAATTCTCGACCAGGTCATCAACCACGCAGAAGTACTCGAAACCGGCGAGCGGGTAAAAGCTGACTTCGTCGCCCTGCTGCGGGCAGTCCTCCCCGAAATGGCGAAAGACCTCGAGGGATCGCCAGGTGCCTAGTGGCGCAGGTGTGGCGCGAGCGCCCTCGCCCGCGTGGTCTTCGCCGTTAGTTTCTCTGGCGCGGAAAGAAAATCGGGACCTGCGGCTGGATCGCATATGTGGCAGCGAAGCTGCCCTGATTTACCGCCAGTGCCAGGTGGCTCCGCGAATCGATATACAGCAGCGGCTTTTTCAAAGCCACGTCGCTGAACGTCCTCACAAAGGGAATGTTCATGTCCCTCTTGCCCAGGGTGACGTGCACATTCTGTCCGTGACGGTAACCCAGCTTGAGAAAATCTTCACCGCTGATATTGGTCACCAGGTTGCCGAAGGGGCCATCGGTGGCGATCACTTCGCCGCTCAGTCCACGCTCGTCCAGTCGTGACGCGACCAGATTGAGCCGGACCATCTGGTCTACCGCCATCTCCGGCCCTACGCCCGTCCAATCCTCGCCACGGGCCAGGTGCGCGCCGACCGGCGAGAAAATGTCCCGTCCATGGAACGTGGACGACAAAGCGGCGCCGATCATCCAGTCGCGGTTTGTGATCTCGCGCACCGCTTCAATTCCATCGCGGTCCGCGACCAGCGTCATCAGCCCGTTGTCGGGCAGCACAAAATACTGCCCTCGCTTCGACTTCACCACCACCGCCTTGCGCGCGCTGCCGACTCCCGGGTCGATCACCACCACGAACACGGTGCCTGCGGGAAAGTAGGGGGTCGCCCCGTACAGAAAACGGGCGCCGTCGAGGATTGAGAATGGCGTGACCTGGTGAGTCAGGTCCACGATACGCAGCTCGGGCGCAATGGAATACATCACGCCTTTGCAGAGCGCCACGGAATCATCCACCACGCCGAAGTCGGTCATGAAGACAACCGTAGGCGGCGCTTTCGGTGCCGCCTGCCCACAAGCGGGAGCTGCGCCGCTGCAGGCGAACAGCAACAACTCCAGCACCAGGGCCCACACTTCCCACCTTTGCCGCTGGGGACAACGCATCAAGGACTCCTCGGACCTTCGCAAAAGCCCGCTATTGTAAACGATTGTGGTCCGCTGCCAAAAGCCAGCCGCCCCCGGCTTTGACCTTCCCACCCGGCCCAGAGCGTCTATAATCTCCAGACCAAATATTTCACCCGGCTTCACGGGAGGTATGCATGTCCTCAGCCATTCCGGAAAAATATCGTGATCTGTTCACCAAGCGCGCCTTCGCCAGTCTGGGCACCTTGATGCCCGACGGTCGCCCCCAGGTGACGCCGGTGTGGTGCGACCTGGAGGGCGACCTGGTCATTTTCAATTCTGCCAAGGGCCGCCAAAAAGATCGCAACGTACGGCGCGACCCGCGTGTGGCCCTGGCCATAGTCGATCCGGACAATCCCTACCGCTATCTCGAAATCCGAGGCCGCGTGGTTGAAATCACCGAAGAGGGCGCCGACGCGCATATCGACAAAATGGCCAAGAAGTATCTGGGCGTGGACAAGTACCCTTACCGGCAGCCCACCGAGACCCGCGTGATCTATAAGATCCAACCCGAACACACCACCATGATGGGATGAGAATGATGAGTTGATAATGACCGAGGGCGGGACGCCCTCGGGACAGCCGGCTGGACGCCGGCGCTATTTATAAGGACCCTATGCCAATTGCACCGACTGAAACCGCCGCCCTCGATCTCACCTGGGTGCGCTCCCAATTTCCTTCGCTTTCGCAGACCGTAGATGGCCAGCCGGCGGTCTTTCTCGATGGTCCCGGCGGGACCCAGGTCCCGCAGCGCGTGATCGATGCCATCAGCGATTATTTGAAAAATTCAAACGCCAACAGCTGCGGCGCTTATGCCACCAGCCGGCGCACCGACACCGTCATTGCCGGGGCCCGTACGGCCATGGCGGATTTTTTTGGCTGCGACCCGGATGAGGTGATCTTCGGCCCCAACATGACCACGCTGACCTTCGCCATCAGCCGCTCCATCGGCCGCGAACTCGGTCCGGGCGACGAAATTCTGCTCACCCACCTCGATCACGACGCCAACGTCTCGCCGTGGCGGGCGCTGGAAGAGCGCGGCGTGACCATCCGGTTCGTGGACGTTAACCAGGACGATTGCACCCTCAACATGGCTGACCTGGCGCAAAAGTTGACCAGCCGGACCCGGGTGGTAGCGGTCGGCTACGCCTCCAATGCAGTGGGCACCATCAATGACGTAAAGGAAATTGTCCGCCTGGCCCATCAGAAAGGCGCGCTGGCATACATTGACGCCGTCCACTACGCCCCTCATGGTCCGATTGATGTCCGCGCCCTGGATTGCGATTTCCTGGTGTGTTCAAGCTACAAGTTCTTTGGCCCGCACATGGGCATTCTCTATGGCAAGCGCGAGCATCTCAAGCGCCTGCAACCCTACAAAGTGCGCGCCAATACCAATGCCGTTCCCAACCGCTGGGAGTGGGGCACGCTGAATCACGAATGCATTGCCGGGATCGCCGCCTGCGTTGAATATCTGGCTGCTCTGGGACGCCAGGTGGATCCTTCGGCATCCACGCGCCGCGCCGCACTGCTGGCGGCCTACGTTGCCATCCAGCAGCACGAACACGGATTGGCGGAAACTCTGATTCGGGGATTGCTGGCTCTTCCAGGACTGAAGTTTTATGGCATCCGCGAGCTCGCGAACCTTGACCGCCGATGTCCCACGGTCGCGGTGCGCATCGCCGGCCACACTCCCCTGGAGCTGGCCACCAGGTTAGGCGAGCGCGGTATCTTCACCTGGGACGGCAACTACTACGCCCTGAGTCTCACCGAGCGCCTTGATGTCGAGAAGGACGGCGGCTTCCTGCGCATCGGGCTGGCGCACTACAACACCGCTGCAGAAGTGGAAGGGCTGTTGCAGGCGCTGCGCGAAATCACCTCGTAGCACCGGACCGGGATTTCCTCAGTGTCCTCCGAGTCCTCCGTGGTTGAGGGCGGTTCTCCGTGTCCTCTGCGTCCTCTGTGGTTAACGCTCTTCGCGCCTGAGTTCAATCACCTGATCGCCCTTCGCGATCAAGGCGAGGGCCGCCATCCCGATAAATAATCCATGCTCGACCACGCCGGGTATCCTCTCCAGTTCGCGGGCCAATGCCGGCGGATCGGGAATCTTGCCAAAATTGCAGTCGAGGATGTGATTGCCCTCGTCGGTAATGAACTTGCGGCCCGATGAATCCGCGCGCACTTTGACCGCGGCGCCCAGTGCTGCAATTTTTTTCGCCACCAGAGCTTCGGCGAACTTGATCACTTCCACCGGAACGGGAAATTTGCCCAGCATCGGGACCTGTTTGGTGGAATCGGCGATGACCACAAATTTCCGGGTCGCTGACGCCACGATTTTTTCCCGCAGCAGCGCCCCGCCACCGCCCTTGATCAGGCTGAGTTGCGGATCGACTTCGTCCGCCCCGTCGATGGTGACGTCGATTTCCTGAACTTCATCCAAAGTAGTGAGCGGGATGGCCAGGCTGGTCGCCAGTTCCTGGGTGTGAATCGAAGTGGGTATGCCGCGAATCTTCAGCCCGGCCTGTACCCGTTCGCCCAGAAAGCGCACCGCGAAGGCGGCGGTTGATCCCGTTCCCAGGCCGACGATATCGCCATCGCGCACAAACCGCAGGCTGGCGCGCGCGGCGGCTTCCTTTTCCTGGTCATTCGCCATATCACACGCTACTTTACCGCGTTCTGCGTTCAGGCACTAATGGGCGGCTAGATTCATAAGCCACGAGGGACAAGAGAGGTACACGAAGTAAAAATCAAAAGGGTTCCTTCGTGTACCTTCGTGTCCTTAGTGGTTTATGTCTTTGTGCTGGCCCGGCCGCTACCGGCCAGCCAGTTGTGCGGATTGGCCGAAACGCTGGGTGGCGTAGCCAACGATCATGCCCACAATGCCACCCGGAATCATGATCTCGAAATAGTAGTGCTTGCCGCTCGGATCCGGCATGGCCGCGACCGCGTAGGCCAGCAGCAGCCCGATGCCCAGGCCGAAGAGGAGCCCCAGGGGCAATGAGTTTACCTTCTTCGCGAAGTAGCCAATGAGAATGCCGGCAATCAACCCTTTCACCGTGGAGCCGATCACAATGCCCAGCAATTGCGCCCGCACTGCCGGCGTGAACCAGGCACTCAGCCCGTCAAAGATGCCGAGAATTCCACCCACCAGCAGCCCCAGCACGACCTTGTTCATAATGCCCTCCTCCTTGCGGGCAGATTGCCCGCTAGCGTCCTATTCAACCTTGCGGCGAAATCCTTTAAGCACCGGGAATTTGAGATTCCAGATTTCAGATTGCAGATTTGAAACCTCAATGATCGAAACCCTGAAATCTGAAATCATCACTCTGAAATTTGAAATCTGAATTGCCTTTCCGCGCTACCTTCCCCGCCACAAGATGAACACCGCGCGCATTACCAGATACGCGGCCACCAGCAGAATCCAGGCGCGGTTCTTGACTACCCATCGCCACAGGCGCACAGCCGGGCCCTCCGGGTAGGCGCTGACCGGCAATCCATCCAGATAGCGGGCTATGTCGTTGGCCAGTTCTGCCACTGACCCATATCTTTGCTGTGCGTCCTCGGCCATGGCTTTGCCGGCAATCGCGGCCAAAGCCTTCGGCGTCGGACCGGAATGGTCCAGCAAGAACATGAGCACAGCGCCCAGCGAATAGACGTCGGCGCGCGGCCCGACCGCCTCGACTTCACCGCGGGCCTGTTCGGGTGCCATGTATCCAGGAGTGCCGAGGACCGCGCCGTGCGCCGTTTCCGGTTCGGCGCTGCCCGGGACGGAAGACGGTGGCTTTTGCGGGATCCTCCGCGGTCCATCCCCGTCAGCCGGAATGCCGGGATCCAGCAACTTGGCCAGGCCCCAGTCCATCACCAGCACTTCCCCGAACGGTCCCACCATGATGTTTTGTGGCTTCAGATCACGGTGCAATACATTGTGGGCATGCGCGAATGAGACCGCGTCGCTGATTTTCTGGAAGGTTCGCAAGCGCTCGGGTACGCCGCCGAGTTCCTCCCGTTGCTGGTCGAGCCGCCGGCCCTGCACCAGCTTCATGGTGTAGAAGACCCGGCCATCGGACAGGGTACCGACGTCGTGCACGGGGACAATTCCCGGATGCTCAAGCTGAGCGATGATTCTGGCCTCGCGCAAAAGGCGAGCGCTGAACTCACCGCTGGAATCTACGATCCCCATCACCTTCAGTGCAACTTGCCGCCCCAGCGCTGTGTGCTCGACTCGGAACACGCCACCCATGCCGCCCGCACCCAGCTGGTCGATCAGCACGTAACCGGTACCGCTGAGGTCCGGCGCATCGGCAGCCGCGCGAAGCCGGTCAAGAGCCTGATCTGACAGCCACTTCATGGCGTGTGGCTCCTCACGGCGCGGCGATTCCCAGCAAGGTGTGTGCTTCGCGCCGGAACTCTTCTTCGCTACCCGTCATCTCGCGCAGCTGGTCGAGCACAATCCGGCGAAACTCGCGCCGGGCAAAGGTCAGGTAGTTGGTGACATCCGAAGGCTTCAGACTGAACTGCCGCGCGACCTGTTCATAGGTCAGCTCTTTGCCGCCCTCGTCGATGTCATAGAACTCCAGCAGGCGAAAGTGCATGACCTTGCCGCGTTGTTCGCATTCCTGGCGCAGGCGTTCCAGCGAAAGACTGAAAACGCTCCGCACCCATTCCCGCTCGAAGAAATCCTCCATCGTGCCGGGCGACGGAATCTCGATCTGCCGCAGCTCTCCTTCCGCGGATTCGAAATCGAGCGGCAAAAACTGCACTTCTCCACCGCGCTTCAAGCGCCGCGCTGCCTTGTCTTCATTGGCAATCAGATGGTCCACGCACACCCGCAGAAAAGTCCGCAGCCGCGCCCGCTGCGGATCGTACTGAGCCAGGAAATCTTTCTCCAGAAGACGGAAGAAGAATTCCTGGGTCAGGTCCTGGGCCTGCTCGTTGTCTCTGTCCCAGCGCAGACGGACATATTTGTAAACCGGCTTCCAGTAGGCGGAGACCAAGACTTCCAGCGCGCGTTGCCGTGCTTCCGGCTCCGCACTGCGGGCCGCCGCGATGAGCGACCAGCGGGTAGCCGGAAAGTTGCCCTGGCCGCGTAGATTGACGTCATCCCGCATGTAAGCGAAAGGGAGTGTACGACGGCAGACGGCACTGGACAAGGCGATCCGTTTGCTCGCGCGGGGAAATCTCCCCTGGCTCCACCAGCTGAGCCGTGCCGAAAATGTTGATCGACATCCGCAGGATCTCGCAATTCTATCTTTCGGCTTGTGGAAAATTTCTAGAGGGGATGTGCGCGGTGCCGTTGATCAGCATCATGGTGCGGGCCATATCGCCGCTCCAGCAGCGTCTGTTCGCGCATTCCCTCATCTCACTGATGTCCGCAGAAATTTCCTTCGGAGAATTTCCGATTTGCACCGAACTTGGGGATTGACCGCGCCACCGATCGCGCGTAGATTCTTTTTCACCTTCACCAGAAAATCCAGCCAGAGAAACTGCGCTTTGCCGGCAACCAAAATTCCAGTAATCTTCCCTCCCCCAAGGGTGGAACACGTGAGGAAAGCAGAAGTCGAATGGCAAGTCTATCGCACGCGATTTTTGATCCGGGCCAGGCAGCTCACCGGCTCCCTGGAGTTCCGGGATGCGCTCGGACGTGAACATCGCGGGCAAAAAGGCGACTACCTCGTGGAATCCTCCGACGGCACGCTGAGAATCGCGCCCCGGGAAATCTTTGAGGATGTCTACGTAACCATGGGCGCCGACGTCGAAAAGTGGCCCCTGCTGAACCGGCGAAATTTTCCCATTTCGGATCTGAAGCGCCGGAGCTCTGCCCGAGCCGAGATGATGGCGTGAGCGGCACTCGACGTTGGGGCCGCGATCGGGCCACAGAAATATACGGAACCACAGTAAATCCGGGTGGCACAACTCCATCGTGCCACCGAATTTTTTGCCCGGAGCACCCCCGAAATCCAGGGCCTGTGGAAAGGCCTGGGCGAAGGGGCGGCATCCCACTTGCTAAGACTGAGATACAATATATAGGGATACCCTCTTGACAGCCCCAACATACGGGCGTACTGTTTGCATCCCATAAGGCTTTGAACGGCTTCGAAACGGAAACGCGGCGAGGCTGGGCAATAGCAAGAAAACAAAGGGTCGGTCGAGGTTGAGGTGACTTCGGGCGCTCCTGCCAGATAAGTAAAGATGTCACCCGTTCTTGGGCGGGTTGCTGGTGCGGTGGCCGCTCCCTCGTTTCTGTTTGATGCTGTTGCTGAACTCCTCCCGAGGGAGCGACGACAGTTGACAAGTCAGGCTGTGGAAAATGCCTCGAAAAGAGGGCTGGCAACCCCTTTCCTTCGCGGCTGAAATTGAGGTTGCAATGGAAGTTCTGGAACGCATGGTCAGCGAGTCCTTTGCCCGCTACGGAGTGGAACCCGCATTCGACTATCGCCGCGTGCAGTGGTCCCGGTGGTTCCGTTGTGCGGACAGTCTGAGCGTGGCGCCGATCTGCAGCAAGCCCGGCGTCTTCGCCCTGGGAGAAGAGATTGTCGCCCCGGCCAGCGGAGGCAAGCGCATGCTCGCCCTGTTCCAGATCTCCGAGACCGATGACTTGGGGATGGCCCTCGGCCGCCTGTTCCTGCCCGGCAGTCCGCAACGCGAACGCCTGGCCGCAGGCCGCTGCTTCACGCGCTATGCGGTCATCGAGGACCCAACTCAGCGTCATGCCGCCTACATCGCATTGCAGCGCTGGCTCTCTGAAAGCGCCGAACTGGGAACAGAGAACCAGAAACTGACAACTGGTTTTTAAAGAGCCCGGATTTGCGCGATACTGAAAACTAGAAGTCGATTGAAAAAAAGATACAGACTCCACAGGAAAGAAGAGAAAGCAATGGCAGAGGTAAAAGCAGGAGCCCCCACCGCCGAGACCACGCCAGTTCCCAGCACGACCCCGGTAAACCCCGCCACCCGGAAGGCCCCAGGCCTAAGCTTCCGCCGCTTCTTTACCAAGGCGGGCGTCTCTCCCTATGACGAAATCGAATGGGAGAAGCGCACCGCCCTGATCACTGACGCCAAGGGCAACGCCATCTTCGAGCAGAAAGATGTCGAAGTTCCCAAGGACTGGTCGGTGACTGCCACCAACATCGTGGCCAGCAAATATCTGCATGGCACGCTGGGCACACCCGAGCGCGAGAGCGGTGTCCGCGCCCTGGTGACGCGCGTAGCCGAGACCATCCGCGACTGGGGCATGTCGCAGGGCTATTTCAAGACGCCGGACGACGGCGCCACTTTCCACGACGAACTGTCGCACATCCTGCTGCGCCAGTACGCTGCCTTCAACTCCCCGGTCTGGTTCAACGTAGGCTGCGACCGCATCGAGCCCGACTCCGACGCCCAGAACTGGCACTGGAACCCCGCCGCAGCGAGAGTCGAGTTCGGCGTCACCGGTTACAAGACGCCGCAATGCTCGGCCTGCTTCATCAACTCGGTGAAGGACTCGCTTGATTCCATCCTGACCCTGGCCAAGACCGAAGGCATGCTCTTCAAGTGGGGATCAGGCACGGGCACCAATCTTTCCTCGCTGCGGTCTTCCACGGAAGGCCTTAGCGGCGGCGGCACCGCCAGCGGTCCGCTCAGCTTCATGAAGGGCTTTGACGCCTTCGCCGGCGTCATCAAGTCGGGCGGCAAGACTCGCCGCGCCGCCAAGATGGTCATCCTCAACATTGACCACCCGGATATCGTCGACTTCATCGAGTGCAAGTCCAAAGAAGAAGCCAAGGCGCACGCCCTGATCGCCTCCGGATACGACGGCTCCTCGCCCGACTCGGATGCCTACTCGTCCATCTTCTTCCAGAACGCCAACAACTCCGTTCGCGTGACCGATGATTTCATGTACTCCGTCCTGCGCGACAACGGCTTCACCACCCGCGCCGTTCGCGACGGACGCCCCATGGAGAACTTCAAAGCCAAAGACCTGCTCTACCGGATTTCCGACGCCACCTGGCGCTGCGGCGATCCCGGCATGCAGTACGACACCACGGTCAACCGCTGGCACACTTCGAAGAACACGGCCCGCATCAACGCCAGTAACCCGTGCTCGGAGTACATGTTCCTCGACGACTCGGCCTGCAACTTGGCCAGCCTCAACCTGCTGAAGTTCGCGCCCAACGGCACCTTCGACGTGGAAGCCTATCGCCATTCCGTCGATGTGCTCATCACCGCGCAGGAAATCCTGGTCGACAACGCCGGCTACCCGACGGAGATGATCGCCAAGAACTCGCACGACTACCGTCCGCTGGGCTTGGGATACGCCAACCTCGGCGCCCTGCTGATGGCCGCCGGCCTCCCCTACGACTCCGACGCCGGACGCGACTACGCCGCCTGCGTCACCGCCATCATGTGCGGCGAAGCCTACCTGCAATCCTCCCGCATCGCGGAAGCGTGCCCGCCGCTGGTCCCAGCCACGGAGCCGACGCAACGAAGCCTGGCCGAAACCAACCTGGGCGCCGACATCGCCACAACCCACGTAGGGGCGGACGCCCTCGTCCGCCCAGCCGAGCAAAGCTCGGCAGGGGTCAAGACCATGCCGGGCGGCGCCTGCCCCGGCTGGTACATCAACCGCGAACCGTTCCTGGACGTAATCCGCATGCACCGCGCGAGCGTCAACAACATCAACAAGACGAATGTCCCAACCACGCTCTACGAATCCAGCAAAGCCACCTGGGACGAAGCCCTCGCCCACGGCGAAAAACACGGCTACCGCAACTCCCAGGTAACAGTTCTAGCTCCAACAGGAACAATTGGGTTCATGATGGATTGCGATACTACCGGGATTGAGCCGGATTTGGCGTTGGTTAAGTACAAGAAGTTGGTGGGCGGGGGGATGATTAAGATTGTGAACAATACTGTGCCCACGGCGCTGTTTAAGCTGGGGTACGATCACGACGAAACCGACAAGATTGTTTCTTACATTGACGCGACCGGGACGATTGAGGGCGCGCCTGATATTAAGGATGAGCATCTGGCGGTGTTTGACTGCTCGTTCAAGCCGGCCAAGGGGACGCGGTCGATCCATTACATGGGGCATCTGAAAATGATGGCGGCAGCGCAACCTTTTATTTCCGGCGCCATCTCTAAGACAGTGAACCTGCCGGAGAATGCCTCCGTGGAAGACATCATGGAGTGCTACATCCAGGCATGGAAACTGGGGTTGAAGGCTGTGGCCGTTTACCGTGATGGATGCAAAAAGTCGCAACCACTGAGCGCCTCCGGCACCACGACGGCGCTCTCGAAGAAAGGCGATGCCGCGGCCGCAGTCGCCGCCCAGCATATTGAGGAAGACGATCTCAACGCTCCGCCGCGCGCCGTCCGGCACAAGCTGCAGGAAGAGCGTGCGTCCATCACCCACAAATTCAAGGTGGGCGACCATGAGGGCTACATCACGGTCGGGCTTTATCCCGACGGCGAACCCGGCGAGCTCTTCATCACCATGGCCAAGGAAGGCTCCACGGTCAGCGGCCTGATGGACAGCTTCGCTCTGGCCGTCTCCATCGCGCTGCAACACGGCGTGCCGCTGAAACTGTTCTGCGAAAAGTTTGCCCACACCCGCTTCGAACCCAGCGGCTGGACCGGCAATGCCGACATCGGCTACGCCAAGTCGATCATGGACTACATCTTCCGCTGGCTGCAGTTGCGCTTCCTCACCGGCCAGCAGGGCATGCTGTTCGAGAATCTGAAGATGAGGCCGTCGGCTGCCGGATCTCAGCCGTCAGCCCTGAGCGACTGGGCCAACGACCAACGACCAACGGCCAATGGCCGGGTCCGTCCACGCCGCCGACGCTCTCGCCGGACTCATCGACCTGGGCGACGCCCCCACCTGCAGCTTCTGCGGATCCATCATGACGCGCAATGGAAGCTGCTACCGGTGCGGGAGCTGCGGGAGTACGAGCGGGTGCATCGTAAGAGGGCGGGGGAAATGGCACGTAAGTGGTGTAGCGGCCATTAGCTCAAAGTAGTACAAATGCTTGCACTGTGAGGGGGTCACGGCTGTGCCGTGGCCCCTTTCTCGTTAAAGACAGAGGTCAATACACCTATGAAGGAGATATACGGATGGACACTGCCACGGCAGTTGCTCTGCTCGGAATTGCTATTGCCGTCATTTTCGGCTTGATCGGAGTGCGAGCCGTCAGAAAAAACCGATTGAGGCAACAACAAGATACTAGAACCGGATCTACCGCTATCCAGTCGGGCCATGACACTAATATCGGGTCGCGAAAGTGAGTTCTCAGAAGCAGAATGCTACGGAAAATTCGCTTGCCATTCAGAGCGGCCACGATACTGTCGTCCACCAGGGTCTCACGCCAGGCCAGATGAAGGAGATTCTGGACAGTCTCGCGGGACAAATTACCGCCTACGCTGCCGTCGCGCGGGAAACCGTAGATTCACGGCTGAAAGAATTTGAAAATCGCGTTCTCGAGCGCTTCACTTCTGCGGCCGCCGAAAACAGGCAAGCATTCGCGGAGCCTGATTTCCAGTACGCACTAACTCGCGCACAACACGCTTACGCCCGCAGTGGCGACAGGGAGTTACTAGAGACTCTAGTCGACATTATTGACCAGCGTTCCAAGCAAATGCAGCGAAATCGTCTGACGCTTACTCTGAATGCTTCGTTAGAGACGGTGGCTGAACTGACGAACAACGAGTTTGCGGAACTCTCCCTTACTTTTATTCTTCGCTACAGCCGGAATCTGCGTATCGTGAATCTTGCAACCTTCGCATCGTATTTCGATCATCACATAAAGCCATTCTTGCCGCACATTTCACGAGAGCTGTCTTCGTACCAGTACTTGGAAGCGAAGCAATGCGCTTCAATCGAGATAGGAGTGCTCGATCTTCACAAAATCCTGCGCCAGACATATTCAGGCATATTCCAGCGCGGTTTCACGTTAGAGGAACTCCAGAATAGTGTCCCCGAAGATCAGAGGTCTATGTTCGTCAATCACCCGCTCTTGATACCGTGTCTGAACGACGCTACGAAACTTCAGTTCAATGCGTTGAGCAAAGACGATTTGTTACAGAGCCTGCTCAAGATTGGGATGTCTCAGAATACTGCTTCGAGCGTCGCCGCATTTTCCGAAGGTCACGCATGGGAGAGCGAGGAGCTCTCAAAAAAACTTTCGGAGCTGATCCCTGACTTCCCGACCCTCATAGACATTTGGGAGAACACTCCCCTCAAACAGTTGAAGCTTACCTCGTTAGGTATCGCAGTCGGCTACTGCAATGCAAGGCGCACTATCGCGTCGTGGGCAGGAGACCTGTCGATTTGGATCAAGTGAAATAGCCGGGTGCCCCACACATTCGCGCACTTTGCGAATGTGTGGGTGCGGACGCCAGGTCCACTCTCGGCTTGAGGCAGGATTTCCATCACCAAATGCTAAGTGTATCGGCCTGCGGAGAGTAATCTTGAACTCGACGTATTCCGGTACCGCCCAAACCCACACATCGCAAAGTACGCGATGTGTGGGGCACCCGGCTTCGGTCGGGATGACAGGTTTGGGGAGTTTTGAATCTTCGAGGTCAAAATCCCCACTCTAATTTCGCAAAAAACGCGAAATTAGAATGGGGCACCCGGCTTCGTCTCCGGTCGGGATACAGAGTTGGGAGATTGAAACATCCCCGCCCGGCTTCCCTGTGGCTATCCCTTTGCCAAATACTTTCCGACTACGCCGGCGCAAGCTTCCACGAACTTCTGCTCGGGCTCGGTGAAGGTATTGGCAAAATAGCTCTCGATATCAAGTTCAGCCACCAGCTTTTTCTTCACGAAGATCGGGACCACGATTTCACATCTCACCATCGACGATCCCGAGAGATAGCGCGCATCTTTGGAGACATCCTGCACGACCACGACCTGCCCGCTGGTGGCCGCTGCACCACAGAGTCCCCTGTCGAGAGGGATGCGAGCATTGGGGGTAAAGCTGCCGACGAAAGGTCCAATCAGGAGAATGCCAGGGTCCGCTGGATCCACGAGATAAAAGCCTACCCAGTTATAGCGTGCCATCTGTTCGTGCAGACGCTGCGAGATGCGCTCCATGAGTGATTTGGCGGAGTCTTAAGCGCAAATTCCTGAAATTCACGGAGAAGTTCTTCGTGTTGACGATTCATCGGGTCGCCCGTGTCCAGTAGTTTACGTGGGCAGGGGTGATCCGTCGAAATCAAAGGCGGAACTTGCCGGGGAAGATGCGAAGGAGAAAAGAGGGATGGCGCGAAGGATTGAATGGGCGCTGGGAGCGCCCAGGTTGCCTTCAGAGATTTCCACGCACGAGAAAAACGATCAAGAGAATTACCAGAACCGTTCCTGCCAAACCGTAACCTAACATAGAACCTCCTGCCTGACTGTCAGACATACCGATTATGCAGGCAATCACGGTTTGTAGCTGGTCAGTTTAGCTCACGGCGGGTTGGGAGGGTCGAAATCCTGAAGGTCAAAATCCCCACTCTAATTTCGCAAAAAACGCGAAATTAGAATGGGGCACCTCAGGTCCCTCTTCCCCTCAAAACGAAGCCCCTGCCGGAGCAGGGGCTGGGAAGATCCTGTGGGCGAAGTTACTTCTTTGCCGGCTCCGCCTTGGCGTACTTGCGGCGGAAGCGCTCCACGCGGCCGGCGGTATCCATAAGCTTCTGCTTGCCGGTGAAGAAAGGATGGCAGGCGGAGCAGATTTCCACGTGGATATCGCCTTTGTGGGTCGAGCGGGTGGTAAAGCTGCTGCCGCAGGCGCACATGACGCGAATTTCGTTGTAAGCGGGATGAATGGCTGCCTTCATGGGGTCTCCAAACTTATTCGAGACATTAGATTCTAAAGGATTCGTGAAGGATTCAGCAACCCCCGGCGGGGTGGCTTTGGGTGGCGCCGGCGTCCTGCCAGCTGTCCCGCTGCCTTTGGAGGTGAACGGGTTATGTTAATTCCGAAAACCTAGCCGAGCTTTGCTCGGCCTGGACGGGTCAGAGACCCGTCCCTACACAAGCCATGTGTTGTCTGCAAAAAGCAAAAACGGCAGGACCGACCTCCTGCCGTTTCCGGTTGAAACTGTGGGCCTACTTACCGCGGTTGACCGCTTTCTTGAGTTCGGCTCCGGATGAAAACTTGGCGACTTTCCGGGCAGCGATCTTGATGGTGGCGCCGGTCTGCGGATTACGCCCGTTGCGGGCTTTTCTCTGCGAGACGGAGAACGTGCCAAAACCAATCAACGCTACTCGATCTCCTTTTTTCAGAGCAGAAGTGATGCTGTCGACAGTGGTGTCGATAGCCGTGGCTGCCGTGGCCTTGCTGATGTGGCAGCTAGCTGAGATTCGGTCAATGAGATCGGCTTTATTCATCTTCTCTCCTGGCAGGTTTCGTTAGTCCCCCAGCGCGCACAGGGGAGGAAACGAATGAACACTCGCTGAGTGGGGAAACCCGACGGCCCTATTTAGCTACCGTCTGAAGAGAATGTCAACTGTGGAAATCCGCGTCCGGTGCCGAGTCTGGGTCACTCCGGGAAATCGCACCCGTTCCGGGCCTGAGAAAAAGCCTCTTCCCAGGGGCAAAGGCGGGAAAAGTGGCTTCTGCTGGCCGTGAAGGCGTTGCCCGGCGAAGCGCATCCGCCGGTGGACGCTATTTCCTCAGCCCTCCACAATTCCTTCCTCGACTGCACAGGATGTACACAGGCACACCGGCTTTGGCACTTGCGAAAAGCGGGTCGCCGGTGCACAGTTTAGAGAAGGAAAAGAACCCAGGTGATGAAAGTTTCCGCGGACGTGTGTCCTCTGTGTGAAGGTACTGGCTGGAAATCAGTCTCTATCGGCTCCGATCGTCGTGTAACCCGTTGCGACTGCCGCCGGCAGGCGCGTACCCAGACCCTGCTCGCCGCGGCCCGCATTCCCAAACGTTACGAGCATTGCGAGCTCTCGAACTTCGACTTCGACGGGGCGCACCGGCAACTGTTTCCAGCTCGCATGGCCGCTTGCAAATTTGTGGAGGAGTATCCGCTGGACGGCACCGGCCTGATGCTGATCGGGAGCATTGGGGTCGGCAAGACCCACCTGGCGGTCGGCATCATCAAGGAACTGGTCCTCAGCAAAGGGATTGCCTGCCTGTTCTACGACTACCGCGAATTCCTGAAGCAGATCCAGAATTCTTATAACGACTCGGTGAAGGCCACTGAACTGGACGTCCTGCGCCCGGTATTCGAAACCGAGGTGCTGGTGCTCGACGAACTGGGCGCGGTCAAACCCACAGAGTGGGTCTGGGACACGGTGAGCCTGATCCTGAACACCCGCTACAATGCCAAACGCACGACGATCATTACTACCAACCTGCCCAATCTCGGCGAACGCGAGCGGCATCGCAGTGCCGGCATCCGCAGCCTGGAAGCTGCGAAATATTCAGCGGAGAAGGAAACGTTGGGCGACCGCATCGGCGAGCGCATGCTTTCGAGGCTGCACGAAATGTGCCGCATCATCGAGATGGATGGCGCAGATTACCGGCGGCTTCGCAGCGCCAACTTCCGCTAGCGACGGCGAAGAAAGCTTGCCGAGCCTTGCTCGGCCTGGACGGGTCGGAGACCCGTCCCTACACGGTCCGCACTCGTCCACCCCTGTCGCAAACCAGATCCGTGTTATCGGGGTTAATCCGTGGCCGCGTTTCCTGCATTCCGTGGTTGATTCAAACTAGAATGCCTAGGTGCTGACCGAGCGCCTGGAGTTCGTCCCCGATCGCGACGCGGAAGCATTCGCAGCGGCCCCGGCCGCGCCGGCAGTGTTTCTGCTGCGCGGGGACGATCCCCGGGCCGAACCTTATGTCAGCAAGACCGCCAATCTGCGCCGCCGCCTGCACCGCCTCCTGGGCCCTCCGGAACAGACGCGAAGACTGAACCTGCGCGACCGTGTGCGCTCCATCGAGTACACCGCCACCGGCTCCGACTTCGAATCCGGGTTTCTGCTGTATCGCGTGCTGCGCGAGGCCTTCCCCAAGACGTACGCCGACCGCCTCCGCCTGCGCTTCGCCCCGCTGCTCAAGCTGCACATGGAAAATGAATACCCGCGCGCTTCGATCACCACCCGGCTGGGACGTCATGGGCGGGCGCTCTCTTTACTACGGGCCGTTCCCATCGCGCGCCGCCGCGGAAAAATTCGCCAACGACTCGCTCGATTTCTTCAAGATGCGCCGCTGCGTGGACGATCTCCATCCCGACCCGCAATTTCCCGGCTGCATCTACTCCGAGATGAAAATGTGTCTCGCGCCCTGCTTCAAGGGCTGCACCGACGAGGACTACCAGGCCGAAGTGGCCCGGGTGCAATCCTTCTTCGACAGCGGCGGCCACTCCCTGGTGCGGGAGATAACCACGCAGCGCGAGCAGGCATCGTCCAGTCTGGAATTTGAAAGCGCCGCAGCGCTGCACGCCCGCGTGGAAAAACTCAAGCCCGTGCTTGGGCAGCTTCCCGAAATCGTGCGCCGCATCGATCAACTGACCGCAGTCATGGTGCAGCCGTCGGCCTTCGCCGAATCCGTGGCATTTTTCTTTATCGACGCCGGCGTCATCGCCGGCCCGCTGACGTTCCCCATACAGGCCACGGAGCACACCAAATCGCAATCCATGGAGTCCCGGGTGCAGGCGGCGCTGGCCACAGCTTCCGGCCGCCAACGCAAAAACCGCTCTTGAAACCATGGAGCACCTCGCCCTGCTCAAGCGCTGGTTCTACCGCAGCACCCGCTCGGGAGAAATCTTCTTCGCTGATCCCAGGAGTGGATTGCCCCTGCGCCGCCTGGTGCGCGGTATCGCCCGCGTCTATCGCGGAGAGAAACCCGAGGCCGCGCCGGCGAATATCGACGACCGGGTGCCCGGCCCTTCCTGACGGAAACCGTCCGCCGCCGAGTGATAGACTGTTCGCGAAAACATCGAGGAGAAATCACAATGGCGGACGCCAAAGATTCTATCCAATCAGAAGACCATTCTGTCCAACCAGGCGACAATCGCAAAAAACCAGAAGACCATCCTGTCCAACCAGAGCGCAATCGCGAAGAACCAGAAGACCATCATCGCCAACCAGGGCGTCATCAAGAAGAACCAGGCCGCCCTCGATGAAATCCTGAAAAATCAGAAACTGATTCTCGCGGCAGTTACCAGGTAACGCGGTTTCCGTCAGAGGCGGTGTGAGGTCAGGCCTCTGGCCGCCTGTCCCGGCCGGGTTTCGCTCGGCAGCATTCCCCACTCGTCCCTGTCGCATCGGCGGCGCGTCCCCGCCCATTCAAAGAACGCAATGGATGGGGCACCTTCGCGCTCAGGTTTGACTTGCCCACGCCCCGGACATACCATTGGCCCGGCCCGAGCCCGGGTAGTCAAGCAAATCGAAAGAATGAAGAGAGGAAGCATCAATGAGAAAGAGATCGATAAGAAATGCCGCGATGGCCGCGGTGATTCTCCTGCTCGTCTGTGCAGCGTCGAGCGCCGCCTTCGCGCAGAAGGCAACTGTGCTGCGAGTGGTTGTGGTCAAGACGGACGATCCCGCCGCCTACGCTCAGGAAATCGAAAAAGGCAGGCAGGTGATGAAGAGCCTCGGAGTCCAAGGCCAGACCCGGGTGTGGCAAGCCAGATTCGCGGGCCCGGACGCCGGTGCGGTGGTCGTGGGCATCGAGTATCCCAACATGGCGGCGTTTGCCGATGCCGTCGCCAAAACCAACGCCAGCAGCGAATACCAGGCCTGGCTCAAGGGCCTCGACAAAATCAGAAAGATTGTCTCCGACAGCATCTACACCGAATGGTAGCCCGCTAGCCCCGAGAAATTGAAACCAGAGTGCCCCACCTCCTTCGCGTCTGTTGCGAAGAGGGTGGGATTTTCAAACCCCCCGCTTTGCGGGGGCTTTGTTTTTTTAGGACAGGTAGAATAGGGTCGTGCGCAAGTATTGGGACAATCCGGCGCCCGGCGCGGGCGAGTCGTCCGCGTCGACACAAGCCAGAGCCACTCCTGTGCCTTCCTCGGTGACCATTGGGAACGTGCGGATTGCTCCGGCTACTGTGCTGGCTCCCATGGCTGGGGTGACCGATACTGTGTTTCGCCGCTTCATTCGCAATCTGGGCGGGTGCGGGCTGATCATGACCGAGTTCACTTCGGCCGACGGCATCCTGCGCTCGAAGGACCGGAAGGCCAAGCTCTATCTGCACTTTTACGAGGACGAGCACCCTATCTCGGCTCAGCTTTTCGGCAGCGATCCCAAAGTCATGGCTGAGGCGGCTCGCATGGTCGAGGGCCTGGGCTTTGACCTGGTGGACTTGAATCTTGGGTGTCCGGCGAAGAAAGTGGTGAAGTGCAACGGTGGGTCCGGCCTGCTGAAGGACTTGCCCGCCATTGGGAAGATCTTTGAGGCGGTGCGGTCTGCGGTGACGATTCCGTTCACCGTCAAGTTCCGCGCCGGCTGGAACGACGAGAACGTGGTTTGCGTCGAGCTGGCGAAGATGGCGGAGGACTGCGGGCTGTGCGCGGTGGCGCTGCATGCCCGTACCCGCGAGCAGGGTTACAGCGGCCAGGCCCGCTGGGACTGGATTGCCGCCGTCAAAGATGCAGTGAACATTCCGGTCATTGGGAACGGAGATATACGCACCCCGGAAGATGCCTCCGCCATGGTGGCGCAGACGGGATGCGATGCGGTGATGATCGGGCGGACGGCACCGTCGAATCCGTGGATCTTTCGGCAGATCGAGCAATATTGCAGCGCAGTCCGTGTGGGGCCGGGTCTTCGACCCGGCCAGGCCGAGCCAAGGCTCGGCGAGCTGGCGCTCGCCCAGACAGCCGAGGGCGGCTGTCCCCACGTGGTTCGTGGTTACGACGAGCCGAGCGAAGCCGACCGCTACCAGATGATCCGTACTTACTTCGAGATGTTGATCGAAGAGGAGATGCCGGGGGCCGAAGGCAAGATGAAGCAGTTTGCTTCATGGTTCACGCATGGAGTGGCGGGTGGAGCGGCCTTGCGCAAGGCGATCTACCAATCGAAGAGCCGGGTGGAGATACTCACGAGCGTCGAAGCCTTCTTTGAGAATCGGCGCGAATTGTGTGGCGCGGGCGCCCCCGCCCGCGAGAGCGTGGGTTCGACTCCCTGAGGCCCTTCTTGCGGGGAATTCGCGTAAGTCGCAATTCGCGCACCGTTAAGACAGTTGAGTTTGCGCCGCTCGTAATAAGCGAAAGGGATATAATCCGACCCTGTAACTCGAAAGTTGAACATGGCCTCCGCTATCGCCTCACAGGTCGGAAGCCGGCCAGTTGCGGCACGGTACTTTTTCGCCGTGCTGGCTGCATTTTGCGCTCTGCTCCTGCGGCAGTTACTTTCACCATGGCTTGGAGCCAGTAACCCGTACCACACAGTCTGGGCGGCGGTTGCCTTTGTCACGTGGTACTGTGGCGTTCGACCTGCGGTCGTCACTACCCTGATAGGTTTACTGGGTGTGTGGTACTGGTTTCTCGAGCCCTTTCATTCCTTCCGCCTGCAAGATCCAAAATCTCAAATCACTGGGCTGGTTGTGTTTGGGGTGCTTTCCGGCCTCATCATTGCCCTCCCGGAAGCGAACCGTCGCTGGCGACTAAAAAGCTATGGTGCAGAAGGCGTAATTGGAGAGAAGGAAAGCGAATTCCACCTGTTGGCAGACTCCATCCCAGAACCATGTTGGGTTGCATACAGCGATGGGCACATCTTTTGGTACAACCAAAGGTGGTACGAGTACACCGGAACCACTCCTGAGCAGATGGAAGGATGGGGCTGGCAATCCGTGCACGACCCGCAGACTTTGCCCTCCGTTCTGGAACGATGGAGGGCATCGCTGGAGAACGGGCAGCCTTTCGAGATGGAATTCCCCCTGCGTGGTGCTGATGGGGTGTTCCGCTGGTTCCTGACTCGGGTCAGGCCATTCCGCAACAGAGAGGGCAAGGTGGTGAGATGGTTCGGAACCAACACCAATATCCAACAGCAGCGTGAATTGCGCCAGTCACTTATTGAGGCGCGCAACGAACTGGAGAATCGGATTCAGGAACGAACTACCGACCTCGAACAAAAGACCGCGGAGCTATCGCAGAAAGCAACCCTGCTTGACTTGGCCAATGATGCGATTTTTGTTCGCAGCGAGGACAAGATTTCTTATTGGAATCAGGGAGCAGAACGACTTTATGGGTGGACAAGCGGAGAAGTTCTGGGCAGGCCAATCCACGAAATTCTTCGCACGGAGTTCCCCGTTCCCCAGTCACAAGTCCTGGAGAGTGATCGCTGGGAAGGCGAACTTCGTCACACCAGGAAAGATGGTTCCCGAATAACTGTCAGGAGCAGCTGGACGACATTGCGTGATAACAATGGCAAGGCTGTGGGCTGGCTGGAAATCAATACTGACATCACCGCACGCAAGCGGGCGGAAGAAGCCGCCAGAAGACTTAGCGGACGAATCCTGACCTTGCAGGACGAAGAACGACGCAGGATTGCCAGAGGACTGCATGACAGTCTGGGGCAATACTTAACCGCTCTAAAAATGAATCTCGACCAGCTTTCGACTATGGGAGGTAATCACGCTGCCGTCACTTCGGAATGCTCCGACATTGTAGACAAATGTCTGACCGAAACACGCACTATCTCCTATTTGCTTCACCCGCCCTTGTTGGACGAAGCCGGTTTTGGCTCAGCCTCACGCTGGTACGTGGATGGCTTCGCGCGGCGTAGCGGTATTCAAGTGAAACTGGAACTCGGGCCAGAGCGTGGTCGGTTGCCTCAGGATGTGGAGACTGCGCTGTTCCGCACTCTGCAGGAAGGTCTTACGAATGTTCACCGTCACTCGGGTGGCTCAGCCGTGGATATTCGCCTCAGCGTGGAGAAGAAGAAAGTTCTATTGGAAATCAAGGACAATGGGCACGGTATTCCTCAGGAAAGCCTGGAGCGCCTTGTTGGGGGCGACGCCGAAAGGGGGGTCGGGATTGCAGGAATGCGGGAGCGGGTACGGGAGTTGGGTGGCTCGCTTGCAATCGAGTCTGACCAGAACGGAACGTTGCTGCGAGTTGCCATTCCAATCGCGGAGACTACAAAAGAGTTAGCATCCTGATTGCCAGCCTGCCAATCCACAGAGCTAATCGGGAGTGAGATAGCTGTCAAAATATCGAGATTTCACCAACGATCTTTAACCCTGAGGGTCGTGCTGGTATATCCGCTTTCAGGCGAGCTGCGCTCGCCCGCCCAGACGGAACGTCTGGGCCTACGTGGTTTCACGTCAAGCCCAGCGCCGTTTGGATTCCAGCGGACGGCTCACGCCTGAGACAGGTGGGAGCCGTGCTGGAAGTGGTATTGCAGGATTTTCGCGGCCAGAGTCGGGCTCACGGTACCTTCTTCGGACTTTGCCGTGCGCACCACTTCGCCGCGGCAAACTACTTCTGCCGCGGCCAGGCCTGCGATCTCAGCGGGCAGCACGAGGTTGATCTCGAGCTGCGCATTGGGAGCGAGCGGTTCTTCCGCCTGGAACAACATTCCCGAGCGGCTGATGTTTTCGGTGGTGCCTTCGCGCCAGCCGCTCTCTCCGACCAGCCGGTATTTCAGCGGCAGGTGGAGATCGAAGCGGGTAGCGCGGAAGGGGGAGGAAATCTTGTTTCGGGTACGAGCCATTGGAGCGGGTTGAGCTAAGCGAGCAGACATGTGTATCTCCTGAGGGAGTGGGGTATCGAGCACCTCCCGCACTTTTGCCTTCAGGGCGGGGAGGGTAAAGGGCTTCTGGAGCAGGGTGATGCCCTGGTCCAGCGTGCCGTTGTGGCCAATGTGGTTCTCCGTGTAACCCGACATGTACAGCACTCTCATCTCGGGACGCGTGGGGGAGAGCTGGTTGGCCAATTCGCGCCCGTTCATTCCCGGCATGATGACGTCGGTCAGCAGCAGGTGAATGGGGCCTTTGTGTGCCTGGGAAACCTTGATTGCGGCAGTGCCGTCGGGAGCATCGATCACGCTGTATCCCTGGGTTTCCAGTGACTGGCGTGCCAGACGGCGCAGATTCTCTTCATCTTCGACGAGCAGGATGGTTTCGTGGCCGGGGCTGGGCTGCTCTGCATCCGCAGCCAGCGCAGGCTGGGTGGCCAGAGCTTCTCCGGTCGCGCTGAAGCGGGGCAGATAGATCTTGAACGAGGTGCCTTTGCCGGCCTCGCTATACAACCAGATGTAGCCTTCGCTCTGCTTGACGATGCCGTACACGGTGGACAAGCCGAGTCCCGTGCCCTTCAGTCCCTTGGTGGTATAGAAGGGCTCGAAGATGTGGGCCTGGGTATCGGGATCCATGCCCATGCCGGTGTCGCTGATGGCCAGCATCACGTAGTCTCCGGGCTTCACCGGAGCGTGAAAGCGGGCGTAGTTGGCGTCGAGCGTGACGTTGGCGGTTTCGATGGTCAGCTTTCCGCCGTGCGGCATGGCATCGCGGGCGTTGACCGCGAGGTTCATGATGACCTGCTCGATCTGTCCGGGATCGGCCTTGACGGCGCCGATGTCCGGGCCCGGCACCATGACCAGGTCGATGTCTTCGCCGATCAGCCGGGTCAGCATTTTCACGTTTTCCGTGACCACGCCGTTCAGGTCCACAATCTTGGGGGCGAGCATCTGTTTGCGGCTGAAGGCCAGCAACTGGCGTGTGAGGGAAGTGGCGCGCTCGGCGGCGTTGGCGATTTCCTGGGCGTGTCCGCGCAGGGTGGGATCGTCGCCGATGCGCTCCAGCAGGAACTCGGAGTATCCCGAGATCACCATGAGCAGGTTGTTGAAGTCGTGGGCAATGCCGCCGGCCAGCCGGCCCACGGCTTCCATCTTCTGGGCCTGGCGCAGCTGCTGTTCGAGGGCGCGGCGTTCGGTGACGTCTTCGGCGAACAGCTCGAAGAAGATAGTGTTGGCTTCGTTGCGGAAGGCGCGTCCGGAGAGGCGTACGCTGATGATGCTGTGGTCCCGGCGAGCCCAGTCGGCATTGAGACCGTGGAATTTTTGCAGAGAGCGAAGGTAGTCGGCCAGGCCGAACCACTGTTGCGAGTCGGCATACAGATTGGCCAGGTTGCTTCCCACCAGCTCCGCCCCCGAGGCATAGCCCAGCATGGCCACCAGCGCCGGGTTGACGTCCAGCAGGATGCCGGCGGAGTCACAGCGGCACACGCCGTAGGGAGCATGGGTGACCAGGGAGCGAAAGTTGATCTCGGAACGGCGCAGTCCTTCCTGGGCGGAGCGCAGCGCGGCGTTGAAAGAACAAATGAGCCCGGCCACGAATACGAACAGCGCCAGATGTATGATGGCGCGGCGGTAGTCCGAGGGACTGTGGGCCCCGGCCAGCGAGAAATACGCGCTGACGGTGAGAGCGAATGAGGTCGCAACCAGGCCCGGCTTCCAGCCGCCGTACCAGGCGCTGACCATAATGGCCACCGCGAAGACGACCAGGCGGCTCTCGACCACGTCGGAGAGCAGGAAGGCTGGAATCAGGGCAAGAATAATGCTGAGGACGGCGACGCCGTATCGGAGGACTGGGGCCCGAGCCGGAGTGATGCTGCGGTTGCGAAGTAGAAGGGGGAGCTTCGCTCGCATGAGTTAAATTTAATTCCCGGAATGGGATGGCGCGAGTTACGGGAGTACATACCGGCCGCGCGATCGGGCAGATGAACGAAAGATTCGTGAGCTTCAGGCAACCCGGAGCGAGCAGAGCAACCGCATTTCCGGAAGTGCCTCTTTGGCGGCCTTTGCGGGATCCTTTGCGACCTTTGCGGTAAAGGTCTTAGAATCTTAAACCGCAAAGGACGCAAAGGAACTCCGCAAAGGTCGCAAAGTTCAAGGCATAGCGCTAGCAGGACTTGCGCTCGCCAGTAGAAAAACGGGAAACTATGGCTGATCCGCAAATGATTTGCGCACTTGGGCGTCGCCGCCCACATCCATGAATATTGGTCTATTGGGCGGGACATTCGATCCGATTCATCACGGGCACCTGGCGCTGGCGAAGGCGGCGAAGGAACGCTTTGATCTGGGGCGCATCCTGTTCGTGCCGGCCAACGTTCCGCCCCACAAGCAGGCCCGGGCGGTCACGCCTTATTTGCACCGCTACGCCATGGTGGTGCTGGCCACCATGGGCGAGAAGGCGTTTGTGCCGTCGCTGTTGGAGGCTCCCGGAGCGGCTGCGCCGGCAGCTTCGGGCAACAAGGGACGGCCGGCGAAAGATGGCGTGCCGGGGGCGAATTACAGCATTGACACCGTCCGGCGTCTGAAAGAATCGCTGAAGAAAATCGACCGCGTATTTTTTCTGATTGGAATGGACGCTTTCTCTGAAATTGCACACTGGCACCAGGCCGAGGCGCTTTTTCGTGAGTGCGAGTTCATCGTGGCCAGCCGCCCCGGATATTCTCTGGCCGATGTGGCCAATGCCCTGCCGGAAAAGATCCGACCCCCGCAGAATGTAAGCCAGCCTTTTGCCAAACAGCCAGCCAAGGGCGATCTGGTGCTGAGGGGAGCCACCATCCATTTGCTGGAGAACGTGCACCAGGCAATCTCGGCCACGGCGATCCGCGAAGCTGTGGCGGCGAAAAAGCCCCTGCGCAAGTTCGTGGATGTGGCGGTGGAAGAATACATAAAGAAGGAAGGCCTGTACGGGTAACAGTCGTCGGTCGTCAGGGATTCGTCGTTGGTCGTTAGTCTTTGGCCTTTGGCCAAACCTGTTGCCGGTCTGCGGTGATGGAGCGAGATTGCGGGCGGCTTTCTTCCAGCTTCCCGTTCGGACGACACTAATGGCGCTTGACGACGCGGCATGCTGCTGTCCGGGACCTCAGCTACAATGGATTGGCCAACGACCAACGGCCAACGACCAACGGCGACTCTCCGAAGACCGAAGACCGACGACTGATGACAAAGAACGATTCGAAACTACAAGTCTCCGAAGCCATCCGTGCCTGCCTGGAAAAGAAGGCGGAAGAAATCACCGTACTGGAACTGGAAAAAGGGTCGGGAGCGTTCACCGACTACTTCGTAGTGTGCAGCGGGACCAATCCCCGCCAGGTCCAGGCCATTTCTGACGAAGTGGAATTGCGCCTGAAAGGGGCCGGACTGCGGCCAACTCACATCGAGGGCTACAAGCAGGCGGAGTGGGTCTTGCTCGACTACGTCGATTTTGTAGTCCACGTTTTCTCCGAGAAGGCACGCAAATTTTATGATCTCGAACGCTTGTGGAAATCGGCGCGCCGGATGGAGGCGGCCGAACTGGTGGCGGCGCCGCCAAGGCAAAGACGGGCCCCGGTGCGCGGCCTGAGGAAAAAGCGGGCCTGAGTTTTCTCTAAGGCCTCGGCCGACGCTGCAAACGATTTCCGGCCCGGTGTCCTCTGTGCACTCTGTGTCCTCTGTGGTTAAATCCCATTGGTGAAACTTAAAGTTGCGTGGATTGGCAAGACTAAAGAACCCGCCATCCAGTCTCTGACGGACGAATACCTGAAGCGTCTGGCACGCTACACCGACGTCGAGGGATCCCCGCTCAAGGACGAGGCTGCTCTCCTGAAACTATGCGCGCGGGACGCCCGGCCCCGGCACACGCTGGTGCTGCTCGACGAACAGGGCAAGCAGCTTTCCTCCGAAGAGCTGGCAAAATTCCTGGGCGATTATCAGGACCGGAATCCCCTTCCCTTGCTGTTTGCGGTGGGGGCGGCGGACGGCTTTACTGACCAGGCGCGGCAGGCCGCCGCGCTGGTGCTTTCCCTGGGCAGGATGACGCTGGCGCACGAGCTGGCCCGGGTGGTCCTGCTGGAGCAACTCTACCGGGCGTTCACCATTCTAAAGGGTCATCCCTACCATTTGGGGCATTGAGACCATTTCAGGAATTCAGGCGTGTACCTTCGTGATGTTCCCAGATTAGGTCCTGGAAGCCTAGAGTCGTGATGGCAGCAGAGCAACGCTGTGTACTCAGCCCTCCCCTTTAAGGATTGATCGCATGAAGAATCCATTTGAAGTGTTGAAGACGAAGGAACAGGAAGTCGCCAAAGTGAAGAAAGAAATCAATGCCCTGCGGGTCACGATTCAGCTGATCGGGGACGAGAAATCGTCCGCCGACCACAAAGTGGACCTGCACTCTGTCATCGAAATGCCGTAGTCCGCAGTCTCTCCTTCAGCCTGGAAATAGCATTCATGGAGCACGGGCGTCCCCGCCAGTGCTTTCTCTTGATTAGCATCTCATTTGTCTCCAAGAACGGCCGCATGGGGACAATCCGCCCCGGCTGTGGAGTCGTAGCGCAGCTCGACAAGGATTCCCCGACAGAAAATAGCGTAGCGAAGCTCCGCTATACGGCCCTGGCAAGAGCCTTTGCCGATTTGGCTCTGACAAAACATTGTCGAGCTGTGCTCGACCGGACAGCCGGGACGGCTGTCCCCATGCGGACTCAGGTGCCGGTGGCCAGCATCTCGCAGACGCGCTGAATCTCGTCGCGCTGGGCGACGCTCAAGGCCAGAAATTCAAAACCGTGACGTAATCCGTCGCGATATCGCACCAGGGCACGAAACCGAATGGGAAACGGCGCCATGGGCAAAGCCAGTTCCATGGAGACGACTTCCCCGGGCTCCAGTTCGCCGGTCAAGGTGGCTCCGAGGCCATCTTCTCCAAGCTCGCTTGATCGCCCCCAAAAGGAGATGTTCTCTCCGGAGCGGAAAACGTAAACGGACACGCGCACATCGAGTGGGTGGCGGGGAAAGCGGCGCGACGCGCGGGAATCAGATTTGGGATCCGTCAGGGGGCTGCTCATGCGGCGCCTTGGGGAAGGCTGCGGTCCCGGTGTCCTCTGCTTCCGCCGCGAGGGCGAGACGCCCTCGGGACAGCCGGCAGGATGCCGGCGCTACTCAGGGCTCGGGCGGTTAAGGTGCTAGTTTCCATGCAGGGGGTATCCCGACTCCAGCGGGAGTTTGCTTTCAATCCGCAAGACGGTAATGCCTCCGGTTATCGAGTACACGTCCACCAAACCCACGGCGCCGGGCGTGGATTCGACCGCCTCCACCACCGCTTTGTCGGAATTCACCACCACAATGGCGGGATGATTCGCTCTGCCGTGGTTGGCAGTGCTGATGAGCGTGCTGACCTCATCGCTCGACATGCCATAGACTTTCTCCAAGACCAGCTTCATCTCGGTTGCCGCCGGATTGAGGCTGAAGAAAGTCACCGGTTTGCCCTTGGGCCAGCGGCTGGTCTGCCCCTTGCAGATCTTGACCAGTTCGGCCATGCTGACCTCGGTCACACCGTTGGATTTGTTGGAAACCAGCGCCATGTCTTTGGCCCAGGCTGCAGTCAGGCAACCCGCGACCGCCAGCCAGACCCCGAATACACATCGGCAAAGCACAGCTCTCCCCCAGACTCTGAAAACCCGTCCCCCGATTGTCCTCGAAGCCAGAGAGTTGCTCAATGCCAACCGGCGCCGGGTTACCAGCAGAGACACTACACGGCGCAAATCACGTAGGGGCAGATGTCCTCATCTGCCCAGCGGAGCGAAGCTCCGCGATTTTCGTGACGACGAGAACCAGTCGAGCTGCGCTCGACTGGGCCGATGAGGACATCTGCCCCTACGCAAGCCGCGTGTCGTATCATCTCCTGCATGGCTGCCTTGCCCGAGCCGACGAGCATCCTGTCTTTCGAAGACGCGCGTCACCTGGTGGAAGAACACGCCGCGCATCTGCGTCCCCATGGCAAGGAACTGGTTGAGTTGCTCGAGGGCGCAGGACAAATTCTGGCCGAACCGGTACTTGCCGACAGAAATTTCCCACCCTTCCCCCGGGCCATGCGGGACGGGTATGCGGTACGGGCCGCTGATCTTTCCCCGCTGCCCGCGATGCTCGAAGTAGTCGGAGAAATCAAAGCGGGAGCCCGCGCCGAGGAAGTTCCTGCGCTGCAGCCGGGCCAGACGGCAGCCATCATGACCGGCGCGCCCGCGCCTCCGGGCTCGGATGCAGTGGTGATGGTGGAATACACTTCGCGGGATGCAGGACGGGTAAAGATCATGAAGCCGGTGGCCGCGGGCGACAACATCGCCGCCATCGCCTCCGAAGCGAAGCGCGGCGAGCGGCTGCTGTCTCCCGGAGTACGGCTCGACTACGCCGCGATCGCGGTGGCGGCGTCTGCCGGCCGAAGCCGCCTGTTGGTTTACCGCAAACCGAAAGTGGCGATCCTCTCGACCGGCGACGAAATCGTGGACATCGACGTTCCTCCGGCGGCCACCCAGATCCGCAACTCGAATACTTATTCGCTGGCCGCGCAGGTGCAAGTTGCGGGCGGGGAACCGTTGCTGCTGCCAATTGCTCCCGACGAATCCGTACGCCTGCGCGAACTCATCGCCGACGGCCTGGAAGCCGATCTGCTGCTGCTGGCAGGCGGAGTTTCGATGGGCAAGTACGATCTGGTCGAAGCTGTCCTGGCGGAATTTCAAGCAGAATTTTTCTTTACCGGAGTTTTCATTCAACCCGGCAAACCGGCCGTGTTCGGTCGTGTCCCATGGGGCGAGGGCGCCCCCGCCCGCGAGCCGTCATCTTCCCCGGCCCACGTTTATTTCTTCGGACTCCCCGGCAATCCAGTGTCAACCATGGTGACGTTCGAACTCTTCGCCCGCCCGGTGATCGAGGCGCTGGCTGGCCTGGCACCGCGCAAGCTGGCATTTCTGCAGGCCCGGCTGAAGTCGGCAATAGCAACCAAAACCGGCCTGAAGCGGTTCTTGCCGGCCATTCTGTCGGGAGAGTTCGAAAACACAGAAGTCGAACTGGTGACATGGCACGGCTCCGGCGACGTGGCGTCAATGGCCAGGGCGAATTGCTATGTCGTTATTCCCCCAGACCGCGATCGGATTGCAGCCGGAGAATCGGTGGCCGTCCTGATGCGGTAGTACCGGAAAACCATGAGAGTGCGGCCGGGTGTGGGTCGGAAACTCTTGTCCGACGTTTTTGAAGTTGACGTTGAATTTAGGCCTGAGTTCGGCTGACGAAAAGATCAGGTCAAAGCAAGCAGATCAAAAGCAAGAACCAGGTCAAAGGCGTCGGACAAGAGTGTCCGACCCACACCCCCTGACACACAGGCAAATCAAAGGGGAATTTGCTTGTAGGTCTCCCAGTTGTGGCGCACTTCGTCCATGATGTGCTGGTAGTCGAGGTCATTTCGCAGGCGGTCCCAGTTCTTGTCACGCTGGAACCAGGGATAATTGTGATTGCCGACCTGGACGGCGCGACGCAGCCAGGTGAGTGCCTGTTGCCGTTCCCCCAGCAGGGCAAATATGCTGCCAATCCAGTAGGCTTCGTCGCCGTCGATGATCTGGTCCGGCTTGTAACGAAATACCGTGGGATCGATTTTTTCCCGCTGACCCAGCGACGCATACAAGAAGCCGGCCATCATGACGGGCGACGAATCTCCGGAATTGCGGCCGAGTTCGTAGGCGCGCGCCAGCACGGTCGCCGCCTCCTCCCGTTTGTCCTGGTAGTAGAGGAATTCTCCCAGGTACGACATCGCCTTGAACTGATCGGGATGAGCCGCCAGCACTTTCCTTACCTCCTGTTCTGCCTTGTCGGCGTGGCCTTGCTGCAGCAGAAGCCGGGCATGCATCCAGTAGATCCGCATGGTCGTCGGGTTCAATTCAACGCTGCGCCGGTAGGCACGTTCGCCCTCATCGAGCAGGCCGGCATAGTGGCAGACGTAGCCCAGAAGGTCCCAGGCGACGTCATTTTGAGGCGCAATCGTGGTGGCCCGACGCAATGTTTGAAGCGCCTCGGCATTGTGTCCACCCTCGGTGAGAGCCATGCCCAGGGCCAGCAGGCCTTCGGAAGAATCCGGCTGCAATCGAAGCGCGTGCCGCGCCGCCTCTTCGCCCCGAGCCAGGTTGGCAGCCGCGTTCGCTTCGAAATTCGCGCTCTCCAGGGTGTAAAGAAACGAGAGCAAGGCATAAGCGTCAGCGAACGATGGGTCCTTCGCGATCGCACCCTGGGCTGCCTTCTGGCCGCGACGAAGGCTTTCTAACAGGGAATCCCTGGAGTATTCGTTGCGGTAAAATCGCCCCTCCAGGTAAAGGTTGTAGGCTTCGGGCGAGTTCGTGACCGGCGCCGCAAGCGCAGCCTGCTCCGGCCCGGAAACCTGGATCCGCATGGCATCCACGACCTTCTGGGCGATTTCATCCTGGAATTTCAACATGTCGCGGGCGCTTAGATCGTAATGTTCCGCCCAGCGCGCGGCCCGGTTCTGACGATCCACCAGCTGCGCCGATACCCGCATGGTCTCTCCGACGCGCTGGTAGGTTCCATCGAGAACGGTGTCCACTCCCAGTTCTTCAGCAACCTGAGACGGGTCGGCGGGCGCGTCCACGTACTTCAAAACCGAACTGGTCGGGCGGACCGCCAGGTTCTGCAACGACGTCAGCCGAGTGATGATGGCATCGGTCATGCCAATGCCCCACACCTTGTCCTGAGTTCCGCCCGCCAGGCTGCGAAAGGGCAGTACCGCCACTGTGCGCACTCCTGGCTGTGTAGCGCCGGCCGAGACTGGGAGATTTGGAGAAGGTACTGGCCGATGACTTCGCCAATACCAGCCCGCCACCAGCAGGGTCGCGAGCACAAGCCCGACAACCGCATACATCTTCCTGGCGGCACTCTGGTTCCGATGCAACGAACCGGCGGAGGGGAGACCCACCGCCTGACTTTCAGAGTCGCGCTTGATCCGCCTCAGATCGCTGCGCATATCAGCGGCGTGCTGATAGCGGATATCGAGGTCTTTTTCCAACGCTTTGTCGATGACTCGCTCCAGGTCGAGCGAGATGCCCGGGTTTATCCGTACCGCGGGGGTGGGCTGTTTGTTAAGAATGGCGTCGAAGATTTCCGCGCTGGTTTCTCCGCGAAAGGGCAGCGCGCCGGTCGAAGCCTCGTAAAGAACTACGCCGAAGGAAAACAGATCAGTGCGTGCATCCAGCTCCCGGCCCCGGGCCTGCTCGGGCGACATGTAAGCCACCGTTCCGAGAGTAGTGCCGGGGCTGGTGAGGAACTCTTGCGAGAGCGTCGCCCCGGACGTGCCCGCGATGGCCCGCCCCGACTGGGTCTGCTTGGCCAGGCCGAAATCAAGGATCTTGGCCTGGCCACGTTCGGTCACGAAAATGTTCGCTGGCTTTATGTCGCGGTGGACGATGCCCTTGGAGTGGGCCGCGTCGAGGGCGTCGGCGATCTGAATTCCCAATTCAACTACCCGCGCCAGATCGAGCGTCCGGCCCTGGATCATGTATCTGAGAGTCTGTCCTTCGAGCAGTTCCATGGCCAGAAACGGGCGGCCCTCATGCTCTCCGATCTCATAAATTGTGCAGATGTTCGGGTGGTTCAATGCCGAGGCGGCCCGCGCTTCGCGTTGAAACCGCTCCAGCGCCTGCGGCTCCCGTCCCAGCTCCGGAGGCAAGAACTTGAGCGCGACATGGCGGCCCAGCTTCAGATCTTCAGCTTCATAGACGACTCCCATGCCACCGCCGCCCAGCTTTCGCAGGACGCGGTAATGCGAGATAGTCTCGTCAATCACTGATAAGCCGCCTCGAAAGCCAGAGTGTCAGGCTGGGCCCCAAGAGAACAAGTCATTCTACGGGTGGAACACGGAAGATGCATGTGTTGCTAAGATAATGCTGTTCGCCGCGGAGGCAAGTGGCTCGAAAACTCTCACATTACGATAAGGCAGGCCGGGCGAAGATGGTGGACGTTTCCACCAAGGCCGCCAGCAAGCGTGAGGCCGCCGCCAGCGCGTTCGTCGCCCTGAGGCCTGCCGTACTGAAGGCGCTGCCGAAAAATCCCAAGGGCGATCCCCTTGAAGTGGCGCGGCTGGCGGGGATCATGGCGGCCAAGCGCACGTCGGAACTGATCCCCATGTGCCATCCCCTGGCGCTTTCCCACGTTGATGTGACTATGCGGCTGTGCGAGAATGGCGTCGCTATTAGCTCAAAAGTTATCACCACGGCGGTTACGGGAGTCGAGATGGAGGCCCTGGTCGCGGCCAGCATCGCCGCCCTGACCGTGTACGATATGTGTAAAGCGCTGGACAAGGGAATCGAAATCCGGGAGATTGTGCTCGAGCACAAATCCGGAGGCAAGAGCGGCAACTACACCCGAGCTCGAAAGAACGCTCGCAAGAAGACCTAGCCCTTTCATGCCGAATAGCGTCAAAGTCCTGCTGGTGGACGACAATCCCATGGTGCTGGGGTTGCTGCACGGCGCCCTGACGGCGCTGGCCAGCGTCACCACTTCGAGCGATACGGCCGACGCGCTGCTGAAGGCGGTGGACGACCCGCCCGACCTTCTGGTCAGCGATTACCGCATGCCTGGCATGGACGGCCACCAGTTAGTCGAGCGACTGCGCAGCCGTCCCAAGACCGCCGGCATTGCCGTGATCCTGCTGGCCAGCAAGGCTGACATTTCGGAGAAGCTATCCAGCCAGGAACCGGTGGATGACTTCGTCGAGAAGCCGTTCTTTCTCAAAGAGGCCACGCAGCGCATCAAGCGCGTGATCGACAAAATTGCGCTGGAAAAAATGGCCAAGACCGCACCCTCCGACGGCGTGTTGCGCGGCAGCCTGGCGCAGATGAACGTCATCGACCTGGTGCAATCGCTCGAAATGGGACGCAAAAGCTGCGCCCTTACCCTCACCAACGAACGTGATAAATGCGAGATGTATTTCACCGAGGGCCAGGTGACCCACGCGGCGTACGGTTCGTTGAGCGGCGATAAAGCGGTCTTCAAGGTTCTGGGCTGGACGGGTGGCAACTTCCAGATCAACTTCGAGGGCAAGACCAGCAAGCAGACCACCACCCTGAACACCCAGGGCCTGCTGATGGAAGGCCTGCGCATGCTCGACGAGTCCAAGCGCGACGAAGGCCCCTCCGAGGAAGAAGAGGAAGATGTCCTCCTCGACTCCTGAGACTATGACTGCCGCCGTCCTCACCGTCAGTGATTCCTCAGCCCGCGGTGAGCGTGCCGATCTCTCCGGCCCAGCGGTGGCAGAAATCCTCAAACGCAAGAACTTCGTGATCGTCGCCACTGAAATCGTCGCCGACGACCAGCCTGCTATTCAAGAGGCAATCATTCGACTGGCGGGAAAGGCCCGCCTGGTAGCGACCACCGGCGGCACCGGAATCGCCGAGCGCGACGTAACACCCGAAGCCACGCGCGCGGTGTGCGGCCGATTGCTCGAAGGCGTGGCGGAACGGATGCGATTTGAAGGCTCCAGGAAAACACCGATGGCGGCTCTTAGCCGTGCCCTTTGCGGAGTGCGGGAAAAGTCGTTGGTCCTGAACCTGCCGGGAAGTCCCCGCGGGGCAACTGAGTCGCTCGAAGCGGTGATTGATCTCCTGCCGCATGCCCTCGATTTGCTGATCGGAAATACCAGGCACACATGAAACATGTGGGTGTGGGTCGGACCCTCCCTTCGACTTCGCTCAGGGCAGGCTCTGTCCGACCCACACTTCTGCTAGGCTTACGCATTGGGCACTATCAAGCACATCTTCCTGCGCTACTCCGCCTTCCTGTGGGCGCTGCTTAAGCCCCTGGGAGCGTGGGGGGTTTTCGTCATCGCAGCCCTGGACGGCGCTGCTCTCGGGTTGCCCATGGACCCGATCGTTGCCACCTACGTGTACCAGAATCGCTCCCAGTTCCTGCTTTACGTACTCATGGCCTCGCTGGGATCGACGGTGGGCAGTATTGTGATTTACGGTATCGGATATCTGGGTGGTGAAGAACTGCTGCGCAAGCGCATCTCGCCCGAGCGCTTTGACAAGTTCCACATGGCTTTCCAGAAGCATCCTTTCTGGAGCCTGATGTTTCCCGCCATGCTGCCTCCGCCCACGCCGTTTAAACTGTTTGCGCTCGCGGCGGCAGTCTCGGAGATGCAGTTCAGCCACTTCCTGATGGCCATTTTCGCCGGCCGCTTTGTCCGCTTTCTGGCGCTGTCCATTCTCACCCTGGTGTTCGGCCCCCAGTTCGTACACATCTCCGGAACAGTCTTTCGCGAGCATTGGGCGCTGGTGCTGGCAGCGGTGGCAGTGGGGCTGGCGATCTGGCTGGTAGTGATCAGACTAAAGAAGAGAAATAAAGTAGGGTCTTGAAGCCACGTGGGGACAGCCGCCCTCGGCTGTCCGGTGGAGCCACGCTCCGCTATTTTTTCTGCCGCAAAAAACCTTGTCGAGCTTCGCTCGACTGGACAGCCGGGGCGGCTGTCCCCACGTGGGCAGCTAGGCCGCTGCGGCGTGGTCGCCTCTACCGAAGGCCCCGGACAGCGCCGCCAGCACCACCGGCGTGGCGAAAAACACAGAGGTAAACAGTAGATCGCCTTCCGCTCCCTGGCGGAAGAAGGGCAGGGCCAGCATGTACGACGTCATCAGCCCGCCGAAGTTCTTGGGATACATGTCATACGCCGCCCACACCGCAAAATTGCTGATCACGAAAAACGACACCGAACTGGCGAGGGCCGCGCCGATCACCGGCAACGGTTTCGCGTTCTCCCGCAGCCGGGTTCCCAGCCACAGTATCGCCGCGTACCACGCCCAGGTCACAAAATGGTCCCAGACGAACGGGTAGCCATAAACCACCTTGGTAAGAATTACGTCTGCAGCCGCGAATACTACCAGCGGCACCCACAGGAAGCGCCGCTGGCCGCGTGCCCCGAAAAAAAGCAGGGCAGCCGCCACCGGGGTAAACGTCCAGGGATGAGGCATGAACCGAACTGCTACGGCAAGGGCGAGAAACAAATAGGCCAGCATGATCACCTCGATCGGCAACAATGATTGTGGCGCGCCCCGAGCGCTGCGTCAAGCGGGGTTGACTTTGTCCATGTAGCGCGGACCTGTCCTGAGCGAAGTCGAAGGAGCCCCCGCCCGCGCACGGCCGGTCACAATTGAAAGGCCGGGGGAGGAAGTCAGAAAACGGAAGTCAAAGTAAAAGGCTGCAAGGCAAAGGCAAAGGCTTCAAGTCAAAGTCAAAGGCCGCGGGCGGGGCGCCCGCGCCACATGAGGCTACTGGCTGGCCTGGCGGCTGCGCGATCCAAATGCCTCCCGGACTACCGTCAGATTCCGGTCCAGCTCTACCCTCGCGCTTAGAATGTTCCGGCGCGTCTGGCTCGGGTCGTAATAGCGAAGATCGTGGAAGCGAACGATGTAACCTGACCCGGTTTCTTCCGTCTCGACCACGGGATACTGCGCCCAGTCCAGATAGACCCGCCCCAGATCGCTCCGCTTGGCGGCCAGGGTCACCGGAGTCTCTTCCGGCTTCTGGCGAATCTGCATTCGAGCTTCCGGGTCGACCTCCGGGACAGAAGAATCCACGGCCATGGTCGCAAAGAAGTCCCGGGTCTCGACTACGCCATACCACTGAAACGGATTCAGCCAGCGGGGGTAAGCCGAAACTCGCACTGGGTCAGCCCCATCGTAGATCCGGGAGTTGAGTGCGTTGACCGCCCGCCGGTGCTCAAAGTCGCGCACGCCCCAGACCGCGATCACTCCCAGCAGCGCCACAACCGCGGCGAGGCGTCCTGCCGGGCCTTTACGGCGCACTCCGATCTCATCGTTGATCAGGGAGAAGAGCGCGGGCACGACCAGCCCGCCGATCAGCAGAATGAGAAGCAGGGGTTCAATGATGAAGACTATGTCCCAGGAATACCATCTTTCCGAAAAAGGCCAGAACGGGCGCACGCCGTAATTATTAGTGAAGTCGAGCAGGATGTGGGTAGTGCCGGCAAGATACGCAAACAGGAAAAGCAGGCCCCAGCGCGGCGGCAGGTTCGGATCTTTCACCTTGCGACCGCGAAGGCGCCAGATGAAATACATCAGTACGAGGACCAGCGCCTGTACCAGAATGAGCCCGAGAAAGGAATGGGTGAAGCCGCGATGATGGGCAAAGCCAAAGACCGGGTCCTTGAAATTTCCCAGGATGTCGATATCAGGGGCCTCGGCGGCCAGAGTCATCGTGGCCGTGGCCAGCGCCGTTTTCCGGTTGAAACCGGTGCGGGCCAGGCAGGCCCCGGTAAGAAAGTGGGTAACGGGTTCCAAAGTGTATTGTAGCGCGGCAGTACCCGTGTGGGTCGGACACTCCTGTCCGACGCTTTTGAATTTGATGCTTGCGTTCTTTCGAACCTTAGACATGGATCAACACCAAAATCAAATTCAAAGGCGTCGGACAGGAGTGTCCAACCCACACGGGAACAGCAGCTTCAGGGCGTCGGGCACGATGCTGATGGTGGCTGGCAGCGTGCCCAGCAACTCTCCGTCGGCTTCCACAAAGATGCGGGAATCCGCGGCCGCATCGACCCGCGCACGGCATGCTATAGCCACGCCGTGTACCAAATCGATTCCATTCACCTGCCAGCGCGCCCCCACCAACCCCCGCACAATGTAGCTGAGATACGCCATCCGGCTGCGGGTACGAAAAAGCACCAGCCGTAAATCGTCGCGGTCGAGCGACGCCCCGGGCGCAAGCTCGCGCAACACACCGCCAAAGTTGCGGATGCGGACCGCGAGTAGTTGCGAGACCTCCATCGACGAATCCGGGTGCATTTCGACCGCGAATTTTTCCATGGGATGGGTCAGCCACAGCCGCGTTGCTTTGGAGTAGTAAGCGGCCATCCCGAGGTGGCCTTTGACCAGCGGGTTCAACTTGTAGAACAGATGCGCATCCGCGCCGATCCCGGCCGCGACCGTGAAGAAGCGGGAGCCACGTTGGCCTTCAAGATCGGTATATTCCACGCGGCCCAGGGCAATACGTCGAGGCGTTGCAGTCAGGAGCGCCCGGGCTGCGCCTACCGGAGATAGGGGCAATCGCAGGTCGTGAGCCAGCGCATTGGCGGTCCCCAGCGGAATGATGCCCAGGGCCACGTCGCTTCCGACCATGCCCTGGAGGACGTCATGGGCGGTGCCATCGCCGCCACAGGCGATGATGGTGTCACATCCGCTGGCAATGGCCTGGCGCGCCTGTTCGCCCGCGTCGGCCTGTCCCCGCGTGGGCTCTGCCTCGGCCTGGACCCCGGCCTGGCGCAGCACTGCCAATGCCGCTTCGACGTCCGCCAGCCGCCGCGTGCGGCGCCGGCCAGAGAGCGGGTTGTAGAAGAGAGCAGCCTTGCGCATCAAGATTGGAATTGGAAATCAGGATGGATTGTACTGGAAGCCAGAGGGCCCGCTCCCGGTTGCGCCGGGCGTAGCTTTTTACTAAGCTACTTCTGCCCGGGGCTTTCATCTTTCAATCAATTATTCGTTTATGGAAAGGAGCACTGCCATGAGAACCTGGCTCTCGCTTTTGCTCGCCCTGTTGCTGAGCGGCTTGGTCGCAGCTCAGAATCATCCGGCCCAGAATCATTCATCCCACACTCAGGCGAAGCCGGCCACGCTGATGACCGGACTGGGAGACTTGCATCATCCGGTGAGCACCAAGAATCCACAGGCACAGCAATTCTTCGATCAGGGACTGCGCCTGATCTACGCCTTCAATCACGACGAGGCAGCGCGCTCGTTTAAACGTGCCGCCGAGCTCGACCCCAAGCTGGCCATGGCGTACTGGGGGGTGGCGGAAGCCGTGGGGCCGAACTACAACGATCCCGCCAGCGATGAGCGCTTTGCCGAGGCCCATGACGCCATCCAGAAGGCGGTTGATCTGTCCCCCGATGCTTCGCCCGCCGAGCAGGCCTACATCCATGCCATGGCGCTGCGATTTCCGGCCGATCCCAAAGCCGACCGCAGGCAGGCGGCTGAGGCGTATCACGACGCCATGCGGGAGCTGGCAAAGACCTTCCCCGATGATTCGGATGCCGCGACCCTTTTCGCCGAGTCCGGCATGAATCTGAACCCGTGGGGCCTGTGGAATTTGGACGGGAGCCCTGCCGCCGGCACCGAAGAGATTGTGGCCACGCTCGAGTCGGTGATCAAACGCGACCCCAACCACATGGGCGCAATCCATTACTACATTCATTCCGTCGAGGCTTCAGCCTCTCCGGAGCGGGCTCTGGCTGCTGCGAACCGCCTGGCCGCGATGCCGCTGACGGCAGGACACCTGGTGCACATGCCGGCCCACGTTTACATTCGCACCGGCGACTACGCCGCTGCGGTCAAGACCAACCACCTGGCGGCGGCCGCCGATCGCGCCTACATCAAGGCCAGCGGTGCGCAGGGCCTCTATCCCATGATGTACTACAGTCACAATCTGCATTTCATCGCCATGTGCTCGGCGATGGATGGCGACTATGCCGAGTCGTCCCGGGGCGCCCAGATGCTGGCTGCTCATGTCAGACCCCATGTAAAGGAGATGCCGCCGCTCGAAGGTTTTCTGACTATCCCCATCGCGGTGAATGTCCGCTTCCACAAGTGGGATGAAATTCTGAAGATGCCAAAGCCAAGTCAGGAACTGCAGACCGAGACTGTGTTCTGGCACTTTGCCCGGGGGATGGCACTGGCTGGAAAAGGAAAGCCGGATGAAGCCCAGGCCGACTACCAGGTCGTAGCCGACGCGGAGAAGAACACACCCGAAGATGTGATTTTCGCCATGCCGGTGAACAACAAAACCAAAGACATCCTGAAGATTGCCCGAGATGTTTTGGGCGCGAAAATTGCCCTGGCCAGGAAAGATAATGCTATGGCGATTGCGCAGTTGCAGGAGGCAGTCGCAGTGCAGGATACCCTCAAGTACGATGAACCAGAAGACTGGTTCTTCCCGGTGCGCGAGTCACTGGGTGCCGTGATGTTGATGAATGGCGATGCCGTGGGTGCGGAGAAAGTCTTCCGTGAAGACCTGGACCGCCACCCACGCAACCCGCGTTCGCTCTTCGGCCTGGAGCAGGCACTGAAAGCACAAAAGCGGAACTACGACGCAGCCTTCGTCGAAAAAAGATTTCAGGGGGCCTGGAAGGGCAACATGCAATTGAAGGTAGAAGACCTGGTGTAATTGCCACAGGCCACGTGGGGACAGCCGCGCTCGGCTGTCCAGTCGAGCGCAGCTCGACCAGGTTTTTTCCCGGTGCTAGGCCAGTTTTTTCCGGTGCCAGACATAGCGGAGCTGCGCTCCGCCGGACAGCCGAGGGCGGCTGTCCCCACGCAAGCTTTGCACGAGCGGGACGCTCGCGCCTACATCGAGACTTCCGCGTTTCCGCCTCAGGCCTTATTCTGTTGCAGGAACCGCCGATCAATCATGATTCCATTTCGCCTTTATCTTTTCATCCTGGTGGGCATTGCCGTTCTTGGCCTCGCCTACTTCCTTCTCCGCCGCAAGCCCAAGACCGCCGATGACCTGGAGCGGGAGCGGCGTGCCTGGCTCGACCGCATCGGCCGCATCACCGACGGCACCGTGATTGATGTTCAGGAAATGCCCGGCACCCGCGAGCGCCCTTCTACCTTCCTCATCTACCAGTACGACGTCGCCGGAGTGTCCTACGAAGCCTCGCAGGACGTAACCTACCTGCGCCAGTTCATCAATCTCCACTCCTGCCGCCTCGGCCTCCCCACCTCCGTCCGCTTCGACCCGCACAATCCCGGAAACTCCCTCGTCGTCTCCGAACGCTGGATGGGTTTGAGACAGTAGCCGCAGAAAACTAGTAAGGTTCTCTACGAAAGGCGGCAGTCCCACGCAGTCTGCGGCGGAGCCTCCATTTCCGGTTGCTCCTCCAGGGCTGGATTGAGTAGCATTCTGTTTGTAAGTCGAGTATGAGCCGATCTGATCCGACGGGCGCATTGTTGCTGGGGACGGGAGCGGGAGTCTGGATTTTCTTCAAGGGCTTCCGCGTATTTCGCGAATTCAAGATCGTCGCCGATACGCCCTGCATGCCCATCCGGAGCATTCCTATGGGCTTGGTGCAGGTGCGAGGCCAGGCCTTGGCCAATCAACTCATCCCCAGTCCCATCACTCACACCCCCTGCTGTTTCTACCAGGTCAAGATTGAGCGCTACGAAACCGGCGAGCATGGCGGATGGAAGCACTACCGCACCGACATGGACGGCGCCAAGTTCTACCTGCAGGACCAGACCGGAAAGGTGCTGGTTGATTCTTACTCCGCGGAATACGATTTGCCGGAGAGCCCGCCCCGGATTGTAGATGGCGCCCACATTGCAGCCCTGATTGTGACCGGCGCCAGCGATGAGGAGTTGCTGCAGTATGTCCACCGGGCGGGCGCCAACCTGCTCGCCGCCAAAATGGAGCACTGGCTCGACAAGAAGGGCCCGCAGGACGATCCCCGGCGTGAGCAGGGACGTCAGACCTTGCTCGAGATGGTCCGCCTCATACCGCAGGCCACGACGGGGAGAGGAAAGATTCCGGTTGACCTGATCGACAAGATTGCGGCCACGCACGCTCTGGATGATCCCGGAAAAGAGCAGATGCGGCAGATGTTTCTGCAGCATATTCGGGAAACCGGCGGCTTGCCCGTTCCCCAGTCCTCGGAACAAGCCAGCGGGCGCTACCGCTTGCGCGAATCTCTCATTCTGCCGGGGCAGGAGTACCACGTGACCGGAACCTGCGTGGAGAATCCGGAAGCGCATGACGCCCACGACCGCAACATGATCGTTCGCGGACAGAACGAAAAGACCTTCCTCATTTCCTGGAAGGCGGAGCAAGAGGTGCAGCACGATCTGCGCAAGCGGGCAGTGGGCATGGTGTTTGGCGGGGCGGCGCTGGCGCTGGTTTGTCTTGCTTTCCTGCTGTGGCATTTGGGAATGTACTAGGAAGCCCGGCTACGGCGAGCGCGGTCCGCCGATAGGGGTCCTTCGACTGTGTGGCTGCTTCGCAAGCGAAGCCGCCACTTCGCTCAGGATGACACAGAGGGGTGAAGATGGGCATCAGCATTGTTGCGGCAGCGGCTGTGTTTTTCGTGGTGGCGGGAGCGCTGCTCTACCTGATCATCATGTACAACGAACTGGTCCGGCTGCGGAACGATAACGACCGCGCCTGGGCGAATATTGATGTCTTGCTCAAACAGCGGCGCGACGAAATCCCGAACCTGGTGGAGACCGTGAAGGGCTACATGCAGCACGAACGCCAGACCCTGGAGTCGGTCACGCAGGCGCGGGCGGTGTCGATGAATGCCGCCAGCATCGGGCAAAAGGCCCAGGCCGACCTGATGATGACCGGGGCGCTGCACGGGCTGTTCGCGGTGGCGGAAAACTATCCTGAGCTGAAAGCGAATGAGAATTTTCTGAAGTTGCAGACCCGCATTTCTGAACTCGAGGAACGCATCGCGGACCGGCGGGAGTTTTTCAACGACGATGTGAACACTTACAACACCCGCATCAAGCAGCTGCCCGAAGTTTTCCTGGCCAGCCTGCTGGCTCTGAAGCCCCGAGAGTTTTTCAAAGTGTCGGATGAAGACCGGAAACTGGTGGAAGTGAAGCTGACGTAGGTTGGTAGGTGGGTTGTGTGGTCGCCCGCGACCACACAACCCACACAGACCGCACACTTAGTTGTTGTCCCCGCCCGCGCGCTTCCAGGACATGAGCTCGCCGATGGTGGAGCCGCCCGTGCTTGATACCGGTTGCTTGTAGGCTTCGACTTCGGAACGGGAAGCTTCCTCGCCCACCGCCTTGATGCTCAAGCCGACTTTCTTCTCTTCCGGGTTCATCTTGATGATCTTGAAGTCGTGCTCAAGCCCGGGCTCAAGAGTGAGAGGCTGTCCGTTCCCGTCCACGGCCTCGCTGTTGTGGCAGAGGCCTTCGATGCCCTCGGCGATTTCGACGAATGCGCCGAACGTGGCTACGCGCAGGACTTTGCCGTGCAGCACGTCGCCCACGTGATGCTGCTCGAAGAACGTCTCCCAGACATCGGGCTGGAGCTGTTTCACGCCCAGCGAAAGCCGGCGCTTGTCGGGTTCGATGGCCAGGACGATGGCTTTGACGCGGTCGCCCTTCTTCAGCACTTCCGATGGGTGTTTTACGCGCTTGGTCCAGCTCAGATTGCTGACGTGGACCAGGCCGTCGATGCCTTCCTCGATTTCGATGAATGCGCCAAAGTCGGTGAGGTTGCGCACCCGGCCTTCTACCGTCGCGCCCACCGGATATTTGTCATGCAGCGCGTCCCAGGGATTGGCGGCCAGTTGCCGCATGCCCAGCGAAATACGTCGTTCCTGAGGATTCACGCTCAACACCACGCAATCCACCTGGTCGCCGACGTTGACCAGCTTCGACGGGTGCTTGATGCGCTTCGACCAGGTCATCTCGCTGACGTGGACCAGTCCTTCGATCCCCTGCTCCAGTTCGACAAATGCACCGTAGTCGGTAACGCTGATTACGCGTCCGCTGACGTGCGCGCCCACCGGATAGCGGTGTGATGCGTCCAGCCAGGGGTCAGGAGTGAGCTGCTTGAATCCCAGCGAGACTCGCTGCTTGTCTTTATCGAACTTCAGCACCTTCACCTGGATCTGGTCGCCGACATTGACCAGGTCGCGGGGATGCGTAAGGCGGCCCCACGACATGTCGGTGATGTGCAGCAGGCCGTCGATTCCGCCCAGGTCCACGAAAGCGCCGTACTCGGTGAGGTTCTTTACCACCCCGGTGAGGACAGTGCCCTCCTCCAGATGTTCCAGGGTCTTGGATTTCTTCTCGTTCTGCTCCTCTTCCATCAACTGCTTGCGCGAGACCACGATGTTGCCGCGCTTCTTGTTGAGCTTGATGACCGCGACTTCGATGGTTTCGCCCTTCAGGACGTCGAGATTGCGCAGCGGACGCAGGTCGGCCTGGGACCCCGGCAGGAATGCCTGGGCGCCGAGAATATCGACCGTCAGGCCACCCTTGATGCGCTCGATCACCACCGCTTTGATCGGCTTCTTCTCGTTGTGGGCCTTCTCAATCTCGTCCCAGGCGCGCAGCCGCTGCGCCTTCTGGTGGGAGAGGTTGATGTAGCCTTCCTCGGTCTGACCTTTGTCGCGCATAACCGCGATCTCGTCACCGGGCTGGAAGCGCGGTTTACCGGCGTGATCCATCACTTCCGCGATGGGGAGCATGCCCTCGGACTTGGCGCCGATATCTACCACCACATGAGTGGGGGTAATCTTGAGCACCGTGCCCTTGATGACGTTGTCCTCGCGAGCTGCCTCTTCCGTCTCGGTGGTGAAGCTCTCGAGCGCGGCGGCGAAGTCTTCGGTGGTTGAAAGTTTTTCGTCCAGATTCTGGGTTACTTCGACATGCGCAGACTGGGGCTGGGGGGAGTCGCTGTTTAAGGTCGAGCCCTCCGCGGATTCCACGGGTCGCTCAACGACTGAGGTCGAAGTCGCGGAATCCAGGTTGTGGGCGTTGTTATCGTCAGGCAAGGTTGATGGCCTCTCTCGGATTTACCTCGCACGCGGGTGCGGGGAAGGGTGCGGGGCGATTAGCGGACGGCTGGCGTTAGTCTAAGGTTGTGTTGAGCCCGCCCTGGCGGACGGACTGGAACAATCCCAGCGGTCGGACGTCTCTAAGCAAACCCGCGTCCAAAGGGAACTCTTCGAGTGTAGCAACCGCTTCCGAACAGTGTCAAACAACAAAAACAGCTGCTAGCTTCTGGCTTCTGGCCAAGAGAAACCGCGTAGGGGCGGACGCCCTCGTCCGCCCAGGCGAGCGAAGCTCGGCAGCCTAGCCAGGAGCTAGAAGCCAGCAGCGATCTTCTGCTACTCTGCCCTGCCATGGACTATCTCTGGACTCCCTGGCGCTATGCCTACGTGGCCGGCATCGACAAGACCTCGGGATGCGTCTTCTGCGATCTGCCGAAGGCTGGGGACGACGCCAAAGCCCGCATTGTGCATCGCGGCCGGCACTGCTACGTGGTCCTGAACACTTATCCGTACACCTCGGGGCACGTCATGATCGTCCCTTTTGCCCATCTGGATGAATTGCAGAAGCTGCCGCTGGAGGCGTCCCACGAGATGATGGACCTGGGGCAGAAGATGGAGCAGGTGTTGCGCCAGCTTTATACCCCGGACGGGATCAACCTGGGCATGAATATCGGTAAGGCCGCGGGGGCGGGAGTGGCCGGACACATCCATCTGCATGCGCTGCCGCGCTGGGTAGCCGATGCCAATTTCATGACGGTCGTAGGGGAAACCAGGGTTTTGCCGGAGAGTTTAGAGACGACCTACCAGAGGATCAAGGCGGCGATGGCAGGGTAGTTGTTTGTGTGGGACCGGGTCTTTGACCCGGTCGGGCGGCCCGAAGGGCCGCAGCTTTTGGTTCTGTCCAGTTTTCTTGCGGTGCTTCGCACCGCCTGACCGGGTCGAAGACCCGGTCCCACACGAGCCCGGTCCCACACAGACACTGCTAACCCAGCAGTTCCTGCATCTCTTTCTCGCCGATTACTTTGACTCCCAACTCTTTGGCCTTATCCAGCTTGGAACCGGCATCGTCTCCGGCCACTACAAAATCTGTCTTCTTGCTGACTGAACCGGAGACTCGGCCGCCGGCGTCTTCGATCATCTTCTTGGCTTCGTCGCGGGTAAGGTGAGGCAGCGTCCCGGTGAGCACAAAAGTTTTGCCGGCCAGCGCCGTGCCCCTCTGTTTCCTCTTCCCGGTTAAGGTGAGCCCGGCCTCCCGGAGCTGCTCAACCAGCACCCGGTTCTTGGGCTCCTGGAAAAATTCCACAATGCTCCCGGCGATGCGCGGGCCGACTTCATTCACTTCCTGCAATTCTTCTTCGCCGGCTTTCATCAGCGCGTCCATTGAACCGAAGTGTTCGGCCAGGAATTGCGCGGTGCGTTCGCCCACCATGCGAATGCCGAGGCCGTAGATCACCCGCTCCAGCGGCAGCTTCCTGGAGTTGTCGATTTCATCCAGCACATTCTGGGCGGATTTGTCGCCCATACGTTCGAGCGAGAGTAAATTCTCTTTGGTCAGCTTGTAGATGTCGGCAACATTCTTCACCAGCTTGCGGTCGGTGAGTTGGGCAACCAGCGCGTCGCCCAGGCCGTCGATGTTCATGACGCCGCGGGAGGCGAAGTGCAGGATGGTCTCGCGCAGCTTGGCCGGGCAGTTGGCATTGACGCAGCGATGGTCAGCCTCGCCTTCGGTGCGGACGACGTGCCCTCCGCATACCGGGCATCTCTCCGGCATGTGGAACGATTTGTGGCCGCGGGGATGGTCTTTGTCCTCGACCACTCGCGTGACTTTGGGGATGACGTCGCCCCCGCGCTCCACTTCCACCCAGTCGCCGATCTTTACCCCCAGGCGCTCGATCTCGTCCATGTTGTGCAGAGTGGCGCGGCTGACCGTCGTGCCGCCGATGGGAACCGGCTTGAGCGCGGCCACCGGCGTGAGCTTTCCAGTGCGCCCGACTTGCACCAGGATACCTTCGATCTTCGTAATGCCTCCGCGAGCGGCGTACTTGTAGGCGATGGCCCAGCGCGGCGCTTTACCGGTGTAGCCCAGTTCCTGTTGCAGCGCCGTGCGATCGACCTTGATGACAATGCCGTCAATTTCGTAGGGAAGTTTTTCGCGCCTGGGCTCCTCTTGTTCAATAAAGGCCCAGATCTGGTCGAAAGTTTTGGCCAGTTTGCGACTCTTGTTGACCTTAAAGCCTGCGGCATCCAGCGCATTCAGGGTTTCCCAATGGCGGTCGAAGTGGGTGCGGCCATCTGTCAGCAGCATGTAGGTGAAGTAATCCAGCCGGCGTTCGGCAGTAATGCTGGGCTCGAGTTGACGGACGGTTCCGGCGGTGGCGTTGCGCGGGTTGGCGAAAACAGACAGGCCCTTTTTCTCGCGCTCCTGGTTCATCTTCTTGAAGGCGGCGATGGGCATCAGCATTTCGCCACGGACTTCGAAATCCGCGGGGATCCCAGCCTTCTTCAGCTTCTCCAGCGGTATTGAGAGCGGGATGGAGCGCACGGTGCGCACGTTCAGGGTGACATCTTCACCGATGCTCCCGTCGCCGCGCGTAATGCCGCGGACCAGCTTGCCATTTTCGTAGTGCACGGCCAGCGACATGCCGTCGAGCTTCAGTTCGCAGACGTAGTCGATCTCCTCGCGGCCGCTGAGTTCATGCACGCGGCGCTCCCAGTTGCGGAGTTCGTCCTCGCTATAGGTGTTATCAAGCGACAGCATGGGCGAGGAGTGCGGCGCTTTGACAAAGCCTTCGCGAGGTTTGCCGCCGACGCGCTGGGTCGGTGAGTCGGGCGTCACCAGTTCCGGGTGTTCGGCTTCGAGCTTCTTCAGCTCGATCATGAGCCGGTCGAATTCGGCGTCGGAAATTTCGGGATCGTCGAGAACGTAATACCGGTACTCGTGGTGGCGGATCTTGTCCCGCAGTGCTTCAAGCTTTTTTTCGGTTCCCTTGGGCGCGGCAGGCATGACTGAGAGATTATATTCGGCCGGCAGCAATGACTGTGCGGGGACAGCCGAGGGCCGTGGCTGCATTTATGCTACCGGATTGCGGAGCGTTCCTATTCTTTCCACGATCACTTCCATGGTTTCTCCCGCGAGCACCGGGCCGACGCCCTGCGGCGTTCCGGTGGGAATCAGGTCTCCGGGCAGCAGGGTCATGACCTGGGAGATATAGCGGATGACGACATCGAGGGGAAAGATGAAATCCCGGGTATTGCCCTGCTGGCGGACCGCGCCGTTGACTCTGGTCTCCACTCCAATCCCCGCCCATGGATCGATCTCGTTGGTGACCAGCGGGCCGGCCGGACAGAAGGTGTCGAAGCCCTTGGCGCGGGTCCACTGGCCGTCTTTTTTTTGCAGATCGCGCGCGGTAACGTCGTTCACGCAGGTGTAGCCCAGAATGTAGGGACGAACATCTTCGTCCCCGGACAACTGGTAGCACTTTTTGGCGATCACCACGCCGAGTTCGCCTTCGTAGTCCACACGCTCGGCGATCCGGGGCCGGCGGACCTGGGCGCCGGGGGCCAACAAGGAAGAGGGCGGCTTGAAGAAGATCAGGGGCTCGGCCGGAACTTCATTGCCCAGTTCGGCGGCGTGCTCGCGATAGTTGCGGCCCACACAAACGATCTTCGAGGGACAGACCGGCGGGAGCAACGCAGCTTCCGCCAGCGCAAGATGGTCCATACGACGCGTGGGAACGTCTTCCAGTTCCCCACCCGCATTTTGCGGCGGGTTCAGAAAAATACGGGAGATTTGTTCCCGACCGCCTACGGATTCTACGAGACCGTATTGAGGTTGGTTGTCGAACTGGAAACGGCAGTATTTCATAGGACCTCGGAGAGTTGCTATCAGCCGTCAGCCAAGCCAAGGTTGATGCGCTTTACAGCAAGATTCGACATGACCTTAGTGGCTATCGCTAGTGGCTATCGCTGACAGCTGACGGCTGAAAGCTGAGAGCTGACAGCTTCTATGGTACCTGCTCGCTCGCCTCTTCTGACCTCGGGCTTTCGTTGTTGCGCTCATCGACCGCGGAGACAGAATAGAAATATTTCTTTCCCGGTTGCACGTTCGGGTCGCGGAAGGCCGGGGTCTTTACTGGCTCGGAATTGAGCTTGACTGGTTGGCCCCCGGCCTCGTGGCGGAAGATGTTGTAACCGGCCAGATCGGGTTCGGTATCCGGCGACCAGACCAGATCGACGAATGGCACCTGACCTACACCGGAGAAAACCGCCTGCAGTCCGGTGGGTACGGCCGGGGCAAAGACATCGTGGGCGAAGACCTGGACAACCGGAGTATCGTCGCCTTCGACTTCCACTTCGGACTTGCCGGGTTCGGCCACAACCGTGACCAGGGTGGCGCGGTAGTCGTAATGCTTTTCCCACTCGAAGGTCTGGTCAAGAAATTCGGGTAGCGGGTTGACCGGTTGGGCCGGGGAGCACTCCGCCAGGCTGGCATCGCTGACCCTGGTATCGCTCTGCTTCCCCTGCTCGCGGCGATAAATGCGCAGCTTGTACATGCTCGCGCCAGAGGCCGCCGGCGCCGGGGGACAATCCCAGGAGAGCAGCACGCCGTCGTCCTTCACCTCGGCGCGGAAATGATCCGGCGGGGGCAGCGTCGGCGCGGACGGGACCTGCACCTGGTTGGAGAGTCCGGCGTTGCGTCCGCTTTCGTTCTGTACTGATACCGCGTAGGCAATCATGCCGGTGGGATTTTGTTTTTGCAGTGACTCCGGCAGGACATCGGTGTAGCTGCCCTCAACTTTCGGGGCTGGCGAGTTTGTCCTGGTTGATCCGGGACCAGGCGGCGGGCTGGCCGGAACTTCCCCCACAGGATTCTTGCAATCAGCGACGGGCACATTCAGGCTGCGACAGATGCGGGTTGCTCCGGGATGGCGCACCGACTGACGGTCCACCGTCCTCGAGGGCACAGTCCAGGCCAGGTAAACCTTGTCGCCCTTGCGCGCCGCGCGTAGATCGCTGACCGGCTTGGCTAGTTCGAGAGAAGGCGGGATGGGAATACCCGGAGCGCCGCAGGAAACAAGCGCAGCGCTGCCCAGTACGCAGATCAGAATGTGCCAACTGGATCGTTTCATCGCGAGAACCAACAGGGTAACAGACGAGGTAGGGGTTTCCCGTGATCCGCGAGTCAGCTGGTCAGTGTCAAAATGCAACTTACAAACCTACAACCACGAAGGACACGAAGTATCGCGAAGGTTTTCGCCCGAGGGTTCCTTCGTGTCCTTTGTGGTTAAAGTTTTTGCGGCTTGCTCCACGCGGTACAGGGGGAAGCTATGCAACCAACTCCTTCACCGCTTCGCGGAAGACGCGGGTGTGCTGATCGACATCTTCTGGATCGGCCTGGGGCGACATCAGGGCCATGTTGTGGAACGGCGTCAGCAGGATTCCGCGATTCATGGCGTAGAGATGCATCAGGCGCTCCAACTCGAAGTCCATCGCGTCATGCGCCTGGGTGCCGTTTTTAGGACGGGTCGGCGAGAACTGATATTCGGCGCGGCAACCGAGCCGGGTCACATGCCAGGGCATGGCGAATTCGGTGATCACTTTCTCGACGCCGGCCGACCAGCGCTCGGCGGCGGAGATCATGCGGGGGAAGGCTTCCTTGGTCAACACCTTGGTCAGGGTGGCCCGCATGGCGGCGAGGGAGAGCGCGTTGCCGGCCAGGGTCCCGCCGATTCCGCCGGTGTCGCAGTCTTCCAGGTTCTGGCCATCGGAGATACACTTCGCGACTTCCTGGGTGAATCCGTAGGCTGCGCCCGGAACTCCACCGGCAATGGCCTTTCCGAAGATGAAGAAGTCGGGTTCGAGATTCTCCGCCCGCGTGTATCCCCCCGGCCCGGCACAAATGGTGTGGGTCTCGTCGATGATCAGTAATGTGCCGGACTTGCGGGTGAGCTCCCGCAGTGCCTTGTGGTAGCCGGCTTCGGGATGGACGATGCCGACGTTGGTCATGACCGGCTCGGCCAGCACGCAGGCGACATCGCCCGGGGCCAGCGCCTGCTCGAGCGCAGGGAGATCGTTGAATTCGACCACTTTGGTGGTGACTGCGGGATCGACGGGCGGGCCAATATTGCCGCGACGAGCCTGCGCCACGCCGTTTTTCAGGGTGATGAAGGTTTCGTCCACGGTGCCGTGATAGCACCAGTTGAAAACCAGAATCTTGGGGCGTTTTGTAATCTGGCGAGCCAGTCGTATCGCGAAACGGTTGGCATCGGTGGCGGTGAGGGCAAATTGCCAGCAGGGCAAACCAAAGCGCTGCTGTAATTCTTCGGCTACGAAAATTGCGTCTTCGGTGGGCAGCATCAGGGTGATGCCGCGCTTCATCTGATCTTCCACCGCTTTTACCGTGGAGAAGGGAGAATGCCCGGTCATGGCGCCGGTATCGCCCAGGCAGAGGTCGATGTAGCGGTGCCCGTCTACATCATAGAAGTGCGCACCCTGGGCCTCGCGGACGAAGGGCGGAAAAGCGCCAGCCCATTTGATCATCCAGTTCATGGGCACGCCGCCGAGAAGCGATTTGCCGGCGCGCTCGAACAACGCCTTGGACTTGGGGCGCTCGCTCACGAAGCGCTGCTGCTCGCGCTGCATGAGGGACTTGATCCGCTGCCGGTCGATGGCTTTCATGTTTCGACAATCTTAACTACAGAGGACACAAAGGACACAGAGAAAATCGCCCTCCGTGCCCTCGGTGTCCTCTGTGGCTAATGCCTTTACAGGATATATCTCGACAAATCCTGATCTTTCACGATGTCGGCCAGCATCTTGCGGACGTAGTCGGCGTCCACCTTGATGTGCTCGCCTTTTTTATCCGGAGCGTCGAAGCTGATTTCATCGAGGACGCGCTCCATGATGGTGTGGAGGCGGCGGGCGCCAATATCCTCCGTGCCTTCATTTACGCGGAAGGCGTAGCGCGCGATTTCTTCCTGGGCCTCGCGGGTGAATTCCAGCTTTACGCCTTCGGTCTCCATCAAGGCCACGCACTGCTTCAACAGCGAAGATTTGGGTTCGGTCAAAATGCGGATGAAATCTTCCATGGTCAGCGATTGCAACTCCACCCGGATAGGGAAGCGGCCCTGCAGTTCGGGAATCAGATCGCTCGGCTTGGAAACGTGAAACGCCCCGGCCGCGATGAACAGGACGTGGTCGGTGCGCACCATGCCGTAGCGGGTGTTGACCGTGGTGCCCTCGACAATGGGCAGGATGTCGCGCTGCACGCCTTCGCGGGAGACGTCAGGGCCGTGGCCGCTTTCGCGTCCGGCGATCTTGTCAATTTCGTCGAGGAAGATGATGCCGGAATCTTCCACCTTGTCGATGGCCATGCGGGTGACCTGGTCCATGTCGATCAGACGGTGCTCTTCTTCCTGGATCAGATACTCGAAGGCTTCGTTGACCTTCATCTTCCGCTTCTTGGTGCGCTGCCCGAAGATATTGGGCAGCATGTCCTTGATGTTGACGTCCATCTCCTCGACGCCCTGGTTGGAGATGATTTCAAAGGACGGGAAATTGCGCTCGCGCACATCGATTTCGACGGTGCGGTCGTCGAGCTTGCCTTCGCGCAGCTGCTGGCGAAGCTTCTCGCGGGTGCGGCCCTGCGACTCGTGGCCAGAAGAAGCCGAGGTCCCTTCGAGCACCATTCCACCCGTCGAACCCTCGGCGGGGCGGGGAGAAGGTGGCGGAAGCAGAATGTCCAGCAGGCGCTCCTCGGCGTTAAGTTCGGCCTTGTCGGACACGTCTTCCAGCTTCTCTTCGCGCACCATCTCGATGGCGATTTCGACCAGGTCGCGAATCATGGACTCGACGTCGCGTCCTACGTAGCCGACTTCGGTAAACTTCGAAGCTTCCACTTTGAGGAAGGGCGAGTTGGCCAGCTTGGCCAGGCGGCGCGCGATTTCAGTCTTGCCCACGCCGGTGGGGCCGATCATGATGATGTTTTTGGGAATGACTTCTTCTGCCAGTTCAGGGGTGAGTTTCTGGCGGCGCATGCGATTGCGCAGGGCGATGGCGACGGCGCGCTTGGCGTCCTTCTGGCCCACGACGTGCTTGTCCAGTTCGGCGACAATTTCGCGCGGAGTCAGTTCGTCGAGGGCGATCTGTTCTTCTTCAGCGGCAGCGGGTAAGTAAATAGCCATAAATCAGTCGTTGGTCGTTAGTCGTTGGTCGTCATAGGCCGTTCGCGATCCACATTGGTCGTCGGATTCCAGCTTCTTGGCCAACGACCAAGGGCCAACGACTAACGACTAGAGTTCTTCAATGGTCACCTTGTCATTAGTATAGATGCACATTTTGCCTGCAATCTTCATTGCTTCTTCGGCGATCTGGCGGGCGGTCAGCTGGGTGTGTTCGGCCAGGGCCTGCGCGGCTGCCTGGGCATAGGGGCCGCCGCTGCCGATAGCGGCAATGCCGCCGTCCGGTTCGATCACGTCGCCCTGTCCACTTAACAGAAAAGTCTGGTCTTTGTCCGAGACCAGCAGAAGGGCTTCCAGATGGCGCAGGAACTTGTCGGTGCGCCAGTCCTTGGCCAGTTCGACAGCGCCCCGGCCCAGGTTGCCGTGATACTGCTCCAGCTTTGATTCAAAGCGGCTGAAAAGGGTGAAAGCGTCGGCGGTCGAGCCGGCAAACCCGGCCAGGATCTTGTCCTGATACAGGCGGCGAATCTTCTTGGCGGAGTGCTTGATGACGCCTTCGCCGAGGGTGACCTGGCCGTCGCCGGCCATGACCAAGGTGCCGCCGCGGCGGACCGAAAGAACTGTAGTGGAGCGAATCAGACGCTTCGTAGGCATGAGCGCAATTCTTGATTATAGCAGCCCGTGTGGGGACAGCCGCCCTCGGCTGTCCAGCGGAGCGAAGCTCCGCTGCTGGTTCGCAAACTCTGGTCGGCGACCTTTGCGTCCGCCTACGGCCGTCGAGCTTCGCTCGACTGGACAGCCGGGGGCGGCTGTCCCCACGTGAGTTCGGTTTACTGCAGCGCAATCAGCGGGACCGCCGCCACCGCGGCGATGATGCCGGCGGTTTTCCAGCCGGTGAACTGCTCTTTTAGAAAGAACCGTGCCAGCAAGACGGTCAGTGCAGGATACAGCGAGGACAGAACCACCACCGAGTCCAGCCTCCCCGCCTGACTGGCGCGAATGAACAGGGCGGTACCGGTGACGTCCAGACATCCAGCGAAGATCGCAACAGTCGCATCCCCGCGGAGCAGCGGCCCCTTGCGCGGGCGGGAGAGCGCGATGGTCCCTACCAGCAGCAAGGAAGCCACGCGGGAAAACACGGCCGACCAGACCGCGGAGCTGTCCCCGGTGCGACTGATGCAGATAAAAAATCCGGCAAAGCCGATTCCGGCCAGGGCGGCGATGAAAACGCCCCCAGCCTGGCCTGAACCGTCGGTACGCGAGATCAGCCAGATGCCAAGCCCAGCCAGCAGAAAGCCTGCGAGGCCGAGCTTGCCCGGCGGTCCGTGCGTAATCATCGTTAATGCGGCCGGGATGGCGGCCCCGAGAACGGCGGCCACCGGTGCGGCCAGACCCATGCCCTGGGAGAGGGCGCGGTAAAACAGGAGGAGTGCCACCCCGCCCAGCGCGCCGGCTGCCGCGGCCCAGAGTTGGCTCGAGCGCGAGGGAAGGTCGGGATGCATGAGCAGGGCGACGGCGAGCATGAGTACGAGGCCGCCGGCGTGGGAGAGCGCCGTGACCAGAAAGGAATCCGAACGCCGGGAAGCGTAGCCGCCGCTGAAGTCGCTGGTGCCCCAGCACAACGCGGCTGCGAGGCTGAAGCCGACAGGCACGAGCTGTTCCGCGGTCGCCAATCCAGATTTCTCCCTTTGCGTCTTTTCGCCCGGAGGACGAGAGTAGCACGCGATAAGATGTCCCGGGCCGCTCGGGTACGTCGACGATCAAGACAATTGAAACCGGTATTCTCTTAGGACGATGGAGCAGCAATGTCCGCAGCGTTAGTTCTGGGACTGGTCGGCGGTCTGCTGGTGGTGGCCTTTCTGGCCAACCGTGTCTTTGGGCTGACCCGCATCCCGGACGTGCTGGTGCTGATGATGCTGGGCGTGCTGCTCGGACCCGTGCTCGGACTGGTGCAACCTGGCACCCTGGCCAAGACCACCAATCTGCTGGGCACTCTGGCCATCGTTCTGGTTTTGTTCGAAGGCGGGCTGGAACTCAATCTTCACGATACCCTGAAGCACTTTCCCGGAAGCTTCCTGCTGGCCACCCTGGCGTACATCTTCAGCATGGTGCTGGTCGCGGTGATCGTGGTCAATCGTATGGGATTGCCCTGGACTGACGGTTTGCTGGTGGGCGCGGTTCTCGGCTGCACCAGCAGCACGGTGGTGCTGCCGGTGTTACAGCAACTGCAGGCGGAGGAACCGGTCCGAGTCACCCTCATGCTCGAAGCGGCGTGGGGAGATGTGCTGGCCGTGCTCACGGTGGGACTGCTTCTGAGCCTGCGCGATCAGGGCGGAGCGGTGGCCCAGGGGTTGGTGCACGGGCTGTGGAACCAGGTCGGAATCGCTCTGCTGTTTGCCGTCCCTGGCGGCGTTCTGTGGTCGCGCCTGTTGCACGTACTCTCGGAACAGCGTTTCTGGCAGGTGCTGACGTTTTCAGTGGTTCTGGTTCTCTATGCGGGTATGGAAGCGCTTGGGGCCAACGGGCTGATCGCCGTGCTGGGCTTTGGCCTGACCCTGTCCAATTTCCCTGGCATCGATCCGGGTCTGGGACTGACGCTGCCGGTCACGCAGATGGCCGAGTCGCAGCACGCTCTGCTTACCTTTCACTCCGAACTGGCGTTCCTGGTGCGTACTTTCTTTTTCGTGCTGATTGGCGCGGTGGCGGAGCTTGGCGTGTTTCGTCAGCATCCATGGCTCCTGGTGGGGACGCTGGGATCGTTGTTTGTGGCACGCGGGCTGGCCATTCAGTCCAGCCGCTGGGCCTGGAGCGGAATCGAAGCGCATAGCCGGGAGCTGATTTTCTGGGTCATGCCCCGCGGACTGATCACGGTAGTGCTGGCCATTGCAGTGGCGCGGGAGCGTGGCGCCGGACTCGAGTTCGTTCCGGGATTGGCATTCGCCGTCATTCTGATGACCAACGCGCTGCTGATCCTGGCCAGCTTCCGGGCGCGGCGAGCTGCCCCGGCTGCCGAGGCTGCCGAGGCCGCGCTGGCCGCCCCCAATCTGCCCGCTGCCGCGGCGCAATCAGGATACCGCCGGCGGTGGGTGCTGAATGCAGTGATGCTCGGCCTGCTGGCCGTCGGCGGGTTGATGCTGTGGTACGGAAATCATTCAGAACGCTTGCGCCCCAGCGGCGCGGTGCAATGGATCAAGGCACGCCTGCATCGCGGACAATAGGTTTGCGTGGTGTGGCGCGGGCGCCCTCGCCCGCGAGCGGTGGGGACAGCCGCTAGGGCGATGACTCTTGGGAAGTGGTCTGGTTGTGATTTGCGTTCAGATGATCGCAGGAGCCCGGGCCCCAATCGGCCCGGTTTTAAAATGGCGAAGGCTAAAGTCAAAAGCCGCGGGCGGGGGCGCCCGCGCCACACCAACACTGGCTAAATTGACTTGCTGAAGGTCCGCAGCCTAACATGGCCGACCTACCTCTTATGATCGGGCAAACCATCTCACACTACCGCATCTCGCAGAAACTGGGAGGCGGCGGCATGGGTGTGGTGTACGAGGCGGAGGATTTGCGTCTGGGCCGGCGCGTGGCCCTGAAGTTCCTGCCCGATGAGCTGGCACGGGACCCGCAGGCGCTGGAGCGATTCCGGCGCGAGGCGCGGGCGGCGTCGGCGCTCAATCATCCCAATATCTGCACCATCTACGACATTGGCGAGGACGACGAGCGTCAGTACATCGTGATGGAATATCTCGATGGCACGACGCTGAAGTACCGCATCGAAGGCAAGCCCTTGTCGGTAGAGCAGTTGGTGGACTTTGGAGTGCAGATTGCCGATGCGCTGGATGTGGCGCACACCGCCGGCATTGTGCATCGCGACCTGAAGCCGGCGAATTTGTTTCTTACCAAGCGGGGGCAGGCCAAGATTCTCGATTTCGGTTTGGCCAAAGTTTCGGGACGTCCAACACCGGAACTGGAGCCGGTGGGTGCATCGTTCGCGACGGCGGCCGTGGATGCGGCCAACCTCACCAGCCCGGGCAGCACGGTGGGGACTGTCGCCTACATGTCTCCCGAGCAGGCGCGGGGCGAGGAACTGGACACTCGCACTGACCTGTTTTCTTTTGGCGCGGTGCTGTATGAAATGTCCACGGGGCGGCAGCCCTTTACCGGCAATACCTCGGCGGTAATTTTTGACGCCATTCTGAACCGGGCACCTACCGCACCGGTACGGTTGAATCCCAACTTGCCGGCTGAGCTGGAACGCATCATCAACAAAGCCCTGGAGAAGGACCGTGATCTGCGCTACCAGGTGGCGTCGGAGATGCGCGGCGACCTGAAGCGGCTGAAGCGCGAAATTGATTCGGGCAAGAGTTCGTCGGTGAGTGTGTTAACTCCAACCGGCTCGAGCCCTTCAGGGCCATCAGCGAGCGCGGTGCCGCCGCCCTCGGCTCCGGCGGTGCAGCCCGCGTCCGCGATCTCAGGGCCGGTTTCGTCTGCTGCAGCCCTAGTTCCGGCACCAGGGAACCGAAAGCGGTGGTACATCGCGGCGGCGGGATTACTGGCAGTCGCGATCGGCGTCGGTGGTTTCTTCTACACCCGCAGCACGCGCACACTGACCGAAAAGGATTCCATTCTGCTGACGGATTTCGTCAACACCACTGGAGACGCGGTTTTCGACGACACGCTGAAACAGGCACTGGCGGTGCAATTGGAGCAGTCGCCTTACCTGAACGTCTTCCCTCAGGAGCGAGTGCGGGACACGCTGAAGTTCATGGGTCGCTCGCCCGATGAACGGCTCACTCCCGACCTGGCGCGCGACGTCTGCCAGCGCGAAGGCATCAAGGCTGTCCTGAATGGAGCCATCAGCAGCATCGGGACCCAGTACGTAGTCGATGTCAACGCGGTAAATTGCCAGACCGGCGACACCCTGGCGCATGAGCAGGTGTCGGCAGACAAAAAGGAACAAGTTCTGGGCGCGGTAGGCAAAGCAGCTTCCAGCCTGCGCGGCAAACTGGGAGAGTCGCTGGCATCTGTCCAGAAATTCGACGCGCCGGTGGAAGAGGCCACGACTTCCTCACTGGAAGCGCTCAAGGCGTTCAGCCTGGCCGAAGCGGAACGGAACAAAGGGTCTGAGTACACTGCCATTCCCCTCTACAAACATGCCATCGAACTGGATCCCAATTTCGCCATCGCGTACGCGCGTCTGGGCCAGTCCTACGCCAACACCGGGCAGAGCGCTCTCGCGATCGAAAGCACGAAGCAGGCATTTGAGCGGCGGGAGCGCGGCAGCGAACTGGAAAAGCTGTACATTTCCTCGCACTACTACGAAATCGTCACCGGTGAAGTTGACAAGGCAATCGAGACCTATCAACTCTGGAAGCGGACTTATCCGCGGGACTCCATTCCCACGAATAATCTCGCCGTGGAGTACTCCTGGATCGGCAAGTTCGAGCAGGCCCTGGTGGAAGCTCAGGAAACCATTCGGCTGGATCCGAACAGCACGTTTAGTTATGGAGTCCTGGGCGGTGCTTACATCGGACTGAATCGCTTTGCCGAAGCCAAAGCCATTCGACAGAAGGAACTAAGTCTCAAGCTGGGCGGGATGAATGACCACGCCGATCTCTACATGCTGGCCTTTCTCGAGGGCGACCAGGCCGCGATGCAAGGCGAGATGGATTGGGCAAAAGGCAAGCCGGATGAATTTGTCATGCTCGAAGCCATGGCCGAAGTAGCGGCATCCGGCGGAAAGATGCGGCAGGCGCGGGCCCTCTACCAGCAGGCGGTTGAAGGAGCACGGCAGGCGAAGCTCACGGACAACGCCGCCGGCATCATGAGCCGCCAGGCGCGGACAGAAGCCGAAGCCGGTAACGCGGCGCAGACCCGGGAGCGCGTGCGGGCCGCGCTGGCGCTGGGTCGCAACCGCTTCGAGTTGGCCTCCGTCGGCGTGGCGCTGGGCACCGCCGGCGACGTCGTCCAGGCATCCGCCATCGCGGACGGACTGAGTAAGGAGTTTCCGACCGACACCTTCGTCAACATTGTTTGGGTGCCCTCGATGCGGGGCGCGGTCGAGGTCAGCCGGGGCAATCCGGCAAAGGCGATCGAGTTGCTCCAGTCCGCCGTTGCGTTCGAGTTTGGCTGGCCGGCGCGGGTCATGCCCAGTTACGTTCGCGGGTTGGCCTATCTCCGTATGCGCCAGGGGAAAGAAGCCGTGGAACAATTTCAGAACATCTTGAATCATCGCGGAGTGTGCGGGACCCTGCCGACTTGCTCCCTGGCCCATCTCCAGTTGGGACGCGCCCGCGTCCTCTCCGGCGACAATGCCGGGGCGCGCACCGCTTACCAGGATTTCCTGGCGCTTTGGAAAGATGCCGACCCGGATGTCCCCATCCTGAAGGAAGCCAAAGCGGAGTACGCCAAGCTGCAGCAATAAATGTGGGCGCGAGCGTCCCGCTCGTGCAGGAGCCACCACGACCACGTAGGGACGGCCGCCCTCGGCCGGCGGAGCGAAGCTCCGCGGTTCTTTCTGTGCAGCGACAAATCTTTGTCGAGCTTCGCTCGACCAGGACAGCCGGGGGCGGCTGTCCCCACGTGGTTTACATGTCTTTGATGTGGGTCGCGATGTACCATTTGTTGCCGAAGGGATCGATCACGCCACCGCTTCGATCGCCGTACGGTTGGTCCACAGGCTCGGAGATTGATGTCGCCCCGGCGCTCATTGCGCGCTTGTACAACGCGTCGCAGTCTTCCACGTAGAGATAGAACATCGTCGGCATGGGCTGGTATGGACCGTGGGCCTCGCCCATCTCCATGTGCGCGTTGCCGATTTTCAGGGTGACGTGATGGATCACGCCGTCCGGCGTGGCATGCCGGCCAAGGTCTTCGGCTCCGAAGGCGCGCTTTAAGAAATTGATCACCGGTTCGGCGCGCAGCGGATGCAGATACGGTTGCAGCGTGGGGGCTCCCTCCCACCTGTAATTCCCGCTTGTGCGAGTTGCGATATACCATGAATTTCCCGCCGCGTCTTTCACCGTGGCGGAGCGTTCGCCGTAGAACTGGTCGGTGGGCTTGTCGATGGAGGTGCCGCCCGCTTCCAGAGCGCGGGCGTAAGTGGCATCGCAATCGGGCACGTAGATGTGGAACGCGCTGGGCATGGGAGTTCCGTGCCACTTCATGCCGGCTCCGCCCCCTCCGACCATCAGCATGGAGTCGCCGATTTTCACTTCGCAGTGCAGGCCGCCTTCCGATCCGGGGCCGCTGCGGAAGAGTTCCTCGGCATCGAATGTCTGCTTCAGGAAATCGATCAATCCGTCGGCATCTTGCGCCACCAGATAAGTGGTAAGCGTGGAGTAGCCCTTGGGGACCGGATCCACCGCCGGCTTCTTCTTCTCCGGCATCATCGCCCGGAAGCGCCGGTGCATCTCGTCCACCGACATCGGCTCCTTCACTGTGTAAATGCTCCACGTGTATCCAAAGGGATCCAGCAGAGTTCCTTTGCGGTAGCCATAAAACTCGTCGGCGACCGGGCGCACCAGCCTGGCGCCGGCGGCGACGGCGCGCCCGACGGAAGCATCTACGTCAGGCACGCTGATCTCGATGCTGACCGGCGAGTGCCCCCAGGTCTCGGCGCTGTAGCGCTCGCCTTCCGGCCACTCCTCGGAGAACATGATGACCGAATCTCCGATCATCATTTCGGCGTGAGCTATGCCTGATTCGATTTCAAAGCGGAACGTTTCCTTGGCCCCAAAAGCTTTCTCGTAGAACTCAAGAGCTTTTGGCACGTTCCTTGAAAACTCAACCTCGGGGAGGCGAAGGTACGAACTGCGGCAACTGGTTCAGTCAGGGTAGGCATGGATGATTTCCTTTGTAAATCAGATTTGAGACGGGCCTTGAAATCTTCACGCGGAAGCCGGCGCAGCTCGGCGGCGACGCGCAGCAGAGGCAGCAATTCCGGATCTCCGGATGGAAGGGCCGCACGCGGCGCGGCCAGAAGTTCGCTTACGGCCTGGTCAAGCTTCTCGATCATCTGTCGATTGGGCAGAGAGCGCTTAGGCATTGGCACCCTCCAGACGGGAACGCAGCTTCTGCAAGGCGCGGAACTGCAGCTGCTTCACCGCGCCTTCGGTGCGTCCCAGGGCTTGTGCGATTTCACGAATACTCTTCTCTTCGGCAAAACGCATTCCAATCACGCGGCGTTGATCGGCTGGAAGCTGGTCCACAAGGAGAAACAGCCGCGCGCATTCGTCAGCTTCCACCAGCCTGGGCTTCGCGCCGGGGTCGGCCCGGTCGGGCAGATCATCCTGACCCGTGATCTCCCTGGCTCCGCGTTTTGACCGGTCCACAACCATGTTGGCAGCAATCCGCAGCAGCCAGCCGGCAAAGGGGACGCCGCGCCATTCGAAACTATGAATATTGGCGAGCGCCTTGTGAAACACGTCCGAGGTTAGGTCCTGGGCGGTATCGCGGTCGCCGACGCGCCTCGCGATGTAGCCATACACCCGGGCGAAATTCAGTTCGTACAATTCGGCAAAGCGGCTGGGATCTTTCTGCGCCGCTTCAACCAGCAGACGGTCGTCTCCCGGCAAGCCGGAGATTTCTTCCCGGGAGCCTTTTGCTGGTCGCTTGACCGCCATCGTGCCTCTAAATATATAAACTTCCGGGGAGCAAAAAGGTTACGGCAGGATTATTTTGCCGAGGAGCAGGATGCGGCGTCGAATACACGGCGCCCGGCGGGACTACGCGTCTGGTTTCAGGGCGACGAAAGCGTGCGCCTCAACCTTTTCGAGAAGTTCCTTGAAGCGGACCGGCTTTGAGATGTAATCGTCCATACCGGATTGCAGGCAAAGCTCCTTATCAGCCTGCATCGCGCTGGCGGTCATGGCGACGATGGGCAGGTGGGCGCCGGTGGACTCTTCCTTCTTCCGAATGGCTGCCGTGGCTTCCAGCCCACCCATGAGGGGCATCTGGACATCCATCAGGACCAGGGCAAAATTTTCGCGATCGAGGGCCGCAAGGGCTTCAAGACCATTGTCCACCACGACTACCTGGTACCCGTTTTTTTCCAGCATGCGCAGGGCTACTTTCTGGTTTACCGGATTGTCTTCGGCGAGCAAAATCCGCATGTCGGCGCCTGGCCGCCGAAGTGAGGGCGGGGCAGTCAGAACGATTTTCTCCCGCAGCCTGGGCATGCCCAACGCGCGCTGAATGGCGGCCAGTAACTCCGCCCGGCCTACTGGCTTGGAGAGTTCGGCGGCCACCCCCAGTTGCCTGGCGCGAGCGGCATCTCCCGTCCGCCGCCCGGAGGTCAGCATGATCACCGGCTGGTCGGCGAACTGGGGATTCTGACGCATGGCAGCCACAAAGGAAAAGCCGTCCACGTCCGGCATCTGGACATCGCTCAACACCAGCCGTATGGGTGCTCCCTGGTCGTACGCTTCCTGCAAGGCACGCAAGCCCGCTTCCGCGCTGACCTCCGGCCGCGGCTCCATGCCCCAGCGTCGAACTGTATCGGTCAGAATGCGCCGGTTGGTGCAGTTGTCGTCCACGATCAACACGGGGACCCCCGACAACTGGCCCTGGTCGAGATTCGCGATCGTGTCCGGCGCACTGTTACCCACCCCAACCTGGGCGGTGAAATGGAAAGTGCTTCCTTGTCCCGGAACGCTCTCGACCCAGATCTTTCCGTTCATGAGTTCGACCAGACGCGAACTGATAGTCAGGCCAAGGCCGGTGCCGCCGAATCTCCGGGTAGTGGACGTGTCGGCTTGAGAAAAGGCCTCGAAGATCGATTTCTGCTTTTCCAGCGGAATACCCAAACCGGTGTCCCGCACGGTGATATGCAACTTGTGGTCCCCGCCGGCGCCGGATTCGTACGCTGCACTCACGGCCACCTCACCCTGCTTGGTGAATTTGATGGCATTGCCCATCAGGTTCAAAAGCACCTGGCGCAATCGCGTCGGGTCGGCGACGATCACTTCGGGCACCTCCGGCTTGATCTCGCAGGCGAGTTCCAGACCCTTGCTGAGGGCCAGGCGAGACAACCCTTTGGTCGTGTTCTCCATCAGGGTGCGCAGATCGCAATCGATCAGCTCCAGGTCGAGTTTGCCGGCCTCGATCTTGGAAAAATCCAGTATGTCGTTAATGATGGTGAGCAGGGAGTCGGCAGAGAACTTGAGGATTTCCAGATTATCGCGCTGTCCGGCGTTCAATTCGGTGTCGAGCAGCAGTTCGGCCATGCCGATGATGCCGTTCATCGGGGTGCGAATTTCATGACTCATGTTGGCCAAAAACTCGCTCTTGGCGCGATTGGCATCCTCGGCAGCGTCGTGTGCCCGTTTGCGCTCGGTGATGTCCGCCATCACGCCGACCAGCTCAGCCGCCCGCGCCGTTCCCGTTACCCTCCGCACCTGGCTTTTCAGCCATAGAACCTGTCCGTCGGCGGCGATCATGCGGTGCTCGAACTCCTGCGACCGGTTCTCCGCGACTGCGGTCGCGCAACAGGTTTCGGCCAGCAAGCGATCGTCGGGATGAATGTGATCATTCCAGAAAGTCGGCTGGGTCAGCCACTGTTCGAGCGGATAGCCGAGCAGCACCTCCGCCTCCTGATTCACAAAACTGAATTGCGGCGAGTGAACGTTACGCCGCCACAGGATGACCTGGGCGGACTCCACCAGCTGGCGATAGCGCTGTTCGCTGGACTCCAGTGCCCATGCCTGTTCCGAAAACCGGCGATCCACAACCGAGGTGAGAACCGCCAGACCGAGCACAAAAAAGGTGACGAAGACGATACTGACCGTGCCCAGATGGGAGATATGGACGGCATGGCTCAAGTCGGGCTCCAAGGCGGAGGGGAAGAAGCTGGCCGCAGCCATACCGGTGTAGTGCATCACCGGGATGGCTGCGCCCATCAGAAGCGCGCTGCCGGCTTTTTTCCAGCCGCGGGCGTGCCCCTGGTCATCGCGAAACGTAAACGAAAGACCTAAGGCAACCAGCGAAATCACGATGGCCAGAACTACCGACACTGCGACCAGGACGGGAGAATATGTGCACTCTGCACGCAGGCGCATGGCCGCCATCCCGATGTAGTGCATGGCGGCAATCCCACTGCCCATCGCCAGACTACCCAGCAGGGCATGACTCAGGCCCATGCGCTCCCGGCTCACTACGAACAGGGCCACCGCGGAAGCCAGCACGGCGCACAACAGGGACAACCAGACGATCGGCAAGTCGTACCAGATAGTCACCGGAAGTCTGAAAGCCAGCATCCCGACGTAATGCATGGACCAGATGCCGGTGCCCATGGCGCCGGCGCCGCCGGCCAGCCAGGCAGTCCGGAGGCGGCCATGGCTTGCGGTAACGCGGCCGGCCAGATCGAGCGCCGCATAGGAGGCCAGGGTGGAGATGACTACAGACAAGACCACTAGCCGGTAGTCGTAGGAGGTCACCATAGTGGGGCGTAGAGGCGCTGGTTGTTTCATCGGCAAGCGGTGCCGGCCCAATAGCCTCCGGGTTAGAATCTGTTCACTCAGGCGAGCTGCGAGAGCCCAGGTCGAGCTATTTCAGGACGAGGTGACCACTGTGCTGTTGCATGATGCCGTAACACTCGCAGGCCAGGGCTTCAAGATCCTTGCGGTTGACAATCGTCACCGCGCCCGGCGTGTAACGGATGAGGTTCTTGCGACGCAGAGTAGCAGCGGCCAGGCTCACACTCGATCGGTTGGTGCCGAGCATGGTTGCCAGAAAATCGTGGGTAATGGGCAGCACACCTGAATCCACGCGGTCTTGCGCCATTAGAAGCCAGCGCGCCAGGCGCTGCTCAATCTCGTGCAGCCGGTTGCACGCCGCCGTTTGTGCGACCTGCATGCCCAGTACCACGGCAAAACGGCTCAACAGCAACTGAATATGCGGAGCAGATTCCAAAGTCTTTCGTAAAGCTTCAACCTCCACCCGAAATCCATCTCCGCTGATTTGTACCACGGTCTGAAGCGGGCTACGGCTCAGACCCACGGCCGCCGGTATTCCGGTAAAGCCCTCTTTGCCCACAACTCCTGCTTCCGCCGTTTTGCCGTCTTCCATGGCGACCACAAGAGATATCAATCCTCTATTGGGGAAATACGCGAACTCCAGGGTTCCTCCCGCTTCGTGAAGGACCAGATGGCCAGGGAGTTCGACGTATTCAAGATGAGGGCGAAACAAGGAGTATTCACTGTCAGAGATCGAAAGCAGTATGACGTTGCTGACGGGCTTCCCCGTGGCATTGGTCCGCTCGCCGGATCGCACGACTTGCAGGTGATTGCTTTCCACGAACCGTCCTCAAGAGAATTTACGATTCTTCGCCTGAACCGTTCGCCAACCTAAGGCTGCGAATGGCAATGGGCTCGTATAGAGCTGGCAATGGGATGCTGGTTACGACCAGGGACGCGCCCTGATCCTCGACAAAATCAGGCTGTAGGGTGGACTAGTCGTCCGACTTGGGAGCTGATAGGTTCTTGAGTCGACGCTCCTTAGCTTCCAGCAACTGGTTGATTTCAGCTATCAGCGCCATCAGCTTCTCAGGGTCCTGCTCGTTTGCCGCCTGTTCACAGAGGTGCATCCATCGCTCTCGCTTCTCTTGCATTTTGGTCTCCCGGGTAGGAGGGATATCATACCTCACAGGGTTTGCAGTGTTCGATGCCAGACAGACCCACTGTGCGCGGCGCCAGTCTGCGATTGGCGAAAGGGACTCAGCCGCGGATCAATGCCGGATTTTCACGCGGTAGTTCGCTCTGAGCCGACCGCTGGCCGCTCCTCAGGCCCGCCCCCCGGGAGGCGGGGGGAGAGACGGTACTCGATGTGTCCTTTCCGGGGACCTTGTGGCCCCTTTGCGTGTTAGACTTTACCCACGAAAGCGCGAGCGAGAACCCAGGTTGATTGAACTCGCACCCTCGATTTTGGCGGCTGACTTTGCCCACCTGGCGGACCAGGTGCGCGAGGCCACGGCAGGCGGAGGCACGGTTGTCCATGTGGACATTATGGACGGCCATTTCGTGCCCAACCTCACCATGGGGCCTCCACTGGTGAAATCCTTGCGCCAGGCAACCGAGCTGCCCCTCGATTGTCATCTCATGATCGAGAACGCGGACCAGTTCATTCCTGAGTTTTGCGCAGCCGGGGCCAACTGGATTTCGGTGCACCAGGAGGCTTGCGTGCACCTGGACCGAACCCTGCACCTGATCAAGGACCATGGTTGCCGGGCGGGCGTAGTAATCAATCCGGCAACGCCGGTTGAAACCCTCAGCGAGGTGCTCGACCTGGCGGACTATATACTGGTGATGTCGGTGAATCCCGGGTTTGGGGCGCAGAAATTCATTCCCGGAGCAGTCCATAAGATCCGCCGACTGGCCCAGTTGAGAGCGCAGCGCGGACTGGCCTATCGTATTGAGGTAGATGGCGGTATTGACCTCGGCACGGTGGCTGAAGTGGTGCGGGCAGGAGCAGAAATTCTGGTCGCGGGCAACGCCATCTTCGGTAAAGGCGATCCAAAGGTTAATGCGCGAGAATTGTTGAAGACTGCGGTGGAGGCCACGCTGCAGAAAGTCTAAGAACAGTCGTCAGTCGTCGGTCTTCAGTCGTCAGAACAAAAAGAGGTTCTGCCGACGACTGAGGACCGAAGACTGACGACTGTTTTCCCGAGGTTCCCCTATGTCACGTCGTATTCCGGTCATTATTTTGCTGGGCGTGCTGGCGTTCGCTGTCGGCTGCACCAATAAGAAGGTCAATAATCCGTTGGCGAACGTGGGCTCCAAGCAGCCCGACAAGGTCCTGTTCGATCGGGCCATGGACGCCATGAAGCACAATCGCTTCGATGTGGCGCGGATCACGCTGCAGACCCTGATCAACACCTATCCGGATTCGGAATACATCGCACGCGCCAAACTGGCGGTGGCGGATTCGTGGTATGCCGAAGGCGGAGGGACGGCGCTGGCGCAGGCCGAGATCGAGTACAAGGACTTTGAGACCTTCTTCCCGAATATGCCGGAAGCGGCCGAAGCGCAGCTGAAAATTGCCAACATCCATTATCAGCAGATGGAAAAGCCGGACCGCGACTACACCCACGCCATGCGCGCGGAAGAAGAATACCGCCAGCTGATTCTGCAATACCCGGACAATAAGAAGGTGGTGGCCGAGGGTAAACAGCGTCTGCTGGAAGTGCAGGAAGTAATTGCGGAGCGCGAATTCCGGGTGGGGCGCTTCTATTATCTGCGTCAGTCGTATCCCGCATCAATCGCGCGGCTGCGTTCCCTGATGGACAAATACCCTCTATACAGCAAGGCGGATGAGGCCCTGTATCTTCTGGGACAAGCCTATGAAGGCGAGATCGCGATGCTGCGGTCGCGGCCCGGTAACGAGGTGTACAAGGCGCGGATGATCGAGGACTTTGCCAAGAATGCCACCGACGCCTACTCCCGCATCCTCACGCGGTATCCGCTCATGGACCGCGTGGTGGACGCCAAGGCGCGACTGGAAGCGTTACATCAGCCCATACCGAGGCCAACCAAGGCAGCGCTGGCGCAGAACAAGGCGGAAGAAGACAGCCGACGGGAAGCCAGCACGGTTTCGAAGCTGATGGGAAATTTTCAGAAACATCCCGATGTGGCCGAGGCGGCCAGAGTGGGTGAACCAACGTTGGTGGATCCGCAGGTAGTGAGTGCCACCTCGGTGGTACAGGAAGCGACGCGCGCCATGATGGGCGGCGCGGCCGCAGGGGACAAGAACTCGGTGGCGATTGAAACCGTGGGCAAGGGCGCCCTGCCCGCAAACCAGCCGGCTCCGCGCTCGGACACACCGGCGCCGGAAACGGCGGTGACGCCGGCCGACAACCCGGCACCGGCAGCCGATCCCAATGAATTGACCCCCAACGTGGCCGCCGACCCCAACGAGCTCAAACCTAACGTCGATAACAACGCTCAGGCTGCGCCACCCCCCACCCAGGTCAACGAACTGGACCCGGGGACGAACGGACAAGCCGCCGCCGGCGCAAATGGCAGCACGACCGCCGGGGCGTCGTCAGCCATGGCCGACGATAAGGACATTGAGGCAGCGACGTCCTCCAGCAAGCACAAGAAAAAGAAGGGCCTGCAGAAAATCATTCCCTTCTAGACTTGGTAGCCCAGGAGCCGGATCGCAAAGGGTCGAGCCCCATAAGCAAACCAAGGGCCGTTGCGCCCACTTGTCACTGACCAGTGGTAACCTGCTTACTGTCTTCTTGTCATTGACTTACGATCCGGCACCAATTAACTTCAGGCTGTCTCCCCCTCACCAGAGGAAAATCCCTTGGCGCGAAGAATACTGCTTGCCGACGACAGCGTGACCGCCCAGAACATGGGCCGGCGCATCCTCACCGATGCGGGCTATGAAGTCGTCACCGTCAACAACGGCTCGGCGGCGCTCAAGAAGATTGCGGAAAACAAGCCGGACATCATCGTCCTGGATGTCTATATGCCAGGCTATGGCGGCCTGGAAGTTTGCCAGCGCGTGAAGGAAGCTGGAGAGACGGCGCGCATTCCAGTATTGCTGACGGTAGGCAAACTGGAGCCCTTCCGGCCCGAAGAAGCGCGGCGCGTGGGCGCGGATGCTTTCATCGTCAAGCCCTTTGAAGCCACCGAACTTCTCACTGCGCTGACCAAGCTTGAAGACAAGATTGTGGCCGCACCGCAGCCCCAGAAATCAGGCCGCTTTGCCAAGGCCCTGGCGGCGGTCGAGGGCGCTGATTTTGGTGACAAGGAAACGGGATGGAAAAATCGCCTCACCATCCCCGGCCCGAATGCAAAACCCAGGCAGGCGGAATCCGAGGCGCCGCCAGAAGTAGCTGCCGGCCCCTCTCGCGATTTCGCGAACAGCGAAACCGGCAAGCCCGCCGAGCCTAAGCAGGAGTTCGAGCGTCCAATTCCAGCCGGCCTGCCGGCTGACATCACGCCCGAGGAAATCGCCGCCATCACTGCGGCAGCAGCATCTTTCGACGGCAAGGCTGGGCATCTGACCGTCATCGCCGAGGGATCCGCATCAGACTCCGCGGCCGCGATGCAGGCGGCATCTGCGGAGACCGCGGCGGTCGAGCCGAGCGAGCCCGAGCCGCCGGCAGCAACTCTGGCTTCAGTGACAGAATTAGAACCAGCACCTCCGGCGGAAGTTGCCGCCGAACCTGCGGTGGCGGCCATCGCCGAAGTGGCTGCAACCACCGAAGCGGCCGCAAGCACCGAAGTTACGAAGACGGAAGAGCTTCCTGTGTCAGCCGAATCGCCGGCCGTCGTGGCGGAGAGTGACGCCACGCTTTCGGCGGCGCCCCTGGTAGAGGTGACGGAGAGCGAGAAGCCTTCCAGCAGAGATGACGAAGTCATGGCGGCGATTGCATCTTTAGCACCCTCCAATGGCCAGGGCGAAAACATACCGCCAGCGTCAGGGAACGAAACGGGTCAGGAAGTTGCTGGCAGGGCTACCTCGCCAGTGGCTGCCGAAGCCGCCATCACCGGACCGCGATGGATTGCGGAATCAGTTGTCGTCGCCGTGGAAGAATCCGGCGGCACCCTGGATCAGGAGATGGAACGAGCTTCCGCGGCCACGACGGCGGCCCCATCCGCTGCCAGCGATCTTGCGCCGGCGACAGTGGATGAGGTTGCCGCTGCCGCTCCGGTCGTGGAGGCATCCGAAGCCTCAATCGCCGATGCAGCGAGCGTCACCGAAGCAGTGGCCCCCGGGGAACCGCTCCCGGCTTCAATTGCCGCCGAGACCGGCCTCGCCGAAAGTTCCGCAGTTCAGGAGATCGCTCAAGACACTGCTCCAGCTGAGGCGACGGCGCCGAAGGAAGAATCCGCTTATGCCGCGGCGGCAGCAGCAGGCTCCGGCTCGGAACACGTGCCCCAGGTGGAAGCTGTGTCTTCAACGACGGTGGCGCCAGAAGTCTCAGAGGCTGCACCCGTCGCCAGCGTGGAAGCCGCGCCGCAACGCGAAGCGGAACTGGCTGCCGCCTGGCAGAACTGGAAGCAGATACGCGAATCGTTCGTGAGTGCTCCGTCTCCCGAGCCCGTGGCCGAGGCTCCAGCCCTCGAGGCCAGCGCTTCGCCAGCATCCCCTCAGGAAGAGCCCAGCGCGCCTGTCCCAGTTGCAGAAGCAGAACAGATTGCAGAAGCAGAACAGGTTGCGGAAGCAGAACAGGTTGCGGAAACGGAGCCAGAGGCTCCCGAGGTTGAAGCGGCCCCCGCTGAGGCCCCGGGAGAATCCACCGCGATCGCGAGCATCGTCGATACCATGCTGGCCGAGTTGAGGCCCAAGCTGGTGGAAGAAATTGCCAAGAAGATGAGCTCGGAAAAGAAAGACAAGGAAAAAGAGAAAGACAAAAAGAAGAAGAAGTAATCCCGCCAGGTACGCCCGTATTGCTCTCAAGATAAAGAACGAGGACGTTCGCCGGTGCTCCACTCATTCGCGTGGTTTGCGGATGAGTGGGCTCTGTCACCACCGCAGTGTTCGGGGACACAGTCGAAGTTCCAAGCCGGTGTGTAATGTGATGGGGTGACGCAAGGGCTGCCCCGCTACTACGGGACCCGGAACCTGCATTTCATAACCTGCAGCTGCTACCGCCGTCAGCCTCATCTGGGGTACGGCCAGACGCCGAGACCTGTTCCTTACCCTTCTGGAAGAAACCCGCAGCAAGTACCGTTTCGTGGTGCACGGATACGTGCTTATGCCCGAGCATTTTCACCTGCTGATTACGGAGCCGGAAGTGGGCGAAGCTCCACACCGCGCATCGATGTTTTGACCACTAACGCGCCATCGAGAAACGTTTCTCGCTTCGGTAAGTAGCTGAACGCCGGATGGTTTGAATCGAACCTTCTCTCCGATAGAAGTCGTTTGAAATCCTCGGTGCGCACCAGAACCCATGTCCATTCGTTGAGTGCTTCCACAGGGTATCGCTTTAGAGTTTTCCGTAAGACCGCCATTGCAACCTGGCACTCTCTCGGCGTACAGCCAACATCGCAGGCGAAGTGCTGCTGGGAAGCTTGTTTCTGGGCGCTCGCATTACTATTTGTGTGCGCGGCGAGCGGGTATGCGGAGAGTACAAGAGCGATGACCATCAGTATGCTGGTCAGCCGACTCAGTCTCAATCGGTGGTCAGCACAAGTTGGGTCGCAGGTGGTGCACGATTCGTGATTTCCGAATCTTCTTGTCACGTTGTCCTCCCTCGCGGAGTGCCGCGCTGGCGGACAACGTCTACCTAGAGTCCCGCTACCTCAATGGATGGAGACTCAATTGGATATCAAAAGAATGTTGGAAGTAGATCAATCGCTAAGTTGTTGGAACGATAAGGGCTAGACCAAGATGTTAGAAGCTGGAATAGAGCTTCGGAAGTTGCACTTTAATGCTAGACTGGCAGCATTCCTTGTGGTTCATCTGTGCTGGAACCAGTCCCCAATTCTCAAGTGATGCGGTTTGGTACCTATGAAGTTGATTTGCGCCTGGGAGAACTGCGCAAGAATGGGATAAGAGTCAAACTCACAGGCCAGCCATTCCAAATTCTGGCCATCCTGCTGGAACGCCCCGGCGATGTGGTAACGCGGGACGAACTGCAGAAGCGGTTGTGGCCGGACACGTTCGTCGATGTAGATCACAACCTGAATACGGCCATTAACAAGATTCGCGAAGTGCTGGGCGACTCGGCCGAGAGTCCGCGCTTTGTCGAGACGCTGCCTCGGCGGGGGTATCGGTTCATCGGTGAGTTGGAACGACCGGTTCAGCCCGTAGTAGAAGCGGCAGTAGAGCCGGTAGCTACAGGCGAGCCAGATCGCGGCTCAGACTCTCGCAAATTGTGGTGGAAGGTCGCGGCAGTCATCGTAACCGTCTCGATCATTGTCGTTGGGGCCGGAGTTATCTATCGACGGTTCCAGCCGCAGCGTCCGCAGGAGCAGGCGGTCTTGACCGCTGTTCCGTTTACGGCTCTGCCCGGACAGGAGACTGCCCCGGCTTTCTCTCCCGATGGCTCCCGAATCGCTTTCGCCTGGAACGGTGATCCCGCACCCGGGACCGAAGGCTTCGATTTATATGTGAAGGCCATCGGGAGCGAAACTCTGCTCCGCCTGACGCGGCATCCTTCGGAATGGATCAGTCCGGCATGGTCTCCGGACGGCACGCAGATCGCGTTTCACCGCATGGCCGGCGCTGACACGGGAATCTATGTTGTGCCCGCGCTTGGCGGCCCTGAAAGAAAATTACACTCCACTCGAATGGCTGGGAGTTGGGAGACAACACCCATGATCAGTTGGTCGCCGGACGGCAGGTGGATCGCCTTCAACAATATGCCAGGAGATGAACATGCGATGATGTCTCTCCTCTCAACGGAAACATTGGAGACCGACCGGCTTCTGAACGGCGCAAATTGCCTTGAACAAGGTCAGCCCGCGTTCTCCCACGGCGGCGAGTATCTCGCATACTGGTGTTTTCGAACCGAGGGCGGGGGCGAGGCCGGGCTATATTCCTTACCGCTTCCGGACGGAAAGCCGAAGATGATTGGGCCATTGCGGGCTCTTTCCACCGGGTTGACGTGGTCGGCTGACGACGAGAAACTGATTTATTCCCATTGGAATACGAGCTCGACGAATTCATTCCAGCTCGGCGAAGTTACTGTCGCGAATGGTTCGGTGAAGCGGCTAGCACTCGAAGGAAGCGCACAGCTGCCGACTGTTTCTCCCAAAGGCGACAAACTCGCTTATAGCTCTGTTTCCGTGAGCACAAGTATCTGGCGTAGAGACCTGCTTCACCCAGACGCTCAAGGTGTAGAACCTATCCCATCCTCGCGGGGGCAGTTCGACGCTCAATACTCTCCGGACGGAAAGCGCATTGTCTTCTCGTCTATACGATCGGGCCCGCAGGGAGTCTGGATCAGCAGTGACGATGGCAGCAACCTGGTGCAGCTCTCGAACCCCAATTATGCGAGTGGCAGCCCGCAATGGTCGCCGGACGGAAGCAGGATAGCGTTTGACTCGCTTCCCCATGACCGCTGGGAAATATATGTCGCGGACGTGGCCGAACGGAAGCCCAGAAAACTGAGCACAAATATTTCCGGCGTAATTCGCCCTCACTGGTCCCGCGATGGAAAGTGGATTTATTTCAGATCCAATGACCTGGCAGGATGGGAGTTTATCGTTGTCCCGCCTTCGGCGGAGATGCCGTTTTACTATCCAAAGATGTCGATGGGGTCAGGCCGCAGGAGTCCTTCGATGGGAAGACAGTATATTTTGCAAGCCACGAATACAATTCTACGCTGAAGAAAACGGCCCTGTCGGGGCAGCCCGGTACGGAATCAGAAGTGGATGGATTGCCTCGCGTGAGAGCCTCCGGCCTTTGGACCCTCTCACCAGGCGGTATCTATTTTGTTCCTGCCGAGGCGCCCAGATCGGTTCGATACTTTGATTTGGCCAGTAAGCAGACACGGCAGATCTTTGAAGCGGACAAGAATCTCGATTGGGGCGGCCTTTCGGTCTCTCCCGATGGCCGCTGGATCCTCTATTCACAAGAAGATGTAAACAGCGACATCATGCTCGTCGATCACTTTCGGTAGCATCACCGGGACAATCAGCGATGGCAGAAACAGAGCGCCAGCTCCAAACGGTTCGGGGATTTTGAGGCTGATCTGCGCTCTGGCGAGCTGCGCAAGGCCGGAGCGATGCTGAAGTTCGGCATACCTTCCGTTTTCGTCACTTCTGTGAACCGGCCGGGCGCCCCACTCACTCGCGTGGTTTGCGAATGAGTGGGCTCCGTCACCACCGCAGTGTTCGGGGATCACAGTCAAGTTCCAACCCTGTGTGTAATGTGATCGGGTGACGAAGGGGCTGCACCGCGACTACGGGACCCGGAACCTGCACTTCACAATCTGCACCGGCTACCGCTGTCAGCCTCATCTGCGTACGGCCAGACGCCGCGACCTTTTCCTTACCCTTCTGGAAGAGACCCGCCGCAAGTACCGTTTCGTGGTGCACGGATACGTGCTTATGCCCGAGCATTTTCACCTGCTGATTACGGAGCCGGAAGTGGGCGATCCCTCGGTCGTGATGAAGGTGATCAAACAACGCTTTGCCCGCCAGGTGAAGCGGAAATGCAGGCGCAGTTCATCGGCGCAGGGATGGCTCTGGGACATCACCCCGGTTTCCGTCTGGCAGAAACGATTCTATGATTTTGGTTCTTGGAACTGCTGGAGGAGTTGGGGATCGAGTGCCGGGTGGGTCATCCAGCATTGCATCGATCCGGTGGCTTCGATGCCCACCACCACCGGATCTGCCAGAGCCGCGTAAAACTCTCGTACTGCATTCCCTTCGTGGGAAATGGTTTTCTCCGTGAACTCGCCGGTCTCGCTGTCCACCATAGCTATGGTTTGTTGTCTTGCATGCAGATCGCAACCTACAATCTTCATCTCGGCCTCCTTCGTTCCGAGCCTTTTTGGTTGGATACCGCAAAGTCTACTCGGTCCGTGGTGAGGCCGACGTCGTTATGACATCAGTTACTCTTTGGAATTTGAAGCAACTGGTGGGATTATTGGAGGTTAAGGAGCAGCAGCGTGAAATGGAACTACGCAGGATACATATTGCTCCTAGTTGTGGTCGGGTGTCGGATTGCGCTCTGGGCCAAGTTTCGGGATGACGGCCGTGGACGGCGAGTTGGCGTATCGACCCTGCAATTGCTTATTGCGGTTGCGGCGATGGCCATCCTGAACTGGTTTCCTCATGCAGGTTGGGAAGTCCTCTTGAGCGCCCTTGCAGGCATTGTTGCACTTTCATTCGTTCCTGCCAAGAAGACGACGTGAACATCTCATTCAGGCGAGGCCCGACCAGCTTCCCAACCGCTCTGAGTCCGTCAATTGTTGTAAACAGATGGGATGAGAAGGCCGGTCTCCGGACGGGATGCTGTACGCTCCCAAGTTATCGACGTGCTCGAAGCACAGATAAAAAGGAGACCGGCAATGAAGAAGATTAGCACCGTAGCAGTGCAGCAGAGCAGGAATTTTTCTCAACTAAAGCTGACGATCGGATTGGACCTGGGCGATCGCACGAGCTGGTATTGCGTGCTGGATGAAGCCGGCACGATTGTGCTGGAGCAGAAGCTGGGCACGACTCCTAAGGCGATGAAGGAAGTGTTCGGAGGCATGCCACGCTGCCGCATCGCCCTGGAAACGGGCATGCACTCGCCCTGGGTAAGCCGGGCGCTGAGCGAGTTGGGGCATGAAGTGATCGTGGCACATGCCCGCAACGTGCGTTTGATCGGAGAGAGCCAGAAGAAAGACGATCGGCGGGATGCGCAAACCTTGGCTCGGTTGGCCAGGATTGATCCGCAGTGGCTGTGTCCGGTGAAACATCGCAGCGCGAAAGCGCAAGCGGATCTGACCGTGATTCGGGCGCGAGCGGGGTTGGTGCGTGCACGAACGGCGCTGGTGAACACGGCCCGCGGACTGGCCAAGAGCTACGGCGAGCGGCTGCGCGGGTGCAACGTACGCAATATGAACCCCGAGAAAGCAGCGGCCCTGAGTCCGGAACTGCAACGCTCATTGGAGCCGTTGCTGGCGGGAATCGAGTCGCTGAGCGAACGCATCGGCGAGTACAACGAACGTATCGAAAAGCTGGCGCAGGAAAGCTATCCGCGGGTGGCGCTGCTGAAGCAGGGGAAGGGTGTGGGCACGCTGATCGCACTGACTTTCCTGCTGACGCTGGAAGACGCGCATCGCTTTCGTAAAAGTCGCGACGTGGGCTGCTACCTGGGGCTGCAACCGGGACGGAGAAACTCGGGTCAGAGCGAGCCGCAGATGCACATCAGCAAGGAAGGCGATCCTTATTTACGAACCCTGCTGGTGCAGGGAGCGCACCACATCCTGGGGCCGTTTGGAGCCGACAGCGATCTGCGCCGCTGGGGTTTGAAACTGGCCGAGCGCGGCGGCAAGAGCGGGAAGAAACGGGCCATTATTGCAGTGGCGCGAAAGCTGGCCATCTTGCTGCATCACCTGTGGGTGAGCGGAGAGCTTTACGAACCGTTGCGTAATAGCAAGCAGAGAGCGATGCCGGCGGCTGCATAAAACCAAAAACGTTCTTCGAAAGGAAAAGCCAAAGCCTAAAGCCGAGTTCCGGTGACTGCGTTAAACGCCTGGCCCAGCTTTCATCTTGGAGATGGAACCGAGGTCGATAAACAGGTGGCAGCACCGGCTGAAACGAGAACACCCAACTTGCACCGAGCGAAGCAAAGCGCTCAGCGAAGAGTGCGGATGGAAGGGTGGCGACAGTGGCAACTCGGCCGGGAAGAAAACAGCATGACCAACAAAGTCCAAAACGAATCCCCTTGACTCCGACCGGCCTTCTCATGGAAGGCGTTAGCACAAGCGTGCGCCGTTTCTTCGCCGGAAACCGGGTCAATGCAATATGAGAGAGGGGCCCCATAGACATGTAGTCGAGGAGTGTGGGGCGGCAGAAGGAAGCTAGAAAAAGCGAGGAAAGATTGGCACTGTACCCTGAGGGAAAGAACTCCATTGGACGCGAATGATCTTTCCCCCAAGGAGGCAACTGAATGAGTCGCGATATCAAGTATATCGGCATGGACGTGCACAAGGAAGCGACCGTGATCGCGGTGTTGAACGACAGGGGCAAGCTGGTGATGGAGTCGATCGTGGAAACCAAAGCCAGCAGCATTCTGCAGTTTATCCACGGTCTGCGGGGCGAGTTGCATGTGACCTGGGAAGAAGGGACCTGGGCGGCTTGGCTCTACGATCTGCTGCAACCCCAGGCGGCGCAAGTGCTGGTCTGCGATCCGCGGCGCAATGCCTTATTAAAGGAAGGCAACAAGAGCGACAAGATCGCATGCGCTGCAAGTTGAGCCGACTTGTTGCGCACGGGGAGTTGCGCCCGGTCTATCCGGGGAACACGGGCTGCGGCCGCTACGCGAGCTGGGCGTAGTTACCAGACCATCAGCCAAGATCTGAATCGAGTGATGAACCGGATCAAAGCTCTATATCGCGGCTGGAGCATCCTTGTCAGGTACCCAGGTCGTAGCTCCGCGTTAGCGGGAAGAGTGGCTACACAGGATCGAGCATGTGGGGGTGCGCCGGCGGGCCGAGTTGCTCTATCAGCAGTGGATGGATTGCAGGCCTTACGACGAACGCTCCGCCCCGAGTTATTAACAGAGAGCCGGAAACATAAAGCCTCCAAACTGCTGCGCCAGATTCCCTGCATCGGTCCGATTCGGGCCGCCCGCTTGATCGCACTGATGCAAACGCCGCATCGCTTCCGCAGCAAACGGCAACTCTGGACCTATAGTGGGCTGGGCATTGAGACCCGCGACAGTGCGCAGTATCGCTTCGTGCGCGGACAACTGCAACGTGCGAAGAAACCGCAACAGATTCGCGGTCTCAATCGGAACCACAACCATGAGATGAAAGAGATCTTCAAGGGCGCCGCCACCCGAGCCAGCTGTGGAGTGGGTCCGTTACGCGACTTCTACGTGGCCTTACTGGAGAAAGGGATGAAGCCCGAGATGGCGCGTCTGACCTTGGCACGCAAGATCGCGGCCATTGCTTTGACACTCTGGAAGAAGGAGGAACGTTTCGACGCCGAACAACTGAAGCTACAAGCAGCTTGAGCGTCGCACAGAACGGAGGGGATCTCCCAGGTTTCACGCCTCGGTGGTGGCCCATCGGTTCTGCGATGCTCGGGGTTCGAGGGAGAGTATCCATGCACTCATTAGGCGCGTGGTGTGCTGCGGCATGCAGCACCGAGTCTCCGGGTCAATCCTATGCCCCCTCGCACAACCCAAAAAAGCCATAGGCCTCGAGCCTCCCATAGGATGATGGTTGGCACTTAAGCCAACGGTTGGCTTGCACAGCTTCGCAACGAATGGTGTCGGGACCGTCGCATGAAACCACTCCAGGGAGACCAGCAACTGTGATCCGTATCCCTGTCGTACTCTGTGCCGCTCCAGGCGTTAAAACCAAATCCTCTCCACGAAGAAGAAGGGGCCTGGATGCAAGCACCGATCGAGGTCTCACGGAGAGAGTGGAGAAGTGTTTTTGCTTGACATCCTCTCTCATAGGATGAGTGAAATCGCGATTTTTCCGTCAACTACGCACCCATTTGAGCAACCTGAGAAGGCTAAAAATGGTAGCCACCGAAAGCAGCAACACCGAAAACATCGCCTCATTAAGGCCATCGTCGCGAAGTAACATTTCCCGATGCCTAGCGATCACCAGCGTGATCATTGCTATCAGAGGCCAGTAGGCGAGCCACAACAGTAGCGTTGAGACGCTCGCAATACCGTATGCGGCCAAAGGGCGGAAGTGAACCACAATCGCTGAAAGCAACAGCGCGGCAGCGCCGGTCAGCGCGGCTCCGATGAGCAGCTTTTGCTGAATTGGGTAGTGGTAGCCACGGGCAATCCCATTCGCAAGTCCGATGGAGAATATGTATCCTGCGCTGATTCCCATCAGCAAGTAAATTCCTGACGCAAGAAACCTCTCGAAACGCTGCCTATCCATGCGGTTTATCTTTGCTGTGGCAATCAATTCTTGCAAGATTACTGTTGATAACAGGCGTTCTCACTAGCTTGCGCCGTTTGTTCGCCAAAATCCGGGGTCAATGAGTGAAATCGCGATTTTTCCGTCAACTACGCACCCATTTGAGCAACCTGAGAAGGCTAAAAATGGTAGCCACCGAAAGCAGCAACACCGAAAACATCGCCTCATTAAGGCCATCGTCGCGAAGTAACATTTCCCGATGCCTAGCGATCACCAGCGTGATCATTGCTATCAGAGGCCAGTAGGCGAGCCACAACAGTAGCGTTGAGACGCTCGCAATACCGTATGCGGCCAAAGGGCGGAAGTGAACCACAATCGCTGAAAGCAACAGCGCGGCAGCGCCGGTCAGCGCGGCTCCGATGAGCAGCTTTTGCTGAATTGGGTAGTGGTAGCCACGGGCAATCCCATTCGCAAGTCCGATGGAGAATATGTATCCTGCGCTGATTCCCATCAGCAAGTAAATTCCTGACGCAAGAAACCTCTCGAAACGCTGCCTATCCATGCGGTTTATCTTTGCTGTGGCAATCAATTCTTGCAAGATTACTGTTGATAACAGGCGTTCTCACTAGCTTGCGCCGTTTGTTCGCCAAAATCCGGGGTCAATGCAATATGAGAGAGGGGCCCCATAGACATGTAGTCGAGGAGTGTGGGGCGGCAGAAGGAAGCTAGAAAAAGCGAGGAAAGATTGGCACTGTACCCTGAGGGAAAGAACTCCATTGGACGCGAATGATCTTTCCCCCAAGGAGGCAACTGAATGAGTCGCGATATCAAGTATATCGGCATGGACGTGCACAAGGAAGCGACCGTGATCGCGGTGTTGAACGACAGGGGCAAGCTGGTGATGGAGTCGATCGTGGAAACCAAAGCCAGCAGCATTCTGCAGTTTATCCACGGTCTGCGGGGCGAGTTGCATGTGACCTGGGAAGAAGGGACCTGGGCGGCTTGGCTCTACGATCTGCTGCAACCCCAGGCGGCGCAAGTGCTGGTCTGCGATCCGCGGCGCAATGCCTTATTAAAGGAAGGCAACAAGAGCGACAAGATCGATGCGCGCAAGTTGGCCGACTTGTTGCGCACGGGGATGTTGCGCCCGGTCTATCACGGGGAACACGGGCTGCGGACGCTACGCGAGCTGGGGCGTAGTTATCAGACCATCAGCCAAGATCTGAATCGAGTGATGAACCGGATCAAAGCTCTATATCGCGGCTGGAGCATCCCTTGTGCAGGTACCCAGGTGTATGCTCCGCGTTATCGGGAAGAGTGGCTACACAGGATCGAGCATGTGGGGGTGCGCCGGCGGGCCGAGTTGCTCTATCAGCAGTTGGATGGATTGCAGGCCTTACGACGAACGCTCCGCCCCGAGTTATTAACAGAGAGCCGGAAACATAAAGCCTCCAAACTGCTGCGCCAGATTCCCTGCATCGGTCCGATTCGGGCCGCCCGCTTGATCGCACTGATGCAAACGCCGCATCGCTTCCGCAGCAAACGGCAACTCTGGACCTATAGTGGGCTGGGCATTGAGACCCGCGACAGTGCGCAGTATCGCTTCGTGCGCGGACAACTGCAACGTGCGAAGAAACCGCAACAGATTCGCGGTCTCAATCGGAACCACAACCATGAGATGAAAGAGATCTTCAAGGGCGCCGCCACCCGAGCCAGCTGTGGAGTGGGTCCGTTACGCGACTTCTACGTGGCCTTACTGGAGAAAGGGATGAAGCCCGAGATGGCGCGTCTGACCTTGGCACGCAAGATCGCGGCCATTGCTTTGACACTCTGGAAGAAGGAGGAACGTTTCGACGCCGAACAACTGAAGCTACAAGCAGCTTGAGCGTCGCACAGAACGGAGGGGATCTCCCAGGTTTCACGCCTCGGTGGTGGCCCATCGGTTCTGCGATGCTCGGGGTTCGAGGGAGAGTATCCATGCACTCATTAGGCGCGTGGTGTGCTGCGGCATGCAGCACCGAGTCTCCGGGTCAATCCTATGCCCCCTCGCACAACCCAAAAAAGCCATAGGCCTCGAGCCTCCCATAGGATGATGGTTGGCACTTAAGCCAACGGTTGGCTTGCACAGCTTCGCAACGAATGGTGTCGGGACCGTCGCATGAAACCACTCCAGGGAGACCAGCAACTGTGATCCGTATCCCTGTCGTACTCTGTGCCGCTCCAGGCGTTAAAACCAAATCCTCTCCACGAAGAAGAAGGGGCCTGGATGCAAGTGGGGAATCCGGTCGAAGGCGAACGCGATTCCGCTCTGAAGGCGAACACCATTCCGTTGTGAATCCGAACAGCATTCCGTTCTGAAGGCGAACACCGTTCCGGTGGGAAGGCGAACACTTTTGCTCGTCTACCGGAATGGTGTTCGGCTTGGGGCGGAATGTTTTCCACAGGCAAGCAGCAGGAGGTGCAGGGGCGCTGGACAATTAACCGGCATTGAAACTCCATCCATAAGGAGAACAGGGTGCCGGCCAGGAGATCGTCCATGCGAAAAGTCAAAGAGGTCCTGCGGTTACGGTTCGAGTTGAGGTTTGGGCAGCGGCAGATTGCACGTAGTTGCCGAATGGGGCTGAGCACGGTCCACGAGTATCTGGAACGGGCGGAGGCGGCAGGAGTCGGTTGGCCGTTGCCAGAAGACTGGAGCGAGGAGGAACTGGAAGCGAAGTTGTTTGGGCAGCAACCGGTTTCGCCCCGAGCGGTGAAGCAGAGGCCGCAACCGGACTGGAAAACCATTCATGAGCAACTGCAACAGCATCGCCATCTGACCCTGCAGTTGGTGTGGGAAGAATACCGGCAAGGGAATCCCGAAGGATATCGCTACAGTTGGTTTTGCGAGCGCTATCAGCACTGGCGGCGACACCTGGATGTAGTGCTGCGCCAGGAACACAGAGCCGGCGAGAAGATGTTCGTGGACTGGGCGGGAGCAACGATTCCCGTCTATGACAGCATGACCGGGCAAGCGTGGCCGGCGTCGCTGTTTGTTTCTGTGTTGGGAGCCAGTTCCTACACCTACGCGGAAGCGACTCGCGATCAGCAACTGCAGGCCTGGATCCAGGCGCACATCCACGCCCTGGAATTTTACGGTGGAGCACCGACTTTGACGGTGCCCGATAACACCAAAACGGCCGTCACCCGAGCCTGTCGCTACGATCCAGATCTGAATCCCACCTATCAAGAGTTCGCGGTGCATTATGGGATGGGAGTGGTACCGGCGCGTCCCTACCGGCCTCGGGATAAGGCCAAAGTCGAAAGCGGAGTACAAGTGTGCGAACGCTGGATCATAGCAGCGCTACGCAACCGGAAGTTCTTTAGCCTGCCGGAACTCAATCAGGCGATTCGCGAGTTGTTGTTGCGATTGAATGAGCGCCCTTTCCACAAGCGGGACGGATCGCGATCCAGTCTGTTTCACAGCCTGGAGAAGCCTGCGCTGGCACCGTTACCAGCCGAGCGCTTCGATATGAGCCAGTGGTCGCGGGCCACCGTCAACATCGATTACCACATTGCCTTCGATGGGAACTTTTACAGCGTGCCGTACACCTTGGTGCAGCAGGTTGTGGAAGTTCGCTCCACCCCGACCACGATTGAAATCTTTCATCGGGGCAACCGGATTGCTTCCCACCTGCGCAATCGCAGGCGGGGCCAAGCGGTTACCCAGAACGAGCACCGTCCCAAAAGTCATCAGGCCCATCTCGAATGGCCGCCATCACGGATGGTGAACTGGGCACGCAGCATCGGTCCCAACACGGCGCAGTTGTTGGAACGAATCCTGAACGACAAGCCTCACCCGGAAATGGGCTACCGCTCTTGTCTCGGCATCATTCGTCTGGCGCAGCAGTATTCGGCGCAACGCATGGAAGCCGCGGCGGAGCGGGCACTGCTAGCCAAGGCTTGTCGCTATCAGAGCGTGAAGTCGATCTTGAAAAACTCGCTGGACACGGTTCCCTTATCTCCACCACCACCCGGCTCCCCGCCCCTGACCCATGACAACGTGCGCGGCGCTGAGTACTTCGACCAAGGAGGACGGACCTCATGCTGAACCAACCGCTGATGGAGAAACTGGTGGCCATGCGGTGGCAAGGCATGGTCGAAGGCCTGAAGACGCAAGAACAAGATCGGGCGATCCACGAACTGAGTTTCCTGGAACGACTCTCTCTGCTCGTCGATCAACAATGGAACTGGCGCGAGAACCAGGCGTTGGAGCGAAGACTGAAAGCGGCCAAGCTCAGAGGACCGGCCTGCGTGGAGGACATCGATTACCGGGCGGCGCGGGGCCTGGACAAGTCGGTGGTGCGGGCTCTGGCCAAAGACTCTGCCTGGGTCCGCAATCATGAGAACATCTTCGTGATCGGACCTTGCGGCGTGGGCAAGAGCTTTGTCGCCTCAGCGCTGGCACAGAAAGCTTGTCGCGACGGCCACTCCGCTCTCTATCTTCGAGCTGCCGCTTTGCTTCGTGAGTTGGCCTTGGCCCGAGCCGACGGGAGTTTGCGACAGTTCTTGGCACGACTCAGTCGCATCGATGTCTTGGTCATCGATGACTGGGCCATGACGCCGTTGAATGAAAGCGAGCGCCGCGAAGTCTGGGAAATCTGCGAGGATCGCTACCAAACTCGCTCCACCGTGCTCACTTCCCAACTTCCCGTCTCGCGCTGGCACGAGCAGATCGTAGATCCCACCATCGCCGACGGCATCCTCGACCGTTTGGTCCACAACGCCCACCGCATCGAGATGCGCGGAGAGTCCATGCGAAAAAACCGTAACCCACCCAAGGATCAAAGCCAGGAATGATCCCTATCTTCTATATCAAGGAGCAGGGGCAAAGGGGCTGCTGCCCCTTTCCCCTGCACCCCAAATCCCCGCCGACCCGGCCTCCGCTTCGCTGCGGACTATCTCGCTTGACGATTCCGAACACTTACTTCACAATCACCATACCAGCGTCGCTTCGCTCCGACTGCTGTTCACCTTCACTCCGGAATGCCGTTCGCCTTCCCTCCGGAATCGATGTTCGCCTTCACCGGAATACCCATGCAAGCACCGATCGAGGTCTCACGGAGAGAGTGGAGAAGTGTTTTTGCTTGACATCCTCTCTCATAGGATGAGTGAAATGGCGATGTTACGCCAACTATGTGGCAGATCAGTCGCAAGAGTCATAGTGAGCAATCGCGGCACACCTCGCCCCGGATACCCTCCAACCCTTCCTTCGCGATGATGGGAGCCATGGCGAGCGCGGCCACCGGGTCAGCCCACCACAAACCAAACGCAGCGTTCAGAAGCAGTCCGCCTAGGAGAATCGCCGAGAGATACACGCAGAAATCAGTCTGTTTGGCGTCGGCGTGCATTGCGGCACTTCCTAGAGCGGTTCCCACTGTTCGTTTGGCACGCGAGAGCAGCGGCATTACGAGGAGCGATACACAAGCAAGGACGATGCCTGGGATACTATGTTTAGGTGCCTGTCGTCGTGTCAGGTCGCCAAGTGATTCATAGGCTATATACGCAGCTAGGGCGATAAAGCACAGGCCAACGGTCCTCAAGGCGAGTCGTTCGTTCCGTTCGCGACGGTCCACATCCGCATCCACGCTCATGCGCCACAGCAGAGTCGCACCAGACGTGACCTCAATAAAGCTATCAATACCAAAGCCAACAAGGGATATGCTGCCAGCGACGAGCCCAGCAATGATCGCAACCACACCCTCCAGGCAGTTCCACGCAATGGTGAAGTATTCGAGCCTGCGGCCACGACGAGCTGTCACAACACGGTCGATGACTGTTTCTTCCGCCATATCGGCAGCTTCCGATTGGGAGTATGCCACATTGTTGTAAGGAGTTCTCACCAGTTTGCACCGTTTGTTCGCCTCTTTTGAGATCGAAGAGTGTAATCGCGAGTTACACCAATACCCGATACGGGACATGGGTGTAGAATGCCGGACGAACGCTTTCTTACCAGGTTGTGTGGATAAACATGGGGGTTCGATAAGGTGTCACAGGCGCTACTTACTAAAAGAAAATGTTTGCTGGTCCTTCTTGGTTCGGCTTTTGTTTTGACGAGCGCTGGAATAGCGCAGAGTTCTCAATCAGGCGTTGTGAAGCTCAAGTTGACCAGCAAGGTCTTCCACAACACACGCACCCTTCGCGTCCTTGTTCCTCCCGGTTATTCCGACCGGCAAAATGTCGAAAGACGGTATCCGGTTTTGTACCTTAATGACGGGTACGCCGTGTTCACGTATTGGAGCGCCGAGGACGCCATTAACAAGCTCGTGCAAGCGCGAGCAATTGAGCCCTTCATTCTGGTCGGAATCGATAATGCTGGCGAACGAGAGCGCGCCAACGAATATTTGCCTTATGCTGACGATTCAGTGCAGCCGCCGTTGCCCCACCCACAGGGTCAGTTGTACCCAAAGTTTTTGGTCGACGAAGTCATGCCATTGATCAATCGGAAATTCCGCACCAAGACGGACGCGGACAGCACTGGTCTGGGTGGTGCGTCATACGGTTCGTACATCTCGCTCTACACGGCCACATAGACGCAGGGTGTGATTGGCAAGCTGCTGCTACAGAGTACCCCATTGTACATCGCTGATTTTCGCATCCTTGACGACATACGTCATGGGAGAGGCGTTCCCACAAAGGTCAGTATCGAGGTTGGCTCCAAGGAAACGCCCGATGAGGAGATCAATCAGCGTGTCGGTGAAAATGCGAAGAAGCTAGAGGCTGCAATCCATGAAGCTGCCCCAAAGGCGCAGACGAGGGTGATCATCGAACCAGGCGGTGAGCACAATTCCGAATCGTGGAAGCGCCGCCTCCCCGATGCGCTCAGATTCCTGTTCCACCAAGATTAGCCGGGCTCCATTCTGCGCCCGGTCCGCACAAATGTCGAAATCAGGCGTTTTGCACAAGCTTGCGCCATTTGTTCGCCAAAATCCGGGTCAAACAATGAGAAATTGCCTATCTTGACTACGTCCCGGTCAGTAACGACACTTCTCAACGGTGGAAGCCGGGTTCAGGATGACGCCATGATTGTCTAAGGTTTCGGCGGCGTGCTCGCGCTGACCCTCTTCTGCGCCACCGCAATCAAAGGTCGAAGCGCCTGCACAGAGACGCCCAGAGTCCCGCCGGAGAAGCCATCGATGTACGCTTCATTGATGCCGATGACCTGGCCTTGGGAGTTGAAAACGGGGCCGCCGCTGCCGCCGTGGGCGGTAGGGGCATCGTAGATGAGCTTGTCGCCGACCACGTCGCCCAGATGTCCGCAGGTGGCAGACGGACGGATCAGCGATAGCGCTGCCAATTCATTGGCCGCGCCAATGTCATCGCGGCGGTAAGCCAGGCGCTCGTAAACTGCCGGCGGCGATTTTGCCACCATCCCCAGCACGCCCATGGGATATCCAACTACAGCGACCAATTCCCCTGGATTCGAAACCCGCTCGGCCAGCGGCAAAGGCCGAAGTCGGCTGATGGCTTCCGAATTTTCCACGTGGAGCACCGCCAGGTCTCCGCTCGCGGATAGCACCAGAGGCGTTATATCTACCGGCAGGGGAAATCCCGGGAAGAAGGCCACAAGCTTTTCCAGCTCCGGCTTGGCGCCCTTGCTGATCAGGGCATCGGCTTCAGAGTCTCCGTACCAGGGCTCGGCCACATGACGGTTGGTGGCCAGCAACCCTTCCGCCACCACGAAGCCAGTTCCGGAAATACGGGCGCGCAGGGCGGGCCGGCGGCCCGGCATGGCGACCCGGTAGATCCCGTAGATGTAGCAGATTGAATTGCGATAGCGGTTCAGGACCAGGGCCGGCATGGCCTGTTCCTGCTTCAGTTCATCCACATCACGCGTAAGCTGACGGAGCTCGTCCTGGTGGTCGTTGGCCAGAGCAGGGCGGGCTGGCGCCGGTGCCGGTACTGGCAGCGGGGCGGGCGGGGCGTAGTAATGGGCCATGACGCCAGTCCCGATGATCAGGAACAGGCCCAGCACAACTTCCACCAGCCGTGCCCACGTGGTGCAGACCGGCTCTTCTTCCGACGAATGATGGTTCTCGACCATGAAGACAGGGTGGCTGCCGCGGGAAAATTGGGGGAGGGAAATGCGCGTTCGCCGGGCATGCCTGTGACCTACTATCTTGGGGCCTGAAGGCAGGCTCTTCTAGGGTACGGAAGGTGATGTACGGGTGGACCTAAGGCTCTTTAATACCCAGGCGTTGGGACATCTCTTCATAGAGAAAGCCCTCGCCCACGCGGTAGGGTTGCACCCACTCGCCGTCGATAACAAATTGCGGAATGGCGCGCTTTCCGGTGCGGGCCACGACTTCTTCCGCGGCACCAGGCGTGCTTTCGATGACAACTTCTTTGAATGGAATGTTATGCCCCTCTAGGAAGCGCTTGGCTACCCGGCAGTCGGAACACCAGAGAGATGAATAGACCACAAGTTCCATAGGAATTTCTTTGCGCCCTTGGCGCGCTCTTCTTTGCGTCCTTTGCGGTAAAGCCTTTGACCGCAAAGTGCGCAAAGGACTCCGCAAAGTTCGCAAAGAAAACAAAGCCGCCAGCATAAACTGACGGCTAAGAGCTGAAAGCTGAAAGCTGCCTAATTTTCGTACAACAGGACGCCTTCGGCCTTCTCCGAGTCCACCGGACGATAGTACAGCTTCTGTCCATCGAGGAAGACTTCGATAAACGCCGGGCGGGTGGTGATGGTGCCCTGGATCAGCGCTTCCGACAGCGGGTCTTCGATGTACTTCTGCAAGGCCCGACGCAGGGGGCGCGCGCCGTAGCTGCGATCGCCCACGGTCTGGCTCAGGATCCACTTCTTGGCCTCATCGGTGACCGTGACCGTGATCGACTTCTGGGCCAGGTTCTGATTGAGCTGCGTGACCATCAGTTCCAGAATCTGGATCAGGTCCTGCTCGCCCAGAGCGGTGAACAGAATGATCTCATCCAGGCGGTTGAGGAATTCCGGGTTGAAAGTGCGTTTCACTTCGCCCTTGACCAGGTCCTCTACCTTGCCTGAAATCATGTCCTCGTTGCTGGACTGGAAGCCCAGACCTTCGCGCTTCTGCAGGTGCCGGGCGCCGATGTTCGAGGTCATGATGATGATCGTGTTTTTGAAATCCACCGTGTTGCCCAGGCCATCGGTGAGCTGTCCGTCTTCAAATACCTGCAACAGGATATTGAAGACGTCCGGGTGCGCCTTCTCGACTTCGTCGAGCAGGACGACGGAGTAAGGTGCTCGCTTCACGCGCTCGGTGAGCTGTCCGCCTTCTTCGTAACCTACGTAGCCTGGAGGCGAGCCGATCAGTTTCGAGACCGAGTGCTTTTCCATGAACTCGGACATATCGAAGCGCACCAGCGACTTCTCGCTGCCAAACATGAACTGGGCCAGGGTGCGGGCGACTTCGGTTTTGCCGACGCCTGTAGGTCCGAGGAACAGGAAGGAACCGATGGGCCGGTTGGGGCTCTTAAGGCCGGCGCGGCTGCGGCGGATGGCGCGGGCCAGGGCGATGATGGCCTTGTCCTGCGAGATGATCCGCTTGTGCAGCTCTTCTTCGATGCGCAGCAGCTTGGCCGACTCTTCTTCCTTAATTGAGGTGATGGGGACACCGGTCCAGCGCGATACCACGTCCTCGATGTCCTCCCGACCGACAACGCCGGTGGAGGATTCATCGAGGTGGTATTTTTCGCGAAGAGCGCGCAGGTTCTCGCGCTCCTTGCGTTCCTCATCCGAGTAGAAGCGCGCCTTCTCGAACTCGTGGTTCGCGATGGCGTTCTCCATACGATGGACGATGAACTTGATGCGCTTCTGGACTTCCGTGATCTCTTCCGGCAGCGAAGTCTGGCGCAGCTTTACACGCGCCCCGGCTTCATCGATCAGGTCGATGGCCTTGTCCGGCAGAAAGCGGTCCGGAATGTAGCGGTTGGAATGCGATACCGCGAAGTTGATGGACTCGTCGGTGTAAGTGACGGCATGGAACTTCTCGTACCGGTCCTTGATCCCGAACAAAATCTTGGTGGCGTTGGCCTCGTCCGGCGGCGGCACTTTCACCGCCTGGAAGCGGCGCTCCAACGAACGATCCTTTTCGATCGACTTGCGATACTCGCCCGGCGTGGTGGCCCCGATGCACTGGATCTCACCTCGCGACAATGCCGGCTTCAGAATGTTGGCCGCGTCGAGCGAGCCTTCCGCCGAGCCCGCACCCACCAGGGTATGCAACTCGTCGATGAAGATGATGGAGTTCTGCGATTCCATCAACTCCTTCATGATGGTCTTCAGCCGCTCTTCAAACTGGCCGCGATACTTGGTGCCGGCAACGATCAGCGAAAGATCGAGTCCGAGGATGCGCTTGTCGGCCAGGAATGAGGGGACTTCTCCGTCGGCGATGCGCTGCGCCAGCCCTTCGACGATAGCGGTCTTACCTACGCCGGGCTCGCCGATCAGCACCGGGTTGTTCTTGGTGCGGCGGCACAGAATCTGGATGACCCGCTCCAGTTCGCCATCACGTCCGACCAGCGGATCGAGCTGGTTGTCCATGGCAGCCTGGGTCAGGTCGCGGGAAAATTCGCTGAGCAGCGAAGATTCACGCTGCCGCTGCGGCGCGGATTTCTCCTGGCTGCTGCGCGCTAGTTCCTCCCGAATGGTCGAAAGTCTCAGGCCGCGTTCGTGCAGGATTTCAGCCGCAAAGCACTTTTCTTCTCTCAGCAAACCCAGAAGCAAATGCTCGGTACCGATATGTTTGTGCGATAGCCGTTCTGCCTCTTCCGCAGCATAGGCCAGCACCCGTTTGCACTCGTTACTTAATGGAAGATCCACCGAGGTCGAGACTTTTTCCCGGATGGTGGTGTGTCCTTCGATCTGCTTGCGAATGGATTCAACCGAAGCGTGCGAACGCAGAAAGCGATTGGTCAGGGCTTTGTCTTCGCGCAACAGTCCAAGCAGCAGGTGCTCCGTCTCAATATAAGGAGACCCGAACTGGCTGGCTTCGTAGCGCGCAAAAAAGATGACGCGCCTTGCTTTTTCCGTATAACGTTCAAACATAAAGCCCTACCCCCTTGGCTCTACTGAGGACCGAGGTTTCTGCTTACGGCCCGAACCCTGGGAAACCAACTGCCCTCATCATTATTGCAATCTATCTGCCAACCCGTCTATGGCCCGGAAGCGCCGGTAGGCCTCCGCTCCTGTTACCAAAGTAAACTCGCACCCACTGAGAACCGTGAACTGGCAACCGACTTCATCTCCTCTCGCGCCCCTTCTCTTTCGGAACTCTGGCGGCACTCCGCCAATTTCTGTCACCTCTAGCCGGAAAGCGTCCCCGGCGCAACTTCCTCCACGCTACCGCGCTGCAAACGCAACACCCGGTGGCAGCGGCGCGCGAAGGCAAAATTATGGGTGGCAATAAGAGAGGTCAGCTGGTAGTCGCGATGTAACCGGGCGATCAATTCAAAAACCGAGTCCGCTGTGCGGCTGTCGAGATCTCCAGTGGGCTCATCCGCCAGCAAAAGTTTCGGCTGCGTGATGAGTGCCCGGGCCAGGGCCACTCGCTGCTGCTCACCGCCGGAAAGCTCTCCCGCCCGGTGATGCGAGCGCTGCTCCAGTCCTACCTCGTGCAGCCACCGCGAAGCTTCCCCCTCCGCCTTCTGCCGGGCCAGACCCCGAAGCAGAAGCGGCATGGCCACGTTTTCCAGTGCCGTGAATTCCGGCAGCAGGTAGTGGAACTGCCAGACGAAACCGAGTTCATGGTTTCGGAACCCGGCCGCGTCATCTTCTGAGAGCGAACTCAATCGCAAGTGGGCGCAGTATACGTCACCCGAAGAAGCACGATCAAGAGCGCCGAGGATGTGTAACAAGGTACTCTTGCCCGAGCCTGACTCGCCCACGATGGCCAGCATCTCTCCCCTGGCCACCTGAAACGACAAATTGTCAAAGAGCACCAGGTCCGACTCGCCCGAGCGAAAGACTTTTTTCAGACTTTCGACGCGCAGCATCGTTTCCTGTTCAATTAGATGCAAAAGGCCGGCTCCTCGGCTCAAACCGCAGCCACCTGCCATAGCTCTCAGCTATCGGCAAGCGCAACCTTTTATTAAAGCATGAACGCCGGGCCGAAAACCTCCCGCTCCCGCTTTGGGAACGTTTATGAAGGAAACCTTAAGCCCAATGTTGCCGAATTACGACATGACCATGGTCACTACGCTGGCCCATGGTCACTCATAGCGCAACGCTTCAGCGGGAAGAATGCGCGCTGCCGACCAGGAGGGATACAACGTCGCGATCAGGGAAATCCCGATGGCCACGAGCGCGACCAGTACGCCATCGATAGCGCGCGGAGCAAATGGAACGTAGTCGATGGAATAAACTTCGGGAGCCAGCGACAGCAGGTGGTAGTGGCCTCCCGCCCATGAAAGCGTGTAGCCGAGCACCAGCCCAATCGCTGTGCCAATAACTCCAATCAACAATCCTTGCGTGATAAACAACCGCCGCACCTGCGATTTCCGCGTGCCCATCGACATGAGCACCGCGATATCCCGGGTTTTCTCCATCACCATCATGGTCAGCGAGATCAGGATATTCAGGGCAGCGACGAAGACAATCAGTCCGATGGTGATGAAGGTTACCAGCCGCTCCAGCCTCAAGGCGCGGAACAGAGCTTTGTTCTGCTCCATCCAGTTGGTGGCCATGAAGCCTTTGCCGGCGGCCTGTTCGAGCTGCAGCGAAATCTCTCCTGCCTGGTAAATGTCGTCCACCTTGAACTCGAGCACCGTGATCTGATCGCCCAGGCCTTCCAGATTTTGCGTGTCAGAGAGACGGGTAAACGCCCATGAACTGTCGTAGTCGAAGAAGCCTGAATTGAAAATCCCGACCACGCGAAAGCGGCTGTACTTCGGAACCAGCCCGAACGGTGTAAGTTCTCCCTGCGGACTGGTGACCAGCACCACCGAGTTCAGCGTAGCATCCAGATCTTCGGCAATATCCTTGCCCAGAACGATCGGCGGCATCGCAGCGATGCGCTCCTGCACCGCGTTCAGATCGTCAGGAGAGTTCGTGTGGGGGCGGGTCTCTGACCCGCCCAGGCCGGGTCGAAGACCCGGCTCCGCCCCGCCCGTGTCCAACGGATCCATCGATCCAATCTTCACCGTGTTCAGCAGATCGCTAACCTTGCGCTCATAAGCAGGAATCATTCCCTTCAACACCGCGCCGCGGGCCCGTGGCCCCCTCGAGATCAACACCTGTTCGTAAATTGCAGGCGCGGTGCCGATCACATGGGGTTGTTTCGATAGGCGCTCCATCAGCGGACGCCAGTTCTTGATACCGTCGCTCTCCACCCGCAAGAGATTGATGTGCGAGGTCGAACCCAGCAGGCGGTCCTGCAGGTCCTGACGGAACCCATTGTTGATGGCGAGCGCCACTACCAGGGAAGCCACTCCGGCGGCGACCCCGGCGATGGAGATCCCGGTGATCACGCCAATGACGGCCTGGCGTCGCTTGGCGCGAAGATAGCGAGTGGCAATGAAGAATTCGAAGCGCATGAGGAAGCGATCAGCCGTCAGCCATCAGCTTTCAGCTAAATTGGATTATAGCCGCCGTGCGTTGCGGAACTTGAATCTGGCCTTATCCCCTCTTGCTCAATCCATCAAGGCATGGGATGCGGAATGATGGGCCGCACTTCGATCGATCCCCAGCTAACCGACGGAATCCGGGCCGCGATGGCGATGGCTTCTTCGCGGTCTTTGGCTTCAATCAAATAATAGCCGCCCAGCTGTTCCCTGGTTTCGGCGAAAGGTCCGTCCGTGACCATGCTCTTGCCGTCGCGCACCCGCACGGTCGAGGCCTTTGTGGTGACGTCTAACTCATTTCCGCCGCGAAGGTGTCCACTCTGGTGGATGCTCTGGGTAAAGGCACCGAACTCCTGCAGCGTCTTTTCCCGTTCGGCCCCGTCAACCTTGTCCCATCGGTTTTCGTTGCCGTATATCAATAGCAGATATTGCATTCTTGCCAGGCCTCCCTGCCCGTACTACTTGTCAGTCGAACGGGAAGACCCGCTATCGACCTTTCCTGAATAAATTTTCCCGGGGCGCGACCGCCGGCACCCTCCGCCGGTACTCCCGGTATTCTGCTCCGAAGCGCTGCTCAAGCTCTCTATCCTCCAGCCGGATCATGATGGCGCCGGTGACCACCCCGAACAGGGTCAGCGCATAGCAGACCGCCAGTCCGGTTCCGACGCTCCAGGCCAGCATCTCGCACAAATGCCCCAGATAGACCGGATGGCGTACCCGGGCGCGTATGCCCGAAGTGATCAGGCTCTGTTCGCGATGTCCGGGGATGAGTTCGGGAAGCCCACCGAGCTGCGCCGCGCTGAAACCGGTCCCAGAGCGGCGGTAGATCCACACTCCGGCGGCGAAGAGCAAGGCTGCGGGCAGCCAGCTCCATAGCGTGTTGTAGAAGAGCAGTCCTCGCCACTTCGCGGTGCCGGCCGCAACCACGACCCACATGGCAACCCAGAAAGGTATGAGGAGGCGATATGGAGAGCCCGGCCGCGAACGCCAGTACTGCACGCGGGGATGGATGAGCAGCCAGAATGCCGGGATGGTGGCATAGACGACGCACGCCAGCCACCCGACCATGCGGAGAAAAACCACGCTGCGGATTATAACGATTTGTTGCAAGCCTGAAGGACCCGCTCCACCCGCGACAGTTCTGTGGCACAGTAGATGAGGATGGCGGAATCGCTCGAACCCAGTCCCCCTGCTCCGAATTTTCCCGGCCGCAGTCTCCCGGCTGGCCGCATCGCCTTCACCTATCCTGACTTCACCATTTACCAGGCCGCTCGTTTCTTCATCGTGGCGGCCCTGGAAATGCAGTCGGTGGCGGTGGGATGGCAGGTTTACGAAATCACCCGGCGTCCGCTGGATCTCGGATTGATCGGCCTGGCCCAGTTTCTTCCCGGCATGCTTCTGTTTCTGGTCTCGGGACACGTGGCCGACCGCTTCGACCGGCGCAAGGTGGTCACGTTGTGCTACTGCGGCTTCGCCGTCTCCTCCGGACTGCTCTGGGCAATCGCATGGCGCGGCAGCCATTCCGTGCGCCTGATTTATGCCGTGGTCGTGCTGATCGGCGTGGTGCGCGCCTTCAATGCTCCAGTGAGCCGGGCGCTGCTGCCGCAACTGGTGCCGGAGGAACATTTTCCCAACGCCGTGGCCTGGAACGCCAGCATCTTTCAGGCGGCAACCATCCTGGGGCCATCCATCGGCGGTTTTCTGTACGCACTCTCGCGCGGGCCCACTGTGGTATACGCCACTGCGGTGGCCACGGGGCTTGCGGCCGTTTTTTCCATGCTTCGAATCACGCTACAGACCCAGGCCAGGGCGCGCGAGCCCGTCACCTGGAGCACGGTGCTGGCGGGCTTTCACTACATCTGGAACCATAAGCTGGTGCTGGGCTCGATCTCGCTGGACATGTTTGCCGTCCTGCTGGGAGGCGCCGTGGCGTTGCTGCCGGTGTATGCCAGCGAAATTCTCAAGACCGGCCCCTGGGGCCTGGGGCTGCTGCGCAGCGCTCCCGGCGTGGGCGCGACCGCCATGGCCATCCTGTTGGCGCACCGTCCGCTGCGGCGGCATGCCGGACTCACCATGCTGTGGTGTGTGGCTGGATTTGGCGTATGCACAATTATTTTCGGGCTCTCGCGCAGTCTGGCGGTCTCTCTCATAGCGCTACTGTTGCTCGGCGCCTCTGACATGGTCAGCGTGATCATTCGCTCCATCCTGGTGCAGCTGGCCACTCCGGATGAAATGCGCGGGCGGGTGAATGCCGTGGATATGATCTTTATCGGAGTCTCAAACGAGCTGGGCCAGTTTGAGTCCGGCCTCACGGCACACTGGTTCGGGACAGTGCCGGCAGTCGTGCTGGGTGGAGCAGGAACACTGGTGGTCATCGCAATATGGGCGTGGGCCTTCCCGGAACTGCGCAACGCCGACCAGATAACGGGCTAAGCCGCCACCACGTGGGGACAGCCGCCCCCGGCTGTCCCGGCGGAGCAAAGCTCCGCTTCTTTGGGACAAACCACTGTCGAGCTTCGCTCGACTGGACAGCCGAGGGCGGCCGTCCCCACATGGTTCTAACCACTACTTGCGGATGACCGTCTTTGCCGAACTCATGTTGTCGAAGCGGTCATAGACCCGGACCACCACCACGTGCTCGGAAGATATTTTCGCCGGGTCCGGTAATGCCGGATTTCCGCCCGCAGGTACGGCCACCTGGAAATCATAGCTTGCGTTTTTTGAATCCGCGAGCTGGCCCACTGGTTCCACATATTGCCAGTCGGCGGCGTCCACGGAATACTCGGCACGCTTGATGTTGGAAAATCCATCGAGAGCGTGGAAGCTGACATGGATTTGCGTGCCTTCCATGGCTGCTTTGAGCCCCTCGATTCGCGGCGGCGTGGTATCGACTTCGAAGCGCGCGCTGTCCCGCGTCGAAGTCAGCGCCTGGCCGGGAGAATGCGAGGGCGCATCCGAAGCCATGACCTCGACGGTGTACCCGCCATCCGGCAGGAGCGATGCGTCGAACGAATAGTACTTGTCGGTCAGGCAATCCTTCAGCAGCAGCCAGCGAGTTTCGCCGTCTCCCCGGTAGTAGACCGAGTAAACCATCTGGTCGTCGTTGTCATCATGGACGGTCCACCGCACGCCGATGGAATCGGAGTCGCGAGTGGTGGGCGGCGGTGCGTCGAGGCGCAGCTGCGGATTCGCGGCCGCGGTCCCGCTCGTATCAGGCACCAGCGCGAGCTTGGGCATGGGCAGGTAACGCATGCCCACCTGGACCGTGACATCGTCGAAGTCGGGAGCCACATTCTTGGGCAGGTAGTTCAGCAGCACACTGTCCACCGTGGGTGCGGTGGTCCCGGAATGCAGCACCGCCTTCCACTGGATGAAGCGCGCCGGCGGCACATTGAGTAATGGATCTTTCACCAGATCGACGGGCTGCCACGGACTCCAGTTGCGGTCGGGATTGTCCACGTTGCCGCTGCGGGCAAACAACTGGACCTGCCCCGTGCCGCGCAATTCGGCGCGGCCCCAGCGGGAGAAAACTTTCGCGTCGAACACGTCACTCTGGTAGCTGCCCTCGGATTCGGCCGACCCGCCCAGCAGGAACACTTTGCCGAGGTTGCTGGTTGACACATAAAGTCCGCCCGCCGGAGCTTTGGCGAAAGCCGTGACCTGGGTGGCGCTGGCCTTCAGCAGATCGACGAAGCGGTCTTCGCCGGTGATGGCGAAAACATGGCCACGGTTTCCCGTACCGGCCAACAGTCTTCCCGCCGAATCGAAGGCCAGGGCGTACACCAGGTCTTCGCGCGAAGCCCAGATGCGCCGGGGCGAGCCGTCAGGCGCAATCCGGTAAATTTCCGAACCGCCGCTTGCATTCGATCCGGTAAGCGGGATGCTGCTCACCAGGGCAGGTGGAGTAGGAGTTGGGTTCAGCACTACCATGCCAGGTTGCGCTGGCCCGCCCGTGGGCACGGGGGTAAGGGCGGTGACTGGCGAAGGGAAGATTGACGGAATGGGGCCGGCACGTTTCTCTCCCACGCCCGCTGCATAAATATTTCCCGCCTTGTCGATGGCCAGCGCCGTAATTTCTTTTTTGGGGGCACTGTAAAGCACGAAGCCTTCACCGCTGGGCTTGATCTGGTACACCAGTCCACTGCCGTCCGAGCCCGCAATCAGATTGCCCCGCGTGTCCACCGACAACACCCGAATGTGGGCTTCGTCGCTTTTGAAAAATACCGAATGCTCCCCCTTGGGAGTCACACGATAGATTTCGCCATGATCGCCGGTGGCCACGTACAGGTTGCCGGCACTGTCGAAAACCAGGTCCCATATATATTTCGTCCCGGGATCGAAATATACCGAGGCAGAGAATTCGCTGGCCGCTTTGATGGCGCCGGCTCCGTTTTGCCCTTCGCCGCCGGGTTGGCCAGACGCTCAATGCGATACACCTTCCCATCCGGATTGGTGGCGGCGTAAAGAATGCCGTTCTTGTCCACCGCCAGGGCCTGCACCTGCAACTCCTGGGGCTCGAAGATGGTGGAGGATTGGCCCTGCGGTGTGATGCGATACACGCGGGCGGGTCCGCCGGTAGCGGCATAGAGGTTTCCGCTCTGGTCAGCCGCGATCGACCATATATACGTGGACGGCGTGGTCGAGATTGCCTTGAAGGCGGGCGCCAGTTCCAGGCCGCCGGTGCTGCGAATGGCCACACCCGTGGCCGTGCCCTTGCTCAAGTCTTCAAACTTGGATTGTTCCCAGGTGCGAGTGCCTTCAGCGGAAGCGAGTGGAACGACAATCAGTAGAGAGATAAGAGCCAGGAAGAATTGCTTACACAGACGGGTTGCCAATTTTATTACCTCATCACGATCTGGAGCGGAAGAATTCAGACTATCACGGAGGGCTTATCTTGAATGTGTGGCGCGGGCGCCCTCGCCCGCGAGAGTGAACTCAAGATCAAGAGCCGCGGGCGGGGGCGCCCGCGCCACACGGCACACTATTTCACCGTAATGGTCAGGACCTGCGCGCCGGAGACCACATAATCCAGCGGGCCAGTGGCGGCTTCGTTCACCGAAGACTCGCCCTGCACGATCATTTCCTGGGTGCCGCGCATGCTGTCCATCACGTTCATGATGGAGAGCGGCAGCGTGGGCATGACCTTGTCCGCGACCATGGCTTCCGGATCGGCTTCCAGCAGCGAAACGTACACGCGATTATTCACATGTTGCTTGTTGAGCACGGCGATGGTGGACGCCAGGTCCATTTTTCGACCCAGTTGCGGGTTGCCGTGACGCAGGCGGTCGAGGGTCTCGCCATCGCTGACCAGAATCCGCAGCGGTCCCCGGGATGTGGAGGTTGGAATATGAATCGGAATCTGCTGCAGCATCACCTCGCCCCGGTAGGGACGCAGCACGGTTTCGATAGTGATCTCGTCTCCGGGACGAGCTTCGATCAAATCGGTGCGGGCGCCCTCGAGGCGGGCCCAGCGGCGTTCGCGCACCAGGTCGAAATCAAGTTTGACGCCACGAATACCCGGCACCGTGTATGGGTTGTCGTAAATACGACTGAAACGGTCCCCCAGCGAAAGCGCCGCCATGACCGCGGCGGGCTGTCCGCCGTCCGACGGCGCAAACATGTTTTGCACCGTGACGTCAGGATATCCGTTCACGCTGATCCGGCCGTTCATGCGGTACGTGGTGTCTTCGCCGTACTCGTTCACTCCGTGCAGCGCGTTGAATACCGTCGCCATCATGGCCAGCGGACTCAGGTTGGCGTTGTTCAGCACCTCATAATGAAATTGCTTGTTGGTCGCCCCGCCGTGAATATTCAAAGTGACGGGAATCATCTCCGGTTGCTTGCCAAACTCTCCCAGGATGCCGGTGTGCCGGTCCTGCACGAAAGCGCCGACCGGTTCGGTGGCATTCACGATCTTGAAGGCATTGAGCGGCGAGGGCAGCGTAGCCAGGACTTCCGCTTTGGTCATGGGCAAATCCACCATGCCAAATTGCAGCAGGGGATGACCGCAGGCCAGCAGGTGGTGGGCGTCCATGTAGGTGACGGTGCAGGTGGCCGCGATGTCCATATCGCCGCGCACCAGGATCGCGCTGATGGCCGAGCCCGGTTCCAGCGGTTCAGGCTGCCTGCTTTCGCTGACCGAGCCGACTCCCATCACCGGCACGATCCCGGCCTTGGCGAACTGGGGAGCGAAGCGCTGCATGGCGTCCTGCGAAAATCCACTGAACACCAGCGGAGCTTCGATCGGCTTCAGATAATTGGCATAATCCTTGGTGGCAAAACTTTCAGATCCGGGCCCTGAGGTTCGTGTGGGCGCGTGCACCCCAACGTCGGCGTTCACCGTACTGCCGCCCGGGCTGCGGTCCATGGCGCTGATCTCGAACATCTCCTTGATGGGGGTTACGCCGGCGATCGGCTCCTTGGAAAATTCGCCGATGCGGAAGGCCAGCGCGCCCGCCAGTTTGCCGTTCAAATAAACCGGACTGCCGCTCATGCCGGCGACTACTCCGGTATATTCCGCCTTCTCACCCGACAAACGCACCAGGATAATGTCGCCCTTGGGGCCGTTGGCATTCTTCAGGATCCCAAGAACCTCCACGCCCATGGATTCCGGCTTAGTGCCCTGGAAGACGGTATAGGCCACGCCATGCATTCCGGCATGGATCTCGCTTACCGGAATGGTTTCAACCGGTTTGGCGGTTTGGGCCTGGATGGTTAGAGAGAGAAGGAGAGCAATGACACTGGAGAAAAGCGCACGTCTCATGAATTTGAACCTGGAGCCCAGCGCTCAGCGACTAAAATCCTGCACTTCGCGCCCTGTATGCTGCTTTGCCGGTGGGGAGGAGAGCTAAAAGCGACAGCCAAGGCCGTGCAAACATCCCAATCGCGAAGCCCTGCGTCTATACTAGCATAACGATTTACCGAGGAATTCCATGTTTTCCATTGACAGGATTAGAAAACTGAAGCTTCCAGTCCGGCCCACTCATACTATCCCCTTGATGATGCTGGCTTTGTTGTTCCTGCCGCTGGGGGTGACCGGGCTTCTGGCACAAAACCAGTCCGAACCCGCGGCCAGCGGGCAGAAGCAGGAGGCCCCGCCCGAGGCAGGCGGCCCTCAGAACGACGTCGGGCCCTACGCCATCCCAAAGAAGAAGGAAGAGCCGCCCCCGCCACCGCCCCCGGCAAAACCTAAGAAAATAGAGGGCATGCCCGACTATTCCATCAAGGTGGATGTCCCCCTGGTGAACGTGGATGTTCTGGTCACTACCAAAGACGGGCAATTCATCCCCGGCCTGAAGAAGGACAACTTTCGCGTGCTGGAGGATGGAGTCCAGCAATCGGTGGCTGACTTCGACGTTTCGCAAGCGCCTATTACGGCGGTGCTGCTGGTTGAATTTGCCTCCACCAACTACTACTTCATGGTGGACGCGCTGAACGCCAGCTACTCTTTCGCCAATGCCCTAAAGAAAAATGACTGGGTGGCGGTGATCTCCTACGACATGAAACCGCACATCCTGGCCGACTTTACCCAGGACAAGCAGGCGGTCTTTGGCGCGCTGAATCAGTTGCGCATACCGGGATTCGCCGAGACCAACCTGTTCGACGCCCTGTATGACACGCTCGACCGCGTCGATCAGATCCAGGGACGCAAGTACATCATCCTGGTGACCACGGGCGTGGACACTTTCAGCAAGCTCAACCTCGACCAGATCATGAAGAAGATCAAGACCACCCACGACGTCACCATTTTCCCGATCAGCGTGGGTTTTGCGGTTCGCAATTACTGCGAAACTCATCGTTGCGGCTACACCCACGGCATGGGCATTCCGGTCGGCGAAATGGATTACCTGCAGGGCGACAACGAGATGAGGACCTTTGCCCGCCTGACCGGCGGACGGGCGTACTTCCCGCGCTTTCAGGCTGAACTCCCAGAGATTTTTCGCGACGTCATCGGCGATATCCGCAACCAGTACAATCTGGCGTACCATCCCACCAATCCAAAGCTGGACGGCACTTACCGCAAACTGAAAGTGGAAGTAGTCGCCCCCGACGGGGGCCCGCTGAAAGTCCGGGACCAGAAAGGCAAAGACGTGAAGTACACAGTCATGGCCCGCGAAGGCTACACGGCAAAACATACGGTGGAATAGTGGCAGTACCCAGTAGCCAGTAGCCAGGTTTTTGTGGCCCAACACTTCAAAGATTTCGTGGTGTGGCAAAGAGCGATGGATCTGGTGGAAGATGTATTGGGTAGGGTTCATGAGGTCGGACGCATTCTCAGTGGTCTAATTGCTTCGCTCAAGCGGCCTGCGGCGTAGCTGTGTCCGAGTACTGGCTACCGGAAACCGGGTACTTTTAGCTAGTGCACGTGGACAAGAGTATCGAGCAGAAAGAGCAGTCCCACTCCGAGGAAGACTACCAGCGCCATCCCCACGCCCGGTTCGCGATTGACCTCCGGCATCAGGTCTGAAGCGGCCACATAAATCGTCACTCCTGCAGAGAGCGGTAAGCCGTAACTGACTTGATGGCGGAACACCGCCATGGTGAGGACTCCGGCCAGCGTCGATGCACCCAGCAGCATGGAGGCGCCCCACGCGGTGCGCCGGCTTTGTCCGCTGGCCAGCATGACCGACGCAATGGTGAATCCTTCCGGAATCTTGTGCAGGAAAATGGCCAGAAAGATGACCCACCCCAGCCAGTTGGAAACAATGAAGCCGGAAGCAATGGCAATGCCGTCAAAAAAAGTATGGATAATCAGTCCCAGCAGCACCGAGTATCCCCGGTGACCGTGCGCGAACGCATCCCGGTGAGTCTCCTCGCCGAAATGGAAGTGCGGCGTGACCGTATGCTCGAACAAGTGGACGATGAGATATCCGGCAAGAACCAGAAAGGCGGCGCTCTTGCCGCGAAGTTCCAGGCTGGCAGGGAAAATCTCTATGATCGCTGTCGCCAGCATGAATCCCGCGCCCAGCGCCACGAAGTACTTCAGGTAAGAACGGTCCCAATTCTTCTGGACGATGATGGCGCCGCCGAAAACATTGGCTCCTGCTGCAGTCAGACCGAGCAGGATGCTGAGGAGAATGGGATGCATGTACGCGGGCGATAATATCAGTTCCCAGTCTCAAGTTCCCGGTTCTCAGCTAGGCCGCGGGACGAATCGCGCCGATCAGGCCGTTTAGTATTTTTCCTAACTCGGCTGCCTGGTCGAGGAGATGCTTGCCGTGCTCCGGAGTAAAGTAAGCCAGGTTCTGAGCAATCATGAGCTGGGTTTCGACCTCGACCAGCGATCCTCGGGCGCGTCCCAGGAAATAATGAAACTCGTTGGCGGAGAAACGCGCCTGCCCCTCCGCAATGTTGGTCGGGACCCCAACCGCTGATCTCCGCACCTGGCTGGAGAGTCCATAAAGTTCGTCCCGCGGAAATGCCTTGCTGGTGCGGTAAACGTCCATGACAAAATCCATGGCCTTCTGCCATGCAATCAGGTCCCGGTAGGATTGCCCCATAAGTACCTCCTGAGACAATCATGACAATATCCCGCTGGGAAAGATGTGACGCATGAACACTGAGAACCAAAAACTGACAACCGACAACTGGTTTGTTATCAGTTCCCAGCTTTGAGTTCTCAGTTCTCAGTTCCAGAATGGGAGTTTTAGCCGCTATGCCGGATATGCATCACATCGCCATCCTGCACAATGTAATCTTTGCCCTCCAGGCGCAGAGTGCCTTTGGCGCGGGCGTTCGCTTCGGAACCGGCTTCAAGCAGTTGGTCCCAGCGGATGGTTTCAGCGCGGATGAAGTGTTTTTCGAGATCGGAGTGGATGGCGCCGGCGGCTTCCACCGCGCGGGTTCGGACAGGAATGGTCCAGGCGCGGCATTCGTCTTCGCCGGCAGTGAAAAACGAAATCAGCCCGAGCAGTGAGTAGGTGGTGCGAATCAGGCGGACCAGCCCGCTTTCTCTCAGACCGTAGCTGCCCAGAAACTCGGCTGCATCCGCGTCACTCATCTCCGCGAGTTCCGCCTCCACTTTTCCGCAGATGGCGGATGCGGACGCATTGGGCCGCGCCGCCACCTCGGTCAAGTTGTACTTGGTGATCGCGTTTTCGAGATCGTTGCCCAGCTCCGTGCTCTCGCCGACATTGAGCACATAAAGAATCGGTTTCTCGCTCAGGAACATGAAGCCGCGCAAACGCTTCTTGTCCTCCGGCGTCATTTCCATTTCGCGCAGCGGCCGCTCGGTTCCCAGATGTACGTTGGCCCGTTTCAGAAGATCGAACTCTTTTTCCAGGTCAGGAGTGCGCATCTTCTTCAGGTCCTTTTCCAGGCGCTCCAGCCGCTTTTCGATCTGTCCCAGGTCGCTGACCATCAGGTCGAAATCGACGTTTTTGATGTCGCGAAGGGGATCCACCGGCCCGACGTGCGGTATGGATGGATCATCGAAGGCGCGGACCACGTGAGCCAGGGCGTCCACATTGCGCAGATGCCCGACGTATGCGCTTTCTTTAAGAGCTTCCTGACCAATGGCGCCCACGTCAACATATTCGACAGATGCGTGGGTCAGCTTCTTCGGGTTGTAGAGCGCCGCCAGGCGGTCGAGGCGTTCGTCCGGAACTTTGGCCACTCCTATATGGGCCTCGCGCGGATTGGAATGGGCCTGGCCGGAAAGATGCGCCTTTGTGAGGATGCGGAACAGAGAGGTCTTGCCCACCTGAGGCAGGCCGATAATGCCAGTTTTCATAGGGACACAAAGATGATAACAGCCAGATCAGGTCAGGGACCGTGCCGTCAGATAAGCCACCGCCAGGCCAAGCAGAAGCACTCCGCCCTCGATCCGCGTGGACCAATGATGCAAGCCGTCGAATTGCATGCGAGCCGGATTATCAATGGGCACGGCATCGATCTCCCCTATCGAAGCCCGGATCGCGTCCATGCGCGGAATGATGCCGAACTGCGAGATCAATGTAAGCAGCAGCATCATACAGATGAGCACATTCCGGACCGCGAACCAGTGCGCTTCGCCACTGCTGAGCCGGCTAAACAGCAGCGAGCTAGCCAGAAAGACCATCCCCGAGATCATTCCCATCCAGTGCAGAATTCCCAATGAGCGCCCCACCACCGACCCGGCAAGATGGCGCGTCGGCAGCACCGAAAAAGAGGTCTGTGCGACAACAGGGAAAAATATCACTCCGCCCAGCCAGACGATCAGGGCGAGCAGCATCAGGAAACGAAGAAATGACATGACAGTTGACCATTATGAACGGCAAACTGAGAACCGGGAACTCAAAACTGACAACTGATTTTCGTTCTCCAGTCAGCTTTGGCAGGCAACCGCTCTACACCGGCACGCGTATGGTTTCGACCAGTTCCCGGAGCAACTGCTCGGCCTGTTCGGATTTCTTGAGGGTAGAAGAGTAGCGGCCATTCACCGCGACGCGGTGGGCAAAGACTGCCACCACCAGCGGCTTGAAGTCTTCCGGGACACAGAAGTTGCGGCCGTCGAGAAAGGCCATGGCCTGTCCGGCACGGTAGAGCATCTGAGAGCCGCGGGGCGAAACGCCCAGCGAAAATTGCTCGGACTCACGGGTGGCGCGAACAATGGCCAGCACATAGCCGACCAGCGAATCATCGACCCGTACCTGAGTGACTGCCTGCTGCATTTCGAGCACGTCAGCGCCCGTCAGCACCGGCTCCAAAAGTTCCAGTTGCGCGGTTCCCGCTTCGGAGCGCAGAATCTCGCGTTCGGACTCGCCATCGGGATAACCCATTCGCACCCGCATAAGGAAGCGATCCAGTTGCGACTCCGGCAAAGGATAGGTCCCGTGGTGCTCGACTGGATTTTGAGTGGCGATCACCAGGAACGGCTGCGGCAGAGAATAAGAGTGCGCGTCCACCGTGACCTGGCCTTCGTTCATGGCCTCGAGCAACGCGGACTGGGTCTTGGGCGTGGTGCGGTTGATCTCATCGGCGAGCAGGACGTTGGTGAAAACCGGTCCACGCTTGAACTCGAACTGCTGCTCGATGGCGGAGTAAATCGAGATGCCCAGGACGTCGGAGGGCAGCATGTCGCTGGTGAACTGCACCCGCTGAAACGTGCAGTCAATGGCCCGAGCCAGGGCCTGGCCGAGCGTCGTCTTGCCCACACCGGGGACGCCTTCGATCAATAAGTGTCCCCGGGCGAGCACCGAGACCAGGGCGAGTCTGACCACGTCATCCTTGCCACGAATCACCTTGCGCAGAGCGTTTTCCAGTTGTGTCGCGCGATGGGACGCGGCCATGGCGGTTTCAGGCGACATCGAGAAATTCTACTATGCGCCCGTGGCAGTTGGGCCGGGTAGAAGGTGTTACGAACGTCACTGGACTCAGAGCCGACTCAGTCTTTCAGCTATCCAGCTCTCAGCCGAACCCAAACTCTATCTGCTCTGACCTGAGCGAGGCTGACAGCTTTACCGCGTAAACTCCGCCGGCCTTCCCGTCAGCCGCTCGATGCGCTTGGCAATCGGCGGGTGGGTGGAAAACAGGTTGCCAAAATTCATGCCTAACAGCGGCTGAATGATGAACAGGTGCGCGGTTGTGGGCGTGCCCATCATGGGAACGCGCCGTCGAATATGCATCGAGCTTGGCCAAAGCACTGGCCAGAGCGTAGGGATTGCCGGTAAAGTGCGCACCGGTTTCATCTGCCGCATACTCGCGCGTGCGTGACACCGCACAACTGGATCATCATGGCGGCGATCGGGGCCAGGATCAGCATGAGCAAACCACCCATGGCTCCACCGCGACGATCGTCGCGATCGCCCATTCCGAAGTAGGCGCCATAGCGCAGCCAGGTGATGGCGCCGGCGATGGTGGCGGCCACCGAGCTGATCAGGATATCGCGATTGTTTACGTGCCCCAGTTCGTGGGCCAGCACGCCTTCGAGTTCTTCGTCATTCAACAGGCCCAGAATGCCCTGGGTGACCGCAACCGAAGCGTGTTTCGGATTGCGCCCGGTGGCGAAGGCGTTAGGGGAATCCGTGGGGATGACGTAAATCTTCGGCATGGGCAGGCCGATTTTCTGCGTCATTCGCTCCACCACGTTGTAAACCCGCGGCAACTGCTCCCGCGTGACCGGTTGCGCGCGATAGGTTCTGAGCGCGATCTTGTCAGAAAAGAAATAGGCGACGAAGTTCGTGACCACGGCAATGCCCAGCGCCAGCAACATCCCGTTTTGTCCGCCCAAAGCGCGGCCCGCCGCCATCAGCAGCAGCGTCAGTGCGGTAAGAAGAAAGGCGGTCTTGAAGGTATTTCCCATAGATTTGCACTCACTACATTAGATGGCGCGCCCGACAAAGGGATGCATCCGCCAAATGTGGGCGCAAGCGTCCACGCTCGTGGTAGCCACCAGTAGCCACGTGGAGACAGCCGCCCCGGCTGTCGGGTCGAGCGCAGCTCGACAGGTTCTCGAGCGGGGCTGGGAACACCCGGTGACCGGGCCCGAGGATAACGAGAACGACCCAGGCCTCCCAAATCTGGTCGCCGAACTGAGGCCACGCCGCGACCGGAAGCCCCGGATGGCAGAGCATATGCCGAGCTGTGCGCGGGGTTCCTTGAATCCCTCTTCAGATTATGGCCCGGGCAGCAGCCCAAAGGTGTATCGTCATTGCTCTTGCCAGGCCCTTACAGTCGCCCAGGCACGAGCGGGACGCTCGCGCCCACATTTGTTTTCACCGGGGCAAGGGGTCGGGCATCGTCGCCAGAGCGTAGCCCATGACGGCCATGGCGGTCGCGTTTTCCCGCAATTCCCGGGGCACGATTTTGTCCAATGTATCGGCGGCGGTGTGATGGTAGTTGAAGTACGTCCGGCCGTCCTGCAACAGGCCGAAAGCGGGCACGCCCTGCTTCGCGAAAGGCTCGATGTCGGCCTCGGGACTGTCGCTGCTCAGCACCATCAGATTTGAGCCCGCAGGCTGCAGAACGTCCAGCACTGGCTGCAACCGGGCGGCGGCCTCGGCGCTGATCTTGGCGCGGAAGCCCAGGGGATGAGACGCTCCCAAATCACTTTCCATCGCCGCCACGTGGTTGCCGATTTCGGCGGCGTGGGCTTTGGCATAGGCCACATGGCCCCGTCCCAGGTTTTCTTCATCGATCCAGGCAATCACCCGCAGGGTCCGCCTGGGGCGCAGATGCAGTTGTTGCATCAGCTGGGCGGTCTCCATGGCCACCGCCACGCCCGCCGCGTCGTCAATCGCTCCGGTTGCCAGGTCCCAGGAATCGAGGTGGCCGGAGACGATTACGATCTGCTCGGGATGCTCGGAGCCTTTCAGGTCTCCCACCACGTTAAATGTGTCAACTTCTTCCGCCGTCTGGGAGGTCAAAATAAGGTGCATGCGGACCTTGCCCTGCGAGGCAAGATGAGCGATCAAATCAGCATCTTCGCTGGTTACGGCTCCGGCTGGAATATTGGCTGCGCGGCTGTTTCCGGTATGCGCCAGGCGATAGTCGGCGCCGCCAACTGACCTGACCAGCGAGCCAACAGCTCCCAGCGCGGCTGCCCTTTGTGCCCCCAGGGCACGATAAGCCACCGCTTCGTCGTAAGCCTCCCCGGCATAGCCGCCGGCCGCCTTCTGCTTGTCAAAGACGACGTTGAACAGAACGATCTTACCGGCCACGTTCTGCCGCCCCAGACGATCCAGGTCGGCAAAGCTATTGGCCACGACGACCTCCGCCGTGATTCCTCCCGGCGGCGTGGGATGATTTCCACCCAACGCCGTGAGCACAATCTTTTGTGTGGTTCCCGGTGCCTGTCCCGGGTACTCCACCAGTTCGGCGGATTCGGCTCCGCGTTTCCAATGGCGCGCCTGCACCGGTTCCAGATGAACCTCCAGCCCAAGTTTCCTCATTTCACCGGCCACGTACTCTATCGCGGCCTGTGCCTGGAGCGATCCCACGGGCCGGGGGCCGATGTTCTCGGTGATGTGGGCCACTTGCCGGTAAGCGTAGTCGTCGATCAAGGCAGCATCGCGAATTGCCGAGAGCTGCCGAATCAATTCCGGTGGCAGTGGAATGGTGGCCGTTGCCTGCGAACGTTCATAATCGGAATTAACTGGAACAGTCTGCTTCTGGGCCAGGAGAATGCCAGCGGCCAGGGTCAGCAGGAGAAGAACGCTTGCGTTTCGCATGTTGAGGTAAAGACTACCTCAACCCTTGGACGAATGCCTCTGTGCCGGAATGTGCGGGATTGGGAACCGGGAGCAAAGTCCACTGCAAAAAAATGGCCCCATTGCTGGGGCCACAATTAAAAGAGGCGAAGTGGGAGGTTGAGTCAGGAATGGCGAAGCGGAGAGCCGATCCGGCAGCCGGAAAGGCAACTAGAGAGATATCGCGAAAAACAGAGAGTGAAGGTCATTTTAGCGGCCTCTTTTGGTACCCACCTAAGTGCATTTCCGCAACCAAAGCCGCGGAGTCCGGCAGCAATCTGCCGAAAGTTCGGCAAACCACTGCGGAATAAACACTTAGACCAGCTCTATTCAGTGCCGAAGAGAGTCTCACGGGCTGGTGAAGTCAGGGTTGGGATGCAGAATCCTGCACATTCGCTGCACTCTACAACCCTCGGACGCCGGGCGTCAGACCTCGGCTGAGAGCTCAAGGTCTGATGTCCGGTCTAGGAGTTCCCCGCCACCATGCGCAGCTTGCCGGGCAGGAAATGATACGGCGGCCAGGGGCCGCTGATGGCCAATTCACAGTTTTTCAACTGCTTGGCGGCGCTGCTGTAGCGGTTCTGATACTTTTCGATGGATTTGGAATCAATCAGGTGGGCAATATCGATCAGCATTCCGTCGGAATCCACTCGTTTGCAGCTGATCTCTTCTTCCAATGGATTGAACAACTTGTGGACTTGCACCGAGAGCGCCCGGGCTTTGGTCCGCCGCTCGCGGTCCTGAGAGGCCTTCTCCCGTAGCTTGATCAGGTAGTCGCCGCCAACCGTGTCCGGCAGAACAATATCGGCCATGGCTTCGCGCAGCGAGCCATCTTTGACCCTTAGCTTCAGGTGCATTTCGGCCTTGCCGCGCAGCCGGGCCACGCTCTGGCCAAAGGTGCGGCGGTTGGAGCGGACGGCCTGGCGCAGCGCCTCATCCGAGTCGAAAATCGTGCCAAAACGGAAAGGAAGCACGGTCCCGCTGCGGAAGCAGACACTCACCACGCGGGCATGTTCGAGGACGTTTTTCTCCCCGAACTGCACATCATCGCGCTCGTACTCGCTGACGACTATGTTGAATTCTCCGCTGGGATAGGCCAGAACTGCGGCTCCGTTCACGCCTTGGACCCCTTCCAGAAGGGAAGGACGACGAGAACGTGTGCCATTGGCCAGGGTCTGTTGCTCTGCGATGCAATACGCGTACCACGCCATAGGGTCTCTCCGAACCTGTTGCGAGGCGAGCTAGGGTCACCCCACGCATACTATTGGGCCACTTTTTGAACCGTTGGAAGAAAGGGCGTACAGCGACGAGTTGAACGCTCAATGCTGCGTCCTATGTGCATCTTACCTTAGTGCGGTATAAAAATGCAACCATTTCGTTGCAGTGGGCATCTTCCGCCCCCGCCAAAATGCGTAGGGACAGATGTCCTCATCTGTCCAGTCGAGCGCAGCTCGACCGGTTCGTGCATCTCCCGAAAGATGGCGGAGCCCTGCTCCGCTGGACAGATGAGGACATCTGTCCCTACGTATGTCTTTGCAGTGATAACCTTGGCGGCATGCCCGCTCCACCGAAAGCCGGCCGATCTGCAACCTCCGTCGTGTTTGCCCTCATAGCCGGACTGCTCCTCGGAGCGCTCTTACTTGGCCTGATCGGGTTCGCATTGCTCTCGCGCAGTTCGGGTCCGGCTTTGTTGGGCCGTTTCTGGTCGGCAGTGACAGGCCGGACCCTGAGCATTGATGTAAGCCAGCCCACTGTGGTCGATCGCATCCAGCAGCTCCAGCGGCTGGAGACAGTGGTCTACACCATGGACAAAGTAGTCAGCGGCGCCAAAGAGAACCCCATCTTCCCCGACTTCCTGGCGGGAGACCGTTTGCTGCTCCTGGTGCACGGAGAAGTTGTTGCCGGTATTGACTTCTCCACCCTGAAGCCGGGTGATGTAAGTGTGGAGGGCAAGCAGGTCCACTTGCATCTGCCTGCGGCGCAGGTTTTCAGCACGCGCCTGGACGGCGCCAAGACGCGGGTCTATTCCCGGCAGACCGGGCTGCTGGTGCCGACCGATCCCAACCTTGAGACCCAGGTGCGCCAGGAGGCAGAACGCCAACTGCTGGCGGCTGCCCTGGCCGATGGCATTCTGAAAACCGCCCAACAGAACGCGACTTCGACCATCACCAGCCTGCTGCAGGGGCTGGGGTTTGAGAAGATCGATCTGAACTGATCTCCAAAATGAACGTATCTCGACCAAAAAAAGCCCCACCCTCCGGTTTTCGGAGAGTGGGGCCCGATGATCCTTTCGCTCAGTTAGCGGTTCTGTTCCGCCCCAATCGCCAACTGGTCCTGGATTACGCGGTTTCCAGCGTACGATTTTGCGATCCGCACCACTTTATCGCGGTCCTCGGTGCTGGGAACTGATCCCGAGAGCTTCACCGCTCCGGCGGTCAACGTGACATCCACGTTGGCGCTGTTCAAACCCGGCTCTTCCTTCAGTTTTTGCTGGATTGCATCTTGCGCTTCGGAGGAAGTCAGCATCCGGGCGTGCGGTTCAGAGGCGGAGGCCGTGCCTTCCGTCCGGTGTTCCGAAGCTTCGGCTACTTCCGCCTGGTTGGCATACTTCCTGATTGTCGCCATGAACTGGTGCGATCCTTCCGGCGGGGCCACCTCTCCCTTGAGAATCTGGGCGGCAGGAATCATCTTGCCGTAAAGGATGCGCGTGCCATCCTTGTCCTGCTTGATGGACGCTCCGTTCACCGTGATGCCGGCGAAAATTCCCCGGGCCCGCGAATAGGTCAGGATCTGGGCCCGCATCTTCCAGTCGGTTTCCGCCGAGGCATGACGGCCGACCGGTCCTGCTGCGGCAGATGCGTCGGCGCCAATCTTGAACTTGCTGGTCAGCATTTTGCCCATGCCCTGGTCGTTCATGGCCAGCATGACCAGATCAACCGCCTCGCCGCCAATCTGAAGTCCCCAACTGCCGCCAGTGATGGTGAAGGGAGCAGGGGCACTCCATCCGGATTTGGTGCGACAGGTGGCCAGACCTCGCCCGTGGCGGCCACCAAAGATGAACCCAATCTTCACCATGGACGGGACCACGGCCACGCATTCCGCGGAGCCGAGAATTTCTTCCGGGATCCCCTTGTCAGGAGTTCCCATGATTTCATCCAGCACCGCCGCCGAAGCGTCCAGGCGTTTTACCTGTTCGGAAGGCTCATCTTCCGCCATAGCGAATGTGCTTAAGAACAGTCCGATAGTTAATGCCAGTATTAATGATTTCCTGATCTTCATTTGAATCTCCTTCGCCCGTTGGGCGCCATCATCTGGGAAACATGCAGGAACAGAAGTCTGTGGCGCGAATAGTGCGTCGTGCGTCCGGCCAGAAACCTGGAACGTCACACTGCTTGTTTTCGTTCGTTGTAATGTTATCCAGTCGCCACCCGACCCACCATCGGGCTCATCAAGTAGCATGGGAAGGACTTCACTGTAGAATGCCAACTTTTGGGGGCAGGGACACGCAGGAACGGGGCCCGATACTTGTTCGCTTCAGTTAGCGGTTCGGTTCCACCCCAATCGCTAACTGTCCTACCAGCCTGGTTGGCATACTTCCTGATTGCCGCCATGAACTGGTGCGATCCTTTCGGCGGAGCCGGCTGCTTCCTTGAGAGTCTGAGCGGCAGGAATCATCTTGCCGAGAGGATGCGCGTGCCACCCTTGTCTTGCGTGATGGACGCTCCGTTCAGGGTGAGGTCGGCGACAATCTGAGACCTGCTCCCCAAAGGGTTGACTTTTGCAATGGTCCGGGAGGGCAAATTTCAGTAGTGAGTTTCCAGGTCTCAGGGTTTATAGCCGCCGTTTCTCCTGCAAACCCTCGACCTTCAATCTACAATCAGAAGAGTATGGCGTCGCAACCCAGCTCGTTCATCGTTACCCTGCCCAAAGCCGAGTTGCATCTCCATCTTGAAGGTGCGATCGATCCCAGCACTCTGCTGGAACTGCGCCAGCGCCACGGTAAACCCAGCAGTCTCGCTGAAATCGAGCAGCTCTACACCTACCAGGATTTCAACGGCTTCCTCATGGCGTTCAAGGCGGTGACCGAGGATCTGCGGACCGCCGACGATTACGAACTCATCACCTACCGCCTCATGGAAAGGCTTAAAGCGCAGAACGTCCTGCATGCCGAGGTCTATGTATCGGTGGGGGTTTGTCTTTGGCGCAAGCAGGATTTCGGGGCGATCTTCGAAGGGCTGGATCGGGGCCGCCAACACGGAGAGCGCGATTTTGGTGTCTCGCTATTGTGGATCTTCGATGCCGTGCGCCAGTTCGGCCCGGTTGCCGCCCGCGAGGTCTTCGAGGTCGCGGCACGCCTGCGGGAGCGGAGCGTCGTGGCGATCGGCCTCGGTGGTGACGAGCAGAAGGGTCCGCCCGAGTTGTTTCGCGATGCCTACGCCTATGCCGCCGAGAACGGACTCCATCTGACCGCCCACGCCGGTGAAAATGCCGGGTCGGAATCGGTCTGGGGCGCGCTCAATCTCCGCGCCGAGCGCATCGGACATGGCCTGACGGCCGCGCAGGACCCGGAGCTGGTGGAAGAGCTTTCCACTCGCCAGGTCCCGGTGGAGATTTGTCTCACCAGCAACATACGCACCGGCTCGTGTCCGTCGTTGAGCGTTCATCCCGTCCGCCAGTACTTTGACCAGGGAATTATGATCACGCTCAACACTGACGATCCCGCCATGTTTCGTACTTCTCTGGCGCGGGAATACCAGTTGGCCCAGCAGTCTTTCGGCTTTACCGAAGAGCATCTGCGAGAGCTCGCGCGGAACTCTTTCGAAGCGTCTTTCCTTCCCGCGGAGAAAAAGCTGACGTTCCTGAATTTGTTTGACGCAGCCGCAGCCCACACTTAGATTTTCCAGATTCGCATTCTTCCGGAGCTTGGGGCATGAAGGCATCTCTGATCGTCGGGCTGTTGCTGACCCCTTTCCTGTGGGCCGGGACCCAGCCGAAGAGCACCGACGATGTGCTCATTTTCACCAATGTGAACGTTGTGGGCATGCGCGACGGCGAGATCGCTCAAGGCGTGACCCTGGTGATCAAGAAGGGGCGGATCAGCGGCCTGGCCAAGGTCGGGTTTGTCGGCCAGGGCCGGAACATTCAGATCGTCAATGCCCATGGGAAATACCTGATCCCGGGACTCTGGGACATGCATGTGCACAGCGCGTTCGTTTCTCCCGCATGGGACGAAAAGGTGATCTACCCGCTGTACATCGCCAACGGTGTGACCGGAGTGCGTGACATGGGAGGCGATCCGGATGTGCTTGAGGGGCGCCGCAAACGGATCGAAAGTGGAGAACTTCTGGGTCCCCATCTCCTCCTGGCCGGCCCCTTTCTGGCGGCCGGGAAGAGCGACCGGCAGACCATCGCGGTGAATACTCCAGAGGATGCGCGCCAGGCGGTGGAAACGGTAAAGAAGCGGGGGCTGGATTTCGTCAAGATCCTCTCTGTTTCCCGGGAGTCTTATTTCGCGATTGCAGACGAATCTGCAAAAGAGCATATCCCGTTCGTAGGGCACGTTCCCCATTCCGTGAGTGTGCGCGAGGCGGCTGCGGCGGGGCAGAAAAGTATCGAGCACCTCACTGGAATTTTGCTGGCCTGCTCCTCCCGGGAGGACGAACTTCGAGCCCAGGGACTGGCCGCACTGGAGAAACGAGACTATGCCGCCTACCAGAAGCTCGGCCCGCAGATCATGGCGACTTATGACACGGCCAAGGCGGGCGCGTTGTTTCTGCAACTGGCGCGGCGCAACATCTGGCAGGTGCCTACACTGGTGTGGACAGAAACCAACAGCCGGATCGACGATGCAGAACTGCGCGACGATCCTCGACTGAAGTATGTTCCTGCCTCGGTGCGCGGGCAGTGGGATCCGGCGAAGCTGCGCGAAAAAACTTCGCCGGAAGAGCTCGCGGCCCTGAAGGCTGAAGCCGCCCGCGATCTGGAACTGGTCAAGGCGATGCACAGTGCCGGCGTGCGGTTCATGGCTGGCAGCGACGGCCCCGACCCGTACGTGTTTCCCGGATTCAGCTTGCACGATGAACTGGAATGGCTGGTAAAGGGCGGCTTTACGCCCCTGCAGGCCTTGCAGTCGGCCACGTTCAACCCGGCGCTGTTCATGTCCAACATGGACAAATACGGAGTAGTAGAACTGCAGCGCGTGGCCGATCTGGTGCTGCTGGACGCAAATCCTCTCGATGACATCCGCAACACGCGCAAGATTTTTGGGATCGTCGTGGGCGGCAAGTATTATTCGCGCCGCGACCTGGACACGATGCTGCAGCAGGTCGAGAAGCTGGCCGCCCAGGAATAAGAAAGGGACCTATGACCCAGCACATCGGCATCGTGGCCTGCAGCGCGGAGGGAGCCGCGCTTTGCTACCGCACCATTGCGCTCGAGGGCACGCATCTGATGGGGACTCACGACCACCCCGAAGTCTCGATGCACACTCATTCCCTGGCTCGATACATGAGGTGTATTGATGGCGGCGACTGGTCCGGAGTCGCCGATCTGATGCTCTCGTCGGCTGAGAAGCTGGCCTCGGCGGGCGCCGATTTCCTCATCTGTCCCGACAACACCATTCACCAGGCCTTCGATCTGGTCGAGCCCCGCTCCCCGCGCCCCTGGCTGCACATTGCACAAGAGGTCGCGAGCGAAGCCCGCCGGAGCCACTTCAAGCGCATAGGTGTCTTGGGCACACGCTACCTGATGGAGGCGCCAGTTTATCCCGAGAAGCTGAAGGCAGTTGGCGTCGAACACCGCATCCCGGGGCCGCAGGCGCGAGAGAAAATCAACCAGATCATCATGGACGAGCTGGTAAACGCCGAGTTCACTCCACATTCTCTGGCATATTTTCAGGAGGTAATTCGAAGCCTGGGCGACCAGGGCTGCGATGCGGTCGTCCTTGGATGCACCGAGATTCCGCTGCTGGTCACACCCGATTCGTCATCGTTGCCGACGCTGGATTCCACCCGCCTGCTGGCCAGGGCTGCGGTGAAAAGAGCTGTGGGCACTACCTGAGACCGTGTGGGGACGGGGCGGAGCCTGCCCTGAGCGAAGTCGAAGGGCCCGTCCGGGCCGAGCGGAGCTCGGCTGGTTCATAAGCTTCGCACAAGAGCCATGGAGACTGCTTTCATGCCGCTAAAATTCCGACGCCTCCCAGACACCTTTGCGATCTGCCGCCTGGCGCCCGATGCTCCTATTCCGGGGGCGATCATAGATACGCCTTTCATCTCCATCACCCGCACCGCCGAAGAGCTGTCCATCGTCTGCCCTGCCAATCACGTTCCGCCAAACGCAAAATGCGAGTCGCCGTGGACCTGCTTCAAACTGGAAGGCCCATTCCCGTTCTCGCTGACCGGGGTCCTGGCTTCATTCATCAATCCCCTGGCTCAAGCGGGCATCCCCATTTTTGCCATTTCAACATTTGATACTGACTATGTCCTGGTGAAAGAAGAACTGGCAGCCAGCTCCCTGAAGGCGCTGCAGGATGCCGGGCACGAGCTGATTTCCTGACTGGAAGGGACAAATCACGGCGTTCGGCAGCGAAGCAGCATCAGAATGCCGCGTCGGGTGTTGAGAGCGCAAATAACCGTGAGCAGCCAGGCTGCTCACGGTTTATGTGCGACATGTTCGGAGAGGTTACTTAGTGGCGGTCTCTTTCGAGATTCAGACTGCTGTCAAGTGAAGAGGCGTTGGCGTCATACCTGTTGAGCGGATTGAGGCCGAAGCGCTGTTCGATGGTCCTGAGAATCGACAGCGTGTCATGTTCCTTGTGGTCGACAAAGTGTCGCCTGGCAAACGGGCCGATCACAATTGCGGGAACGCGCGAGCCGTCGCCCCACACACCGTTGTTGGTCGGCGGAGAAACGTGGTCCCATCGTCCGCCATGCTCATCGTAGGTGACGATGATCAGGGTGTTGTCCCAGTACTCGCTGTCCTGAACCGCCTTGACGATGTCAGCGACGTGCTGCTGACCTTGCAACAGGTCAGCGTATCCAGGATGCTCGTTGTTGGGACCGAGCGGTTTGATGAAGCTGACCGCCGGGAGATCGTGGCTTTGCAGATCGAGGAAGAAGTTAGTCTCGTCCTGCAGGTGTTCGGCAGAAGCCAGATTGCGCTGGCCATTTACCCACGGAGCGTAGTTGTCGTAATAGGCAAGGGGCTGGTGATGCCACTGGAAGAGCGGGTCGACCGGCGGGTTCGGAGGAACCACTCCGTTGTTCGCCGGATTGCTGGCCGAGCTAGCCAGGGCGTTGTCCCATCCGCCGGAGTACCACTTCCAGCTCACATGCTTTTCGCTCAGGCGATCACCGATGGTCGGGATGTAAGGACGGGTAGTGTCGGCGGGGTTGCTGTCGTTCTGCGAGGGTAGCAAGCTGGTGCTGCCGGGGGTCGAGAATGTAGGAACCAGATTTACCGAGAAGATGGTGTTGATGGCATAGTTCTTGTCGAAAGTACGATTCGGACGGGCGAAGGAGGTCCCGCCGATGGGCGTAATGGGGCCGTCGTGGACGATCCTGCCGGTCGTGGCATCCAGGGCGAGTTGGCCGTCCGGGGCCAGGGTCCCGAGCAGATTCGCAGGGGCATTGGGATAGACCGGCGCCGCAGCGGCAACCAGGAACTGGTGGTTGAGGAACGACCCGCCGAAGGCGGCGTGGAAGAAGTTGTCGTCCATGGTGTACTTCTGAGCCAGCAGCCCTTCGGGCAGGTTGGTGGCGTCGAAGTAGCTCATGACCAATCCTGGATTATCGCTCCAGGTGACAAACCCATTCATCTTGCCGTGGTTGATTTGCGATTGTTCCTGCCAGAACTTGTGGACGATGTCGCCAGTCTTATCCGAGGGCAGAAGGCTGGACTTGGTAACAATGTTGTAGGGGAGGAGAGTATTGAGGTCGGCGGGGAAACGAGTATCGATCGCGCCATTGTTGATTGGCTGGGGTGGAGTGGTGAGCATGGCGGCACTGGATACAGACAGGTCGAAAGGTTGGCCTAGCTGCGAACTGTAGGGCTGGCCGGTAAGACGGTCGCGCTGGGTGAGCGAAGTGAGCGAGGAACGGAACAGTCCATTCGCTCCTGGAAACAGGCCATACAGCGAGTCAAAGCTCCAGTTTTCCTGGTAGATGACGATGATATTTTTGATCCGTCGAAGCCTTCGATCAGGCTGACCTCCGTGCCCATCCTCGGCCCGTAACTGGGCGGGGACTACTAAGAGCGCAACCAACAGCAAGAGCGAAGCAAAGCGCCAAAGCGCCCGCCGGGAGTGTTTCGGTGCAGCGGCGTAACCTTCCATTGCAGTGATCTCCTGTTTGTTTGGGTGTTCGACATCAAGGGGGTTCGATGTCAGGAGCCTAGAGACAATGTGTTGCTCGGATGTGTCTGGCTTGTGAATTTTGTGTTAAATCCATATTGAGAGCCGCGCACACCAGCACCGCCATTCTCCATTCACTCTGCAAATCCTTCCAAACGCTGTGCAAACGATGCACTTCAGCGATGCCTATGCTCTAATAAAGTGTCATCATGCCTCCTACCGGAACCACAGCGCGCCGCCGTTTGAAGGCGTTCCACCGCAACTTGCGGGGAGCGGGCATGATCGTGGGCGCGTTCACCTCCACCGACCATCCCCTGCTGGCTCATATCATTCCCATCCGGCGCTGTAATCTGGCTTGCGAGTACTGCAACGAGTATGACGATTTTTCCAAGCCGGTCCCCACCGAGGCCATGTTTCAGCGTGTGGACAAGCTCGCCGAGCTGGGAACGTCCGTCATCACTATCAGCGGCGGCGAGCCTTTGCTTCATCCCGAGCTGGATGAAATCATCCGGCGCATTCGCAAGCGGGGCATGATTGCCGGGCTGATCACGAATGGTTATCTGCTGGTGGCCGAACGTATCCAGCGCCTCAATCGTGCCGGTCTCGAGTGGCTGCAGATTTCGATCGACAACGTTACCCCGGACGAGGTCTCGAAAAAAAGTCTGAAGGTGCTGGACAAAAAACTCGAACTGCTCGCCGAGCATGCCGACTTCCACGTGAACATCAATTCCGTGGTGGGCGGCGGGGTAAAGAATCCGCAGGACGCTCTTACCATCGGCAGGCGCGCGCTGGGCCTGGGTTTCAGCTCCACCATCGGCATCATTCATGACGGCTCCGGACAACTGCAGCCGCTGAATGATGAGGAGCGCCGGGTGTACGACGAAATGAAATCGATGGAGAAAAGCAGCTTCACCCGCATCAACGGCTTCCAGGACAACATTGCGCAAGGCCGTCCCAACCAATGGCGCTGCCGGGCCGGTGCGCGCTATCTCTACATTTGCGAAGACGGCCTGGTGCACTACTGCTCCCAACAGCGCGGCTATCCCGCAGTTCCTCTGGAGCAGTACACCGTCGATGACATTCGCCGCGAATATCTTTCGGAAAAGACTTGCGCCCCCAACTGCACGGTTTCGTGCGTCCACCAGGTATCGGTGTTCGACTCGTGGCGCGCGCCGCAGTTTCCCGCTCCGACGGCGGTGACGCCGGAATCCGGCGACCTGATCCAAATCAGATGAAGACATCTCGACCCGCGTAGGGCGGATGTCCTCTTCATTTCGATATATGATGGCGGCCATATGGACAAACGACAGTTCCTGAAAACTTCTGGCGTTCTTATTACCGGCGGCATACTGTCGCGCCTGGTGAGCGGCGAAGCACAACCCGCGGCCCGGACGAATTGGTCGGGCAACTACCAATACAGCACCGACCGGTTGCATCTTCCCAGGACGGTTGAGGAAGTTCAGCAGGTGGTGAAGAAGTGCGACAAGCTAAAGGCGCTGGGTGCGCGCCACTCTTTCAACGGGATCGCCGACAGCAGAAAGAATCAAATCTCGCTGAAGCTTCTCGATGAGATGGTGCTGGATTCCAAGTCGCGCACCGTCACCGTCGGCGGAGGTGTCACCTACGGCCAGCTTGCGCCGTACATCGATGGCCAGGGTTTTGCCGTACACAACCTGGCCTCTTTGCCGCATGTTTCCGTCGCGGGCGCATGCGCCACTGCGACGCATGGTTCAGGCAGCAAGAACGGCAATCTATCCACGGCTGTGTCGGCGATGGAAATCGTCACGGCTGATGGTGAGGTTGTGACTCTCTCCCGACAAAAGAACGGTGACCGGTTTTCCGGCGCAGTGGTGGCTTTGGGCGGGTTGGGCGTAGTCACCAAGGTCACGCTCGACGTCCAGCCCACCTTCCAGGTGAGGCAGGTCGTGTACGAGAATCTGTCGTTGGCGCAGCTGGAACATCATCTTGACGACATTTTTTCCAGCGCCTACAGCGTCAGTCTCTTCACCGACTGGCAAAATCATCGAGCCACCCAGGTGTGGATAAAGCGGCGCGTCGAGCCCGGAGAGTCTTTCGAATTCGCACCGGAGTTTTATGGGGCCAGGCGCGCAACCCGGAAGCTGCACCCCCTGGCCGATCATTCCGCGGAGAATTGCACTGAGCAGATGGGGATCCCGGGCCCGTGGTACGAACGGCTGCCGCATTTTCGCATGAACTTCACGCCCAGCAGCGGCGCGGAGTTGCAGAGCGAATTTTTTGTCCCCCGCGACCGGGGATATGAAGCCATTCTTGCGGTGGAAAAGCTGCGGGACCGCATCGGGCCCCATCTTTTCATCTCGGAGTTACGCACCGTTGACGCCGACCATCTTTGGATGAGCACGGCGTACAAGCGGCCATCGATGACGATTCACTTCACGTGGAAGCCGGAGTGGCCGGCGGTCAAGCAGCTATTGCCCGTGATCGAAGAGCAGCTGGCTCCCTTTGATGCGCGGCCGCACTGGGCCAAGCTCTTCACCATGGCGCCGACGAAAGTGAAATCACTCTACGCGAAATTGCCGGAGTATCAGGAACTGCTCAAGCACTACGATCCGCGGGGCAAGTTCCGCAATGAATTCCTGAATACGAATATTTTCGGTGGATAGAACCCAGGCGCGCGCCCTAACATTCCTACTCCCCGTATTGGCGGATCAGATACTTGCCCACATCAGTCTGCAGCTGGCCGTAGTCATCATGAATGGTGGCGCGCAGGGCGGATTCGGTGGAATTTCCCTCCGCCAGCCGTTGCAGAATTCGTTGCAGCTCGCTCATGCCCTGGGAGTCGATGATGAACTGCACCGCGGCGAGAGACTCGTCGTAGGCCAGCATGGCCTCCAGGCCTGAAAAGCGCATGAAGCTGCCTTCCAGCGCGTTGAAGGGAATTTCCTGCTGCGCCTTGAAGAGTCCGGCCAGGCGGCGCCCGCGCGACGACAAGGATTTCGGTTCCATGGCCTGCGCGATGCCCTCGTTCAACCACTGCGGACAGCGCCCCCCGGAAAGCTGGTTGATGAAAGAGTGCGCCAGTTCGTGCTTTAACACGCGGGACAGCTCCGGCGTGACCGAACTCATCCCGTTGACCGGAATGCGCAGCTTGCCATCGTTGACCGCGCCCGCCCATGAGGGCGACTGAGTAACGTCGAAAAAGGCCTGGTCGGTATAGAGGATGACGGCAATACTGCCGCGCGGCGCCACGCCCAGATCGCGCACCAGATCGCCGTAGTGCGACTCCAGAGTGGAGACCAGATCGCGGCGCAACGACTCGGGCGTCTGCCGTCCTTCATACTTAAGGGTGAAATGGCTGGTTTCGTTTTGCGTGAACTCCGATTCCGCGCTGGCATCGCGCTCCGCCTTCTCCAGATATTTCTGCACCTGGGCGTCGGGACGAAGCTGCAAAGAGCGTTTCCAGCTGCGGATGGCGTCCTTGTTGCGGTCGCTGGCATACTGCGCATAGCCCAGGATGGCAAGGGTGTCGGGTGAATCGGGCGCGATTCGTACTGCGCGTTCCGCGAAAGGCAGGGCTTCAACCGCGTTTCCGGTGCGCAGCAGCAGCGCGACGTGATAATTGAGGATTGTAGGATTCTGCCCGTCGAAGCGCAGCGCGGTTTCAAAATAGGTCCGGGCCTTGCTGAAATTGGTCCGCTCCATCTCGTGCTTCCCGGCGATGAAATACGCGGCTGCGGTCACTGGCCCGTTGCCTTGCTGTTCGATCGTAGCCAGCGCATCGGCGTCCACCTTGCCGTCGTGGACGATCCTGTTACTGACCTCCGGCTCACTTTTCAGGTTGTCGGGAGGAGTAAGCGAGGGAACGTCTTCTGAGTCTTTGCTGGCGCTTGAAGAGGCCCGATCGGGACGAATTCCCCCGGCCTCGACGCGTTCCACTAATGATTTCGGAATTGCGTAAGAATCTTCGCCGACTTCATACTCCAGGTGGGAACCATTCTCGTGGACCTGATCGGCATAGATCGTGCGGCCGTTTTTCAGGCGGATCACTTCCGCGGAAGCGCCGGCCGCGCCCAGAAGAAGGCCCGATAGTAGGAGGAGGATGACAGAAGCCCGCACTATGGCGCATTCTAGCAACAGGGGTGAAGCCCAGCCTACGTGACCAACGTAATCAGAATTATCCCAGTGAAGGCGCTGGCACTGTGTGCGCTGGCTGGTGGCACTGTTTGCGGCGCCGTCCAGCAGCGCGCAAACCCCGGTGGCGGTACCCGCTTCCACGGCTGCCACTTCAAGCCCGCCGGGTTCGTCCGCGGAAGCCCTCTATTTGCAGTTGGGCAGCGTGGGGCTCGACAAGGCGCGGATCTATCACATTCGCGAAGTGACGATCGAACGCGCCGCTTTTCACATCACCTTTGACGACGGCACCATCGCATTTACCCAGGATGTCGCCGGCCATGTCACCGGAGCTTTTTTTGAAGGCGAGGGCGAAGTGCTGCTGATTCCCAGCAGCCAGGCGGAGCGGGCCTCCATGATGCTTTTCACCGGGGCGGCCATCCTGGAGGAAAAATTTGTCACCGGATATTTTCGTTTCAATGATGACACCTTTGCCGAAATGCAGCCCGATCTCCGTCCCGCCGAGAATCCGGGGGGGTTTCTTACCCAGTGGGACTCCGCAGCTCATAACCTGGCTCACCTCGACGCTTTGCGGCTGCTTTTCAGCTTCAGTAACTCCCTGCCCACATCCGGCCCGGAAGACGCTGCGCCGAAAAAATCCAGGTCCCCTGCCGACGATGACCGCATGCTGCATGCACGCCTTCAGGGACGCACGCTTGGGACTTTTGATCTTTACTTCGACTCCCTGGCATCGGAGCAAATCTGGGCCGGCCAACTGAAGACCGTCGACGGTGAAGGTTACTACGACGTGTGGAGCGCATTCGCTCTGGGCCAGCCCGGCGGCCGTTCCGGCGACGCCGCCGGGGTCATGGGAGAAGAAGCCAAGCCCGAAGTGGTCAGCGTCTCGCAGTACAGGATCCAGGCGCGGGTCGCGCCGCCCACCCGGCTCGATGCCGAGGCCTCTGTGCAGCTTGAGGTGCGACGGGGCGGCCAGCGCGCCGTGCTCTTCGAATTGTCACGATTCCTCCAGGTCAGCAAGGTCGAGGCGGACGGCCATCCTGTGGAGTTCATCCACAACCAGGCACTCGAAGGCACGCAGCTGGCGCGGCGCGGCAATGACATGGTGGCTGTCATCTTTCCCCAGCCCCTGCATTCCGGCGAACAGATCGATCTGCATTTCGTCTATGGAGGCGACGTACTCTCCGAGGCCGGCGCCGGCCTGCTCTACGTGGGCGCACGCGGGACGTGGTATCCGAACCGCGGCCTGGAGATGGCGAAGTTCGACTTGCAATTCCGCTATCCTGCTGGTTGGACGCTGCTTGCAACCGGCAAGAGAATTGAGGGCGAGCCTGCCAATTCGGCGCCGGGTGAACAATCCAGCCATTGGGTATCGGACCGCCCCATGCCGGTTGCAGGATTTAACCTGGGTAAATACTCACGGGTAGAGGCGCACGCGGGCAAGGTTGCGGTGGAAGCCTACGCCGCCTCCGGCATGGAGCGCGCTTTCCCCCAAGGTACGACCCAAGCCCTGGTTTTGCCCCCGCCTCTTGTGCCCTTCCCGCGAATCCACGCGACCGACGAAGTCACGGTGAATACGCCCCCGCCATCTCCCGCGCGCAATGCGCAGGCGGTCGCGGACGCGTCGGCGCGCGCGGTAGAATTCTTCGCTCACCGCTTCGGCCCCTATCCATATTCCAGTCTGGCCCTGACCCAGATGCCCGGTGATGTAAGTCAGGGGTGGCCCTCGCTCATTTTCCTCTCCAGCTTTTCCTTTCTTACCCCTGAGGAAAAATCGCACCTGCATATGAGTCCGGTGGCAAAGATCCTGAGCGATAACGTGATTGCCCACGAGACCGCTCACCAGTGGTGGGGCGATCTGTTGTCGTGGAAGAGCTACCGCGATCAATGGCTCTTCGAGGCCCTGGCCAACTACAGCGCCCTGCTGCTGCTCGAGTCCGAATCGCCGCAGCAGTTTCACACGGTCATGGAGAAATACCGCGAGGGCCTTCTGGTCAAGAACAAAGAGGGCTCTCCATTGGCGGACGCGGGCCCGGTCACCTTCGGCACCCGCCTCAACTGTTCTCACTTTCCCCATGGATACGAGGCCATCAGCTATGGTCGAGGCACCTGGCTCTTCCATATGCTGCGCTACATGCTGCGCGACGCCGCTCAGAAGAGCAGCGGGCGTTCCGCGGAGCTTTCGGACGCCCAGGCGGATGCGTCCGTTCTTGCAGGCCCTCAATAGGGTGCGAGAGCGATTTCAGGAAAGAGCGATCAATACCCGCGAGTTGCTTCAGGCGTTCGAAGAGGAATTGCCCCCGTCTCTGCGCTACGAGGGACGCAAGTCGCTGGACTGGTTCTATGAAGGATGGATCAATGGCACGGCGCTTCCTCATCTGAAATTGCAGTCCGTAAAGTACCTGCAAAAATCGGGTAGCGCGGTGGTCACCGGCACGATTGTGCAAGAGGACGCGCCGAAAGAACTAGTGACCCTGGTCCCGGTGTATGCCGCGCTGGCAAGAAGGAATGTGCTGCTGGGCCAGATCTTCGCCGACGGCCCGGAAACCAGTTTTCGCCTGGTGGCGCCGGCGGGCACACGAAAGGTCGTACTCGATCCTTATGAGAGGCTGTTGACCCGGCCGTAGCACTCTTGATCCGGGCGCGATTTTTCGCTGCATCAGCTGGTGCTCCCGATTTTCCCGAAAACACACCTGGCGTCCCGGAACGACAACTCAACCCTGGTTCCCAGTTTCGCCTCATCTCCAGCCTGCAGCGCATAACTCGCGGCCCATCAGCGTGCCGCGCGGGAAGGGTTGGTCACACAAAGAATGGAAGCGCAAATGCACCATGCCCCGAAGAGGGGTGAAACATGCAGGCGCCAGATTCCAATCGAGGAGTAGAACCACCCGTTTGCGCTTCCACATTCGGAGTGTCCAAGCGTCCGATTTCAATCATCCTGCTGGTCGAAGATGAGGCGTTTGTTCGCGAGGTGGCTTGCGAAATCCTGCGGGTTGCGGGTTACCGTGTGCTGTCCGCGCGAAACGCGGCGGAAGCGGTCCCGGCCTTCCTCGCTCATCGGGAGGAAGTACAACTCCTGCTCACTGATGTGGTGTTGCCGGACCGCAACGGTCGTGATCTGGCGTTTGAGTTGGTGACTCTTGGGCACACCTTCAAGACCATTTTCATCTCCGGCTATCCGGAGAATTCTGTAACCAGAAACGGATTTCAGAAACCCGGATGGTTCTATCTTCCCAAACCCTTCTCCGCCGCTTCCCTGCTGCAAAAAGTCAATGAAGTATTGAACGAAGCTTCAAGGTAACCTTCTGAATCTGATCTGGAGTGGATGCAGGTTCGAGCGTCCTGCTCGCGTGGATCCGTTCGCCTGTGGCCTGAACTTGCAGGGTCTGCAATTTTTACGACGAGGACAAGCCTGGCGGAGCTTCGCTCCGCTGGACAGCCGGGGCCAACTGTCCCCACATGGTCCGCGATGGCTGCAGCATGAGCGAGGACGCTCGCGCCTACATTGGGAATCGCTGACGCCAGCGCTTCGCTGGTTATGCGGCGGATTCGTCCCGGACCAGATGTTCGGCCAGGATCGCGTCCGCCGTCTGCTCTGGCGAGACCTGATAAGTTCCGTTCGCAACGGCGGCCTGAATCGCCGCTATGCGCTCGCTCCGGACATCCGGCGGGCTGCCCTGGGCTACATGGCCAGCCCATTGCCGTTCCGGAGGCGGCCCCTGGTCGTGGTCCTGGGCACCGCTTGTCCCTGTCTCTGCCATTGAACTTTGGTGGGCCGACCCTCCGGCTTCGGCCCCACCGCTGGTCGGTGCGTTTATCTCAATGCCCATGCGCTCTCTTCCTCCGCTTGAAATGCCCTGCAATTCAAGTATCGGCGGCTGATTAGAAACCTTTAATACGCCGTGAAGCCTCCTCTGGTTCGCCCGGCAACTGCTTGTCCTGGCCCAGCCGAAACTTTGCTTTTATCCGTTCGGTCGTAATCGTCCATGCATCTTCGTGGCGCCTGGTCTGTCCCAGAAAAGGAGCTTGGACACACCCGGCGCCTCATCACGCTCCGCCCACCGCCCCTTTTGCAACCTCGGGATCGGAACGCGCCTCGCCCACTTCTGCCAGCCGGGCGCGCAGACGGATCACCGCCATCGAGTGAATCTGTGAAACCCGCGACTCTCCCACCCCCAGGATGATCCCCACTTCTTTCATGGTCAGCTCTTCATAGTAATAAAGCGCGAGCACTTGCTGTTCCTTCTCCGGCAGCTCCGCGATGGCCCGCGCCAGCAGATGCTTCATCTCGGAGCGCAAGCAGAGAAACAGCGGCGTCTCTTCCGAATCGTCCGGCAGATATTCACACAGGTCTTCTTCCCGCCCGTCGCGTGGAGACTCGATGCGCAGGCTGCCAATCTCCAGACCTGAAATTTCCCCCAGAAGGATTTGTAACCCCCGCAAATCAATGCCCAGCTCGGCCGCCAGTTCGGGCTCGCTGGGATTGCGCCCCAGCGACGAACGCAGGGTGTTGTTGGCTTCCTCCAGCCGACGGGCCTTGCGCCGCAGATCGCGCGGGCTCCAGTCCATCTCCCGCAGACTGTCCAGGATCGCCCCCCGGATACGGAACTTGGCATACGACCCAAGCTGGACATGCTTGTTGTGATCGAACTTATGCAGCGCATCAATCAGGCCCAACACGCCGGCATGCACCAGATCTTCCAGGGGCACGTGGCGGGGCAGGCGGTCGTGAATCCTGCGCGCAATGTAACGAACCTGCGGCAGCTGTTCCACCAGCAGCCGCTCGCGCTCGTCATCGTTTTGCCAGCCGACATACGCCCGCAGGCCTGCTTCGGTCATGGGGCCTGCGTTCTAATGCGTGCGGTAGATCGTGGTTCCGAAGCCCGAAGCTTGAGCAGATCGGCCATGTTTTGATTTGAAGCCGATGAGGTAAGAAGCAGATTAGTGGAGGATTAGATAGGTCTGTTGTGCCCGAATCTTTCCCACTCCCGGGAGGAGTGTTGACTTGGGAATCCAACAGAGCGCCCTCGAGCCACAGCTCGAGGAAAGGCGTCGCCGCCCGTCATGCCACCGACATGGAGTCCAATGCGCAAACCTGGCCAGGCGCGGCTGCTCCATCCCCGCGGGTAGACCGAAACTCCGCGCCTCCCCGCTGATATATTCTCAGGGCTGTGTCTGCCACTGAGGAATACGAGCAGCGTCTCAAAGCGCGCGAGGCCAGCGACGCCCGGCACCAGAAAATTCACGTTCGACTCGGGAACCTTCGTCTGGCGCTGGTGATTGTGGCCGCAACCATGGCCTGGGTGTCGCTCCGCGGACAAATGCTTTCGCTGACCTGGTTGCTGGTCCCGGCGCTGCTCTTCGTGGCGGTCACGGCCCATCATTCGCGGGTCCTGCGCGCCCTGGAGCTGGCGCAACGTGCGGCCGCCTACTACCGCAAAGGACTGGCCCGGATCGCCGACCAATGGTCGGGCACGGGAGAGACCGGAAAGCGCTTCGACGATCCTCATCATCTCTATGCCTCCGATCTCGACCTGTTCTGTCGTGGTGGTTTGTTCGAACTGCTCTCCGCGGCGCGAACTCGCATGGGCGAAGAGAGGCTGGCGCAATGGCTGCTCGCGCCTTCACCGCTCGATCAGATCCGGGAACGGCATCTTGCGGTGGCTGAACTGTCCCCGCAACTCGATCTCGCCGAAGACCTGGCGGTACTGGGGGAAGATGCCAAGGTCGGGGTCCATCCCGAGGCCCTGATCCGCTGGGCCGAGGCTCCGAACCGCATAGGTCCGTCAGGGCTGCGCTGGCTAGCCCCCGGATTGGCTGCCGCCGCGGTGGTGTGCGTTTTCATCTGGGCCTTCTGGGGGGTGGCCACTCCCCTGGTGCTGGTGGTGATTCTCGAAGCGGTGCTGACTTACCGGTTGCGCCGTCCGCTGGCGGAGGTCCTGCATGGAACGGAACAGACTTTCCATGGCCTGGGACTACTCTCTGGAATGCTGGCGCGGCTCGAACGTCACCGCTTCCACTCGCCGCGACTGCAGACGCTGCAAGGTGAGCTTTTGTCTCACCATCTTCCCGGCTCGCAGGCACTGGCCCGACTGAACACCATCGTCGATCTGATCGATTCCCGCGAGCACTTCCTGGTGCGCACTCTCGACGCTCCCTTCATGTATTCGGTGCAGGTGGCATTGGCGGCCGAACGCTGGCGCCGCGCCCACGGACACGCGGTGCGGAGCTGGGTGAATGCGATCGGCGAAATCGAGGCCCTGCTCTCCCTCGCAACCTACAGCTACGAACATCCTGCCGACCCCTTCCCTGAGTTCGTGGAGGCGGCTGCGCTTTTCGATGGCGCCGAGATCGGGCACCCGCTGATACCGTCCGCAGCCTGCGTCCGGAACAGCGTTCGTGTAGGCGGGGACAGCCGCGTGCTGCTGGTGAGCGGTTCCAACATGTCAGGCAAGAGCACTCTGCTGCGGTCGGTGGGAATCAATGTGGTGCTTGCCATGGCCGGCGCGCCGGTGCGGGCGCGAACTTTGCGGCTCACCCCGCTGCGTCTGGGGGCCAGCATCCGCATCAACGATTCACTGCAGGAGGGCAGCTCGCGTTTCTATGCCGAGATCACCCGCCTGCGCAAGATTTTCGACCTGGCCGGTGGCCAGCCGGCGCTGATGTTTTTACTGGATGAACTGCTGCAAGGCACCAACTCGAAAGATCGACGAATCGGCGCGGAGGGGGTGGTCCGGGCGCTGGTCGAGCGCGGAGCCATCGGACTGATCAGCACCCACGATCTGGCGCTTACCGAGATCGGCGGCCTGCCCGACGGCTATCTGCACAACGTCCACTTTCAGGATGACTTCGAAGAGGGAAAGATGCAATTCGACTACCAGCTGCGCGAGGGCGTGGTCACCAGGAGCAACGGGCTGGAGTTGATGCGATCGATCGGATTGGATGTTTAGGCCGCTGCGGATGTGGGGAAAGATGCCCTTACCTGTCCGTCTGATCGCAACTCGACGACCGGTCTCCATTTCGCGGAAAGCGTACTTCCACGCTCAGGCGGTCGCCCCCACATTCCAGGCGAAGACTCCCGCCCGCGGCTTCAAAAATAGCGCGCGCAATTCCCAGTCCCAACCGCCTCACCATATGATCCGGCAAAGGGTCGTGGTTTGGTCCAGCAACCGGTGCGCCATCGCCGTCGCGGCGGCCCGACACGGTCAGCGTCAACCACACTTCTGCGTCACGTTCTTCCAGATCGATATTCAGCACCGCACCAGGCACGCCCGACGAAACTCCGACTCCGAACAGATGAAATAGCCCCTGGCGCAGGCGCCGCGCGTCGAACCACACCGGACACGGAGAGCGCGGCAAATAGCAGATCCGCACTCCCGCCGATTGCGCCACGGGCAGCAGATCGCCGACCGCATCCTCGACCACCCAGCGGAGTTCGAGAACTTCGCCCTTCCCAGCCTGGCCCGCGTCAAACAGTTCACGAATGGCGGTCGCCAGCCACGAGACTTTCTCGGCCTGTTCCAGGGTCCGGCTCACGATCTCGCCATACTGTTCCGTGGTCGGGGTCTGGAGCTGCGCCAATTCCAGGGAGCAACACAAGGTGGTAAGGGGCTGGCTCAGCTGGTGAAACAGATCGGAAAGCAGTTGACGAGGTTCGTCGTTGGACGCCGCTGCCGGACTTGCCATCGTGGTCAGCTTCATGATTCCGGTCCCTCTGCCGTGGCCTGCCCATTGTCCGAGCGCGCACTGAGTTCGTAACCCACTCCGCGGATGGTATGAATCAGGTGCTTGCCATAGCCATCGTCCACCTTGCGGCGCAGGTAGTTGACGTAAACATCGACCACGTTCGTGCAGGTATCGAAGGAGAGATTCCACACGTGCTCGATGATCATGGCGCGGGTAATGCGGCGGCCGGCGTTGCGCATGAGATATTCCAGCAGGCAAAATTCTTTCGAGGTCAACTCGATCCGCCGCCCCGCGCGCTCCACCCGGCGCTCCACCCGGTCCAGCTTCAAATCGTCCACTGCCAGCACCGACTCGGCCGGCAAGTGGCTGCGCCGCATGAGGGCCCGGATGCGCGCCGACAGTTCAGTGAAGGAAAACGGCTTGCCCAGATAGTCGTCCGCACCCAGGTCCAGGCATTGCACCCGGTCTTCCACCCGGGTGCGCCCGGTCAGGACCAGAATCGGCATGCTCGGTTTGCGGGTGCGCAGGAAACGCAGGATGGCCACTCCATCCAGCCGGGGCAGGTTGAGGTCGAGCACCACCAGGTCAAAATCCAGTTCGCCCGCCATGGCGCGCGCCTGCTCGCCATCCCCTGAAACATCCACCGCGTAGTGTTCGGACTCCAACCCTTTTTTAACGAAAGTAGCCAGCGCTGTATCGTCTTCCGCAACTAGGATTCGCATAAGATCAATCTAATTTGAACTGATCTGATCTTAGTCAGGAAGCTAGCCGGAAAAAACAATTCAGCACTGCTCAAAGGTCTTGCTTTCCGTCAACGGGACTGAGGGCAGAAAGGGAACTGGCATCGCCCTCGTGGAACCTGCCCGGTCACTCACTTGCACTTCCCGGCTCTGGCGATAAGGCGGATAATTGTCGCAAACAAATACGCAGCCGAAAGGAATTCGCTGGGGCGTGGATTTCTGGAGCCCAAAAACGCTCAAGTCCCTGGTTTTGCCGGGAGGCATTTTCCTGCTGGCGGCCAGCGTGGTATTTCGCGGCGCCTTCGGCCCTATTCCTTCCACTGCGGTTGTGTTTTCCTTCTACGCCGTATTTGCCGCCGGCATCCTGCTGGCCTGGCGCTTCCACTCCAGCCGCATCCTGTTCGCTCTCGCGACTTTGTTCCTTGGCCATCGCGCGCTGGAATTCTTTTCTTCGGGCCGAATCGCTTCTGCTGGACCCGGACGGATCGCCCTGGAAGCCGTGGCCTTTCTGCTGCCGCTGAACTTTATTGCTTTCTCCGTCTTTCGCGAACGAGGATTGGTTTTCCCGGCCATCCTGCCGCGGCTGGCGCTGTTGTTCTTCGAGTCGGTTTTTGTCGCCATCATTTGCCGTCCTGAAGAAACCATCGCTCCCGGGTTTCTGCATCCCCGTTTTCTCGGACACATCTTCGGGACGCCGCTCCCCACCCTGGCCGTGCTGGCCTTCGTCGCCGCCTTCGGGGTCCTGCTGGTGCGCTTCCTGCTCCACCGCCAACCCACGGAGAGTGGCCTGCTGTGGGCACTGGTGGCTGCGTTTCTTTCCTTTCAGGCTGGGGCGGTAGGGCCGGCTGCAACCGCTTACGCGGCGACGGCTGGGCTGATCCTGATCAGCTCGATCATCGAGAACTCTTATTTTCTCGCCTACCACGACGAGCTGACTACGCTTCCCGCGCGGCGCGCTTTCAATGACGCTCTGTTCCACCTGGAAGAACCGTACGCGGTTGCCGTGGTGGACATCGATCACTTCAAAAAGTTCAACGACACCTACGGCCACGAAACCGGCGACCAGGTCTTGCGCATGGTGGCGGGCAAACTTGCGGGCGTCACCGGCGGGGGCCGCGCTTATCGCGTGGGTGGAGAGGAATTTTCCATTCTGTTCCCCGGAAAAACGGCCAAAGACGCAATGCCTCACCTGGAGCTGCTCCGCTCCGTAATCGAAGTTTCCACTTTCCGCGTGCGCGCCGGCGAGGAGCGTCGCCGCGCGCCGCAAGGGCGCAGGCAGACTTCAGGTCAGGCGGCCCAGACTCATGATTTTCACGGTCAGGATTCTCGCGGGCAGGATTTTCGCGGCCAGGACCGGCGAAGCTCCGAACGCCGGACCCAGGCGCAACGGGCTGGCATGCCCAGAAGGACAACCCGGCCCGTCCGGCTCAGCGAGGAGACTCCGAGCGCCGAAGTGTCGGTCACCGTCAGCATCGGGGTGGCTGAACCCAAGGCCCGAATTCGCGCCGTCGAAGATGTAATCCAGGCCGCGGACCAGGCCTTGTACCGGGCCAAACAGGCGGGACGCAATCGAGTGGAGTTCGCGTCTGCACCACGCGTGGCCCGGCTTAAACGCAACATCGCGTGAAATGCAAGCGGATTACGGCCGCGCGGCTTGCGCGCTGATCCAGTTCTCGACCTGCGCATGCAGCACATCCAGCGGAAGCGGACCGCTGCCGACTACTTCATCGTGAAACGCGCGCAAGTCGAACTTGCTGCCCAGTTTCTGCCGGGCCTCCTCGCGTAATCTCAAGATTTCCAGTTGTCCCAGCTTGTAAGCCAGGGCCTGTCCCGGCCAGGCAATGTAGCGGTCCACTTCGGTTTGCACATTGGGTTCGTCCATCGCGGTGTAGCGATGGAAAAAGTCCACCATCTGCTCCCGCGACCAGTGTTTCTCGTGCACTCCGGTGTCGATGACCAGGCGGATGGCGCGCCACATTTCGTTTTCCAGCCTTCCATAATCGCTGTAGGGGTCTTCGTAAAAACCGATTTCCTTGCCCAGACGCTCCGAGTACAGCGCCCAGCCTTCGATGAACGCGGTGTAGTCCCCGTTCTTGCGGAAAGCTGGCAGGTCTTTCAGTTCCTGCCCGATGGAGATTTGCAGGTGATGTCCGGGCACGCCTTCGTGATAAGCGATGGCCTCGATGTTCAAGGTCAGGCGATGCTCCGGGTCCCACTCATTCACGTTGATATGCCCGGGACGAGAACCGTCCTGAGCGCCGGGCATGTAATCCGCCGGGACCGCATTCTTGGAGCGAAATGGGTCCATCGGAATGACCTCGAGCTTGTTTTGCGGCAGCCGGCCAAAGAGCTTGGGCAGTTGCTTCTCCATCTGCCGCGTGTACTTGGTGTAGAGGTCCAGCACCTGCTCACCCGACGTGGCGTAGAACTTGCGATCGTTCTTGATGTGTTCGTTCAGGCTGGCCAGATCGTTGAAACCAAGCTTGTGGGCCAGGGTCAGCATCTCAGCCTCGGTCTCAGCCACCTGCTTGAGTCCGATCTGGTGGATTTCCTCCGGGGTCAGATCGGTGGTCGTCATGAGCTTGACTTGAAAGCGATAGCGTTCCGCGCCATCGGGCAACGCCCATACTCCCGGCTCGGTGCGGCCATGCGGCGCGTAATCGTCACGCACAAAGGCGGCGAAACGTTTGTAGGCGGGAAGAATTTCGCTGTTGATCGCGGCCAGCACCGCCGCCCGCAGCCGCTTCTGATCGTCGGCGGAAATCCCGGCGGGAAAGCTTTTCACCGGCTTGCCAAAGGGGCTGGCGTCAGCTTCGGTGTTTGCAATCTCCTGAGTCTGCGGCACCACTTTTTCCAGCAGGTAGCGGGGTGGCATCAACCGGTCTTTCATTCCCTGCCGCATGTTGGCGGTCACTTGCTCGAGCATCCGGGGGACCTGATGCAAGCGGGAAAGATAGTCGTCGTAATCCTTCACGCTTTTGAAAGGCGTCAACGTCACCAATTCCAGCAAGCTGAGATGCGGCCCATTCATCTGGTTAACCGGCATTTCCCAGGGTTTGAAGCGTGCGCCTGCGATATCCTGACGCAGCTTTCGGATCATCAACTCGCGGCTCAGCGTGTCTTGCTCAGGCAATCCCGCTGGATCCATGGCCTCGAAGCGGGCCAGAAACTTGCGCCTGGTTTGCTCGTCGGAGTGATAAAACTTCGGAGACCGGTCGGTAAGCCGATCGTTGTAGCGGTTGTCCCCGAGTGATGTTGCGTTTTCGGGATCGGATCGCAGCTCGTACTGCCATTCCTCGTCGAACAGCGAAAGCAGCTGGGCCCGCCGGCTCTCGATCTCGGCTGCCTTTTCTGCTGCCTGCGTCTTCTGGGCCGGCAGGGCCCCCGGCAACAACACCATCGCCATCAGCACCGCAAAACAACAGATTCGCGCTCCCTCAATGTTCATCCAAGTCTCCCGATAGCAGTGTTGGTCGCCCCGATGTGGGGGCGAGACGCCCGCCCCAAAGCCGGCAGGACGCTGGCGCTACGTTTCGATGACCAGACTTGCCCTTGCCAGCGCATATTCTATACATTAGCGCACGATTAAGGTTCTGGTGCCGCCATTGAGCATAGCGACAAGCAGCCCTGCCGTTCGCAAAATTCGGGTGATCGATTCCCATACCGGCGGCGAGCCTACACGGCTGGTGGTCAGCGGCGGCCCTGAACTCGGAGGCGGCCAACTGAGCGCCCGGCTGGAACGATTCCGCGCCCAACACGACGACTTCCGTTCCGCGGTAGTGAATGAACCGCGCGGTTCAGACGTTATGGTCGGAGCTCTCCTGTGCGAACCGGTGGACCCGAGCTGCGCCGCCGGCGTGATCTTCTTCAACAATGTGGGATACCTGGGCATGTGCGGGCACGGCACCATTGGACTGGTCGCGACGCTCTCCTACATGGGCCGCATCAAGCCGGGTGAGCATCACATCGAGACTCCCGTGGGCACGGTAAGCGCCATCCTCCACGACAGCGGAGAAGTGACGGTGAATAATGTCCCCAGCTATCGCAGCGCGGCGAAGATAGTCGTCGAGGTCCCCGGCTTCGGACGGGTGTGGGGTGATGTTGCCTGGGGCGGAAACTGGTTTTTTCTGGTCGAGGCCCATGGCCACGAACTCGCACTCAACCACGTGGAGTCTTTGACGAACTTTAGCTGGGCGATCCGCCAGGCACTTGGCGCCAACCGGATCACGGGCGCAAACGGGGAAGAGATAGACCACATCGAACTCTTCGGCCCCTCGCACCAGCCCGGAGTCAACAGCAGGAACTTTGTCCTGTGCCCGGGCAAGGCTTATGACCGATCTCCATGCGGCACTGGGACCAGCGCCAAGCTGGCCTGCCTCTATGCCGACGGCAAGCTGCGCGAAGGCCAGGTGTGGAAACAGGAAAGCATTGTCGGCAGCGTCTTTGAAGGCAGCATTAGGGTGCGCGACGGGCAAGTCCACCCCAGCATCAAGGGCTCGGCGTTCGTCAACGCGGATGCCAGCCTGGTTCTGGACCCGCGCGATCCGTTCTGCATGGGCATTCGGCGATGAGTGGGCTTACCTATGACGTCGTGGTGGTTGGAGCGGGCATCGTGGGTGCGGCTTGCGCCGAGGAGTGCGCCCGCCAGGGCATGCGGGTGGCAATCATCGATCGCGGCGTAATAGGAGGCGGCGCCACCGCTGCCGGCATGGGCCACATCGTCGTGATGGATGACTCGGAGGCGCAGTTTGCTCTCACCCGCTACTCGCAGCAACTCTGGCAGCAGTTGCGGCAAGAGCTTCCTGCTGACGTCGAGTACGAACAATGTGGAACGATCTGGGTGGCGGCCGACGAGGAAGAGATGGCCGAGGTCCAGCGCAAGCAGAACTACTACGGCCAGCGCGGAGTTCCCACCGAGGTCCTCGATCGCCAAAACCTGGAGCGTCTCGAACCCAATTTGCATAAGGGCATGGCCGGCGGCTTGCTCGTGCCCGAGGACGTCGTGCTGTATCCCCCCTGCGCCGCACGCTTTTTGATCGAACGCGCCCAGGCGGCTGGGGCGAAGCTCCACCTTGGAAGTTCCGTTTCACAGATCGGAAACGGGCGGGTGCGCCTGACCGATGGCAACGAGTTTTCCGCGGCTGCGATCGTCAACGCGGCCGGCGCCTGGGCATCCACGCTTACTCCGGGGCTAAGCGTCAAGAAACGGAAAGGCCATCTGGCGATTACCGATCGCTACCCCGGATTCGTCCGTCACCAGCTGGTGGAGTTGGGATACTTGAAGAGTGCGCATTCCACCTCCGCCGATTCCGTGGCTTTCAATGTGCAACCCCGCAAGACCGGACAAATTCTTGTCGGTTCATCGCGCCAGTACGGGGCGGAGCACGGGGAAGTCGATACCGGTATTCTCACTCGCATGCTGCAACGAGCGCAGCAGTACATGCCGAAGTTGGCTGAGCTGTCCACTATCAGAGTGTGGACCGGATTTCGCGCCGCCACCCCCGACAAGCTGCCCCTGATCGGCCCCTGGCCGGGAGACCCAACATTGTTTCTCGCCACCGGCCACGAAGGGCTGGGAATAACCACATCCCTCGCCACCGCGCGGCTGCTGGTCGATCAAATGGCCGGCAGAATTCCTGCCATCCCAGTCGAGCCGTACTTGCCGTCTCGCGTTCCGGCGGAGCACGCTTATGCCTGAGCCGATTACGGTGACCATCAACGGGACCCCGGTTTCCGTGCCTCCCGGTGCTACGGTCGCAGTGGCCATTGTGCTGGCTGGCGCCACATGTCGCAAATCTGTCAGTGGAGAAATGCGCGGCCCTCTGTGCGGGATGGGAATCTGCTTTGAATGTCGCGTCGCTGTGAACGGGCAGTCCCATCGGCGCAGCTGTCAGATTCTTTGTCAATCCGGCATGGAAGTCAGGACCGAGTGAGCGGGGTTTCGAACCAGTTCGACGTGCTGGTAGTCGGCGGAGGCCCCGCCGGCATCGCAGCAGCCGCGTGCGCAGCGGAATGCGGGCTGCAGGTGGGACTCGTGGATGACAATCCCGCCCTCGGAGGCCAGATATGGCGTGGCGAGGCCGGGAACGCCGCATCCGGGACCTCAGATTGGTATGCCCGGCTTCATGCTGCCCGCGTACGCGTGCTCTGCGGAAGCCGGATATTTCATCAGCCTGAGCCGGAAACCTTGCTGGCGGAAGGGCCGGATGGTGCTCTCGAACTGAAGTACACGAAATTGATATTGGCCACCGGCGCCAGGGAGCGCTCCCTCCCGTTTCCCGGCTGGACGCTTCCCAACGTTATGGGCGTCGGAGGTTTGCAAGCCCTGGTGAAATCCGGCCTCCCGATTGCGGGGAAACGAGTAGTGATTGCCGGCAGCGGTCCGTTGCTTTTAGCGGTGGCAGCGTACTTGCGCCGGCACGGCGCCGAGATTCCTCTCATCTGCGAGCAGGCATCATGGAGTGCTCTGGCCGGTTTTGGATTGGCGCTTTTGCGTCAGCCCCAAAAAGTCCGCCAGGGATTCTCACTGCGAAAACAACTCTCGGGTATTCCCTTCGCGCCCAATTCCTGGCCAGTGTCCGCCCGAGGACAAGACGCCGTTGAGGAAGTAGTGATCTCGCAGAGTGGTAAAAGTAAATCCATTCCGTGTAACTACCTGGCCTGCGGATTTCACCTGGTGCCGAATAGCGAGCTGGCGGTGCTGCTGGGATGCCGGGTGCGAGATGATCTTGTAGAGGTGGACAAATATCAGCAGACCACGGTCCCGGGAATTTTTTGTGCCGGCGAACCCACCGGCATCGGCGGCCTTGAGCTGTCGCTGGTCGAAGGCCAGATCGCCGGTCTCGCTGTCGCTGGCCGCGAGTCCTCAGCACAGCAGCTATTCGCGGAACGTCGGAAGCTGAGAAGATTTGCCCGCGTGCTCGACCGCACATTCACACTGCGCGCCGAACTGCGAGACCTGCCGCTTCCTGACACCATCGTGTGCCGGTGTGAAGATGTTACCTGCTCACGTTTGGCTCAACACACTTCCTGGCGTGCCGCCAAACTGCAGACTCGCTGTGGAATGGGCCCATGCCAGGCGCGGGTCTGCGGACCCGCCGCGGACTTCCTGTTTGGCTGGACGCAGGACTCGATACGTCCGCCCATCTTCCCCACTCGTTTTGAAAATCTCATAACATTTAGCCCAGAAGCTGAACATAGTGAAACCACAGGAGGCCGCAGATGATCTGGAAAGGCGTGATGCCTGCGATTACGACTTGCTTTGATGAGTCCCTGAAGATCGACCATGGTTTCCTGGCCGAACATTGCCGGTGGCTGCTCGACAACGGTTGCAGCGGAGTCGTAGTGCTGGGTTCTTTAGGCGAAGGCGCAACCCTCTCGTTCGATGAAAGAGTCGCAATCGTGCGGACAGCTGTTGCAGCCGTGCGCGGGCGGGGTCCGGTCGTGGCTTCGATTTCGGCGCTCTCCACCGCCGAAGCCGTGGCCCAGGCCAAAGCCGCGGCCGATGCAGGCTGCGACGCGCTCATGGTCTTGCCGCCTTACGTCTATCAGGGCGATTGGCGGGAGATGAAAGCCCACGTGTCCGCCGTATTCGCAGCCACTCCGCTTTCATGCATGCTCTACAACAACCCGGTGGCTTACGGCACCGATTTCCTTCCTCAGCAAATCCAGGAACTGGCGGCGGACCATGAAAACCTGGCCGCCGTGAAAGAGTCCAGCACGGACGTCAGGCGAGTCGCCGCCATCCGCGCTCTGCTGGGAGATCGTCTCGCAATTTTCGTGGGCGTGGATGACGCCATCGTAGAAGCCATCTCCGTGGGAGCCACTGGTTGGATCGCCGGCCTGGCCAACGCCCTGCCGCGTGAATCTGTGGAACTCTTTAACTATGCCATCAACGGTGAGCACGAAAAAGCATTCGAGGTGTACCGCTGGTTCCTGCCCCTGCTGCGGCTGGACACAGTTCCCAAGTTTGTACAGCTGATTAAGATGGTGCAGGCCGAAGCCGGCATGGGCAATGCGCGAGTGCGCCCGCCCCGGCTGGAGTTAGTTGGCGAAGAATTGCAAGACGTTAAGCAGCTTATCCGGCATGCTTTGCAGACCCGGCCGCAATCCATCAGCAGCACGGTTCACAGCGCAAAGTAATTTGCGCATGGGCGTGGACAGAACGGAAGATCGGTTGCTCAAAGGCCCGGGCTACCGGCCCGGGATAGAATTCTTCCGACAGACGGAGGCACCATGATCAAGGTCAGTGTGCTCTATCCCAACTCTGAGACAACGAAGTTCGATATGGACTACTATCTCGCGCACCATATGCCGCTGGTGCAAAAGCTGTTGGGATCAGCACTGCGCGGGGTGTTCGTTGAACAAGGCTTATCCGGTGCGCAAGCCGATTCATCCCCGGCCTACATCGCAATGGGACATCTCTTGTTTGATTCACTGCAGGAGTACCAGACAAGCTTCGGCCCGCATGCGCCGGCTATCGTCGGAGATATTCCCAACTACACGAACTCCCAGCCGACAATCCAAATCAGCGAGGTGAAGCTGAGCCCTGCGAGAAAATGAAAGCGGGCCGGGCGCTCTATCCATCCTGCACCTCGCCTTGTAAGATGCCTACTTCGGGTACCAGTCCAGCAAGCGGACCTCAATCCCGGTCCCTTCCAATCCCTTTTGAAACACGGTGAGATCGGACCCGCGATAGTGATAAGGAATAACAACCTTGGGATGGAATGCCTTTACCGCCTCAGCGGCCTCGTCGGGTGGCATGGTGTAGGGCAGGTTCATGCACACGAAGGCCACATCGATGTTCTTGAGCGCCCGCATCTCGGGAACGCCTTCAGTGTCGCCTGAAAAGTAGAAGCGCTTGCCGCCATAGGTAAGGACGTAGCCGTTGCCGCGTCCCTTGTCGTGAAAGAGTTTTCCCGGCGCAGGGCCGCGCTTCAGGTTGTAGGCAGGGATGGCCTCAATGGTCCAGTCCTGCCAGGTCTTGGTTTCTCCATTGGCGATGGGCTTCGCGCTGGTCACGGTCTGCACCACGGCCGGCGGCGCCAGTATTTCGGTTCCAGCCTTGCTGACTTCCTGGATTGAACCTGGATCCATGTGGTCGCCGTGAATGTCGGTAATCAAAATGAGGTCGGCCTTCGGCTGTCCGGCGAATGCCACCGGCTTGGCGGGATCGAGGTAGATGACCTTTCCCCCCGCCTCAATCAGCGTGCTGGCATGATTCAGCGGCGTGATGCTGACCGGCCCAGCCGCTGTGGGGAAGACTTGCGTCTGGGATGCGGAATGCGCCAACGGCATCGAGACGAAAAGCGCGCAGATAAGAATCAAAATTAATTTCATGGTTAACCTTCTTTCTATACCTTGATCGTCTTCCCGGTCCTGGCCGCTTCGTAAATGCCAGCCATGATGGTCAAGTCGCGTAATCCCTCTTCGCCGGGAGTAAGCGGTTCTTTGTTCTCCATCACGCAGCCGGACATGTGGTCCATCTCGAGAGTAAAGTGATCGCGCACGGGAAGCAGGCGCTCTTCCGTAATATTGTCGTGGTGCACATACATCCGCAAACCGCTGTACTGGGTCGCGGGCTCCAGTTCGAACCATCCCTTGGTGGTCACCGCACGATACCGGTTTTGTCCCGAGTAGCCGTAGCTGGAAGTGCAATTGGCCAGGATCCCGCTGGGGAATCGCAGTTGAAAATTTATCGTCTCCTCCACTTCCCTGAAGCGCACGTCGCCCGGCGTGGTGTACATCATCGCGTTGATCTCGCTGGGTTCCTCTCCGGTAAGGTAGCGCGCGGCCTGCAGGGAGTAGATGCCAATATCCATCAGCGATCCGCCTCCCGCGAGCGCTTTGTTTAGCCGCCACTGGGTGGGGTCGCCGATGTTGAAGCCGTGATCCGCCAGAATGACTTTGATCGGCCCCAGTTCCTGCTGGCGTGCCATGCGGATTGCTTCCTGGTTGTAGGGTTCATAACGACAGCGGTAAGCCACCATCAGTTTTCGATTGGCCTTGCGTCCAGCGTCGATCATCTGCTGACAGTCGGCGGGCGTGTTGGCCATGGGCTTTTCCGAGAGCACATGCTTGCCGGCCTGGAGCCCGCGAATCGTGTACTCGGCATGCATACCGTTGGGCAGCACGATGTAGATGATGTCAACTTCCGGATTGTCCCGGATGGTGTCGTAGTTCTGATAGTTGTAAATATTCTTGGGGTTCACGCCGTAACGCAGCGCCAACTTGTTGGCTTTGTCGGGATGTCCGCTGACAAAGGCCACCACTTTCGACTTCTCGCATTTCGCAAACGCCGGCAGGATCTGGTTGATGGCCAGACTGCCCAGGCCCACAATCGCCCATCCCATTTTCTTTCCCGGCGGATCCGGTACTTCCAGTGCCTCAGCGCTCTTCAACAGCGTGCCGGCAAGATTGGCTACGGCCATGCCTTGACCAACTTTGGCGATGAATCCCCGGCGAGTGATTTCTCTGGCGAATGAATCAGACACGTTCAGACCTCCGGTGGGAAGACGAACCATTCCGTGCGGCGACAGTCTACAGTAGTTGCCCGGCGATGATAAAGCCGGCGCTGACATCGCTGGTTGCATTCGGCCGACGGTGTGGTATAAGTCGCTCATCGCGAAAAGTCAGAATTAATGGTAAGCATCGGCAGAATGGTTTTCTGCATGGTACTTCACTATTTGTACAGGGGTGTGCCATGAAGGTTTTCGGTCTCTTTTTGTGCTTCCTGCTGTTGTCGTTCGCCTCTGGTCTGGCTTCGGCCCAGATATTTACCTACTCGAAAATCGACGAGTCCGTGGCTGTGGACAACGGGAGTAACGGCGGCATCGGATGGGGATCATGCGTGACTTGTGCGGGCGGCGTCCCGACCGGCACGGCCAGCATCGCCAGTTCTCCCTTTATCACTAGCCCGTCAGTTGATGGGGCCAGCCGCGATTTTTATATCAGCGGCAGCGCCTATACCAACGGGTTGTGGTGGTACAAGGTCGGTACCAATGACGCCGTATCCCACTTCAAGATGGACTTCTGGCTCAACGTAACCAGTGATACCCAGTACGCGCAGGCCCTGGAGTTCGATGTTTTTCAGCACAACAAGCAAATCACCCAATTCGACACCGGGACAAGATTCATGTTCGGGACACAATGCAACTACGCCGCCGGCTTCTGGGATGTCTGGGACGCGGGCGGTCACAAATGGGCGCACACCAACGCTGTCTGCAACCGGTTCAAACCCGATACCTGGTACCACATCACGCTTAACTTTCACCGCAGCGCGCCCGACAATTACGAGCACTACGACTCCGTCACGATCGAGCAGTACAACAGCAAGGGGAGGGCGGCCAGTAAGAAGACATATAAGTGGAACATCGCCTTCGCGTCTGCCCTCCTGCCGACGGGATGGGGCGAAAATATGGGCCTGCAGTTTCAAATGGACATCGCGAATACTGGGGCCAGCATGACGGAATACGTTGACGGCGTGACCCTGACCGCCTGGTGATGGCGGGTGGCGCACACTTGTTCCTGATGTATCGATATACTGTTATCCGCCCGGAGCCAAACAGAAATAATCGGGAGGGCGGAGCATTTGAAAATATCAGGACAATCAATCATCGGATCTCGTTCGGGCAGCACCGCCGGGCCAACTTTTCGGGCCGCCAATCCCCGCACCGGCGAGAGCCTGCCTCCGGACTTCTTCGCTGCGGGGACTGACGAAGTAAATCTGGCCGCCACCCTGGCGCATGAGGCGTTTGCCACCTACAGCCAGATATCGGGCCGTGAAAGAGGGAAGTTCCTGCGCACTATCGCGGCCAAACTTGAAGGCGCCGTGGATGCGCTAGTCGAGCGCGCCGAGCAGGAGAGTGCCCTGCCGAAAGGACGCCTGCAAGGCGAGACCGCACGCACCTGCGGCCAGCTTCGTCTCTTCGCGGAAGTGGTGGAAGAAGGTTCATGGGTCATGGCCCGCATCGACCGGGCTGACCCCGGCCGCAAGCCGGCTCCGCGGCCCGATATTCGCTCCATGCTGCATCCACTCGGCCCCGTCGTGGTGTTCGGCGCGAGCAACTTTCCCCTGGCTTTCTCCGTGGCCGGCGGGGACACGGCCTCGGCGCTGGCTGCGGGAAATCCCGTGATCGTCAAGGGGCATCCCGCCCATCCCGGCACCAGCGAACTGGTGGGCCAGCTCTTGCGGGAGAGCGTTCAGGAATGCGGATTGCCGGAAGGAGTTTTCTCACTCCTGCTCGATTCCGGCACCAGCGTGGGAGTGTCGCTGGTCAAACATCCCTTGGTGAAGGCGGTGGGCTTTACGGGATCGCACGGTGCCGGAAGGGCGCTGATGGACCTGGCGGCTGCGCGTCCCGAACCCATCCCGGTGTTTGCCGAGATGAGCAGCACCAATCCGGTTTTCATTTTGCCGGGCGCGCTGCGGCAAAGCGGCGACGACCTCGCGACCGGAACTGTACGCTTCGCTCACCATGGGAGCGGGCCAGTTCTGCACCAAGCCCGGACTCGTATTCCTGCCCGGGAACGGCGACGCCACGACCTTCATCGACAAACTGGGGAAACTGGTGGTCGAGTCGCGTCAGTTCAACCTGCTGACGTCCGGCATACGGACGGCCTATCAATCCGCCACTGCGCGTCGCCAGACTGAAAGAGGAGTGAAGCTGCTGGCGGCAAGGCGCGTTGCGAGCGATGACCAGGAGTTGGGAGTGGGTGCCGCGCTCTTTGAGGCCGACCTCGAATCATTTCTGCGAAATCCGGAACTGGCGGCGGAAGTCTTTGGCCCGGCCGCCGTGGTGGTGCGCCATTCCACCCGCGAGCAAATGCTGGAACTGGCGCGCAATCTGGGCGGGCACCTGACCGCGACCATTCACGGTACGGAAGCTGATCTACGTGAGTTCGGCGATCTGCTCACAATCCTGAAGACCAAGGTTGGCCGTCTGGTATTTAACGGTTTCCCGACCGGGGTCGAGGTCTCCCACGCCATGGTGCACGGCGGCCCCTATCCATCGACCTCCGATGGACGCTCGACCTCGGTGGGCAGCGGAGCAATTTTCCGTTTTTGCCGCCCCGTCTGTTACCAGGGATTTCCGGAATCCATGCTGCCCGACGAATTGCGCGACAGCAACCCGCTGGGTATCTGGCGAATGCTGGACGGAGATATGACCAACAGAGCGCTGCCGGTCTGAGGCGAAGCAGGCTGCGAACCTGACGATCAGCTTCGGTTCCCCGACGCGGCGCGAGCCGCATGGGCGAACTGAGCGATGGGAGAGAGAGAAGACCGCGCACTTTGCGTTTCGAGCAACTCGGCGAATTGAGGTGCCAGCACCGGCCGGCTGAAATAATATCCCTGGGCCTGGTCACATTGGTGGGCTTGAAGAAAAGCCAGCTCTTCCGAGGTCTCCACGCCCTCCGCCACTACCCGGAGGTTCAAGCTTCTTCCCATACTGATGACCGCGGTCACGATAGTGGTTTCGCTCGAGGCGGTGGTGATCTGGCGGACGAAAGACTGGTCGATCTTGAGGGCATCGATGGCAAACCTTCTCAGATAGCTCAGGCTGGAGTACCCCGTGCCGAAGTCATCGACCGCCAGCTGCACGCCTCGCGCCCGCAGCGTTTTCAGGATGACTTCGGTGGACTCGGCATGCTTCATGAGAACGCTCTCGGTCAGTTCAAGCTCGAGAAATTTTGGATCGAGGCCGGTTTCCCCCAGGATGGCGAAGACTCCCTGCAGGAAGTTTTCGTTGCGAAATTGTACGGCGGAGATGTTCACCGCCATGCTGCCCAGGGGCAGGCCTGCATCCAGCCAGGCGCGGGCCTGCCGGCAGGCTTCGCGAAGGATCCAGTTTCCGATAGGTCGAATGAGGCCGCAGTCCTCCGCAATCGGAATGAATTGCGCGGGTGATATCGGCCCGCGCACGGGATGGGTCCAGCGCAGCAAAGCCTCCGCTCCGGTGATCTGTCCGGTTTTCAGACTGACCTTGGGCTGATAGTGGACCGCAAATTCCTGGCGTTCCAGGGCCCGCCGCAGGCTCTCTTCGATGGCCTGCCGCTCCACCGCCCGGACGTTCATCGCCGGCTTGAAGAACTTGTAGCTCTGACGGCCGTTTTCCTTGGCCTGGTACATGGCCGTGTCCGCGTTTTTGATGAGCGTCTCCGCGTCCACTCCATCGTCGGGAAAGACGCTCACGCCGATGCTGGTGGTGACGTGAAGATCGTGGTCGTCGACGGAGTGGGCTTCGGCCACGGCTTGGAGTATTCGTCGCGCCGTGATGGCGGTATCCTCCGATCGCTCCACTTCGGAAAGCAGCACCACGAATTCATCGCCGCCCTGCCGGCTTACGGTGTCCGAGGCGCGTACACATTCCACCAGCCGCTTGGCGATGGATTGCAAGAGCTTGTCCCCGGTGGGATGACCCAGCGAGTCGTTGATGTGCTTGAAGCCATCCAGATCCAGAAACAGGATTGCCACTCTCTTGTCGTGACGGGGTGCCAGGGCGATGGCCTGGTTGACCCGGTCGTTGAGCAACATGCGATTCGGCAAACCGGTCAGAAAATCGTGCTCCGCAGAATGGGTGATTTGGTCCGCCATCGCCCGGGCCGCGCTCACGTCGCGGAAGACGATGACGTCCCCGGTCCTGTTGCCGCCGCGGTCATGGATAGGAGAAACGGAATCTTCAATGGGAATCTCAAATCCATCCCGCCGCACCAGCACGCGGTTTAACGGCCGATGTGCTGTGCAGTCTTCTTCAACCGCCGTCTCCGCCGGATTTGGCAAACCTACACGGCTGGCGGCGTCCAGGATTCGGAAAACCTCTCCCAGGGGCAGCCCGGCTGCTTCCTGCAACGACCAACCTGTCATTTTTTCCGCCACCAGGTTGAGGAAGGTCACCATGCCCACACTGTCGGTGCAGGCCACGGCGTCTCCGATGCTATTGAGCGTGACCTGGGCGCGTTCCTTTTCGCCGAACAGCGCCTCTTCCATGGCCTTGCGCTCGATGGCATAGCGCAGCGATCGCAGCAGACTACGAGCGTCGATTTGACCTTTGATGAGATAGTCCTGCGCGCCCTCCTGCAAGGCTTGTGACGCCAGCATCTCGTCGTCCATTCCGGTAAGTACAACCAGTGGGACGCGGGGGGCGACGGCGTGGGCCCGCTGTACCACTGCCAGTCCGTGAGCATCGGGCAACCCCAGGTCAAGCAAAATGAGGTCAACTAGGTGCTCTGCCAGGTACTTCTCCGCCTCCCTCATGTACTCCACGTGGGTGAATTCGGTGTGTTGCGAGCCTTGTTCATTCAACATCTCGCGCAGCAGACGGGCGTCTCCCGGGTTGTCATCGACCAGAAGAAGAGTTGTGATCGATTTCCCGTTCACACGCTCTGCTCCTGCTGCGGCAATTTGACCTTGGTCAGCCAGAAATCATTGATACTCTTCACCAGGGCCTCGAACGCTTCCAATTGCACCGGCTTGGTGAGGTAGCAATTGGCCTGGAGTTCATAGCTGTTCACGATGTCCGCCTCCGCGTCGGAGGTGGTCAGGACTACGGTAGGAATGGTCTTCAGATTGCCATCCTCCTTGATGTGGGCCAGAACCTCGCGGCCATCCATTTTGGGCAGGTTCAGGTCCAGCAGGATAAGGTCCGGGCGAGGGGCCTGGACGTGCGTGCCCTCATGCCGGAGGAAGGCCATGGCCTCCGCTCCGTCCGCCGCCACATGCAAGAGGATCGACCGGTTGGCATCGCGAAAGGCTTCCTGCGTCAGCCGGACATCTCCGGGACTGTCTTCAACCAATAGAACTTGTATGGGCATACCTCTTCCTCCAATGGCTTTCATGATTGCCTACCATGCAGAGCGCACTTCCCCAGCTCATTCCCGTTCCGTTGCTGCGGCAACTTGACCCGCGTGAGCCAGAACTCATTGATGCTCTTTACCAGGCTGTGGAAGGCATCGAAATGCATGGGCTTGCTGAGGTAGCAGTTGGCCTGCAACTGATAGCTCTTTACTACATCCGATTCCGCCTCGGAAGAAGTCAGGATCACGGTGGGGATAGTCTTCAGGGCCGCATCCTCCTTGATGCACGCCAGGACCTCACGGCCGTCCATCTTGGGCAGGTTCAGGTCCAGCAGGACCAGGTCGGGGCGAGGGGCACCAAGGTATCGCCCCTGCTTCCTCAGGAAGGCCATGGCTTCCACGCCGTCGCTCGCGATGTGGAGCTCGATGAACGGATTAACATCGCGAAAAGCTTCCTGTGTGAGCCGCAAATCTCCGGGACTGTCTTCGACCAAGAGAACTTGGAGAGGCATGCTACCTTCCTCCGGTGGATTTCATGATGGCCCGCAGCCGCCGACCCTCCATCTTCGGCAGGTTCAGATCCAGCAGGATCAGGAGAGGAAGAGGTGCAGCGGTGTGGCTTCCTTCCCGCCGCAAAAAAGCCAGGGCCTCCTCGCCGTCGTTGGCCACGCGCAGATGGATCGCCGGATTGGTATCGCGGGAGGCCTCCCGCGCCAGCCGGACAGGACCGGGACTGTCTTCGATCACTAAAACCTGCAGCCCCCTGTCATTACCTTCCATGGGATCCTTCAGCGGCTTTCATGGTTTTCATCTCGCTTCCCGCCAGGGCAAAGAAAAAGGTGGAACCGTGCCCGGGTTGGGACTCGACCGAGATGCTGCCGCCGTGCCGTTCGACGATCTTTTTGCAGATGGCCAGTCCGATGCCGGTGCCGGCAAACTCCTCCCGCTTGTGCAGCCGCTGGAACATGCCAAAAATTTTTTCAAAGTACAGCGAATCAATTCCCAGTCCGTTGTCTTTCACGGCAAACATCCATTTATTTTCGCCGCTCGCGGCAACGGAGACGTGTACCAGTGGAACGCCGCCGGGGCGCTGGTACTTGATGGCGTTGCTGACCAGGTTCTGAAAAAGCTGAATGAGCTGGGTTTCATCCGCCATGACGGGGGGCAGGGGGCCATGGGTGACCAGCGCCCCGCTCTCTTCGATGGAGCCCCGCAGATTGGTGAGCGCACGCTCCAGGGCATCTTCGCTTGAGGTATCGAGCAGGTCTCTTCCTTTTGTCCCCACCCTAGAGTAGGCCAGCAGGTCCTGGATCAAGCGCTGCATGCGGCTGGCGCCGTCCACGGCGAAGGCAATAAACTCATCCGCATCGGCGTCCAGCTTGCCTTTGTAGCGCCGGGAAAGCAGCTGGGTGTAGCTGGCCACCATGCGCAGCGGCTCCTGCAAATCGTGCGAAGCAATGTAGGCGAACTGCCCCAGTTCTTCGTTGGAACGGTTTAATTCCTCCATCTTGCGCAACAGATGCAGCTCCGCCGTCTTGCGCGTGCTGATGTCGCGAATGAAGGCAGTGACCAGGACTCCTTCCGCGCTTTCGAGCGGACTCAGCATGATCTCGATGGGGAAATCGCTGCCGTTTTTGCGCCGCCCGGTCAGTTCAATCCCGGTGCCGATCTGCTGCGCCAGGGCGTCTTCCGTGGAGCGCAGCGCGTCCGCGACCAGGCGTTCCGCGAAGCCTTCCGGGATAATCTTTTTCACCCGCTGCCCCACCAGTTCGTCGCGGCGGTAGCCGAATTGTTTTTCGGCCTGCACATTGAGCAGCACGATCTCTTCCGCCGGGTTCACCACCACCATGGCATCGGGGGCGGCTTCCAGCAGCCCGCGGTAGCGGCCCTCCATCTGCGCCAGGTGCAGTTCCGCGTCCCGGCGCACGCTGATGTCGCGGATGGCCGCCGTCACCAGGATGCCTTCCGCGCTTTCCAGCGGGCTCAGCATGATCTCGATGGGAAACTCGCTGCCATCCTTGCGCCGCCCCAGCAGCTCCAGCCCGGTGCCGATCTGCTGCGCCAACGCTTCGGCGGCGGTGCGGGTACCGTCGGCGATCAGCCGTTCGGCAAAGCCTTCGGGAATGATGCTCTTCACCTTCTTGCCGACCAGTTCATCGCGGCGGTAGCCGAATTGCTTCTCCGCCTGCACGTTCAACAGGACAATCTCCCCGCCCGGCTTTGCCACCACCATGGCATCGGGCGCCGCCTCCAGCAGCCCGCGGTAGCGGCCTTCCATCTGCGCCAGGTGCAGTTCCGCGTCCCGGCGCACGCTGATGTCGCGGATGGCCGCCGTCACCAGGATGCCTTCCGCGCTCTCCAGCGGGCTCAGCATGATCTCGATGGGAAATTCGCTGCCGTCCCTACGCCGCCCGCAGAGCTCGATCCCGGTGCCAATCTGCTGCGCCAAAGCCTCGGCGGCAGTGCGGGTGCCGTCGGCGATCAGCCGTTCGGCGAAGCCCTCGGGGATGATGTTCTTGACCTGCTGTCCTACCAGTTCATCGCGGCGGTAGCCGAACTGCTTCTCCGCCTGCACGTTCAGCAGAACGATTTCCCCGCCCGGGTTCACCACCACCATGGCATCGGGGGCGGCCTCCAGCAGCCCGCGGTAGCGGCCTTCCATCTGCGCCAGATGCTTTTCCGCGGCCTTGCGCACGCTGATGTCGCGAATGGCGGCCGTGACCAGGATGCCTTCGGCGCTTTCGAGCGGGCTCAGCATGATCTCGATGGGAAACTCGCTGCCATCCTTACGCCGCCCGGAGAGTTCGATCCCGGTGCCGATCTGCTGCGCCAGGGCTTCCGCCGCGCTGCGGGTGCCGTCGGCGATCAGCCGTTCGGCGAAGCCCTCGGGAATGATGTTCTTGACCTGTTGCCCCACCAGTTCATCGCGGCGGTAGCCAAACTGCTTTTCCGCCTGCACGTTCAGCAGAACGATTTCTCCGCCCGGGTTGACCACCACCATGGCATCCGGCGCCGCTTCCAGCAGCCCGCGGTATCTGCCTTCCATCTGCGCCAGATGCTCTTCCGCGACCTTGCGCACGCTGATGTCGCGGATCGCCGCCGTCACCAGCGTGCCTTCGGCGCTTTCGAGCGGGCTCAGCATGATCTCGATGGGAAAGTCGCTGCCGTCCCTGCGTCGTCCCAGGAGTTCGATCCCGGTGCCGATCTGCTGGGCCAACGCCTCGGCGGCGGTACGGGTGCCGTCGGCGATCAGCCGCTCCGCGAAGCCCTCGGGGATGATGTTCTTGACCTGCTGGCCCACCAGTTCATCGCGGCGGTAGCCGAACTGCTTCTCCGCCTGCACGTTCAGCAGAACGATTTCTCCACCCTGGTTGACCACCACCATGGCATCCGGCGCCGCCTCCAGCAACCCGCGGTACTTTGCTCCCGATTCCTTGCTTTCGCTGAGATCGCGGCTGATCTCGGAAAATCCGCGCAGCTTTCCGGCTGGGTCGCGCAACCCGGTACAGGCGACATTGGCTAAGAACCTGGAACCGTCTTTCCGCACCCGCATGCCCTGTTCTTCGTGCCGGCCGCGGGCGGCGGCGATGGCCAGCACATCTCCCGGCCGCCCCCGCTGGATGTCTTCAGCCGGAAAGAAACAGGAAAAGTTGCGGCCGATAATCTCCTCCGCGGTATAGCCCTGGATCCGCTCCGCTCCGGCGTTCCAACTCACCACCTGGCCCTGCGGGTCCAGCATGAAGATGGCGTGGTCCTGCACTCCGTCGAGCAGCATCCGGTATTGTTCTTCGGAGTCCCGCAGAGCTTCTTCTGCCCGCCCCCGTCCGGCATTGTGGCGTTGCAGGTTCCAGCCGGCGGCGGCGGCGATCAACAAGCCCAGCAACGTGCCCGCCAGTAGAACGATCCGGGCCTGGCCCAGCCGCCGCTTCGCGTCTTCGCTGCGCCGCTGCAACAGGCGCCGCTCTTGCGTCTGCAGCCGGAGTACGGCGGCCTGTAGTTCCTCTTCCCGCGCTTGGCCCGCTCCGCCGCGCAGGGCCTCGGCGGCCGCCTCCATGCCTTCGCCCCGGCGCAAAGCGATCGCCCGCCCGGCGGCCTCGATTCTCTGCGCCGCCAGCGCTTCGAACTCGGACAGCCGAAGCTGGCTTTGCGCGTTGTCCGCGGTCAGGCTGCGCAAATCAGCCTGGTCCTGGATCGCCCTCGATCGGCTGCGCTGGTAGGTCTCGACGTAATTCTCGTTACCGGTCAGCACAAATCCCCGGCTGCTGGACTCGATACTCCCCATCGCGAACTGCAGGTCCTGAAGGCTCTCCAGAACCTCGTGGGTATGGCGCACCCAGTCGGTGCTGGCGCGGGACACGACCAGGCCGCGATAGGAGGCAATACTGACGATCAGCAGGGCCAAAATGGCCGCCCCGAACCCGAGCTCTACCTTCCGATTCGAGCTTGATGTGGTCTTCATATCACCGATCATGACTGGACGCGGAACAGTCCGGCGTCAAGTGTCCCGCTGCGGGCCGAGAAACCTCGACCGCAAGCGAAGTACCCGCCTGCAACGTCCTCGCGAGAATCTCGATTATGTATTCCTAAGATGGACGGCCAAATTAATACCCTCTGGCAATGCCCATTTGGGTTTTCAAATCGGGACGCTCTCGATCGCAGCCAGCCCGAGCAGTACCTGGGCCTTAAAAGGCTCCCCGCGCCTTCATCAAGGTCGAATCCATGCTCTCGACTTGCCTTTGCAGTTGTTGCTGAGCCACTTCGTCGAGACCGGTGAATTCGATGCCCATGCCCACTCCGCCATCGCTGGTCCTGACCACGGCTGTGGTTTGCACTCGTTCGGAATTCAACCAGAAAGAGATGGTTACCTTCTCTCTGACCGGAAGAGGCGTCCTGGTTTCCACATAGCAACCTCCGGCACTCATGTCCGCCGTCGTCACCGCGTTCCCCGAGCCCACACTTCGCCCATCCCGGATTTCGATGGGAAAGGAAATCCGGTGGCGACGAAACTTTCTCTTGTCCTTGGCTCGCGGTGCGCTTCGGTGAATGGGAGCAGTTGCCGCAATCCGGTGCGCCGCCCGCTGCCGCTCCCACGGACACGGCTGACCCGCCATGATTTCTACTCCCACATCGATTGGCAGTGCCGGGCCCGTGAACCAAATCACCCGGCAGCGGGCTTTCCTGTCGTCGAGCTGCACTCCGATGACGTCGCCGACGAGAAGCTTGGCGTCAAGTCCGGAGAGCCGGGCGCCGCGATCGCTGATGTCCAGGATATGGGCGTTTCGGGAGAAAGGACGACCCTCCGCATCCATGCCGAAGACTCGCGCCACCAGGTCGGCGATGAAACGGGGCTCGATCTGGTCGGACATGCAGTGGTGGCGTGCGCCGCACTTCGAACGCTCCGCGGCATTAGAACCCGGGTATGACGCTGCGCGCGCTTCCATGCCTCCATTTTCGGGTTCGCTTGCAGGGCCTTGCTTAAAAGATGCCCACACCCAACATCACATTTTGCTGACGGGCCTCTAATTATGGGTTTGACTGGCTGGCCGGCAGAATTAGTAATCTCTGATGTGGCGGATCTGAATTTCAAAGTGGGAAGGGCGACCCGAAAGAATTGGCAGTCAAATGCTGAAACCACCGTCAATGATGTGGATCTGGCCGGTGGTGAAGCTGGATTCATCGGAGGCCAAATAAACGGCAAGCGCTGCAATTTCTTCGGGACGACCCAGTCGCCCCATGGGTTGTCGAGCGACGAATGAGGCGAAAGCTTTTTCGGCATCACCCTGCGCGGCCATGCGCTGCTCGAGCGATGGCGATTGGACCGTTCCCGGGCAGATCGCGTTGCAGCGGATTCCCTGCCGAATGAAGTCAGCCGCGATGGCCTTAGTCAGTCCAATGACCGCTGCTTTGGTGCTTCCGTAAACGAAGCGGTTGGGCGCGGTTTTGACGCTGGATGCGGCCGACGACATATTAATGATGCTGCCCTTCCCGGCTTTCAACATGGCGGGCAGAAAAGCGCGACAGGTGCGATACATGGAGTTCACATTCAAGTCGAAAGAGAAGTCCCAATCTTTGCCAGTGCAATCGAGAATAGTACCGTGATGAACAAAGCCTGTGCAGTTGAACAGCACATCGAGCGTTCCCACTTCTGCGGCCAGATTGTCGACGGCTTGTGAGTCGGGGATGTTCAGCGAATTGGAGTATCACGTTCCGGCAATCGGGGGCGGCACCGGCCTGAGCCAGGTCGAAGACCGGTCACAGCTCTGGGCCTTTCGTGGGGCGCGCCATGACATCCCAAACATTGTGCGCGCCTTGTTATCGGCCGAGATTCAAGGAATCATGAAATGCCACGACCGCGGTCGGGTCCAGGTTTTGCCCTGGTCGTTAATGGTTAGAGTTGCACTTTGTGCTGAGGTGTTGTTGTCCTTCGAGCAGAGCCGCTCCGCGCGCTGCGCCGTTTCGGCTGGCCGTCGATGACTTGCGTAGTGTAATATCGCACGTGAAAACACTACGTTGCTCAAAGACGTGTCCTTGCTGTTATCGCTCCATTGTGCCCTCCGCACAGCATTGTGGTAGGCGATGATGCAACGTTCATGCAACGGATCTTTGATAACCAGTCCGTAAGCTGTTGTTTATGAAAGTCGGAGAGGTGGCAGAGTGGCCGAATGCGGCGGTTTGCTAAACCGTTGTACTGGCTAATACCGGTACCGAGGGTTCG
>CAWCPY010000002.1:0-147134 GCA_963797385.1 Terriglobia bacterium
CGCCAGATACTCTTCCTGCTCCGGCGTGAGTTTGTCGATCTTGATGCCGACTGACTCCAGTTTCAGCTTGGCGACTCGCTTGTCGAGGTCGTCGGGAACTTTGTAAACCTTCTTCTCCAGCGTCTTATAGTTCTTGACCATGTAGTCGGCGGAAAGCGCCTGGTCGGCGAAGCTCATGTCCATGACGGACGGGGGATGGCCTTCGGCGGCGGCCAGGTTGATCAGGCGGCCTTCGCCCAGCAAGTTGATCTTGCGTCCGTCGCGCAATGAGTATTCTTCGACCGAACTGCGTGTGGTGCGCTTCGACGAAGACATTTTCTCGAGGGCGACGATGTCGATCTCAACGTTGAAGTGGCCGGAGTTGGAGATGATGGCGCCATCTTTCATCACATCGAAGTGTTCTTTGGTCAGCACGCTCTTGTTGCCGGTGACGGTGCAGAACACATCGCCCAGTTTTGCGGCTTCGTTCATGGACATGACGCGGAAGCCGTCCATGTGGGCTTCGAGCGCCTTGGTGGGATCGATCTCGGTGACGATAACTTCGGCGCCGGCGCCGCGAGCGCGGCTGGCCAGGCCTCGTCCACACCAGCCGTAGCCGGCGACCACGAACTTCGATCCTGCCAGCAGGAAGTTGGTGGCACGAATGATGCCGTCGATGGTCGATTGGCCGGTACCGTAGCGGTTGTCGAACAGGTGCTTGGTGTCGGCGTCGTTGACCGCGATGATGGGAAAGCGCAGCACGCCTTCCTTGGCCATGGCGCGCAGGCGGATTACGCCCGTGGTGGTCTCTTCCGTGCCTCCGATCACACCCTCGAGCGCGTCCTGGCGCTTGGTGTGGAGCAGGGTGACCAGGTCGGCGCCGTCGTCCATGGTGATCTGGGGCTTGTGGTCGATGGCGGCAAGAATGTGGCTGTAGTACGTGTCGTTGTCCTCGCCCTTGATGGCGAAGACTGGAATATTGTGATCGCGGACCAGGCTGGCCGCCACGTCGTCCTGGGTGGAGAGTGGGTTGGAGGCACAGAGCACGACATCGGCCCCGCCATCTTTCAGACAGATGGCCAGGTTCGCGGTTTCGGCGGTGACGTGCAGGCAAGCCGACACGCGGATGCCCTTCAGGGGCTGGTTCTTGATGAATTCCTTGCGAATGATCTGCAGGACTTTCATGGACTGGTTGGCCCAGTCGATCCTCTTCTTGCCCAGATCGGCAAAATCCAGACTCTTCACATCACAATTCAGTTGCGTCGGTGTCGTTGACATACCTCTCCTGTTCGAACTTAAAACCTAAAATCATTAAACCACCAAGGACACTAAGCAACACGAAGGAAATCAGGTTCTCGGGGTTCCTTCGTGGACCGGAGCCTGCCCTGAGCGAAGTCGAAGGGTGTCCTTGGTGGTTAAAGCCTTACTTGCGGGCGCCCGCAGGCTCACGCAGACCGGCATCGCTGGCCAGTTTGGCGGCTTTGTCCGTGGCTTCCCAGGTGAAATCGGGATCGTTCCGGCCAAAGTGTCCGTAGGCCGCGGTCTTGCAGTAGATCGGCCGGCGCAGCTTGAGCGATTCGATGATCCCCTTCGGGGTCAGGTGGAAATTGGCGCGTACCAGATCCGGAATCGTGTCGGGATCAACCTTGCAGGTCCCGAAAGTGTCCACCAGTATGCTGACCGGATCGGCCACACCGATGGCATAGGCGAGTTGGACCTCGCAACGATCCGCCAGACCCGCGGCCACGATGTTTTTAGCAATGTGCCGCGCCATGTAGGCGGCCGAACGATCCACCTTGGTCGGGTCCTTGCCGCTGAACGCGCCGCCACCGTGACGCCCCATGCCGCCGTAGGTATCCACGATGATCTTGCGCCCGGTAAGACCGGTGTCGCCCATGGGACCGCCGATCACAAAACGTCCGGTGGGATTGATATGGTACTTGGTGTCTTCGTCGAGCAGCTGGGCGGGGATGGTGGCTTGAATGACGTGTTTCAGAATGTCGCCGCGCAGTTCCTCGTTGCCCACGGTCTCCGAGTGTTGAGTTGAAACCACGACCGCATCCACCCGGATCGGCTTGTGGTTCTTGTCATACTCGACCGTCACCTGCGATTTTCCGTCGGGGCGCAGATAAGGAAGCCGGCCATGCTTGCGCACTTCAGAAAGCCGCATGGTCAACTTATGGGCCAGCGAGATCGGGGTGGGCATCAGTTCCGCGTTTTCGTTGCAGGCATACCCAAACATCATTCCCTGGTCGCCGGCGCCGCCCGTGTCCACGCCCATGGCGATGTCGCCGGACTGTTTGTTGATGGTGGAGATTACGGCGCAAGTATTGGAGTCAAAGCCGTAGAGGGCGTTGTCATATCCGATGGAGGAGATCGTGCCTCGCACCAGCGACTGGAAATCCACGTAAGCCTTGGTGGTGATCTCACCCGCGATGACGACCAGGCCCGTGGCGGTCAGAGTTTCACAGGCCACCCGGCTGGACGGGTCTTCGGCCAGACAAGCGTCGAGGATGGCGTCAGAAATCTGATCGGCCATCTTGTCGGGATGGCCCTCGGTCACGGATTCGGAGGTAAAAAGATAACGGTTACGGGATGACAAGCAGCTTCTCCTTCAAGCGATTTTAACCAGCGATCTGGACTTTACTTCCTGGCGGGCGGGTCAGAACGCAACAGACTGTAAATGAGCACTTTGCGACTCAGATAAACGTAGCAGAGAATGGGCAGGGACGCAACGATTTCGGCCCTGGAAGCAGCTTCAGGCCAGCCATTGGCGATTGTCGGCCACTGGGCGGTATGGGCGGGAACTTGAACGGTGTTTGAGGAGTTGTGGCCAACTGCGGCAGGGAGTGTTTCCGATCCTTAGGGTCGGAGGCCGTTGGCGTCAAAGATGAGGGTCTTTACCCGGTTGTAACCGCCTTGCGGCGCCAGCTTCTTTCCATTGAAGGAGATCTCCAGGGCGCCGACGTTGCCAGCCTTGATCACGATCTGGTCGCGGGCTTCGATCGACTGTTCCGCGGAAGCGGCGAGAGTGTCTTGCACGATCTGCCTACCGTCCGCGGTGATCGCGACCCATGAGTCCTGACGCGCCTTGATATGCACACGAAAGAGTCCGGCATCTGCCCCCGGCATCGTCGCGGCGGGTGTGGAGGCTGCGCTTTCCGGGGCGGCTGGCGCAGGTTGGGGCGGGAGCGACTGAGAGGTCGCGGCGGTTTGGTCGGGCTCGGCCGACCTGGCCGCACTGTGGAGCACCTCCTTTTGATCGCCCAAGGCAGAAGAATCAGGCTTCTGGTGGCCTGGAGCCTCGATGCCGGGGTGGGCCGGCTTTTCTCGTGAATGAAAGCCCCAAAGGGCGAATCCGCAAGCCAGCACCAGGAGCACAATGGCGACAATGCCCCACGGGAGACCATCATCCCTGCGGCTCTTCCTCTTGGCTTCCGGCACCCGCTCCACCAGGGCTGCGAGTACCGGGGCTTCCTGCGGCGGCGGCTCAGGCAGGACGGGTTCGGTGGCTGCCACGAAGTCGGCAATGGCCTGATTTTCGTCCATGCCCAGATGGTGGGCGTAGGCGCGGACAAAGCCTTTGTTGAAGATCCCGCCGGGAAGCTGATCGAAGCGGTCTTCCTCAATGGCGGCGAGGAAGCGGGTGCCAATCTTGGTGGACACAGCAATCTCGTCCAGCGTGATTTTGCGCTGTTCCCGCTCCCGTTTCAGTCGTGCCCCAAAGGATTCCACCTGGCCGTCTTCCTGCCGCCTTTAGCTAGCCCTGGCCGCATCCAAGATGTAAGAGTAATCTGAAGATAAATATATGTTAATCAACGCCCTCCGGGCCCATGAATCTGGAGTGGGAGTGAACCGCATTGTTAAACTGCGGGTCTCCCCCGGCAGGCGCATTCCAGCCTCGGGACTTGGCTTCAGGGGTTCTGGTTACTAAGGTTGATTGCCGCCCCTTTCCAGAGCCGCATATAATTTCAACACTTCCTGCCCACATCGAGGACCGCAGTTCATGACCAAGGCCGCCGCCGACCGCAAAGTGCAGGAACTGGGCATCTTTCATGATGTGGCCAAGGCCCTGACCTCGTCTCTCGACCTCGACTCCATCCTGCAGACCATCATGGAAAAGATGGCGGAATACTTCCGTCCCGACAACTGGTCGTTGCTGATGGTGGATGAAGAGCGCGACGAACTCTACTTCGCCATTGCGGTGGGCAAAGCGTCCGAGGCCCTGAAAAATGTGCGCCTCAAAGTCGGGGAGGGCATCGCTGGCTGGGTGGCGAAACATGGCGAGCGCGTCGTCGTGCCTGACGTGTACACCGATCCGCGCTTCGCCAAGCGCATCGACGAGATGACGCAATGGGAGACGCGCTCCATCATCTGTGTGCCCCTGCGTTCGAAGCTGCGGGTGCTGGGCGTGATTCAACTGGTCAATGTGAGGATGGAAAATTTCACCGACCAGGAATCATTTTTCCTGCAGTCGATTTGTGACTACGCCGCCATTGCCATCGAAAATGCGCGCGCAGTAGAGAAGATCCAGGAACTCACCATCACCGATGATTGCACGGGACTCTACAACGCCCGCCATCTTTATAAGACGCTGGAGACGGAGGTTTACCGTTCGGCGCGGTACGGCTATGAGTTCACCGTGGTGTTTATCGATCTCGACCACTTCAAACAGGTCAACGACACTCACGGACACCTGGTCGGAAGCAAGCTGCTGATGGAGATCGGCTACCTGATCAAAGCGCAGCTGCGATTGATCGACTACGCCTTCCGCTACGGTGGAGATGAGTTTGTCGTGCTGTTGCCCCAGACTGGAAAAGACGCGGCCCTGATCGTGGCCAAACGCCTGCGCGACAGCCTCCGCACCAGCATGTTCTGCCAGGAAGAAGGATTGAACCTGAACGTCCGCGCCTCCATGGGCGTAGCTACGTACCCGCACGATGCCAAGACTCCGCGCGAAATCATCCGCCAGGCCGACGAGATGATGTATCTGGTCAAGAACACTTCCCGCGACAATATTGGGATTGCCGCGCGCGGGGTGATGAAGTAACCCAGCTATCGGCTATCAGCTATCAGCTTTCAGCACCACAGACCACGTGGGGACAGCCGCCCTCGGCTGTCCGGCCGAGCAAGGCTCGGCTCTTTTATCTATCTCTCAACTGTTTGATCGGCTGCCCTGGACTCACTCTGCCCTGAACTGGCCGAGCTTCGCTCGGCTGGACAGCCGAGGGCGGCTGTCCCCACGTGAGCCGCTACTTTGCTGGCGCTGCTGCGACTTGAGCGATGCGGGGTTGCGGTTTTCGCTCCGGCTCGGGTTGCTGCAGCCATTTTCGGATTTCAGGCAAAGCGGCGCGGGTTGCGACTTCTCCGGAACGAATCAATTCTGCCGAGCGCTCGAAGTCGTCGTACTTGAATCCATTCACATCGGGATCGATGACCAGGTCGGCGGCTGCCTTCCACACTCCGCAGTTCATTTCCTGGGCGATGGCGAAGCACTGTCCAATCACGTCGAAGAGATGCCGCGGACCGGCATCCCCGTTGGTCCAAGTCCCCTTGAGATGCACCGCCAGCACATGTTGCGCGCCCATTTCCCGCAAGGGCACTGTGGGCACAGCGTGGGCCAGCATGCCGTCCACCAGCAGACGACCCCGAACTTTTACCGGCAGAAACATTCCCGGATAAGCGCAACTGGCGCGCACCGGATCGACCAGCGGCCCGGAGTGGAAGACCACTCCCGCGCCGGTGGAAAAATCCGTGGCCGTCACGGCCAGAGGAATCTGCAATTCTTCGAAGGTCTTGACTTTCAGAATGCTGCTGAGAAACTTGATCATGCGCTCGTTGCTGGCAAAGCCGTAGCGCGACAGAGTCCAGCGGGCGAAATCCTTGAATCGCACCCGGGTGGACATCTGGGTCAACTCCGCGATGGTGACGCCACTGCAGTAGGCAGCGCCGATCAGCGCGCCCACACTGGTGCCGGCCACCAGGCTCACGGGAATATTTTCTTCTTCGAGAACTTTGAGGACGCCGATATGCGCGATGCCGCGGGCGAAACCGCCGCCCAGCGCCAGTCCTATGCCGCCGGAGAGCTGCGTCTGCTTCGGGCCGGGGAGACCCGACAGGCCGCGTCCGAAGGCCTGCACCGAACGAATGATCTTGCCCAGATGCTTCACCGGAACCCTCATTTCACCCGGCTGCCCCGGTCTTACCGCTAGCAGCTAAGATGCCAGTTCCCGGAGAATAGTTCCAGGCACGTCGGTTCTCAGAGACGTGTTACTTGCGGAGGCTTGGGGACCCGGCCCGGCCCCGGTGACTAACTCCAATAATCCTGTTAACTTGGGGGCCATGGTTCGGGAAATCTCTGCCGGCGGCGTGGTGGTGCATCGGGCCGGACAGGGCTGGGAAGTGGCCGTGATTGAGCCTCAGACCGAGACCTCTTCGGCGCGGCCCGCGCGGAAAACTGCGCAAAAAGTGGTACTGGCCCTGCCCAAGGGGCTGGTGGATCCCGGTGAAAAGTCCGAAGAGACAGCTTTGCGCGAGGTACGCGAGGAGACCGGACTGATTGCCACGCCGATCACCAAGCTGGCAGACATCAAGTATGTTTATGTGCGTTCCTGGGGAGACGGACAACGCGTATTCAAGATCGTTTCATTTTTCCTGCTGCGTTATCACTCCGGCCAAATTGATGATGTGTCTCGCGAGATGCGGGTTGAAGTCAAGCGTGCGCTCTGGATCCCGCTCGAAGACGCACCGCGCAAGCTTTCATATCGCGGCGAACGAGACGTGGTCCGGCGGGCCCAAAAATATCTGCAATCTCATCCGGAGGTCTGATCATGCCGCATGAACATGTCGAGACCCATTTCATGGCCACCAATGTGGTGCGCGACGTAGTCATCGGCATGGCCGATGGCCTTACCGTACCCTTCGCTCTCGCCGCTGGACTTTCAGGTGCGGTGCAAAACACGCACCTGATCGTGGTGGGCGGGCTGGCTGAGATTGCGGCCGGATCGATCGCCATGGGTCTGGGCGGATACCTGGCAGCCCGTGGCGATGCCGAACACTACGAACAGGAGCGGGTGCGCGAATACCGCGAAATCAAGGAAATTCCAGAAGAAGAAATGGCTGAAGTGGGACGCGTCTTTCAGTCCTACGGCATGACGGAAGCCGAGAGTACACCCGTCGTCGAAGCACTCAGCCGCCGTCCCGACGCCTGGGTGGATTTCATGATGCGCTTCGAACTGGGACTGGAAGAACCCGACCCGCGCCGCGCGGTGACCAGCGCTGTCACCATCGCGGGCTCCTATATTGCAGGCGGAATGATTCCGCTTTCGCCCTACATCCTTCTCTCGAGCGCTGTGCATGGGCTGGCGTACTCGGCAGTCGTGACCCTGGCCGCGCTCGGCGTCTTCGGCTATTTGAAGGGTCGCTACACGGGAACTGGCCCGGCACGCAGTGCGGTGCAAACGATGGTGATCGGCGGCGTGGCCGCGGCCGCGGCCTTCGCCCTGGCTAAGCTAATTTCCTGAGATGACAATGTGTGGCGCGGGCGCCCTCGCCCGCGTGGACGGGCGGGACGCCTGTCCTCCATTTTCATCTTTCATTTGTTCCTAGGTCTTGCTCGGCGAGAGAGAACCTTGCTGGTGTCTTGGAGCATCTCGCAGCCTCCCTCATAATTTGATTGTGAAATTTGAATGGGTAGCGCCGGCATCCCGCCGGCTGTGGGGAAGGCATCTTGCCTTGACACTGATGATTCTCTCCCTGGCGCCGTGGTTGTCCACATCGGCCACTGGCAGGAACAAACATTCGTCATCGCTTACCGTCCCTGATCGCGGATATAGTTCCGCGCTGGCCGCGGCCAATCGATTTCTGCAGGCCTGGCAGAACCAGGACCGCGAGACCGGCCTGCTCATGCTGACCGACGCGGCGAAACAGAGCAGCTCGCAGGAGCGCACGGACACCTTCTTCTCTTCGGGAAACGATGCGGCTTACGAAATCAGGCGTGGAAGAAAGCTGAAGGCCGGGCGCTATGTATTTCCCATTACTTTGTTTATTTCTGATTCCGTGTCAAATCGGTCTGGTCGCCCGCAGAGATCGCAGATCATTGTGGTTCATGCCGCCAGAGACGAATGGGCAATTGATAAACTGCCCTAGCCCGTGTGGGTCGGACACTTATGCCCGACCCACCCTCGAACCGACCCACACATGAACTGACTCGTGCCGCTATACAATCGTTGTTGCGTTTAGTCCTCCGAGGTTGTCCATGAAGCGCATCCACAAAGTTGCCGTTCTCGGCGCCGGGACCATGGGCGCGCGCATCGCTGCTCACTTCGCCAATGCCGGGGTGCCCAGCTACCTGCTCGACATCGTCCCTCCTGACGCCGACGGTCCTGCCCGCAACAAACTTGCCGCAGCCGGACTGGAGACCGCAAAAAAGTCCAAGCCTGCCGCTTTCTACGAACCTGGACTGGCCCGCCTGGTCACGATCGGAAACTTCGAAGACGACCTCAAGCGCCTGAGTGACGTGGACTGGATCATTGAAGCGGTCGTCGAGAATCTCGACATCAAGCGAGCGCTCTTGAAGAAGGTGGAAGCCATCCGCAAGCCGGGGACGATTGTCAGCACCAACACCAGCGGGCTCCCGGTGGCAAAGATTGCTGAAGGCTTTTCCGACGACTTCCGCAAGTCGTGGCTGGGCACGCATTTTTTCAACCCTCCCCGCTACATGCGGCTGCTGGAAATTATCGCCACACCGGAAACGGATCGCGCTGTCCTCGAGGCCGTCGCCCACTTCAGCGACGTGAATCTCGGCAAAGGGGTAGTCCTTGCCAAGGACACGCCCAACTTCATTGCCAATCGCATCGGCACGTTCTCCGTGCTCAACGTGATGCGACTGATGCAGGAGATGGATTTGAGCATCGAGGACGTGGACGCACTGACCGGAGACGCGGTGGGATGGCCGAAGTCGGCGACTTTCCGCACCATCGATCTGGTTGGGCTCGACATTCTGGGGCATGTAGCGGGGAACATGGAAAAATCCGGCGGGCAGCAGAGCCCTCCCCGGCCGAGCCCATTGCCTGACTTCTACAAGCAGATGCTGGAACGCAAGTGGCTGGGGGACAAAACCAAAGGGGGCTTTTACAAGAAAAGTGCGGGGGGGGCGCCCTCGACCGCCGACTCGGGCAAAAGCCGGTAAAACCGACGACCGCCTCGCGCTGGATTGGAAGACGCTCGAATATCGTCCTCGCCAGAAGCCCAGGCTCCCTGCTCTCGAGATGGCGAAGAATATCGAGGCCCCGGGTACGCGGTTGCGCACCTTGCTCGGACTTGAGGGCGGCCCGCAGAAGGGTGATAAAGCGGGCGCGTTTTTGTGGTCGGTGCTTTCCGATTTGTGGAACTACTCAGCCAATCGCGTTCCTGAAATCTCCGATTCTATTGTCGAGATCGACCGGGCCATGCGCCTGGGCTTCAACTGGAAGCTCGGCCCCTTCGAACTGTGGGATGCCGCCGGAATTGAGGCAACCGTGGCCCGCATGAAAAAGGAAGGCCGTCCGGTAGCGGCGAATGTCGAGCAACTGCTGACAGGGGGGAACAAGTCCTGGTACCAGGACGATCCCCAAGCAGCGTCGGGAAGGGCCTACTTCGATCTGAAAACGGCGAAGTATGTACCTGTAGAAGTTCCTGAAGGCGTGTGGTCGGTCGAGGTCGCGAAAAAAACCAACGGGGTCGCGAAGAAAAACTCGGGGGCGTCGCTGGTCGATCTGGGCGATGGCGTTGCCTGCCTGGAGTTCCATTCCAAGATGAACTCGCTCGGCGGTGACATTGTCAGCCTCATTGGTCAGACTCTAAAACCGGGCGGCCCCGGCGATGGATTCGATGCGTTCGTCATCACCAATGACGCCGACAATTTCTCTGTCGGCGCCAACGTCATGCTGTTGCTTATGTCCGTGCAGGAAGAAGAGTGGGACGAGGTTGACCTCGCCATCCGCCAGTTCCAGGGCATGACCCAAGCCATCAAGTTCTCGCCCAAGCCGGTAGTGGTAGCGCCTTTCGGGCTGTGCCTGGGCGGCGGCACCGAAATCACTCTGCACGGCGCAGCCCGCCAGCCTCATGCCGAACTTTATGCCGGGCTGGTGGAAGTTGGGGTCGGTCTGCTGCCGGGCGGAGGCGGTTGCAAGGAGATGATGCTGCGCGCAGTGGATAGTGCGGCGACGATTCGTCCGGGGCGCGGGGAGTCCATCGAACTGATGGAGGCCATGAAGAAGGCCTTCGAGACCATCGCCACGGGCAAGGTCGCAACCTCCGCGCACGAGGCGCGCGGCCTCGGCTTCCTGCATGAGTCCGACAACATCACCATGAACCGCGAGCGCGTGCTGGCCGACGCCAAGGCCCGCGCCTTGGAACTGGTCCGTGCCGGATACGAACCTCCGCAGCCCCGCACCGATATCCCCGCGCCCGGAGAAAACGTTCTGGCGGCGCTAAGGCTGGGAGTGCACATCATGCGGCAAGGCGATTACATTTCAGACCACGAAGTGAAAATCGCCACCAGGGTCGCGGAAGTACTGTGCGGCGGCAACGTGACTCCGGGCACTCCGGTCAGCGAACAATACATTCTGGATTTGGAGCGCGAGGCGTTTAAATCGCTGTGCGGCGAGAGAAAGACGCAAGAGAGAATTCAGTACACGCTGAAGACGGGGAAGACGCTCAGGAACTAGTCGATGTATTGCGTAGGGGCAGAGCTTGTCCTGAGCGAAGCCGAAGGATGTCCACACCTGCCCGGCGGACGCAGTCCGCTCCGGCGAGCTTCGCTCGCCTGCCCAGACGAGGACGTCTGGGCTACGTGAGCCGTGTGAGCATCTAATATTTGATAGATGACCGAGTGCTAGACTTGATCACATCAACTACTGGAAACTGTTATGAGAGAAGTCGTCATTGTCTCTTCCGTCCGTACTCCTGTGGGACGCGCATTTAAAGGCACGCTGCGCGCCACCCGTCCCGATGAACTGGCCGCCATCGCCATCAGAGGCGCGCTCGACCGGGTGCCGCAAGTAGATACAAAAGAAATCGAAGACGTGATTCTCGGCTGTGCCATGCCCGAGGCTGAGCAAGGGATGAACGTTGCCCGCATTGCCGCGCTGCGGGCCGGGCTGCCGGTGGAGACTTCGGCGATCACCATCAATCGCTTCTGTTCTTCCGGACTGCAGGCGATTGCCATGGCGGCAGAGCGCATCATGAGCGGCGGCGCGGAGATCATTGTCGCTGGCGGAACGGAATCGATGTCCATGATCCCCATGGGCGGGCACAAGATATCGCCGAACCCGTGGCTGGTTGACCACTATCCCGATGCCTATCTCACCATGGGGTTGACCGCCGAACGAGTGGCGCAACGCTTCGGCATCACCCGGCAGGCGGCGGACGAATTTTCGCTGCGCAGCCATCAGAAGGCGCTAGCTGCGATCCAGGAGGGGAAGTTTTCCGATGAGACTGTACCGGTGACTGTGAGCTTCACTACACCGAACGGCTCGAGGCCGAAGCGGCAGGATCTTATCTTCAAAGTGGATGAAGGGCCGCGGGCTGATACTTCGCTTGAGGCTCTGCTCGCGCTCAAGCCGGCGTTTCATGCCAAGGGAACGGTGACCGCGGGTAATTCCTCGCAAACTTCCGATGGAGCGGCGGCTGCGATAGTCATGTCCGCAGAGCGCGCCAAGGCGCTGGGAATCAAGCCGCTGGTGCGATACGTTTCCTTTGCCACAGCGGGATACAAGCCCGAAGAAATGGGGCTGGGGCCAGTGTTTGCAATTCCGAAGGCGTTGAAGATGGCGGGGCTCAAACTCTCCGAGATCGGCGTGATCGAATTGAATGAAGCTTTCGCGGCGCAGTCGCTGGCCGTGATCAAGGAGGCCGGGCTTGATCCGGAGCAGGTGAATCCGAATGGCGGAGCTATTGCTTTGGGGCATCCTCTGGGATGTACCGGCGCCAAATTGACTGCTGCCATAATCCGCGAGATGAAGCGCCGCAAGGCTCGCTACGGAATGGTGACCATGTGCGTGGGCGGGGGCATGGGCGCTGCGGGCATTTTCGAAAACCTTTAACCACCAAGGACACGAAGGTACACGAAGGAAAACTTAGGGCATTAGCCTTCCTTCGTGGACCTTCGTGTCCTTGGTGGTTAAAGGTTTTTCTTTGCCATTGTGACGTATGACCTGGACAGTACGGCGCTGATTGACAACTATGGATGGCTGGAGGCACGCCATGGCCACTGTCCCGATCAGAACAACGACGCCGCAACAGGTGAGTCATGCGGTGATCACTGCCGCCATGACGGTCCATACCGAACTCGGGCCGGGGTTGTTGGAGAGCACCTATACCGCCTGCTTGCAATACGAACTGAAGCGCGCGGGATTTCGATCTGCCGCTCAACTCGGCCTTCCCGTGGTCTACCGGGGAGTCAAGCTCGATCTCGGCTATCGGATGGACCTGGTGGTCGTGGAGATCAAGTCCGTTGACGGCATCTCTCCCGTCCATCAGGCCCAAATCCTTTCGTACCTTAAACTCAGTGGTAAATCCATCGGGCTGCTTATAAACTTCAACGTTGTGCACCTTAGGGACGGCATCAAACGGTTTGTGAACGGGACGGGATGGAAGTGAAGTCAAAAGCGTAAACCACGAAGGACACCAAGGTACACGAAGGGAACCTTGAGGCCCTTCCTTCGTGGACCTTCGTGTCCTTGGTGGTTAAAGGGGTTACATGATGGCTACCACGACTGCGATTCCCAGCACCAAGATCTCTGGCGGCAGCTTTCTGCTCGAAGAGCGCAAGGTTGACGAAGTATTCACACCTGAGGATTTCACCGAGCAGCACCAGCTGATCGGGCAGACCGCCGAAGAGTTCGCGGTCAACGAAATCCTGCCCAACGCCGAGAAGATGGAGCACAAGGACCATTCCATCTCTCGAGATTTGCTGAAGAAGGCGGGGGACCTGGGGCTGAGCGGAGTCGAAATCCCCGAAGCCTACGGCGGACTGGAAATGGACAAGGTCACCGCCGCCGTGATCGCCGATCACATTGCCAAGTACGCCGGCTTCGCCACCACCTGGGGCGCACATTCCGGCATCGGCACCCTCCCAATCGTTTACTTTGGCACGGAAGAACAGAAGAAGAAATATCTGCCGCGGCTGGCCGCCGGAGAAATTGTCGGGGCGTATGCCTTGTCGGAAGCTTCCTCTGGTTCCGATGCGCTGAACTGCCGCGCCCGGGCCCAGCTTTCGCCCGACGGCAAGCACTACATCCTCAACGGCGAAAAGATGTGGATCACCAACGCCGGCTTTGCCGATCTGTTTACGGTGTTCGCCAAAGTGGACGGCGAAAAGTTCAGCGCTTTCCTGGTCGAAAGGACGTTTCCGGGATTCTCGGTGGGCGCGGAAGAACACAAGATGGGCATCCGCGGCTCGTCCACCTGCCCTCTGATCCTCAACGACTGCCAGGTTCCGGCGGACAATCTGCTGGGCGAAATCGGCAAGGGACACGTCATCGCTTTTAACATCCTCAACGTGGGACGCTTCAAGCTGGGCGCGATGTGCGTGGGCGGGGCGCGGCTGTCGCTGGAAAACGCCATCGCATACGCGAAACAGCGCAAGGCGTTCAACAAAGTGATCGCGGACTTCGGGTTGGTGCGCGAGAAGCTGGCCAACATGGCGACTCTGATTTATGTCGGCGAAGCGCTAGTCTATCGCACCGTGGGCATGATGGATGTGGCGCTCAACGAGGTGGATAAAGCCGGCGCCGACGCGGCCAAGGAGACACGCAAGGCGATCGAAGAATACGCGGTGGAATGTTCGATCCTCAAAGTCTGGGGATCGGAAATGATCGACTACGTGGTGGACGAGACGGTGCAGATTTACGGCGGCTATGGCTTTGTCGAAGAGTATCCCGCCGAGCGCGCTTACCGCGATGCGCGCATCAACCGCATCTTTGAAGGCACTAACGAGATCAACCGGCTGATCATCACCGGCTTCCTGCTCAAACGCGCCATGTCTGGACAGTTGCCGCTGATGCCCGCAATCAAGAAACTGATGGACGAAGTGCTCGCGGGGCCCACTGTCGGAGAAGAATTGGAGGGTCCGTTGGCGGAGGAACGCAAACTGGTGGCGCAGGCAAAGAAGCTGGGCCTGTTTGCCGCCGGGGCCGCGACTCAGAAGTATATGCAGGCCATACAGGACCAGCAGGAAGTGATGGGCGCGATCGCCGACATGGTGATCGAAACCTATGCCATGGAGTCCGCCGTGCTGCGGGCACAGAAAATCGCCCTGCAGAACGGCGAAGCCGCGGCGTCGTTCGCCATCGCCATGACGCGGGTGTACATCTCGCAAGCCATGGACAAGATCGAAGCGGCAGCGAAGAAGATCATCGCAGCCGTGGCCGAAGGGGACATGCTGCGCACGCAGTTGGCCATCCTGCGCCGCCTGGTGAAGCACGAACCATTCAACACGATCGAACTGCGGCAGCAGATCGCCCAAAAGGTGATTGAGCGCGGAAAATACACGCTGGCGTAAACAGAATTAACCACGGAGGACACCGAGCAGCACGGAGGTATGGGCTGCGTTTGGACGCTCTCAGGATTTCTTTTTCAATTCTTCCATCACGCTCTGGATCAGTTCCTTCGCGTCCGTGAGTCCCTTCATGACCAGTTGGATGTCGAGGACCGGTTTGCCCGGCCAGCGCTGGCTCTGGCAATAGACGCCGTGCTGGCCGACCAGCGCCATGGCGTCGGTGATCATGTCCATGGTTACCGCCAACCGCCCTCGCGGGACTCCCATCATGGTTTCGTAGTGTTCCAGTTCTTCCTGCTTTTCGTCGAATACCGGCATGGCTTGATTGTATCGGGCGGGTTGCGTGGAGCATAATTGCGGGCGCGCGCTGTCCAAGTCTTCGGCGCTGCGTCAAAGCATTTAGGCATGCTTCTAGCTGCTGGCTTCTGGCTCCTGACTGTTGCCGGAAGCTAGAAGCCAATTACTCAAGGAGAGAATTCATGAAGATACGTGTCGCACTCGTCGGTCTGATGCTGCCTTTGTTCGCCCTGTTCGCCTGCGCCCAGGAGGCCAGCAAGCGTCCCAGCCCACCCGCGCAGGCCCAGTGCAAGTTCAGCGATGGCAAGATGGTCAAGACTGACTACTCCAGTCCGCGCACGAAAGGCCGCAAGATATTTGGCGGACTGGTACCTTACGGCGAAGTATGGCGGACCGGCGCCAACGAGGCCACCACGCTGGTCACAGACACGAACCTGAACGTTGGGGGCAAGGATGTTCCCGCCGGGAGCTACACGATTTTCACCCTCCCCAACGCTGATAAATGGGTCCTGATCATCAGCAAGAAGACGGGGGAGTGGGGCATTCCCTATCCGGGCGAGGGAGAGGACTTTACCCGCGTGGAAATGCGGGTGTCGCAATTGCCTTCGCCAATGGAGAATTTCGCCATCAGCTTCGATCAGACGGGCTCGGCCTGCGCCATGCATGTGGACTGGGAGAAAACGCGCGCTTCGGTGGACATCAGCGAGAAAAAATAAAGGTGGATAGTGGGCCGGGTGCGGTGGGGGTCAGCGCGTCAATCCGGAAAGGGCATCCACCGCACGTTGGGCTTCCGGCATTTCAGGTGAAAGCCGCAAAGCAGCCTGGTAGGCGGACAGCGCTTCGGCGCGGCGCCCCGCTCTCTCGAGAGCACGACCGAGCAGGAGAAATCCGGTATCCGTGGGCTGCAACTCGACCGCCTTCGAATAATTAGTGATAGCGTCATCCAGCCGGTTTTGTTTTTCCGATAACTCACCCAGTCCCAGGTATGCGTTGTACTGGTTCGGATTCAGCTGCAGGGCCCGGTCATAACTGGTGCGCGCATTCTCATCTTCGCCGAGCCTGCGATAGGCGGCGCCAAGGTTGGCATAAGTCGCCGCGAGCAAGCCGGCGTCCGAAGTGAGACTGATGACACGGTTGTATTGTTCGACGGCCTCGGCCAGGTGTCCCTGTTCCTGCAGGTAGGCACCCAGGTTAGAACGGCTCATGGGGTCGAGCGGATTGATCTGGGCTGCAGCCTGGAAATGGGAATAGGCTTCATCGGGTTTGCCCAGCAGCAGAAGCGCCCCGCCCAGATTGTCCTGCGCGATGAAATTTCTTTCGGTCACCGCGAGTGCGTGCGTCCAGAGATCGTAATTGCTCGACCAGTAACCCAGCTGCCGGTTGGTAGCGAAAGCCAGGGCGAGCAACACGCACGCCGCTGGAATCACGCGAACAATGAGACCGGCCTGTTTCGAATCGGCCAGATCAGCGATTCCCCAGGCGATCATGATAAAAATTCCGACCAGCGGAATGTAGGCGTAACGGTCAGCCATGGCCTGGTCACCGACTTGCACCAGGCCGATCACCGGAACCAAAGTCCCCAGAAACCACAACCAACCGGTCAGCAGGTATCGCTGCGGACGGAACTTCAGCACAACGCCGGTCACAGCTAAGAGGACCAGCACTGATGTCCCCACCTGCCACGCGGCCAGCGAATCTCCCGGATGAGGATAGATCGGCGCCAGATGAGACGGCCAGACCATCTTCCACAGATACATGGCGTACGCCACAACCGCGTTTTCGAGACGCACGCCCATCGAGAACTGCGCGGTGGAGCGCACGGCCCCTCCCGCCTGCTGGGCGTACATCGTGATGATCGCGCTGGCGGCCGAAAGTGCGAGCAGCGGCAATTTCTCCAGGATGAGTTTTGAAAGCGATGTCGGCCGCAACGAACCGGCCGGGCCTCCCCGGATCCTACCCAGCGGCCAGTAGTCCAGCAACAGGAGCACAAACGGGAGAGTGATGACCATCGGCTTCGACATCAGTCCCAAAGCAAATAAGCCGGTGAATGCCAGATACCGGCGCCACTCTGGCTGCCGCGCATACCGGCAGTAGGCGATCAGGGTTGCGAAAAAGAAAAACGTGCACAGGACGTTCTTGCGCTCCGCCACCCAGGCTACCGATTCAACGTTGATGGGATGAAGCGCGAATAACGAGGCCACGAACAAGCTTGCTCCGAGGCGGCGGGTAGCATACATCAGGAATAGAAAAAGAAGGACAGCGTTTGCAGCGTGAATCAACACGCTGGTGAAATGGTGCCCGGCGGGATTCTGGTGAAACAGTTGATAGTCGAGGGCGTGTGACAGCCAGGTGAGGGGATGCCAGTTCCCCTGCTCGGTGGCGCGGAATGCCCATGTGATCGTGTCCCCGGCCAGGCCGTTGTGGACGTGCGGGTTTTCGGTGACGTAACGATCGTCATCGTAATTAACGAAGGGATGGCGGTTGACTGGATTGTAGAGCGCTAGTGTCGCCACCACCAGCAGCAGACACAGAATGACGTTGCGCTTTTCAGGCGATGAGAAAAGAGCTGAAGGCTTCTCGGGCACGGCTGCAAGGATTTAACCACAGAGGACACGGAGGACACAGGAGCGTTCTTTGTGACGCACCACCCTGATCATGTGACGAACGTCACATACTGCTGACCCTCTATCTGGTAGAACCACGGAGGACACGGAGGGCACAGAGGAAATGCACTTTAACGAGATCAGCGGTGCGGTGGTTGATGCCGCCATGAAAGTCCATACCGCTCTGGGGCCAGGATTGCTGGAGGGCGTCTATGAGGCTTGCCTGGTGCACGAACTCAGAAAGCGTGGCTTTCGAACCGCCTCGCAGCTCCCTCTTCCGGTGAACTACGACGGCGAGAGGATTGATCTGGGATTCAGACTGGATATTCTTGTGGAGAATACAGTAGTGGTCGAAATCAAGGCCGTGGACGCTATTACTCCAGTACACCTGGCGCAACTTATCACTTTTCTCAAGCTGAGCGGAAAATACGTTGGCTTACTGATGAATTTCAATGTGGTGCATTTGCGCGACGGAATTCGCCGGATGGTGCAAGGCGAACCACCCTCCGTGTCCTCCGCGTCGTCAGTGGTTAAGTCCCTGGTTTCCACCTAAGGACGGGCTTGCGGGCAGCAGCCGTTTCATCCAGGCGGGAGACGCGGGTTGAATGCGGTGCGTCCAGCACAGTTTGCGGATCTTCCTCAACTTCATCAGCGATTGACTTCATGGCCTCAATGAATAGATCCAGTTCTTCCTTGGGCTCGCTCTCGGTCGGTTCGATCATGAGCGCGCCGGGCACGATCAACGGAAATGCAGTCGTATAGGGATGGAAGCCGTAGTCGATCAGGCGCTTGGCGAGGTCCATCGTCTTGACGCCTTTTTTAGCCTGCAGTTTGTCGCTGAAGACTACCTCGTGCATGCTGGGAGTGGAATAAGGCAAATCGTACACGCCTTCAAGGCCCTTGCGAATGTAGTTGGCGTTAAGCACAGCGTCTTCGGTGGTCTGGCGCAAGCCGTCAGGACCGTTGGCCAGAATGTAGGCGAGAGCGCGTACGAACATTCCGAAGTTGCCGTAAAAGGCGCGCACCCGGCCGACCGATTGCGGCCGGTCATATTCGAAGGCCAGGGTGCCGTCGGGCTTGGTGACTGGGACTGGCGTGGGTAGAAACGGTTCGAGCTTGCTTTTCACCGCTACCGGACCAGAACCGGGCCCGCCGCCACCGTGAGGAGTGGAGAAGGTCTTGTGCAGGTTCAAGTGCATCACGTCGACCCCGAAGTCGCCGGGACGGACTTTTCCCACCAGTGCGTTCATGTTGGCGCCGTCCATGTACAGCAATCCGCCCTTGGCGTGCATGATTTCGGCGATCTTGTGGATTTCCTGCTCGAAGACGCCCAGCGTGTTGGGATTGGTGAGCATGAGCGCGGCAACGTCTTCGTTCATCTGTGACGCGAGTGCGGACACATCCACCATGCCCTGGGCATTGGATTTCAAATTCTCCACGGAGTAACCGACCATGGCGGCGGTCGCCGGATTGGTGCCGTGCGCGGAATCAGGGATCAAAATCTTCTTACGCGGAGCGCCCTTGGACTGGTGATAGGCGCGGACCATCAGCAGTCCCGTGAGTTCGCCGTGCGCTCCAGCAGCGGGCTGCAGAGTGATGGCGTCCATGCCAGTGATTTCAATGAGGCACTCGCTCAGGGTCTTGATAATGCGCAAGGCGCCCTGCGAAATTCGCTCTGGCTGGTAAGGATGTCCGTTGGCCAGGCCGTCGAGGCGCACCACCAGCTCATTCACCCGCGGGTTGTACTTCATGGTGCATGAACCCAGGGGATACATGCCCAGATCAATGGCGTAGTTCCAGGTGGAAAGCCGGGTGAAGTGGCGGATGATTTCGATTTCGCTTACTTCAGGCATGTTGCCCAGGTCTTTTCTCTCGGACGAGCCAAGAAGTTCGGAGGCATCAATCTCGGGCACATCCAGCGGTGGCAGCTTCCACGCCGCTTTTCCTGACGAAGACTTCTCGAAAATCAGGCCCTCATTCTGGCTGACGTGCCGGGTGGCTTTACGAGTCATGTGCTTCACCGTGCCACCTCCTGCGCGTCCACTTCTTCCCGGGCAGCTCTTACGGAGCGCTCGCTTTCGGCGACCAGGCCAACCGCGGTATCGATCGCGCTGCGCGTGGTCAGTTCGGTGCAGCACCACAGCGCGGCATGGCCCAACTCGGGATAAAACTTTTTCAGGGGAAGCCCGCCCACGATTTTGTGTCCCAACAGGCGGCTGTTGATGGCGTAGGGATCTTCGCTGGTCTGCACCACAAATTCGTTGAACCGCGGCGCACCGGGAAAAAGCACCTTGGCATGCTTGCCGAATTGAGCAGCAGCGTAAGCGGTCTTGGCCAGATTTTGTTTGGCTAGTTCCTTTAAGCCCGACTTTGCCGTAGATGGTCATGAAGATATTGACCATCAGCGCCACCAGGGCCTGGTTGGTGCAGATATTGGACGTCGCCTTTTCGCGGCGTATGTGCTGTTCGCGGGTAGCCAGAGTCAGGACGAAGCCGCGTTTGCCATTGCGATCCGTGGTCTGGCCGGCCAGGCGTCCGGGCATCTGGCGAACGAACTGTTCGCGAGTGGCGATGACTCCGCAGTAGGGGCCGCCGAAGCCGAGGGGCACGCCGAAAGATTGTGCTTCCATGGCGATCACGTCCGCCTGTCGCGGCGGTTCGACGATGCCCAGCGAAACTGCCTCGGCAATCGACACCACCAGCATCGCGCCTTTTCGGTGCGCCATGTCCGCGATGGCGGCAGCGTCTTCAATCGTCCCAAAGAAATTTGGCGACTGAATCAGGACGCAAGCGGTCTCCGGCGTGATGGATTTTTCCAGATCTTCCAGATTCAACTGGCCATTGTCTTTGAACGACGTCGTGGACAGAGGCAGGTTCTGGTGATGCGCGTAGGTGGTCAGCACCTCGCGATACTCCGGATGCACGCTGCGCGCGATAACCACAGATCGCCGTCCGGTAAGACGCACGGCCATCATCACGGCCTCGGCGGCCGCGGTCGAACCGTCGTACATGGAAGCGTTGGCGACCTCCATGCCGGTCAGTTCGCAAATCATGGTCTGGAATTCAAAAATCGCCTGCAATGTGCCCTGCGAGATCTCCGCCTGATAGGGCGTGTAGGCGGTCAGAAATTCGCCGCGCGAAATGAGCGAATCGATGATCACGGGGCGGTAGTGAGAATAGGCCCCAGCGCCGAGGAATGTGGCGTAGGCGTCCCCGTTCTCGCGGGAGCGCTCGCGAAACCAGTCCACGATCTCGGATTCGGCCATCTGGCGGGGCACCTTGAGGTCTCGCTCCAGCCGGTATTCCGCAGGAATTGGAGAGAATAAATCGTCGATCGAACGCGCGCCCATGGCCTGCAGCATGGCCTTTCGATCGGCGGGAGATTTAGGCAGATAGCGCATAGAAATTCTTTAGATGTCCTTCAAGGCCAAGTCGATTGTTGAGCTGCCGCGCTGGGGTCATGGTTGCGACGGGTGATGGTAGCTTTTGGATCAGTGTCCACCCTCCTCGGCGACGAACTTCTCGTAGTCGGCGGCCGAGAGCAGAGCGTTCAGCTCACCCGGATCCTTCAGTGTGATCTTGATCATCCAGGCGCTATGCGCGTCTTTGTTGATCTTTTCCGGTGCCGTCGCCAGATCTCCATTCACTTCGGTCACAGTACCGGACACGGGCGCGTAAAGATCGGAAACAGCCTTCACCGATTCCACCGAACCAAACGTCTTGCCGGAGGTAATTTCGGCGCCGGCCTTGGGCAAATCGACGAAAACAATGTCGCCCAGCGACTCCTGAGCATAACTGGTGATGCCGATCGTGGCGTTCATACCATCGGCTTTGATCCACTCGTGCTCTTTGGTGTACTTGTAGTCGGTCGGAAAAGGCATGGCAGCTTCTGGCTCCTGGCTTCTGGCTGATAGCTCTTGCTTTTCGGGTCCCTCTGTGTTTCTCCGTGTCCTCTGTGGTTAGGTCTTTTTCGGCTTCCGGTAAAACGGTGTCGGCACGACTTGTGCCTTCACGCCCTGTCCGCGTATTTCTACTTTCAGTTCGGTACCCAGAGGGACGAACTCGCGGGGAACATACGCCAAAGCGATATTTTTCTTGAGAAAGGGCGCGGGAGAACCGCTGGTGACGAAGCCAATCTCGCGGCCCGTCAGGTCGAGCACTTTGTAGCCGTCGCGGGCAATGCCGCGGTCTAACATTTCCAGCCCTACCAGTTCACGTTTTACTCCCTCAGTCTTCGCCTTCTCGAGAGAGGCGCGGCCGATGAAGTCCGGCTTATCCATTTTGCAAAAACGGTCGAGGCCCGCCTCCCACACATTGATTGTGTCGGAGATTTCGTGGCCGTAGAGCGGCAACCTGGCCTCGAGGCGCAGTGTGTTGCGGGCGCCGAGCCCGCAAGGAACCACTCCGAATTCCTTGCCCGCCTCCAGAATTTCGTTCCACACCCGGGTGCTGGTCGCTTCGTCACTGGGAACGTAGATCTCGAATCCGTCTTCGCCGGTGTAGCCGGTGCGGGCGATCAGAGTGTTCTTCAGCCCGCACACTGTCCCGCGAGTCACCCAATAGAACTTCACCGCCGAGAGGTCGGCGTCGGTGAGCTTCTGCAAGAGGTTGACCGCCTTCGGGCCCTGAATCGCGATCTGGGTAAAGTCGTCCGAGAGATTTTCGACGGCACAATCGAACTGCCGGGTATGGTCGCGCACCCACTCAAAATCCTTTTCGCGAGTGCCGGCGTTAATCACCAGCAGGTATTCATTCTCGCCCAGGCGATGGACGACCACGTCGTCCACAAACGTTCCTTCCGGATAAAGCAGCGCCGAATACTGGGCCTGACCGATGGCAAGCCGCGAGGCGTCGTTCATCGAAATGTGCTGAACCGCGGCCAGCGCTTGCGGCCCGGACAGCCGGATGTCGCCCATGTGGCTGACGTCAAAAATGCCCACGCCATTCCGCACCGCATTGTGCTCGGCCATGATGCCGCCAGAGGACGGGTATTCGACGGGCATCTCCCAGCCGTTGAATTCGACCATCTTGGCGCCCATCCGGCGATGGACGGAATGGAGCGCGGTCTTGCGGATGGCTGGCGTAGTCGCCTCGACTGCGGGCAATGAAACCTCGGTCAAGAGCAGTAGCTGGGCCGCTGAAATGGTGAGACTGATTACCCTAACACGCGTTCGGCGGTGGCTTCAACTGAGCCGCCGGTCGGCCCGATCGGCATCCCCGGGAGGGTGGTTACCAACGGAACTTTCCACTTTCCAGGCACCGCGCTAGAGTTCGCCCATGGCCACCACCACCAAAAACAAGTATCACTGCATGCAGTGCGACATGACTGAGGACAAGTGCGATTGCGAGAAGTACTGTTGCTCCTGCCAGGGGCAAGTGGACATCCGCTTGTGCAGCGATGGTCTCTACTATTGTCCGCCTTGCCGGCAAGCGTGCGGCTACAAGGTTTCCGACTAGGACACGGTGGGAACTAAAGCACCGGATTGGAAACTCCCGCCCCGTCTCTCCTTAAAACGGAGAGACGAGGACGGGGCACTCCCAAGTGCTTAACGTCAGGATCGCGGCCGAAACGCGATCAGTGGAATCTGTCTGACCAGGCGCCGGCGACCATCTTCGCCACCAAGATATTGCCACCCGAGGAGCCAGCTGAAGCCACCGCGAACGACCGGGGCGATGAACCGGTTTCGGTGCTCGTAACCTTGAATCACTCGCATGGCTTCGTCTTCGCCGAGAAAGCGATGCGACGCCACGAAATGCTGCGAGCCGACGGTCACTTCTTCACCGCGCTTCGCCTCAATGTTGCGAAGCCAATCAGAATCGGGACCAAAACCATTCGCCACTACAACCTCGGGACCATCCTTCCGGTACTCGACCACTTCCAGGACGGTCTGACGCTGTAGGCCGCTGCGGCGGCCGATATGAGTCAGTAGCAAGAGGCGGTGTCCGAACAGCCAACCGAAGCCCCAGCGGTAGAGGTACACCGGCGCCCGAAAGAGATACCACAACATCCCCTTTTTTTTGATCGCGATCATGCCCGCTTTACGTGCGCCCTACAGCCCTCGAATATCAGAGTTTTGTTCTGAGCTAGTTCGATCTTCCCAATCGAGGATAATGCCGGGGCCGAAAGCTCGAGGATAGTCTTCGGCACGCGTAGGACTTGGCTAGATAACCACTGCTTCTTTATACTCTCCGAAGACTTTTCTCATGGTGTCGGAGATTTCGCCAACGGTGGCGTTGGCTTCGACTGCGGCCAGGATTCGCGGCATGAGATTTTCCCCGGAACGTGCGGCGGCTTCGATTTGCTGAAGGGAAGCCTGCCAGACGCCAGGGTCGCGGCGCGCACGCAAAGCCCGCAGGCGTTCGACCTGCCTGCGTTCCAGCGATTCGTCGATGCCTTGGATGGGGATGGATTTTTCTTCGTCCACGGTAAAACGATTTACCCCAACCACCACCGCCTCCTCGCGATCGACCTGCTGCTGGTATTCGTAAGCCGCATTCTGGATTTCCTGCTGTACATAACCGCGCTCCAGCGCCTTGATCATGCCACCCAGAGCTTCAATCTTTCCCAGATAGTCGGAGGCGCGGGTTTCAATTTCATTGGTCAGGGCCTCGATGTAGTAGGAGCCGGCAAGAGGGTCAACGGTCTGGGGGACTCCGGACTCGTAGGCCACGATCTGCTGGGTGCGGAGCGCAATGCGGGCTGCCTGCTCGGTGGGCAGGGCAAGCGCTTCATCGTAGGAGTTGGTATGCAGCGACTGGGTGCCGCCGAGTACCGCGGCCAGCGCCTGCAGCGCGGTGCGGACGATGTTGTTTTCTGGCTGCTGAGCCGTCAGCGTCGAGCCCGCCGTCTGGGTGTGGAAGCGCAGCATCCACGAACGCGGGTTCTTTGCCTTGAAATGTTCCCGCATGATGCCGGCCCACATGCGGCGGGCGGCGCGGAATTTGGCAACCTCTTCCAGAAAATTGTTGTGGGCGTTGAAGAAGAACGAAATCCGCGGAGCAAACTGGTCCACGTCGAGGCCGGCGTCGATCGCCCCCTGCACGTAGGCGATGCCGTTGGCCAGGGTGAAGGCAACTTCCTGGACCGCGGTCGATCCAGCTTCGCGCATGTGATAGCCCGAGATGGAAATGGTGTTCCACTCGGGCACGTTCTGGTTGGTCCAGGCAAACAGGTCGGTGATAATGCGCATGGCCTGCGCGGGAGGAAAAATGTAGGTGCCCCGCGCGATGTATTCCTTGAGCACATCGTTTTGCACAGTGCCCGAGAGTTGGCGTATGTCGGCGCCCTGGCGGCGGGCGACGGCGACATAGAGCGCCAGCAGGATCGACGCAGTCGCATTGATGGTCATCGAGGTCGAGATCTTGGTGAGATCGATGCCATCGAAGAGGCGCTGCATATCTTCGAGAGAATCAATGGCCACGCCGACTTTTCCGACTTCTCCGACCGCCAGGGGATGGTCGGAATCAAGGCCGATCTGAGTGGGGAGGTCAAAGGCGACTGAGAGGCCAGTGGTGCCGTTCGCCAGCAGGTACTTGTAGCGTTTGTTCGACTCCTCGGCATCGCCCATGCCGGCGTACTGGCGCATCGTCCAGAGCCGGCCCCGATACATGGTGGCCTGCACGCCCCGGGTAAAGGGATAGTCGCCGGGATATCCGACCTGTTCCTGATCATGAGATGCCAGATCGCTGGGCGTATAGAGCGGACGGATCGGGATGTGGGAAGAGGTTTCGGGATCGGAGGGCGCGGATTTGGGACTATCAGTCATAACGAAGGGCACTAACCACGAAGGACACGAAGTAACACGAAGGAAATCCTCATTTTTTGGTTCCTTCGTGGACCTTCGTGTCCTTCGTGGTTCAAGCTGTTAGCCTTTTTTCCATACTCTCCAGAATGAGCTGGCGCCGAACCAGGCGAAAGTCAGAGTGAAAATAATTGCAACCAGTACGCGTGCCAGGGTAGTCTGGCCCGCCTGGTAGTGGGCGTACTCACGAAAAAAGGCACCAGCGCCGATGAATGCTAAAGCCAGGAAAACAAAGCCTGTGACCTCAAGGAAAAGCTGGCGCAGCACCCGGCCAAAGTGGACTGCCGTAGTGCGGGCGCCTTTCAGCACCGCGCTTACGGTGCGAGTGCGCCCCGCATGTTGGGCGGCAATCCGGGCCGCGATGCTCAATTTCCGGACTGTGGAGACATTCACCATCTAGCGTCGATTTTAGCAGTGTTCGGGGTTACAATGGCGGAGCACGACGGTGGCGTCGCGAGCCGCGGTAACCCGATCCGGCATCCAAGTAACTGAGTACTGCCGTTCTACTTCAGGGGGCCAAGTGGACCAGCAATTGAAGCAGCTGATGAAAGAACTGGGCGAGGCGATCAACGAATCGCTGGCGGACAGCGAGCAGATTGCCGAAGTAGTCTCCAAGATCAAAGACAGCGGATACGACATTTTCCTGGTTCTGGAAGCGACGATCGGCGTGAGCAAGCCGGGCGAGAAGTCCGACGACAAGACCTCCCTGGTGACCACCCTGACCACCAATCCCGAGTTCAAAATCAGCGACCAGGACCTCAAGTTCCTGAAGTCGCTGCGCATCAAGATCGAGAACGACGCGGCGTAGCAGTCGGCGGTCGTCGGTCTTCAGTTGTCAGAAGATCCCAATCAATTCCAGCCCTTCCAGCACTCAAATAGGCCCGCACGAGCGGGACGCTCGCGCCTACATTTTTCCTGGCTGAAAGCTGATAGCTGACGGCTGAGAGCTGTGGTACAACCACGTCTTGCCCGGGAGCCAACAATCCGGACTGGTGCGGGCCATTGGACGCTGGAGCCTGGCGGCGCTGGTTATCAATTCCATTGTCGGCAGCGGGATCTTTGGGTTACCTGCTGATGTTGCCCGACTGATTGGCCGTTCAAGTCCCTGGGCGGTATTGCTCGCCGGCGCTGCAGCGGGCGTCATCATGGCCTGCTTTGCGGAAGTGGCTTCGCAGTTTTCCGCGGCCGGAGGGCCCTATCTTTACGCCCGCGCCGCCTTTGGGCGTTTTGTGGGAATCGAGATGGGCTGGATGCTTTGGCTGGTGCGCCTGGCTGCGCCTGCAGCCACTTCCAACCTGTTCGTGATTTATTGTGGCGAGTTTTGGCCCCATGCCAAGGAGCCACTTCCGCGATTCCTTATTCTCACTTTTCTGTACGGCACCTTGACCCTGATCAATTATCGCGGAGTGCGGGCCAGCACACAGGTCAGCAACGTGTTTACGGTGGCCAAGCTGGTGCCGCTGTTTCTGGTGGCGATTGCAGGCACGTTCTATCTGCTGGCAGGCCACCAGGCAGCGCCCGTATTGCCGGGCGGCGCAGGAGCTGGCGCCTGGCTGAAGGCTTGCCTGCTTCTGGTCTTCGCCTACGGCGGCTTTGAGACTGCTCTCACGCCGTTGAGCGAGGCAAAAAATCCCCGGCGTGACGCTGCCTTTGCCCTGTTCACGGCGCTGATCACCTGTACGTTGCTGTACTCTGCGATTCAGTGGGTGGTGGTGGGCATTCTGCCGGATCCCGCCCACAGCGAGCGCCCCCTGGCCGACGTGGCGCGCATCGTTTTTGGCAATGGCGGCGCTGTTTTCGTTTCGGTGGGAGCCCTGGTTTCCGTGGTGGGCTATCTCAGCGCCAATATGCTGGGCGTGCCCCGCATCACTTTCGCGCTGGCGGAGAACGGAGATTTCCCTTCCTTCTTCGCCGCCATTCATTCCCGCTTCCGCACTCCCTACGTTTCTATTCTTGCGTTTGCCCTGTTGAGCTGGCTGCTGGCTCTGCTCGGAAGCTTCACCTGGAACGCCACCCTTTCCGCGGTGGCGCGACTCCTTTATTATGGCCTGGTTTGCGCGGCCTTGCCTGTATTCCGCCGCAAGCAGCCCGGAGCGGCGATGTTTCGCCTTCCCGGAGGAACTTTTTTTGCCGTGCTGGGCGTCGGAATTTGCGCGGTATTGATTACCGGCGTGAACCTGGGAGGATCGCTGATCCTGCTGGCCACCGCGCTGGTGGCAATGATCAACTGGCTGCTGGTCAGAAAGCGGCCGCCCGGAGACGCATAGTGGGTCAGCTTGCGAAACCGTCAACCACAAAGGACACGAAGGTACACGAAGCAGACCTTTGAGACTAAGGCTTCGTGCTACTTCCTGCCCTTCCTGCTTCATGCATTTCGTGGGTTGTACCGTGAAACTGACCCACTACCGGGAGAGGCGCTCTCCTGATTCTTGTATTGAACGCCGCGAAACTGCTAGGCTACGCCGTTCCATGAAATTCAAGATCCTTCTGCCGCTGCTTTGCGGAGTAAGTCTTCTCGCCTCGGCCCAGCAAGTCTCTCCTTCAGCCGGGGATTTTGTGGTCGAGAAGGACGTCGCAGTGCCCATGCGCGACGGCGTAATCTTGCGCGCCGACGTGCTGCGTCCGAAAAGCGGAGGCTCATTCCCAGTGCTGGTGTACCGCACACCGTACGGCAAAGAGCCGGCGCTCGAGGAATACACTACCTTCCGGCACGCGGTCGAACACGGCTACGCGGTCGTGGTGCAGGATGTTCGCGGACGCTACGCTTCCGATGGCGAGTTCCGTCCCTATGAGAATGAAGGACGCGACGGTTACGACACCATCGAGTGGGCAGCGCGCCAGCCCTGGTCGAACGGCGCAGTTGGGACCTTCGGACTCTCCTATCCCGGGGCGGTGCAGTGGCTGGCCGCAGTGGAAAATCCCCCGCATCTCAAGGCCATGGTCCCGGCCATGACTTTTTCCTCGGCGCAGAATTTCTTCTACGCCGGTGGTCTGTGGGACATGTCGTGGATCGAATGGATTTGGGACAATATCGCGCCCGACGTGAGGACCAAGAGAAACCTGCCGGGGCCGAAGACCCCGGACGAAGCGGTTGCCGCCTGGAGCCAGGCAAGTCCCAAGATGCTGAACACGGTGCCGCTCGACCAACTGCAGGAACTGCGCGGGATCGCGCCGTACTACTACGACTGGCTCACGCATCCCTACGACGATCCCTGGTGGGCATGGTGCGACCTGCGGAATAAGTACGGCCGCGTGCACGCCGCCGTGCTCAATTTTTCCGGCTGGTATGACGACAACTACGGCCCCGAAGGCGCGACCACGAACTTTGTGGGCTTGTTGAAGGCGCGGTCTTCCGCGGCCGACCCTGAGTCGCATTTCGCGGTAAGGCCGGACACACACCTTCTAATCGGTCCATGGGTTCATGGCGTGGCGTCCACGGGAAAGACAAAATCAGGAGAGCGAGAGTTTGGGCCGGCGGCTGCGATTGACTACGACGAGGTTGTCCTGCGTTGGATGGATCACTACCTGCGGGGCGTTGGAAATGGAGTAGAGAAAGAAAAAGCTGTCCGCTACTTCGTGATGGGAGCCGATCAGTGGCGCCAGGCCGACGCCTGGCCGCCGGTTTCGAAAGCGGTGTCCTATTATCTGGTCAGCCCGAAAACTGGCGACGATCATGGAAGTCTATCCGTGGAGTTGCCCAGAGAGAAGAAAGCGTTCGTGACCTTTCTTTCCAATCCGGAAAAACCAGTGGTCAATTCGTACAGCAACTCGGGCGCGCACGACTACCGGGATTTGGCCGAGCGGCGCGATGTTCTTACTTTCGACTCCGCCCCGCTCGAGCGCGATACTGAGGTGACCGGGCCGATCCATGCCCGGATTTATCTGGCCTGTGACTGTCGCGACACCGATTTGTGGGTACGCCTGCTGGACGTAGCCCCGGACGGCACAGCTTTCAATCTGATGAGCCCCGGCCTCGACGTGCTGCGCGCCAGTTACCGCAACTTGAAGAAAGGGCGGCAACTGCTGACGCCGAACCGGGTCTATGAGTTGCATCTCGACAACCTGATTACCAGCAACGTCTTTCGGAAAGACCATCGCCTACGAGTGCAGATTTCGGCGACCTTCTTTCCGAATTTCTCGCGCAATCTGCAGACCGGCGAACTCGAAAATTCGTCAGGCCGAACGCAGAAAGCAAACATCTCGATTTACACTGATCGCCGTCGCGCTTCGCGCGTTGTATTGCCGGTGGTTCCACGGTAATGCGTGCGATCATGCGACGACCTGGAGGAGTCCTTGCCTCAGCGAAACTGGATTAGTCTGCTGCTCCTGCTGGCTGCCGCATTTCTGGCCACTGCATCCCTTCCAGTTCGGGCCCAGCGCGAACCTGTGCTCAAGCAGATCGACGAGCCCCATCCCTACTACTTCCGTGAAATGTATCTTCCGCAGCTTACGACCGGGCCGAGCGCGGTGGCGTGGGCGGCCGATTCCAGCAGCGTGGTGTACTCGATGGCGGGATCGCTGTGGCAGCAGAAGCTCGACTCCACCGTGGCCGAACAACTGACCAGCGGCTCCGGCTATGACTACCAGCCTGATTGCTCGTCCGACGGTCACTGGGTGGTTTACGCCTCTTACGCCAAGGATGCGGTTGAACTCTGGGCCCTGAATCTGCAGACAAAAGCCACTCGCCAACTCACGACCGGGGGCGCCGTCAACCTCGAGGCCCGCTTCTCGCCCGACGGCAAGCGAATCGCATTCGTTTCCACGTCGTTCCATGGACGCTTTCATATTTTTGTAGCGCAATTCAGAGACGGCGAACTGACAAACGTCCAGCGTCTGACCGGGGAAAACCGCAGCACCCTCAACCGCTATTACTACAGCCAGTTCGATCACGAGATCAGTCCGGCCTGGTCACCGGACGGCAAGGAAATTCTCTTCGTCTCCAATCGCGGCCACATCTACGGCACCGGCGGCTTCTGGCGGATGAAGGCGGAGCCCGGAGCGGAAGCTCGCGAGATTCATTACGAAGAAACGGCATGGAAGGCACGCCCGGATTTTTCGCCCGATGGCAAGCGCATCGTCTATGCGTCCTATCTGGGACAACAGTGGCACCAGCTCTGGGTGCTTCCCACTGAGGGCGGCGACGCCTTCCCGCTTTCTTATGGCGACTTCGATAACGTTGCGCCCCGCTGGTCGCCGGACGGAAAACGCATCGCTTTCATCTCCAATCAAGGCGGCAACACGTCTTTGTGGACACAAACAATCCCCGGTGGCGCGCAGACCCAGCTCATCCCCAAAGAGAAGCACTATCTGAAACCTGTGGGCCAGTTAAGCATTGCAGTGCTGGACTTGGCCGGGCACCCTACGCCGGCGCGGATCTTCGTCGTGGGAGAAGATGGCCGTGCTTACGCCTCCAATGACGCGTGGATGAATGCTGACGACAATTTCGTGCGCTCCGAGCGTCCCTTCGAGGCGCACTACTTTCACACTCCAGGCATCGCGGAAATGACACTGCCTGCCGGAAGCGTGGAAGTCGAGGTCATGAAGGGCTTCGAATACCGCTTCGAGCGACACACGGTGACCATCGCCGCCGGGGGCAAATCCAGCCTGACGATTAAGCTGCAGCCGCTTAGCCTTCCCAAAGAAAACGGCTCGCAATGGGTGAGCGGCGATGTTCACGTGCACATGAATTATGGCGGCGCGTATCGCAACACTCCCGCGCACCTGGTGACCCAGGCGGCGGCCGAGAACCTGCAGATCGTGGAAGACCTGGTGGTTAACAAGGAGCAGCGCATTCCGGATATCGCATACTTCAGCCCCAAGCCCGATCCGGCCTCGACCGCGACTAATCTTCTGTTGCATGGGCAGGAATTTCATACCAGTTATTGGGGACACCTGGGACTGCTGAATCTCACACGGAACTTTCTTCTGCCCGGTTATGCCGCTTATCCCAACACAGCCGCTGCCAGTCTGTTTCCCGCGAATGCGATGGTGGCGGACATGGCCCATGAACAGCACGCGCTAGTGGGATACGTTCATCCCTATGATGCCGTGCCTGATCCAGCCAAAGATGCATCGTTGAACCACGAGCTACCGGTGGACCTGGCGTTGGGCAAGGTGGATTACATCGAAGTGCTGGGGTTCGCGGAGCACAAATCGACTGCGGCCGTCTGGTATCGGCTGCTCAACTGCGGATTCCGGTTGCCGACCGCGGCCGGCACCGATGCCATGGCCAACTTCGCGTCACTACGCGGGCCGGTGGGATTGAACCGCGTGTACGCCAAAGTTCCCGCGGGTCCGCTCAATATCAGCACCTGGCTGGATTCGATCAAGCATGGCCGCACTTTTGCCACCAACGGCCCATTGCTGGGATTCTCGCTGGGTGACAAGCAACTCGGTGATGATCTGTCTTTAACGGCAGGCGAGAACAAAGTGAAGTTCACCGCCTGGCTGCGTTCGTTCGTGCCCATCGATCATCTGCAAGTAATCTGCAATGGCGAAGTGGTGCGCGATTTGAAGTTAAGGGGCGACCGAGAGACGGCCGACGCGGAAGACACAATTCCGATTTCACGCAGCGGATGGTGCCTGCTGCGGGCCTGGAGCAACAAGGCCGAACACCCCGTGCTCGACATGTATCCTTACGCAACCACCAGCCCGATCTATGTGACGGTTGCCGGGTCGCACCCCAGGCCTACTGAAGACGCAGCGTATTTCATCGCCTGGATCGATCGCATGATCGACGCCGCGAAGTCGAACCAGGACTGGAATACCGAGGCGGAGAAGACTGCGGTGCTGGATATGCTGTCGTCGGCGCGAAAGGTTTACGCGGAGAAGTAATCACGGGCGAGGGCTCCGCCCATAAGCGTTAACCCAAAGGGATTTCTTCCGGATTGCCGACGAACGTCTCACTGGCGCAGCTACCGCGCCTGTCGACCCGCGATTGCGTAGAGTAGTCGTGGGGTGCACTTATACTAGCCCAGGCGGAAGGAGCATCGGTGTGCTTCCCGATACCGATGAGCAGCTGAGGGATGGCGACAGAAGAAGAACGCTGCGCGAAGGCGAAAGAGTTCCAGCGGATCGATGAGGCTTTTCGCAAGGGTGACTTGGATGCGCTGCGCGTGGCAGTCAACGATCCCACGTTGATACCGAACGGCCAGATGCCCGACACCATCGGAACGTGCCTGGTTTACGCAATCTATCACAGCCCTCTTGCATTCATCCACACGCTGCTGGAGATGGGAGCCGACCCGAATGCTCCTGTGGACGACGGCTTCCCACCGCTCATGGCGGCGCTGAGCTGCGCGCGTGACGTGCCAGGCGCGACAAGACGCACAGACGTAGACGACATCCTGAGACTATTGTTGAGGTTTGGCGCGGATCCGAATCAACGGGGCGTCAATGACTACACGCCGCTCCACATGGCCGTGGCTCAGCGTGACGCGCTTGCCGTCCAAATTCTCCTCGAAGGCGGTGCGAATTCTGAATTACGTACGCGGATCGACGAGTGCGAGACACCTCTCGAAATGGCGACGGTGGCCGGCTTGACGGCCGTTGCGGAGATGCTGACGAGCAAGGGTGAACCGTTTCGCCGGCGCCTGAGATCCGGTTTGAAGATGCTCGCTGACATACCCGGTACCGGGGATTTGGTGCGCCGACAGAAGAAGTACCGAATCCGCCTTCGTCTGTGGCTGAACCGGGGAGAAGCGGTTCGATGGCAGACTGCCTGGGGACCTGCGGATATCGCGCGGCTCGACGACAACGGTGAAACGTTGATAACCGAGGTCCGGATTGACCGCCGTTCACTTGTCAACGGCCTGTTCTACGGGGTCGAAGGCATGAGAGTCGGAGGAACACGCCGGCTGGAAATTTCACCCCTTCTCGCCTACGGAGATCGAGGGGTTCCGGGAGTTATTCCCGCTGGTGCCATGCTGATCGCTGAAATCACGATACTCGAGGGGCGCGGCTAGATCGCCGAACCGACAGAACCATCGGAGCCCGATATTCCGGTTGGGCCGGACGGGAGCGAACTCCAGTGTTTGATGGCCTGACCGATCCGGGCAGAATACGAGCCAATCAGAATGGCTCAGGCAACCGGAATCGTGTTCGTGCCCGAAACCGGATTTCTGTGATATCACAGACTACTCGGAAACAATGGCTCGTTACGTCGGCGCTTATAGGGCCCCGCCCTCGTCTCTCTGACTCTGCAGCCGGTCGGGACACCTTTCATCTGGCAGCCGCGTCGGCGCGCTCCAACTGCAGCAGGGCTTCTTTGCGTTCTACTCCCCAACGGTAGCCTCCCATGTCTCCGTCTTTACGAACTACGCGGTGACAGGGAATGGCGACGGCGACCGGGTTTGTGGCGCAGGCGCGGGCCACGGCGCGAGTGGCGGTGGGTTGTCCGATGGCCTTGGCGACCTGGGCGTAGGAGCGGGTCGCGCCAAACGGGATGGCTTGCAGTTGCGTCCACACCCGGCGCTGGAAAGCAGTTGCCTGAATGTCGAGCGGAAGCGATGAACGCAACTTGTGACCATGCATCTGGCGGAGCAGACTATCCTTCCAGTTTTGCATGGCAGCGTCATCGCGGCGGCGGACTGCGAAGGGAAACTCGTGCCTGAGGCCGTGCTCGAGTTCGTCATCCGAATCCGCGAACTGGATGGTGCAGATGCCTTTTTCGGTGGCGGCAATCAGCATGCGCCCCAAGGGCGAATCGGTGCATGTATAACGGATAGGGGCGGCAATGGCGCCGCGACGATATTTGTCGGGTGTCATACCCAGCTGCGACGCGGTGCGTTCGTACAAACGGCTGCTCGAGCTGTAACCGGCGTCATACATGGCCCGCGTGACGGAGTGGCCGGCCTGTAGATTGCGCTTGAGCTGGTTCATGCGGCAGGAGTCGGCGTAGGCTCGAGGCGAGATGCCGAGTACGGCCTTGAACGAGCGCTGCAGATGGAACGGGCTTTGGCGGAATTCCGCTCCCAGGCGGCTCAACGTGACCGGTTCATCCAGGTGACGCTCGATGTAACGGCAGACGGCTTTGACCAACTCCGCCTGCTTGTTGCCGCCAATCGCTTTCGGGCGGCAGCGCAGGCAGGCACGGTAACCGGCTTTCTCGGCTTCATCCGGCCTGTGAAAGAAAGTAACATTCTCTCTGCGGGGCCGCCGCGAGGGGCAGGATGGGCGACAATAGACCCCGGTTGAGGAGACGGCGAAGACGAAGGTGCCGTCCTGATTGGCGTCGCGGGCGAGAACGGCCTGCCACTGGTTTTCCGTGGGAAGATTTTCGGGGCGGCGATTTTCGATGGTGCGCACCATGTCAGGAACTCCGGTCAAGTTGAGTATCGCATTGGCTGTCATAATGACCCAAGCCTAAGTCGAGGGGATGGCGTGGACTATCCGAATCTTGCGGTCAAACCGATTTTTCCGGTGATGCGTATGCTCCCATTGCGACTTATACTGACGGCTGCGCTCGCGATTCTGTTTTCCCCTATCGCCATGATGAGCCAGACTGTGCCACTGCCGAAGTGCGCTACGACATCTTCTGAAATTGTCGCCTCATTCGTTGCCGGCGAGATCAGTCTCAACGCTGAACATCCCGCTACCGAGTGGCAGAGCGCGCAGCCCGTCGTCTTTTGTTCCGACTGGCAGGGGAACAATCCTGACGAGCAGCGAGAGACCGAAGTCCGGGTCTTGTGGTCCCCGCAAACCCTTTATTTGAGATTCGCATGCCGCTATCGGGAGCTTTATCTTTTTGAAGATTCCGACAGCAACGGCCGCCGGGACCACCTCTGGGACCGCGATGTAGCAGAAGCATTTCTGCAGCCCGATCCCGTGCGAACCCACTACTACCAGGAGTTCGAAGTGAGTCCCAACGGAATGTGGATTGATTTGGACATCTTTCCCGGTGGACTTGCGGACCTGAAGAGTGGATTGAAGAAATCGGTGTTTCTGGACGAGAAAGGCCTGCGCTGGACGGCAGAGCTGGCTATTCCGATGAAAGCCCTGACTCCGAATTTTGATCCGAAGGCAATCTGGCGGGCCAACTTCTATCGCATTGAGGGCAAGCAGGAGCCGCGAGCCTACCTGGCATGGCAGGCCACGGGTACGCCACAGCCGAATTTTCATGTGCCGTCTGCTTTCGGCTCACTGCGTTTTGAAGCCGCAAAGTAGGCGGGTGCCGCACCATCGTCTCTCCGTTCTTTGGAGAGACAGGGTGGGTTCGCTCTCGTTTCGCTTTTTTGGGATAAGCAAGGCGGGGTCGGCTAACTCCCGCCCAGTCTTTCGAGAGACGGAAGGACGATGACGGAAACACCCAGTTGTCAGTTTCTGGTTTTCGGTTCCCAGTTCGGATTTTACGATGGAGGAATGCTTCATGAAACGAAACATGGCGTTGGTGGTTGTGATCTGCTCCTGTGCGATGCTTTCGGCCCAGCAGGCGAAACCGGGCGTGCTCAGCGCCGATGAGGTCAGGAAAGTCGTTCCCGCGGTTTATTTTTTTCGCGGGCAATCAGCCTCGGTGCAGGTGCGCAATTCCGGGGGATTCAGGGTGCCGGAAGGCAAACTGGTACTGGCCGGACTGGTGGACACTTCCGGGTACGCCTCCGACGTGCAGGCGAAGTATCAGGGATTTCTGATCACGGAAGTGAAACTCAACATCGCGGGAACGGACCTGCCGCCGGGCGAATACGGCTTTGGCTTTTCTCAGGAAGGAAAATTTCTGGTCATGGATGTGGGGGCAAACGATCTGTTCAGCGTCGCCTCGCAACTGGACGAAACACTCGCGCATCCCGTGCCACTGAAAATCGTCGAAGACGGAAGATCCTACCGGCTGTACGCCGGCCGGAAGTGGGTTAGCGTGAAGGCCGAGTAGGCGGGGCCTTAGTGAGTCAGTGGTTGAAGTGGCCCCAGGACAGCCGAGATGCCGGCGCGCTTGCGCAGTTCAGCGAGAATCGCGCGTGCCGCGTTCTGATACGTCTTGCTGGGATCAGAAGGGTCCGCCCAAACCGCCTCGTAAACTACGCGCGTGGCTTCTACCAAATCCATGTGCAGGGACGCCTCCAGCAGATCAATCCGCTCCTGCAGCTTGACATAGCAGTGCTGGCATACCGCGGCCGGCTCAAACCCGCCTTGATGGTTGGCTTCCACGCTGCAACCCATACTCCCAAGCGGAGCAATTTCGGCTGGGTCGATTTGCACATGGGCTGCGTAAACCTGGGACTTGAACTCCCGCAAAAAGCGTTCGCGTTCTTCTTCCAGAGCGGCTTCGTCGGGTACGGGCAGGGCGCTTTCTGGAAGGCTGGAGCTGCCGGCAGCGGCCTCGATCGGCGAAACTCTCTCTTCAGTTTTGCATACCGGGCACATCGTCAGGTCGGCGGCGTAATAGGTCTTGCATTTCACACAGGGCAGACCGTACCCGACGCGCCTGGGCCCGAGCGCAGCGGGCAGATTTTCCGCCGCCGCAGGGGCACGATGGAAACCCCTATCGCTGGAAAGAATGGCCGACTGAATCGGATTGCTGCCGGCGGACGGTGCCGTGGTTGCGGAGTTCATCAGATTTCTCCCCGAGCGAAAATGCGTTTTCGCGCTCTAAGTGCAATGCCATTCTAGGTCTGGCCTGCAGGTTCGCCGATGCACGAGAGTCCATGAGGGCCATTGCCCTATAGTGCATAAGAGATGTGGAGGTTGGACCAAACGAAACAATAAGGAGCGCGTTTTGATTCGATTCAGTCCCGTTCTGGCACGTCAAATCCGGCTGATTCGAGCTCTCGCCAGTCCCGCAAGAGGCCTTGGAGGGTCCTTGGGCTGCGCGATGGAAGCGTTGCACAGTTCGGCCCTGCCCTCGGTCACGAAGGTAACTGGCCAATGTCCTGTCCCGCCGGAACTGCGGGCAAGTTGACGTAAATTGCCGCTTTGGATAATGTTGGGTTTACCGCCAGCCGCAGGCGGCGGAGGTTTTTCCATGTTTGAAGGCCTGTTTCAACCGATGCATCTGCTGGTGATCTTCGCGATCGCGCTATTGGTGTTTGGTCCCAAGAAGCTTCCCGAACTGGGCAAGGGAATTGGCGAGGGCATTCGTGCGCTGAAAGATGGGATGAAAGAGCAGTCCTCGGGGCCGGCAACAACCGCAAATACGGATGTCAAGAGCACCACGCCTGAGGATTCTCCCAACCGGCCCAGCTGACTCTTTTCCCTTCCGCCTTCGCCTCGGGGAATGCCGCATAGTCCGCGCAGTACTCTCCCCGATGTGCTCGTCGAGCACTTTGCTCTTGTCGACTGCTCCCCTATAATTTCGCTGGTCTTCGCAACCCACGCGCGGGACTGTAAGTAAGAATGAGCGACTCACGCAGTCGGTGGCTTACGCTGTTGATCCTCATCTTCTTCAGCATTTGGCGGCCTTACCACTCGCCATGAATTAATCCACGATTCCGCAATTCATTTCCGGAGGACAGACGTGTCGAAACTACAAGTGCTGGCGTCTAATCTTCGTTTTTCTATTTCCCGCAGCGCTCTTCGCCGATCAGATCGTGCTCAAGAACGGCGATCGTTTAACCGGAACCATCGAGAAGTCCGATGACAAGACTCTGATCCTCAAGACGGAGTTCGCCGGCGAAGTTACGGTGCAGTGGCCGGCGGTGCAGGAGATCACCTCGACCCAGGCCCTGTCTGTGAGCCTGAGCGACGGGAAGACGGTGGTCGGGACGGTGACCACCTCGGATGGCAACCTGGCGGTAGCCACGGCCAACGCGGGCACGGTTACCGAACCCAAGGCATCGGTCACCAAACTGTTCGGCGAAGCCGAGCAGGCCGCGTATGAAAAATCGCTGCACCCCGGACTGTTGGAAGGATGGAAGGGCGGGGCCAATGTGGGGTTTGCCCTGACCCGCGGCAACAGCCAGACCAGGAACCTGGCCTTGGCTTTCACCGCTGACCGCAAGACCCTGCACGATCACCTCGGGCTTTACACCAACAGCGTGTATGCCACCAACGACGCACCGGGCGCAACCCCCAAGACCACCGCCAATGCGATACAGGGCGGAATGCGCTACGACCACGATTTCACGCTCCACCTGTTCGCCTACGGGAGCGCCGATTTCCAAACCGACTCTCTGCAGACCCTGGACCTGCGGTCGGTGTTTGGCGGTGGAGTGGGCCTGCACGCGATCCAGAATGATCGCACCACGCTGGACCTGCTCGGGGGCTTCAACTACACCCGTGAAAAATACTCCCTGCTGCCCAGTCGCCGCTTTTCCGCCGCATCGGTTGGCGAGGAACTGAATCAAAAGCTCGGACTGAATACGGTGCTGACCCAAAAGCTGTATTTCTTCCCTAACTTGAATGAGACCGGCGAGTACCGCGCCACCTTCAACCTCGGCACGGTAACCAAGCTCAACAAATGGCTGGGATGGCAGAACGCGTTCGGAGATATCTACGTGACCAATCCGCCCGCGGGCAGCAAGCAGAACGATATTCAACTCACCACCGGGCTGAACATCTCATTTGCGCATTAAGCTGATGACACTTGAACTGTCCGGCCCGCAAACCGTGCGCGCCAATAGTAGCGTGCAGCGCCGGCGTCCCGCCGGCATTAGAGCGGGCGAAAGCTCGCTCGCCGCCAGTGGAGGCGGACGCCTCCACGACAGCCGGCGGAGCCTGCCCCTGAGCGAAGACGTAGAGATGCGGCGCTACAAACCAGGCCACCAAGTCGTATAATCGGAGCCGCGCAGCCACGGTCTCCGGAGGCGATCATGTCCCGTCGTGTCTTGTCCGGTCGTGTTTCCATAGCCCTTCTCTTCACCCTGCTTCTGTCAGTTATTCAGATCCACGCCAAAGACAAGAAAAAGGGATTGCTCCCGGAAGATGTACTGCGGGCGCAAACCGTCATGGTGGTGATTCACCCGGATGCGGGCGAGGCTGTGACCAGCCCGATGGCCAATCGAAATGCCCAGGATGAAGTGGAGCGAGCGATTACAAAATGGGGCAGATTTGATCTGGTGATGGATGCATACACTGCGGATCTAATTATCGTCGTCCGAAAGGGAAACAAGAGCGGCCCCATCATCGCGCATTCGCCGGCAGACAACCGGTCGGTCATCTTCCAGCCCGGCATTTCAGATGCTCGTATCGGCCAGCAACAGGGCCGCCCCCCCGATCTTTCGCAGCCTCTTCCGGGCGAGATGGGGAACAGGGGCCCGCAACTCGGGGCTCAGGTATGGTCGTCTGACGATACTTTCGAAGTGTATCGGGGACGGATGGAATATCCGCTGGATACGTCGCCGGTCTGGCGCTATACCGCGAAGGATTCGCTGAACGCGCCGCAGGTCCAGGCCGTCGAGCAATTTCGCAAGGCCCTCGAAGCGTCCGAGAAACAGGGCCAGCGCAAACCTTGAAGCGCTCATATCGCCCGACCATGAAGAAAATCATGCCGTCGCTGTCGTTGGGCCTGGCGGTTTTGTACATGCTGCTGTCGCGGTCACACGCCCAGGCACCCATGTACGATCAGCCCTGGCGGCCGCAGTACCACTTCACTCCCCCCCAGAATTTCATGAACGATCCCAACGGGACGGTCTTCTACAAGGGCGAGTATCACCTGTTTTACCAGTACAATCCCGAAGGCAATGTGTGGGGACACATGAGCTGGGGGCACGCGGTCAGCACTGACCTGGTGCACTGGCAGAATCTGCCGGTCGCTCTGCATGAAGTTCCCGGCCAGTACATGGTTTATTCGGGGAGTGCGGTGGTGGACTGGAACAACAGCAGCGGCCTGTGCAGGAATCCCGATCCGCACGACCATTCCTGCCTGGTGGCCATTTACACCGCAGCTTATAAAGACCGGCAGAAGCAGCACATCGCGTTCAGCAACGATCGTGGCCGGACCTGGACGAACTACTCCGGCAATCCAGTCGCGGATCTCGATGCTCCCGACTTTCGCGATCCCAATGTTTTCTGGTATGCGCCGCAGCACAAGTGGGTGATGGTCGCGGTCCTGGCGGACGAAAGGACGCTCGTCATCTTCGACTCGCCCGATCTCAGGCACTGGACCAAGCGCTCCACGTTCGGCCCTGCGGGAGATACAGCGGGGCAGTGGGAGTGTCCCGACCTGATCGAGCTTCCGGTCGAGAGCACCGCCGAAAAAAAGTGGGTGCTGATCATCAATCGTAATCCGGGAGCGCCGGCCGGCGGCACCGGAGTTCGCTACCTGATCGGCAAGTTCGATGGCGCGAACTTTACCAGCGACGTTCCCGACACTCCCGCGCTGTGGGCCGATTGGGGCAAGGACTTCTACGCCACTAACACCTGGAATGACCTGCCGGCAAGCGACGGCCGACACGTATGGATTGGCTGGTTCAGCAACTGGCAGTATGCCAATACCGAGCCGACCGGACTCTGGCGCGGAGCCCAATCCATTCCACGTACCTTGATGCTGCGACGCTACGCCGATGGGCTGCGCCTGGTCCAGCGTCCGGTCCGGGAAGTGGAAGGCTTGCGTGGTGGGAAGTTTCGCATTGCAAATGCCAGCGTTGCCGAGGCGAACCAGAAACTGCGTGACACTGGGACGAAAGGCGAAGCGTACGAGTTTGAAGCGGAATTAGAGGCAGGGAAAGCCGATGAGATCGGATTTCGCTTGCGCAAGAGCAAAGACGCCGAGACGCTGGTTGGTTTCGACTCCGTTCATCACGAGGTGTACGTCGATCGCACTCACTCCGGCGAGATTTCGTTCAGCAAGGACTTCCCCGGACGCTTCTCCGCCAAAGTAGAACAGAGCGCCAGCATCAAGCTGCACGTGTTCGTGGACCGCTCGAGCGTCGAGGTGTTCGTAAATGACGGCGAGCGAGTTCTTTCCGACCGCATCTATCCTCCACCGGGCAGCGACGGCATCGAAGTCTATGCGAAGGGGAGTGGCGGGAAAATTGTCTCGCTAACCCTTTGGAAATTGAATTCCGCGTGGAAGTAGCGAGGGTGCCCCTCATAGAACAAATTCTGTCAACATATATGTAACGCGCCCAGCTTCTGCCGTCCGCCCGAACTTTCCTCGCGCGGAATCAATCCCAGATAACTCGCCACCTGCTTGCCTCGGGGAAAGCGGCTTACGTCGCCGATGGTCAATACAAACGCCAGAGCCGTATTCGGACCGACTCCCGGTTGCGTCATCAGCAGCCTGGCCTGCGGGTGTTCCTCGGCGGCTTTCTGCACCGCCCCGTCCAGCCTGCCGACCTGCTGGTTCAACATCCCCAGCAATCCCAGCAAGTCTTCCCGCCGGCACGACGCCCACGCTTTCAACGGCAACTCCCGAAGCATCTTCTGTCCCGCCTGGCTCCACAGCGTGCGCTTCTTCTGCATCCCCTTATTCATGGAAAGGTGTTGCAGTTCGTTTTTGACTCGGCTTCGGATCTCCACCAGCTTGTGCCGATGCAGCACCAGCTGCCGCAGATCGCGCTGCTCCCGGTCTGGGGTCCACAACTTCGGAAACCGGCCTTCCACCACCAGCTTCAGAATATGCGGTCCTCGTCTCTCCCGCTCTTTGGGAGAGACAGGGCGGGGAAGTTTCTGAAGTCCAGCGAGGGCCGCAAGAACTGCGATGGATTTGGGATGACTTCGGCAAGGAAAATCATACTTCTGGTCGTTCTTCTGGTCGTCGCGATGGCAATTTGGGTCACGGGCTGCGCGGTTCGCAAGCCGCACGAAGAGATGGGCGCATTCGTCGATAAGAGTTACATTGACCTCGAGCCGGGATGGCGGGTCCGGGTCGTCACTCCCGTCCTCAGTTCCGGAAAATTCAAAATGCAGCCAAAAGAATTCCATGCCGACGGCAAGACCGTCGCACTCCAAACCGGAGGCGACTTCCTGGGCTATGAGACCGACTACTATGCGGTCAGCCCCCAGAACGAAAATGGGGTCTTGGTCCAATTCAGCTCAGCCGAATTTACCAGCAAAGGCAAGAGCAGCAAGCGATCCCAACCGCTGGTTCCGCTTTTCGATCTCCCCGAAAACGTCCGCTACGTGAGACTTCTTTTTCTCACCCGGGTGAGTCAAACCGAACATGATCAGGCGATCTTGGGGTCACCCTCGTTGGCCGACCTGGACGCGCTAAGGAAGAGAGTGGAGGACAGCCCATCCGAAAATTGCAAGCCACAGCCCGAGGGAATCTGCTCCTGGGTGCCAGCCGGAATCGCCGTTCAACCGGAAAAGAGAACGCCCGCGAGCGGCAAGGCGTGGATTCCGGCGAGTTAGGGCAACCGGTGCGGTGATCTTCCAGAAGGAACTTCGCTTGCCTCAATCGCATCGGAGATTTGTCCACTTGTTGGGGGTTGGCTAAGTGTCCGCATCTACCCTCGCCTTCGACGAAACTCCGCGAGAACTACGTCAAATGCAAAGGCCGCAGGCGGGGCCGCCCTCGCTACACGAACCCGGGTTTACGAAACTTTACGGTTGTTGACCGAGTTTTTACCCGGTGAAAGAGCTGGTCAGTGTTGAATATATTGATGGTTCCTGGAACGCATTGGAATGTTCGGGCATGACATGCTGCGCCAAATCCAGGTGCGGCGATGTGGCGGCCGTGCGTTCCAGGACGTGGAGAGTCGCCAGGCGGCACATCGCGCTTCTGCTGCTGGCTGCGATCAGCGCGCTGGGGCAGGATGCGCCCGCAGCCTCGCGCTTCACGATCACCGGCGTGGTGAAATCGGGTAGCACGCCCATTCCGGGCGCCACCGTTACTGCGACCAGCTCTTCCACCGAAGCCGCGACTACAACTTCCACCGACACAAACGGCGCCTACACGCTTCAGGTTGCCGCTGCGGGAAAATATCAGCTGCGGGTTGAGATGCCTGCATTCGCGCCGACTACGCGCGAAATCGTGCTGGGTGAGGCGAGCAGCCGTGCCGACCTGGAATTGACTTTACTCTCACGGACACAGCAGGCCGCACGCACACAGCAGCGGCCGGCAACCGCCGGGACCGGGCGAGGATTTCAGAGTCTGTCAGTGATGCAGGGACTGGCCGCCTCTGAAAGCAGCAACAGCAATGGTGCGGACCAGATCGTGCCGGCGGGAATGCCGATCCCCGGCGTGGCCGCGGACGCCGCCACTGAATCGGTTTCGTTTTCCGGCAGTAGTTCGAGCGTCGGCATGTTCGGCATGAGCACGGACGAACTGGAGCAGAGAATGCGCGAAGGCCGCGAGCAGGCCGGCGGCTTCGGCGGTGGCGGCGGGCCGGGTGGTGGCGGTCCGCCGGGTGGGAGCGGCCCGGGCGGCGGTTTCGGTGGCTTCGGCGGAGGCGGCGGACGGGGCGGCCCCATGATGCTGGGCGGGGGCAGAGGCAGATTTGACATCAATCGGCCGCACGGTATGGTCTATTACTCGGTGGGCGATTCCGCTTTGGATGCTGCGCCCTACGCGCTCAGCGACAGTTCTTCCGACAAGGCAAGCTATCTGAAGCAGCGCTTCGGCGTCGCCCTGGGTGGGCCGCTGAATATTCCCGGCATTTACAAAGGCGGAAGCAAGACTTTCTTTTTTGTGCACTACAACGGCTCACGTGGCGATTCACCCTATGATGCGTTTTCCTTTGTGCCCACCGCGGCTGAACGCAGCGGCGATTTCTCCGGAATCGCGGGCGTTCAACTGGTCAATCCCAACAACGGACAACCCATCCCGGGCAACAACTTTCAAAATGCCGGACTGACCATCAATCCCGCGGCGCAGGGGCTCCTGCCTTTCATCCCGTTGCCCAATGTCGCGAACGCGACTTCCGACCAGCCGAATTTTCACTTTGTCACCTCGACCCTTAACAACAGCGATGACTTCAATATTCGATTGAACCATGCCCTGGGCGGGGCCAGCGCCGGCCCCGGCCGGCGGGGACCGCGCGGCCCACGAAACAATTTGAATTTCGGATTTCATTACCATGCCGCGAGCGCCAACCTGACCAATCCTTTCCCCAGCGTTGGCGGCCACACCAGCACTCGCAGTTTCGACGTGCCCATTGGATACGTGCGAACCTTTGGCAAGGTGATCAACAACGCGCGCCTCGACTTCAACCGCTCCCGCATCAGCACGCAAAACCTTTACGCCTTCAACCAGGACATTACGGGGGACCTTGGCATCACCGGTGTTTCCACCAATCCTTTTGATTGGGGCCTGCCCAACCTGTCGTTCACGCATTTCGGCAGCCTCAACGACACCAATCCGCAGTTGCTGCGCAACCAGACCTGGACCTTTTCCGACCGCCTGATCTACCGCCGCGGCAAGCACACCTGGCGCTGGGGCGGAGATTTTCGCCGGATTGAAGTCAACCCCGAGACGGACAGCAACGCGCGCGGAACTTTTACTTTTACCGGCGTGAACTCCGGCTACGACTTTGCCGACTTCCTGCTGGGGCTTCCGCAGCTGACTTCAGTTCAGTTTGGTAACAACAACTACCACTTTAGGGGCAATTCCTGGGACCTGTTCGTACAGGATGAATGGCGCCTTCGCGGCAACCTGACGCTCAATCTCGGCGTGCGCTACGAATACATTTCTCCGTTCTCCGAACTGAACGACCGCATTGTGAATCTGGACTTGCCGGTGGGCTTTACCTCGCCGCCCGTCCCGGTGCAGGTGGGCCAGACCGGGCCATACAACGGACAGCTTCCGGTGACACTAGTGCGTCCCGACCGCAATAATTTCGCTCCGCGCCTCGGCCTGGCCTGGAAGCCGCTGCGCAACACCGTGGTGCGCGCGGGATATGGCATCAACTACAACACCAGCGCGTATCAGAGCATTGTGCAGAACATGGCATTCCAGCCGCCGTTTTCGACCACCGCCACCAACACTCAATCCGCCACCACGCAACTTACCTTGCAGGATGGATTTCCGCCGGTGCCTCCCGGCTCCATTACCAACAATTTTGGCGTGGATCCCAACTACCGCCTGGGCTACGTGCAGATCTGGAACGTTGACGTTCAACAGCAGATTCTCCCCACGCTGATCATGAACCTCGACTACACGGGGACCAAGGGCACGCGTCTCGATATTCTGGAAGCCCCTAACCGCACCGCGACCGGCGTGCTGTTTCCCGGAGTGCAGCCGTTTTACTGGGAAGACTCGGTGGGAGATTCGACCGCCAACGCGTTGTCGGTGCGCGTCCGCAAACGGCTTCAGGCCGGGTTTTCGATTGGCGGGCGTTACACTTTTTCGAAGTCGCTGGACAATGCCTCGACCATAGGCACGGGCGAGCCTCTGGTGGCGCAAGGCGCGGGACGCACAGTACTGTCCGGTACCACCAACGTCGCCCAGAATGCCTTCGACCTGGCCGCCGAGCGCGGATTGTCCAGCTTCGATCAGCGGCACAGTTTCACGGCTGACTATCTATGGGAACTTCCCTTCGGCCATGACCGGCGGTGGCTCGCTGGCAACAGCCCGCTGCGGGCCGTGTTCGGCGACTGGAACTGGAGCGGCGACTGGACTATCGCTTCGGGCCTGCCCTTCACTCCCCGCGTCCTCGGCGACCCGTTGGATGTGAACCGCGGCACCAACGGCACGGTGCGGGCGAATGTCGTGCCGGGCCAGTCCGTCAGCCTGCCGAATCCGTCCGTCGCGGAGTGGTTCAACACGAATGCGTTCGTCGCGCCTACCGGCCAATTCGGCGATGCGCGCCGCAACAGTATCGAAGGACCCGGCAGCCGGTTGGTCGATATGTCCTTCACCAAGATTTTTCCCCTCAGTGAAACGCGCTTTCTGGAGTTCAGGGCCCAGTTCTCGAATATCTTCAACACTCCGCAATACGTGGGGATCGATACGGTTGTGAACTCGCCGACCTACGGCCGGGTGATTTCCGTGGCAGGCATGCGTTCCCTGCAACTTAGCGCGAGGTTCCGCTTCTGATGCGCTCCGTCACCCATGGCGCGCAGCGGACGGGCGGGGACGCCCGTCGCTCCATTGTTGCGTCCGCGCTTGCGATCATTTTGCTGTGCACCAGCGTGATTTCGCAGGAACCGCCCAAAGAATACACATTCCGCTCCAAGACGGAGCTGGTACTGGTGAATGTGACCGTTCGCGACAAGAACGGCGATCCGGTGCGCGACCTGAAGCGCGAAGACTTTACTCTGCTCGAAGACAACAAAGCGCAACAGGTGGTCTCTTTCGACCAGGAAAATACCGACGCCGTACTTTCGACCGCCGCAACCGAAGCGCCGTTGCTTCGCCCGGCCCAAGCGCGGGGCGAAACTCCCGCTCTCGTCAACCGCCCGTTGAAAGACCGCCGGCTCATCATCCTGTTTTTCGATCTCAGTTCCATGGAGCCGGATGAAATTGACCAGGCCACGACCGCGGCGCAGAACTATGTGGACAAACAGATGGTTGCCGCCGACCTGGTGGCCGTGGTCTCGCTGGGCAGCACGCTCAGCGTAAATCAGGATTTCACTTCCGACCGGGCCCTACTGAAGAAGGCGTTGCAGGCGTTCAATCTGGGCGCCGGCGCGGGCTTCGAAGCAGGCAGCACAGGCTCAACCGAAGGCACATCCGAGACCGGCGGGTCGTTCACCGTGGACGATACCGAGTACAACATCTTCAACACGGATCGCCGCCTGCAAGCCCTGCGCTCGATCGCCGACAAGCTGGCAACGATCAATGAGAAGAAGTCGCTGATCTATTTCTCCAGCGGCATGGACCGCACCGGAATCGAAAACCAGTCGCAGTTGCGCTCCGCCACCAACGCCGCGGTGCGGGCCAACATGGCCATTTACACCATGGACATTCGCGGCCTGCAGGCGCTGGTGCCGGGAGGCGAGGCCCAGAACGCCAGCCTGCGCGGGACCTCGCCTTACTCCGGCAAGTCCGCTGCCGGGCAGTTCGATTCCAATGCCACCACCCAGGAGACGCTGGTCACGCTGGCCGGCGATACCGGCGGACGCGCGTTCCTCGACTCCAACGATTTTGGCAAGGTGTTTACCGGGGTGCAGCAGGACACTTCGCTGTACTACCTGCTCGGCTACCACAGCACGAACCCGGCGCGGGACGGGCGCTTCCGGCGCATCACGGTGCGGGTCAACCGTCCCGGCGTCAAACTCGATTTCCGCCGCGGCTACTATGCTCCCGCCGACTTTCAGCATTCCACCCGCGACGACCGCGAACGCCAGCTTGACGAAGAGCTGGCTTCAGATCTTCCCACTACCGATCTGCCGGTGTATTTGTCCGCCGCCTACTTCCGTATCGCGGAGCGGAAGTTTTATGTGCCGGTATCGGTGGTCGTGCCCGGTTCCCAAATTCCCTTCACCCACAATAATGATCAGGACCGCGCCACGCTGGACGTTCTGGGCATCGTGACCGATCCGGAGAAGCGTCCAGTGGGGCAAATACGGGACACGGTCAAGCTGGCGCTGAACACATCGCAGCTGGTGCGACGCAAGAACGTGCAATACAACACCGGTTTCGTCCTGCCGCCGGGCACGTATCATCTCAAGTTCGTGGTGCGGGAGAACCAGAGCGGCCGCCTGGGGTCGTTCGAAACTGACCTCACTGTTCCCGACCTGAAGTTGGCCCCGGTGAAAATGAGTTCGATCGTGCTGGCGAACCAGTTGCAGCCGGCAAGCAAGCACAAGAGTGACAACCCGCTGGTGCGCGATGGGTCAGAGGTAATTCCCAGCGTCACTCATGTCTTCTCCGCCGGCCAGCACCTGTACTTCTACTACGAGGTCTATGATCCAGGCCATGCGGCAACAAATTCGAGCACACCAGCAGGAACTCGCAACGGCGCGGCCATCCGCCTGCTGACCAACGTGGCTTTCTTTCGCGGAAACATCAAAGCGTATGAAACCCCGCTGGTCGAGAGCGAGGAACTCAACGCTCCCGATCGCAAGGCCGCGGTTTTCCAGCTCGACGTGCCCCTTACCCAACTCAAGCCCGGCTTCTATACCTGCCAGGTCAACGTGATTGACGACGCCGCGGGGCAGTTCCGCTTCCCGCGCCTGGCGCTACTGGTGCGCCAGTAACCTGGCACGATGGGGGTAACTTCGCAATGCATTCCCTTTCGTAATCTCTATGCAGGTCCGAGAAGGTACGATACTGCCTATTTAGCAGATGTCGTTTCCTGTCTCATCGCTCGCTTGCCGGGCCCCGCGCGTCCGGACTACGGAATACACTCCCGCAGTACTGCGCTTCCCCAGCGGGGACACTGTGACCGGCAGGTTGGAGGTTTTTTCCGTCACCGGAGGTTTGCTCTGTCTGCCCAAACCGCTGATTCGCGGCACGCGCATCAGGGTGATGTTCCTGACACCGAAGGGTCCGGTGCTTGGCGCAGCCGAGATGTTGACTCCAGTGTCATGGACGCAACAGCCATTCCGCTTTGTGACGCCGGTTCACGGCGACCAACCCAAACCGCAGTCCACTGGCGGGCGCTCTTCAAAACTGGATATTCCCGCCCCCCGGCCGGGCAGCGCGATCCTCGACCCGGAACCACAATGGATCAACAAATACCGGGCTGCGGTCAGCCAGAACCCACCCCGCCGGCCCTTGCTTGAAAGAATGCTGGAAGCGCTCTGGCCAGGCCGCAAATAAGCTGGTTGGAAATGGTCCGCGCGGTCTTCCGAATCCCAGCAGCTCCACCTTACCCGCAAAACTTCCGGTGCCCGCCTTCGGCCCTTCAGGTTATAATGTTGCACCCAAGTTGCAAGAAGGATTTCTTATGCCATTGCCCGAGACCGAGATTCCAGGACGCTTGCAGGCGGAATTGATGTCGCGCGGACTGCGCATGACGCGCCAGCGCCGCACCATTCTGAGCGTTGTAGAAACCGCCAAGCAGCACCTTGACGCCAGTCAACTGTTGCGCCGCGCCCGCCGCCTCGATCCCCAGATTGACCGGGTCACTGTCTATCGCACCCTGGGATTGCTCAAGCGGCACGGATTGATCGACGAACTCGACCTGATGCATATGCAGGGCGAGAAACACTTCTACGAACGCCGTCCCCAGCGGGACCACATCCACATGGCGTGCCTGCGCTGTGGCAAGATTACGGAATTCGAGAGTGACCTGTTCGACCGCCTGAAAGGTCAGATCCAAAGAGACTGCCGCTTCCATATCGTGGTCACCCGGCTGGAAGTCGGTGGTTACTGCGCCCAGTGCCGCACCACGGACCAACCCAAAGACTAAGACTCGGTTGCCGCGTTGAAACCTGACTCTGGCGGAGGCGACCCCTTGCCCATTTGCGGACGCCTTTTTCTGTACTTGTACTCCGCGCGGCGAAAGTCCGCCGATACCGTTGCATCTAGTTGCAACCCGTGTGCAACAGAAAATCCGAGTGATGATTGACGCCTCCGGGATAAACCGCTTAGAGTTAGGGGAAGCTCTTTAGTTGCAACTGATTTGCAACTAAGAGATGGTGGCCTACATCCTCTATGAGACTGGCACTGACTCTCTGTGTGTTTATCGCGTTTTTCACAGGCGCTTCCCTGGCCCAGGAACGGCCTTACTTCGTCGCCTACTCCCATGAAATGGAAGAACCAGGGAATCTCGAAATCGAGTTCTTCAACGTGGTGGGAAAGCCGCCCGCTGGAAACCGGTTCCTGGGCAGCAATCTGGAGATCGAGTATGGCGTCACCGCCTGGTGGACGTCAGAGTTCTATCTCGACGGCCAGATGACGCAGCACGACAGCACTATCTTCACCGGCTACCGTTGGGAAAACCGCTTCCGCCCTTTGTTGCGTGAACACTGGATCAATCCCGTGATCTACATCGAGTTTGAAAACGTGAGCGCGGACCGGGCGCTGCGGGAGGTAGTCGGCCACGACGGCAGGGATGATTTTCTTGAATCCAATGCAATTGCCCGGCGGGAGAAGGAGCGAGAGCTGGAGCTCAAACTGATTCTGGGCAGCAACTACCGCGGATGGAACTTCAGCGAAAACATCATCGCGGTGAAGAATCTTTCCAATGAGCCTTGGGAATTTGGATATGCCGTAGCCGCAAGCCGTCCCCTGAAACTGGCTGCGAGCGCTCATGACTGCACGTTTTGCGGCGAGAAGTTTCAGGCTGGAATTGAAATGTACGGCGGCCTCGGCGACCGCTACAGCTTTGGCACACACCTGACTTCGCACTATCTGGGTCCGTTGATCAACTGGGAGGCGCCTAACGGGATGACGCTCTCGTTCTCTCCTCAGTTTGGGCTGAACGACTACAGCCTTCCGCGCCTGTACCGCTTTGGAGTTTCCTACGAGATCGACCAATTCTTCAGACGATTTCATCGGGGGGCTCGATGATCCGATGCCTGTCGCTCACCCTTCTGCTGGTCCTCGTCCCGGCCGCACTGATGTTCGGCGCCGCTGACGGCAACTGGATGCAAAACGTGCCCGCCCGCGATCACGAAAGGGTCAGCCCCTATCGCGGCCAGGACGACGCCATCGCGGCCGGTCGCAGGATTTTCGTGGACCGTTGTTCCCACTGTCATGGTGAAGATGCCGAAGGCACGAAGAAACATCCGCCGTTGAGGAGCGAACGGGTGCAGCATCAGGCCAGCGAAGGCGATCTCCACTGGCTGCTGGTAAACGGAAATATGAGAAAGGGCATGCCTTCATGGGCGAAGCTGCCGGACCAGCAGCTTTGGCAGGTGATCGCTTACCTGAAATCTCTGCGCCGCTGACCAGTGGTTCGCGACCGGCATCTGATCGCGCTTCGAGGCACTCTACCGCACGCCCCCTAAGCATCCCCTTGGGAGCCAGGCGTGTACAGGGTTTCCGGGAGTGGGGTCAGTTTCGTGATATGACACGGCAAATGCATAAACCACGAAGCACACGAAGTATCACGAAGGCTTTGTTTTCCAGGGTTTCCTTCGTGTACCTTCGTGCCCTTCGTGTTTCATGGTCTTCAAACTGACCCACTACAGGGTTTCCCGTATTGACGCCAATTCACAGAGTTATAGAGTATTTGCGGCTGATCCTCCTCCTCCGGCCTTTCGTTCTGTCCAATCGTAAAGATAGTGTGATCCAGGCCTGTGAAAATGCCTTCCGGGGCCCGTGATCAAACTGCAGGCCAGCGCGAATCGCGACGGTTTTTCCGAGGTGGCTTCATGGCCTGGGACGAAATGAGTTTATAAAAATGTAAAGTATTGTAAAGACGGAAGATAAGCCGCAACCGGGATATAATTTTAGAGTCAAATACTTACTGTTTGTTTGCGCCGCGGAGACAATGGGAGCGGCTTTCGGGGGAATCACAGAGTGAAAACGCGGATCGAGCATGCGCGGCGCGGGCCCGGAGCGGAGATGGGGCTTGCCCAGCAGACCAGCAGATCGTCTCGCCAACTCCTTGCGGCAACCCTCATCCTGGCGGTTGCAGGTGTCTGCATGCTCGGGTGCAGCGCGGGCTCCAAACCCAACACGGCGCGGGCCTCCACCCAGATGACGGTGCCTGTTGCCGTTGCTACAGCCGAACGTCGCGATGTACCCGTGTATCTGAAAGGCCTGGGCAGCGTGACCGCTTCGAACACGGTCAGTGTGAAGAGCCGGGTAGACGGACAACTGGCCCAGATCAATTTCAGGGAAGGCCAGCACGTGAACAAGGGAGACCTGCTGGCGGTCATTGATCCCAGGCCATTCCAGGTCGCCCTCGAACAGGCGCAGGCAAATTTGTTCCGCGACCAGGCCCAACTGAAAGACGCGCGCCTGAACTACGAGCGCTTCAAAAACCTGTTCGAGGACTCGGGCGGTATTTCAAAACAGCAGGTGGACACGCAGCGAGCCTCCGCCGACCAACTGGAGGGAGCGGTTCGCGCCGACCAGGCACAGATCGACAACGCCAAGCTGAACCTCGTGTACTCGCACATCACGGCTCCCATCAGCGGCCGCATCGGACTGAGGCTGGTGGATGCGGGGAACATGGTGCACGCCTCCGATACCAATCCACTGTTGGTCATCACCCAGTTGCAGCCCATCGCCGTCCTGTTCACGCTGCCGGAAGACACTCTGCGCAACGTGTCCCAGCACATGCACAAGGGCACTCTGCCGGTCGAGGCGTACAGCCGGGACGATCAAACCAGGCTGGCCACGGGAAAGTTGCTGACCATCGACAATCAGATTGACCAGTCCACCGGCACCGGACGTTTGAAAGCGATGTTCGACAACCCGGACGACGCCCTGTGGCCGAACCAGTTCGTTAATGTGCGCCTGCTGCTGGAAACTCACAAGGGCAGTATCACGATTCCCTCGGTCGCGGTGCAGAACGGGCCCGACGGAAGCTACGTGTTCACGGTCAAACCGGATAAGACGGTCGCCGTCAGCCCGGTCACGGTTGCTTTCACCCAGAACAACGTGGCCTCGATCGCCAGCGGAGTCGCCCCGGGAGATGTAGTGGTGGTGGACGGACAGGACAAGTTGCAAGCCGGGAGTAAAGTGGATCCGCACACGGGCGGTGGGGGACAAAACCGGAACGCGCCGGTTTCGCAAGCCCAGCCCGAGGCATCTTCCACCACGGGAGCGCCATGAACCCGTCGCGGCTTTTTATTCTTCGCCCGGTCGCAACGACTCTATTGATGGTCGGGCTTCTGCTGGTGGGGTTGGTCGCCTATACCCAGCTTCCGGTCTCCGCGCTTCCCGAAGTTGACTATCCCACCATCCAGGTTGTGACGTTCTATCCCGGAGCGGACCCCAACGTGATGGCCTCCTCGGTGACGGCGCCTCTGGAGCGCCAGTTTGGCCAGGTCCCCGGACTGAGCCAGATGACTTCCACCAGTTCCCTGGGCAGCTCCATCATTACGCTGCAATTCAATCTCAACGAGAACATCGACGTCGAGGAACAGCAAGTCCAGGCAGCGATCAACTCCGCTACCACCTACCTTCCGCGCGACCTGCCCAACCCGCCGATTTACAGCAAGGTGAATCCAGCCGATTCCCCGATTCTCACGCTGGCCCTGACTTCGGACACGCTGCCGCTCTCGAAAGTGGAGGACCTCGCGGACACCGCGCTGGCCCAGAAGATTTCCCAGCTACCCGGCGTGGGCCTGGTTTCGATCAGTGGCGGACAGAAGCCGGCAGTGCGGATCCAGGCCAATCCGACCGCGCTGGCTTCTTACGGACTGAGTCTGGAGGATATCCGCACCGCGCTCGCGGCGGCCAACGTCAACCAGGCCAAGGGCGTGCTCGATGGCCCGCGCCAGTCCTTCACCATCGGCGCCAATGATCAGCTGAGCTCGAGCGCCCAATACAACAACGTGGTGGTGGCTTACAAGAATGGCGCGCCGGTCCGGCTTTCCGATATCGCCACCGCGGTCGACAGTGCGGAAAACGTGAAGCAAGCCGCCTGGATGAATACCACTCCGGCGGTGATCGTGAACATTCAACGCCAGCCCGGCAGCAACATCATCAGTGTCGCCGACCGGGTCAAGCTGCTCCTGAAGCAGTTGCAGGCGTCGCTGCCCGCTGCGATCAAGGTGCAGGTGCTGACCGACCGCACCGAGACCATCCGGGCTTCCGTGAAGGACGTTCAGTTTGAACTGATGCTCACCGTCGGTCTGGTCGTGATGGTGATCTTCCTGTTCCTGAGGAACCTGTCGGCGACGGTCATTCCCAGCGTTGCCGTCCCCCTCTCCCTGGTCGGAACGTTTGGAGTCATGTACCTGCTGGGGTACAGCCTGAACAACCTGACCCTGATGGCGTTGACTATCTCCACTGGATTCGTGGTCGATGACGCCATCGTAATGATTGAAAACATCGAGCGCTTCCTGGAGGAAGGTGAATCGCCGCTGGAAGCCGCATTGAAGGGGGCCGGGCAGATTGGTTTCACCATCGTGTCGCTGACGGTATCGTTGATTGCGGTGCTGATCCCATTGCTGTTCATGGGCGACATCGTGGGACGTTTGTTCCGCGAATTTGCCGTGACCCTGGCAGTCACCATTCTGGTGTCAGCCGCGGTTTCCCTGTCACTGACGCCGATGATGTGCGCCAAGCTGCTGAAGCGCCACGACCCCAAACATCAAAGCCGCTTTTACAAGTCCACGGAGAATTTTTACAACCGGGTCATCGAATTTTACGGCCGCACTCTGAAATTTGTGTTGCAGCACCAGACCATCACCCTGCTGGTCACCGCAGGTACTCTGGTTCTCACGCTGTTCCTGTACGTAGTCGTACCCAAAGGTTTTTTCCCGGTGCAGGATACAGGCGTGATTCTTGGCATCTCGGAAGGGCCACAGAATACTTCTTTCCCCGCGCTGGCCAAGAGCCAGCAGGCACTGGCCCAGGTCATTCTCAAAGATCCGGACGTGCAAAGCCTGTCGTCTTTTATCGGAATCGACGGCACCAACACTACCCCGAACAGCGGGCGCATTCAGATCAACCTGAAGCCGCGTGACCAGCGCGAGTCGACCGCCAGCGAAATTATCCGCAGGCTGCAGCCCGAACTGGCGAAGGTCAACGGCATCACCTTGTACATGCAGCCGGTGCAGGACCTGACGGTGGAAGATCGGGTCAGCCGGACGCAGTATCAATACTCCATGGAAGATGCCGACGCGCAGGAGCTGTCAGTATGGGCCACGCGGCTGGTGGAGGAGCTGCGCAAACTGCCTTCCATGCGCGATGTCGCCACCGATCAGCAGAATGGCGGCCTCAAGGCCGAGCTGGTCATCGATCGTGATACCGCGTCGCGTCTGGGCATATTGCCCCAGGCCATCGACGACACTCTCTACGATGCCTTCGGACAGCGCCAGGTCTCTACCATATTCACGCAGTTGAACCAGTACCACGTAGTGCTGGAAGTGGATCCGCAGTTCTCGCAGAATCCGGATTCGCTGAAGAACATTTACGTGCACTCCAACACCGGGATGCAGGTCCCGCTCGCCTCTTTCAGCCACTTCCAGACTTCCAACGCCGCCCTGTCCGTGAATCACCAGGGGCAGTTCCCGGTCGTCACGCTGTCGTTCAACCTGGCGCCGGGAGTTTCCCTGGGAGAAGCAACCCAGGCGATACGGCAGGCGGAGCAGGACATTCACCTTCCGCCCAGCATCCACACCAGCTTCCAGGGGACAGCCGCCGCGTTCCAGAATTCGCTTTCCTCCGAACCCTGGCTGATCCTGGCCGCCATCGTTACCGTGTACATCGTGCTGGGCGTGCTCTATGAAAGTTATATTCATCCTTTAACCATTCTTTCCACCCTGCCGTCGGCGGGCGTCGGCGCGATTCTCGCGCTGCTGTTGACCGGCAACGATCTGGGTGTAGTGGCGCTGATCGGAATCATTCTTCTGATCGGCATCGTGAAAAAGAATGCCATCATGATGATCGACTTCGCGCTGGAAGCAGAGAGAGTGGAGCACAAGCCACCGGAAGAGGCGATCTTCCAGGCCTGCCTGCTGCGCTTTCGCCCCATCATGATGACCACCATGGCGGCGCTGCTGGCCGGCCTTCCGCTGGCGCTCGGAAGTGGAACCGGATCGGAGTTGCGCCATCCGCTGGGCATTACCATCGTCGGCGGGCTGCTGTTGAGCCAGTTGCTCACGCTCTACACTACGCCGGTGGTGTACCTTTGGTTTGACCGGCTGGCACGGCGTTTCTCTTACTTGAAAATCGGTAACCCCCTCGAGGAGCCGGGCGGGGCGGCCGCGGATTAAGCCATGAATGTATCCGCCCCATTTATCAGGCGTCCTGTCGGCACTTCGTTGCTAGCGGCGGCACTGCTTATGGCAGGGGCGCTGGCCTTTAACTACCTGCCAGTCGCGCCGCTGCCGCAGGTGGAATTCCCCGTCATCTCCGTCGGCGCGTCGCTCCCGGGAGCCAGCCCCGAGATCATGGCGTCCGCGGTAGCGACTCCGCTGGAGCGTCAGTTCGGCCGCATTGCCGGCATCAACCAAATGACCTCGACCAGCCAGTTGGGGTCGACCGGCATCACTTTGCAGTTCGATCTCAGTCGCAATATCGATGCCGCGGCGCGCGATGTGCAAGCCGCCATCAACGCGGCCCGCAGCCAGCTTCCGGCCAACTTGCCGGGCAATCCGACATATCGAAAAGTAAACCCGGCGGACGCGCCCATCCTCATTCTGGCGCTTACCTCCGACATCATCACCTTGCCCCGCATGTACGACGCCGCCGATTCGATCCTGTCGCAGAAGCTGGCACAGGTAGAAGGAGTCGGTCAGGTATTCGTCGGGGGGGCATCGAGGCCTGCGGTCCGCGCCGAATTGAATCCCACCTTGCTGAATAAGCTGGGCGTTGGCCTGGACGCGGTGCGCACCGCGCTGGGCAGCGCCAACGCCAACCGGCCTAAAGGCCAGATCGATGGTCCCATCAACGCCTGGGCGCTGGATGCCAATGATCAGATATTCACCGCTGACCAGTACCGCCGGCTAATCGTTTCCTACAAGAACGGAGCGCCGGTGCGGCTGGGCGACGTTGCCACGGTCCAGGATTCCCTGGAAGACATCCGGCATATCGGGCTCTCCGGGGGAAAACCCGCGGTCCTGATTATCGTCTTCCGGCAGCCGGGCGCGAACATCATCTCAACCGTGGATCGGGTGCGCGCCACTTTGCCCTTGCTGAGATCTTCCATCTCGCCGGCAATTGACGTCAGCGTGGTGATGGATCGCACGACTACAGTGCGGGCCTCGGTGCACGACATCGAGGTCACGCTGATTATTTCAGTCATCCTGGTCATTCTGGTGGTGTTCGCATTTCTGCGCACCTTCCGGGCTACCATCATTCCCAGCGTGGCGGTTCCCCTGTCGCTGGTGGGAACGTTCGGGGTGATGTATCTGCTGAACTACAGCCTCGATAATCTTTCGCTGATGGCGCTGGCGATTTCGACCGGGTTTGTGGTGGACGACGCCATCGTGGTGCTGGAAAACATTACTCGCCATATAGAGGAAGGCATGCCTCCCGTGGCAGCCACCTTCCGGGGGGCCCGGGAGATCGGCTTTACCGTGCTCTCCATGAGCACGTCGCTGGTGGCGGTCTTCATCCCGATTCTGCTGATGGGCGGCATCGTTGGCCGTCTGTTCCGGGAATTTGCGGTTACGCTGAGCGTGGCCATCGCCGTCTCGCTGGTAGTATCTCTCACCGTCACTCCGATGATGTGCGGGTTGTTCCTGCGCTCCACGGACAAGGAGAAACACGGGCGCATCTATCGCTTCAGCGAAAAGATATTTGACACCGTCCATAAGGTCTATGCCCGCGCGCTGAAGGTGGTCCTCCGCCATCAGCCTTTGACCTTGCTGATCACGATCGGGACGGCGGCGCTCAGCGTTTACCTCTACATCATCGTTCCCAAAGGCTTCTTTCCACAGCAGGACACAGGACGCGTGATGGGTTCGGTGCAAGCCGCGCAGGATATTTCATTCGCTGCCATGCAGGCAAAGATGAGGCAGTTTGTTGCCCTGGTGATGAAAGATCCGGCGGTCCAAACCATTGTGGGCTTTGCCGGCGGCAATACTTCGACCAACAGCGGCCGCATGTTCATTACGCTGAAGCCGCTTGAAGAACGCAAGATAAGCGCCGACCAGGTGATTGGCAGGCTGCGGCGCGAACTCTCAGTAGTGCCGGGGGCGACCCTATACATGCAGTCCGCCCAGGACCTGACCATCGGCGGCCGCAGGAGTCAGGCGCAATTTCAGTACACCCTGCAGGGCGAGAGCCTGGATCAGCTTAACTACTGGTCCCCCGTACTTCTGCAGAAGTTGCGCTCGCTGCCGGAACTGCGCGACGTCAATACTGACCAGCAGGACAAGGGCCTGGAAGCCACAGTCATCGTCGACCGGGACACTGCGGCGCGGCTGGGCGTGAACTCGAGAGACATCGACAATGCTCTCTACGACGCCTTTGGCCAGCGCCAGGTTTCCATCATGTACAAGGCGTTGAACCAGTATCACGTGGTGATGGAAGTGGCTCCGGAGTTTTCCGACAGCACGGACTCGCTGCAGAATATTTATGTCCGCGCCGCCAACGGGACAGCGGTCCCGCTGTCCTCCCTGGCTCACTTCGGTCCTTCCAACACGCCGCTGGCAGTCAGCCACCAGGGCCAATATCCATCGGTAACGCTGTCTTTCAATCTCGCCCCTGACGTATCTCTGGGTGCGGCGACGGACGCGATCGACAAAGCACAGCGCTCCATCAACTTTCCTCCCACCATCAATGCCAGTTTTCAGGGGACGGCGGCGGCCTTCCAGTCTTCACTGGCCAGCGAACCCCTGCTGATTCTGGCGGCGTTGGTTACGGTGTATCTGGTTCTGGGCATGCTCTACGAAAGTTACATTCATCCCATCACCATTCTTTCGACGCTGCCTTCGGCCGGCGTGGGCGCAATCCTCGCCTTGTTGTTGACTCACAGCGAGCTCAACGTCATGGGACTGATCGGCATTATTCTTCTCATCGGCATTGTGAAAAAGAACGCGATCATGATGATCGATTTCGCGCTGGAAACGGAGCGGGCAGGCAGGACTTCGGCAGAATCGATCTACGAAGCGTGCATTCGCCGCTTCCGTCCCATCATGATGACCACCATGGCCGCGCTATTGGGCGGTTTGCCCCTCGCCCTGGGTACCGGCGTCGGGTCGGAATTGAGACGTCCTCTCGGCATCACGATCGTCGGCGGACTGATCATGAGCCAGGCGCTCACGCTCTTCACCACTCCCGTTGTCTATCTCTATCTTGATCGCTTCCGTCTGATGCTGGGACGCAAAAGCCACATCGATCCCAACCAGATGGCGCCGCTCTCTCCCCGGCCCAGCGGCGCAGACTGATCGCGCTGTCATTCCGAAATAGCTTAATGTCATCCTGAGCGCAGCGGAACGATTCGCTTGCGAATCGGTCTGCGAAGTCGAAGGACCCCTTGTGTAACCAGGCGCTCAAACGGACGAAGCACTTTCTCGCCGGCCGTAGCGCAGCATCCTGTCGGGAGCAACACCGGAAGTGGCGCCGGCGAACAGCAGGTCCCTCGACTACATGAATCTTTCGCTCGCGAATGATTCAACTCCGTTCGGGATGACACGGTTTTTGTTAGTGTTTGTGGCCGTGGCGGTGCGGATGGGAATGCACCTCGCCGGGAGCATGAGCGTGGCGGTGGGCGTGGATGAGATTTGTACTCAGCAGCAGCGCGTGGTCGTTCAGGATCTCTGACGGCGTACCTGCCGCGACAATGCGGCCGCGCTGGAAGACGTGACAGTAGTCCGCGATGTCTTCCACCAGGTCCAGATCGTGAGTGGCCGTGACCACGGTCTTGCGGCCGCCGCTGCAGCTCACCAGGAAATCGATCATCTGGCTTTCGCTTTTGGGATCAAGCGCGGCGGTGGGCTCGTCCAGCAGCAGGACTTCGGGATCGAGAATCAATACCGAGGCCAGGGCAACCCGCTTCTTTTCTCCCGTTGAAAGATGATGAGGCGAACGGTCCTTCAGGTGCGCGATCCCCATCTGCTCCAGAATTCCGGTAACGCGGACACGGATCTCCTCTTTCGGCCAATGCAACTGCAGCGGACCGAAGGCTACTTCGTCAAAAACTGTGGGGTTGAATAACTGGACGTCGGGGTTTTGAAACACCAGCGCCACCCGGCGTCGAAAGTCGAACTCAATTTCTCCACGCAGGCGGTCCTCCGCCAAAAGGTCGCCGTGAAAGGCAACACTGCCTTTTTCCGGAAAGCAGAGGCCGTCAAGCATGCTGAGCAGCGTTGATTTGCCGGAACCGTTTGCTCCCAGCAGAACGATTCTTTGCCCCGGCATGACTGTGAGGTTCAGTCCGTCCAGCGCGGTCACCTCGCGATAGCTGTAGGTGACATCGCGTACCTCAAAGATGGGGACGGTCACGACTTTCCCTTCCTGCACGAATTACATGTCGCCGAAACCATTCTCATCGTCCAAACCAGATAGCCAGAAGCGCCATTGTGATAAATACGACCAGCACGGCCCAGTCAAACCAGTGGGTCTGGAATTCGTCCAGCACGTACACTTCGCCTTGAAAGCCACGCGAGCGCATCGCCAGGTAGACGTCGCCGCTGAGTTGAATGGTTTTGGTCATCAGCACGCCTGCGCTGGCCGTGGCGGCGCGCCGTTGCTCGCGGGAGTCGAGATGGCCGACCATCCGACTCTTCCGGGACTCGAACATGTCATGCGCATTTCGCAACAACAGAAAAACATAGCGATAGGTCATGCCCAGCACCACCACCAGTACGACCGGCAACCGGAACACGCGCAGCGCTTTGAGGACGTGGCTCCAGGGAGTGCACAGGACCAGCAGAACCGAAAAAGTCGCAGCCGTCTCCGCCCGCATTATGAGGTACATCGCAGCGCGCAGTCCCTGCGCGGTTACGGTCCAGCCGAGAAGCGGCAGGCTGTAGATTGCCTGGCCGGGAGTCAGGAACAAGGCTGGAAACGAGATCAGTCCGGTGAAGGCGAGCACGCCCAACCAGATTCTCTTCGCCAGCGTGCGCAGTGGAACTTTCGACAGCAAAGCGAGCACGACTGCAATAGCAAAAAGCGCGGCGATCACCCACAACCGTCGCGCCAGCGCTCCGATCACGATCAGGGGCAAAAGGGCCACAATTTTGACTCGAGGGTCGAGTTTTTGCAGCAGGCCGTCTTTCTTGGCCAATTCCTCGGCATAGAATGCGTGCTCCAGCGCATCGACAAATGACGCCAGCGTGCGCTCCACTGCTCCTCGCGATTTCGTTCTGCCGCGGGTCATGGTGAAGTCCCGGACCCAGCCGCGCCGCCTCTGCCGGCCATCCAGCCCAGCAGCAAAAAGAATCCGATGATGAGGCCGCAGCCGAACATGGCCGACATGACATAACCAAAAGCAGGATGGCGCACAAACGGTGGAGCGTACCCGGGAAAGGGCGCGCTCCATAAGGAAGAGAGTCGAGCCAACCCCCGTGGCTGTTCGGAAGGAGGCGCAACCTGGCCCGAGGCGGCCGTGATCTGCTGCCGCAGCTGCGGATCGGAGAAATCCCTGGCTCCCCATTCCCCCCAGGCCGTACCCGCCGCCAGAATTCCGAGAGGGGTCAGCAGCATAAGCAGAGCCAGACGGATCCAGAGCGGGCGTGTCGTCTTCCAACCTGAGGGCGGGGCGCCTGCTTCAATGCGGCCTGCAGATCTCTGCCCCAGCAGCGCGGGATTCGTACGCTGCAAATAGGCAACCACTCCGCCCGCGACAAATAATTCGGCCAATCCTGCAAACGTCAGATGCCCCAGCATCATCGCCGGAATCGCGATGTGAAGCGCATAGGGAGCATACAGAGGAGCGCCGGTCGAGTCCTTGAAGAACAGCGGCTGAATTCCCAACTCGCATGCGGTAAGGAGCGCCGCAACATTGATGGCTGCATAACCCGCCAATCCGGCCGCTGCAACGCGGCGCGAAGATGTGATCGCTGTTCTGCCCGCTACCGCGCGGTAGGTAAAATGCGCCACCAGGGAACCGACAATTGCCATGTTGAAAGAGTTGGCGCCGAAGGTGGTGATTCCGCCGTCGCCAAAAAACACGGCTTGAATCAGCAACGCAATCGACACCGAGAGCATGGATGCCCAGGGCCCCAGCACGATGGTCGCAGCCCCCACTCCCACCGCATGCCCCGTCGTCCCGCCCGGCAAGCGGAACGTTGAACATCATGATGACAAAGCAGAACGCGCTGGCGACGGCCAACAGAGGTATCAGGCGCGTGTGCAGCAGCCGCTTGACGCGCGCGAAGGCCGTGTACCAGAAGGGTATCGCGGTGCCGTAGAGCAGGGCGCAAGTCGAAGGACTCAGATAGCCGTCAGGAATGTGCATGCGTCAGAGGATCGGTATCGATGAAATGAAGTGAGGCAAAACCCACTGCATTGGGCTTCGAACCGCCATTTACATGGGTCAGGGTAGCACAAACGTCATCTTCGTGTTACGCACGGCGACAGGTCTGCCCGACCGTCGTCGGGGAATCCGGGAACCATGGATTGCTGGGGAAGTAAAAGTAGCGCCGGCATCTTGCCGGCTGTCTCGAGGGCGTCTCGCCCTCGGCCGGTCATAAGCGAGGGACAATCCGCGAGCTTCTCAGTTCCGGTTCTGTCGAGCCTCGGCGCGGCCAGGCCGATCCATTCTCCAGCCCTGGGACACGATGCGCTGACTCACGAACTGCTCACCCGCGTTCACGATGCGGATGGCATTCAGGAGCTCGGATCCTGCATCGATTTTTGCAACGTATCCGTGGCCGCCCATGCGCATCGCGCTTTCCACCATTTGCAGCGACTCGTGCTGGCTCAGAAAGATGATGTGCGAATTCGGCGAGCTGCTGCGAATTCGCCGGGCGGTTTCGATGCCGCTGATTCCCGGCAGGCTGATGTCGAGCAGAACCAGGTCTGGTTGCAGTTCCTGGGCCTTGAGGACCGCCTGTTCCCCGTCCGCCGTCTGACAAATCACGTCCAAAGTCGGATCACTGGAGAGAAGCGAGCAGATCACCCGCCTGATCACCTCGTGGTCATCGACGACTAGAATCCGGATGGCAGACATTTCGGGCCTTAGAATATGAAGAAGAAACAAGCTTTCGGCAGTTTGAATTGTAGCGAAGTTTCGTGCTCGGTTCACTACGGTACAGTATGTAGTAGCTCTACAGTAAATGATGTAGAAGAGCGATTCTCTTTGGACGCAGACAAGAGCAAATACGGCTGCTGGCGCCGGTTTCCGCGCTCATGGTTGGACTTGGCGAAGCCGGATAATCCTCGAATGTGTCTCGCGGTCAGTTACAACTCCACCGACATCGCTACATGGCTGATCGCGGCAGAAGGACTTTGGCCCTGCAACCTCGCTCGTCAGGCCGGTTGGTGAGTTCGAGGGAGCCGCCGTGCGCCTCCGCGATTTGACGCGAAAGGATCAGACCGATTCCGCTTCCGGAAGGTTTGGTCGTGTAGAACGGAACAAACGCATTGCTCGGATTCAAAAGGCCTGGACCGTTATCATCTATGACCAAGGCCACAGCCTTGTCGAGCACCTTCCACCCAATGCTGACGGCCGGCTGGAAACCGTTGGTTGGCACCGAAACGTCATTGCCTGCGCTCTTTGTTGGCGGGCCTTCCAGCACAGCCTCGGCCGCGTTGCGCACCAGGTTGATTAGCATCTGCTCGAGTTGATCCGGATCTGCCATCACGGTGACTTCGGGTCCGGGAATCACTTTGACTTCTATGCGGGTCTCAAATCCGGCCACTCGCGTCACCAGGGGCGACAGGATCGATCGCTTCAGCACGGGCGGTGGCATCTGCGCCAGTTGCCGGTAGGCTTGCAGGAAGCGATTCAGCGACGCGGCACGAGCTTCGATGATGCCCAGCCCGCGCTCGAAGTCGGCCCGCTCCTCGGCGGCCAGCGTACTTTCGGAAAGCCTCGCGCGCAGGCTCCCGGCGATCGACTTGATGGGTGCCAAGGAGTTATTCAACTCATGACCCATTACGCGAATCAGGCGCTGCCAGGCGAGACGCTCTTCCTCCCGCAGGGCCCGGCTCACATCGGAGAGTACGACCAGGGTGTGCGGCACTCCCCGCTGCCGGAACGAACTCCGCCGCAAAAACCAGCGCGCGTCGCTATTGAAGTGCAACGGAATCACCGAAGCATTCTCGGCGGAGAGGCACGTTTTCAATCCCAGCTCCGTGGCCGTCCGTCCGAGCAATCTCGGAGAAGCCTGTTGCAGCAGCCTTTCTCCGGCAGAATTCACTAGCCTGAGCGCGTCGCCGGGATCGAATGCGAAGAGTGGAATATCCACTTCTTCCACGACACGCTGCAGCAGGGCAGTGGCCTCGATCGCCCCGATGCGATGCTCCGCCAACAGGTCGGCAAGCATGTTGACTTCTAGAGAGAGCTCGCCCAGGGCATCGTCGGGAACCGCCATGCGCGCGCGGAAGGAATAGTCCTCTTCGCGAAGAGCGCCGACCACATTGGCCAGGGTCTGCAGGGGACGAATAATCTGATCGTGAAGAGCGGCCACGATCAACGCGCAGACGACGAGCTCGGCGAAAAGCAGGGCCAGCTTGGACTCGATGGCCCAATCCTGCAGCCAGATCAGCACACCGCTGGTCACCAATCCGGGGATGGCCAGCCACAAAGAGGAGCGAATGATCCTGCGCTCAAAAGGAGCTCGGCGCGCCCTCCTGCGTTTGAACGGGTCAGTTTCGCGCGGGCTAAAGCCCATACTTTTCCATTCGACGATAAAGCGCGCCTCGGCTGAGGCCAAGCGCCTCGGCGGCCTGGCTGACATTGCCCTGGAAACGCTGCAGCGCCTTTCGGATCAGAATCGTCTCCACCGACTCGAGGCTCAGCTCCTCCAGGTTCTGCGCTTGTGATCGTTGTAGACCCAAACCGAGGTCGCCGGGCTGGATTTGCTCCGTGCGGCACATGAGGACAGCGCGTTCCAGGGTGTGCTCCAACTCACGAACGTTACCGGGCCAGGAGCATTGCATCAACGATTGCAGGGCGGAAGGATCGAGGCCACGTATCGCACGCCGATACCGTGAAGCGTAATGCGAAAGGAAGTGGAGGGCGAGGACAGCAATATCCTCGCGGCGCTCACGCAAAGGCGGCAGGTGGATTTCAACTGTGTTAAGGCGGAACAAAAGGTCTTCGCGAAACTGGCCGGCCTGGCAGGCAGCCTGGAGATCTGAATTCGTGGCGGAGATGAGGCGCACATCAATCCGCTTGGAACGCGACGATCCCACGCGTTCGATTTCTCCCGATTCCAGCACGCGCAGCAACTTGGATTGCTGGCGCATAGGGACGTTGCCGATCTCATCGAGAAAAATAGTGCCGCCATCCGCCAGTTCGAAGCGTCCGATGCGGTCGGTGCGGGCATCGGTGAAGGCGCCCTTTACGTGGCCGAAGAGTTCACTCTCGAATACGCCTTCGGCCAGGCCGCCAGTATTCACCGCGACCAGCTGACGCGAAGCCCGCAGCGAAAGAACATGAATCGTCCGAGCGACAATTTCCTTGCCGGTTCCGTGCTCGCCGGTGATCAGGACATTCGCGTCCGATGGAGCGAAGCGGGTGATCGCTTCCAGCACGGGGATCATCGACGGTGCTGTGGCAATGAACTCGGGACGTCCTTCGACGCTCAGCAGGCGGTTCTCAGCGGCCAGCCGTTCCGCTCGCTGCAGCGCGCGATGAAGTTCAACCTGGGTTCGCAGGATGGCAAGCAGTCGCTCGTTCTCCCAGGGCTTCTGAATAAAATCCCTTGCTCCCCGGCGCATGGCCTCAACCGCCAGGTCCACATTGCCCCATGCCGTCATGACAATGACCGGCAGCGTGCTATCCGTCGCCACAATATCGGAAAGCAGACCCAGCCCTTCCTGTCCGGAGGTGGTGTCGCGGGTGTAGTTCAGATCGATCAACACCGCGTCGTAGGAAGAACTCGCGAGGGCGTCGCGCGCGAGTTCGGGGGAGCGGACAGCGTCAACCTCGTAGCCCTGCGGCTTCAGCAGCAGTTCAAGAGCTTCAAGGATGTGTTGCTGATCGTCGGCCGCCAGAATGCGGGGGAATTTGGATGCACTTTGCGCCAACCCGGCGGAAAGCCCAATCTCCCCCGTCTTGGTTGAGCTTGGCATGAGCTAAGGGCCCTGACTGGCGATGCTGCCGTTTTCGGCGTCCTGCACCTTTATTCCATTATGTTCCAAAGTGCTGCCGGTTGCACGATCCAGCTCAACTTTCGCCTTTTCGTAGATGGTCATGGCAGTCACCAGATCCAGTTCAGCGATGGAGAGGTCCCGCTGGGCGGTCATGGTCTGAAAGGTCGATCCCGCGCCGAGCGTCTGCTCCTTCTGCATGATCTCGAACGTGCGCTGCGCCAGGTCCCGTGCCTTGCGCGCGGCCTCCACTCGCGCTCCGGTTTGCTCCAGCGCATACTGCGCGTTCCGCACCTCGATCCGTATCTGCTTTTTCAATTGCTCGCGGCGGAGTTCGGCCTGCCGGTATTCCAGTTCCGAGCGGTACTGATCTGCCTTGGCCACGCGATTGCGTATGGGGATATTAAGGCTCAGTCCGATGTAGTAGTCAGGAGAGGAATTGTTAAAGGCATTCGAGAGTGCCCCTGAGAAATCCGTGGGCACGTTGGAAGAATTCGGAGTTGGAAGATTGTAGATCGGATTCAGCGGCCCCGCCAATCCCGATCCTCCATAGAAGCCAACCAGCGCCAGCGACGGCAACAACGCATTGCGCGCAGCTTTCCCACTGATTTGCCGGTTCACCAGATCAACGTCAGACTCGGCAAGTTCAGGACGTTCGCGCAACGCCTGGGCGATGAGGTCCTGAATCGCCGCCGTGGCCTGTGTTTCGACAGTCTCGAAGTGGTCCAAAGGAACAACCGGCACGGCCTCAAGCACAGGGTCGTCAAGACTCTTGGTCAACGCGTTTTTGATGAGCAACTCTTGAAGCTGCAGGCTGGTGCGCGCCACGGTCAAATCCTGATCGCGCTTTGATACTTCCGCTTCGGCCCGCATCACGTCCATGGCCGGAATGCTGTCCAGTTGGAGCTGTTTCCTGGCGTTGTCCAGCGATTGCTGGGCAAAGGCCAGCGACTGCTCGTTGACCCGCGCCTGTTCATAAGCGTTTACCAGGTCCCAGTAGATATTCTTGATCTGGGTGATGGTCGCGGTCACCTGGTCTTTAAAAGCGATGTCGGAGATTTTCTTGTTGTTCTTGGCGATAGTCAGGTAGCGCAGATTGGGCCCGAAGCCGAATCCCGCCAGCAACTGCTGCTGAAAGGAGAAGCGGTACATCGAGTTCAGCACGGGAGACAGGTTGAAGAACGGACTGTTCGTGGTCTGGCGGCTGTTGTTGAATTCCATGGTAAAGCTGGTTCCAGTCGGAAAAGCCTGGGTGTAGGTAACGCTGGCCTGTCCTGTATTCGATTGCAGCGATGGCACACCGTAGATCTGCTGATTGGCCAGAGGCGTGGTCTGATGCTCAGCGCCAACCGAAGCCATGATGGCAGGATCGTACGAAGAAACTGCTGTGCCCGCGCCCAAGGTAGATTGCACCAATCCGGACGCGCCCGCGCCCGCTCCGCCCGCACCGCCGGTCGTGCCACCCGCGCCCGCTCCGGGAGCACCGGTGCCGAAACCGCCCACTCCGCCTCCGGGCGTGCCCTGCACCACGCCGGCATTAACGCCGCGAAAACTTCCGCCAGCCTGGGTACGCAATATGTCCATATTGGCGATGGGCAGATTGTAGCGGGCGATGGCCAGGTCAAGATTGTTCTCGAGCGCCAACCGGATGGCATCCTTGAGGGACAGGTACAGCTTGCCATCGCGGATCAACTGATCGAGCAAGGGAGAATTCGTGAGGTCCGGGCGAGGAACGCGGTCCGCTGAATACGCGCCAAGAGGATTGTGCGATTCAGGCATGTCATAGCGCACGGACGCATTGGTTTGTCCGGAGGCGGTCGCGGTCAGTGCGACCAGGAACCATGCCAAACAATGCGCCAGAAAGTTGGGCCGGGAAGCCAGGTCCTTCATTGCTTCACCGCCTCATAGGGCTGCAAATCCGGATTTGCCGTGTCGCCCACCATCCAGCCATCGCGCAACTGGATGGTGCGAGAGCCGTAGGCCGCGTTTGCTTCTGAGTGGGTCACCTGAACGATGGTCGTACCTTGTTGATTGAGCTCGCGAAAGAGTTCCATGATTTCCTTGGCCTGTGAAGAGTGCAGGTTTCCCGTGGGCTCGTCCGCCAGCAAGAGCGAGGGCTTGTGGATGACAGCGCGAGCCACGCCTACCAACTGCTGCTGCCCTCCAGAAAGCTGACTGGGAAACAAATCTTTCTTGGCGACAATCTGAAAGCGGTCCAGCGTGTCGGCCACCAGGCTCTGCCGCTGCCCGCTGGGGACGTCTTTGTATGAGAGGGGGAGATCAATGTTCTCGCGCACGGTCAGGTCGTCGAGCAGGTGATAGCTCTGGAAGACCATCCCGATATTGCGCTTGGCCAGTTCGCCGCGCTGCTTGCGCTTCATCTCATGGACAGCCTGCTCGCGAAACCAGTATTCGCCCAGCCACTGATCGTCGAGCAAGGCCAGCACATTCAACAGGGAAGACTTCCCCGCTCCCGACGGCCCCATGAAGGTGACAAACTCCCCCTGGCGAATCTCCAGATTGATGCGGCGCAGGACCCAGGTTTGTCCGGCCGCGGTTTTATAGCTGCGTTCGATATTTTTCAGTTGGATCATTTGGGTTCCCGATAAAGAATTTGTTCTCTTATTCGTACCGCAGCGCCACCATGGGATCGACATTCATCGCCCAGCGCGCCGGGATGTAGGCTGCCAGGGCCGCCACCAAAGCCAGCAGGGACGTGAGCAGAGCGAACGTCACAATGTCGATTTGCACCACGCCAAAGAGCGCGCTCGAAAGCGCGCGGGTCAACAGCAAGGCGAGAACGAATCCAATGCTCAGGCCGATTGTGGCCATTTTGAGCGCACCTCCAACCACCAGCCTGAGCACGTCGGTACGCCGCGCTCCCAGCGCTACGCGCACTCCGATTTCATGGGTACGTTGCGTGACGGAATAGGCCATGACTGCGAAGATTCCGGCCGCTGCCAGGGTGAGCGCGCAGGCGGCGAAGATCAGCATCATATCGGCGGACGACTCGATGCCACTGAGATTGTCGGAAACAACCTGCTCCAGGCTGCGCACGTCATACGGAGGCTGGTCCGCATCCACATCGCGCAATTGTTTGCTGACCGGGCCGGCCAGCGTCAGAGGATCTCCCGAAGTTCGCACCACGATCGCCGAAGCATTTTGAGGTTGCTGCGCAAACGGCACGTACGCGGTCGGAGCGGGGTCGCGATCCAGGGGATCCGGCTTCACATCGCCGACGACCCCGACAATCGTACGTAAGGGCTGGCCGGAACCTGGCCGTCCCAACTGGATATGCTTGCCCAGTGGATTCTGATCGGGCCAGGTTTGGCGGGCCATATCTTCGCTGATGACTGCGACAGGAGGAGCATCAGGTCCATCCTGATCGGAAAGCAGTCGCCCTTGCCGCAGCGGAACCCGCAGCGTCGAGAAGAGGCCAGGACTCACAACTTGCGAAATGACGGATGCCCGGTCTCCGGGAGAGACTGGAGGCTTGCCCTCCGCCGTAAATTCCGTCCAGTTCCACGTCCAGCCCGCAGGCAGGCTGGTCACAGCCGCTGCAGATTCGACACCAGGCAGCGCCTGAATGTTTCGCAGGACCTGTTCGTAGTAACTACGAATCCGGCTCTGCTTGTACTTCGCATCCGGTAACACAACATGAAAAGTAAGGACATGATTACGATCAAAGCCCATGTCCTTGGTGGTAAGCGTGCGGAATCCCTTCACCATCAAACCGGCGCCCACAAGCAGAACCAGAGAAAGAGCAATTTCCGAGATCACCAGCAGGGTGCGGAGGCGCCGCCCCCTGGCGCTGGCGCTGCCGCCGCGGGCGCTCTCTTTCAAAGTGTCATTCACGTTGGGACGCGAAAAATGCAAGGCCGGCGCCAGCCCCGCGAGGATGCCGGTAACCACGGCAATCAGCAGCGTGAACAGAAAGGTTCGCAAATCAAGCTGCAGATGCTTCAGCCCCGCAACGTGCTCGACGATGAATGGGGGAAGACTGCGGCGCAAAAGGTTGAGGCCCCACGCCGATAGCAGCAGTGCCGCTGCGCTACCGAGGAGTGCGAGCAACACGCTCTCCACCAGCAACTGCCGTCCCACCTGCCAACGGCTGGCCCCAAGCGCGGCCCGCAGAGCGATTTCTTTTTGCCGCCCGGAAGCGCGGGCCAATTGCAGGTTCGCCACATTGGCACAGGCCAGCAGGAGAACAAAGGCCGCCGCGCCCATCAGCATCATAAGAAACTGTTTTGAACCGAAGGTGAGGTCCTCCACCATATTCCTGACACTGACCCCGTGGCTGGCATTGGTTTTGGGATACTGCTGGCCTAGGTGGACGGCAATCGTATCCAGCGTCGCCTGCGCCTGCGACATGGAAACGCCATCCTTGAGTCGCCCAAACACGGTCAACGAGTGGTTCGCGCGATCTTCGTTCGCAGGACCGCTCAGGTCGAGTGGAGTCCAGACTTTCGCTCCGGTTGGGAAATCAAACTCCGAAGACGCAACCCCAATCACGGTGAACTTCTCGCCATTCAGGAGCAATTGTCTGCCCACGATTCCAGGATCAGCGGCCAGGTGCTGTTGCCAGAATCCATGGCTGACCACCACCACGGGCGCGACTCCGTTCTGAAAATCCGCGCTCCCAATCTGACGGCCCAGGTGCGGAGAGATGCCAAGCAATGGAAAAAATCCGGCCGTAACCTGTGAACCTTCGACATGCTCGGGCGCGGTGCCGCCCGTCAAATTCGCGCCCCAGCCGCGGAACGCCGCCAGTTGGCTGAATTGCGAGCTCTGCTCGCTCCAGTCGCGAAAATTCGCCGGAGCCGGATTCAGATAGTTTTCATTCCGCTTGGGTACGGTTTCCCAGATCGCGACAATGCGATCCAGATGCGGAAAGGGAAAGGGCCGCAGCAACATGGCATTGATGGAATTGAAAATGGTGGTATTCGCGCCGATGCCCAACGCGAGCGTAATCACCGCGACCGCGGTGAAGCCGGGACGTTTCCACAACATGCGCAGCCCGTAACGAACATCCTGCAGCAGTCCAGTCATTATCAGTTCCTCAATTCTTCACTCGTGTCGCAGCGCGACCATGGGATCGACCTTGGTCGCGCGATGGGCCGGAATGTAACTAGCCATCATCGCGGCCGCGAAAAGCACGACGCATACGCCCGCGAAGGTTGTGGTGTCCGTGGGAGCGACGCCGAATAGCAGACTTGCGATCAGCCGCGCAGTCACCAAACCGCCCACCACGCCGGATGCAATTCCGACCAGAGCCAGTTTCAGACCGCTCTTGACTACCATCCTGAGCAAGTCGCCGCGCTGCGCGCCTAAAGCCATTCGCAAACCCAGTTCGCGCGAGCGCTGCGCCACGCTGTATGCCAGGACGCCATAGAGCCCCAAGGTCGCAAGCAAGAGCGCCAGAGCGGAAAATCCCCCAATCAGGTATGCAGGATAAGCCCGCAGCATCATGGTGGGTGACGTCGAAATGAGTTGCGCCATGCTGCTCACTTCGAAGAGGGGAGCCTGGGGTTCGAGTTCGTGGACGGCCCGCGTGACGGCGCCGACAAGGGAGTCCGGCTCTTGCTTCGTGCGGATTACCAGGCTGAAATATGGGTTCGGGCTCTGTTCGAAGCAGTCGTACACGATCGGTGTCGGCGGAGCATCCAGGCTGTGGACATTCTCATTTCCCACCACGCCGACGATCTGGACGTAGTTCAGCTCATTTGTATAGGTGAAGTTGATGCGCTTGCCAATCGGGTCCTGGTGGGGAAAAACCATGTCCACCATGGCCTGGTTGACGATCACCACGTGAGTTGATTTGTCGTGGTCCTGCGAATTGAAGAACCGCCCGGCGCGCAAGGGAATACCCATCACAGTGAAGTAATTTTGTGAGACCGTGGGGCTATTGGCTTCGTACTCCCGGCCGCCGCTCTTCTTGGGGTGTCCTTCCAGGTCAAAGCGGGAGGTATTGCCGTTGCCGGACATGGGCACAGTAGTCACGGCCGCCACTTCCTGAACTCCGGGAAGGCCCCTGATTCTGCTCAGTAGCTGCTGCTGAAAAGCCAGCTGTTTGGGGCCATCGGAATATTTGTTTTCCGGCAGCCCCACCACGCCGGTAAGCAGATTGCGAGGGTTGAAACCGGGGTCGGTCCCCAGCACACGATGCAGACTCTTGAGCATCAGTCCGGCGCCCACCAGCAGTACTACCGCCAACGCCATTTCCGAAATCACCAGCACGCTGCGTAGACGGTGAGTGGAGCCGACTGAACCGCGGCCGGCTTCCTGAAGGTCCTGTTGCACGTTGGGATTGAAGGTTTGAAGTAGCGGGGCCAATCCAAACAGAATTCCCGTCAACAAGGAAACTCCCAGCGCAAACCAGAGCACTTTCGCATTCACCGTCAATCCCTGCAACTGGGGCGTACCCAGCAGAATGTCCCGCGGAAGTAATGAGATGACCGCCGGGACCGTCCAATAGGCGGCGAGACCTCCCGCAACACCGCCAATGAATGCCAGCAACATGCTTTCCGTCAGCAACTGCCGGGCAATGCGAATCCCCCGCGCGCCCAGCGCCCGGCGAATAGAAACTTCCTTTCGGCGAGGCAGGGACCGCGCCAGGAGCAGCCCCGCGACATTCGCGCAGGTGATGAGCAGCACGAATCCGACCGCGGCCATCAGCACCACCAGTACAGGCTGTACCTGGCCAACAATCTGCCGTCGCAGGTCAACCAACTCCGTGCTCATGCCGGCATTCGAGTCCGGATACTGCATGGCCAATCGCTGCGAAATAGTCTGTATCCCGGCTTGCGCCTGCTGCAGGCTTACGCCCGGCTTGAGACGGGCCACGGGATGCAACCAATAGAGGTTTCGCCGCAAGAGAAACCCGGCTATCCGCGGCGACATCCACAATTCCGCAGGCTGTGTGGGGGCAAAAACAAAATGCTTCGGAAGCACTCCCACCACGGTGGCCAGATTGCCATCAAGCACCAGCGTTGTGCCTACCACGCCCGGGTTACCGCCAAAACGCCGCTGCCAGGCGCCGTAGGTCAGCATGACCGGAAAATTCTTCTGCAGGTCATCTTCCCCGGCCGCGAAGGTCCGCCCCAGAATCGGCTGAACCCCCAGGGTTTCAAAGAAGTCGGTCGTTGCCACGGCCACCTGAAGCTGTTCAGCGCCCTCCTTGCCCGTGAGGGTCACGCTGTTTCTCGAATAGCCGCCGATCCGCGAGAAGACCTTGTTCTCCTTTTTCACATCCAGATAATCGGGATACGAGAACTCCGACTGCTGGAACGGACCCTCAGTACGCTCCTCCCATATCTGCACCAACTGTTCGGGCTTCTCGTACGCCAGCGGCCGCAACAGGATGGCGTTGAAGACCGTAAATACGGCGGTAGTGGCGCCGATTCCCAGGGTCAACATGATCAGGATGATCGCGGTCAGACCGGGACTCTTCCGCAACATGCGTAATCCATAGCGGACGTCTTGCACCAAGGTTTGCATAGTTCTCCTCTCATTCGTAGCGCAGCGCCACCATGGGATCGACTTTGGCCGCGCGCCGTGCCGGGATGTAGCTGGCCGCAACCGCCACCGCGCTCAGTACCAGCACCACCGCAGCAAAGGTCGCCGGGTCCGTAGGGTGTGTGCCGTACAGCAGCCCCGCCATCAGGCGGCTCAGGGCCAAAGCTCCGGCGAGTCCCACCGCGACTCCGGCCAGCGCCTGCACTATTCCCTGGAGCACAACCAGCTTCAACACATCTCCTGCCTGCGCTCCCAGCGCCATGCGAATGCCGATCTCCTGGGTCCGCAGCGAGACCGAGTAGCTCATCACGCCGTAGATGCCCACTCCCGCGAGGACCAGCGCCACCGCGGCAAACGCGCCCAGCAGGACCAGGTAAAAACGCGACTGGCCGTTGGCTTCGGCGACCACGTGCTCCATGGTCTGGATTTCGGAAAGTGGAATGTTCCTGTCGAGCGAGTGAATCGCTCCTCGAATGGCCGGCGCCAGGGCGGCGGGATCGAGGTCGGTTCGCACTACCAGGGTCACGTAGGCAAATGGCGGCGATGGCGCATCGAGATAGTCGCGGTTCTGCAGGTAAGGCAGAAATACTTCCGATTCGGGCGGACTTGTCCAGTTGCTCTGGGCAGTGTTCTTCGTCACTCCCACCACGGTGAGCCACGAGGGATTTTTCGCCGGATCGTCGAACGTGATTCTTTTCCCGATTGCGTCTTCGCCGGGCCAGTAGCGGCGGGCGAGGTAGTCGTTGATCACCACCACGCCCGGCGCGCGTAAATTGTCGGCGTCGCTAACGTCGCGGCCGCGCAGGATCGGAATCCGCATGGTCCGGAAGTAGCCCGGGAAAACCACCCGGTAGGTGGCACCAAGTTCTTTCCCCGGAAGCTCAGGCGGCCGGCCCTCGATGTGAAACCGAAACCCCCATTCGTCGCCTGCGAGCGGCAGATGGTTGATCCCACTGACCGCTTGAACTCCGGGCACGGCAGAGACTTTCTGGAGCAATCTCCGGTAGAAATCGGCGGTATGGCCAGCGGCCGCCTGCTCCGTACCGCCCACGCCAACCACCAGCGACAGCACACTGTGAGGATCAAAGCCAGGATCCACATTCTGCAGCGCAAGAAATGTGCGGACCATCAGTCCCGCGCCGGCCAGCAGTACTACTGCCAGGGCAAATTCTGAGCCCACCAGCAGACCGCGCAGCCGGTCACGACGCAGCCCTTCGCTGGATCCGCGTTTCCCTTTCTTCAATGCGTCACTGAGGTTGACCGCAGTTGCTCTCCAGGCCGGAGCCATACCGAATGCCAGGCCTGTAAGTAGAGAGATAGCGAGTGCAAACAACAGCACGTGCCCGTCCACTCCGACTGTTTCCACTCTCGGTATGGCCGCCGGACTGATCGCCAGAAGAACGCGAACGCCCCACACTGCAAGCAGCAAGCCGGCGCCTCCGCCCAAAAACGCGAGCACCATGCTTTCGGTCAGAAGCTGGCCGAACACATCCCAGCGCCCAGCTCCGAGCGCGGTGCGCAGCGCAATCTCCTCGCGTCGGGCGGCCGCTCGCGCCAGCAGCATGTGGCTGACATTGGCGCAAGCGATCAGCAGGACAAAGGCGACGGCTCCGAGTAACACGAACAGCGCGGGACGAATATTTCCCACCACCTTCTCGCGCAGTGAAATGACCTGCATGTCCTGGTTGGTGCCGGGAAACTCGCGCTCCAGGCGGCCGGTAATGCCCGCCATCTCTGCCTGGGCCTGCTCCAGAGTGACACCAGGTTTCAGCCGGGCAAACACACGGAGCGAACTGCCAGCGCGATCCGTGAGCCGCGAACCCAGCGCCAGCGGCGCCCAGAGTTGCGCCTTGGTCGCCCAGAAGGGCGCGAACTTAAAATCCCGCGGCATCACCCCGACCACGGTGTATCTCTCCCCAGTCAGCGCCACGGCCCGTCCAATGATCTCGGGATTGCCGGCAAAATGGCTTTGCCACAGGGAGTAGCTCAGCACCACTTCATGTTCTTTGCCCGCCTCTTGTTCCTCAGAGAGGAACGCACGTCCCAACAAGGGTTGGACTCCCAGCATTGGAAAAATGTCTGCAGTAACATGCAACGCCCACAATTTTTCGGGATTATCGGTGCCGGTCAGGTTCGGGGTCCAGTACTCCGCCGCCCCCATCTGCGAGAAGGACTGACTCTGGCTCCGCCAGTCGATGAAGTTGGCCGGGGCCACGGGATTGCGACCCTGGTTGAGAATGACAACCAGCCGGCTGTCATCCTTATATGGAAGTGGTCGCAGCAAGACGGCGTTGACCACGCTGAAAATGGCCGTGTTCGCCCCAATCCCCAGCGCCAGTGTGATGACTGCCACTGCGGTAAATCCTGGGCTCTTGCGCAATGCACGAATTGTGTAGCGCAGGTTCTGAAGAAGAGTTTCCATATTTCTCACTCGTAGCGCAGCGCCACCATGGGATCGACTCTGGCCGCGCGGCGGGCCGGGAGGTAAGCCGCGAGCAATGCAATCGCAATCATCACCACTGCTCCCGACGCGATGGGGACGGCACTTCGTATCTGCAACTCCGGGACCAGGCTTGCAGCAAGTCTCGCGCTCCAGAACGCGATCGGCACCCCTATCGCCAGGCCCATACAAACCATGCCCAGGGCGTCTCCGATCACCATCCAGGTGGCGTTACTCTGAGTCGCGCCCAGCGCCATGCGAATTCCGATCTCGTTGATGCGTCGCGCCACCGTGAATGCCAGCAGCCCATAGACGCCGATGGCCACAATCAATGCCCCCAGTACTCCGAACCACAGAGAGAGCGTCGCCATGAGCCGCTCCGGAACGATGGACGCATTTACTTGATCGGTGAGCGTGGTGACACTCTTCACCGACACAGTCTTCAACAATTCATCCACTGCACGCCGCACATCAGGAACCACGGCCTCGGGGGCGACGCTGGTCCGCAGCGCAAATCGTGAGTCTACCGAGCTCTCCTGAAACGTGTTGAGGTAGATCGTCCGCAAAGTTGCTTCGCGCATTTGCAGGTACTTGGCATCACCCGCCACTCCCACAATCTCGTACGGCTGGTGGTCACCGTCGAAAATGACTTGCTTCCCCAGAGGATCGCCGTCGCCAAAGTAGTAGCGGGCCATGGTCCGGTTGATGATGGCCACGCGCGGCCCACCCTTGTCCCGAAAGGTGAAGTCACGCCCCATGAGCAACGGCGTGCCGAGGGTCGCGAAGTATTTCGGTGCGACCCAACTTTCCATGACGTTGCGGATTTCTCCCGGCTTGGCTTGATAGCCCTCCACCGCGACGCCGCGATTCGCGCCTGCTCCCGAGATCGGAGAAGGGGCGCAGATGGTAGCCGAGCGCACACCCGGAATCGCTTCCAGTCTCTCCAACAACTGCTGATACGCGAGCGACAGGCGTTGATCGTCATATCCGCTGCGGTCGGGATCGAGCGTCACCAGCAGAACGTGGTCGGGATGGAAACCCTAGATCAAGACGCCGAAGATTGAATAAGTGGCGGACAAACAGACCGGCAGCGCTCAATAACACAACTGACAAAGCTACCTGTGCCACTACCAGGCTCTTCCCAAACAAGCCGGCGGAGCTTAGTCTCGCCAGAACCTCCCGCTTGCCGGAGAGAGGATGCCGGGGCAGTCCTCATGGCGCGCAGCGCTGGAACCAATCCTGACAGCAGGATGGTCAATAAGCGTGATTGCGGCTGTGAAAAGCAGCACATGTCGTATCGGCTCGAACATGGAAGTCGAGCGCAGGCCCCGGCCGTCGCTCCGCGATGATGATTCTCGCTAGCACTCCAGCGCCGAAATACGCCACATAGACGCCAAGCAGGCTGCCGACTGCGGAGAGCAGAAAGGACTCGGTCAGTACCTGCCGCGCCAGGCGAAAGTGACCAGCCCCCAGCGAGAGTCGCAACGCCATTTCGTGTTTCCGCGTTGCCCCGCGCGCCAGCAGCATACTGGCCAGGTTGGTGCACGCCAGCAGCAACAACAAGCCCACGACGGCCTGGAGCAGCAGCAGCGGCTTCTTCCATTCCTCACGCAGTTTTGAGAGACCAGCGCCCGCCGGCTCCATTTCAAGCTTCATCTTGCGAATGAAGGGATTGTTGGTGGCCCTGGCCTGCTCGTCGAGAGTGGACTCGTATAACACCGCCATTTCTGCTTGCGCCTGTTTGATGGAGACGCCGGGCTTCAACCTGCCCACCAACCACAACGCCCCCCAGCCGAGTCCGGAGCGAACGATGGTCGACTGCAGGGCCAGAGGCAGCCAGACGTCCTGGCGGGACTCCACCTGCAATCCGGAAAAGTTGCGCGCAGCGACTCCGACAATCGTCACCGGCACATCTTCCACAATGATCTGTTTGCCCAGAATTGCCCGGTCGAGATTGAACCTGCTCTTCCAGTAGGACCAACTCACCACAGCCACTGCGGAAGGACCGCCGATGCGCTCATCTTCCGGACCAATCAGCCTGCCGATCGCGGGCTCCACCCCGAGGACCGGGAAGAAGTTTCCGGCCACATATCCGCCTTGCAGGATTTGCGGTTCCAGACCTTCGGCGCGCACGTGGAAAGATTGGTAAGCGGCAGCGATCAAGCCCGAGAACACATGATTGTGGTCGCGCATGAGTTCATAGGCGCGCGAAGAGAAGCCATTAAAATGCGGCTCACCCGGATACCTGTGCAGGAGTTCGACCAGTTGCCCCGGATCCCGCACCGGCAGCATGTGCAGCATGAGGGTATTGACCAGGCTGAAGATGGCCGTGTTGGCGCCGATTCCTAGTGCCAACGTCAGCACGGCAACTGCAGTGAACCCGGGATTCTTCCGGAGTTGCCGCAGCGCGTACCGGACGTCTTGGATCACTCCGCTCATGCATGCACGTCCGCCATCAGCTTCTTCAATTCTTCTTCCGCCACAACTTTCCCGTCGAACAGATGCACTTCGCGTTCAGCATGCTTGGCGAAGCGCGGATCGTGCGTGACCATGCAGATGGTTGCGCCCTCGCGGTGCAGGTTCTGGAGCAGTTCCATCACCGCTTCGCCGTTGCGGGAATCCAGATTTCCTGTCGGCTCGTCCGCCAGCAGAATGGAAGGCTTTCCGCCCAGGGCGCGCGCCACAGCCACGCGCTGCTGCTGGCCGCCGGAGAGTTGCGAGGGATAATGCCGCACCCGGTGCGCCATGCCTACGCGCTCCAGGGCCTCCATCACGCGCTTTTTGCGCTCGACTGCGGGCATCTTCTGCCGGTAGGTCAGCGGCAGCTCGACATTTTCATAGACTGTGAGGTCGCCAATCAGGTTGAAACTCTGGAAGATGAATCCGATCTCCTGGTTGCGAATGCGCGAGCGCTCCGCGAAGCCCAGGTTCTCCACCGGCTGGCTGTTCAGCTGGTAGCGGCCGCCGGTCGGCGTATCGAGCAGGCCGATGATCGAGAGCAGGGTTGACTTTCCGCATCCCGAAGGGCCCGACATGGCAACGTACTCGCCCTTGCGGATCGACAGGTGCACGCCGGAAAGCGCGTGGGTCTCAACTTCGTCGGTGTAGAACACTTTGGTGAGATCTTCAATCTGGATCAGCGCTTGTCCTGCTTCAGTCATGGCGTCTGCCTCAGTCGATTAGTTAGTCGAGCTTGTTTTACGTCGAGCCTGTTTTAGTCAAGTCTGATACGGTCCGTGTTATCCGAACGCGACATGTCGGAAAGAATTACCGTGTCGCCTTCGTGCAGCCCTTCAATAATCTGGATTGAATTTACGGACGCGCGCCCGACTTTTACTGGAACGCGTACCGCGCCTTTGCCGTCTGGATCCAGCTTGAACAGGCTGATGGTGCTGTTTTCCTGCCCAAAGGCGGGACGTCCGACGTAGAGCACGTTCTCCAGCCGCTCCAGATCGATGGTGCCGTCAACGCTCAGGTCGGGCCGCGCTCCCTTGGGAAGTTCGCCGGTGAGTTGCACGTCAACCGTGACCGTTCCGTTCTGTACCGCGGGATCGACCCGCATCACGGTTCCCGCCACCGTGCCATTGTGGGTATCCACCATCGACGGCTGGCCAATCTGGATGTCTCGCGCCTGGGTCTCGGCAATCTTTAATTCCGCAATCAGATGGTTGGGCTGAATCACTTTGGCCAGCATTGCGCCGGGCAAAACGTGTTGTCCCACCTGCAACGGCAGATCGACCAGCACGCCGTCGATGCCGGCGCGGACCTTGAGCGCCTCCAATTGTTTCTGCTTCAGTTCCGCCAGCGCTCGCATCTGGTCTACTTTGGCCTGTTGTTGGGCCATTTGTGATTCGATCGCTTTCTGGTTGATGTCCAGCCGTTCATCTTCGATGTTGTTTCGCGTAGTAAGTTCGTCGGCCTTGCCCTTCGACGCTTTGTACGCCAGACCTGAAATCACGCCCAGGTCGTAAAGCGCCTTGTCAGTTTCCGACTGCAGCTTGGCTTGGCTGTAATCCGCGGTCACCGTGGCGGCGCCGGCTTTCTGGTTCATCAGATCGCTCTGCAGCTTGACCCGCAGGCTCTGATATTCGGCCTCGGCAGCCTTCAGTTGAAGCCTGGCGTCGAGCGCGGCCTGCTCGACTTGCGGATTGCTCATCTCCAGCAGAATGCTGTCAGCTTTCACCTGCGAACCCGGCAACATGCGAATGCGGACGACCGTAGCTTCCGTCTCAGCCGGTATCTGGCGGGTGAACTCCTGGCTGGGAATCAGGGACCCCAGGCCCCTGACCTGGCGCAGCATGGGACCGCGCTTGACGGTGTCGGTCCACACCGTGCTTCGTTCCACCTCCGGCGCCGCCGGTCTCAGGCGTGAGACGCCAATGGTGACGATGCCGAGAAGTACAACGCCGATCACCGCTCCGACGATTTGCCGGCGTCTCTTCTGGCGCTTGATGTCTGGGCGTGCGATATCCATCAGGGCCTCGGTTCGCAACTGTCGAGCCATTCGCGATGCGGCGGTAAGTGTATGCCAGAGCAAGAAGAGGTCATCACATTCGCACCACTGATTGGCCCAACTTTGTCCGCTATCGAACTTGAGTGTCCATTTGCGAACACTGCAACAAAAGCTGTCAGTCTGTCAGCCCTCAGCTATCAGGCTCTCCCATCGAACCGCTCTGCGGAAAGCTGCAAAGTTTGTCGGGAGTGCAGGCGGACTCAAGGGGCGGAGTCAACGGAGGATTTCTACGCCTCTCTTGGCAACAAGCTGATCGGCGTGAAGTTCTGAATCTCAAAATGGGCGAGTCATCCTGAGCGTAGCAGGTGCTTCGCCAAGCGAAGCACCTGCGAAGTCGAAGGACCCCTACCTCCAGAACTAACTCGCCCTTCCAAAGGTCCGTGCCACAGCTTCAGGCGGAAGCGTACGGGTAGGGGTCCTTCGACTCCTCCGCCTCTTCGCCAGCGAAGAGGCGCACTCGCTCAGGATGACTCGGCCTTCTTTGGAGGCTGAACTCCGCACCGCCAGCCTCTCCCTGCAAAAACGCGGTCTGCAACAAAGCGTGGCCGAACCATCAAGCTGCTCACTCCGTCCGCAAGGCGCGAATCGGTTCGAGAGCTGCTGCCTTGCGGGCGGGCAGCAACGTAGCGATCAACGCAGCCAGGCTCAATACAAGCGCCGTTACTAGCAATATTCCCGGAGAGTAGGGCTTCACTCCAAACAATTGCGTCGTCATGGCGTACCCCGCCAGAATGGTGGCTGGAATGCCGATCGCGAGCCCGACCCCAATCTGGACAAACGCCCCCTTCAGCACCAGGCGCAGAACATTCGAGCGGTCAGCTCCGAGCGCCATGCGGATTCCGATTTCGCTGGTGCGCCGTTCGACCGAATATGCCGTAACGCCGTAGAGTCCGACCGAGGCCAGCACCAGTGCCAGCAGCCCAAACAACGACGTCAGCTTCGCCAGCATCTGGTTCTGCGAGAAGTTGCCATCCACTTGATCCGCAAAGCTCATGAAATCGATCAACGCCAGGTCGGGGTTCACCTGGGCGAAAGCTTTCCGGACCTGAGGTTCAAGTCCCGGAACCGGGCCCTGTGTTTGCAGCACTGCTGTACCCAGAAAGTGGCTGCTGTCTTCGAAAGCCTTAAAACGCGGATCGTCGTACACTATGTGCTGGGCCTCGGGCAGGAAGAACATGGGGTTGATCTTGTCGGTCGGGCCGTGGTATTGCGTGTCCTCCGTGACCCCGACGATTTCGAAGTTTCCCGCATACTGCTGGCCCAGATCTCCGAAGTGTTTGCCGATGGGGTCTTCGTCCTTAAAGAATTTTTTGGCAAACGTCTGGTTGACTATGGCGATGTTGCGCGTGCCGGCGGTGTCCTGCTCGGCGATGGTGCGCCCCTTCACGATTTTGGTGCCGATACTTTCAAAATAGCCGTCGGTGACACGCACCCATGATGTGTTGTTCTGACCGCTGCCCGGCGGAGGCGGCGCCTGTCCCTCGATAAAGACGGTTTCGCCCCAATTGTTGCCCTCCATCGGAGTGTAAAGCGCAAAGCTAACGCGGACCACGCCTGGAATGGCCACCAGGTTGTCATGCAGCTGGCGAAAGAATGCCGGCAGCCGCTCCACGGTGATTCCCGCCATCTTGGGATCGATGTGCATGATGTAGCGGTTCGCAATATCGAAGCCGAAGTCCTGACGCTGCATGTTGCGCAGGCTTTGCGTAAGCAATCCCGCGGCGCAAAGTAGGACCAGCGACAGCGACGCCTGCACCACCACCAGAGATTTCTGCGCCCATCCTCCTCCCTGGGTGGTGGAGCGGTGGGCTCCGCGCAAGGCGTCGGCAGGATCGGCGCGCGCCGTCATCCAGGCCGGCGCCACTCCGAAGAGAATTCCGGTCAGCAGCGAAGCTCCGAAGGTAAAGGCCAGTACCGGCAGCGAGGGCGTGGCCGTGATGGCTATGTGCTGGTCATGAAATGCCAGCCTCAGAATGAGGCGGGTGCACCAGAACGCGAATCCCACGCCCACGATTCCGCCAAACAGGGCAAGCACTGCGCTCTCCGTCAGTACCTGCAGGATCTGCCGTGATCGCGGCGCGCCCAGAGCAGTTCGAACCGAGGTATGCTGGCCGCGGCTCGCCGCCCGCACCAGCATCAGGTTCGCCACATTGGCGCAGGCGATCAACAACACGAAGCCGGAAACCCACATCAAAAGGTGCAAGCCTGACTGGAACTCGTCGCGCATCATCTGCACACCCGCTCCCCCAGGCGACAGATGCAGCGTCTGTTTCGGCACCAGTTCCTTCTCTCCGGGCTGCAATTTGGCATCGGGACCCAGTAGCCACTGCCGGAGTTCTACCTGCATCTGGGCCTCAATGCTTTTGGGATCAGCTCCCGGCGCCAGGCGTCCGATCAGGTCAAGCCAGTCCAACTCCGGAAATTGCATAAGATTGTTGGGGCCATCGATCGCCACTTCAGCGTTCAGCGGGACCCAAAATGCGGGTGCGCTCTCCATTCGGTCGCCGTAGAACTTTGGCGGCGCGACTCCGATCACGGTAAAAGGCAGACCATTGAAGGTGAAGGTCGACCCGATCACCGACGGATCTAGCCCGTACTTCTGTTGCCAGGTGGGGTAGCTCATCACCACCACCGGCTCCGCTCCCTGTCGATCGTCCGCCTGGGTAAACATCCGCCCGGCGTAGGCACTGATCCCAAACATCGAGAAGTAGTTCCCCGAAACATACTGCGTGCGCAACGACTCGGCCGGCTGGTTGCTGCCGCTACGTCGAATGCCCATCAGACTGCGGCCGGCCTGGAAGGCGGCCAGTTCGGTGAACCCGTGTGTCCCGTCGCGGAAGGTTTTGTACTTGTCGTAGGAGAAAATCGACCAGCTGTCCTGCAGCCCGCCGTTGACGCAACAATTCTCGTTGTCGCCGATGCGGATCAGTTCGCTGGGCTGGGCCACCGGCAAGGATTTCAACAACACGGCATGCACCAGGGTGAAGATTGCGGTCGTCGCACCGACCCCGAGGGCAAGCGTCAACACTGCCGTCGCGGTGAAACCGGGGGCATGAGCAAACTGCCGGATCGCATAGCGGACATCGTCTATGAATTGCATAGCGCCTCTGAGCCTCTATACGGACGGGTCCAATTCATGGTTCCAGCCGGGATCGGGCGGAGGGAGACTTTCCACCCGACCGGTGCGGGTTTGACGCCCGTCACCGGCCTTGGTAAGCAATCTCGTGGACCAGCGTCCCAATAGCCCATACGTGCGTCCCCCAGGGTCCGATAGCGCAGTTTATTCACAACTGCAAGTCAGTCGCCAATCAGAAGCACCCACATCCCGTTCAATTTTCACGGGGAGGCAAACTTGCAGGGCGCGGCGGCTGTCCATTCCTGGTCCGCAGTGTCCACAACCGAACAGTTCAATCGCGCCGGTCCGAACCTGCTCACAATCACCCTGGACAAACGTCAATACAATTCTTGTGTGGCGCGGGCGCCCCGCCCGCGGCTTTTGATTTTTAGCCAGATCACGCGGGCGGGGCGCCCGCGCCACACAAGAATTGCCGAACCGCGTTCGGCCTTGTACGCTGGCAGCATTTCGGACGCGAGTGAACACCATGGAAGCGTTGCTTCAGGATTTTCGCCACGAGTTTCGCATGCTGTGGAGGTCGCCCGCCTTCACCGCTGTGGCTGTGCTGACCATAGCGCTTGGAATTGGGGCGAACACGGCAATATTCAGCGTGGTGAATGCTGTCCTGTTCAACCCGCTGCCCCTGCATCAACCCGGCCAGATCGTGCGTCTGCAGGAGCTCCATCAGCGCCCAATGAATGTCACTGGGGCCACATTTCGCGATGTTCGCGAGCGCAACCACGTGTTTTCTCAAGTCGCCGCCTACCGCATCTTTTCGCAAAACCTGAGCGACACGCGACAAGCAGCACCGCCGGAGCAAATCGACACTGCATTCGTTTCCCAGGATTTCTTCCCGCTGTTGGCCATGACGCCATTCCTGGGGACGGAATTCACCGCAGACCAGTTCCACAAAAATGCCGCTGGCGCAGTGCTCCTCGGCTACGGGCTGTGGCAGCATCATTTCGGGTCGGACCGCGAGATAGTCGGCAAGATGATCACCCTCCATGGAGAGCCTCACGTGGTCGCCGGGGTAATGCCGATGGGATTCTCGTTTCCGGAGGCGGTGCAGGCGTGGGCACCCCTCAGCGACGATCTGGCCTTCCCGGAGAACCGGCGCGCTCATCTATTTACCACTCTGGCGAGAGTCAAAGCGGGGGTCTCGATGGAGGCCGTGCGTGCCGATCTGCAGGCGATCTCGGCCCAGGTGCAGCAGGAAAATCATGACCTCGATCCCGGATTCACATTTCACGCGCAACGCTTGCAGGACAACCTGGTTTCAGGCGTTCGTCCCACTCTGCTGATTTTGTTGAGTGCGGTTGGCTTCGTGCTCCTGATTGCATGCGCCAACCTTGCGAACCTGCTGCTCAACCGGGCGGTCGCACGGCAGAAGGAGGTTGCGATACGGTCGGCCCTGGGCGCGAACCGCTTTCGTCTTGCCCGGCAATTCCTGACCGAGAGTGTGCTGCTGGGCCTGATCGGCGGGACAGCCGGGTATCTGCTCGGGATGTGGGCAGTGAAGATCCTGTATGCCTCCTATCCAGACGCCATCCCGCGACTGGCCGCTCCGGCGTTCAACTTGCCGGTCCTGCTTTTCGTCTTCGCGCTCTCATTGCTGGCATCCGATATTGTCCGGAAGCATTCCCGCCATGCAGCCTCCAGGATTGAATTTGCAGGTACAGCTGGCGGAGGGCGGCCGCAGCACCGGATCGGCACGCCATCAGCGCGCTCGCTCTTTCCTGGTGATCGCGGAAGTGGCGCTCGCCATGATGTTGCTCGCCGCGGCCGGTCTCCTGGTACGAAGTTTCACTCGGTTGCAGCGGGTTGATCCCGGCTTTGACAGTTCACATTTAGCGGTCGCTCGTCTGTCCCTGCCAGACTCCCGCTACCCCGAGGTTCCGCAGCGGACACAATTCGTGAACTCGGTTCTCGAACGCCTGCGTGGGCTGCCTGGAGTTCAAGCCGTGGCGGCTTCCGGAACTCTGCCCTTTGATCCGGTGCCCGAGACCGATGTTGAACTGGAAGGTCACGTTTACGAACCAGGAAACGAACCCAGCGCGGAGATTCTGACCGTCAGCCCCGAGTACTTTGGCACCATGGGAATCCGCCTGCTTGCCGGAAGAACCCTTACTCCGCAGGACACTCCGGGGCACCCGACCGCTCTGGTGATTAATCAAACCATGGCCCAACGCTTCTGGCCGGGCGAAAGCGCGTTGGGGAAACGGGTGGTGATGAAAGATTGGGGGCCGCCTCTGCCCGGCCAGATCGTGGGCGTAGTGTCCGATGTCAAACAGGACTCGCTGGAAACCGATACCCAGCCCGCAATTTACTACAGCTTTGCGCAATTCTCGCCCGGTACCCTGACCACGTACCTCATCGCTCGAGGCACTTCGGATCCGCTCCTTCTCTCCGCTGCCATTCGGGACCAGATCTGGTCGATTGATCGCGATCAGCCCGTGAATGTGCTGGCCATGGAGCAGATCGTCTCCGGGTCTCTCGAGCGCCGCCGGTTTATTCTTGCCGTGCTGGGCACGTTTGCGGCACTTGCTCTGCTGCTCGCGGTCGTGGGCATTTACGGCGTCATTGCGTATTCGGCAGGCCAGCAGACCCATGAATTCGGCATACGCATGGCGCTGGGCGCGCAACGCTACCAACTTCTACTCATGGTGCTGCGCCAGACTGTCCGGAAGCTGGCGGTCGGCCTGGCCATTGGAATTGCGGGTGCCCTGATTCTGACGCGATTGATGGCAAGCTTGCTGTTTGGAGTCAGCGCCACCGATCCACTGACATTTTTCCTGGCGGCGGCGGTCCTGCTGAGTGCTGCCCTGATTGCCAGCTTCATTCCGGCGCGGCGGGCAGCCACGGTCAATCCCATGTCGGCGCTGCGAAACGAGTAGCGTAGCGCCGGCATCTTGCCGGCTGTCGCCAGGGCATCCTGCCCTTGAAGTGGGGGCGGGACGCCCCCACGACAGCCGCCGGGACGGCGGCGCTACAAACCCCGAAGACCTCTTCTACCTACAGCGCAGCGCTGTCATGAGGGGTTCTCGGCGGGCAAATTGCGAACACGGAAAACGCGGGGACCCTAGTAAACCAAAGAGGGAATATGGTAGGCACGACTGGACTCGAACCAGCGACCTCTACCGTGTCAAGGTAGCGCTCTAACCAACTGAGCTACGCGCCTATATTTGTTTCATGCACCTGCCGCCGCGGGCGGGCCCGGCTGTGCGAGCCGACAAAGAATTTTACCACGCGTCTTTGGACTCCGGCGGTTCGCGTTATCTTGCGCCCAGGGCCGCCTGGGCCTCGATTTTTTCGAATACCTCTTCCGCCCGCAACAGCGCTTCCTGCACGTTGGCGCAGATGTTTGCACGGCCCACCACATCTTCAAACTCCGCCTGATGAATCATTTTGGCCGGCTGCTCGCGGGCGCCGCACAGAATCAGCGTGCGCTTGGTCGCGTGCAATTGCTTCGCTATTTCCTCCAGGGCGAAAAGTCCGGTGGCATCGATGGCGGTCATGTTGCGCAGGCGAACGATCACGATCGGAGGCAGATGGTGCATCTTTTCCGTGATCACGCTGATCTTGTCGGTGGCGCCGAACAAAAACGGCCCGTGAATGCGGAAGATGGTGGCGTAATAAGGGATGTCCTTATCCTGCAGAATGTGCAGGCGCCCGTCTTCTACATAGTCCCCGGTCACTTGCAGGACGGTTGTCGTCTCGGCCACACGCGCGATGAAGAGCAGCGCAGCGAGTATCATGCCGGCCTCGACGGCTACCGTAAGATCGGCGAAGACGGTCAGCGTAAACGTGACCAGCCACACGCTGATGTCGGTCTTGGTCAGGCGCAGTAGTTGCGGGATCTCGGGCCACTCGCCCATGTTGTAAGACACGATCATCAGAATTCCTGCCAGCGCCGCCATGGGGATGTAGCTGGCCAGGGGCGCGGCAAACAGCAGCACGCACAACAAGGTGAGAGCGTGAATGATGCCCGCAACGGGCGACTGTGCTCCGGCACGAATATTGGTTGCGGTGCGAGCGATGGCGCCGGTGGCCGGCAGGCCGCCGAACATTGGCGAGACGATGTTGGCCACACCCTGTCCGATCAATTCGACGTTGGGATTGTGCCGGTCGTTGCTCATGCGGTCGGAGACCACGGCCGACATCAGCGATTCAATCGCTCCCAGCATGGCCACCGTAAAGGCCGGCCCGAGCAGGCCGTGGACCAGGCTGGCGTGCCATTGCGGAATGGCGAAATGCGGCAACCCGCTGGGAATTCCGCCGAAGCGCGTGCCTATGGTTTCCACCGGCAGTTTGAGCAGGAAGGCGGCCACGGTGGCGCCCAGCATGGCGATGATCGCCCCTGGAATCCGGTTGGAGATGACACGGCACAGCAGCATGGTCGCGACAGTTGCGGCGGCAAGCACAGTGGCCGCCAGGGAGAATGTGGGTGCGGCATGAAAAAGGGCTTTCATCCGCAACCAGAATTCGCTGGGGACCTTGGCCAGATGCAGGCCGAAGAAATCCTTGATCTGCGTGCTGGCAATCAGCACCGCGATGCCGTTGGTAAAGCCGATGACCACCGGCCGCGGAATAAACTTCACCGCAGTGCCCATGCCGGTTGCGCCCAGAACTATGAGTATGGCGCCGGCCATCACGGTGCACATGTAAAGTCCATCAATGCCATGCACCGCGACAATCCCGGCAACCACGACCACGAAAGCGCCGGTGGGCCCGCCAATCTGGGTTTTCGATCCGCCCAGGGCGGAGATAAGAAAGCCGGTCACTACGGCGCAGTAGATACCCGCCTGGGGCGTAAGTCCCGATGCGATGGCAAAGGCCATGGCGAGTGGCAGGGCAACCAGGCCGACCGTGATTCCGGCGATGATGTCTTTCAGAAACTTGCTGAAGCTGTAAGCCCGCAGGCAGATGACCGACTTGGGCAACCAACGCTCGTCCAACTTTAGGGAAATGGCGGGCCACATATACACCACATTATGACAGGGGCGAGCCTTCCAACTGAGTGGCGAGTAAGGAACGAAAGTGTATGAAGTGTGGCGCGGGCGCCCTCGCCCGCGGCTTTTGACTTTGTTCTTTGGCCGCCGTGGCAGCCCAAGCTCGGACCGTTTCCACGATCGCTGATTGTCGCAACAGGTCTGGATATCCTGGAAATAGCTTCGCAACCAGGGCGCCTGCACCGATCATGGAGGCCGTCAAAGCGGGCGGGGGCGCCCGCTCCACACTACTGGAAGTCGGGATTTATTCACAACCAGCGGTAGTCCTCCGGCTTCTCAACCAGCCCGGCTCTCACCGGATTCTGCCGAATATATTCGCACTTTGCCTTCAGGCTTTCATCTGAGCGCAGAACGTGATCGAAGGATTCCTCCTGCCAGACAGGTCCGGAGAGACGCAGAAGTTTGTTTATGCGATGGGCCGTCGAGCCTTTCAGGCTCTGCATGATTTCGACCAATGGAAAGGGCCAACCGCGTTCATCGCGCAATACCGAAAGCAGCAGGTGGACGTGATCTGGCATCACGACTCCGGCAAAAAGGTCCACTCTTGCTCCGCGCTCCCGCAGACAATGGTCCAGGACGAGATCGCGGGCTTCCTCGGGCAGGACCAGAGGACCGCCAGCCCAGAAAGCAATGAACAGAGGAGCGTCGGACATTTGAAAGTGCGGGAGGCGGCGGCGATACTGATACTTGTGGACCGACGGCAAGTTGATGGGCATAGGTGCGCGCTCTCTACCCAAGCAACTTCATCACCTTTGTCTGGTTTTGGTCTGTGACGGATGAACATCCTGCCAGCGGCCGAGCCCGACACATGCGGTTTTCTGACGGAGGCCGTCAAGCGGGCGGGGGCGCCCGCTCCACACAGTTACACTTCCGGGGTCATGGCTCTTGCGGCCAGTTCTTGCGTGGCTTTCAGGCGGGCGACGGTGCGGTCTTTTCCTAACGCCATCATGACCGCGAACAGGCTAGGCGCGACTCCCTGTCCGGTCAGGACGACGCGGGCGCCGTTGATCAGTGCACCTGCTTTCATCTCTTTTTCAGCGGCGAAGTCACGCAGCAGCCTTTCGGTTCCGGCCTCAGTGAAGGTTTCATCGGACGCCGCGTAGCGTTCTCCCAGTTCGGCCAGCAGCCGGCGGACCCTTTCATCCGCCAGAAATTTTTCTACCGCGGCGGGATCGGGGTGAAACGTGTCGGTAAAGTACGCGCGGAACGATGTAGCGAAATCTTTCAGACTGCGGGCGCGGGGCTTCAGCAGGTTGATGGTCGCCAGCAGCCAGTCGCGGTCGGTGTGCTCGGGTTCGAAGCCGGCTTTGTGCCACTCTTCCTGAATCAGCGAAAGTAATTTTTCGGCGGGATAGGCGCGAATGTATTCCGTGTTGAACCAGTCCAGTTTGGCGCGATCGAAAACCGCATTGGAGTGCGCGATGCCGTTCAGGTCGAACAGCTGGATCAGTTGCTGGTCGCCCAGAATTTCCGCGGACGCGCCGTCCGCTTCGGGTGCGGGCGGCGTCCATCCCAGCAGCGCCAGAAAATTGCGGAAAGCTTCGGGCACGATGCCTTCCTCGCGATAGGCGATCACGCTGGTGGCGCCATGGCGCTTGCTCAGGCGGGTCTTGTCGGGGCCGAGGATCAGGGGCACATGCGCGAAAATGGGCGGCGGAGCGCCCAGTGCCTGGTAAAGCAGCACCTGTTTGGGCGTGTTCGAGATGTGATCTGCGCCACGGATGACATGCGTGATCCGCATGTCCACATCGTCGGTCACAACGCTCAGGTGATAGGTGGGAACGCCATCGGAGCGCAGCAGGACGAAGTCTTCGAGTTCAGAATTGGCAAACTCCACCCGACCAAAGACGGCGTCATCGAAAGCCGTACTGCCGGACTCGGACACGGCAAAGCGAACTGCCGCGGATTCTCCGGCGGCGCGACGGCGGGCGCCTTCCTCGCGAGAAATCTTTCGGCAGGTGCCTTCATAACGGGGCGGACGGCCTTCGGCGGCCGCGGCTGCGCGGCGCTGCTCCAACTCCTGCTTGCTGCAGAAACAATAGTAGGCATGTCCAGAGGCCAACAGCTTCGCGGCGCTTTGGCGATAGAGTTCCATGCGCTGGGTTTGGTGGTAGGGACCCTCGTCCCAATCGAGACCGAGCCAACGCATGCCCTGCAAAATACCTTCGACCATCTCTGCGGTGGAGCGCTCGAGATCGGTGTCCTCAATCCGCAGGACCAGCGTGCCGCCATGATGACGGGCGAACAGCCAGTTGAACAGGGCGGTGCGGGCGCCGCCCACGTGCAGGTATCCGGTGGGCGAGGGCGCGAAACGGACGCGTGGGCCGGAGGGCGACGAGGAGGACGGACTGAAGGCGGGGGACATTACGAAAGGTCGTGTCCTGATGGTACGGGCTGAGGAAATGTAGCGTCAAGCATCCGGGAGGCCAAAGATCGAACCAAGTAGTTGATAGCGGAAGAGGAAATGGCCCATTACCTGCGTCTTGGAGACATTCCACAAGACTATTGTCTTGCCCGAACCGCTGTGAAACCATTGATAGTTAGAAATTGCTCATCACTCTGGCTGAGGTAGCTGTTTTCGCGCCATGAACAGCGTCACGATTAGTTTGCTGGTAGTACCGGCCGTGGTTGCCCTGCTGCTCTTTCTGGTTTTCACCTACCTCTACGAGCAGACCCGGCAGGACTACTTCCGCGCCTGGCAACTGGGATGGGGAGCTTACACGCTTCATTACATCCTCGACGCCTGGAGTGCGTTCCGCAATCCCTCGCCCGTGATTTCACTGCTGGCCTCGCTGCTTCTTGCAGTGATGGCAGTCTGCATCCTGATCTCAACTCGCCTGATGCGCGAACGATTTCGCCTGCGCTGGTATGACCTCGCCGTCGGCCTGGGGGGCACGGCGCTCAGCCTTTGGAATCTGAAGCAGCACATGGTGGGAAGAGTTTTCCATCCCGAGATCGTTACCGACCCACGCTTCCGGCTGGAAGTGGGCGTGGCCCTGGTGCTGCTCTACTGTTCATTTTTCTTTTACCGCTACGCGCACCGGAGAAATTCGCTGGCCTTCACCCTGCTGGCAATGGCGCTGGCACTGTGGTCGGTGTTGATGCTGTTCGGGCAGTTCAGCATTTCCTATTTGCAGCTGTCGGACATGCTGGGCCCAATCCCGCAACTGGCGCTGGGCATCGCGATGGTGATGGTGCTGGCGGAAAACGAGCGCAGCGCGGTGCAGGAAAATGCCCTGGCGTTCTCGACCCTGGGCGTGGATCCGACCCGCCTGCTTTCCGCCGACGACCTGGTGCCCAGTATGCAAAGCATTCTGGACCGGTTGGTGGCGCCCTTGCCGGCGGGCGGGGCCGTGATCTGTATCTCCGAGCGCTGGCGCGCTGTGCTGCCCTCGGTGCAGCGCGGCTTTTCCGCTGAATTTCTCGAGCGGCTGGAGAAGAGCGGGGCGGGAGAATATGTTTGTGAGCTGGCTTACCGGCGCGGCGGATTCGTGACCTTTCGCGGCGTGCCGGAAATGGCCGAGCCCTTGCCCGCCTTCCCCGGCGGCCGCTTCCTGCAGTTCCGCGAGGTCATGACCGAAGAGCATATTTATAACCTGACGGCCGTGAGCCTGCAGACCCGGGAACACAATTTTGGCGTCATCCTCTTTCCCCATAGCGCTCGCCGGATGTTCGGTTCCTCGAACCTGCGCCTGCTGATCGGACTGGCGCTGCAGATCGGTTTGACCCTGGAAAACTATGCGGTCATGCACGACGCGCAGCGGCGCACCAAGGAATTTGCTCTGCTTACCCAGATTGGACAAGCCATCAGCTCGCGCCTCGATCAGGACGAGATCCTGCGTACGGTCCAGACAGAGCTGGGCCAGATCTTCGACACCAGCGCCTTCTACATCGCGTTTCAGGAAGGCGACGAGATCCGCTTCGAACTGGAGGTGGAAAAGGGCGAGATTTTGCCCAAGCGCACCCGCAAACTGACCAATGGCCTGACCGAGTACATCATCCGCAGCGGCCAGCCGCTGGTGATTCGCGCGGACCTGGAGAAGGCGCGGGAGCGCCTGGGCGTCACCTTCATGCCTCCAAGGCCCGCCAAGTGTTTTTGTGGCGCGCCCATCCTGCTGGGAGGCCGGCCGGCCGGAGTGATGGCGGCGATGAACACGGATCGCGAATATGCCTTCGAGCAGCGCGACCTGGAAGTCATGCAAACCGCGGCAGGGCAGGTTTCCGTGGCGGTGGAAAATGCCCGGCTCTTCGCCGAGGAGCAGCGGCGTTCGCGCCAGCTGGCCTTCCTGAATAGCATTTCGAAGACCGCGATTTCCAGCGACGATTCTGAGCAGATGATGGCCGACATCGTCGGCCACATCCAGAAGAATTTCAGCTTTGACCATATCGGCATCGGCATCCTCGATTACTCGGCCAAAGAGATCGAAATCAAGGCGGAGGCCGGAGTGACGGCACACTCTTTGGGCAAACGCATCCCGCTGGGGACGGGCATTCTGGGCCGGGTGGCCCGCAACGGGGAGGCCGCGCTGATCCAGACCTCGAGCGAAGCCCAACTGCAGGGCGTGCTGGCGGGGGCGCGCTCGGTGCTCTGCATCCCCATCGCCTACGGGGAAAACTTTGTCGGCGTGCTCAACGTCGAAAGCCTTAAAGAGGATGCTTTCACGCCGGCAGACCGGTTGATCATGAGCACCCTGGCTGATCTGCTGGCTACCGCCCTGCACAATGCCAACGTCTTCCAGAAACTGCAGCAGCAGTCGATCACCGATGGACTCACACTCATCAAGACCCGGCGTTTCTTCTTCGAGGCGTTGAGTTCAGAGTTGAAACGGGCGTCGCGCTCCGGCCGTCCCATCTCAGTCGTGCTGATGGATCTGGACAAGTTCAAGAGCGTGAACGACACCAAGGGCCATCTGGAGGGCGACCTGGTGCTGACCCGGGTGGGCCGACTGCTGGAACAGAAGTGCCGGCAATCGAACGTAGTGGCCCGCTACGGAGGCGACGAATTCATCATTCTGATGCCGGAAACCGGCGTGGAGCAGGCGCAGATCCTGGCGGAACGCCTGCGCCTCTGGATCGCCCAGGACCCCATGCTCTCCGAGCACCAGATCACCGGCAGTTTCGGAGTGGCCAGTTTTCCGGTGCACGGCTTCTCCATGGAAGACATTGTTCGCGTCGCCGACGCCGGCATGTACGTGTCCAAGCGCAAGGGCGGCGACCGCGTGTCCACCGCCGAAGAGATCGCGGGCGGCGAGAGCGCGGCCGTGCGCCGCCAGCAGATCTCGGGATACATCGAAGGTTTCCTGCGACGCGAGCACACTGGCCCCGAGCATGTGGACGAGCTCATCACCACACTGAAGAAGATGTGCGGTGATGAGGCTCTCAACGACCACATTTTGCGGGAGGCCCTCGAGACCTTGACCAGCGCCGCCGAGTCGCGCGAACTGAACAGCGCCGGGCACGGCGAGATGGTGGCCCGCTACAGTGAAATCATCGCCCGCTCGCTGGGCCTGCCTCCAGAGGAGATTGCCGATCTGGGCTTTGCCGCCCGGGTACATGACCTCGGCAAGCTCTTTGTCCCCGAACGCATCCTCAACAAACCCGGCCCCCTGACCGAGGGCGAATTTAAAATCCTGAAAATACACGCCGATGTTGGGGCGGAAATCCTGGCCACGCTGCCCGACAGCAATAAATTGCGCGATGCCGTCCTGCACCACCACGAATCCTTCGATGGCGGAGGCTATCCCAATGGCATGCGGAGCGAGAAGATTCCGCTATGGGCGCGCATCATGGCCATCACCGACGCCTATGTGAACATGACCAGTGAGCGCTCCTTTGCCCCCGCCAAGACCAGCGAGCAGGCCTTGGCCGAGCTGGAAAAACTGAGCGGCACGCGTTACGACGGCATGCTGGTGCGCATTCTGATTCGCGAACTCAAAGCGGAGAGAACGACCAGCTGGGGAAGCTGAGGCTGACCGTGCGGCCCATCGTTCTTGGTTCTACCAACTAAACAACATCAACATCAAGATCAAAGGCGTCGGACAAGAGTGTCCGACCCACACTCCCACTTGCCAATTCCGGGCTGACACTGGAAACTATCTGTGCATGCCTATCCCTCTCTCTCTCTCTGGCAAGGTGGCTCTCATCACCGGCGGTTCGCGCGGCATCGGTGCGGCGGCAGTCCGCATGTTTGTGGCTGCGGGAGCGCGCGTTCTGTTCAACTACGAAAAAGCCAAGGGCCCATCCGAGCAACTGGTCAAGGAACTCGGAGCGGACAATTGCGCGGCCGTGGCCTGCAACCTGTCGGGCACGGAGACGGCGCAGGAACTGGTCGCGGCTGCCGTGAAACGCTTCGGGCGGCTGGACATCCTGGTGGCCAATCACGGGGTCTGGCCCCCGGAGGACGCGCCCATCGAAAAGATGTCGGACGCGCAATGGCGCAGCACCATGGCCATTAACCTGGACAGCGTCTTCGCCCTGATCAAACATTCCGTGGCGCAGATGAAAAAGCAGGGAAAATCCGGCGGCTCAGCCGGACACATCGTACTGGTCAGCTCGACGGCGGGACAACGCGGAGAAGCGTTTCACTGCGATTACGCCGCCACCAAGGGCGCCCTGATCAGCATGGTCAAAGGTCTCTCCACGGAACTGGCGCGCGACGCGATCTACGTCAACACCGTCGCGCCGGGCTGGGTGGACACCGACATGTCCGCTCCGGCCCTGAACGATCCCAAGACCAGTGCCCGCATCTTTTCGGCAATCCCGCTGGGACGCGCCGGCAAGCCCGAAGAAATCGCCGGCCCCATCCTGTTTCTCTGCTCGGAATACGCGGGCTTCATCACCGGTGAGGTCTTTAACGTGAATGGCGGGGCGGTGCTGGTAGGTTAGTTTAAGTAGCGCCGGCATCCCTTCGCTACGAGATTCCCTGCATCTAACTTGGAGAACGATGAAGTTCTTCCTGACTACCCTTCTACTGGCCGCCCTCGCGCTGGCGCAGAGCGACAGCGCGCCGCCCTCCCAGTCCATCCCGGTGGACCAGGAGAACGCCCGCTGGGCACGCGCCGTGCTGGACCAGACCATCAAGGCCCTGGGCGGATCCGCCTACCTCAATATTCAGGACATCGCCCAGGCAGGGCCGCACCTACAGCTTCTATCATGGCCGGCCTAACAGCCGGGGCATCCTGTTCTGGCGCTTCTACAGGTTCCCCGACCGCGACCGCATCGAGCTCACCAAGCAGCGGGATGTGATCTACGTGTACAAGGGCGACAAGGGATACGAAATCACCTACAAGGGAGCGGTCCCGCAAGATCCCAAGGATTTGGCCGAGTATCTGAGGAGACGCCACTTTTCGCTCGACTGGGTGTTGAGAAAATGGCTCTCGGAACCGGGAGTAGCACTCTTCTACGAAGGCCAGACCGTGGCCGAAGGAAAGCCGGTCGAGCAAGTCACGGTCATGAACGCACACAATGAAGGCGTGACTCTTTACATCAGTACCGATGATCATCTGCCGGTCAAGAAAACCTACTCCTGGCGGGACGCGACCGACCGGGAACGCAACATCGAAGGAGAGGTTTACGACAACTACCGCGAAGTGCAAGGCGTCATGACTCCGCACACCATCACGCGTTTCTATAACGGCGACATGTCCAACCAGCGCTTTCTGACCGAGGTCACCTACAACCAGGGAATCAGCGATTCCCAGTTCGAGCCTACGGCGCCCTCGGAAGAAAAGAAGCGCTGACCCGAGGATGTGCGTTTTCCCATGCCTCGCTGTGCCCAGCCGCACCCGATTCCGTTAGCCAGCACTGAAATTTCGCAAGTGCGGAGTCACCTAGGAAGTAACACCTTAGTTTCCTGCTGGCTCGAGGATGGCATTATAAGTCTATTTTAATGATACAGATATGATGATTACGACCATATATGCCGGATGCCTCTGACCACGTACTGTGGCTAATTAGCCACAGTCGGACTACCGCCGAAAGGGTTAAATTCATCATCAAACACTGATAGCCGATTCCATTTGATCCACGAACAGACAATTCGCACGCCCGTCGAGTGCAGCGGCTTAGGTTTGCACAGCGGCGCTCCGGTTAAGCTGCGAATCCTCCCGGCGCCCCCGGGATCGGGCGTGATCTTTCGTCGCACGGACCTGGACGGCTTCGAGCTGGAGGCTGTGAGCAAGAACGTCGCCCGGGTGAGCTACGCCACCAGTCTGATGAAAAAAGGCGTGCTCATTTCCACTACCGAGCATCTGCTCTCCGCCCTGATCGGTTGCGGCATCGACAATGCCATCGTGGAGCTGGATAACCTGGAGCTCCCCATTCTCGACGGCAGCGCGCTGCCTTTTGTGGAGGCCATACGTAAGAGCGGCATTCGCAAGCAGCGCAGGCCCCGCACCTATCTCCGCATCCGTCGTGAGCTGGAGCTGCGGGAAGGGGCCAAGTTCATCGCGGTGTACCCGGCCGAAACCTATTCCGTCTCCTACGCCATCAATTTTCCCCACCCGCTGATTGGAAAAGAGACTTTCAAGGTGGACCTGTCGGACGGCAACTATCGCTCGCAGATCGCGGCGGCCCGGACATTCGGTTTTCTGCACGAGGCCGATGCCATGCGGCAGCAGGGCCTGATTCGAGGCGCTTCCCAGGAAAACGCCATTGTGCTTACGCGCGACGGCCTGATGAACCCGCCGCTGCGCTTTCCCGATGAATTCGTGCGCCACAAGGTCCTGGACCTGATCGGCGACCTGGCGCTTCTCGGCAAACAGATTCTGGGCAACGTGGTCGCCGACCGTGCCGGCCACGCCATGCATACCGCCCTGGTCTCCCGCATTCTGCGTGACCGGACCTTGTGGGAAGAAACTACCGTCGAAGAGGAAGTAGAAACTCCAGTTCCGCTGGTGCAAGCGGCCGCCCAATCGGTGATGTAGCCATCCCCTTGTAGATAGCCCTATGTGACCGCGTGGGGACAGCCGCCCTCGGCTGTCCGGGCGAGCGAAGCTCGCCAGGTGTGGCTACTCCAATCTGTCAACGCACCAATGCTTACGGAGCCGCGCTCCGCCCGACAGCCGAGGGCGGCTGTCTCCACGTGGTTTTTTGTTAGTCGGCGGGATGGGGCGTATTGTCGTTCGAATCCCAGTAGGAGCCTTCTTCCAGAAGCTTTTCCAGTTCCGCCCGGGCATGGGCGGTGAGTTGGGCGGCAAAAGTTTTCGCCGACTGTTGATAGTCCGGAGTCAGCTCGGCTACCCGGACCGCCAGGCGCGGCGCATCCCCTTCCAGCATGCGCACCAGGCGTTGGGCGCGATCAATTCTTACGTGGATCGACAGCATAAGACCTCGGGTTGTGATTTCTGTTCCAGCGTGATGGGCATGGCAGAAACGCGCAAGTCACAAGCTGGGTACGCTCAGGGATCAACGGGTCGGGTAGTCAGGGACAATATTATTTGGCGGGCTTAGCGATCTGGTCGCATTGTTCGGCCAGCCAGGCATCGAGCTGCGCCCGCGATTCCTTGGGCACATCAATGAAGCGCAGGCCGGCGTGGCCCGATTCGTCCATCCAGGCAATATGGACTTTCGGCTCCAGCGCGGAGGCCGCCCCGGGCAGCTTGAAAGACACCGTGGAAACTCCGCCCTTGGGCAGCGGACCGCGAAAGAAAATGGCCATGCCGCCCTCGCTGAGGTTGGTTAGCGTGACTTTCATTTTCTGCCCTTGGCCAAAGGAAAGTGTAGCCGGCATTTCGACAGGATGCCGGAAATAGCGCCGCCTCTCGCGCATCATGAAATTGACCGCAGCGCTGAAGCATCGCCGGGCGTTCAACGCCGAAACTGGCTTCTGCAGAACAAAGTTTGCTCCCATCGTGAAAGCCTGCTGGGTGGTGGTGCTGCCGTTCACGATGGCGAAGGTGACGGAATTCTTGTTGCTGACACTCTTGCGCAGGCCTTCCATCACTCCCAGGGCGCCCTTCAGGTCATCGCAATCGACTATGATGGCGTCAAACTTTTCGGTGCGCAGAATTTCCTGGCCCGAGCTGACCCCGCGGCAGACTTCGACGTCAATGGACAGCTTCTCCAGGGCGGGCTGAACCACGCGGATGACTTCGGGATCCCGGCTGAGCAGCAGCGACTCCAGCGGCATAGAAATTTCATGTTAACTTTCCAGTCTGGCAGGCGATAGTGACTAAAGTCATCGGGGTACTAGTGACAGGACAGGCAATGATGGGCGCCCGGCTCTCCCACAACATTTCGGCCGCAAACCAGAAACCGGAAATGGGAAACTGGTGGCCATGCAGAAACGGGTCTATCTCTCGCTGGGCTCGAATGTGGGTGACCGCGCCGAGAATTTGAGAACGGCAATCAAACACCTGGGCCGCCTGGGCAAGGTAGTAACGGTCTCTTCGTTCTACGAAACCGAACCCGTCGAACTCACCACCCAACCCTGGTTTCTGAATTGCGCCCTCCAGTTGGACACGGAGAAAATGCCCCGGCAACTGATCCACGGGGTGCTGGCCATCGAGGAGGAAATGGGCCGCCGGCGGCAACTGAAGAAAGGCCCCCGCAACATCGACATCGATATTCTGCTGTTTGGAGATTCCGTGGTCCAGGCCAAGGGTCTGACCATCCCGCACGCCGCCATGCACGAACGCCGCTTTGTACTCGAACCTCTGGCGGAGATTGCCCCTGGCGCACGGCATCCCGTACTCAAGCGCAGCATCCGCGAACTGAGAGACTCCTTGTCCCCAGGACAAGAAGTAAGGCGGGCGGAAGAATAGTGGGTGCCCCCCACTCTCGTCTCTCCGCCTTTTGGAGAGACAGGGTGGCGAATTAGGGGAGAGACAGGCCGAGATCAGCGGCCGGCTGAACATCCTGCCCTGTCGTTCCAAAGGGCGGAACGACGAGGACGGGGCGCCCAATTTCTGAACAAAAGCAGGCACCACTGCGTATCCTCAACAGTCAGGGTCTGACTATTTTTCGCAGCTCGCCGTGTCCCGGACAACCAATGTTGGGCGCTGTCTAAACCCGGCCTCACATTGACTTGCCCGGAGGGCGCAGCCTACCATCGGAAAATCGTTTTGGAGCTGCTCGGCTGATGACAGGCGAAACCATCTCTCACTATCGCATCCTGCACCAGCTGGGCGGCGGGGGCATGGGGATCGTGTACGAAGCTGAGGACCTCAGCCTCGGCCGGCACGTGGCCCTGAAGTTTCTTCCGGGAGAGCTGGAAAAGGACCCGTCGGCGCTGGAGCGTTTCCAGCGTGAGGCCCGCGCCGCCTCCGCCCTCAACCACCCTAATATCTGCACCATCTATGAGATCGGGCAGGCCGACGGCCGCTATTTTATTGCCATGGAACTGCTGGAGGGGCAAACCCTCAAGCAGCGCATCGGCAAACAGGCCATGGAGATCGAGAGGCTTACCGAGTTGGCCATCCAGATCGCGGACGCGCTCGACGCAGCCCACTCCAAGGGCATTATTCACCGCGACATCAAGCCCGCCAACATATTCGTCACCAATCGCAGCCAGGCCAAGGTGCTGGACTTCGGGCTGGCGAAGCAGACGCTTAAGGTTGAGCCCGTCCCCAGTGCGGTCACCGCGGGCTCCGAGGTGACGGTAGATGAGGAACTGCTCACCAGCCCCGGCTCCACCGTCGGGACCGTGGCTTACATGTCTCCCGAGCAGGCGCGCGGCAAGGAACTGGACACCCGAACCGACCTGTTTTCCTTTGGCGCCGTGTTGTACGAGATGGCTACCGGCGCGCTGCCTTTTCGGGGAGACACATCTCCGGTAATTTTCGAGGCCATCCTGAACCGCCCTCCCGTGTTGCCGGTGCGGCTGAATCCTGACGTGCCGGTGCAGCTGGAGGAGATCATCACCAAACTTTTGGAGAAAGACCGCGACCTGCGCTACCAGAGCGCCGCCGAAGTGCGGGCCGACCTGAAACGCTTGAAGCGCGATACCGACTCGGGATTGATTTCCGCCGCCTCGAGTTCCGCCACCTTGCGGGCGGCGCGCGAGCGCAAGCCAGGCCGGATGTGGAATCTGGTCGTGATGGCCATCGTCGTATTGGCAGTGCTGGGGCTGGCGATGACTGTCTTCCTGCGCCGGACGCGCGCAGTCATGACCGAGCGCGACGCAATCCTGGTCACCGATTTTGTGAATACCACGGCTGACCCGGTTTTTGACGGAACCCTCAAGAAAGCGCTGGCGGTGGACCTGGAGCAATCTCCGTATTTGAATGTCTTCCCCGAACAAAAAGTGCGGCAGACCCTGCAGTTCATGGGACGCGCTCCCGATGAACGCATCACCGGCGATGTGGGCCGCGAAATCTGCCAGCGTGTGGGCATCAAAGCCATGCTCAACGGCTCCATCGCCAACCTGGGCAGCCAATACGTGATCACTCTGGATGCGGTGAATGCGGGCACGGGAGAATCGCTGGCCCGGGAGGAAGTGCAGGCACCCACCAAGGAATCGGTGCTGAATTCGCTGCATCAGGCGGGCTCCAGTTTGCGCAAGAAGCTGGGAGAATCGCTGGCCTCGGTGCAGAAATACGACAAGCCGCTGTCGGAAGCGACCACCTCGTCGCTGGACGCGCTCAAGGCGTTCAGTTTGGGAGATTTGAAGCACCAGATGTTCGATGAACTTTCCGCGCTGCCACTCTACCAGCATGCCGTGGAACTGGACCCCAATTTCGCCATGGCCTACGCCCGCCTGGGCACGGTGTACAGCAACTTGGGACAAAGCGAATTGGCGGAGAAGAACCGGGAAAAAGCCTTTGAATTGCGGGACCGGGCCAGTGAACACGAAAAGTTGTACATCATGTCGCATTACTACGTGGACTCGGGACAACTGGAAAAAGGCATCACCGCGCTCGAACTGTACAAGCAGACTTATCCGCGGGATTCGACTCCCTATAACAATCTCTCGGTGGTTTACAACATGATGGGGCAGTACGAGAATGGGCTCGACAATGCGCGCAAGGCGGTACAGCTCGATCCCGACAGCGCCAGCGGATACTCGAACGTCGCGTTTGCCTACGCCGGTCTGAACCGGCTGGATGAGGCCCGGGCCACTCTCAACCAGGCTCTGCAGCGCAAGGCCGGCGCGGCGGTCGTGCATTCATCTCTCGCAACTATTGCCTGGCTGCAGGGTGACCAGGCAGGCGTCGAGCGCGAGTTCGATTTGATGAAGAACGATCCGCAGAGCGAATTCACCGAGACCGGAATGCGAGCAGCGATGGCAGCCTACGCCGGGCAGCTCGGCGCGGCGCGGACCTTTGGACAGAAGCAGCGGGACGCGGCCCAACGTCTCGGCTTCAAGGAGGCTGTGGCCAGCGAATATTCGCAGGAAGCCTTCATGGAGGCCGCGTTCGGGGACAAGGGCCGCGCTATCGAAGACGTGGCCCAGGCCCTGAAGTTGTCCCAATCACCCAATGTGGCGCTCAACTGCGCCACGGCCCTGGCCCTGGCGGGCGAGAATGGACGAGCCGCAAAGCTCGCCGGTGATATCGCGCAAAAGCGGCCTTACGATACCCTGGTGCAATTCGTCGACGTGCCGCTGGTAAAGGCGCAAATTGAACTGAATCAGGGCAACCCGGCGAAAGCGATCGATCTGCTCGACGGCGCCCTGGTGTACGCCCGGGCGAACTCCGGCGTCCTCTATGTGCAAGGCAATGCGTATCTAAAGGCCGGGCGCGGCCCCGACGCGGTGCAATCCTTTCAACGCCTGCAGGACCTGAAAAGCATTATCAACATCGATCCCCTCATGTCGCTGGCCAAAGTCGGCCTCGCCCGTGCTTATCTCATGGCGAACGACAAAGCGCGGGCTCGAGTCGCCTATCAGGATTTCCTGGCGCTGTGGAAGGATGCGGACTCAAACGTCCCCCTGCTGCGCGAGGTCAAGGCAGAGTACGCCAAGCTGCAGTAGACAAGGCCAGGTGGCGCGTCCAAGCCCTGCTTGGGCGGGGGTGTTCGTCGCAGATTTCAGCCCAGTAACACAGCAATCTTCCCCGTTTTCCGTCGAGCTTGCGCTCTCGAAAGTCTCGCATATCAACTTGCCACAAAATCCCCGCCCAAGCAGAGCTTGGACGGGACACCCTCGAGGCTACTTAAGCGGAGTCGGTTGAGCGCGCGGCGAGCGGCAAAGTGAGTTCACAAGATCCCTGACGATCCGAGATCTGACGTCCGATGGATGCCCTACTGCAGCACCACCACCAGCACACGTCCGTCGGAGTGGTATCCGCCGCCGGTGGCGTTTTTTGCTCCCTGCACCGGATCGGGAGGCAGGTAGTAGTACAGGCTCTTGACCTTGCCGGAGGCCTGCAGGGTCTGGCCGATATTGTCGCGTTCGCCATCGACCGCAGGGTCGATCTTGTGCGTCACTTTTCCGTTGCGCTGGTCTTTTTCAAATCCGATGTCGTGGGTGCCCGCACCCGCCCACACCGTTTGTCCCTTCCAGGTGGTCGGAGCTTTCCAGATTCTGAAGTGGTGACGGCTGGCGACCACTGAATATGCCTGCGCCAACTCATAGCCATAGTCCTGCTTGCGACCGAACAGGTAGAGCTGGCTCATCGGCATCTGCAGATAGTCTTTCTTCTGGTAAGTCTGCAGCACCGCTTTCAGGACCGCTTCCTTGGTGTCGATGTCGGCCACGTGCCAGTTGGCGGCGTCGAGTGCGTCCTTGACCTGCTGTTCGGAGCCGATCAGGACAAAGTTCACCATGTCGCCCTGATTCTGGAACTCATCGTTCACCCGCCGGGGCAAGCCGTCGATATCCTTGCGCAGGGATGAATCCAGGGGATCGGACGACACTTTGAGCGCGGGAGTTGGCGCGGTAGCGGTGGTGGCAGAAGTCGGCGACACTACATCATTTCCCGCGGGCGCAGCCGACGACGGAGGTGGCGGAAGCAGTCGCACCTGTGCCGAATTGTCCGGCCAGAAAAACCTGGGCGGCGCTGGCCAGCTTCGACTTGATGTCCTGCTCCGGCTTTTGCGTTTCTGTGGCTCCGGCTGGAGGCTGCGCCGCAGCGGGCGAAGCAGCAGGCGTCAGCGAGTTGCCAACTGCAGGCGCGGCGGGCCCCGCCTCGGACGCTGACATTGACCTTCACCGCAAAGTTGCCGGCGCAGGGTGGCGTGCCCGACGCATTCACTCCCAGGAACAGATGGCCCGGCGTTTCAACTCTAAGCTGCTGGCCGCTGCCGACCAGGACCGGCACGCCCTGCGCCTGCAGCCTGGCAATCAAGGCCCCGGCTGGCGCCGAGACTACGGGCAGGCCAGTGCTGTCAGAACCGCTCACTCCCGCGGGATCGCAGCTCTCCCCCACACTGGCGCTTATCTGCAGACGTTCTCCTGCCTGAAGGTCCACCCCGGTATCCGTCCAGGGTTGTGCGGTTGAGATGGTGAAGGAGTAGTCCTTTGCGGGCGTGGCGATTTGGAACTGCGCCGAAATCGCGGGGACCGTGAACACCAGCAGCACGGACGCACAGGTCACCGGGGAAGAGAATTTCATTGCGAACTCCAGGTTGGGTGCCGCCTCTCGGAAGGCGCCACGGGAAAATAATATCTGCAAACCCGGAGGTTTGAAAGTAGCGCCGCCGTCCCGGCGGCTGTCCGGCGGGCGTCCCGCCCGCCGCGAATGAAGGTCTCTTCAGCCCTCGCTCAGGGCGGACTTCGCCTGCCAGACCGAGGGCGGGACGCCCTCGGGACAGCCGGCAGGATGCCGGCGCTACTTACTAGCGCGCCAGCGCGGGCTCGAGTTGGCCTGACTTCAGGCTCTCGTAGCGCTTGTTGACTTCCTCCCAGTTCACCACGTTCCACCAGGCCGCCAGATATTCCGGACGGCGATTGTTGTACTTGAGGTAGTAGGCGTGTTCCCAGACGTCGTTGCCCAAGATGGGGAACAGGCCCTGGGAGATTGGATTGTCCTGGTTCGGAGTGCTCAGAATCTGCAGCTCGCCGCTGCGTTTCCCGGCGAGCCACGCCCAGCCGCTGCCAAACTGCTTGGCGCCGGCATCGTTGAACTTGGCCTGGAAATCCTTGAAGCTGCCGAAAGACTTCTGGATGGCCTCCGCCACCGGGCCGCTGGGATCGCCGCCGCCTTTGGGTTTCATGATCTTCCAGAACATGCTGTGGTTGACGTGTCCGCCGCCGTTGTTGCGGACGGCACCGCGGATGTCTTCGGGGACGGCGCTGAGGTCGCGAATCAGATCTTCGGCGCTCTTGGATTGCAGGTTGGGATGTTTCTCCAGGGCCGCGTTCAGGTTCTTTACATAAGCCGCGTGGTGCATGTCATGGTGCAGCTTCATGGTCGCGGCATCGATGGTGGGTTCAAGTGCGGAATAGTCGTAGGGCAACGGGGGCAGTTCAAATGCCATATTTCCTCCTCGTATAACAGTCTCAGATAATGGTATCGCTTTTGGAGATTCAGCGTCGAATCGGTTTGTTTTCGCCGGAGTATTTGATTCTCTGGATGGCTGAAAACGGGAACGGGTTGCTTGTGGAAAAACTACCCAAGAGCAACCACGGATTCGCACAGATCTTTACCGATCAAGACTCTTGATTTGTCAATTTATTGGTTTATCCGGGTGATCCGTACAGATCCGTGGCCGCTCTTACTGGGCCAGTGCGCGCTGCAACTGCTGGCTGTCGGTGGCGTAGGTCAATCCCACCTCCTGGTCCACGACTCCGGCTCGAACCAGTTTCTCGATCTCCTGGTCGAAGTGGAGCATGCCCTCGGAGGTGCCATTCTTGACGGCCTCGAGCAGCGTACCCCCGGAAGCGTCCTCGCAATCGACGTACTGCACAGTACGGTGAGTGTTCCTGAAGACTTCCAGCACAGCCACGCGTCCGCCGCTTTTCCGGGGCAGGAGCTGCTGCGAAATCACGTAGCGCAGAGTCTTGGCCAGACGGCCGCGCAACGATGGCTGCTCCGGCGGAGGGAAGGCAGACACAATGCGCTCCAGGGTCTTCGCGGCATTGGGGGCGTTCAGGCTGGAGAGGACCAGGTGGCCGGTTTCAGCGGCCTCGAGGACCATTTCCATGGTTTCGCGGTCGCGTAGTTCCCCCACCAGGATCACCTTGGGCGCCTGCCTCAAGGCGGCCCGCAACGCCAGCGCGAAGCTCGGCGTATCGCTGTGCAACTCCCGCTGGTGGATGGTGGAACGTTTGTGATTGTGCAGAAACTCGATCGGATCCTCGATGGTGATGATATGGCAGGTCTGCTTCTCATTGATGCGGTCGAGCAGCGCGGCCAGGGTGGAGGACTTTCCCGACCCGCGCGCCCCCGTAACCAGCACAATGCCATCGCGGAGGTTTGCGATGTCCCCGAGCTGAGGTGGGAGTCCCAGCGCCGCGAACTCGGGAATCACCGTTGGAATCACGCGCATTACGACTGCGCAACTGCCGCGCTGGATGAAAATGTTCACTCGAAAGCGGGCCAGCCCGGGGAGGCCGAAGGAGATGTCGCAGGAACCCTGCTCGCGCAACATGTTGATGGCCTGCTTATTGTCGCCGATGAGATCGGATGCGATGCGGCGGGTGTCGTCGGCCGTGAGCGGCCGCAAGCCCGGCCCCTGTACCGGAATCAGTTGTCCATAGACTTCCACCTGCGGGGGACGCCCGGGCGAGAAAATCAGGTCACTCACTTTTTCGGTGGCGCGCAACATGGCTGCCAGAAGCCCATGCGTGGCCGCCGCACCGGAGATCGATGACGGCTCGAACGTGACATGAAGCGGAGCTGTGCCTGGTGATGCCATTCGTTTGTCAGGATTTAGAACCCGAGTAGGGGAAGCGCTCAGGACCGTGATCTCAATTAAATGTAACGAAAACGGTGGCGGGGTTCCACGAAGAACGTCACGTACATAGACCTTAGTAACGCGACGGAGGGGTTGGGTGGTGTGGGTCGGACAATCCCTTCGACTCGCTCAGGGCAGGCTCTGTCCGACCCACCCGGGGCTACTTCTTGGTCGTCTTTTTCTTAGCACCGTAGCTGGTCTCGATGCTGCTGCCAATGTACTGGAGCATGCCTTTGGCGCCATCGGCGAACTGTCCCGTGGGCTGCAGTTCAAGATACTTGTTGAGCGCTTCCGCCGTGCCCGGCGCCGGAATCACTTTGCCTGTCTTGGGGTCGGTGGTGGCCTTATTGATCAGATTTACGCCCTTCTGGTAGTACGCCTCCGCCTTGGTGGGATCGGCCGCGATCGACTTGTCGAAGGCCGTGTTCGCCTCGTCCACCTTGCCGCTGTTGGTCAGTACCGCTCCCTGGTTGTAGTAGTACTGAGCCGCGCCGGGAGGATTAAGCGCCGCCGCCTGGTCATAGGACTTTACGGACTCTTCCAGCTGACCGGTGCGAGCTTCGGCCTGGCCCAGATTGTTGTAGTAGGCGGCCAGGTACTTGGCGTCATCGGGCTTGGGGCTGGTTTCCATGACTTTCTTCTTGAGGTCGATTGCCTTTTGGTAGTCGGAAACCGCCTCGGTGTAGCGCTTCGCCTTCTCCGCAGCGTCAGCCTGCTTCGGAGCCGAACTCAGTTGCGCATCGCCCAGCCGGGCCCAGAGCAGGTCCCGCGTGGGATCCATTTGCGTGGCTTCATTGAGCGTGCTCACGGCAGTTTCGAAGTCGCCGGCCTGCATGGCGGTGTTGGCCGCAGCCAGCTTCTCGTTCAACGCCTTGACCGTGTTGGTTTCCTTGGCAGCCTTGGCCTGCTGCTCCTGCATTTGCTTCAACTGTTCGGGAGTAATGCCCTTCTGCTGGGCGGCTTCGACCTGGGACTTCTTCAAATCGAAATCGAGCGTGGCCTCGTCGGCTCCCACGGGAAAATTACTGACCTGGTCCAACTGCTTGCCCTCCTGGGTGAGGGTGACCTTGTACTTGCCCATCTCGATGCCCAGGGAGAAGTACTCGCCCTTCTTGTTAGTCTTCAGGTTGTACTTCCTCCCGTTGTCGGTGTTAAGCCATTCGAGGTTGGCGCCGACGATGGGCTTCCCTTCCATGTCTTTACAGACACCCTTCACGGTTCCGGTGGCCTGGGCAAACACCGGGGGTACACACAGCGCTGCCACCATCACCACCAGCATTAACATCAGCAAACGTTGCTTCATGTTTTTGGCCTCCCGGCTCATAAAACTGTATTGATATCGCAGCACCGGCAATGGATCCGCCGCAACTAAGCTCTTCCTGCCATCTCCACGTACGGAATCGGGTCCGCGCTGCCTGCATCGCGGAAAGCTCGCAGACGCAAAACGCAACTGTCACAAACCCCGCAGGCGCTGTCCTCGCGGCTGTAGCACGACCAAGTTAAATCGAAGGGTGCGCCCAGTTCAAGGCCCAGACGAACGATTTCCGACTTACGCAACTGGATCAGCGGCGTGACAATTTCGATCTGGCCTTGCTTTGTGCCGAGTTTTACCACCTGGTTGAACGCCTGGTAGTAGGCGGGGCGGCAGTCAGGATATCCCGAACTGTCCTGCTCCACCGCACCGATGTATATCCTGGCCGCTCCCAGCACCTCCGCCCAGCTCACCGCTACCGACAGGAAATGGGCGTTGCGGAAGGGTACATAGGTTACCGGAATATCCCTTCCCATCGCGTGCGACTCCGGAACGCCGATGCTGCGGTCAGTAAGCGCCGACCCGCCAATGGCGGAGAGCGCTTCGTTCCTCACCAGCAACCGGTCACGAATCCCCAGACGATCGCATATGGCCAGAAACGCCCTGCGCTCGCGCTCCTCGGTACGCTGCCCGTAGCTCACATGCACAGCAGCCGCGTCGTAATCGCGCGCTGCCAGCGCGGCGCAGACGCAGGAATCCATTCCGCCGCTCAAGAGGACAACCGCGCGTTGAGCATCCCTCACCATTGCTTAGATGTCGTTCCCGGCCGGATCGGAGTTCGAATCTAAACTGTTGAAAACACGCCGGATCGGGTTTGTAGCGCCGGCGTCTCGCCGGCTGTCTGGCGGGCATCCTGCCTGCCCATCGGGCCGGCGGGACGCCGGCGCTACCCTAAACCCCTTTCATTGCCGGGTCCCAAATAAACTTGTGAATCTGCAGTCCCAGGCGAGCAGGAACCCCATCCTCCAGAATCCATCCCGCCAGTTCGCGGGGGTCCAGCAGACAACCAGAGGCATCGCGCGCGCCGCTGGCTTGCTTGCTGAAAGCGGGTGAAAACAGCACCGCGTTCACGCGCTGCTCCAGATTGTGCTGCGCCACAAAATTCCTGGCAAATTCGTAGTCGCCGCGATTGTTGAGCACAAACTTGACCTCGTCCCCGGAGTTCAGCCAGTCGAGGTTTTCCATGTGAAAAGTGCCAGGCTCGCCCGAATTCGGACACTTTACATCCACAATCTTGATCACCCGGGGAGGTACCCGCTCAAGCGGCCGCTCGCCGCTGGTTTCGAGCAGGACAGTGTAGCCTGCATCCAGCAGACGCTGCATCAGCGGGACCACTTCGCGCTCCTGCAGCATGGGCTCTCCCCCGGTGATTTCCACCAACCCGCCTCCGGGACTTAAGCGCTCCACTTCTTCAATCGCCTCTTCCACGGTGCGGCGCTGCCCGCCGGTGAAAGTGTATTCACTGTCGCACCACGTGCAACGCAGATTGCAGCCCGTAAGCCGCACGAACACGCAAGCCAGACCCGCGTGCGTGGATTCACCCTGGATCGACTTGTATATTTCCGTGATCTGCATGAAAAGCAGCTCTCAGTTTTCAGCTATCAGTTTTCAGTTGTCATCCTGAGCGACCCTGTCGTTTCGCTTGCGAAATGACAGGCGAGTCGAAGGACCCCTATAGCGCAAATGACGGCTGAGAACGTGGGGATTTGATCCTTTTCGTCGCAGCTACTCCGAGTAGGTTGCGGTGGTCACGTCGGTTTCAAATACGGTGACGTTCTTGACTCGCACCCGCCCCTGGGTCACGCGGTCCAGGTTAACGTTCGTTTCGTCGAAAAAATATTTGGCCAGGTTTTCCGCGGAAGGGTTCAGCACCTTGAACGGCTCCAGATCATTGATCATCTGGTGGTCCAGCCGGTCGATGACCGGCCTCATCGCTTCCTTCAATTCCCTGAAATCGAGCAGCAGTCCGGCTTTGTCCAGTTCCTTGCCGGCCAGGGTCACCCGCACCTTGTAATTGTGCCCATGCGGGTTCTCGCACTTACCCTTGTAATTTCGGAGGTAGTGCCCCGCGGCAAATGAATCTTCGACCGTGACTTCGTACATGGACCCTCTTGGCAGCCGCCAATACAGACCGGACCGCAACGCCTTATCTAACCTTACATTTTACCCCGATACACGGATGCAGGTGTGGGGCGGACACTCCCTTCGCCTTCGCTCAGGGCAGGCTTTGTCCGACCCACATAAGAGACTATCCCCCAAAGAACTCCTCCACTTGTTTCAGGTCGGTCGTCCGTCGATAGGGCGGCAGGCTCTCCACGAACACTTTCCCGTACTGCTTTTTCAAAATTCGGTTATCGAGCAGCACCAGCAACCCGCGATCATGCAGTGAACGGATCAAGCGCCCAAAGCCTTGCTTCAGCGTAATCACGGCTGCCGGCACCTGGTATTGGAAGAAGGCGTTACCACCGTCGGCGTCGATCGATCTGACTCGCGCCGCCACCACTGGATCGCTCGGAACCGCGAAGGGCAAACGGTCGATAATCACGCAGCTCAACTGCTCACCCTGCACATCCACACCCTGCCAGAAGGATGAAGTGGCGAACAACACCGCATTCGGAGTCAGCCGGAACTCTTCCAGCAGAGCGGTCTTGGGGGCGTCGCCCTGCAGCAGCATGGGGAAATCCAGCAGGCCAAGGAGGCGCTGATAGACATCGTTCATCTGGGCATAGCTGGTGAACAGGACGAAGGCCCGCCCGCGGGTAATTTCCAGCAGACGGCGGATACGGTCGGCGGCCTGCGCCGCGAATTGCGGCGTGCGGGGATCGGGAAGGTCGGGAGGAGCGTAGAACAGCGCCTGATTTTCATAATCGAAATGCGACGGCAGCACGCTTTCCCGCGCGTAATCCAATCCCAGCCGGCGGCGCATATATTCGAAGCTGCCGCCTACCGCCAGAGTCGCTGAAGTCAGCACTGCGCACTCCAGTTTGTCGAACAGGCAAGTTTTCAGAATCGGAGCAACGTCGATGGGAGTGGCTTGCAGGAAAACATTCTGCTTGTCGCGGCCACCGCGACGGCGCTCGATCCAGAAGACGGTGTTGCGGTCCTCGGACTCCATCAGGAAGCCGAGTTGCACCTGCAACTCCTGCGCCCGGCGCGCGAAGTTGAAGACTTCCTCCGGCTTGGAGGGGAGGTTCTCCAGCTCCGAACCCAGCCGGGTGAGCGCCTGCTGTAATCCCAGAAACTCGTCGCCATTTTCTTCCATGAACTCGCGCCGGTTTTCGAAAGCGAAGCGGCCCTCGCCCTGTGGCAAAAGCGCGAAGAAGAACAGGGCCCGCTCGCGCACGCTCTTCAGCGCGCCTGAAAGCGAGGCCGACAGCATGTGGTTCCGCTGCAGGGATACTTCGACGTCGCGGCACAATTCTTCGAATCTCCCGTTGCTCACGGAAACTCCAAAATAGCTTCCGGCGATGTCTTCGAGTTCATGCGCTTCATCGAAAATCACCGCGCCCGCTTCGGGCAGGATTCCGGCATCGGGCGCATACTCGGCCTGCTGCTTGATCGACAGATCGGCAAAAAACAGGTGATGGTTGACGATGATGATGTCGCTCTCCATCGCCTTGCGATGCATTTCCGTGATGAAGCATCGCTCCCAGGCGCTGCACTTCTGTCCCAGGCAGGTATCGGCGCGGGCATCGATCTTGTGCCAGAGCGCGCTGGCCTCCGGAAGCGATGCCAGTTCGGCCCGGTCGCCGGTCTGCGTGACTTTCTCCCAGGCGGCGATGGCGCGGTAGTGCTCGATCTCCTCCAGGCCACTCAGCACGGGCTGGTCGGTCAAGTCATACAGCTTCTTGCGGCACAGGTAGTTGTTACGCCCCTTCATGTAGCAAGCGTTCAGCCTGCCTTCGCCGTTAGGAAACAGCGCCTGCTCGAGAAAAGGGATATCTTTGAGAAAGAGCTGCTCCTGCAGATTCTTGGTGCCGGTGGAAATGATGACGCGTTTGCCAGAGCGAATGACGGGCACCAGGTAGGCCAGCGTCTTGCCCGTGCCGGTGCCAGCCTCAACGATCAAGTGACGCTTTTCCTCGAGCGCCTGTTCGACCGCTTGCGCCATCTGCAGCTGTCCACGGCGAAATTCGTAGGCGGGATGAGTGCGCGAAAGCACTCCGCCGGGCGCGAAGAACTGGTAAAGGGAGCCATCGCGTTTCCGGGCAGCGGGGACGAGCTGAGAACTGGAGGGCACGGAATCACTATAATAAGCGTTACCGCCGATGTGTGTGGGGCGGGCGCCCTCGCCCGCCGCTTTTGCCTTTGGATTTTGAGTTGCGATCTTGTGGTTGCGCGGGCTCGTTTCAGAAAGGCTGAAAGTCAAAGTCAACAGCGGCGGGCGAGGGCGCCCGCCCCACACACACGATATCTCTTATGACCCATCCAACTTTGACCTCACCCTCGGCTGCGGCTGCTGCCGGCATGCCTACCGTCGCCATCGTGGGGCGTCCCAATGTCGGCAAATCCACGCTGTTCAACCGGCTGGTAGGCTCGCGGCGCGCCATCGTTGGCGATGAACCCGGCATCACGCGAGACCGCCTTTACGGCGATGCGGAATGGCGCGGACGCCACCTGCGCATCGTGGATACGGGCGGCATCCTTCCGGAAGACAAAGCCTTCATTCCGGCAGAAATTTTCCGCCAGGCCAAGGTTGCGCTCGAGGAGGCCGACGCCGTCATCATGGTGGTGGACGGCCGCACCGAAATGGCGTCCCCCGATATTGAACTGGCCCGCCAGTTGATCCGCTCCGGCAAACCGCTCTTCCTCGCGGTCAACAAAGTTGATACCGAGAAACAGCAGAGCCTGACCGACGAGTTTCATCGTCTCGGAATCCGCAAACTGTTTCCGGTTTCCGCCGAAAATGCCCGTGGGCTGGATGACCTGCTGGATGCCATCCTGGAGATACTGCCGCCGCACATTCAATTAATCACCGAGGACACGGAGGACACAGAGGAGATACCTGAGTCTCCCGCGACCCATGAGACGAAGGTGGCGATCATCGGGCATCCCAACGTGGGCAAATCCACGCTGCTGAACCGGCTGACCGGGGCCGAGCGATCGATCGTCTCGCCCATCCCGGGAACCACGCGTGATGCAGTCGACGAGATTGTCGAGCATAACGGCAAACGCTTCCGTTTTATCGATACTGCCGGCATCCGGCGCAAGGGCAAGACCCACCTGATGGCGGAAAAACTTTCAGTAGTGATGGCGCGCAAGCATCTGGAAGCCGCCGACATTGCGCTGCTGGTGATCGATGCCACCGAAGGCGTGAGCCAACTCGATGCTGCCATCGCCGGATACGCCCACGAGAGCGGCCGCTCCATGATTATCATCGTAAACAAGTGGGACCTGGTGCTCAGCGGCAAGGAACGGACAGGCCGCCAGACGAAAGCGTCACGCATGCAGGAGAACAAACGCCCCGCCGATCGCGCCGCATACGAGGAACGAGTGCGTTATGCGCTGAAATTTCTCAGCTACGCGCCCATACTGTTCGTCTCCGCCTCAACCGGGAAGGGCACGGAGAAAATATTTCCCACGCTGGAAGAAGTCGCCCGCGAGCGTCGCAAGCGCGTCGGCACGGGCGAAATGAACCGCTTCCTCAAGCATGTGGACTTCGAACGCGCCTCGGTCCCTGCCCGCCAGCAAGTCAGAATCTATTACATGACCCAGGCCGCAGTCGGGCCGCCCACTTTCGTCATCTTCACCGACCGCAAAGTGAAGCTGCACTTCGCCTACCAGCGCTTCCTGGAAAACCAGATTCGCAAGGCGTTCGGATTCCTGGGCACGCCCATCTGGATCAAGAACCGGGCCCGGGACTAGCGCGCCGTCGGGCCGCGCGCCGATGAATGGCGGCTACTCAAGATCTTTGGTTAGCAATGCCACCCGGTTGATTCCCGCATTGTGGGCTTCGGCCACAACCTGGGCCACGTATTCGAAGTCGAGGCTCTCGTCCCCTTTGACATACACAACTTTCTCCGCCCGGCCCAGAAAGATCCGCTCCAGTTCTGGCTCCAACCGCTCCCAGGGCACGGTTTCCTGATTGATTTTGAGCACAGGAACGCGACTCTGCGCATCCCAGATGACCTGAATCACGATGGTGCGCTCCTTCTGGTGGGGCGGGTCTGCAGTCGCCGGTTGAGGAAGGAGCGCATCGATCTTGTACTCCTTCGTTGTGGCTACGATCACCATGAAGACAATGATCAGCACCAGAAGAATGTCGATCAGCGGAGTGACATTCATCTCGGGCCGGGACGGACCACGGCCTGCCGTTGAGAATCCCATACGGATTTGCTCCTCTCAGGCACGCGCGTGTTCTGAAAAGATTAGACACTCCGTATGCAGTCAGAGTTCCCCGGCCGAAGCGAATGCAACTTCGGCGAGGAGTCAGCCGATGAGCTCAGGCGTGGGCGGCAACGGCGGCGGGTCGGGAGGCGGCGGCGCCACAGGAGGAGGTGCAGGATATAAACGCGCGCTCAGCGGCGCGTAGCGCGCGGCGAAGAAATAGATGGAATAAGCCGGGAAGAACACTACCGCGGGCACCGAGACCAGGGACATCACATAGAGCAGAGAGAAAATCGCAATCGTTCCCACTACCACCGCGAGTGTGATGGTGTAGAGGTTCCAGGTGAGCCCTGCTGCCATGCCGGCGATTACGGCCACGGCACCCAATCCTCCGATCGGAATAAGAAACAGCAGGAAGACAATCGCCGAAACGACACCGATAATGATCGCGGCGCCGATCGCCATCACGATCTTCATTCCAATGTAGGCGGCATAGCCACCGACCTCGCGTTTGATTTGGGGCCACAACCGCCGCCAGCCCTCGATGGCGCCAATTTCTTCCAGCGCCATTTGCGGGACCACAAAATCCTTGGTCATCACGTGAACCACCAGCTGGATCACGATAAAGAGCAGAAAAACAAAAAACAACGCCATGCCGCCCAAAATCAGCGGGACCATGTGCTCCTTAGGGTTGCGGAGCCAGCCCACCAGAAAAGCAAAACCCGCCGGGATTCCGACCAAAATGGTCAGACAGAAGATCGAAGCCAGGGCCAGCAAAATCTGCCACACGAAGAAACGCCGCCCTGGACCCTGCCGCCGGATCCAGCTCTCCCATATCCGGCACTCCCGGGCGACAACGCTGTCGAAAAGAACAAAGCGCATGACGCTGTTCACATAGAGAAACAGGATGAAGAACACGAAGCCGGTGACGATGAGCACGGCGATCAGAGACGCGGTGAGCGCGGGATTGATCGAGGGCAGCGCGCCCTGCAGAAGCCGCTGTGAACTATCTGGGTGTGGCATGCGGAAGCTGCCCGGATTGCAGCCTCCCCCGCCGCCCGAGCCCATTTCACCCGCCAGCAGACCAACCAACGCAAGCTTGGCCCACTGGCCGGCTCGGAAGGGCCGCACCAACTGTTGCCGGGCATGCTCAAAGGCAAGAGTAATCGCATCCACGGCGGAAATCGGCAAGGCGCACCTCGGAAGATCGCGGTTCGCAGCAAGGTACTGCGAAGCGGGAGAGACGTCAAGTTGATTGACGAATTGTCGAATTTACGGATTGACGAATTTAGAATCCGGCAATCCGGCAATTCGTAAATTTGACAATCCTTCTCACTCGTACCGCAACGCCTCCACGGGATCGAGTTTCGAGGCGCGCAGCGCGGGCACCATCCCGCTGACCACTCCCACGACCAGCAACACCAGGGTGGAAAGCATGACGGTCGCCATGGAAATCTGCAAATGGATATCAGCCTTGCCGGAATCGTCTTCAAACAACGGTCCCATCAGGGGCAGCGTACCAACCGCAGCGGCAATCGCGTAGGACAGCAGGACGCCGGCGGCACCGCCCAGCAGCATGATGAGCAGGGTTTCCGCCAGGAACTGGAGTTTGATCTGCCACTTCTTCGCCCCCAGCGCCCGCCGCAATCCAATCTCGCGGATGCGTTCATCAACCGAGACCAGCATGATATTCATGACTCCAACGCCGCCGATGCCCAGGGTCAGCGTGCCCACGAAAGTGAGCAGCACCTGCAGCCCGATGGTGAGTCCGTCGATCACCGGGCGAAATTCGTCGCGCCCGAACATCTGAAAGGCCTTCTTGTCGGTGGGGGAAAATTGCTGCCGGGTCGCGATCGCAGCCAGCACCTGGGCTTCAGCCCTTCGCTCAAACTGGGGCGCGATGGGCTCGAAGACCATCACGGCGGCATACTTCGTGTTCCATACGTCGCCGGCGGCACTATAGGGAATCCATGCGGAGTCGTCGTCGCTGGAAAAGTAGTTGCTCAGCTGGATCTTGCGGGCCATCACTCCGATCACGGTGAAATGCACGCCGCCGATCTGCACCGTCTCGCCCACCGCGGGCCGGCCACTGAACAACTGCTCGCGCACCCGTCCACCCAGAAACACCACGCGGCGGCGCTCCAGTTCGTCTCCCGCGGAAATCCAGCGCCCTTCGGACGGGACCTCGTTGCGCATCTCGCCATACTCGGGGCAAACGCCACGGATGGCCGCCGTACCCACTATCCGTTCCCCATAACTGATGCCGGGGCGGTCCACGGTCTCCAGGCAAACGTGTTTCACCAGGGGAGCCATTTCCTTGACGATATCGAGGTCCGCCTGTTCCAGCCGCACTTTTTTCCCGGCACGCTGTCCGCCGGGCTGCTCGCTGGTCTGCTGCGGCCAGCAGATAACGACGCTCTTGCCGAAAGCGTCAAACCCGCCTACCAGGATGCGGCGGAAGCTGCTGCCGTAGGCGATCAGCAGAGTGACGGTGGCAATTCCCCAGACGATGCCCAGCATGGTCAGCAGGCTGCGAGTGTAGTTGCGCCGGAGCGCGGTCCAGGCTTCGAGAATGATTTCAGTCAGCATGGCTCAAACCAATAACCACCAAGGACACGAAGGTTCACGAAGGCGAAAATTTCGAGCTCTCCTTCGTGTACCTTCGTGTCCTTTGTGGTTCAGGATTTTCATCCTCCCGCCTCATAGCGCAGCGCTTCTATGGGATCAATGGAGGCCGCCCTGCGCGCCGGATACAGCGCCGAGAAGATCGCGATGATGCCCAGCAGCAGACATGCGGTCGCGCCGGACTGCCACGTCGCCACCAGGCCGGCGAAAAAGTCCGGCATGGGAAGCAGGTTCACCAGGAAGCAAATGCCGTACGCGATTCCCATCCCCAGGGCCCCGCTGACAAAAGCAATCAGCAGCGCTTCGATAAAGAATTGTTTGAGGATGGTGCGGGCGGGAGCGCCCAACGCCTTGCGCACGCCGATTTCGCGGGTCCTCTCCCGCACCGCCACCATCATTACGTTCATCACGCCCAGGCCGCCAAGGAACAGAGTCACGATGCCGACCGCGCCCAGAAAATACTTCATGCCGTTGGTCATCTGCTGGAACGCCTTCGCTTCCTGCACCGTGTCCCATATGGGGCAGGCCTCTTTGTCGTGAGGATCGAAGTTGTGCAGGCGCCCCAGCACAGTCTGCACTTCCCGTTTGCAGGCCTCGTGTTGCTCAACCGACCTGGGTGTAACCAGCAACTGGTCAAAAGTTGTGGATGTGCCGGGAGGCTTGTCGGGAAAATCGCGCCGCATGGCTGCGAACGGAATAAATATCTTGTTAACGTCCCATCCGTCGTAACTGGAATCCTGTTTTTTGGCCGCCATCACGCCGATGACGCGGTACGGAAACGCGTTCAGATACACGTCCTCGCCCACGGGATTGTGGCCGGGGAAGAGCTGCTTGGCGGCATCACTGCCGAGGAAGGCCACGCGGCGGGCCTCCTTCTGATCGTCCCAGTTGTAGAAACGGCCCAAGCCCACATCGAGGCTGCGAATGTATCCAAAGGGGGGATGAGATCCGGTGACAGTAAACGCGGCATTGTTGTAATTGCTGTGGGCGCGAACGTCGTTTTGCTCCAGTTCCGGGATAGCATATTCGCAGTCCGGCGCTTCCGCCTGAACCGCGCTCACATCCGACTCTTCCCAGCGCAATGCCCGCCCGGCGCGGGCCCCGCCGACCTGCATGCTGGTACGTCCGTGGAACACGATCAGAATGTCCTTGCCCAGATTGCGGGCCTGCTCTGCCTGTCCTTTACGCAGACCTTCGCCGGCTGCCACCATCAGAACAATGGAGACGATTCCCCAAGCGATTCCGAACATAGTCAGGAAAGTTCGGAGCTTGTGGGCCCAGAGGGTGCGCAACACATCGCCGATGAGATCGCTCAGGACCATGCTCTATGGACGCAGAGGCCACCCGAACGTAAGCCGGGCAAGGGCGCAAAGCCCTCACTGCCTTATACGAACCTGGACCTGATTTTGTTCAAGGCCAGGTAGTTCGTAGCACCGCCGTCCCGGCGGCTGGCCGGTGGGCGTCTCGCCCGCCGCGCAGGGGAGGGCAAGATGCCCTCCCGACAGCCGGCAAGATGCCGGCGCTACGCTTTTGCTGGTGGAGGCACCGTCCAGGGAGGAAGGGCCCGGGATATAGGGCGTACCGTGAAGAACCTAAGTCAACAGGGACGGACAAGCTTGCCCTGAGCGAAGTCGAAGGGTGTCCGTCCCACAGTTTTCCAGCCATGCATCAAACTGTTTCAAGGCCAGCTGGCATTGCTGCCGGTGCCGTTCCTGGCGATCGCGAATCTTGTGTTCGAGCGCGGGCAGCAGGTCGAAGGTAATGTTCGCCGGCTGGAAATTTCTGGCGTCGGCGTGGGTCACGTAATGCATCAGAGAGCCGAAGGCCGTTGGTCGCGGCGGGCACACCGGGTCCGCTCCCCTGGCCAGGGTCGCCGCGTGAATACCCGCCATCAAACCAGTCGCGATGGACTCTACATATCCCTCCACTCCGCAAATCTGGCCGGCGAAGAACACGGCTGGATGCTTCTTCATCTGCAGCGACTCGGACAATAGCGTTGGCGCGTTGATGTAAGTGTTGCGATGGATTTGCCCGTAACGCAGGAAGCGGGCGTTTTCCAGGCCGGGAATCAGGCGCAGCACGCGCGCCTGGTCTCCAAATTTCAGGTGATTCTGGAAACCCACCAGGTTATAGGAATCGGCCCGCAGGTTCTCCTGCCGGAGTTGTACCGCGGCGTAGGGAATCCGCCCCGTGCGCGGGTCTTTGAGTCCCACGGGCTTCATGGGACCGAAGCGCAGCGTGTCGCGGCCGCGGCGGGCAATTTCTTCGATGGGCAGGCAGCCTTCAAAGTAGTTCAGCTTCTCCCAGTCGCGCGCTTCGACCGCTTCACCCGAAATCAAAGCATCACAGAAACAATCGTATTCCTCTTTGGACATGGGGCAATTGATGTAATCGGCCGAACCTTTGTCGTAGCGCGCCGCCAGGTACACCTTGGACATATCGATGGAATCGGCTTCCACAATAGGGCTGATCGAATCGAAGAAATACAAGTGAGCTGAACCGCTGAGCCGGGCGATCTCCTGTGACAAAGCATCGGAGGTCAGGGGACCAGTGGCGATGATGGTGATCTGATCTTCGTCAATCTGCGTGACTTCTTCGCGCCGGATTTTGATCAGCGGCTCTCGCGAAAGTGCATCCGTGACCCGGGCGGCAAAGGCCGTACGGTCAACCGCCAACGCATGTCCGGCAGGGACGGCGCACTCCCGCGCGATCTCCAGCAGCCGCGATCCTGCCCGCCGCATTTCTTCTTTCAGCAGCCAGGGCGCCGTGTTCTCGCTGTCCGATTTGAGAGAGTTCGAGCAGACCAACTCCGCGAAATCTGTCGTCTGATGTGCCGGGGTCGAACGCACCGGGCGCATCTCCCAGAGTTCCACCGCGATTCCGCGCCGCGCGCACTGCCACGCCGCTTCCGATCCAGCCAGTCCTGCGCCGATGACTTTTACTACTGCCGTCATCGCGCGCCTCCGGCCACGATATCCAGCGCGTTTCCATCCAGACTCACAGTTTTCCAGTCGTCGAGAAAAGTCGCGCCCAGTTCCTTATAGAACTCGATTGCCGGAGTATTCCAGCCCAGCACCTGCCAGCGCACGCCAAAGCAATTCTGCTCTTTCGCCTCCGACGCCACTCGGGCCAGCAGAGCCTTGCCAATTCCCTTTCCCCGGTACTGGTCGCGAATATAGATGTCCTCAAGAAAGAGTCCGGCACGACCCTCAAAGCTGGAATAGTAGTCGAAGAAAAGGGCATAGCCGGCGGGCTGGCCGTCCCACTCCGCCAGCAGCACGCGGAATTTGGGTGCCGGGCCAAACCCATCGCGCAACAGGCCGGCTTCGTTGACCACCGCGGTAAGGCGCTCGAAGTCGGCAAGTTCATGGATGAGCGTATTCAAGGTGGACACGTCGCTGGCATCGGCAGGGCGAATGCAGAGCATCGGTAGTTTCCTCGCGGAGCGCATCGTCGCAGGCCGGGCGACCGCGCCTTATTATACGGAGATACTCCTCAACGCCCGGAGAGCTCCATGGCAACAGTGAGTAAAGAGCCGCACTGACTACATCGAGAGGCTCAGGAGTGTGGGTCGGACACTTTAAATCTCTGCGGCCTTGTCCGTGTAAATCCGTGAGAATCCGTGGCCGGTTTTCGGCTTACAGGATCACTCTTTGATCGCCCACTCTGCGCGTCACGTGCTCACGGTCGAGATATTCCAGCAGTGGGATCGCGTACTTCCGGGTTACTCCGGTCATGTCCTTGAAACGGGCCACGTCGATCTTCGGCGACTTTGCTTTTTCCGACGACATGCGCTGGCGCAAATCCAATAGCGCGTCGCGATGAAAAACCAGGTCTTCAGATATTTTCACCAGAATTTTGTCGCGGAGCAGCAGGGTGACAATCTTTTGGGCGCGAGCCCTGTCCACTTTGAGTCCGGCCAGCACGTCCCTCAGGGCGGGGACTTTCAAGCCAGCCGAAGCGAATGCGCGCTCAATGATCTTTTGGGACTCGGCTTCTTCGTCTTTCATGACTACGCCGCGTCCCGGAAGATGAACGATCTCCCCGGCAACCTCCAGTTTCCTCTCGCGAACCAGCATGTCCAGGGCGGCGTCAAACACCTCGCTGGACGCCCTGGTCTGGTCGCGCAGTTCTTCCATGCTGATCCCCGCGACCAGCGGGTTCTTCTTGTGAAAACCGGTCACCGCATCGATGACCGACGATTTCAATTCCTCCAGCGCCGGCAAATGCACAACCCGGTCGCCAATTCGAGAAACCCCGGCGGACCGCGCTGGATCGGCCAAGTAGGCTTCGATCTCCCGCCTGGGCCATCCGGTTTCAGCAATCAGTTCTGCGATTGTGATTCCGACGTGAGTGCGGCGCGCGATGCGGGCCCGCAGAATCGATTGAGCGTCGCCCTCGGCCAGAATCTGCAGGAAGCTTTCCAGTCCAGGCATGCGAGGAACCGGAGATGCGTCGAGCACCACACCTCCGCCAATGGTCACAACCGGCGAAAATTGCCGCACGATGAAACGGTCTCCGGGCAACAGAAGCGTGGGCGCAGCCAGGCGCAACTGGGCCATCGCCGTTTCGCCCGGTGAGACCTGCTTTTGTCCAGACAGCACCACCGTGGCAATGGTTTCAAAAGTGTGGGCGTGCAGATGGACCCGCGCCCGGTCATTCAGGGGCTTGGCCGTGGGCAGTAACGTGAGCGACACGTCCATGCGCGACGCGGTGTGAAACGTTGCAGGCGACGCCAGCACCATGCCGCGCGCCATTTCTTGCGTGGTCACCCCGGCGAGATTCAGGGCGGTGCGCTGTCCGGCTACGGTGTGTTCGGCGGCCTGCCCATGCACTTGAATTCCGCGCACGCGCACGCGCCGGCCCGCGGGAAAAACTTCCAGCTCATCCTCTTTGTGAATCGTGCCCGAGACCAGCGTGCCCGTCACCACTGCGCCGAAGCCTTTCATGGTAAAGACCCGGTCAACCGGCAGGCGGGGTAGTGCCGAAGAGTTTCGCGCGGGAACCTCGCCGGCGGCCTTAACCAGGGCCTGCCGCAGTTCATCGAGCCCCATCCCGGTCAGCGAACTAACCGCGACCACTGACGAATGCGCCGGATCCAGAAACGAATTGCGCAGAAATTCTTCGACTTCCAGTTTCACCACGTCCAGGGTCTCGCGGTCCACCAGATCGGACTTGGTCAGTACCGCGATTCCCCGGCGCACCGAGAGCAGGCGACAGATATCGAAGTGTTCGCGGGTCTGCGGCTTGATCGATTCGTCGGCCGCAATCACCAGCAGGACCAGGTCGATTCCGCCCACGCCGGCCAGCATATTGCGGACAAAGCGCTCGTGGCCGGGAACATCGACAAAGCCCAGGCGCAGGATTTCACCGTTGGGTAGAGGCAGTTCGAGATGCGCAAAGCCGATGTCGATAGTGATGCCGCGGCGCTTTTCTTCCTCCAGGCGGTCGGCGTCGATGCCGGTAAGGGCCTTGACCAGCGCGGTTTTCCCGTGGTCGATATGCCCGGCGGTGCCAACGATGACGGACCTCATGCGGGGAACATTATAAGTCGCCGTGTAGCGCCGGAGTCGCGCAGGCCCGAGAGGTGTGTGGGTCGGGGACATCCTTCGACTGCGCTCAGGACACGCTTTGCCCCCTCCGAGGCGGGCAGGATGCCCGCCCGACAGCCGGCGAGACGCCGGCGCTACAAAGGCCGGCGCTACAAATAGAGCGAACTTGTGGAGACTTCCTGACGACTGAAGACTGACGACCGACGACGGCCGGCTGACAGCCGGCGCTACTTTCATTGTGCGACAATAGAGTCTCCCCATATGAGCCCCTCTTCGACAGTGGTTATCACGCCCGAGATCATCCGGGAGCACGGCCTCACTCCGGACGAATACGAGAAGATCAAACAGCTGCTGGGCGGACGTGAGCCCACCATCACCGAACTGGGGATCTTCAGCGTAATGTGGAGCGAGCACTGCTCTTACAAATCCTCGCGCGTGCACTTGAAGCGATTGCCCACGCGCAGCCGCCTGGTAGTGCAGGGCCCGGGGGAGAACGCGGGCATCATCGACATCGGCGACGGCTGGGCCTGCGCCTTCAAGATTGAGTCGCACAATCATCCATCGTTTATCGAGCCCTTTCAGGGGGCGGCCACGGGCGTGGGCGGAATCCTGCGCGATATTTTCACCATGGGCGCGCGCCCGGTAGCGGTGATGGACTCGCTGCGGTTTGGACCGATAGCCGCTCATGTGGAGGCGGGTCTCCGACCCGCCCAGCCGGGTCAAAGACCCGGCTCCACACAGTCCGCTCAAGACATTCACAAGAATCAGTCCGTGCTCGAGGGCGTGGTCAGCGGAATCGCGTCGTACGGCAATTGTTTTGGCGTAGCCAACCTCGGTGGCGAGACCAAGTTCGAGCCCTGCTACTCCGGCAATCCCCTGGTCAACGCTTTCGCGCTGGGACTGGTCCGGCGTGATCAGATCTTCTACGCCAAAGCTTCGGGCGAAGGCAATCCGGTCATTTACGTCGGATCGAAAACCGGGCGCGACGGCATTCACGGCGCCACTATGGCCAGCGAGGAATTCAGCGAAGCCTCCGAAGCCAAGCGGCCGAACGTGCAGGTAGGCGATCCCTTCCTGGAAAAACTTCTGCTCGAAGCCTGTCTCGAGGCCATGCAGAGCGGCGCCATCGTTGGCATACAGGACATGGGCGCGGCCGGGCTGACCTGCTCTACTTGCGAAATGGGCGCTCGCGGCCACGTCGGAACCGAAATTGAGCTTGACCTTGTGCCGCAACGCGAAACCGGCATGACGGCGTACGAGATCATGCTGAGCGAGTCGCAGGAGCGGATGCTGCTGGTGGCACAAAAAGGCCGCGAGCAGGAAGTTTTTCGCGTCTTCGAAAAATGGGGGCTGGACGCAGTCGAGGTTGGCCGCGTCACGAGCGACGGCAGGATGCGCGTTCTCCACCATGGAGAAGTGGTCTCCGACATTCCCAACGAAGCGCTTACCGACGACGCGCCGGTTTACAAGCGTCCGCTCGAGCGCTGGGAACCGCCGGTGCCGCGCGAAATGCCGGAGCACGTCAAGCTGGGAGAGAATTCCGATCTCACCGGAAATCTGAAGCGACTGCTGGCCAGCCCCAACATCTGCGGCAAGCGCTGGATCTGGCAGCAATACGATCACATGGTGCAGACCAATACGGTCGAAGGCCCGGGCGCGGGCGATGCCGGAGTAATCCGCATTAAAGGTTCGCAGCGCGGCCTGGCCATGGCGCTCGATGGCAACGGACGATGGTGCTACCTCGATCCCCGGCTGGGCGCCATGCATGCGGTGGCGGAAGCCGCGCGCAACGTGGCTTGCGCGGGCGCCACTCCCATCGGCGGCACCAACTGCTTGAACTTTGGCAATCCCGAGAAGCCGCACATCATGTGGCAATTTTCCCAGGTGGTTGACGGCATCACCAAGGCCTGCGAGGAACTGGAAATCCCCATCACCGGCGGCAACGTCAGCTTCTACAACGAAACTTTGGGCGAAGGAATCTATCCCACGCCGGTGCTGGGTGTGGTCGGCGTTTTCGAAGACGTGCACAAGGCGGTGCGTCCGGATTTTCGCGAAGCGGGACGCGCAATCGTTCTGCTTCGCGGCGCGGAACCTGGCGATGCCACCGACGCCGAATCAGCCTTCGGATCGTCGGAGTACGCCAAGGAAATTCTGGGCACTCTATGGGGCTATCCCCCCGAACTGGAACTGGAAAAAGAGGCGGCGTTGCAGAAGGCGCTGGTGGAAATAGCTCAAATCGAAATTTTGGATTCAGCCCATGACTGCTCGGACGGCGGCATCGCGGTGACGCTGGTCGAGTCGGGACTGGCTAAGGGTATTGGAATGAATATCGATCTTACTTCGCTGGGGCTGCCGCCGGAGTTTGTTCTGTTCGGCGAGGACGCCAGCCGGGTTGTCATCTCGTGCGACCGCGAGAACCTCGGCAGAATCCAACAAGTGGCGGTAAAATACGGCATCGCAGCAGAGTTAATTGGAGAGACGGCTCCCGAGCGAATTGAGATCAAGGTCGATGGCCGGGTGGTAGTGGCAACAACCGTCTCAGAATTGCGGGACGTGTATGAGGGTGCGCTGGAGAAGGCGCTGCGGACGGAAGTGGGCACGATAGCGGCGGATTGAACCAATTGCCGAGCTTCGCTCGGCTGGGCAGGTGAGACACCTGCCCCTACGTGGGTTGTGGTGGGGTTGGCTGAGACCTGAAAGCTGAGGGCTGATAGCTATCATGTTCGACAAATTCCATGACGAGTGCGGAGTGGCTGCCATCTACGCTCACCCCGAAGCTGAGAAACTGGCTTACCTCGGGCTGCATGCGCTGCAACATCGCGGGCAGGAATCGGCGGGCATTGTCACCTCGAACGGGCTGACTTTGCGCGCCCACCGCGCCATGGGACTGGTGGCTGACATCTTTACCGAGGAAGTACTCTCCCAAGTCCACGGCACGCTCGCCATCGGGCATACGCGTTACTCCACCGCCGGCGATTCCGCTCTCTTCAACGCTCAGCCCATCATGGTGCAATCGAACAAGGGCATGATCGCGCTGGCCCACAACGGCAACCTGGTGAATGCGCAGGAAATTCGTCATCGCCTGGAAGCTCAGGGCTCGATCTTCCAGACCAACAGCGACACCGAAGTGATCGTCCACCTGATCGCGCTTTCCAAAGAGCAGACGCTGCCGGACGCCATGGCCGACGCGCTGCGCCGCGTCGAAGGCGCTTTTTCACTGGTGATGCTCAGTTCGGACCGGGTATTTGCGGCGCGCGATCCGCGCGGCTTCCGTCCTCTGGCCATGGGAAGAATTCCCCGTCTCGAAGGCCAACGGCAGGACACCATCGTGTTTGCCTCTGAAACCTGCGCATTCGATCTGATCGGCGCCACCTACGAACGCGAGGTCAAGCCGGGCGAGTTGGTGATCGTTGGACCGGAAGGCATTACGTCGCGCTTCTATTCCCCGGTGGCTGCGCAGTCGAGCTGTATTTTCGAGCACGTGTATTTTTCGCGGCCCGACAGCCTGGTGTTCGGCCGCCCGGTGCAAATCAGCCGCGAGGGCCTGGGACGGCAGCTGGCGCGGGAAGCTCCAGCCGACGCCGATCTCGTAGTTCCAGTGCCGGACTCTGGCGTGACGGCGGCTGTGGGCTACGCCGCCGAGAGCGGCATCCCGTTCCGCTTCGGGCTCATCCGCAATCACTATGTAGGGCGCACCTTCATCGAGCCTCGGCAAAGCGTGCGCGACTTTGGCGTAAAACTGAAGCTGAACCCGGTACGCACCCTGCTCGAAGGCAAGCGCGTGGTGTTGATCGACGACTCCATCGTGCGCGGCACCACCAGCCGCAAAATCGTACGCATGATCCGCAACGCCGGCGCCAGGGAAGTGCACATGCGCGTCTCCTGCCCGCCCACGGTTTCACCCTGCTTTTACGGCGTGGACACGCCTTCCAAAAAAGAATTGATCGCAGCCAACAAGTCGGTGGAAGAGATTCGTGAATTCATCGGCGCCGATTCCCTCGCCTATCTCTCGCTCGATGGAATGAAAAAGGCCTGCGCCGATGGCGAGAAGACGACCTACTGCACCGCCTGCTACACCGGTTCCTACCCCACCAAGTGGGTGGATGTGGACGAAATCCTGCCGGCGGCGATCATCCAACCGTAGAGACATTTAACCGGAGCACACGTAGGGGCGGGTGCCCTCACCCGCCCGGCTGGTCTTGGTTTGCGCGCCAACACGAAAAAGGCGAGCTGCGCTCGCCCGCCCGGACGAGGCGTCCGGGCCTACGTAGTTCGTGCTGCTACTACCCGCGGAATTCCCTGCAGGTCGTTGGTGATTCGCACGTCGTTCCAGCCCGCGAGCAGCTCCCGCACACGATCTGCAATAGTGCCGCTGATTTCCATCACCAGACAGCCCTCAGGCTTGAGCGTTTCATGGGCCTGCGGGATAAGGCGCTCGATCACCTCAAGCCCTGAAGCTCCCGCAAACACCGCGTTGCGCGGTTCATACTTGCGGACTTCAAGTTGCACCTGGTCGGCTTCCGACTCACCGACGTAGGGTGGATTTGAAACAACGAAATCGAACGCGCCTCGGTCGAGGCCCTGAAGCAAATCGGTTTGATGGAATCGAATTCGATTTTCAAGCTGGAGGCGAGCTGCGTTTGCTCGGGCGATTTCCAGTGCGGCCGGTGAAATATCAGTGGCGTGAATTTCGGCATGAGGCAATTCTTTGGCCAGGGCGAGGGCGATGCATCCGGATCCCGTGCCGACATCCACGATGCGGAGCAAGGCCGCGGGCGAGGGCGCCCGCCCCACACGTGCAAGTACGGTCTCGATCACGTGCTCGGTTTCCGGACGGGGAATGAGGACGGCCGGAGTAACGATCAGGTCCATGCCCCAGAACTCCTGGTGGCCGGTGATGTACTGGGCGGGCATGCCCTGCGCACGCTCGGTCAAGGCCTGGTCGTAGCGGCGCTGCTCGTCAGCCGAGAGCTTGCGCTCGGGATGAGCATGGAGGTAAGCGCGGTCGCATGCCAGCGTGAACATGAGCAGGAGTTCGGCATTCATCCGTGGCGAAGGGACGCTTGCGGCAGTGAGGCGGGAGATGGCGGAGGCGAGAGCGTCGCGGAGCGTCACCTGGTTATTTGATCACAAGGTTGATCAGGACCGAGATTCCCGCCCACAATGTTCCGCTGCATGCCGTCACGCGGGCGAGGGCGCCCGCGCCACACCTCACACCGCGGTGGTGGCTTCGGTCTTCAACTTCTCTGATTGGTAGTGCGTGACCAGCGCTTCGATCAGGGGCTGGAGTTTGCCGTCCATGACCTGCTCGAGCTGGTGGATGGTGAGCCCGATGCGGTGGTCGGTGACCCGGTTCTGGGGAAAATTGTAAGTGCGGATCTTCTCGCTGCGATCGCCCGAGCCCACCATGGCCTTGCGTTCTTTGGCCAGGGCATCCTGCTGCTTCTGCATTTCCATCTCGTACAGACGGGCACGCAGCACACGCATGCCTTTCTCCCGGTTCTTGATCTGCGATTTCTCGTCCTGGCAGCTCACCACTGTGTTAGTGGGAATGTGGGTGATGCGCACGGCGGAATACGTAGTGTTGACCGACTGTCCGCCGGGGCCGGAGGAGCAGAAGGTATCAATGCGGAGGTCTTTGGCTTCAATCTTGACGTCAACATCCTCGGCCTCGGGCAGCACGGCCACCGTGACGGCCGAGGTATGCACCCGCCCCTGTTGCTCCGTTGCAGGCACGCGCTGCACCCGGTGCACGCCGCTTTCATACTTAAGCCGCGAAAAGACGCGCTGGCCTTCGATGATGGCGATCACTTCTTTCAAGCCGCCCACCGAGGAGTCGGATGTGGAAAGCACTTCGACCTTCCAGCCCTGCGTTTCCGCATAGCGGGTGTACATCCTGAACATTTCCGCGGCGAAGAGGGTGGCCTCGTCGCCCCCGGTGCCGGCACGGATTTCCAGGATGACGTCTTTCTCATCGTTAGGATCTTTCGGCAGCAGCAGGACCTTGAGTTCTTCTTCCACGCCGCCAACGCGCGCTTCCAGTTTATCGAGCTCCTCCTGGGCGTAGGCCCGCATCTCGGCATCTTTTTCGTCGGCTAGGACCGCCTTGCTTTCGGCAATGCCGCGCTTCAGGTCTTTGTACTCGCGGTATTTTTCGACGATAGACGAGACTTCGCTGTGCGCCTTGGCCGTCTTCTGATATCGGGCCGAGTCGTTCATGATCTCCGGCGAGGAGAGCGCCTGCGTTAACTCCTCGTAGCGGGCTTCGATTTGGTCGAGTCGTTCAAACATGGGATTCAGTCGTCAGGAACATCGTCGTTGGTCGTTGGCCTTTGGTCGTTGGCGAATCGCCGCTCTTTTTTACAAGTGTCCCAGGCGGCATCTTCCCTATGGACACCACGCAGAGAATTGATCAAACCGCTCAGGGCACGCCCTACGCACTCCGCCAACGCCGACAGGCGCTTTCCTTCTGCCGTCGACAAATATTCTAATTGTTCGGCAAGTATAAGTTGCGTTTCCAGCTCCAGCAACGAACCTCTGGCATTACAGAGGAAATGCGCGAATTGCTTATCTGAATGACGCCCTTTTCCCTCCGCAACATTGCTCGGCACAGAGACGGCGGCGCGTCGGATTTGCTGCGTCAAGCCGTACAGTTCGTGCCGGGGAAATGTCGCTGTCTCGCGATAAACTTCCCGTGCCAACTTCATGGCTGCCTGCCAGACTCTTAAATCCCTGAACGACCCCGATGAGGACATAAGCGCCTCCGAATGCAAAACGCTTATCACATCGTCTGCGGGAAGTATGTGACGCACAACCCAAGGAAGGGTTTAGCCAACGACCAAAGGCCAATGGCCAAGGACGATTCTAGGCAATCACTAGCTCGCCGCCGTGTTCTTTTTCGAGCGCCATGGCATGATCCAGCGCGATGATGGCGCACTCAGCCTGGTCGTCGGACGGCGGTTGCGTGGTAATGCGCTGCAGCCAGAGGCCGGGGGCGGTCATCAGCGCGAACAACGACCCACGGTGCTTGGCGGCGAAGCGGATGATCTCGTACGAGACGCCCGCAATCACCGGCAGCAGCACGATGCGCATGCCGAACTTGGCCCAGAACGTGGTCACCGGAATCACCGCGGACACCAGGATGTACACCATGATCGAGATCAGCATCACCGTCATCAGAAAGCTGGTGCCGCAGCGCGGATGGAATGTCGAATACTTCTGCACCGACGCAGTCTCCAGCGGATCACCGTTCTCGAAGGCGTAAACCGTCTTGTGCTCCGCGCCGTGATATTCGTAAACCCGGCGGATATCGCTCCACAGCGAAACTCCCCAGATGAAGAGAAGGAACAGGGCGATGCGAACGATGCCGTCCACCAGGTTGAAAAGGATCTGCTCGCCGAACACCGGGTTCACACGCTTCAGTCCGGTGGCCGCCAGCAGCGGCAGGAACTTGTACATGAAAATAAAAAAACCGACCGAAATGATGATATTGACCGCAGCCATCCAACCCGTTATTTCCAGCTTCTTCTTGTCTGCCGCGGGCTCGGGCTGCAACTCATCGAGGGCCACATTCGCGGAAAACTTCAGCGCCCGGAAGCCCAGGGTCATGGCATGCCCCAGCGTGGCTACGCCACGAACGACCGGCCACGCCATCCATTTGCGCTTTTCGGAGAGCCGTTCCAGCGGCTCGCTATGGGTTGACACTTCACCGGAAGGCTTGCGGCAGGCGATGGCCCACGCGTGCGGAGAGCGCATCATAACGCCCTCGAGCACGGCCTGGCCGCCGACCAGTGTTTCCTCGCCCCCTTCAAGGGCGGGCAAAAGCTGCACGGCCACCAGGAAACGCCACCATGTTCGCAAGAAACCCATAAGCTTTAGATGCCCTTCCAACCACCTGGGCTCAAACCACAAGGGTACCACAGGCGCTTTCGGTTAGGATTGGGGCCAGAGTTGGGTTAAGTGACTAAGGAGACGAGGGTTAGAGGGGCCGAATGTGGGCGCGAGCGTCCTCGCTCGTGCCAGGGTCACAAACGCGCTCGCCCACGGCATCAGGACAACTGCGAGAGTATGGACCGGGACGCACGAGCGGGACGCTCGCACCCACATCAAAACTTCATGATCAAGTTGGCTGAAACCTGCGAACGGATCGCAGGCACCACCAAAAAACTCGAGAAAATCGCGATCCTCGCCGACTACCTGAAGGCGCTCGCGCCGGAGGAAGCATCTCTCTCCGCCGTATTTCTTTCCGGCAGGCCGTTTCCAGTCTGGGAGGAAACCACGCTGCAGGTCGGTGGCAGAGTGCTGTGGAGGATAGTGGCTGAGCTCTCCGGGAAAAGTGAAGCCGAATTCACCGCCGCCTATCGCAAGTTCGGGGACCTGGGCGCGGTGGCGGAAGCGGTTCTCCCAACCTCAACCAAGACCCACGTAGGGACGGGCGCCCCCGCCCGTCCGGGCCGGGCAAAGCCCGGCAGTTCAATCCTGAGTGTGCCACATGTCGCCGCCAAATTCCGCGAAATTGCGACAACCCGCGGCCCGGCAACGAAAGCCGCCTTGACGCAAGAGCTTCTGTCGCAGGCCACACCGCTCGAAGCCAAATACATAGTGAAGATCATGACCGGTGATCTGCGCATCGGCCTGAAGGAAAGCCTGGTGGAAGAGGCCATCGCCCAGGCCTACGGCGCAACGTTGCGCGAGGTGCAGCGGGCAAACATGCTGTTGGGAGACATTGGCGAGACTCTGAAGCTGGCGGCGGCAGGAAAGCTTGGCGATGCGAAGATGCGCTTGTTCCATCCTCTCGGTTTCATGCTGGCCAGCCCGGCCGAGTCGGCGGAGCAGGCCCTCAGCTATTTCGAGAACGCATTGGTCGAAGATAAGTACGACGGCATCCGCGCCCAGGCGCACTGTTCCGGCGGCGAGGTGAGAATCTTCTCGCGCACCCGTGACGAGATCACCGAATCCTTCCCCGAATTGCCAGACGCGCTGGCCGGACTGCCGGAAGACGCAATCCTCGATGGTGAGATCGTGGCCTGGAGCTACGACGGCCTTGGGTCTGTAGCGCCGGCGTCTCGCCGGCTGTCCGGCGGGCGTCCCGCCCGCCGCGCCGAAAGCGATGGCGAAGCCGGGCCCCCCGAAACCAGCCGGGCTCTCCCCTTCAGCGCGCTACAGCAGCGCTTGGGACGAAAACAGGTCAGCGAAAAGCTGATGCGGCAAGTGCCGGTCGCCTACGTGGTCTTCGATGTGCTTTACGCCAAGGGCGAGCTGCTGCTGGAGCGTCCTCTGCTTGAGCGGGAGAAACTTCTTGACGCCCTGCTGGCGGCGCCCAGGGAGCCTCGATTCAGTAGACAGATCGCCTCGGGAAAACAGGGTCAACTTGAATTCGGCGACGACAGCGGAGAATCGAACCAGCACGTAATTCGCGCGCCCGTGTTTCAGGCCGCCACACCGCAGGAACTCGATCAGCTGTTTGAAGCGGCGCAGGCCCGAGGCAACGAAGGCCTGATGATCAAGGATCCCGAATCGACACTACACCCCCGGACGACGCGGGAAGTCATGGCTCAAGCTCAAACGCGAATTGGCCACGCTTGACGTCGTGGTCACCGCGGTCGAGTACGGCCACGGCAAGCGCATCGGAGTGCTGAGCGATTACACCTTCGCCGTGCGCGATGGAGAAAAGCTAGTCAACATCGGCAAAGCGTACTCGGGTCTGACCGACGCCGAGATTGCCGAGATGACCAGGTGGTTTCTGGAACACACCATCGAAGACCAGGGTTTTCGGCTGGTCGTCGAGCCCAAGATCGTTTTGGAAGTCGCCTTCAACAACATGATGGAATCCGACCGGCATGAGAGCGGGTATGCGCTGCGCTTCCCTCGGATCGTGCGCATGCGGCCAGACAAGTTGCCGGAAGAGGCAGATACGATTGAGAGAGCCAGGGAGATTTACCAGAGCCAGTCGAAGAATTGATACGTTCGGCAGGGTTAGCCGGGTCAGAGACCCGGCCTGGACGGGTCAGAGACCCGTCCCCACACAACCATTATAGAAACATACCTTCAATGCTTGTGCTGGTGCTCGGATTCACCCACTGGAATGACGCAACCATGGGCTACTTCGCAGACCACGTTTTCGAACTGTATCGTGGTGTGGGCGATGTGAAAATCTTCGCGCAGGCGGTCTTTCACGTCGCGCAGAATGCGTTCGCTGACCGATGGTGGAATGTCGGCAATCGAAATGTGGCAGGACAGCGCCCGCGTCTCCGATCCGATGCTCCAGACGTGCAGGTCATGGACATCGTTCACGCCGTCAATCTGCCGCATCGCCGCTTCAACCTGTTCCAGTTTGACGCCGCGAGGCGTTCCTTCAAGAAGAATGTTGAGAGTCTCACGCACGATGCCGAAGCCCGACCACAGAATGAGGACTCCGATCCCAACCGACAGCACGGAGTCAATCCAGTACTGGCCGGTGGACATGATGGCCCAGCCGCCGGCGATGACTGCGGCCGTGGAAAGCGTGTCGCCGATCTCGTGCAGGAAGGCGCTGCGGATGTTGACATCGCGTCCGGCGCGATGCAGCAGCAGCGCGATCACGCCGTTCATCACCACGCCCGCGGCGGCTACCCAGATCATGACTCCAGCGCGCACCTGTTCCGGGTTCTGCAAGCGGTGGAAGGCCTCGTAGAAAATGAAGCCCGAAACCGCAACCAGGGACACTGCGTTGACCAATGCAGCCAGCACTCCCGCCCGGTGATAACCGTAGGTCTTGGTGGAACTGGGCGGGCGGGACTGCAGGTAAACCGCGGTCAGTGAAAGCAGCAGAGCAAAAAAGTCAGAGAGATTGTGTCCCGCTTCGGAGAGCAGCGCCAGCGAGTGGGCGCGAATGCCGGCAACGACCAGCAGCACGATGTAAGCCGCGGTAACAACCAGAGAAAAGCGGAGGATGCGCGACGTCTTTTCGCTTCCTCCATGGCTGGCGTGCACGTGCATATCACAAGTCTAAGAGGATTAAGTGTGGGGTTCAAGGCACAGCGGTAACGCGTGATGCGGGGTGCCCCGTCCTCGTCTCTCCGTTTTTTGGAGAGACAGGGCGGGAGTTTGGTTCCCTCACGCTGTCGAGTCTCCCTCCCACCTGTCGTTCGAAAGGGCCGAACGACGAGGGTGGGGAGCCCCTGTTCCCGGTTACAATGCTTCGTCATTCGCAGAAATAGAGCATGCCCATCCAGGAACAAAACTTCTGGTCGACAACGATGGAAATGCCGAGGACCGACCCAGCCCTTCCGCTTCCCGGCGGCGTTAACGTTGCCATCATCGGAGGCGGTTTCACCGGGCTCTCGGCGGCGAGGACGCTGGCGAAACTCGGGGCCAAGGTTGCCGTTCTCGAGGCCGAGACCATCGGCTGGGGAGCCAGTTCGCGCAACGGTGGGATGGTCCTCACCGGGCTCAAGCTGGGGGTCAATAAGCTGATTTCGATGTATGGCCGCGAGCGGACACGGCGCATGTACGCCGCCTCTCTGGCGACGATCGACTGCGTAGAGAAACTGGTCGGCGAGGAAAAGATCGATTGCGACTTTGTCCGCAGCGGGCATCTCGAGGTCGCCTGCAAGCAGAAGCACTTCGACGACTATGCCCGTCAGGCGGAAGTGATCGCGCGCGAATTCAATCACCAGCTGCGCGTGCTGCCGAGGACGGACCTGCAGTCTGAGATCGGGTCATCAATCTACTACGGCGGCATGGTGGATGAAGTCAGCGCCGGCCTGAATCCGGCGCGATACGTGGCCGGACTGGCGCAGGCAGCGCTGAGGGCGGGCGCTGCGGTTTTCGAAAATACACGGGTCGAGAGCATTGAACGTGAAGACCGGCAAGGCATGCCGCGCTGGCGAATCACCACGTCTCGCGGCTCCCTCTGGGCGCGCGAAGTGTTCGTCGGCACCAGCGGCTACACCGGACCGGCAACTCCGGCATTGCGCAGGAAGCTCGTTCCCATTGGCTCCTACATCATCACCACGGAAGTCCTGCCGGAGGCGCTGGCGCGCGAGTTGAGCCCCCGCAATCGCATGATCTACGACTCCAAGAATTATCTCTACTACTATCGCCTGACGCCTGACCGGCGCATGCTCTTCGGCGGGCGCGCGGCCTTCTTCCCCGAAACCCGGGATTCAATCCGCAAGAGCGCGGAAATTCTACGGCGCGGCATGATCGATGTCTATCCCCAGCTGCGCGATGTGAAAGTCGAATACGTCTGGGGCGGCACGCTGGACTTCGCCTTCGATATCATGCCGCACGCGGGGCAGATGGATGGAATCTACTACGCCGTCGGCTACGCCGGACATGGCGTCGCCATGGCCACCTGGCAAGGCCAGCAGATGGCGCATCTGATCGCCGGCGAGAAGCCCGACAACCCGTTTGTGGGGATTCCATTTCCCGGCGCGCCGCTTGGTCTGTACAACGGCAAGCCCTGGTTCCTGCCCTTCGCCGGAGCCTGGTACAAATTTCTGGATTGGGTGAGCTGAGACCACGTGGGGACAGCCGCCCCGGCTGTCCGGCCGCGCAAAGCGCGGCTAGATTCTTCCTCCAATCTGAGAAAACCCCGCGGAGCTTCGCTCCGCCGGACAGCCGAGGGCGGCTGTCCCCACGGGGTTCATGCCGACTGCCTAGCTGCGCGCAACCCGAAGTACACCACCGGCCCCACCGCCAGAGCCGCCGGTCCCCAGAGTAAACCGTAGCGATCGCTCCCCAACAGCGCGACTGCGCTCATGATCAGGACCGCGGCCACGGAGTAGATCAGCCCCGCGCGTCCGCCGGGAATTACGAACGGCCGCGGCATGTCTGGTTTCTTGCGCCGCAGTTGCCAGGCTGCGAGGACGGTCATGACCGTGGTTGCGACCCGCAGCCAGTTGTAAATACTGATGAGCTGCACCAGCGAATGCAGGGACAGCAGCCCGTACACCACGGCCGACACGATGATCGCAATCCAGGGCGTCCCATAGCGCGGGTGTTGGCCGGTAAGCGAGTGCGGCAGGTAGCCATCCTCCGCCATGGCGAACGGCATGCGCGTCGAGGTCAGGATTGTGCTGTTGAGCAGCGCGACGTAGGTGATCATGGCAGCCAGCGACATCCAGGCGCCCAGCCAGCGGCCTCCGATGAGTTGCGCCGCCGTGGGAAAGTATCCCGTGTGCCAGCTCTGCCAGTTGCCCAGCGCGGCCAGCGAAGCCAGAGTAGGCAGAAAGTAAGCCGCGATCGACATGGGCACCACCAGCGCCAGGGCCAGCGGATAGCTGCGGCGCGGGTTGTCCACTTCTTCCGCCACCGTGGAGCATTGCTCGTATCCGGAATACAGCCACAGCCCCAGGGCCAACCCCACGCCGAACACGTGGAACGTGGGCTGATGCGGAGGAACTACCGGAACAAACGGATTGTGGTGCCACTTGGCCAGTCCGATGACCACCAGCACCAGTACCGGCAGCAGGATGAAAAGTTCCAGCACGGTGGCAAATTTCCCCACCATCTGAATGCCCCGCACGTTGATGTAGGTGATCACGGCGACTATGGCGAGCGAAACGATGTAGTGCCTCCATCCCGTGAGCTCGGGAAAATAGAAACCCATGTAGTCGGCGAACTGCACTGCGTACACGCTGCCCAGCAGGAAGGATGCGCACCAGTTCCACCAGCCGGCGAGGAATCCCCAGAAATCGCCGAAGCCGGCGCGCACCCAGCGATAGAAGCCGCCTTCAACCGGCATGGCGGTGGTGAGTTCGGCGGAAACCAAGGAAACGGGAATGCACCAGAAAAGCGGGATGACCAGCAGGAAAATCAGGGTCATGCCGGGGCCGGAGGTGGTGATCATGTCCTCGAGGCCGAAGGGGCCGCCGGTGCAGTACGAGAACATTACCCAGACGAAGTAAAACAGGCCGGCTTTGTGCAGGGCGGACTTCGTGGTGGCGGGCACGGGGTTGGATTATACGGAGAAACGATTGCAGATTTCAGATTGTTGATTTCAGACTTGAATTCTCGCGCGGTAGCGGAGGGCAGGATGCCCTCCGGACAGCCGGCGGGACGCCGGCGCTACGAAGATCAAATTAAAAAAGCCTCCCGCTTGCGCGGAAGGCTTTTTCGGGGGAGGGCTTCGGGCCTTTCGGTCCGTCGTCCTGAATCAACTATTTCTGGACTGCCTGATCCTGGTTGGCGGGAGGCGCACTGGTCGTCGCCAGCGTCTCCAGATCGTTCTTCAGGAGGCTGATTTCGACGCGTCCACCGCTGGTGCGCTTGGTCGTTTCCCCGGCAGCCGCGGGCGCCGGAGCATTGCCCATGCCCACCACGTAAATCCGATAGACCGGAATCTCGTGATTGAGCACCAGGTAGCGCACTACCGCGTCCGCCATTTTCTGCGAAGTGGCAATTGCGGCCTGGCCGTGGCCGGAGGAAAAGCCCTGCACTTCGATGATGTAGCCGCGCTGCTCTTTCAACGGCGTCGCCATATCGTCGAGGGCAGTCTTGGCGTTCTTGCTGAGCACGCTCTGGCCGGGACGGAAGCGAATCTCGGTCTGCGTGGAAGCCTTGTACTGATCGATGTTGCCTACCACCTGTTCCACCGTGGTGAGACGGGTGTTGGCCTGGGTCGCAGTCTGCTGCGCCATCTGGGCCTTGTTGCCGGCGTCAATCGCGTGCTGGTCGGCTTCGTTGGCCTTGGTCGAGGCCAGGCGGATACCATCCTGAGCGCGCGAATCCGTGTCCTTGATCATCTTGGTGTTCGAGGAGGTGAGCTCGTCCAGTTCATTGACGCGGTCACGAATGGGAGCGGTCTGCCGCTGCACATATTTCTTACGGGCGAAGGGATTGATCTTGCCCCAGAAACCCTCATGCGTGTCAGGCTGCAGAGCGGGCTTACCGCTTGCGCCGGAAGCGGCAGCAGCGGGTTGGTCCTGCGTGGTGGGGGCGGCCTGCTGCGCCAGAGCGGGAAGCGCCAGCACACCGGCCAGAAGCAGCGCTACAAACATACGATTCTTCATTTCTACGTCCTCCAGGTGGGGGAGCATCAAGCTCCGCTCCAGCAAACATACAAAAATATCGGCGTCCTCAAACCGCTTGACGCCTGCTCTGTGTATAACAGGTCGAGTGCCAAACCAGGCTAAATCTAAGTCGTTGGCCCACAACACATTGTAACGCCGCCAGCGGCGGGAAGGCAGCGAAAAAGCGCAATGCCGGGTAATTTTGCCGAAATCTGATATAAAAACTGCGTGTGCCCAGCTGCAAAAGATTGCGGTAATCAGGTAACACCAGCAGGGCCCGCCAATCGCCTCCCGCCCATCTTTCCGCCTCGCCAAGTTCACCGACTCGCCATTCTGATGCGCTCCTGGATTTTCGCCCTCTTCCTTTTGCCGCTGCTCGGTTGCAACCACGCCGAAAGGCTCGATTTGACGCGGCTGAAATTGCCGCCAGGCTTCCGCATTGCGGTCTTCGCCAGAGTACCCAATGCACGGGAGATGGCCTTCAGTCCGGGCGGTGTGCTGCTGGTGACTGACACCAGCGACGGCACTGTGCTGGCCCTGCCGGATGCAGAGCACAGCGGCCGCGCGGAACGAGCGGTCGCTGTGCTGTCGGGCTTGAATGCGCCGCACGGCATTGCCTTTCACAAGGGGAAACTCTACATCGCGGAGATCAACGCACTCCGGAGCTACGCCTGGGATGAAGCACAATTGCAGGTTGGCAAGGGCCAGAAAATCGCAGACCTTCCCGGCAGCGGCGGCGGGCATTCGACTCGAACCATTCTTTTTGCGAACAGCAAGATGTACGTCGCTGTGGGTTCGAGTTGCAATGTTTGCGTGGAAGACGACAAGCGCCGCGCCGCCGTCACCGAGTACAACGAAGACGGAAGCGGCGAACGCACATTTGCCTCCGGCTTAAGGAATGCGGTCGGCCTGACCGTCAACCCAAAAACCGGCACCATCTGGGCCACCGACAACGGCCGCGACTGGCTGGGTGACGACCTGCCGCCGGAAGAGGTCAACGATCTCGGCCCTCGCGGCGGCAACGCCGGCTGGCCCTACTGCTACGGAAACCGTGTTCCGGACCGCTCGCAGAGCAACGACTATGACTGCTCGAAAACCATTGCTCCGGCCGTCGAGATGCAGGCGCACTCGGCCCCGCTGGGTTTGCTGTTTTACAACGGCGAAATGTTTCCCCCGGAATATCGCGGAAGTCTGTTCGTAACTTTTCACGGATCATGGAACCGCAGCGTGCCCACCGGATACAAAGTGGTTCGCATAAAGTTCAATGAAAAAGGCGAACCGCAGGGCCCACCGGAAGACTTCATCAGCGGATGGATCCGCCCGGGAGAAACCAAGAAGGGCAAGTGGATGGGACGCCCAGTAGGATTGGTGGTCGGTGCGGACGGCGCGTTGTACATCAGCGACGATTCCGCAGGAGTCGTGTATCGCGTGACCGGGAGCGCACCCTGAACCACGTAGGGGCGGGTGCCCTCACCCGCCCAGCCGGGCGAAAGCCCGGCTGGTTTCTACTTGGCTGCACCAGAAACCCTCGGCGAGCTGCGCTCGCCCGCCCGGACGAGGCGTCCGGGCCTACGTGATTACGGGTGCTACCGAGTTCCGCAATAGTTCCCGTGCTGTTCGTAAATAAAATTGTCAGTCATGCCTGCGATGTAGTCGCAGATCACACGCGGCAGTGATTCCTGCCCGGCTTTCTCCTGATAGCTCTGCGGCAGGCTCTCTGGTTGGGTCATCCAGAAGTCGAAGAGCTGGCGAATCACGCGCTCCGCGTCGTTCTTTTCCGGCTCCAGCGCTGCGCTGAAATAGAGGTTCTGGTAGAGAAATTCCTTGGTGCGCCGCCTTTCCTCTTCAACCTCCGGACTAAAGGTGGCCAGTCGTTGCGGGAAGGCTCGGACATCCTGCAGATTGTGGATGCCGGCCGCCTGGATCTGGTGTTGCAGATTGCCGATCAGGTCCCCCACCATACGATCGAGGATCCGTTTCACTGCTTCGTTGAACTTCAGCTTCTCCATGGCTTGGGGGTAGGCGCGCTCGGCATCGCCATAAAAACCGTCAAATCCGGGAAGCCCTCGGCGAATCTGCTGAAGGGTGAGCAGGCGGGCCTCATAGCCGTCGTCGAGATCGGCTGTGTCGTACGCGATTTCGTCGGCCAGATCGATGAGCTGCGCCTCCAGCGGCGGACGCTGATCGAGCAGATATTCCGCCAGCTCGGGAAACTGTTCGACAGAGTAATCGTGCGAGTGCTTGATGATGCCTTCGCGTACTTCGAAAGTAAGGTTGAGTCCACGGAAGGCGGCATAGCGCAGCTCAAAGTCTTCGACGATGCGCAAGGCATGCAGGTTATGGTCGAAGAAAAGTCCGTGCTCGCGCATGATGGCGTCCAGCGCTTTTTCGCCGGCGTGTCCGAAAGGTGGGTGACCGACGTCGTGGACCAGGGCCAGAGCTTCGACTAGGTCCACATTCAGCCCGAGCTGGCCGGCAACCGTGCGGGCGATTTGTGCTACCTCCAGAGTATGGGTCAGGCGGTTGCGGAAATGATCGGAGAACCGCCGGGTAAAAACCTGGGTCTTGGCTTCGAGGCGACGAAAAGCCCGGGAATGAATGACGCGGTCGCGGTCGCGCTGAAAATCGTCGCGGTAGGGATGCTGGGGCTCGGGAATGCGGCGTCCGCGGGATTGTTCAACCCGCACGGCGTAGTCGGCCAGCATAGCGGCAAGTTTAGCATTGGGGACGTAAGCAATCACCAGTCGGCAAAAGCGTAGCGCCGGCATCCTGCCGGCTGTCGGGAGGGCATCTTGCCCTCCCATCGCGGTGGGCGGGGACGCCCACCGGACAGCCGCCGGGACGGCGGCGCTACGAAGTACTCAACTTCAAACGCATCTCGTTGGTCGCTTCGAATCCCAGACTCTCGTAGAGTGGACGGCCGCTGTCGCTGGCGTGCAAGGTGACATGAACGAAGCCCTCCTCGCGGCACCAGTCAATCATGGTCTGCATGAGCCGGCGGGCGATGCCCTGGCGGCGGAACGGCGGATCGGTGTACATATTGAGAATCGTAGCGCGGCGGCACTGGCCGTCATAAGGATGGCTGGGCCACGGGCTGATCAACACCACGCCGCCGGCCACGATCTGGTCTCCGACGCACGCCAGCCAGCCGCGCAGCGTACCATTCGCCAGCGCTGCCTCCAGATAGGGCGTGCAGGTCGAAACCATCGCTGCGAGGGCCACGGGGTCGTTGTAGCCCATGTCTTCGTACATACCCTGGCGATGGCGCAGCAATGCAGGAATGTCGTCGAGCGTGGCCTGCCGGATGAGCACCTCCGGACTCATTGATCTTCTCCTTACTGGGTGGCCCCACCCTCGTCTCTCTGTTCTTTGGGGAGACAAGGGTGGGTCTCGGTAGAGATTCATCAGGATACAAAAAGAAAGCCGAGCTTGCGCTCGGCCCGGACGGGTCGAAGACCCGTCCCCACACTGTCTCTGTTGGGCTATTTGTTGTCTGAGTCTTCCTTGGCCAGCTTCATCTTGGCGGATTCCAGTTTTTTCTGCACCCGGGCCAGGTCGTTCTGGTCAACTTCAGCGGCCACAGTCTTGTTCCACTCCGCAATCGCGCGCTCCCAGTGGGCTGCGGCAAGCTTGAGGCGGCCGGTCTTCTGATAAAGGTCACCGAGATGGTCCTGCACCGTGGGATCGGTCCCGATGCGCTGCGATGCCTTGATCAGCGTATCTTCCGCGGACTCATATTTGCCCAGTTTGAAGTAGGCCCAGCCCAGCGAATCGAGGTATGCGCCGTTCGCGGGATCGAGATCAACTGCTTTCTTGATCAATCCGAGAGCCTCGTCCAGCTTGACCCCGCGGTCGGCCAGCATGTAGCCGAGATAGTTAAGCGCAGTCGCGTTCTGGGGGTCGCCCGCCAGGACTTTGCGGAACATTTCTTCCGCTGGATCATATTTCTTCTCGCGTTCGTAGGTCGAACCGCGCAGGAAGTACACATACTGCTTGTCTTCGTCCTTGCTCGAGAGCTGTTCAGCCTTGTCCAGGGCTGCCTCGGCCTCGGGCCAGCGCTTCAGGCGGCTGTACATCTGGGAGAGCGTAATGTAAACGTCGCGGTCCTCCGGCGTGCCCTTGAGCAGAGCTTTGACCTGCTGCAATCCGGCATCTGCCTGGCCCATGTCGGAGAGCTGGGCCGCATACACCATCTTCAGGCTGCGATTATTGGGCAGCTTCTGCACCGCTTCCTTGGCGGTGTCCGTTGCCTGCTGCCATTGCTTGGCTTCACGGTAGGTATCGATGATCTGCTGGTAGCCGCGTTCGGCATTTTCGTCGCCCAGCGCCAGCATCTTTCTGAAAGTCTCAATGGCCTGGGAATCGTTCTTGTTGTCGCGATAGATCGTCCCCAGCCGTTCCAGAAAGACGGATCGGTTATTTTTCTCGGCCTGGGTGTAACTATTGTCGGTCTTTTCCGTCTTCTTGAGCAGTTCCTGCAATACCTGGATGGCCTCGTCGTAGCGGCCCTGGGCCTGGTACACCGCGGCTATGTTGTAAGGGACCTCGATCGAGTCCTGCACCATCGATCCGGCCTTCTTCAGGCTGTCCAGCGCGAGGTCGAATTTGCCGCTCTTGCGGTAGATTTCGGCCATCCGGAGGTAGGTCTGCGCGTCCTCTGGATTCGCGTCGGCGATGATCTTGTACTGCTCCAGCGCGGCGTCTGTCTGGCCGTCATTCATCAGGTTCTGGGCCAGGCCGCGGATGGCGTCCAGATAGTCGTGGTCGAGCTCAATCGCCTTGCGGTAGGCGGCGATCGAGTTCTTGTACTGTTTCTGTTGTTCGTAGGTGTATCCGAGAGCCGCGTAGAGTTTGGCGGAGCGAGACGCATCCGGGATGGAACTCAGCACTTCGCCGGCGCGAGCCGTATCGCCTTCTTCGTTGTAGAGGTAAGCCAGCGTGGTCACCGCTTCTTCCGAATCCGGATTCAGCTTGACCGCGGTCTTGAACTCGCCCTCGGCCTTCTGCAGGTCATTGTTCAGCCGGTAGAGGCGTCCCAGCAGAAGGTGATCGTCAACATTGTCGGGCTCGATCTTGATGATCTGTTCGTACTGGTCGATGGCCAGCTTGAGAACGTTCTGGGAACCCTGCCCTGCCTGAACGTCACCCAGCGAGCGCAGGTAAATCCGGCCCAGAAGCTTGTGGGCCTCTAGATTGTTGGGGTCGCGCTTGAGGATGTCCTGGGCCTCGAGGACAGCATCCCGAATGCGGCCGGTCTTGGCATAGAGCTCAGCCAGCGCCGAAGTCAGATACTCGGAAGTAGGATCGGCATCGATCGCCAGCCGGTATTCCTCAATGGCTTTGTTGGCCAGCTCGCTGCGGCCGTACACCGCCACCTGCTCCTCGTACATATGAGCCAGGGTGTAGTGGTAATACGCCGCCGCCTTATCGAGCTTGCGGGGCGCGGACGCGGGGGCTGATTTGGAATCCGCAGCCGGAGTCTGCTCCGCGGAAACGGCAGGGACGGCCAGCAAGAGAATAAGAGCGCAATAAATACTTTTCATCGAGAACCTTCGGCCTCCCCGAAGCATAGCGGTTGGATGCCGGAACCGCTGCCGGCGTGTACTTTTCATATTGTAAACCGTGCTGGCGCAAGGGGGTGAAAAAGGACGGCACGGAACCGGGCCGGTAATGATCGGAAGTACAGGGACTAGCAGGATTGCCGAATTGTCGGAATTTCGAATTGACGAATTGTAAAGAGCTGTTTAGCCCTGTCATCCTGAGCGAAGTAGCGGCTTCGCGCAGCGAAGGCGCTACGGAGTCGAAGGACCCCTATGAGCACCACAAACGCGCTGCCGACCTCTCACGCACGACGTCCCCTACGTTCCATTCATAACAGCAGTACCGCAAGCTGCTAGGGGTCCTTCGACTGCAAGCTCAGGATGACACTTGCTAAAAGCACAATCAAAAATACTAGTGCCGGAAGTGCCTCACGCCCGTAAAGATCATGGCCAGTCCCAGCCGGTCGGCGGCTTCGATGACCTCCTGGTCGCGCACCGACCCGCCGGGCTGAATGATCGCCGTCGCGCCGACCTTGGCGATTTCCTCTACTCCGTCGGGAAAAGGAAAGAACGCGTCGGACGCGGCCACCGTTCCCTGCAGCGGCAGCACCGCCTTCATGGCGCCGATCTTGCAGGCATCCACCCGGCTCATCTGGCCCGCTCCAACGCCTACGGTCTGCCCGTCGCGGGCGTAAAGGATGGCGTTCGACTTCACATGCTTGGAAACCTTCCAGGCAAATAGCAGGGCGCGCTTCTCCTCCGGCGTGGGCTGTCGTTTGGTAACTACCTTGAGATCGGATTCCTGGAGCACCCGAGCGTCGGCGTCCTGCATAAGTATGCCGCCGGACACATTCTTCAGCACCCATTTCTGCGGCGAGTGGCTGATTTCCACCAGGCGCAGGTTCTTCTTGGCGGCGAATTTGGCTTTGGCGGCATCGTCGAAGCCGGGAGCCGCGATGACCTCGAGGAAGAGCTTGGCCATCTCCGCCGCGGCCTCGCCATCCACCACACGATTCACTCCGATCACGCCGCCGAAAGCTGATACAGGATCGCATTCCAACGCTTTCCGGTACGCCTCAGCCAGGCTCTTGCCGGTGGCAGTGCCGCACGGATTGGTGTGCTTGATGATGGCGCACACGGTCTCATCAAATTCCTGGGCCAGGTCCCAGGCCGCCTGCAAATCCACGATGTTGTTGTAGGAAAGTTCCTTGCCCTGGATCTGGCGGCCGTTGGCCACGCCGCTCCCCGAACCATCGCTGTACATGGCAGCTTTCTGGTGGGGATTTTCGCCGTAGCGCAGGTCCATGATCTTGCTGAAGGAGAGGCGAAGATTCTGGGGAAAGCCAGCCTCAGGATGAAACTCGAAATGGCCGTTGGCGCTGACCCGCTCCAGGGTGGAAGCGATGGCCGAATCATAGGCGGCCGTGGTAGCGAATGCCTTCTGGGCGAGTCGCCACTTGGTAGCCGCGGAGAGCGCTCCGCCCGACGCGGCCATCTCTTCAGCCAGCGCGTTGTAATCAGCGGGCGAGGTGACGACCGCAACATCCTGAAAATTCTTGGCCGCGGAGCGGATCATCGACGGTCCGCCAATATCGATATTTTCGATCAGGTCTTCAAAGGGTACGCCCGGCTTGGCCGCGGTTTTCTCGAAGGCATAAAGATTGACCACCACCATGTCGATTGGCTGAATGCCGTGTTCGGCGACGGCGCTGCGGTGAGAAGCCATCTCGCGCCGGTGCAGGATGCCCCCGTGCACCTTGGGATGCAGCGTCTTGACCCGCCCGTCGAGCATCTCGGGAAATCCAGTCAACTCGGAAATGTCCTTCACGCCGATCCCGGAGTCGCGCAACAACTTCGCCGTGCCTCCGGTTGAAATGAGTTCCACGCCCATGCCGGCAAGTTTGCGGACAAACTCCACCAGCCCCGTCTTGTCGGTCACGCTGAGGATGGCACGCTGGATCTTCGTCTGGGTCGCGGACATGGCTGACCTCGAATGAACAGGGAATGTGCCTGGGAAAGGCAGGAAGAAATTCTAACAGCAGTCGTTGGCCCTTGGTCGTTGGTCGTTGGACTAGACGGAAATTTTCAGCATGCCCGAGGCCATGTGGAACCTAGATAGAACTCAGGCGACGCAGCCTGGCAGGAAGCCGTGCAGGCAGGGCCAACGACCACCGGCCAATGACCAATGGCCAACGACTAAGTCTTCGCTTTGGCCTTGAGCTTTACCTGACCGCTCTGCATTTCGACCGTGTATTCGACCAGCTCGCAGCCGTACTGCTTGCGAATCTGTTCGGTCTTCTTCTGTACGAACGAAGCAAAACTGTCGAGGTTGCCGGAGACGGCTTCGCCTGATCTCTTCTTGGCATCGGTGAGTGCCTGGTAGAGTTTCTGCACCTTATCGCGTTCGGCGCGGGCGTCGCCGCACTGCATGCTGAAAGGCTTGGCTTCGGCCGCCTCGGTCGCCGCGGCGGCCGCAGCTGCGTGGCCTACCCCGTAAACTTTGTGTTCCGGCTCATGCTCCTCCACACGAACGCCCTGGACCGAAAGCAGCGCGTCCTGGGGGCGGCGATAGCCTTCCTCACGAATACGATTCTTCTTGCGCCACAGATCGCTGTAAATGGCATAGCGTTGCGCGATTTCGTTGTAGCGGAAGCGCTGCGAAAAGCTCATGCGCCCGCCGTCGCTGAATTTGCGCAGCAGGGAGAGCACTTTCCATTCCACGTCCGTCGGGGGGCGCTTGGCCGGATTGCTGAAATAAATCTCGTACTCAATCTTCAGCCGGCGCAGCTGCGTATCGAGCACGGTCAGTTCTTCGTCGATGGTCACCCGGGATTCTCCACAGACAGTCTAGGGGCAGGCCCGCCCCGGAACGAGATTCCCGTTGGCCACAAAAGGGATAGAACGAAAGTACCCAAAGGCGGCTTCTAGCTTCTGGCTGCTAGCTTCTGGCTGGTAAACCAAATGCCGATCTTTCCACGGTGGACAGCGGTTACGCGGCAGGAATTGAGCGCTAATTCTTTGAAAAATCCTGAAATTCCAGGCCAAGAGCTAGAAGCCAGGATAGAGCTAGCAGCTGCCTTTACTTCGCCGCCATCTTCCTGACCATGGCCAGCACCAGCTTGCGGTCGCTGTCGTTGAGGCTCACGGCGTAGCGGCGAATCTGGCTCAGGAAGCGGACTTCATCATCGGACAATTGCGGAAGGTTCTTGGAGCCGTTGCTGTGTCCGGACTCGGAAAAGAACTGGGACAGCGCGATTTCCATGGCCCCGGCAATCTTGGCCAGGGTATCGAGCGACGGAATGGTATGGCCGTTCTCCACCCGCGACAGGTAGCAGCGCAGCAGGCCGGTGCGCTTTTCAATGTCCCCCTGGGACATACCTTTTTGCAGCCGGTAGTTTCGGATGGTCTCGCCGATATTCATAGAGAAAGCAACCAAAGCAGACCCCCAAGGATGACGTGCATAGTAACCAGAGTAGTACCTGTTGGCAAGAGGAATTTCGTTGCACCACAACTGGTGATGGAGTACACAGCGATTTCCGCCCGGCGGCAGTCGCCGTTACAGCGGAATGGTAATGCATTACTGCAGCCCACCATTTTTTGGCTGGTCCTGATCACTTTTTCAGCGTGCCGGCCAGGAATCTGGTGGTGTGCTTCCATGCGTCGGCAGCATCGGCAGCGCGGTAGCCGGTCTTGTTGTTGGGATTCTCAAAGGTATGCCCGGCATCGGGATAAATCACAATTTCCACTTTGTTCCCCTGTTGTTTGAGCGCCTGCTCGAACTTCTTTACGTCATCCACTGGGATACCGCGGTCCTGTGCGCCAAAGATGCCCAGTACTGAAGCGTTAATCTTCTTGAGGGAGTCCGCATCCGCAGCCAGGTGGCCGTAGTTGATGACGGCTGCGGCCAATGTGGGCTCCTGCAGCGCTACATCAAGCGAGTATCCGCCGCCCATGCACCAGCCGATGGAGCCAATCCGGTCCGGCTTCACGTTCGATTGCGACTTCAGAAATTCAACTGCCGCATGCAGGTCGCGCGCCGCCCGGTCTTCCGGAACGCCGCGCATGATTTCATGGGCTTCGTCCGGCGTCGTCGCCACTTTTCCCCGGTAGAGATCGATCGCCAGAGCCACATAACCTTGATCGGCCAGTCGAGAGGCCTGTTCCTTGACCCAGTCATTCAGCCCCCACCACTCGTGAATGACTACCAGCGCCGGAAACGGGCCTTCCCCCTCCGGCGTGTACAGGATGCCCTGCACGGTGTCATCGCCACTCTTGTAGGAGACGTTCTTACTGGTAGCTGCAAAGCTCGAAATCGAAAATACGAGAGAGAGAAATAAGCAGGCCACTTTCATGTTGAGGTTCCTCGTAGCGCCGGCGTCTCGCCGGCTGTCGCGCGGGCGTCCCGCCTCGCTTTTTAAAGGGCCAATTCCATATACAGCGCCCCATCAATCGGATTAGGGCGATAGGGTTCGATCTCCACGAATCCCAGCCGACGATACATGGCTACGGCGTTCGGCATCACGGGCGCGACTGTATCTAGCCGCATCTTACGGTATCCGATGGTCCGCGCTTCGGCGATCACGGTTTCGGCCAGTGCGCGTCCCACGCCCCGGCCCCGAAGTTGCGGGCGAAGGTAAAGCCGCTTCATCTCGCAGATTCCGGATTCGAGTTTGTGCAGCGCGACGCAACCGGCCAGGTCGCCTCGGTAT
>CAWCPY010000003.1:0-359611 GCA_963797385.1 Terriglobia bacterium
ATGGTGAGCGCGGAAGGAATCGAACCTTCAACCTACTGATTAAGAGTCAGTTGCTCTGCCAATTGAGCTACGCGCCCGTCTCTGGATTTAGTTGCCGCCCCGGGGACCCACCCATCTTGACGCGGGTTGCGGGCGATTGCCTCATGCTGCAGCCGGGAAGCTGCTTGCCGGAACCACTGGACCAGATGTCCTCAAATACGTTATCGAATATAACACAGCGGATTGCAGACGTACCAACGAGGCCGAGCCGAGTTTCAAGTTTCGATTTCAGCTTTCAAAACTCAGATACGAAACCTTGAAACCTGACCCCGCTCAGGAACGATTGTCCGCATTGGAGAGGTCTGCTCCGAAGGGCGAAACTCCTTCCGCGATCCTGGTAGAGGGGCTCGACCTTGGGGAGATAGGCGGACGTCGCTCCAGAGTCCCCAGGATCGGAGCTTCCCAGCCATTGGAATCCGTCAGGGAGACGAAGCGCGGCTCCACGCACAACGCGTCGATCACCCGCCGTTGCCGCCGCGTTAGCACTTGCAGGGGCAGAACCTGAAAGTTGCGGAAGATCCACAGCAGGTAAATCCGCTGCGCCAGTGAAGGTTTGATGTAACGTGGCCCCAACGGAGTCAGTACACGCAACACGCCGGCAAATAATTTTTCCATCCACATACCGGACCACCCGAATTTTCGTGATCGTTGATTCAGATCAGAATTGCAGCTCTCTAATCTGCATCGACTGAATCAGAGATACCTTGAGCCAGAGCAAATTCAAGGGCCTGCATTATTGCACCAAAACTGATGCACCTGCACTAAAAATCCCGGTATTCTGCTATTTTTTCGGCTGCGGACCTGCATCGCCCTCAAGGAGCCGCAGAAGCGCACACAAGTCGAGCCTGATCAGACATTTAGCTGGGGATTTCGGGCAAAACTTCCATGCTGCGGATGCTGGCGGCGACGCCAAAGTCTCCACCGTCTTCGCTATCTTCGACTCGCACCACCGACGCCCGGCAGCATACCCACTGTTTTGTGCCATGAGTAATCTCGGCCGGCAGAATCAGGACCATCTCGAGTTCGCTGCCGGCAATGATGCGAGAGTCGGTATAGAGAAAAATACCGCCCTTGTTCAGATCGCGGGTGAAGCCGGTGGTTTCGACCGACCCAGCCTTGGTCTTGATCGATACCGGCACCCGCGCCGCGACCCGCTGTCCGGAGCGACGTTCACGCTTGACGTCTGTCATGAGAAGTGGAGCGTACCACAAAGGGAGGCAGTCGTCAGTCGTCGGCTGAAGACCACGATTGGCTGATGACTGAAGACCGACGACTGACGACTGTCTGTCGCTACTCGCCGACCGGCCGGCGGGAGCGGACTGCTGGAACGACCAGGGCCTGTTCCATGGTGGGAGCATTGCTGGAACGCAGTTTGACCTCGACTTCGTGTCTCTTGTCGCTGGCGCCGCTGATCGAGTAGGCCTGGGACAGGAGTTCCAGCGAGTAAGGATTGTCTTCATCTTCTTCCAGGTGGGCAATCGCCTCCGGAATTTTCTGCTGGCTCATCAGCAGCGTCCCTGCGGCGCCATGATACGAACTCTGCACTACGGCGCTGCGCGTGCTGCCCGCCATGGTCTCCAGCTGCTGCAGGGTTTGAGTGGCCAGCTCCTGGTTGCCGGCGTGATCGGCGCGGACCGCGCGGTAGCGCAGGATGCGGGCCCGTTCATCCTCACGGTCGGACTGCGAAATGCTGCTGCTCGGATGATTGAGAGCTTCTTCGGCGGCGGCCAGCTGCTTCAGGGCCTCGGCATCGTCGGTCTGGTAGAGGCTCATCATGCGATAGGCCTCGGCTTCGATGAGGTCGAAGGCGGCGGCGTGGGCCTTTTCGGCGACCAGGGCGAACGCTTTGTCGGCTTCGGCAAAATTGTTTTCGCGCGCCCAGGTAGTCGCACTCTGCAATGCGTAAGACAATCGGTCCGCCTCGGTGTGCGCTTTCTGGATCGCCTTGTCGTACTCCACCCGCGCCTGCGCCTGGTTCCCCATCAGCGCATAGGTGTCGCCCAGCCCAAGTTGCGAGTAGTCGAAGTCCGGATCGATCTTCAGCGCCGCCTGATAGTGCTCGATGGCGGCATCGAAGTTGCCGGACATGCGCAGGATTTCGGCATACGAGTCCTGCGGATTGGGCAGGTTTGGAAGCACCGCCACATAGCGCTCCATGGTTTCGAAGGCCCTGGCATACGTGCGGTTTTGTGCATAGCAGTAGCCCAGGTCGTTCAGGGCGGGAGGATAATTCTTGTCGATGGCCAGCGCCCGCTCCAGCGTCTTTTGCGCCTGCTCGTAGCTGTTCTGCCCCATCAACCAGTTTCCCGCCAGATAGGCCAGGCGCTTGTCTTTGGGAAACATCTCCAGCAGGTCGTTCATGCCGGAAATGGCGGCAATGAAGTTATTTTCCTTTGCCCCGGCAATCCACTGGATCAGCAGGCGTTCCCCGGGCGACGCCTTGGGGGCCAGCAGCTTGGCTTTTTCGCGCGCTGCGTTGGCCTCCGTGGGATCGTTGCTGTTATATGCGATGAAGACATAGGCCACCGCGAAATTGGGATCGGCCTCGACCGCCGCCCGCCAGCCGATGTTGGCCCGCTCCAGATAGAGGTTCTCGTAGTCGGTGAGGGCGCGATCGAACAGGTCCCTCGCCTTGGGCGACGATGTGGTCACCGGCATCGTCTTGGCCGAACTTTGCCTGATGTGGTAAGCCAGGGACAGCGGAGCCAACCAGGTGCAGATCAGGAGGCAGATGGAGTAGGCACGGCGCATCACGATCTTCCGCGGGTAAGAGTTGGTCAGATAAAAAAACCTACCACGGCGAGAGAAGCCGAGAAAGTCCCTGTGCAGGTACAACTCGGTGGTCTCAGTATGGGTCTCGAGGGTATTGGTCTCGAAGGTGCCCCGTCCAAGCTCCGCTTGGGCGGGGGTTTTCCGCGGGTGGTCACGCCTTCGTTGCAGGGAGAGACCCGATCTTGATCCCGCATTCGCGCGTGACTCGAGATCCAATCAAAAACCCCGCCCAAGCGGAGCTTGGACGGGGCACCCTCGTGGACAACGGAGGCCGAGTAACTTAGAACGTAATCTTTGCCGCCAGCTGCATGCCTCGCGGCCCGCCCCCTCCCAGGAAGGGGTTGCCGATGCCGGTATCTCCCGTGGCCGTGATCTGGTAGAAGCCGGTATGCTGTCCGGTGAAGTGGTCCGGTGAACCTACGTCCGCGATAAAGTTCGGCAGTTCAGGATTGGAGAAGTTGGGGTGGTTGAGCAGATTGAAAAACTCTGCACGGATCTGCAGGTTCACCCGCTCGGTCAACGCAGTATTCTTGTACAGCGAGAAGTTGAACTCCTTGAAGCTGGGCCCGCGCAGCGAATTGCGCCCCAGATTGCCGAAGTGCCGCGTCCCCGCCACACAGTTACTCTCATCCGTAACGCTCGCATCGGCCACCGGGCTCCAGGTGCAGGGCGCGGCGAAAGAGCTCAGGTCGAGGAACGCGGACGGATTGGTCGAGTAGTGCAGCGGCCCAATCACGTCGGGCCGGTCGAATCCTTCGCCAGCGCCGGAATAGTCGCCTTCAAATTCGTAGTTGAGCTGCCAGGGCTGGCCGTCCTGCAGGTTCACTACTCCGTCCACTCCCCAACCGTTCTTCAGCTTGGGCAACGAACCGCTCATCCTGGGAAATTCGTAATTGAAGTTCCAGGTGAAGCGGCGGCGGATGTCGAAGCTGGAATTTCCCCGGTCTCCGGCCGGATTGGTGCTGTTCTGCGGCTGGGCCTGGTTGGGGGTAAAGTCTTCCAGATCGCTGGCCGTGTCAATGGCGTGGGACCAGACAAAATTCGCCTGCGTTGACAGCCCATGCCAGTTGCTGACGTGCAGGCTGGTTTGCAGGGAGTGGTAAATGGAGTTGGCCGAAGACCTCTCCTGGTTCAGATAGAAGAAATTCGAAAACGGGCGCGGGACGCCATACCCGACGACCCCCGAAGCCAGATCGGACGCCGTGATCTGCTGTTGGCTGGGCTGATTAATATCCAGGAACTGGAACAGCTTGGTTCCCTTCGACCCGGCATAGCCTATCTGGATCACCGCTTTGCTGCCTACCTGCTGTTGGACGTTGAGATTAAAGTTCTGGGTATAGGGCGTGCGCAGGTTGGGATCTGCCGCAAGGAAATCGCTGTTCGGGCCGAAACCGGAGTAAACCGGCTGGTTTGGATCGAGGGCTGCGCCGCTCGCGCTGCCGAACTGGAGTCCGGCCGGACCCGTGCCAGGGTATGCCGGCCCGGGACAAAAGATACAGTTCCAGGGCAAGTGTCCCAGGAAAATATCCTGCGAGAAAGCGTCATAGAAAAGACCCCACCCGCCGCGGAGCACGGTCCGGCCTTTGCCGGTCAAATCGTAAGAAAACGCGACACGAGGCGCGAAATTGTTGTAGTCAGGATTGTAAAGGCCGGAGGGCCCGCCGCTTCCCACCTGCACCGTGGAACCGCCGTTCGCGGGATCGAACCGGTACAGCAAATTGTTCTTCTCCTGGACCACCCCAAAATAATCCCAGCGCATGCCAAAGTTGAGGGTCAGACGCGGCGTCAGACGATAGCTGTCCTGCAGGTAAACCCCGTGGCTGTTCTCCGAAGTGTGCCGCTGGGTGTTGCCCGTGATCTGAGCTCCACCGTCCGGGAGGCCCTCGAGAAGGGCTTCCAGAGCGGTGAGGGAACCGTTCGGGTTCAGCGGATTCGCATCGGCGATTGAATCAAAGCTGAGCGTGCCGCGGAAATTGTGGTCGATCAGCTGAGTAATGGTGGTGCGGCGGAACTCGTATCCGAACTTGATGTCGTGCTTGCCCGACTTCCAAGAGTAGTTGTCAATGAAGTGCCAGTTGGCGTCCACCCGGCTGCGGGGCACGGAAGAACTCGCGCCCAGGCCCGAAAAGCCTCCCACGCTGATGACGGGAAGGCCGCCATCGTAGCCCGATGCTCCGGTATCCAGACCAATCGAATTGGGGTTGAAATTCTGGTCTTCAGGGAAGAAGCCTTCGGCAAAGCGGTTCCATCCCAGGCGTGCCTCATTTAACTGGTTGGAGTTGACCACCTTCACGTAGGAAATCGAAACCAGCTGGACCCGCGTCGGAGTGTGGGTGTTGAAGCCGGGCACCTGGCCGCCGCTGCCCGTCAAAGACAGAGGAAAGGATTGGGTGCTGTCTCCGAAGTAGTAGCGCCCGGTCAGCAGGTTGCTGGGATTGAAATTGTGATCAATCTTTCCAATCAGGCTGTCGATGCGATTCGAGAAGTTGATCGCTGTTGAAACGTTGTTTGTGTCGCAGCCGTTTCCGTCGCTTGCGGCCCCGCCGATATTCGGATTCGGCCAGGGATTTCGCGCCAGCAGCGCCGCCGTCACCGGATTCAGGGTTTCGCCCCAGGCCGCGATGTTCGCCTGGGCCTGCGCAATCTGTGCCGGATCGGGCACACAGCTCTGGCCCGCCTGCGCTCCGGTTTCGCGCTGGCCTTCATAGTTGAAATAGAAAAACGTCTTGTCCTTGATAATTGGCCCGCCCAGCGAAGCTCCGAACTGGTTATTGTGGAACGGATTCTTGGGCCCCTCGTTGTTGAAGTAGTTGCGCGCCCCGAACTGCCCGGTGCGCAGATACTCCAGCCCCGAGCCGTGCCAGGTGTTGGTACCGCTCTTGGTCACGATGTTGACCACAGCCCCGCTGTTGCGTCCGTATTCCGCCTCGTAATTTGAGATTGTGCGCAGCTCAGCCACGGCATCGATGGGAAGAATAGTGGCCGGGTCGCCGAACACGCCCGCTTCGTTGATGGCGGGATCGTTGCGGTAGCCGTCATTCATGTCGGTGCCGTCGAGCAGAAAATTGTTCGACCGGCCCCGCGAACCGTTCATCGAGAAAGTGCCGTACGATCCCGGCGAATCTGAAATCTGGTCGGGGGAGCCGGCAACACCCGGATTCAGATAAATCAGCTTGGTGTAGTCGCGCCCATTGACGGGCAGGTTGGCAATCGTCTCCTGGGTCAGGGTCCCGCCCAACTGGGCGGTTGTGGTATCAACCTGGGACAGGGCCTCGCCCGAAACCTCCACCGTCTGCGAGACCTGCCCCGCCTTGAGCGAGGCATCCACCCGGCGCTCGCTGGCCACGTCCACTCCCACGTTGGTGGTCACCGAGGTCTGAAAGCCGCTTTGCGTAATGGTCACGGTATAGCTGCCTATCGGCAATTCGGGTACGCTGTAGCTGCCGTCCGCACTGGTTTGCGTGGTGCGCTCCAGGCCGGTGCCCACATTCTTGACCATCACGTTCGCCCCGGAAATTACTGCGCCAGAGGCATCGGTGACGGTTCCCAGAATGGTTCCGCGAAAAGTTTGTGCCATCAATGAGGCAGAAACCAGAACCACAAAAGCGAAAATCATCCGCACGCGCATATTAAAGGCTCCTTAACCTGCCACAGCGGGTCGGGTGACCACGACATGTGTTGAAGCTGTCTTATGGAAATTGCCGCCGATTATAACCCGCTGCCACATCATTTGTCTTACGGATGAGGCGGATAGACATCCTGAATAACCACACATGTCGAGGATGATGGAAACAGTGGAGAGTGGAGGATCTGAAGTCCGACGCCTAGAAGGTAAAGGCCACGCCGCCGCGAACCGTGCGCGCCGATTGCACCAGGTAAAGGGTGCGGCCGTCCTGACCCATGACTGGGACATATCCCTGAGCCAGAAGATTGCGTATGTCCACCACCGCGTCCATGTGGCAGGGCAAAAAGCCGGTTCCCGGAATGGGCTGGCGCAGGAAGATATTCAGGAACGGATCGGAGTGCCCCGGCGACTCGTTAAACATGTCCACCGGAGTCAGGGCCTGTCCACTGATCCAGCGATAGGAAGCGATCCAGCGGGTCTTGGCGCCGGGCAGCACGCCGCTGAACTTGGCCGCCGCCGTGTGCCGCTCCCGCACATAAGTGTCCCTGCGCGCGTCCTGCAGGGCGACATCGGTGTTGTTAAGGTCGAGCACTCCGCCGTACCCATAATCCAGAGTGGCCGTCAGTTGAGAACCCAGTTTGCGCTGCAAGACCACGCGCATTCCCCGAGCGTCCAATTCCTTGCCCCGGTAGGTGAAGGTTTCGGAGTAGAGGTCGGGCAGCACTTCCCCGCCATCCGCCGAAGCATCGCCCACGCCGGTCAGCGCCGGGTCCACCACGCGATCGGAATACACCGCGAATTGCAGACTAGTGTTACCCATGCGGCGGGAGAGCGAGACTTCGTGATGGTGCGCCCGCTCCAGGGTGGTGGAGAAAGCGGCCATGCTGACTCGTGGGTTGGACTCGCTCAAGTCCGCCGGCGCCGAATCAAAGCCTTTGTCCATGCGCTCATCCGGTTCCGAGGTGGAATAGCGATACTCCAGCACGGTGTTGGGCGAGAGATGCAGGTCGGCCGAGCCGAAGGGACGAAACGCGGTCACCCGTCCCAGGAACTGAATGGTCTGCAGTTCGCTGCCGAAGCGCAGTTCCAGAATGTCTCCCAGAGAGATTTCATCCGACGCGGAAAGCGCCAGCGCCTGCAGCGCGGTATTGCGCCCATTGATTCCTGGCGAGGCCAGGCGGCGCATGGTAAACGCCATTTCCGGCTTCGAGCCGTTAGGCAGGGAGTGGCTGTAGGAAGCACGCAGCACGGTGTTGGGCGAGCCACCGTTGTAGCCTACATTGCCCTGCAGGGCCACCGTTCCAGAGGAGAAAAGCGATCTTTCCACCGAAAAGCCCGTATTCACGTCGGACGAGCTTCCGAAGCCTACGGAGCCCGAGCCCGCGACAAACGACAGCGTGCCCTTCAGATCATGCCTGTCCAGGCCAGGTTCACCGGGGCCCGCGCCTGCCGTAGCCGCCGTCGCCAAAGAGCCGTCTTCCAGCATTCGCAGAATGGGCCGGTTGGAAGCTGAGCGCAGCACCCACTTCCAGTCATCATCGTCAGCCGGGCCCCGCATGGCGGGTAGTTGGATGGCCTCGAACAACCCGCTGAGCTTAAGATTGACCAGTACGCTGCTGCCGGGCTGCAGCCCGATCTTCTCGCGTAACGCCGGAAGAAACGACGGCGAATAAGCTTTAACGCTGTACATCCCCGGCAGCAGGCCGCTGGCCGAGTAGAAACCATTCTCGTCAGTGAATACCTTCAGGCTGTGCGCCGCCGAACCCAGCACTTCCACCATGGCACCCATTTGGGGGATACCAGAAGCACTACGCACGTAGCCTGAAATAGAGCCGGAGGCAGGGCGATCCGCGGCCAGCGCTGGAAGGGCCAGCGCAATGCCCAACAACCCGAGCTTCAACCCGAGTCTGCCCAACTTCAATCCGACCACCTCGCAGGAGACCAAGCGCTTCAGTTTACTCGACGGCAAATGTCGCCGACGGGTCCAACGTCTGCTTGGAGATATTGTCGTTCACCTTGATTTGAATGCGATAAATCCCGGGATCAAGACTGGCGGCCGAGAGAGGTTTTTCCAGGGTCACTTGGTCGCCGATATTCCCCATCTGGTCCGTTGTTTCTACAGTATGGATCACTGCCTTGTTGGTTGCCGCGTTGATGACATTGTACTCCACCGTGGCCGAGGGTTTGTGGGTTTTGTCATCCATTCCAAGATTGTAAACCTGCATCCAGAAATACACCTTCTGGTCGCGCTTGAAGGACACAGGCTTGCCGTTCGAGGACGCCACGCGCGGCCGTATCTTGGTATTGCCGATCACAAACTGTCCGGTACCAATCTCTTTGGTTGAAACCGGAGCCATGACGTCCGCCACGATTAGCGAGGAAGAAGCCAATTTGTCATCGTCGTAACTGGGTACCGGCAGCCGGCTGCTCCACAATCCCGAGCGGTCGCCGTTCACGTCCTTTACTGCGACATCGATCCGGTACAAGTTCGGGCGCAGCGGCAGCGCCTTCCAGTACACCGAAGAATTTTCCGTGACCTTGGGCAACAACTCCGCCGGCACATCCACCTGCACCGTGTCTTCGAAGGTCTGCACGATCTTGCCGGTCAGGGTCGTGACCCGGCCAAAAATATTCACCGTCCCCCGCTGCACACCGTCTTTATTCACGAATGTGATGTCGCGGTTCTTTACCTGGATCGTAATGGGCACCAGCACCGTGTCGCCGGTTACGCGCACGAAGTCGGTGCGCACATCAAACGGCATCAGGTTCACGCTGATCTTGTGGCTGACCACTTCCTCCAGGTCCTTGAACTTCACCGCGGGAGGTTTTTGCAGCTTATAGAACTGCTCCAGGCGGTCAAATTGTTTGGTCTGATTATTGGTGGCAAAGGGACCCGTCCCCAGCCGCTCCAGGCCACCGCCGGTAAACCGGTCCGCCTTGCTCGCCATGCCCATCTGCTCGTACAGGGTCAATCCCGCATTTGGCGTATAAAGCAGTGCGTCCTTTTCCGATCGGTCCATGGTCATGTGGTAGTCGCCGCACATGCAGGTGTCCACGAACTCGATGATCACTTCCTGCCCGATGCCCTCCAGATAGCGGTAGCGCCAGTCTTCAAAAGGAAAGGTCGAAGTCTGCCCGCCACCCTCATCCATCGGGCGCTGGTAGCTGCCGCCGGAGGGATGAGATTCGATCTCATCCGCCGGACCATACATAACGTAAATTCTTCCGCGGTCCGATTTCCAGCCCGGGATGCCCGCCGCAAAATGTTCGTTGGCGTAGGCCATGCGGCGGTAGTGTTCTTCCTTGAATTCGTTTTCGATCGTGTCCGGCGTGGGATCGCGGCGTTGCCAGAAAGCTTCGATGAACTGGTCGCGCTCTTCGTCGTTGGAGAGCAGTTTGAAAGCCTTCTGCTCCTCGTCCGTGATGATCCAACGCACATCTTCATCCAGCCACTTCTTGTAAGTCTTGCTCAACTCGATCTTCAGCGACTTGGAATTCTGCTTCTTCTGCTTTTCCGTGAGCGGTCGCTTGAGCGGGTCGGCTTCCGGGGTACCCTTTTCCTGGGAAGACGCCTGTGTGGAATCCGTCTTTTCCTCCTGCGCGGAGGCAAACGATACCATGGCCAGAATAAGTGCGGGCAGAACGAGGACCGTGAAGAGGCGTTTCAGAAACCCAACCCGGGACATGAGGGCACTCCTTACTACATCTACTCTTGGTCAGCCATTCTATGACTTTAGCAGCCCCAAGGCAAGGCCCGCGACCGCCCTCTAACCAATTGTAAAGATTGTAAAAATCTCCTTTCCAGTCCTGCCCGCACAGGCATCACAGTTTGCTCGATTCTCGGCCCGGCTCCGGCTATAATCGACCTGTTATCAACGCGTGGTCTGGCCGGCCTGAATGTTGCAGCTCCCGCACGACAATAGGTTCCGCAGGAACTTTTGAGCCCGCATTACCGTATCTGATGGCGGTACCCAGTTACGCCTGGGAATCCGGGTGGAAATGACAGCACTGATCCGCTACGGGCGCCTGTCAGAATATCCGCGTCAGGGGACGCGAATGCCGGCCCGCTGAAGGCGTGACAAGGGGACAATGAGCAGGGGAAAGAAAATACTTATCGGCATCGGCATCGCCGTCGCAACGCTGGCGATTGCCGGAATTGCCGTTCACCAAAGCCACAAGGGTGTGGTCACGGTGCAGACCGGTAAAGTGGCGCGCCAGGATCTGGCATCGATTGTGAGCGCATCCGGCGAGATCAGGCCGAAGACTTACGTCAACATCGGGGCCAATGCCTTCGGCAAAATCACCAGGCTTTACGTCAAGGAAGGCGACCGGGTCAGGAAAGGCCAATTGCTGGCGCAACTGGAGAACGTACAGCCCTCGGCCGACGTAAACGCCACTCAGGCTTCCGTCGAAGCGGCCGTAACCGATTCTGCCGCCGCCGAGGCCGCGCTGAATACCTCTATGGCCGATCTGAAACGCGCCCAGTCCGACGTCGAACGTGCCCAGCTCGATTGGACCCGGGCCCAGGGTCTGTTCAAAGATGCGCTGATTGCGAAGTCGGAATACGACAGCCAGAAAGCCGCGTGGCAGACCGCGCAAGCCGGTCTGGCGCAGGCCCAGGCACGCGTCGCCCAGGCCAAGGCGCAAAAGGATTCCGCCGATCGCCACATTTCTCTAAACCGCGCCAACTTGACTCACGCCACCGATGTTTTGAAAAAGACCACTTATGCGGCGCCCTACGACGGCATGATTACCAACCTGCCGGTGCGGGAAGGCGAGACCGTCGTGATCGGCATCCAGAATTCTCCCGGCAGCACGCTCATGACCCTGGCCGATATGTCAGTCATCACCGCCGAAGTCAAAGTGGACGAGACCGACATCGTCAACGTGCGCCTGGGTCAGCCCGCTGAAGTCAGCATCGACGCCATTCCAAAGAAGACTTTTCAAAGCGGTCGTGACCGAGATCGGCAACAACGCTATCGTTCGCTCCACCGGCGTCTCCACGTCGCAGCAGACGTCGGCCAGCCAGGAAGCCAAGGATTTCAAGGTCGTGGTCACGTTGCAGGACCCGCCGGAAAACCTGCGCCCCGGACTTTCCGCCACCGCCAAGATAACGACGGCCACGCGCAACGCCGCATTGTCCATTCCCATCCAGGCCTTGACGGTTCGCTCGCGCGCGGATCTGAAAGCCAGCGCCGAGAAAGGCAACGTCCAGGCCGCTGCGCCCACGAGCGATGCATCCAATACAACCAGCGCGGACAAAGAAGAAGTCCAGGGTGTATTCGTCATTCGTGATCGCAAGGCCGAATTCGTGCCGGTGCATACCGGTATCACCGGCACTACCGATATCGAGGTGCTGAGCGGGTTGAAGCCGGGTGACGAAATCGTTACCGGCAGTTACAAAGTGCTGCGTAACTTGCGGCCGGGAACTAGCGTAAAAGTAGATAACACGGCGCCGAAGAAGGAAGACGAGAGCTAGTCGTTGGTCGTTAGCCGTTGGTCGTTAGCCGCTAGCTATCGATTTCGTGCATTCGGCTAACGACCAAAGACCAATGACTAACGACTAACGACCAGCTCAGTTGTTCGTCCAACCAACAGCAGAGAAAGATCGGAGCGGGCAGGTGTCCCGAGAGGACCAGGAGAGAAAAATGGCAACCGCAGAAGTGATCAGCATTGCGCAACCCGTAGTGTCGGCGCCGCCCGAATCGTGCATGATCTGCACCGAAGACCTGTGGAAGACCTACGACATGGGCTCGGAGCAGCAGGTGCACGCGCTGCGCGGCGTGAATATTCGCATCCAGCGCAGTGAATACGTCGCCATCATGGGACCCTCCGGCTCCGGCAAGTCCACCCTGATGAACCTCATCGGCTGCCTGGATACGCCGAGTAAAGGCCACTACTGGCTGAACAGTCAGCTGGTCAGCGAACTGGACGACGACGAACTGGCGCGCATCCGCAATAAAGAAATCGGATTCGTCTTCCAGACTTTCAATCTGCTGGCCCGCGCCACCGCCCTGCACAACGTCGAACTGCCGCTGATTTACGCCGGCGTCCCCGGCGAAGAGCGGGTGCAGCGCGCCAAAGACGCGCTGGCATCAGTCGGCATGGAATCCAGAATGATGCACAAGCCCAACGAACTTTCCGGCGGCCAGCGCCAGAGAGTCGCCATCGCCCGCGCCCTGGTCAACCGCCCATCGATCATCCTGGCCGACGAGCCCACCGGCAACCTCGACTCCCAGACCGGCAACGAAATCATGGCCCTACTCGATCGCCTGCAAGCCAACGGCAATACCATCGTGCTAGTCACCCACGAACACGACATCGCGGAATACGCCCACCGCGTGATCTACATCAAGGACGGCGTAGTAGAAAAAGACGAGCGCAAAGCGGGAAGGTAGTCGTCAGTCTTCAGTCGTCGGGAAATGCGGGGGGAAATGCGGGGACAGACGGGACGATCCCCAATTCGTGAAACGAAGAAGGCATTTTGGGCAAAGAGCTTAGCGAACATCCCGCCTGTCTCCATTTTTCCTGAGATCAAGATTCCTTTCTCGTCCAGCCTTACTTCGACTTTTTTCTGGCTTTGCTTCGGGATTCACACTCTTTGCGAATCTTCTCGAACCGGTCCGCCATCTGCTGCAGTTCTTCGTCGGAAAGTTTTTCGATATCGATCATCTCGTTGTGGGCGAGAGCGATCGAGTGAATAATCTCGTCGAGTTTCAGGTGGATGGCGCGCGCATCCCGGTTCTGAGTGTTTTGAATCAGAAACACCATGAGGAAGGTAATGATTGTGGTGGCGGTGTTGACCACCAGTTGCCAGGTATCCGAATAGTGGAAGAATGGGCCCAAGGCCGCCCAGAGCACGATGAGGAAGATCGCAAGCAGAAATGCCCACTTGGTTCCCACCACGTAAGAAGCCTTTGAGGCAAGAGTGCGAAAATGGTCCGCTGCACCACCGCCCTTGGAGTTTGCTTTCGAGTTGGCGCTCTTGTTGGCCATGTGCGTGGTCCGCACTCCCCACCTTTGATGCAAGGGGCGAGAAGAGCGTTTTTTCTGGCAAGATTGAGGGGGTGCCCCGTCCAAGCTCCGCTTGGGCGGGGTCTTTGGGTCCGAGAACAGATCGCGGTGCTGTTGCGGAAACCCCAGCCGAGCTGCGCTCGGCCCGGACGGGTCGGAGACCCGTCCCCACACAGACCAGGCCACACACACAGAAAGGCCTCTCTTGCGAGAGGCCTTTTGCTGAAAGCTGAAAGCTGATAGCTGATAGCTGAAAGCTTACTGCTGCGTGCTGCTGACCGGCTTCACGTCAGCCGTGTCGGCGGGCGGCGTGGGATGAGCTTCAAAGAACGAGTGATCGTAGAGACTGCGATACATGCGTCCTGAAATTTCCGCGGCTTTCGGACCGAAGGTTGGCCGACCGCCCTGCAGAAAGACCACGACCACGATGCGGCCGACGTCAGAATTGGCGTAGGAGGCAAACCATCCAAAGCGCGTGCCGGCCTTGGAGCAGGTCCCGGTCTTTCCCAGAATCTCTTCTTCGTTGAAATTGACTCGGACGCTACGCGCCGTTCCGTAGCTGACCGCGGCCGCCATGCCGTCGGAAATTTCCGGAATCAGGGGTGCGATATCGAGGTGCCGCTTCACCCGCGGTTCAAAGTTCGCCACTTCGTCCGGCGTGGTGGGATGCTGCAGGTAGTAAAGAGTGCCGCCGTTGGCGATAGCGGAAACCATGGCGCCCAGTTGCAGCGGCGTCATGGAGACACCTTCCCCGAAGGAGCACATCTTGCCTACGCCGCCGAGTTTGGATGAAATCTCGTGCTGCGGGTAAGTCCCGAGGTGTTCGCCCTCAATGTTGTATCCGGCCAGCTCGCCCAGTCCGAACTGGTGAGCGTAGAAGCTGACTTTTTCAAATCCCAGCTTGCGACCCAGAGCCTCAAAGTAGGCGTTATTGGAATGGGCCAGGGCGGTCGTGAGATTCATGCGGCTGCGGCGGCCCAGGGCGATCTGGGTGTCTTTTGTAATCAGGTCTTCGCTCAGTGCCGCCAGGGCTACGGAAAGCTTGATGGTGGAGCAGGGTTGCGCACCGCTCGAAAGAGCCAGCTTCTGGTTCACCATGGCCAGCACCCGGCCGCTGGTCGGTTCGATGGCCAGCACGGTGCCGTTCATGTTGCCCAGGGCGTCGATGGCGGCCTGGCGAACGATCGGGTCTTCACCCTCGGTGACGTCGCTCTCGGTGACATCGCCGTTGGTGAACGAACTGGCGGTGAAGCGCTCGTAGTGGCGGCGCCGGTGGTGCCTGCGTCGGGCGCGAGCCGTCCGCACAGCTCGGCCGCGGCTCTTCGACAGCTTGCTCAGGCGCTTCCGCGCCCGCGGACCTTCACTCACCTTTGCCGACTTGGATTTCCCCGAGGTCAAGGAACGGGTACTGACCGTGGCTCCCACCCCATACTCAGGAAGGACGGTCAAAATGAATGCGACTAGTAGGCCTAATACCGCAAAACGTTTCTTCGAAATCACTGATTCTTTCCCCATAACCCCGGTTTGGATACCAGATACGATGCACGAGACTTGCCAACCCCTTACATCCCCCGGCTGAAGCGCTACAACTCTTCGATAGTATGGGACTTATCGCTCTGCGGTTCAACTTAAAATGTACTTTGTTACCAATCCTGAACCTTCTTTCTAACGTCATGAATTAAATAGATTTGTTTCATTTATGCAGCTGATTACCGTCCTTTCGTAACAGATGGAAAATTACTTCCACGGCACTCCCAATGTGGAAAACTTTTTCACTTTCCGGCCTCAATTTTTCCGCGATTGAGCCCATTCCCTGCCAACATTTCGGCAGGTGACGGAGGCCGGGCGGCTGGTGACGAAGTGCGCCGATTTCACATTCCGCGGCCCAAAATCTACAATCTTCCTTAAATCTGAAATCTGAAATCTGAAATCTGAAATCTCCAGACTGGACTACCATGAAGGACTGCCTGTTCTGCCGCATCGTTGCCGGTGAAATCCCCGCCAAGAAGGTTTACGAAGACGAGTACACTTTCGCCTTCGAAGACATCAATCCGCAGGCCCCGACCCATGTGCTTGTGGTCCCCAAAAAGCATGTCGTCGGCCTGAAAGAAGCGTCCGCCGGAGACGCGGAGGTCGTCGGCAGGTGCCATCTGGCCGCGGCCCGGATTGCCCGCGAGCGCGGCATCGAAAACGGCTACCGTACCGTGTTGAACGTGGGCCCGGGCGCGGGCCAGTCGGTGTTCCACCTGCATGTGCATCTGCTGGGCGGAAGAAATCTGAAGTGGCCCCCAGGCTAGGGAAACCAGAAATGCGCCGAGGGTGCGGATAGTGCCTCATTCATTTCGCACAAAGCGCGAAATGAATGGGGCACGGATGGAGGGAATCCGGATGAAGGGTATGATCCCCCTAATTCGTGGTTTCTGTCTCCGGGGCGCCGTGACGGCGCAGCAACTGGGGCAGGTTCTGCGAGAACGCCGAGCGCGGCAAAACCATGTCACATCCCACCTCGTGCGCCTTCATCTTTAAGTCTCCCTGCACGTGTGACAGGAATCCGATGATCGACGTCCCCTTCTTCAACTTGGTCTTGAGTTTAGGGATTAGGGTCAGGGGCTTGGCGTTGGCGTTGTTCATGTCGAAGATGATCAGCGACGGCTTCTCTTCGCCATTCAGCTTCATGTGATCGAGCAGGTCTTTTTCTGTCTTGACGAATTCGACCTTCACATTCAGCTTGCGCGCCGTCTCCTGGATCTTGGCCTGAAAGAAGAGGTCGTCAACAAAGGCGAAGATGCGGGAGTTGCCGTTATCGCCCTGAGGCAGTGGTTCGGGCTCGAGGGGAGCGTACGCGGGAGCGAATCCAGGACGCATGCGGCCCGGTCTCGACCCGTTATTTCCGCCCAGGGTGGCGCGGTAGCTGTGGTCCATGGGAGCGCTGTAGATGCCGCCGTGTTGCTGGCGGTCGCGGCCGTTGGGTGCACCACCACGATTCGGCGGACGACGCCCGCGTCGCCGCTTGCTTCTCCCTCCACCACCGCCGGAGGGATGTCCGGGTCCTGCATTCATATTGTTCTCGTTTTATCTGTGCATTCAGTCCGCCCGAAGGGGGACTCGATTTCGCCGATCACTGACAATGACCGCTTTCTGGTAAAACCTCGCTTCGGACACAGGCATGCGCCATGTGCCGAAAACCCCGTGCGGCTGAAACTCACGCGTGAATGTTCTTTTCCGTATGGCGTCTGGAGCCAGGGGGCGCGGAGGGCCAGCTAGAGAGCATGGCCACTGGAAACACCTATGATGTTACCGCCCCCTGAGCAGGGAGCGCAAGCCCTAAGTCAGGTAGTTTTGCACAATGGTAATGCGGAGCCCGTTCCCAGGTGCGGCGGTGAACGAAAAACAGGCCGGGACCAGGCACGGGGGAATCTACTGGCCGCTCATCTCCCGCGCCCACTGCATCGCCTGCCAGTATTTTTCTGCCACTTCACTTTCACCCAGCTTCAGCGATCGGGACAGTTCCGCGGTGCCCTGCCAATCTCCCGATTCCTGCGCCAGCATGAGCTGGTACAACGGCCGCAGGTGGCTGATGCCGCCCAAGAGTACAGCCTTGGTCTCCTGATCGATGGACACCTTCTCCAGCACCTCGGACATGGGAATCTCAAGGATGGCATCCATCATGGAGAGCAGCCCGAGCAGGAACAAATCGGATTCGCCGTGCTTGATTTTAGACGAGAGCAATTCGCAGAAGCGGGCACGAACCATGGCGGACAGCACCAGGTCGCTCGATTTGTTCTGCCCCGCCGCCAGCGTGACCACCAGCCGCACCCAGCGCCTGACTTCCCGTTCGCCCATGATGGCAAGGGCGTGCCGCACCGAGTGGATTTCGCTCGCGAAACCAAAGCTGGCGGAGTTCATGTAGCGCAGCAGGCGATAACACAGCGAGGCCTCGCCCTTGATGGCGTTCTCAATCTCGCGCGGCTCCAGCTCGGGCTTGGAAACCACCTGCAGCATCTTTATGTAATTGAGCCGGTTGCCTGGAACAGCGTGCGTTCTGACCGTTTCCGGCTTGCGGAAGAAATAGCCCTGGAAGTAGGCAAACCCCGCCTTCTGGGCGGCCAAAAATTCCTCGCGAGTTTCAACCTTCTCCGCCAGCATGCGGCAGCGCCACGGTCCGTAGCGCTTCACCAGCGCGGCCCGCTGCTCCAGAGTGGTGGTTCTGACATCGACCTTGATGATATCGGCCACGTCGGTCAGCGCTTCCCGCTTGTCGTCCACCGCGAAGTCATCGAGCGCGATCATGTACCCGCCTTCTTTGAGGCGCTGGCAGGCAGCCATGACCAGGTCATCGGCTTCGACGCTTTCCAGAATCTCGACCACCGTCCGGCTCGACGGCAGCAGGGTTACATAGTCCTTGAGCAGCATGTCACGGGTGCAGTTGACGAAGGCGCGCCCGCCGTTGCACAGGACGTCGAGCCCCATGATCAACGAGCTGTCCAACATGATCTTCGAGGCCGCCTCCGGATCTTTGGCGCAGAAATAGTCCTCTATGCCATCGCGAAACAACAGCTCATAGCCGAAGACCTTCTCGTCCTTGGTCAGGATGGGTTGACGGGCTACAAAGCGCAGGCCAGGCGCAGGAACAGCCTTGGGCCCACGCGGATCGGGAGCAGGTGCAGGAGCGTTCACGCCCCCTTTATCGGCACCCCCGGAGAAAAAGTTCAAGGCCGATTATGTGGGTCGGACACTCCCTTCGACTTCGCTCAGGGCAGGCTCTGTCCGACGACCTGCAGGTTGACTTTGCCTCTTGGAATTGACGTGCAACCCTCCCAATCAGCGTTGCGTGAGCCTGACAGGAAAGCGGTTGATACTCAGAAGAACCGCGTGGGGACAGCCGCCCTCGGCTGTCCGGTCGAGCGCAGCTCGACTATTCATGGAGGCAAGATGTGGCACTGAACAGAATGGTGGAGCCTCGCTCCACCGGACAGCCGAGGGCGGCTGTCCCCACGTGATCTGCGGGAAGGTTAGAAAAAACAAAGTCAAAAGCGTGGGACAGGAGTGTCCGACGCACACAGGGATGTGCAACCCACACTGGAGTGTCTGATCCACACAGCCTACTGTACGGTTACAGCAACATTGGCGGTGTGGGTCAACGAGCCGCTGGTGGCCGTCACCGTGATGCTGTAGTTGCCTTTGGGTGTTCCGCCAGTCTTCACGGAACCGCTGCTGCTGCCACCACCACAGCCCACGCCGGCGGCGAAAAATACCAACAGCATGAGTCCAAATCCGGTCATGCGACGGCGGCGCGAGGGCACGCCCAGGAAAAAAATGCCGGTCAGCATGACGCTGCTGCCAGTCGCCAGCCAACCCAACCCACGCGACCCCTGCGATGAGGCGGCGCCGGAGAGCACGTGCGCGGCTGTGGTCGAGATAGTCATCGTCGCCGTAGCCCCGGACCCACCCACAGTAAGCGACGCAGGACTGATAGTGCAGTTGATCTGGGCCGTGGATGAGGACGGCTGGCAAGCGAGGTTCACCGTGCCGCTGAAACCAGCGCTCGATTCCAGCACGATTTGCGATGTGGCGGACTGGCCGGCAGCCGAAATTGTTGCGGAGTAGCCAAAAAACGAAAAATCCGGGCTGGGGGTCAGCGCTGCCCAGGCGTTCGCGAGATTGGTCACATTCAGCGAACCCAACCCGGTGACCAGGTCATACCCTGTGCCCGCACTGAAGCCGTACTGGAATGGAGCCGCCGCCGGACAACCCTTGGAGCTCTGGGTACAGGGAACGACGTTATTTCCGCTGGTGATGTCATGAAAAGCGGCCGGCGTGGAAGCCGCCAGGCTGTAAAGGGTGGGATTGACATTGCCTAAACCGTTGGAGCCGGTCTTCTGATTGAGCAGTGCCACTATGCCCGCAAAGGCAGGCGCACCGGCGGACGTTCCACCCACTACAGCCAAACTGCTCCCATCACTGCCCCGGAAGCCGCTGGTACAACTGGTCACGGCGGGCGTGACCCCCGCGAAGAAACTCTGGGAACAGATCAGGTAGCCATCATGGTTCGGCGAACCGCTCAGTGAAATGTCGGGCACGTCGCGGGAAGCGTCGTCAGGAACGCCATTGCCCGTCTGCCAACTGGGTTTCGAAAACACTTTGCTTTTCCCTCCGCCGGTGGCGGAGAGGCCTTGACTAGCTGCAACCGAGGAGGCCGTGTCGTTCCAGCTGGTTTCCGGGATGTAGCTCAGCGCTGAACTGAGGTTGTCGGTGGTGCTGTTGGTGCCGCCCCAGAAGGCGGTGGCACCTGCAGTCGTATTGGGAGCGGTCCCGGTTACAGTGGCCGCTGCATCTCCGCTGAACTCGCTGCCTCCAATTCCGGTGACCTCCGGCAGACTGGCGGGCGAGTCCACTGCCAGGCCGTGGGTCGCCGAGTTGACAGTGGCGGCGTCGCAGTCCGCGGCGCCGGAATCACCCGATGCAGCTGTGATGGTCTGACCTTGCGCGTTGGCCTGCTGTGCGGTTTGCTGAAGGGTTTGCAGGAAGCCGGTCAAGTTAGCCTCGCAATTCCCGTAGCTGGTGCTGATCACGGGCGCCAGATTTTGGTCGACAGCGTATAGCAGCGCATCGAACACGTTCTTGGTCGCCGAGTTCGCGCCAGCATAAACGTAAAGGATGGTTGCATTCTTGGCGACTGCGTTTGACCACTCCAGATCGAGGTTGGCCTCGACTTCGTCACCGTCGCTGAAACCACTCCCACCAGAAGGGATGAGCATCTTTTGAAAGTTCGCATTGGCCCCGGTCGTGCGCGCCGGCAAGCTCGCGGCGCTACGGAACGCATCAATATCAGAAAAATTGATGTCCGTCTGCCCCACAATCACGATCTTCTGTCCGGTCCCATCCAACGCCGCGGGAACGTTGTATATCGTGGCGAAATCACCGGGCGCAAGGAAGTGGTTCCCGGACTGGTGCGAGGTGAAGTTCGGCCTGGCCACGCGCGCCCGGGGCTGGGGGCGGAAGGTGTCCAGACCGCGGACACCCAGCACCATGCCGGAAATCGCCTGCGGCACGGAGATCTCGATAGCATTCGCGAGACTCACCTGTCCGTTCAGCAGGTAGCGGTGCAGTTCGGTGTGGAAGACGCTTTCCACCTGGTTCGCGGTCCCGCTGAAGAAAACGCGGGTGCGGGCGCGGGAGAAGCCGTCCACGGCTAGGCCTTGCGATTTCAGCCACGAAGTCACTTGCGCGAGATCGCCGTCGCTCATCCCAAAGCGCGCCGCGTACTGCTCTGGAGTTAGCCACCTGCGATAGTTTGCCGAGTGCGGGTCCTGCTGTTCCGCGAGCAATTTTTCCAGGTCAGCCTTCTGGGCGGGGGCCAGCTTGAACACGATGGCCGCGTGGCTGATATTCAGGCTGCCCTCGACCCGGCCCTGATCGAACGCCGTGCGGGTCCGGGGATTCGGCATGGAAACCACAACCGGTTCGGTGTCGGCAATCCTCTGCGAGATTCGGTTGCGGGTTTGCGCCGGAGCGGCACCGGCCAGAATTATCACGGCAAAGATGAAGGAAATGATGGAGACAACAACCCGCTTGCGGATCGGGCAGACCGGGGTCCTGGGCATTACCGCTCTCCTGGTGAAATCTGGTTTGTTGCGCTGTGCCGGTGGCCAAGGCCGGCGGTCGCCATTCTGAATATGGATTCACATTATCCCAGCAAAGGATGTACGCCAAGTGACCGAGGTTTGGAAAGAAGGGCAACTCCAGCCCTGCTCTCACAGGCCACCAGGGCCAGGAATGTGGCCATCCTGCAGGCTCGTTACCCTCCGATGTCTGTTCTGTTTCATGGCAATCGCGAACACCGGCGTAGCACTCGCAGCCCCCGCACTTCGCCCCCGTTCCGCAGCTTTCGATAGTGGGTCAGTTTCGTGATATGGCACGGCAGGCGCATAAACCACGAAGGACACGAAGTATCACGAAGGCTTTGTTTCCCAGGGTTTCCTTCGTCTACCTTCGTGTCCTTCGTGGTTCATGGTCTCCAAACTGACCCACCACCCAGCTTTCCACATAGTTGACGGGAACGCCTGTCACTGCTTGAATGTAAATGGCTGGGCGCTTAACTCAGCGGTAGAGTGCCATCCTCACACGGTGGAAGTCGTAGGTTCAAATCCTACAGCGCCCACCATCGCATCCCTCCGATGCGATGGAGGCACAACCAATCCCGGATAATCGTGTGAAACCGGGTCTCAGACCGGTCCAGGCCGGCGCAGCCCGGCTCGTCGAGACTTGCTCACTGGGCTCGCGAGGAATCTCACTTCGATCTCCGAGGTTACTTTGGTTACCAGGAATGACTCATTCTGAGTCATTTCCTCAGCTAATCACCATAGATTTCAGCACAGGATTCCATGGGCCAGGTTGTCTCACTTTGATCGCAGATTGGATTCTGCATGGACCGCCGCCACTTCCCGCTTTTGTTGCTCTGTGCTCCAGCCATACGGTACTTCAAGCCTGCACCAGCGCAAGCACCGGGAACGAGCAAGCAGCCGGGCTGCGGCTTCTGCGGCTCGCCCGTAGTTTTCGACCCTATTCTCGACCTCAACCTATGCCCTGCATGTGGCGCGCATGAATCCTGCAAGGGCTGGGAGAAGCCTGATGACGGCGCTACCCGCGGCCCGCTATATTCAAGCAAACGAACCAATTTCGTGTATCTCGCGACCGTGATAGCCTGATTCTGCTGCAACTTCCGGGGCCGGTCCAGCGGTTTCGATGAGGGCGCAGGGAAGACCCGCAGGGTTGCGATGTATCCGATGCCAACCGACCCCAGAGCCGCCAAAGTAACCGCAGCCCCTAGTACCGAAGGCACTTCCGGGCCGGAGACGAATGCGGGCGAGGCGCAACTTTCATCTTCTTCGGGGGTTCAATCAGATGTGGGCAGCGTAGCCATGGATCGCGGGTTGCTTGCGATGGCGGGGGTACCGCAGACGGCGCCCTTCGCGGCTGATGCCGGTCTGCCCGGCGAAGGGCTCAGCGACGCCGAAATCATGCTGCAGGTGAAAGCCGGCGATGATTCGGCCTTCGAATTTCTGGTGCAGAAGTATCGCCGGGCCATGGTGAGCTTCATGTTCCGCATGGCGCACAACAATGCTGCCGCGGAAGATCTGGCCCAGGAAGTTTTCCTGCGGGTTTATCGCTCGCGCAAAAACTACGAGGCCAGCGCCAAGTTCACCACCTGGCTGTATCGCATCGCGACCAATCTGGCGGTAAATCATGCGCGCGACACACGCCACGAGCGCCCCGAGAATACGGTCAGCCTGGATGAACCGGACCAGGAGAGTGGACACAACCTCGACTTGCCCGACCGAACGCCCAGCGCGGAGGAGGCGATCGTGCGGCGGGAGCGAGTGGCTGCCATTCTACAGCGCGTGCAGGCCCTGCCCGAGCGCCAGAGAATCGCGGTGGTGATGCACAAATATCAGCAGATGGAGTATCGCCAGATTGCCGATGTCCTGAAGCTGAGTGAATCCGCCACCAAGTCATTGCTGTTTCGCGCCTACGAAACGCTGCGCGAACAGCTCAAAGAGTTTGTGTAAAGGAAGCAGTTATGAAGTGCAATGAAACCCGCGAAGTAATGCCGGACCTGGCCGCTGGAGTGACCCCGGTCACGCCCGAAGTGAAGGCCCACCTCGAAACCTGCACCGAGTGTGCGGGCAAGCTCGAGGCCTTCCGCCAGACCATGTCGCTGCTGGACGAGTGGCAGGCGCCGGAGCCCTCTCCATATTTTGATGTCCGCATACGCGCCCGTTTGCGCGAGGAGAGCACGAAGCAAACAGCTGGCTGGATGGGATGGTTGCGTAAACCGGTGCTGGCCGCGTCCTTTGCCCTGGTGATGGTGGTCGGCGTAAGCCTGGTTCGGATGAACAGCGGCGAGCGGGGAAGCACGACGGAAGCGCCCCTGGTGGCAGTGGGCCCGCAAACCCAGGCGGAACCGGGCACAGCCGTGGGAGACTTGCAGGCTCTGGAGAGAAATCAGAATCTGTACTCTGACTTCGATGTGCTCGATGATCTCGCCGTGCAGTCGGATGTGACCGCCAACCCGTAAAGGTTGTTTAGCTTCCTTTGTGGCCGTCTTGGCCAGCTTTTGCGGTGACGGATCATGATCGCAAATGGCGAGGGCGAATCGGGAGAATTACAAACAGTGTCCGCACTTAAGTCCATCACGGTAAGAGTAGCGACGGCGGCCCTGCTACTGGCCTCAACCGCTCCGTCGGGTTGGGCCCAGGGTCGCGCCGCTGAAAGACGTCTGCAAAGGCAAGAAGCGCGGCAGCAGGCGCAGGCCAATCACGCCGGACAATGGCTGCGCCGCTACAAGGACTTGCCTCCTGATCAGCAGGAGAAGGCCCTCGAAAACGATCCCCAGTTCCGCAGCCTGCCGCCCGCCCGGCAGCAGATATTGAAGGAGCGGCTGCTGCGTTTCAGCAGCCTCCCGCCGCAGCAGCAAAACCGCATCCTGCAACGCATGGAAACCTGGGAGCACCTGACTCCCGATCAGAAGCAGCAGGCGCGGCAGCTGTTTTCGCAACTCAGAGCTCTGCCTCCGGAGCGCCGCCAGAAATTGCGGACCGCAATCCGCGATCTCAGCGCCATGCCCCCCGCCCAGCGGCAACAGGTCATTGACTCCGATCGCTTCAAAAGCGACTTCTCACCCCAGGAGCGCGACCTGCTGAGCAGCGCTTCGCAGTTACCTCTGGCTCCCGCCGAAACTGCGCCGAACGAACCCGCGCCCGAAGACTGACCGGGCATGTCGCTCTCGCAAGCAGTTGCCCGCGTAGTTGCAAAGTCTCCCCGTTCACGGCGACAATCCTCCAATGGCCCCTCACGACTCCCGCGACACGCCGAGCGCCGCGGATTGAGAATCCGTTTCGGCCCGGCGCGATCGTGCTCTTGACTTTGGGGGATCCTCGAGAAAAGTTCTGGGGCGCAATTTTGGCGCTGACCGCTCAGGGGCTCAGTCTTGCCGGTGTCGAACTGGGCTCGTTCGAAGACCTGGTCTCCACGATCAAAGCAGGCGACCCTGCTTCCTGCGGTGTAGTCTTCTTTCCCATGCATCGCGTCGAGCGGGTGGAGCTTGATTCTCCGGACGGCAACATTCCTTCGCTCTCTCAACGTTTCACTGCCAAGACGGGCCTGGATCCGGCTTCGGCGCTCACCGCCAATCTGATGGCCGGGTCCCATGCGGGCGGAGATCTGAAATGAAGTTCTCCCAGCTGCTCACTGCGCCCAACCAGCTCACCCTGCTGCGCATGATGTTCGTGCCCTTCATCGTGATCAACCTGGTGGCCGGCCACTACCGGTGGGCGCTCGTGTTGTTTGTCCTGGCGGGCTTCAGTGATGGTCTTGATGGACTTCTGGCGCGCACCCTTAAGCAGCAGACTGTGCTCGGCCAGTACCTCGATCCCATCGCGGACAAGCTTCTTCTCAGCACCATGTTCATGGTGCTGGCCATTCTGCATAAGATTGCGTGGAAGTACACCGTGCTGGTCTTCAGCCGCGATATCTCGATTCTCTGCGCCAGCGCGGTGCTCTACGCCATCGCCGGCCTGCGCGACTTCCGGCCCAGCCTCTTTGGCAAGGCCAACACGTTTGCCCAGGTGGCTGCGATTTTCTTTGTGCTGCTGTTTCAGATCAAGCATGCCCGCTGGGTCTGGCTCACTCAGACCACGTTTCTTCACGCCACCGTGGCTTTCACCGTGGTTTCCGCGCTGCACTATGTCTTTCTTGTGGGCCAGCGGCTGCACGCCGCGAGTCACCCTCATGCCGAGGTCACGAAATCGGGTCGAGGCTCGATTTGACCCTCTTTCCCGTGTCCCCCTAGAATTAACGGTTCCGTCCGCAATCTTCTCCCACTCATGGCTTTGCATCTTTACAACACGCTCTCCGGCAAGATCGAAGAATTCCATCCCCTGCAAGATAATGAAGTGCGGATGTACGCCTGCGGACCGACGGTGTACGACTACGGCCACATCGGCAACTTCAGGACTTTTGTCGCGGTGGATATTCTGCGGCGCTTCCTGCTGCAGAGCGGGTTCCGGGTCCGCCATGTCATGAACATTACCGACGTGGACGACAAGATCATCCGCAACTCCGCCCAGGAGGGCTTGAGCGTCAAGGCCTACACCGCGAAGTACGAGAAGGCCTTTCTCGAAGACAGCGCCACGCTGAATATCGAGCAGCCGCTGCTCGCCCGTGCCACCGACCATATCGAAGAGATGGCGCGCTTCGTTGCGGCACTGGAGAAGAAAGGCTTTGCCTACCGTACCGACGACGGGTCTTATTACTTCCGCATCGCGAAGTTCCCGGGCTACGGCAAGCTCTCCAAGAAAGACTTCGAGGGTATGGAGGACGGCGCGCGTGTGGATGTGGACGAATATGAAAAAGACAGTGCTCGCGACTTCGCCCTCTGGAAAGCGCCCAAACCAGGGGAGGCATTCTGGGAGAGTCCGATAGGACCCGGAAGGCCCGGCTGGCACATCGAGTGCTCGGCGATGTCCATGCAGGAACTGGGGGAGACGTTCGACCTGCACGCCGGTGGCGAAGACCTCATCTTCCCGCATCATGAAAACGAAATCGCGCAGTCCGAAGCGCTGACCGGAAAGCCTTTTGTACACTTCTGGTTTCACGCCCGCTTTCTGCTGGTCGAAGGCGAAAAGATGTCCAAGAGCGCGGGCAATTTCTTTACCTTGCGCGATCTGGCGCTCCGGGGATACAAGCCTTCTGCGATCCGTCTGTTGCTGGCGTCGGTGCCCTATCGCCACCAGCTGAACTTCACCTTCGACGGCTTGAAGCAAATGGCCAGCAACGTGGAAAAGCTGCGCAATTTCCAGTTACGCCTGAAGACCGGCCAATTCCCCTCAGGTTCCGCTGACTCCAATCTGGCTGGCGAAGCTGTGGAACGCATAACGTCCGCCCTGAACGACGACCTCAACACCGCCCAGGCGCAGGCGGCGATCTTTGACATGGTGCGCAAAGCCAACGTCGCGATCGATAGCGGAGAGATGAAGAAAGATGATGTCGCTCCGCTGCTGGCCGCGCTGGACAAGTTTGACGAAATCTTTGCCGTCCTGCGGGATGACGATGGACCCAAGATGAAGGCCATCCTCGAATGGGCCAGGGCGGAAGGGCGCGAGAAAGATGTCAGCCGGGAATTGCTTGCGGCCGTCGAAACCCAAGGCCTGACCGATGCCGCGATCGAAGCGAAAATATCCGAAATGGAAGCCGCTCGACGGGCGCGAAATTTTCAGGTCTCGGATGCCATCCGCGCCGAACTGACTTCAGCCGGCCTGCTCGTCGAAATCACCAAGGACGGGGTGCGCTGGCGCAGGAAGTAGGTTGGCTGCGCAGCAGACTTTTCCTCCACTCCGCCTTTCGCATGTTGCGACGTTGCCTCCTGCTGCCCAACGGAATCGGCAGTGAAGGCTGGCCCTGCGCCGCAACCTGCGTCCACCCGCCGCCCGCATCCAGCACCGAGATATATCCTCCCACAGCAAGCTGCAGGGGATTCCGGACTCGCCGCTTGAAATCCATCCGATCGGCATGTGTGGGCTCAAACCACGATGGGGTGATGAAATCTGAAACCAGCACGCCATCGATCTCGTAGCCCAACCCGTCGGCCTCGACTGCGTCACAGACTTCCAGAGCATAAATTTTTCCGTCGGAACCTTGCGCACACCAGTTGATCCACGGATCTGCCAGCATTTCGAGTAACTCGTGGCTCAGCGTAACCGTCCACGAGCCTCCGCTCTGGAGATCAAGCCCGGCAAATACTTTACCCAGGGGAGTTCCGCGGCTGCTCAATTCGTGATAGCCGAGGGCGCCGGCCTGGTCCGGATTGTCGAGCACGGAAATCTGCCACCACCCCTCGACGAGCGGCTCTTCCCTGGGCAATAGCGTCAGCTGGCAATCCACTTCCCAGTACGCCCTGAAATCGATAGTGACCTGGCGTTGCAACGCCGGAATCGCAGCCGCCACCTCCGTATCGCTGAGGCAGGTAGATGCATTCGTAATTGCAATTACAGGCAGAGTCATTGAAGTAAACCTCGAATGCTACTGAGAACAGAGAACTGGTAGCTTGCAACTGTTTTCTGTTTTCTGTTGTTTTCTGTTTTCTGTTTTCTGTTTTCTGTTTTCTGTTTTCGTGATCTTTAGTTCCCAGTTTCTTGTTCCCAGTTCCTGGTTTCTAACCGGTTATCTCAAGACTCGTTCGCTGAGCGCGGTATCAAGGGCCGCATTGCCGCTGGGAGCGCACACCTGCTGGTTCCACAGCCGCTTCAAATCCCCAGGGCGGGGAATGATCATGTTCTGCCGCGCCGTCTTCGAGGTGGCCGACGGCGGCTGTGGGATCAGCGAGGCAAAGCTGCTGACGCTGGTGAGGATCAGGTTTACCGCGGCCGTGATTCGAGCAGAAAGCGCGGGGTCGCTGATGTGGGCCATCTGCAGGAGCGCCGGCAAGTTATGGTTCGTGTCCTGGATCAGACTTTCAATCTTCTGCAGAGTGCCCGAACTCGGACTCGATTTGTAGGAGTTGTACAACGACTGCAAAAGGGTCAGGTCCTTGCTGGCTTCCGCAGAGATGTTCTGGATGGCCAAGGCCTCGGCGGGGGTCAACTGCTTTCCCGATTCCAGGGTTGCCACTAGCGCGGCGATGTTCAACGCCATCTGGGTCAGCACCGGCAAATCGGCCAGGGCCACGCTGATCCACTGGGCGCTGCAACCGGTAGCGATTAATGAAATGCTTAGAACCACGGCCAGCAGGATTCTGCTCATCGAATTCGCCTTCATGAGTGTTTTTCTCCGTGATCAATTTTTTTCAACAGTTTGGATTGGACAAGACCCGAACATGCGGCGGCCGGACAGCCGGGGAGACCATCCGCGCAGTCGAAAGCACCCCAAAAACAAAATCGCCATCAGCCGAAGCCGATGGCGATTGTCTTTACAACTAAACCCTGAAGCCTTTTTTGCTTACGCCGCTTTCTCGCTCGCTTGCGCGACCCGCAACATCGTGCTCTCGTCGAAATGCCGGCCCAGGATCTGCAATCCGATGGGCAACTTTTCACTGGTCTGGCCACAGGGCACGGAAATTCCCGGAATTCCCGCCAGGTCCGCGGTCACGGTGTAGATGTCCGCCAGATACATGGCCAGCGGATCGTCCACTTTTTCGCCGAGCTTGAACGCCGCCGTGGGACTCACCGGAGCCACAATGGCATCCACCTTCCGGAACGCCTCTTCGAAGTCACGGGTCAGCAAGGTACGCACCTTTTGCGCTTTCAGATAGTAGGCGTCATAGTACCCCGCGCTCAGCGCGTATGTGCCCAGCATGATTCGGCGCTTTACTTCCGCGCCGAAGGCTTGATCGCGGCTGCGCCGATACATTTCCGAGAGCGTGTGCGCATCCTTGGCCCGGTATCCGTAGCGCACGCCATCAAAGCGGGCCAGGTTCGATGAAGCCTCTGCCGTGGCCACGATGTAGTAGGCCGGAATGGCATACTTCGTGTGTGGCAGGGAAACTTCCACGATCTCGCATCCTTGCTGGGCCAGTTTCTGAATCGCGGCCTCGATGGCGCTGCGGATTTCCTTGTCCAGGCCTTCTCCCAGATACTCTTTGGCTACACCAATCTTCAGTCCGCGCACCGGCTTTTCCAGCTCCGCAACGTAATCCGGAACCGGAATGTCGGCGGAGGTGGAATCCATGGGATCGCGGCCCGCAATGGTTCGCAACACGATGGCCGCATCCTTCACCGTCTTCGTGAGCGGGCCAATGTGATCGAGAGACGAAGCAAATGCGATCAGGCCGTAGCGCGACACGCGTCCATAGGTCGGCATTAGCCCGACTACACCGCAAAAAGACGCGGGCTGACGAATAGAACCGCCCGTGTCCGAGCCCAGCGTAGCCACCGCCATGTCCGCAGCCACCGCCGCTGCTGAGCCGCCGGACGAACCGCCCGGAACGCGGGTGAGGTCTCGCGGATTGTGCACCGGCTTCCAGGCCGAGTTCTCGTTGGACGAACCCATTGCGAACTCGTCGCAGTTCAACTTGCCCAGCACCACGGCGCCCGCAGCTTCGAGCCGGGCGACAGCCGTGCAATCGTAGGGCGGAACATAATTGCCCAGGATCTTTGAACCCGCCGTAGTGCGAACGCCTTTGGTGACCATTACATCTTTGATTGCGACCGGCACACCGCCCAGGGGCGGAAGCGTCTCGCCTTTCGCCGCCAGCGCGTCTATCTCAGCCGCTTTGGCCAGCGCGCGCTCTTTGGAGAGAGTCAGGAATGCGCCAATTTTCGGATCGTCGGCTTCGATCTTCGCGTAAAACGACTCAGCCAGCGCCGCAGCGCTGGTCTTGCGCTCCTGCACAGCGGAGCGCGCGGCATCAATTGTGAGCAGGTCCAGATTCATGAGAATCGGCTGTTGGCCTTTGGTCGTTGGTCTTTGGCCAAAGACCAGGGGCCAACGACCAACGACGATTCTTTCTATCTCTCAATCACTTTCGGCACCTTGAAGAATGTTCCGTCGGAGTCCGGGGCATTTTCGAGCGCGACGTCGTGGGACAGGGACTTGCGCAATCCTTCAAGAACATCTTCCCGGCTAGCGTAGGCGAAGCGTTCACTTCCCTGCTTCGACTGGTCCACGCCGTAGCGGTCCGAAACCTGCGCCATGGGTGGCACGTTCGTCGTGTCTAGTTCGTTCAGGCTGTCGATGTGACCGAGAATCGAGTTCAGGTCGCGCACCATGCGTGTGCGCTCTTCCGCGGTCAACTCCAGGTTGCCGAGATCGGCCACGTATGCAACGTCTTTTTCGGTAACTTTCATGTTCTCGAGATTTGTGTGGCGCGGGCGCCCTCGCCCGCGGCCTTGTCCAGAATTACAAACTCAATCCGGGCCACGCTCTCAGCCACGTAGCGATTAATGACGGCGAGATACTGAGGCGCAAGCGCCTGCAACTCAGTTCGCCAGCCCGGGTCGGGAACCTGCACGCGAAGAATGCCCTGGGCGAAATCGACGGCCCGGGTCCGCGCCGCAACTGCCTGTCCGCAAGCCAGGGGCCATGCCTGCATCGGGCCTTGTCCCGCCGGAGCGCGCCGTAAGCTGCCGGCAACGATTTTTTCCAGTCCTGCGCCGACTTGTTCCAGGGCTCGGGTCATCAATAGATCAAATTCTTCGTGGGAGCGAGAATGATTTTAGCATTCTCCGCGCTTTCGTCGGCTGCGGAAATATTCGCGCTCCATATTTTCAGCATATCAATTTACCCACGGCAAATGGGACATACGAAGAAAGAATATATTTCGTTTGACCTCAACCGTTTGAAGATAAACAAGCGCCGAGCAGGCCTTGACAACCCACGCCGGCCAGTCAGTTCTGGCGGGAACGAACTGGTTGCAGAGGAAATTCTCGCCGCACGTACTCCAGCGCGCTGTCTTTCGACTGCAGACGCCCTTCGAGCTGGGCATCCTCTACCTGCGAAAGAATTTCCTTGAAGCACGGCCCGGGGAGATACCCAGCCCCGATCAAGTCATCGCCGGTGATGAGCGATGCTGGACGAATGGCCTCCGGCGGAATCGAGGCAATTCTCTGGCGGGTGAAGTTGTAGGAAGTCAAATCTCGATGACTGGCCCGGCAGTCCAGCCGATGCAGCTCGATGTGCTGCTCAAACTGTGGCATGCGCACAAATCGCTTGAAGGTGGATTCCTTCATCTGCGGCACATGCGAGAAACGCATGTGATTAGCTACCAATGCCAGGATTTGCTCAGTGTCGTCGTTGGCAAAGCGCAGTCGCCGGCAGATCGCTTCCGCCATCTTCACGCCCACGTCCACGTGATTGTCGAAGCGAATACGGTCTGGGGCCACACGGAATGTAGGCGGCTTGCCGACATCATGTAAAAGCGCTCCCCAGGCCAGCGTCGCCGGGCAGGGATGCGGCAGTTCCTGGAGTAGCAGCAGCGTGTGCACAAAAACATCGCCTTCGGGATGAAATTCCGGGGGTTGCTGCACGCCTTTCATCGCCGAAATCTCGGGCAGGACTTCCTGCAGCAGACAAGTCTCATCGAGCAGGAGAAAGGCCTGGCGGGCGTGGCCTTCAGTGAGCATTCTGTTCAATTCATCGCGAACCCGCTCGCGTGACACCTGACTGGTCCCGGCTGCCAAGTTCTGGATCGCGGCAAAAGTTTCCGGTTCGATGGTGTATCCGAAGCGGGCGGCAAAGCGTACCGCCCGCAGCATGCGCAGCTTATCTTCAGCGAAGCGCAGCTCAGGCCGCCCAATGGTGCGAATGATTCCGGCGTCGAGGTCCTTGCGTCCGCCGACGAAATCCAGAACCTCATTCTTGACGGGATCGAGCAGCAGGCCGTTGATGGTGAAGTCCCGGCGCTCGACATCTTCCTGAGCGCTCTTGCTGAAACGCACCTGGTCGGGATGGCGGCCGTCGCTGTAGCCGATGTCGCTGCGGAAGGTGGCGACCTCAACCGTGTTGTTCGCGTCGTCTTTTAGCGGAACCAGCACGACTCCGAACTGCGCGCCCACGGCGTAAGTTTCGGGAAAGATCCGCATGACTTGGTCGGGCGTGGCGTCGGTAGTAACGTCGTAGTCGGCAGGCTCACGGGCGAGCAACAGGTCGCGAACGCATCCGCCGACCAGGTAGGCTTGGTGGCCGTGTTCGCGCAGGGTGCGAATGATCTGCTCGGCGAATACTTTGGTCTCAGACATTCGTATTCCGCTGAACCGGTGGTCGCCCTGCGGGCGACCGGACAGCCGGGGGCGGCTGTCCCCGCGTGATTCGGGTCTCAGGCATTCCATTCCTTGCGCAACCGCTCGCGTTCCGCTTCGCTCAATCCAAACCAGGATTCGGCCACGTCGCGTACGCGTTCGAGCGCAGCCTGCATCTCCGCGTGCTTGCGTTCGAGTTCTTCCGCATCTGCGTCCGGCGAAACCGGGATCAGCGGGGCGCTCACGATCACCGCCCGCGAGAAGGGATGCGGAATCGCCATCAGGTCCCAGGCTTTTTCCAGCGTATGCGCCTTTTCAACTCCAATATGGAAAACGTAAATAGGCCGGCCGGTCTTGCGGGCCAGCATCACCGGTCCGGGTTTGGCCAGGTAGCGCGGACCGCGCGGGCCATCGATGGTAAACGACGAGTCCACGCCTTCTTCCATGCGCCGCGCCATGACTGCAAGTCCGCGCAAGCCTCCGCGGGTGGAGCTGCCTTGGGCAGTAGAGAAGCCGAAGTGCTCAATCACGCGGCGCGTCCACTGGCCATCGAAATTGGTGGTGTTCATCACCACCACGCCGCGATTGCGCCAGTACCAGGTGGCGGCAATAATGCAGCGATGCCAGAAGGCGGAAACCACCGGCACACCCCGGTCGCGCGATTCCCGGTAGTGATGCATGCCCAGTTCTTCGAAACGCAGCGTGGGACCAAGAGCGCGAATGATCGCGATCACCGCTGCGGCGATGACCGGAATTTGCATTCGCCGCCAGCGCGAGAGCTGGGGCAGGCGGGTATCGTAGAGCGAACTGACCGGCTCTGTGGCAGGCGGCGCGCTCGGGTTTCCGGTCGTCATTGAGGAATATTGTAGCCTTCCAGCGAACGTGTGGGTCGGACACTCCCTTCCACGGGTGATTTAGACTGGGAACCATGCCCGGCGCCTACATCCTCGGCATTGAGAGCTCGTGCGATGAGACGGCTGCATCGGTTGTGTATTCCGGCGAGAGAGTGGTCTCGAACGTCGTCTTCTCGCAGATCGCCGCGCACCAGCCTTATGGCGGAGTGGTTCCCGAGCTGGCTTCGCGGGAGCACTTAAAAGCAATTGTGCCCGTGGTCCGCCAAGCGCTGGCCGATGCCGGACAGACCTACCAGTCGATCGATGCGCTCGCGGTCACGCAAGGGCCGGGGCTGGCCGGAGCCCTGCTGGTCGGAATCGGATACGCCAAAGCCTTGGCCTTCGCCCTCGACAAGCCGTTGATCGCGGTCAATCATCTTGAAGGACACATTCATGCCGTCCTGCTCGAAGAACGCCAAAAAGACAACCGCGAGATGAATTTCCCCGTGCTGGCTTTGGTGGTTTCAGGCGGGCACACTCATCTTTACCTAGCCGAGCAGCGCAATGAACATTGGTCGTACCAGAACATCGGGCACACCCGCGACGACGCTGCCGGTGAAGCCTTCGACAAAGTGGCGAAGTTATTGGGGCTGGGATATCCCGGCGGCCCCATTATCGACAAGCTCTCCACTCAAGGCGATCCCACGGCGGTGAAGTTTCCGCCCGCACAGCTCAAGCACCGCGACCGGAAAGACAAGAGCGACGGTACAGAAGGGCCGCGCTTTGATTTTTCCTACAGCGGGATCAAGACCGCGGTCTTGCGCTACGTCGAAGTCCATGAGATGCGGGCTTCGATTGAGGCCCGCCGAAAAGCGCTGAGCACGATCGAGAAGCCTGGGCTCGAAGACTACCTGCTTCATACCGACCGGAAAACGCTGGATCTGGTGGCGTCGTTTCAGCGGGCCCTGGTGAGTGATCTGGTCATGAAGACCCTGGCCGCGGCGCGGGCCTGCAACGCCGCCACGCTGTTCGTCACCGGCGGCGTGGCCGCAAACAACGAATTGCGCCAGCGCTTCGAGCAGGACGCCGCCATGGAAGGATTGCCCGTATATTTCCCCTCCCGTCCGCTCTCGACTGACAACGCCGCCATGATTGCGGCTGCGGCCTATCCGAAATTTCTCGCTCGGGAGTTTGCCGCCATGGATTTCTCCGCGGAAGCAGGGATGGCTCTGCGGTAAGCATTTGGAATTGGCACATGACCTGGGTGCCTTGGCTTTACTTCCCTGCAGCTTTGACTTTGGTGACGCGGCTTCCGAGCAGAGCTTCGAGCGCCTTGGTGAGCTGGGCTTCGATATCGATGTCCTTGAAAATGGCGAAATTGGCGCGGTGTTCCCGGGCGTCGAAGCCGCTGTTTTTTCCCGCCACGATGACGATCGGGATGGCGGCGGTTTCGGGCCGCGCCTTGAGCGCCGTGATGAGTTCGGTGCCGCTCATCTTTGGCATTTGCATATCGGTGATGATGATGTCGGGATGAATCCGCTGGGCGATGGGCAGCGCTTCTTCTCCGTTGGTTGCCGACTCCACGTTATAACCGCGCTCCTCGAGAAAGCGGCAGACGGTGTGCCGGATCAGCATGGAATCGTCCACCACCAGGGCGACAAGCGGAGTCTGATTTTTTGCGGACAAGATAATCCCCCGGCGACACTAACAAATTGTTATGGCGGCAAACAACAGTAAAGGCCGAGAGTGAGGTTACCTTTGTCACGAGAGGTTTCGTGTAGCGCCGGCGTCCCGCCGGCTGTCGCGAGGGCATCCTGCCCTCGCAGGCATAAATAAGCCGGCCGACGAAATATTTTGTAGGGGGCCTTACGGTTCCTTTGGAAGCTTCGTGTCTTCGATGATCATGTCCTTGAATTCGCTGGATTCGAAGATCTCACCGCATTCCTTACATTCAACGAATTCAGAGTCTTCTTCGCGGGCCACGATTTGAACACGGGGATGCTGACACGGCGGCACGTTGCTTCTCTTCTCGGGGAGTTCGGACGGCGAGGATGGAGTCATAAATCCGGATGCTGGTTCCCCTGTCAACGGCCGGGGATTTCGCCGGAAATTGGCGGTATTTTAGACCGCCTTCCCCAGATGTCAAGTCCTCTTCAATGATTCTTTAGCTCTATCCAGATACGATGTGGGCCTGATTCCCTCAACTCAGGGAACAAGACGGACCTGTTGGGGTTCCTCCCAGCGGTTAAGCGCAATCCGTAGCATCTCGACGTCGTTTTTTGACCATTGCCTGTAAGGGGTTGCATTTGAGCAGGTTGGCATCTAATATAGATATATCCGACTGAAAAGGTCGGATTTGCCGACCATGCTCAAGCTGACCAAAAAGGCGGATTACGGGCTGATGGCCATGAAGCATCTGGCCGAGCATGGCGAACGCGGAGCCTGTAGCGCCAAGGATGTGGCCGACGCCTACGGCATACCCCAGGAGGCGCTGGCCAAGATTCTGCAGCGGCTGGTCAAAGCCGGACTACTGCATTCGCAGCATGGAACGAACGGCGGCTACACGCTGGCTCGCGACCCGGCAATGATTTCGGCGTTCGAAGTGATTCGGGCGATTGATGGCCCGCTTTTTATTACTTCATGCGTGACCGTGCGTGGCGAATGTGATCAGAGCGACCGTTGCAGTATCCGCGAACCTTTGCGGCGGGTCAGCCACGGAATCGAAGAGCTGCTGCGGCGCATCACTATCCTGGAGATGAAAGAAGAGTCCGCGCACGACGGCGACAAGACCGGCCACGATAAGGCCCACGACAAAACAAAGAGCGCAACCGAGTTTGTAACCATTGGATAAGCAGGTTCTGAGGAGAGAGCACTTATGAGCACCGATGTAAAGACGATCCCCCAGGGGACAAATGGACGCCCCGAAACCCAGGAGCAGCGCACCGCCCCCAACGGCGTGAAGCTGCCGGTGTACATGGACAACCACGCCACCACGCCCATGGATCCGCGTGTGCTGGAAGAAATGCTGCCCTACTTCATGGAAAAATTCGGCAACGCCGCCAGCCGCAACCACTCGTTCGGCTGGGCGGGCGAGGAAGGTGTCGAGACCGCGCGTGAGCGCGTGGCCAAGCTGGTTGGCGCGACCCCCAAAGAGATCATTTTCACTTCCGGCGCCACCGAAAGCGACAACCTCGCCATCAAGGGCGTGGCCGAGATGTACCGGGAGAAGGGCAACCACATTATCACCGCCGTCACCGAGCACAAGGCCGTGCTCGATACCTGCAAGCGGCTGGAGAAATATGGCTACCGCGTCACCTACATGCCGGTGCAGAAGGACGGCCTGATCGATCTCGAAGAACTGAAGCGCGCCATGGATGACAAGACCATCCTGGTGACGATCATGGCCGCCAACAATGAAATTGGCGTTGTACAGCCGGTGGCGGAAATCGGAAAGCTCTGTCGTGAGCGCGGCGTGATCTTCCACACCGACGCTACCCAGGCTGTGGGCAAGATTCCGATCGACGTAAACAAGATGAACATCGACCTGATGTCGATCTCGGCCCACAAAATGTACGGGCCCAAGGGCGTGGGCGCGTTGTACGTCCGGCGCAAGAATCCCCGGGTGCAGATTTCCGCCATTATCGACGGCGGCGGTCACGAACGCGGCATGCGCTCCGGGACCTTGAACGTCCCTGGAATTGTTGGATTGGGCAAGGCCTGCGCGATTGCCTCGGAAGAGATGGCGAAAGAAGCCTGCCATCTGGCGGGTCTGCGCAACCGGCTGCGCGACCGCATCATGGGACGTCTGGACGAGGTTTACGTCAACGGTTCGATGGAACATCGCCTGCCCGGGAATCTGAATATCAGTTTCGCCTACGTCGAAGGCGAGTCGCTGCTGATGGGTATCAATGACATCGCAGTTTCGAGCGGATCGGCATGCACCTCTGCGACTCTGGAGCCATCATATGTATTGAAGGCTTTAGGGACAGGCGACGATCTGGCGCACAGCTCGATTCGCTTCGGCATCGGCCGTTTCAACACCGAAGCCGAAGTGGATTACGTCGCCGATCGCGTCATCGAAACCGTGGAACGGCTGCGCGAGCTTTCGCCCCTGTACGAAATGGCGAAAGAGGGCGTGGATTTGAAGAGCGTCAAGTGGGCGGCAGAGTAAGTCTGGCGGTTGCAAAGTAAGTTTGGCGCGCCGCGAAGCGGCAAAAGAATAGAGCCCAGGGCGCAAGCCCTGGGTACGAAGCGAGAAAACGGCTCAGCCCTGAAAGGGCGAAAACGGGCTTAGCCGGTTGAGAGAGTAGGGGTCCTTCGACTCCGTTGATCGGTTGCAGAGCAACCGGTCAAGCTGCGCTCAGGATGACACGAGGTTAATTTTTCAGGAGAGAGTCAAAAATGGCATATAGCGATAAGGTTCTCGATCATTACTCAAACCCGCGCAATGTGGGCTCGATGGACAAGAACAGCACCGAAGTCGGCACTGGTCTTGTCGGAGCGCCGGAGTGCGGCGACGTGATGAAGCTGCAGATCAAGGTCAATCCGCAGACCAACATCATCGAAGACGCGAAGTTCAAGACCTTCGGCTGCGGCTCCGCCATCGCATCGTCTTCCCTGGCCACCGAATGGGTCAAGGGCAAGACGGTCGATGAAGCGCTGCAGATCAAGAACACCGAGATCGTGAAGGAACTCGCGCTGCCCCCGGTAAAGATTCACTGTTCGGTGCTGGCGGAAGACGCCATCCGGGCCGCGATTCATGACTGGAAGGCGAAACAGAGCGCGGCCAAGCCCACGGCTGTCGAAGCGAAATAGGCTTGCAGCTCTCAGCCGTCAGCTATCAGTAAGAGCTGCGCGTATTAGGATCGTTTATGGCAACAGTAACTGAAGAAACATCCAAGCCTGCGGCTCCGGCCAAGGGCGGCGTCAAGGTCACGGACAAGGCGCTGGCGAAAGTGCGTTCGGCCATTGTCAAGGAAGGCATCTCGCCCGAGCAGGGCGGGCTGCGCCTGGGCGTGCAGGGCGGCGGCTGTTCGGGTCTGAGCTACAACATTCGGTTCGATACCCAGCCCCGCGAACGCGACCGCATTTTCCAGTTCGGCGATGTGCGCGTGTTCGTTGATCCGAAATCGTTTATCTATTTGAACGGCATGGTGCTGGATTATCAGGAGACTCTGATGCAGCAGGGATTCGTCTTCGTCAATCCGAATGCATCGAAGTCGTGCGGCTGCGGGACGTCATTCTCAGGGTAACCGCGCGGTCTGGTTGTGTCGTGCGATTTGTGTGGTCGCGGGCGACTCGCCCGCGAAAAGCCTGGAGCGGCAAGGCCCTCCGCGCTCCGCTCACATTTTTACGGTCCAGCGATTGGAAATCCCTGAGAATTTTGGTGATGCATGCGCCCGTCGCGGGCGAGGGCGCCCGCGCCACACGATCCGAACATGGCGATTGATACTTCCAAAACGGTTGCGGCTGCCGGAAGCGGCGAGGGCACCGCCAGTTGCTGGTCGTGCGGCGACATGCGCGCCGCCCACTTCTGTCATGCCTGCGGCAGAGTGCAGCCGCCTTTGCCGGTGGACTACTTCTCGTTCTTTGGATTACCCCGGAAGCTGAATGTGGATGTAGCTCGCCTGGGAAAAGAGTTCTACGAACTGAGCCGGAAGCTGCATCCCGACCTCAACGCCCGCGCCGACAAGCGCGAGCAAGAGTGGAGCCTGGAACAAAGCTCGCTGCTCAACGACGCTTACCGCACCCTGAAAGATCCCATCAAACGCACGCAGTACCTGCTGCGTCTGGAGGGGGTGGAACTGGAAGAGCAATCCAAGGCCGCCACCGAAAAAGCGCGCGCCAGCGGCGAAGTGAAGAAGCAGATCGTGCCTCCCGACCTTCTGGAAGAAGTGTTCGAGCTGAACATGCAACTCGAAGAGCTGCGCATGAACCAGAAGATGGGCGAAAACGATCCTGCCCTGGTGAAGGATCTGGAAACGCACCGGGCGCAGTTCGAGATGAAGTACGAAGCCATGGCGGAAGAATTAAAGGACCATTGGAACCAGTGGGACCAGGCCGTTGACGGCCATAGCGACCAGGAACGGCGCGTGGCGCTCGACCGCATGGTCGATTTGCTCAACCGGCGAAGCTATATCAGGAACCTGGTTCGGGACGTGAATGAGGCGCTGGAAAAGTAAAAGCGATTTCAGATTTGTGATTGCAGATTTGTGATTGCAGATTTCAGATTTCAGATTTCAAATCTTCAATCTTCAATCTCAAATCTGCAATCTAGAATCCCCCTATGTCAACTGAACGCATCGTCGGCATCGATCTCGGAACCACCAACTCGCTGGTGGCTTTCATGCAGGGGGACAGACCGGTCGTGATTCCGGGCGAAGACGGGTTGAACCTGGTGCCATCCGTGGTGGCGCTGGACAATAACGACCAGATCATTGTCGGCAACGCAGCGCGCAAGTATTTGATCGAGACGCCCGAGCGTGCCGTGTACTCGATCAAGCGCCTGATGGGGCGCGGCATCGAAGATATCCAGCAGGAACTGAAGCTGTTTCCCTTCCGCCTGGCCGACGATCTTCAGCCCGGCGAAGTTCTACGCATCCGGCTGGGCGAGAAGACCTTCACACCTCCCGAGATTTCCGCCTTCGTGCTGCGCCAGCTCAAGCGCAACGCCGAACGGTTCTTTAACGCGCCGGTGACGAAGGCAGTCATCACCGTGCCCGCCTATTTCAATGACGCCCAGCGGCAGGCAACAAAGGACGCCGGGCGAATTGCCGGTCTCGAGGTCCTCCGGTTGGTGAATGAGCCTACGGCTGCTTCCCTGGCCTACGGCCTCGACAAAAAAGAGAATGGCGTTGTCGCCGTGTACGATCTGGGCGGCGGCACGTTCGATGTATCGATCCTCAAGTTGCACGACGGGATCTTCGAGGTTGTGGCCACCAATGGCGACACGCACCTGGGCGGCGATGATATCGACAACCTGCTGATCACGATTGCGCTCGACGACATTCGCGGTGACATGGGCCTCGATGTGTCGCGCAATGGCGAAGCCGTGGCCACCATCCGCAAAGCCGTCATCGAGGCCAAGATTGCCCTTTCGTCGCAGCCCACGACCACGCTCGAAGTCGAACTGCCGGGCGGGCAGCACTATCAAAGACAAATCACACGGCAGCAGTTCGAGCAACTGGTTCAGCCCATCATCGATCGCACCGTCGGTCCATGTAAGCAGGCCTTGAAAGATGCCGGCCTGAAGCCGGAACAGATTGACGAAGTCGTGCTGGTGGGCGGCTCCACGCGAATTCCTAAAGTGCGTGCACTGGTTGAAGAAATGTTTCGGCGGACGCCGCACACCGATTTGAATCCGGATGAAGTCGTGGCCTTGGGCGCCGCGGTGCAAGCCAATATTCTTGCCGGCGGCTCCGAAGCCACGGAGAACATGCTGTTGCTCGATGTAACTCCTCTATCGCTCGGCATTGAAGTGGCCGGCGGAGTGACCGACAAGATCATTCTGCGGAACTCGACGATTCCGGCTTCGGCGACGCAGCACTACACCACGCAGGTGGACGGGCAGGCCAATGTCGCCATTCACGTGCTGCAGGGCGAGCGGGAACTGGCAAAAGACTGCCGGTCGCTGGCGCGCTTCGACCTGAAGGGCATTCCGCCGATGCCGGCGGGAATACCTCGCGTGGAAGTTAAATTCCTCATCGATGCCAATGGCATCCTCCACGTCTCCGCGCGCGAGCAGCGCAGCGGAACCGAGGCACAAATCGAAGTCCAGCCCAGCTACGGTTTGACGGACGAGCAAGTCGAGAGCATGATTCTCGATTCGTTTGACTCGGCCGAAGAAGATTTCCGTCAACGCCAAGTAATCGAGGCGCGTAACGAAGCCGGCACCATCCTCGCCGCGCTCGAAAAAGGAAAGAAGAGTCCCGCCTGGGGACAGCTCACCAGCGCTGAAAAGAAGCGCATCGCCAAGCTGGAAAAGGCCTTATCCGAAGTGAAAGCAGAGGACGATTACCAGGCGATCCGCACCGCCATCGACGCGCTCAATCAGGGTACGATGCGGCTGGCCGAGCTGATGATGGACAGCGCCGTGTCCACCGCGCTGAAGGGCAAGACCATGGACCAGGCGGATATGGGCGAGGGCCCCGACGCGCCCCATCCCGTGGCCAAGGCGGAATTTGAATAGCGCAGTCGTCGGTCGTCAGTCGTCGGCTAAGAATGCAAACGGAACAAGATTAGGAGCTGTGATGGCAGAAGAAAAAAATCAAGGCGCGGGAACGGCAACCGTCGATCCTCCCGGCGAGAACACGGTCCAGGTCACGTTTCTTCCCGAGGGCAAGACCGTACAGTTCGAGCACGGCAAGCTGCCTTACAAGGACCATGGCAAAAAGGAATCGCTGCTGGACGTGGCGCTGAACAACGGCATCCGGCTGGACCACGCCTGCGGCGGCAACTGCGCCTGCACCACCTGCCACATCTGGGTCAAAGAGGGCGCCGACAATCTTTCCGAGATGGATGACGACGAGGCCGACCGGCTGGACATGGCCGCCGATTTGCAGTTAGACTCCCGACTCGGCTGCCAGGCCGTCATCAACAAGCCCGGCAAAGTCGTAGTCGAGATTCCGGCGTGGAACCGGAATTACGTGTCGGAAGAACACTAGAGAACAGTCGTTGGTCGTCGGCCATTGGTCGTTGGCCAACAATGAATTTCCAAGGAGCAAATGCATGCCGAAAGAGCTGACCTGGGATGATGCGGATGACCTCGGAATCCTGCTCTCGGAGCAGCATCCTGAAACTGATCCGCTGGCCGTGCGCTTTACCGATTTGCACCGGCTGGTAACGGAGCTGCCCGAGTTCAAGGACGATCCCAAGAAGTCGAACGAAGGCAAGCTGGAAGCGATTCAGATGGCATGGCACTCGGAATTTCTCGACCGCACTCAAGCCTAGAAGCTAACCCCAGCGGCTGAAGCCGCTTACTCTTCCGGTCTTTGGCGGCACGGCGGAAGCCGTGCCCTTCCCAAACGGATCAACCTGATACCTGCGATCTATTTTCCAGCTTCCATTTCCCGATAGAACTTCTGCAGCACGTAGAACGCCTGCTTGTGCTGTCCCGTATTCGAAATCAATCCTTTGCGGTTGTAATAATCCTGTGTGCCGGGCAGCAGGCGGCGCGGCGAGTGGAAGTCCATGAGCACCCAGGGCGACAAACCGGCCAGCGATGGAATCTTTTTCAGCATGACGATCTGGTGCTGGTAAAGATTGGCTTGATACTCCTCGGTCCAGCGTTCATCGGCCTCGCCGTGTCTGCCGTACGGCGCTCCGGCGCCGAATTCGCTCACGATAACGGGCTTGTCCCAGGCGAACTTCCATTGCATGCGGTCAGCGTCTTCGGGACGCCCTCCATACCAGCCGAGGTACTCGTTCAGTCCCAGCACGTCGAGGTAATCGCCCACCGGATCATTGAGAGAACGGGTGTCCGGGCCAGCGTCGTCAACGTGGTTCAGCGCGGAGGTGATCAGGCGAGTCGAGTCCTGCTGGCGCGCAGCGTCTGCAAGCTGCCGCAGAAACGCGGTCCGCGCGGGCTTGACCGGAGTCTCGTTCGAAAGCGACCACAGGACCACCGAAGCCCTATTGTGATCGCGGGCAATCATCTCGTGCAGTTGGCTCTCGGCATTTTGCAGGGTGGCTGGATTCTCCCAGTCAATGTCCCAATACACCGGGATTTCGGACCACACCATGATTCCCATGCGGTCGGCCAGGCGGGTCATGTTCTCGCTGTGCGGGTAGTGAGTGAGGCGAACGAAATTACAGCCCAGTTCGTGTGCCCAACTTAGCAAAGTGTCGGCATCTTTCTGGCTGAAGGCGCGCCCGCCGCGGACCGGCGCTTCTTCATGCAGGGAAATGCCACGCAGGAAGATGGGTTTGCCGTTGAGCAGTATTTGCGTGCCGCGGGTTTCGATGGTGCGAAACCCGATGGCATCGTGCACTTTGTCCGCGCCGCTCGACAACACAACATCGTAGAGCCGGGGGTGCTCCGGCGACCACAGTTCGAGCTTGGCGGGAAAACGGAACTCGGCGCGGCCCGCGGCGTCGGTGGTGACGGTCTGTTTGATCTTCGCCTCGGGAATTTCGACCGTCACCGGCTGCGCCTGCGTAGCGCCGCTGAGCTGCACCCAGCCCGAGATCTCGTTCTCCGAACCCTTCGCGAGCTGCACAAAGTAATCCTGGATGAAGGTTTCGGGGACCTCCACCAGCATCACATCGCGGGTAAGCCCTCCATAGTTCCACCAGTCGGTATTTACCGTCGGGACGGCATCGCGGCGGCGGGCGTTGTTGACTTCCACGACCACGAAGTTGTCGCCTTCACGAATCTGATCGGTGACTTCAAAGTTGAAGGGCGTGAAACCGCCTTCATGTTCGCCCAGGGCTTGCCCGTTGAGATAAGCGCGGGTGAAGTAGTTGGCGGCGCCGAAATACAGAAAGACGCGCGTGTGTTCCCGCTTGCCGTAGGAAAACGACTTCTTGTACCACACCGGGCCTTCGTAAAAGAACAGCTCTTTCTTCTGCGAGTTCCAGTCTCCGGGAACGTTCAGAACATCGGACTTGTCGAAATCGTATTCGACCAGATCCTGCTTGTCTTTGGCTTTGGCGTTCAGGTAGAAGCGGCCGTTCAGGCCGGTCTCGTAGGGATCGACGATGGCCTGCCATGCGCCATCCAGGCTGACGGTAGTGCGCTTGGGAATGTTGTTGATCGGCGCGGCAGGATTCGCGGCGCCGTAGCCAAAGGATGTAAGCGTCACCAGCAGTACGAGCAGACGTTTCATAGGCAGGCTCACAAGTTCGGGAATCTTAGTGAGAGCAGACCAAGGTGTCAAACCGCGTTCCGGTGATCGGGCTTCCGCTAGCCCGTCGTCGTAATCGCCGGCTCTTCCACGCTGGCTTCGCGCAAGAACTTCGCCGCTTCTTCCGGCGGCGTGGGATTGATGTAGAACCCCGTTCCCCACTCGAAGCCCGCCGTCTTGGTCAGCTTAGGCATGAACTCGATGTGCCAGTGGTAGTGGTCGTTGTTGGGGTCCTGCACCGGCGACGAGTGGATCACCAGGTTGTAAGGGGGATTATCCAGCACCCGCTCGGCTTTGCTGAGCAAGGTCTTCAGGGCCCGGGCCAGATTTTCAAACATGTGGGAGGACGAATTCTCGAAAGCCGACTCATGCTGTTTGGGAAGGATCCAGGTCTCGAATGGAAAACGCGGCGCGTAGGGCGCGAGAGTAAGGAAATCGGCGTTCTCGGCGACCACGCGGGTCCCGGCCTCGCTCTCCTGGCGGATCACGTCGCAGAAAACACAGCGTTCTTTGTAAATGTAGTACTGCTTGGCGCCTTCGATTTCTTCACTCACGTAAATCGGAAGAATGGGCAGCGCAATCAGTTGTGAGTGCGCGTGCTCCAGCGAGGCCCCGGCCGCTTCCCCGTGATTCTTGAAAATCAGGATGTACTTGAAGCGACGGTCCTTCTTGAGGTCAAGAATGCGGTCGCGAAAAGTCCAGAGTACGTCTTCGATGCGCTTGGGTGGAAGGTTGGCCAGGGTGGCGTTGTGGTCTGGAGTTTCGATGATGACCTCATGCGCTCCGATGCCATTCATGCGGTCGAACATGCCTTCCGCCTGGCGGTTGAGATTGCCCTCGATGCCGAGGGCCGGGAACTTGTTGGGAACCACGCGCACCGTCCAACCCGGAGTATCGCGCTGCGGCGGAGGCCCGCCATTGGGGTTGGGGCGGTAGGCCTGGATCTCGGGCGGAGTCTTGGATTCGTTACCGTAGCAGAAAGGGCAGAAACCGCCCTTGATCTTGACCGCCTCGCGGGCGAAGTCGGTGGGACGCTTGGCGCGGTCGGTTGAAATGATGACCCAGCGACCGACGATGGGGTCTTTGCGAAGCTCGGGCAATTACTGGAGTCCTTTCCGCGGTCCGCAGTGTAAACCGCGCGAAGCGAATGGAAGTATTTTACGCCTGCAGGTGAACGTTGCGGAATAGTTCGATCTGCGGCCGGCTCGCGCCCTGATCGTAGTACACGCTGATGACGTCGAGGCGCCACGGGCAGGAAGGCGGCAGATGGCGCAGATATTCGCGGGCGACAGCCAGAAGATCCCGGCGCTTGTCCCGGTCCACGGCGGCTTCGCCCGGCTTTACATCGCGGGTGGTGCGGGTCTTGACCTCGACAAAACAAAGGACCTCCTCATGCCAGCCGATCAGGTCGATTTCGCCGCGACGGTTGGGCGCGCGAAAATTGCGGGCGACCATTACATATCCCAGCTTTCGCAGATGGAAGTAAGCATCCTCTTCGCCTCGCCGCCCGGTACGCAGGTGGGCGGGAAGAGTCTCAGGCGGCAGCGTTCGGCTCGCCATCCAGTCAAGGATGCGGATCGTGACATGCGTGAGGCGGCCGGAGAACATGGTTAGGGCGGGTAGCGCCGGCGTCCCGCCGGCTGTCCGGCGGGCATCCTGCCCGCTGTTCGGGCGCTACGTGTTGCACAGTGTAGGTTCCGGGGATCATGGAAAGCTGTGACGGACGTCACATGCTGCTGCAACGGATGGCCTTCGCGGGCGCCCAGCCGGTCCAGGAACATCTAGGTCGTCAGGACGCGGGGCGGGCAGGATGCCCGCCCGACAGGGGGCGGGACGCCGGCGCTACCTTGCCTTACTGCGGGTCTTCGCGGGCACGCAACCAGTCGAGGAACATCTGTTCAATGGGTTTGTCGTACGTCATCAGGACATGGCGGACGGTATGGCCGCTCACGAAGTGGCAGACTTCTTCCGCCAGGTTCTTGGCATGATCGCCGGCGCGCTCGAGCGACTGGGTCATAAAGATGACCTGCAGGCTGGCATGACGCTGCTGGTTTTCCGGGTTTTCGATGTGACGCAGAAAGATCAGATTGCGCAGGCGGTCAATTTCAGCGTCGGCGCGCAGCACATCAATGGCTTTTTTCACGTCGCGAGTGGAGAAAGCGGTGCCCGCGTCCGCCAGCATTTTCTCCAGCACCGTCGCCATGTGGGTAAGGTCGCGAATGTCCTGCGGATCGAGGCGGGCACAGACGGCTTGCGCGCTGCCGGCAAAGCTGAGCAGCAGGTCGCCGATGCGTTCCAGGCTGATCATGAACTTCATGCAGGCCAGCAGTTCGCGCGCTTCCGCATCACTGACCTGAGTGACCACCTGGGTCACGCCCGCGTCGATTTCCATGTCCATGCGGTCGAGTTCCTTTTCCCGGTCACGAAGAGTATTCAGCAGCGCGCAGGATGCCGTGGCTATGCCCTCGGCGGCTGTGGCAGCCGCTTCCTTGGCCACCCTGCAAGCCTCAACCGTACGCTTAACCAGATAGGTGTAGGGAGATTCCGGTTCCGGGCTCCTGAAAATCGCGGTACTCATACGCGCTCGCCTCCCGGCGACCCTGACCGGCCGCACCACGTGCGGTCTGGTTCTGCTCTTTCTGATATGGATGGCCAATACCGGAGGATAGGTTGTTTTGCCAGCGCTTTGGTTAACAGGACGTAAATTTATGACGCTGCTCGCGTGGGGACAGCCGCCCTCGGCTGTCCAGCGGAGCAGAGCTCCGCAATTTATCCCGACAGATGGTGAGCGGCGCAGCTGGAAATTGCGGGCCTGGCCAAAATCGAGGACGGGCGTCCCGCCCGTCCTCCACCCGGCTTCTAGTCTAGCGGCAGGGTAAACAGAAAGGTGGACCCGTGGTTGAGTTCGCTCTGGGCGCGAATTGAGCCGCCGTGGGCCAGCACGATATGCTTGGCGATGGCCAGCCCCAGCCCGGTTCCTCCCGATTCGCGCGAGCGCGCCTTGTCCACCCGGTAGAAGCGCTCGAACAGGCGGGCCAGGTGCTCGGAGGGAATGCCGGGACCGAAATCCTGCACATAGAATTCGACGCCTTCCGCGACCGGCCTTGCCCCCAGAATAATCTTTCCCCCCGGATGGGCGTATTTCAAAGCGTTGTCCACCAGATTGGAGAAGACCTGATGAATGGCCTCGGGATCAGCTCCCACCCGGGCCCCGGCCTGGTCTTCGACAATTAATTCGACGTTCTGCGTCCGTGCAATTTCACGAAAGCTCTGCACCGCCTCCTGCAGCAGCTCTGCCGGCGTACTCGGCTGGATGTCAAAACGCTGCTCGCCGGATTCCACCCGCGCCAGCGTGAGCAGGTCCTCGGTGAGGCGGGACATGCGCAGCGCGCTCTTGCGGATGATCTCCAGAAACTCGCGGGAGTGGTCGTTGCCGGACGCGCCGTCGAGCAGGGTTTCGGTGTAGCCCTGAATGGAAGTCAAGGGCGTACGCAGTTCGTGCGAGACGTTGGCAATAAAATCCCGGCGCGTTTTCTCCACCCGTTCGGTCTCGGTAAGGTCGCGCAGGACCGCCACGGCGCCGCCGCCGGGCATGGGTGCGGCGGTCACGTCGAAGGTGCGTCCCGGTACGATGGACGCGGCCCGCGCGGTAAATACTTTTCGCGCTTCACTTGCTCCCCGCACCGCAGTCAGAAAATCGGGATCGCGAACTGTCTCCACCAGGGGGGCGTTCTTGCGGGTGCGTTGCGGAACCAGCTTGTCCATGGTCTGATTGGCCCACTGCACCCGATCATCGGCACTGACGGCGATGACGGCGTCCTGCATGCTGTTGAGCAGGGTCTCGAGCTGGCGCTGGCTGTGCTGCAATGCGGCAAAACTTTCTTCCAGGTGGCTGGCCGTTTTGTCCAGAGAGGAAGCCACCTGTCCGATTTCATCGCCGGAAGTTTCTTCGATGCGCGCCGCCAGGTCACCGGCAGCGATTCTGGCGGCAAACTGCACGATCCGCTCAAGCCGGCGGGCGGTGGCCTGAGCTGCGATGGCTGAAATGACAAGCGCCACCAGCACCGCCAGCAGCGTGCCCTTCCAGGCATGAAGAGGAAAGAAATTGAAGATCGCCGTCCCCCCGATCACCAGGGCGAAGGCGCCCACCAGCTTGAAAAATATCCGTTTCCTCACTTTGGGGCCTCGAAGCGGTAGCCAGCCCCCCTCACTGTCTTAAGGTAGCGGGGATTTTCGGGATCAGGCTCGATTTTTTCGCGAATGCGGCGCACGTACACATCCACCGAACGCGGGGTGACGTAAGCGGTGTCGCGCCACACTGAATCGAGCAGCTGGTCGCGGGTAAACACACGGCCAATGTGACGGGCGAAATAATCGAGTAGCCGGAACTCGGTGGCCGTGGTGGTCACCGGGTTGCCGCCCACCATGAGGGTCATCGCGCCAGGATCGATTTCGATTTCGCCAATTTTTACCGGCGCCTGGGACAAGGGCCGCTCGAACCGGCGCAGCACCGCCTTGACCCGGGCCACCAGTTCCCGCGGGCTGAACGGCTTTGGGATGTAGTCATCGGCGCCCAGCTCCAGGCCGAGGATGCGGTCGGCTTCCCCGCTCTTCGCAGTCAGAAAAATCACCGGGGTTGCCGCCAGGGCTGGAAGTTGCCGGATCTGGCGGCACAGTTCGAGACCGTCCTTGCCCGGGACCATGATGTCCAGAATGAAAAGGGCCGGGCGCTGGCGTTCGGAATCGCTGATCACCGTGTTTCCGCTGGAGAACACTTTCACTGCGAAGCCATCTGCTTCCAGGTGGTGCCGTACCAGGCGGGAAATGTCCGGATCGTCTTCGACCACAAAGATGCTGGGTTTCATGGAGCGTATTGTAGCGGGCCGGCCTGTGGGGAACCTAGTTTTGCGATTTTCTGGTCGTTGGCTGTTTTGAATGGAGGCTGGCCTTGCCGATCACGTTTGGAATTTGGAAGAATTGGTGGGATTATTAGACCCGAAAGCTGGGTTGCATGAAGTGGTTTTTCTTAATGTCTTTTGTCGCCGGTTTGGTTTGCTCCATACTCTGGACCGGCCTACTCATTTTTGTGATCGCTACCTCTCGGTACAAGGGCATGGGCGTAAGGGGACCGGCTTTGGTGCTTCCTCTTGTTTTCTTTATTTGGGGAGCACGAGAGATGTTCCGAGCTTTCAAAGGAGTCGGACTGGGTGAATGAGATTTCAAAAACAGGCCAATACTGATTTCAGGTAGCTGGTGAGTTTCACCATGCAGCCCTTCCAACCCATGAACCACGAAGGACACGAAGATCACGAAGGCCTGAGTTTCAAGGCCTTCCCTTCGTGTACCTTCGTGTCCTTGGTGGTTCACGGTTTCCCAGACTGACCGACTGACTTCCTCGTCAATTCCCGATCTCAATGATCAGGTTTCCGGATCGTTCCCTCCGGAACCTCATGCCCGGAGGGACCACGGTGGTGGCGCTGTACTCCGTGATTACGGCAGGGCCGGAATATTTCCTGCCGGCCGGCAGGGTGTCGCGGGAATAGATTGCGGCCGCGAACTTTTTCCCGGAGAAGAACCCCGAGGCAATGTCCTTTAACACCCTGCCGGGCTTTGCCCGGCCAGGACGGGCGAGGGCGCCCGTCCCCACGTGACCTCGGGCCTGCTGGGATTTGATTGTGGCCCGCAAGCGCAGGGTCACGAGTTCCACGCTGCGCGCGGGATAGCTGTAGCCGTAGCGGCGCTGGTGCTCGCTGCGAAAATCACGGACCAGATTGCGGGTGTACGGGACATTGAGTTCGTATCCCTGGCCCTGGTAGCGGATGTCAACGCTGAACTGGTGCTTGATCGCGCCCGTCCATTCCTCGTCCCGAAAATCTCTTTCGGCGCGGCGGCGCAATGCGGCGAACTCGCGTTCCAGCCGCTCTGTTTCGGGCGGAGCGGCGGCCGCAACCCGCCAGAGCACGGTGCGGGAATAATCCTTCACCACATCGCTGACCAGGATTCCGAAGGCAGAGAGGGCCCCGGGCAGCGCCGGAACAATCACCCGCGGGATACTGAGCCCTTCCGCCAGTTCGCAGGCATGAAGCCCGCCCGCGCCCCCAAAAGCAACCAGCGCGAACTCTCGCGGATCGTAACCGCGCTCGATGGAGACCACGCGTATGGCCTTCTCCATGGTGGCGTTGACCACCCGGACAATTCCGGCGGCGAATTGTTGCGGCGTAAACTTCGGCCCATTCCGCCTGAGCCACTCCGCCACCAGGCGGCGCGTGCGCTCAAGATCGAGGGTGAAGTCTCCGCCGAGAAAGCGCTGCGGCTGCAGCCGGCCGAGCAGCAGGTTGGCGTCCGTCACCGTGGGTTGTGTGCCACGGCCATAACAGATCGGGCCGGGATCGGCTCCGGCAGATTCGGGACCGACCCGCAGCGCCCCGCCGGCATCGAAACGGGCGATCGAGCCTCCGCCGGCGCCTACCGTATGGATGTCGAGCATGGGCACGCCAATGGGGAAGCCGGCAATCTCAGCCTGGCTGCTGGCGCGGGCTTCGCCGTCAACCAACGCAACATCGGTAGAAGTGCCGCCCATGTCGAATGAGATGATCCTGTCGAAGCCGCTGCGGCGTGCCATGGCGGCGGCGCCCACCACTCCTCCCGCTGGCCCGGAGAGCACGGTGCGAACCGGTTCGCGCGCTGCGGAAGCGAGCGCCGTAATTCCGCCACTCGATTGCATGACAAAGATGCGCGACCGCGCCCGGCGATTGAGGTTCTCGAGGTAACGCTGCATGACAGGCTGTAAATACGCGTTCACCACCACGGTGCTGGTGCGCTCATACTCGCGAAACTCGGGAAGAATCTGGTGCGAGATAGACAAGGGAAGGCCGAGCTTTTGCAGGACATGCGCGACGGCAAGCTCCGTCTTTGGGTTGGCGAACGAAAACAGCAGCGAGATGGCGATTGCCTCGGGACGTTCCTGCTGAATTTTCCTGGAGAGAGATTGCAAGTCCTGTACTGCCGGCGCCTGCAGGACCTTGCCGTCGCTGGCAATGCGTTCGCTCACACCAAAGCGCAAGTTTGCGGGCACAAGCGGTTCCACGCGATCGAAGAAGAAATCGTAAAGCTTGGGGCGGGCCTGTCGGCCAATCTCGATGGCGTCTTCAAAGCCCGCGGTGGTGACCAGCGCGACGCGCGCGCCTTTACGCTGCAACAACGTGTTCGTGCCCACGGTGGTGCCATGCAGAAGCACTGCTGAGTCGTTCGTACCGATCTTCTCCAGCGCTTCGACAATCGCCTGCGAAGGATCGGCCGGCGTGGAAAAAACCTTGAGCATGCGCACCTGCCCACGCTCCACCCAGACACAGTCGGTGAAGGTGCCGCCGGTGTCGATGGCGAGGTGGGATGTTTGATTTCGCGAGCGAGATGGCATGGAAGTCAAAGCGGAAGGGTAACATTTCGGACTGGGGCGAGATATAGATCGAGCCTGAAAACTCGCGGGCGAGGGCGCCCGCGCCACACAATCTACTCGGATTAGGTCTTGTTCGGAAACGCCAGCGTCAGCAGCGTCTTTTGCTCCACTTCGTGCGCCTTGGCTGATCCAGTCGCCGGGCTGGCACTGGCGGAACGCTTGACCGACAGGACCGCACGTTCTCCCGCAATGCGGCGCAGGCGGGGCAGAACGTAGAATAACGCGCCCATGTTGGCCGGCTCTTCCTGCACCCAGACCAGCTCTCGCGCCGAAGCAAATTGTGTAATCGCCGCTTCCACTTCTTTCTCCGGGAAGGGATACAACTGTTCGACCGAAATGATCGCAGTTGTCTGGTCGTTCCTCTTCTTGCGTTCAACGCGCAATTCGTGCCCGATTTTACCGGTGCAGATCAGGAGGCGGGTCGCGTCGCTGACTTGCGTGTCCGGCAACACGGTCAGAAAGCGCTCGTGGGTAAAGTCTTCAATCGGATTGGACGCGTCGGGGTGGCGCAGCATGCTCTTCGGCGTAAAGACGACCAGCGGCTTGCGCCAGTGGCGCAGGGCCTGGCGGCGCAGCAGATGAAAATACTGCGCGGCGTTCGAGGGCTGGCAGATCTGGAAATTGTCGCGGGCCGCGAGTTGCAGAAAGCGCTCCGGACGGGCGCTCGAATGTTCCGGGCCCTGGCCTTCGTGGCCGTGGGGCAGAAGCAGCACTACTCCTGACAGCAGTCCCCATTTATCTTCGCCGGCGCTTACGAACTGGTCGATTACCGCCTGGGCCACGTTGGCGAAGTCGCCGAACTGCGCCTCCCACATCACCAGGGTCTCGGGATAGTCGCGACTGTAACCATATTCAAATCCCAATACGCCCGCCTCGGATAGCGAGGAGTTGTAAATCTGGCAGCGCGCCTGACTTTCGGAAATATGTTCCAGCGGAACATACTCCTGCTCATTTTCGATATCGAGCAGCACCGAGTGACGCTGGTTAAAAGTTCCGCGGCGAGTGTCCTGCCCGGTCAGCCGCACCGGAACCCCGGCCTTCACCAGGCCTCCGAGCGCCAGCGCTTCAGCCATGCCGTAATCCACCGGGCGCTTGCCTGCTCCCATTTCCGCCCGTTGCTCCAGCAACTTCTTGACCTTGGGATGAATATGAAAGCCCGCGGGATAAGTGGTGAGCCGGGCGGTGATTTCATTCAGTTCTTCCACCGAGAGGCCGGTGTCCACTTCATACTCAGGCTTGTAGCGGCCTCCCTTGTAGTCATTCCAGTAGCCGGGTAATTCGCGCAGCAGCGGCTTCTTACGAATGCTTTTGGCCTTTTTCTGCGAAGCTTCCAGCTCTTCCCGGATTTTTGCCACTCGCTCCTGGACATTTTCCACGCCGATGTCTTCGGCGTAAATCTCCCACAGCGGCGGATGGTCCTTGATCGCTTTATAGAGCAGCGGCTGGGTAACAGTGGGGTCGTCCACTTCGCTGTGACCGTGGCGGCGGTAGCCGATCAGGTCCACCACCACGTCGCCCTTCCAGGTGTAGCGATACTCCAGCGCCAGGCGGCCCACCCGGACTACCGCGTCCACGTCTTCCGCATTCACGTGAAAAATGGGAATCGACTGGCGGCGGGCCAGCTGGGCGGAAAACCGCGAGGAATGCTCTTCGCTGTACAGCGTGGTGAAGCCGAGCAGGTTATTGGCGATGATATGGACGGTCCCGCCCACGGTGTAGCCCTTCAGGTCGGACATGTTCAGGGTCTCAGCCACGATGCCCTGGCCCGCGAAGGCCGCGTCGCCGTGGACCAGCAAAGGCAGGAATTTCTGGATACCTTCCTGGCCCGCGCGGTCCTGCTTGGCGCGGGCCCGGCCCACGGTCACCGGGTCCACCGCCTCCAGGTGGCTGGGATTCGAAACCAGGTGAATATTGATTTTCGTGCCCGAGCGGGTCACATATTCGCCGGTGGCGCCCATGTGGTACTTCACGTCGCCGCTGCCCAGCACGCTGCGCGGATCCACATCCTCAAACCCGGCAAAGACTTCCTCAGCCGGTCGCCGGGCCACCTGGACAATCACGTTGAGCCGGCCGCGGTGGCTCATGCCCATCACCAGGTTCACGGCACCGCGCTGGCCTGCGGCATCCAGAATTTCGTCCAGCAGGGGGAGCAGGGCGGTCACACCTTCGAGAGAAAAACGTTTGGTGCCGAGATAGCGCTGCTGCAGCACCTGCTCGAACAGGTCGGCGCGGATGAGCAGGTCGAGCACACGCTCCTGGTCCACCGTGGACTGCGGCTCTTCCATCCGCTCCTGAATCCAGCGCCGCCGCCCGGGGTCGGTAATGTGCATGAACTCGGCGCCCACAGTGCCGCAGTACACACGCCGCGCTTCGTCCGCGAGTTCGCCTTCAATCCGCAGGCTGGGATGCGAAACCGGCGGCAGAAATCCCAGTGGGTCGAGATCGGCCTCCAGGTATCCATAATGACGGAACGGTTCGAACACGCGCTCCCGCTCGCCATTCGGGGCTTCCAGCACGGCGGCTGCGGCAGATTGACGGACAGCTTTGGGTCGGGTTGCCATTAGTCTGCTACTAGAATAACGGATGCGACGGAATGTGTGCTGGATTCGCCGCGGCGGGAGCCACCGCGAGTGGCTGCTCTACCCCGCCGGCACAGCTGTCCGCGGCAACGCCCTCATCAGCAGCCCATTCAAGATGATGGTGATTACCGACGCCGCCAAAGTGGCATGGTAGAGATCGTCGGTGACCAAATGGGCGTCGCGGGCCACCCGCACCAGAACGTAGGAAAACTCGCCGATCTGAGTGAGCCCCAGTCCGACCAGGAGCGCGGTTCGCGGAGGATAGCGAAACAGCCACACGATCAGGGTCCAGATGGCAAACTTCCCCGCCACGGTCATGATCGTAATCGCTCCCCACAGCGAAGGCTTTGAGATCAGGATGTGCGGATCCACCAGCGCTCCGATGGTGACGAAAAACAATGCAACGAACGCATCGCGCAAGGGCGAAAGCTTGTCCAGCATCTTGTGGGTCGTGCCTGACTCGCTGACGATCAGGCCGGCCAGAAACGCGCCCAGCGCCAGCGACAATCCCACAGCCTGGGTCACCGCGGCGGTGGCAAAGCCCACCGCCAGCACTACCAGCACGTAGAACTCTTCGTTGCCGGCGCGATCCACCTGTTTCATAAACCGCGGCACCAGCTTCGCCGCCACGAACATCACCGGTGTAAGGATCAGCAGAGCCTTGCCCACCGCGAGCCCAAGAGTAAGAAAATGGCCCCCCGTGAGATTGGTCAGGGAAGGCAGCAGGACGGTCAGGACCACAACGGCGAGGTCCTCCACCAGGGTGATGCCGACCATCACATGGCCATGGGGCGAGCGTAGTTCTCCGCGGCCCGCCAGCAGGCGGGAGAGCACCATGGTGCTGGCGACGGAGACGATAGCACCCAGCGCGATTCCCTGGGGGGTGCTCCAGCCCATCAACCGTCCCACGCCCACGCCCATGACAATTGAGAGCAGTATCCCCAGCGGTGCGCCGAAGATTGCCACCCACTTCACTTGCAGGAGTTCGCGGAAGGAAAATTCCAGGCCGATTGAGTACATCAGCAGGATGACGCCAATCTCAGCCAGCACTTCGAACTGGTGGACCTCTGAAAGGGTTGGGCCAGGGGTAAAGGGTCCGATTAGAAATCCACCGAGAACATAGCCCAGGATCAAAGGCTGCCTCAGCATCCTGGCCACACTACCGCCGACCACGGCGGCGCCGAAGATATAGGCCAGGTCCCGAAAGAACGTGATTTCGATTGCCATCCGCGAACCGCTCAGGAATCCTTCAGTTTAACTGATGCCACAAGATCGGCCGGCCGTGGTCTTCAGGAGCGACTCCTGGCGATCATTTCCGAAAATCGTGTTTTCCCCGGGCTGCTGCTTCGCCCGGGGGTGGCACCTTCCCAAAGCTGCACCCCTCCCAATCTGACAATGCTGATTTCGCCTTTCTTTCCGTAACCCGTCTCCTCTCGCCATGCCCGGAGCGTTCACCTCCGATGTATCAAGTAGCAGATCTAACCAACCCCATGGAAAGCACAGGAAGTTCCGCCCTCAACAGCACACCGATGCAGCTATTGCTGGTGGGGGACAACAGCGACTTCCGCTATCTGCGCAAACTCCTGAGCCAGACCGCGGACGGGCACCTGGGTCTGGACCACGCGCGCTCGACTGAGGAAGCGCTGGTACGCCTGCGTCAGTCCACTTACGATCTGTTGTTATGCGAATTCAAGCCGGAAGAGGGCGCGGCATCTTGCCTGCTGCACGAGTTGCGCCGGAAGCATCCCGGCGCGCCCGCGATCTTTCTCAGCGATCACATGGATGAAATCGCCGTGGAGATGGCACTGAAAGAGGATGGCGAAGATATCACTGCGACATCCGCCGCAGATCAACTTGCGATTCCCGGCGACGTCCGCCATGCCATCGACGTCTTTCGCAAGGAACGGCAACTCGAAAAGACGGAAGACACTCTGCGCAAGCTATGGCGCGCGGTTGAGCAATCGGCCGACCTGGTCATGATTACCGATCGTGAGGGCGTGATCGAGTACGTCAACCCGGCCTTCGAGGCGCTCTCGGGTTACACTCCCGCGGAATTGATGGGCCAGACCCCGCGGGTGCTGAAATCCGGCCAGCAGAATGCCGAGCTCTACAAGGAGATGTGGCAAACCATTCTCGCGGGCAACGTGTTTCGCTGCACCATGGTGAACCGCAAAAAGAACGGAGACGTCTTCGTCGCCGAGAAGACCGTCACTCCCCTGCGCGACGGTGAAGGCAGGATCACGCATTTTATCTCCAACGATCGGGACATCACCGACCGGCGGCGGCTGGAAAATCAGCTGCAGCAGGCCCAGAAGATGGACGCCATCGGGAGATTGGCGGGAGGCGTGGCGCATGACTTCAACAATCTGCTGATGGTCATCAGCTCCTACGCCGAGCTGATGCTGGATTCGCTGGCGCCTCAGCATCCCCTGCGCCGTAATGTGTATGAGATCCAGAAAGCTTCCCGCAGCGCCGCCGACCTCACCCGGCAGCTGCTGGCCTTCGGACGCAAGCAGATGCAAACCCTGCAACTGCTCGATCTGAACCGGATCATAGAGGACATCAACAAGATGCTGCCTCGTCTGATCGGAGAAGACATCGAACTGGTATTCGTTCCCGGAGAAAAACTAGGCCGGGTAAAGGCCGATCCGGTGCAGATCGAGCAGATTCTCATGAACCTTGCCGCCAATGCACGCGATGCCATGCCCAAGGGCGGCCGGCTGGTCATCGAAACCGCGAGCCTTCGGCTGGACGACGCCTATGTCCAGGAACACTCGATCGTCCCGCCCGGCGCCTATGTTCTGCTGACAATCACGGACTCAGGATCGGGGATCGCTCCCGAACATCTGTCCCATATCTTCGAGCCCTTCTACACCACCAAAGAGGAAGGCAAAGGTACCGGGCTCGGCCTGGCTACGGTGTACGGCATCGTGAAACAGAACAGCGGATTCATCTGGGTGTACAGTGAGCCCGGCATGGGAACCACGTTCAAGATCTATCTACCCCAGGCGCGGCAAGCCAAGCTTGCCCTGCAGCCTCCGGCAGCCGTAGAGGGCAGCCCTCGAGGCTGTGAGACTCTGCTGCTGGCGGAGGATGAAGCCGCAGTCCGGCAGTCCACGCGGGAGTTTCTCAGCCTCAACGGCTACATCGTCCTCGAAGCAAAGAATGGTACCGAGGCGCTGGCCCTGGCGCGGACTTACAACGGCGTCATCGATTTGATGATCACTGACGTGGTCATGCCCCAGATGGGTGGAGCACGGCTGGCCGCAGAGCTGGCGTCAGACCGGCCGGAAATGAGAGTCCTCTTTGTCTCCGGCTATGCCGAAGGCACCTTCCAGCACCACGGTGCGATTGACGTAACCACACGCTTCCTGCAAAAGCCTTTCTCTCTGAAAACCCTGGCCCGCAAGGTCCGCGAAGTGCTCGACGAAGCCAAACCCGCTCTCGCCGCAGCCGCCGGGGTTTGAGCCAGTAGCGCCAGCGTCTCGCCGGCTGTCGGGCGGGCATCCTGCCCGCCCCCGGGGGCAAGATGCCCCCGAGCCAGCCGGCAGGATGCCGGCGCTACGAAGGTCAGAGTCGAAGGCCTCCTGCCCGCTATCGCGAAGTGTTTCCTGCGGCTCTATCCCTCGTATAATTGCTTCCCGGAATACAGAATGAACCTGCCGGCCTCCGCGGTCATGCTCATCCCTGCCCTCAGAAAGTCAACGCCGTGACGGCCGCGGCGCTGGTATGGCATGTCCTGCTCGGAGTCGCGCTCATCGGCATTTTCAGTTCTACAGTTTTTCTGTTCATGGTCCTGATCGCGGCGATGCGCTGGCAACGCGGTGCCCGCGCAGCCCTGCAGGCAGCCGCGGCAACCCCCGCATCGTCCCTGCCGGCCGTCACCATTTTCAAGCCGGTGCATGGCATGGAAGCCCGGCTGGAAGAAAACCTGGAAAGCTTCTTCCAGCAGGACTATCCGGAATTCGAGGTCGTGCTGGGGGCCCGGGATGCCAATGATGCAGGGCTCCAGCTCGCCGAAAAAATTCGCCAGCGCTATCCTCTTGTCAGGAGCCGGATTGTTGCCTCGGGCCCGCCCACCTGGCCGAACGCCAAGGTCTTTTCCCTGAGCAAGATGATTCCCTGCTCGACCAACGATTTCTTTGTGATCAGCGACAGCGATGTGCGGGTCTCGCCTGACTTCCTGCGCAATGTGATTCCAGCGCTGCTCAATCCGAACATCGGCCTCGTGACCTGCCCCTACCGCGGAGTAACGGCGGGGGATTTCTGGTCATCCTTGGAGGCGTTGGGAATGTCGGTGGAAATGCCCTCCGGAGTCATGGTCGCGGACATGCTGGAGGGTATCCGCTTCGCTCTCGGTCCGGCTGTCGCCTTGCGTCGCGACGCGCTGGAGAAAATCGGCGGCATCGCGGCTACGGCAGATTACTACTCGGACGATTTCGTCCTGGGCAACCTGATCTGGGCGGGAGGTTACAAAGTCATTTTTTCTCATCACATCATCCAGCACGTGCTCACCCCACGCTCCCTCAAACGCACCCTGGGCGACCAGTTGCGCTGGATGAAGAGCACGCGCTTCTCGCGTCCCCTCGGGCATGTGGGAACGGGTCTCACCTATGCTATGCCGTTTGGGGTTTTGGGTCTGATTGCGGCGACGGCCATGGGCCACGTAGCGCTGGGAATTGGACTATTGGCGGCGGCCTTCGTAAACCGGGTCGCACAGTCAATCGCCGTAGGATGGGGAATCATCGGCGATCGGCGCGCTCTGTACTTGTCATGGCTCTATCCCGTTCGTGACTTGCTGGGTTTCTTTACCTGGCTGGCCAGCTTCGGCAGCCGCACTTTCTTCTGGCGCGGAGAAACCTACCGCTTCAGCAAAGGCGGAAGAATCATTCCGCAAAACCGGCCCGCGGAGAGCGCCGTGGGAGCGAAGCTATAAGAAGAGGTGAGCTTTGTACTCGGTCCAGGAAAGCCACCCTCGGTCGCTAAAGCGCAATAAGACTTCAGCAACTTGGCGGCACGACTGGAAGTCGTGCCCTTGCCAGGCTCATCCCCCATCGACTTTTTTTCGCATCTCACTGAGAACTAATCCGCACCAGCTTGCCGCGCTTCAAGATGAACGAGTCGCCTCGCCAGACCACGCGGTGCCCGGCCAGGCTCGCCAACCAGACCAGTGCGGCGACCAGATCCCGCAATGGAAGCCATGGCAGCAGCCTCAACACCGGGCGATCGCGCAAGACTGACCATCCCACAACCAGGGCCACGGCGCATCGCAAAGCCAGGGTCACAGCCAGCAGGGCCCACGACCAAGGCGCACCGTAGCTCCCGGCCACTGCTAATACCGCCCAGGGGAACCCGAAAGTCAGCCCCAGCCCGAGATATCCCCAGCGCCTCGAATCGCGCACGGTTCGTCCCCACCGCAACTGATGGTCCACAAACTGTCGCACCGTGTAAGCCGGAAGAAATGTTTCGACCACTACGTCGGACAGCTTCACTCTGAAGCCGCGCTCGGCCATGCGTCTGCCGATTTCATAATCATCCGCCAGGTAATCCACCAGCGCATCGAAACCACCGACTGCCTCAAGCTCGCGACACCGGAAGGCAAGCGTGGAACCCAGTCCAAAGCGAATTCCGCCTTCCAGTTGCCGCGCCACCAGGACACCGGCGGAAAAATCGGTGCTGATGCCAAGCGCCTCCAGTCGTGAACCCAGCGTCGGACTGGCGATGCCGCGATAGAGACAGGTGACCAATCCCACCCGCGGATCTGCCAGCGGAGCGATCACGCGCCGCAAGTAGTCAGACGGAACTCGGATATCGCTGTCATTGACCAGAATGTTTTCATGCTTCGCCTGCCGCAACATCTGCGCCAGATTACTCACCTTAATATTGGAGCCAAGACTCTCGGAACACACCAGCAGACGAATCGTACGCTGCGGAAACTCAACCTTCAGCCGCTCCACAAGTTCGGCGGCCGGGTCGCCAGGATCGCTGACTCCGAAAATAATTTCGTATTCCGGATACTCCTGCAAACAATGGCTGCGAAAGCTCTCATACATCTCAGGGTCGGTACCGCGCAGAGGCTTCAGGATGGAAACTGGCGGTTCCGGCAGTGTGGGGCGGGCGCCCTCGCCCGCCGCCTTTCGTTCTTGCAGGAATCGGGCACCGCTATAAAGGCAGAGAAGGTAATAGCCGACGCTGCAAAGGGTGATTGCTCCAGCAGCAATCGCAATAATCTCAGAAATGGGATGGCTCGCCAATTTCCTTGGCCTACCTTATGGTCACTGGTGGCCCAACGAACAATCCTTAACCACCAAGGACACTAAGGTACACGAAGGAAGCTACTCGTAGCGCAGCGACTCAATCGGATCCAGGTTCGCAGCCTTCCACGCGGGATAGATCCCGAACAGCAGCCCCTCTGCGGCGGCCGAACCCAATCCGAACGCCGCCCAGAAGAATGACATTCGCGCCGGCAGCGAACTCCAGATCGCCGGGATCGTCCAGGTAATGATCGCCCCCAGCAGCACGCCCAGAACTCCGCCCAGCGCGGTCAAGGTGATGGCCTCCAGCGTGAACTGCAGCAGGATATCGCGTTTGCGAGCGCCGATGGCTTTGCGCACTCCGATCTCCCGCGTCCGCTCGGTCACCGAAACCAGCATGATGTTCATCACCCCGACGCCGCCCACGATCAGGCCCACGCTCGAAACCGCAAACATGAAGATAAAGACAGCGCCGGTGACCTGGTTCCAAACGTCGGAAAGCGAGTCTTGGGTGAACACCGCGAAGTTGTCCGGCTTGTCCGCCGAGACTTTGCGGCGGCGGCGCAACAGCTCGCGGATCTCATCGATGGCCTTGGGCATATCGTCGTGCGAAGTGGCTTTGACGCTGATCCAGAATTGCTTCAGTTCGGGATGCAGTTTGCGGAACGTGGCCAGCGGGAAATACACGATGTTGTCATCCGGATTCTTGCCCCCGGCAAACACGCTCTTGCGTTTCGCCGCCACTCCAATCACGGTGAACAATTGCCCATCAATATTAATTTCCTTGCCTAGGGCGCCCTCGTTGGGGAACAACTCTTCCGCCGTGTCCGAACCGAGGACGATGACCGGTGAATGATGTTCCTCATCAATCTCATTCATCCAGCGCCCGGCCGCGATGTCGAGATCGAACACATCTTTCCAGGTACCGGTGTCTCCCTCAAGAATCGTGTTCTTGACCTTGCGGCCGTTGTACTTGACCTCGTACGTCCCGGTGCCAAATTCCTGGCGAAAATAGCGCAGCCCGGTGGTGGCGATCTTTACGTGAGGCAATTGCTGCACCGCTTGAAAGTCGTCGAATGTGAGTTCTTTGCGGGTCCTTATTTCTTCCGTAGGCCGGCCGAAGGTCAGTGGCTGGTGGTAGGCAAAAACGATGTTGGAGCCCAGGCTACTGATAACCTGGCTGACGTTGTCATTGAGACCGCGCACCACCGAAGAAATGCCGATGACGACGGCGACCCCGATGACGATGCCGAGCACAGTCAGCGCCGACCGCATTTTGTTGGTGCGGATGGTGTCCAGCGCCATCTGGACCACTTCGCCGTAATCGCTTCTACGCAGCATGGGAATTTAGTAATACCTGGTTCTCCTTCGTGAACCTTCGTGCCCTTCGTGGTTCACGCTTTTAACCCTTAAACCACCAAGGACACGAAGGTACACGAAGGACCAACTTACTCAATTACTCAATCCTTTCTACAGTTCAAACCTCAAGGCCGCGATCGGATCCAGCATCGCCGCCCGCCGGGCCGGATACACGCCAAAGAACACACCCACGCTGGCGGAGACCAGCAGGCCGGCCGCCACCGCCCACAGCTTGATTTCAGAAGGCATGCCGATGATCGCCGTGATCCCCTTGGCAAAAGCAATCCCAAACAGCACTCCCAACAGACCGCCTACCAGCGCCATGGTGGCGGACTCGATCAGGAACTGCAGCAGCACATCCTGGCGGCGCGCTCCCATCGCTTTTCGTATGCCGATCTCCCGCGTTCGCTCGGTCACCGACACCAGCATGATGTTCATGATCACGATGCCGCCCACCACCAGCGAAATTGCGGCAATGGCGATCATGGCAATGAAAAACGTTCCACTCAGGTTCGACCAGATACTCAGGAAGCTGGCATTGGTTTCAGCCGCAAAGCTGTCCGGGCGTCCGGGTAAATCATGGCGCCGGGCCCGCAGAACGGCGCGAGCCTCGTCGATGGCGGCGTCCAGCTCCGTGCCTACACCGGCTGCCTTGCCTGAAATACGAATGCTGGTGTGCGATCCGAACTGCTTCAGATAGGTCGTGATCGGAATGGCCACGTAATTGTCGCGGCTCTGGCCCAGCGTGGTTCCCTGCTTCTTGCCCACGCCGATGATCCGGTACACCTCGCCCTCGACACGAATCTCCTTGCCCAGAGGGTCCACCGTGGGGAAAAGATTGTCCACGATGTCGGTGCCAATCACTCCAACCTGCGAGCGATTTTCCTCATCGTTTTCGTTGACCATGCGGCCAGAAGTGAGATCGAGATCAAGAATCGGCGCCATCGAGGGCGTCAGTCCGCGGATCCAGGTATCGGTAATGGACTGTTCCTCGTACCTCACGTGGCCGGAGGTAGTGATGGTGGATGCTCCAATCATGGCGCAGTGCTTGCAGGACTCGAGCACCGCCTGGTAGTCCTCCATGGTCAGGTCTTTGCGCTTTTGGCCTTCGAGCAACTGGTCCACGTTGGTGATGACGGGCGTGACCTTGCTGATGATGAAGACGTCTGCGCCCAGATTGAAAATCTTCTCCGCCACGTAGCCATTGATTCCGTTCACGAACGTGACCACGGCGATCACGGCCGCCACGCCGATCACCACCCCGAGCAGAGTCAGCGCGGAACGAAGCTTGTTCGCCCACAGCGACAGGAGCGCAATGCGGATGGCTTCGAGAGTTGTCATGAATCAGTCGTCAGTCTTCGGCCCTCAGTCGTCAGGCGCTTACAACCAGAAGCGTGCATCAAGTCTAGCAGTTCAGGCGGCAACGCTGAATCGCTGCGCTTTTCGAAACCGATCTCTGACCTGACCCAAAACCGCGCACATAACATTCGAGGGCTGTGATAAGGTTCCTACCGCAATTCCACGGGAGGATTGCCATGATCAGGACCATCGGCCTCCTTGTCTGTCTTTCGGCGTTGGCTCTCGGACAGCAGAACAGCCCCTTGGATGGGCTGGCCAATCTGAGCGATGCGGTTTCGAGGCGGGCCTCAAGCGCGGACCTCTCTGGCGGCAACGCGGACTGGGTTGAAGTGAAGGCCGGGTCAACCGCCACGCTCGCGGATATCAAGGGCGCCGGCTCTATCCGGCATATCTGGTTCACCATCAACTCGCCCAGTCCGTATCATTTGCGCGAACTGGTGCTGCGCATGTACTGGGACGGCGAAACCGACCCCAGCGTCGAAGTGCCGATTGGCGACTTCTTCGGGACCGGCTTCGAAATGGCCGATGAGGCCCAGAAATACCATTCCTGGTGGTCGCTGCCCATCACCGTGCAGGATCGCGCCATGAACTGCTACTTCGAGATGCCATTTGGCAAGGGCGCGCGCATCACCCTGACCAATGACGGGACCCAAGCCGTGCGTAATCTCTACTTCCACATTGATTATCAGGAGTACCGCGATTCGCAGATGGTATCCAACCTGGGCCGTTTTCATGCCCAGTGGCGGCACGAACTCACAAGAGCCGTCCCCGAATCAGAGTCCGGCGGCAAAAATGTGGATGGCCGGAACAACTACCTATTCATGGAGGCCAAAGGCAAGGGCCAGTACGTGGGAACCATCCTCAATGTGTTCGGGCTTTCAACGGGATGGTGGGGCGAAGGCGACGACATGTTTTTTGTGGACGGAGAAAGCAACCGCGCCACCATCAATGGGACCGGAATGGAAGACTACTTCAACAATGCGTGGGGCTTTCAAGAAGAATTCAACTATCCATTCATCGGTTTTTCGCAGAAGGGCAACCGGGACTGGACCGGCAGCCACACCATGTACCGCTTCCACATCGAAGACCCGATCTACTTTCAGAAATCGCTGCGTGCGACGATTGAACACGGCCATGCTGACGACCGCTCCGACGACTACACCAGCGTAGCCTTCTGGTACCAGACCGAACCGCACCAGAAGCTGTTCCCGCTCCCCCCGGTCAACGAACGCCGGCCCAACGCGTTCTGGAAGATCCAGAAGCTGGATAAAAACTTGCCGAACTGAAGTGGTCGTTGGTCGTTGGCCTTCAGCCTTCGGCTGTTGCGATCCAAGGAATGCACCACGAAGGTTGTCCAACGACCAACGGCAAGGACCAAGGACTGCTTCCCCGACTGTTACAATGAAGCTGTTGGCAGCTGGACCGGACGGTCGCTCTCGCTGCGTCAAGTGGCGGGGGAGGAAAGTCCGAACTCCACAGAGCAGTGTGCCGGATAACGTCCGGGAGTCCGGGTTCAAACCCGGTTTACGGAAAGTGCCACAGAAAACATACCGCCCCGGCGGCAACGCCGGGGTAAGGGTGAAAAGGTGCGGTAAGAGCGCACCGCCGTCGCAGTAATGCGGCGGGCAGGGCAAACCCCACACGGAGCAAGACCAAATAGGGAGGGAGCCTGGGGCGGGCTGAATAAGCCTCGCCCGGGACGCGTGCCGGCTCGGCGCGCCACAACCTCCGGGTAGGTCGCTTGAGCCGTACAGTAATGTTCGGCCCAGAGGAATGACCGTCCTGCCGGAGCAATCCGGCAGACAGAATTCGGCTTACAGGTCCGGATTACAGGTCCGGCTGCCACAAAACTTATCTTCTCTAGAAGGATCGCAGCGACCACGCTTACTGCACCTGCTGGGCAAGAGCCAACCGGGTGAGGTGATAGGCCAAAAGCCCATCCGGCATCTGAAGCGCGCGGTGGAAATCAGCGTCTGCATCGGCGGTATGGCCGAGCGCCTCGTTGATCAATCCTCGGCTGTAAAATCCCCAACTCGTCTGGCTGAAGCTCCCGCTTAGCGCTGACTCAAGCCGCGGCTGCCACTGCTCCTGATCAAGGCCGGCGAGCTTTCGTGCTGACCGGTAGGCCCAGACAATCTGATCGGGATTAGCTTCGGCTGCGGCCGCCTCATATCTGGATTTCGCTTTGGCCGCCTCTCCGCAGCCGCCGTAGACTTCACCCGTCAGATACTCGGTTCGAGCCCGCCGCAGGATTGGCTCAAGTCCATCTCGGGTAAATGGCAGGCCAGGCACTTCTGACCGCAGATGTTCCACTGCCGCCAAAGCTGCGCTGCAACGACCGCTCTGCTCCAGCCCCAGAGCACGCTGCAACTGAACTTCGATCCACACCTGACGAACGTTGGTCCCGCCCTCTTCCCGGGCGAAGAAGCGGTTTCGGAACAGTGCGGTCGCGGCATCGTACTCTCCCGCTTCCGTCAGGTTCAATATCAGCTCGTAGATCAGCCGAGTCGGCATTTTCTCGCGGTCGGGATAAAGTTGCAGGGCATCCACGCGCTCGCGCGCGGGCCTTTTCAGCAGGCTGAGGGTCTGGTCGATGCCCACGTAGAGTTCAACATTGTTCGGATCGTTGCGCAGCCCCTCGCGAAATGCGGCGAGCGCCTGTTCCGGATTGTTCTTCACCTGTAACAGGACCCGCCCCATGCTGGCATGCAACACCGGCAGGCCAGGAGCGAACTTACGCGCCGCGCTCCACTCCGTCAGCGAATCTTCGGTAAGACCTCGGGAGAAGTAGAGCGTGCCCAGAAGGTAGTGAGCTGTGCCGTCCTCGGGATTTTCTCGAAGCGCAGCTTGCAGGACATCAAGCGCCTGTGCGCTGCTGGGAAAAACATAGGCAGTAGAAAGTTTGCCTGCGGCTCGATAGGCCGCGGACCCAGGCTGACCGACCTTCTCCATGCAATAGGCCCGGAAGTATGAGACCAGGGGATGAAGCTGGGGCGGCAACGCTCCCGGTTCACTCTCATCGGACACGGCGGCAGGATAGGTTCGCGAGAGCACTTCCAGCGCCGCTTGGTACATCCCGAGGCGCATGTATAGGGCGGCCACATTCAGCAGCCGGTTGGCATCGTCCGCAAGATGGCCTAAGTCCGGAGACGAGAGTTGCTCCCGTAGAAAATAGCTTTGGGGAGAACTCGCCAGCCATTCCTGAGCGAACCCTCGTGCCCCAGGTTTCCCTAGAACGCGGCGAACTGCGGCCAGTTCTTCGGCAGTCCGAAGATCGTCGGGCGCGGCCTCCAGGGCCTCCTGCAGGTAGGATTCTGCCTGAATCAGGTCGCCTGCGCGGGCTGAGACCTCGCCCAGCCGGAGGGCCCCGGCAGCCTTGAACTCGGGCATGAGGTGGGCCGCTTCGAAGGCCCCTCGCGCCGCCCGGGTTTCTCCCAGCCCATCATAAGCGATGCCCAGATAATAGGAAGTCTCCGCATCGCTGGTGTCGCGGGCATGGACTGCCTCAAGATATTTCTTCGCCTCGATAAACCGCAGCAGGCCCGCGCAGAGACGGCCGGCTGCCTTCTGGGCCGCCAAACTGTCAGGATATTTCGCCAGAACCTGCTGGTAGGTCGCGAGCGCCGGCAGGAGTTCTCCGTCAAGTTCCTGCTGGTTGCCGAGCTGGATCCAATCGTCCTCGCTGCGTTTCTCCGGCGCCGGCATGACATACGCAGTCTGCGGCCCCACATGAATTTCTGCCGCTGGCGTCCAATCGTATTCGCCTTCCGTCTGTCGCAGCAGCACTACGCCGTGATCATTCAGCAGCTCGAAGGTGTACTTGTCCTGTGGATTCGCCACAGGGACCTGGCGCAACCAAACCCGTTCAGGCGAAAGATCGGCATTCTCCTGAAAGATCTCTAGCTTCCCGTTCAGAACGCGCAATGAAGCATTCTTCACCGCGTGATTAACGTTCAGTCCGACCAACAGCGCATTGGTTTTACGGCTGAGATGAACGACGCCGTTAAGGTTCGCCCGTGAAATTCCGCCGATTTCGCGCACCGGCATCCAGTACTCGGTAAACTTTATGCTCTGCCGGGGTTGCAGAAACGCGTATGTTTCCTGGTTGCGGAACAGTCCTGCCTGCACTTCGGCATAGGCGCTGTCGTTATCGGACAGTGTTTTGCGCCAGTCCAGGCCATCGGCGTCAACTCCCCACGACCATATTTTCTTGGCGGGAAGCTCGTCATAATTGGCGAAATGCGCAGTGCCCGAGTTGGTGTGCGGATTCCAGATTCCCATGAAGGGTTCGCGGCTGCCGTGTACGAACAGCGACACCGGGCCCTTGGTCTGGTTGCTGATCAGGCTCAGGTCCGTGCCGTCCGCTTCCACCGGCCAGGGTTGCACCTCGGTAAAACCGTGGCTGGCGGCAAAGCGCATGGGATACTCGATCCGCGAATCATCCCAGACTTCCACCCCGGCATTGTTCCACCAATAAAACCGATGCCTGACGTCGCTGCGGTTGTACAGGGTCACGTGCTGCTCGAGCACGGTGGACTGCGGCCGCAGCACCAGTTCCACCGTCCACTCCATGCCGTACACGCGATCGATATTTCCCACCGTCACCGAGGCGCTGCCATCGTCGTGCCTGGCGAAGGCAAAATCCACCGGCGACATCGAGACCCAGTTATGCGAAACCGGAAAATTGAACTCCACTCCGAACGCCGCCCACGCACCGCGGTATCCGATCTCCGCTTTCTTGATGGAAGGATTGGCGTAGAAAATGGGCTGGCCGCTGATCTTGTCCACGCAGGTGTAGAGATGCCCGCCAATGTCGGGCAACACCGAGCATTTCAGATATTCGTTTTCCAGGTAGATGGCGCGCCACTGATGTTCCGCGTGGCGGCCGGTAAGATTATTGCGCAGCGTGTAGGGATAATTGAAGCGATCGGTAGCGAACTGATCAAATGGCGGATTCGGATCCGGCGGACCTTCCTCGTAGGTGGGCAGCGCCAGCGTCGCTTGCCAGACGCGCACTTCCGCCCGGGCCGCCAATGCGCTTGACAATACCAGCAAGACAAAAGGTCCTCTCACGCAGTAGGAACGGGCGCGCATGCAATCAGTATGGTACTCCTTGGGAATCGCGTTGTACTCTTAGGTGAATCATGAGCAGGGTCTCCAGGTGAAAATCGTGTTTCGCCCGCGCTGTCTCCGCGCCAGGTCCCTGCTTACGAGGTCTCTGCTCCTGTGGGTGCTTGCCGCCCTCCACACTTCGGGCCATGCGCAAGCAGCGCCTCCGCCTTCCATCCAGTTCACGAACGCCACCACGGCAGCCGGCATAAAGTTTGTCCACTTCAAGGGCAATAAGGGTATTTCCATCAACCGCGAAGAATTTGGTCCCGGTGTATGCGTGGCCGATTTTGACGGCGACGGCTGGCCGGACATTTACTTTGTGAATGGCCGCGATCTGTATGATCGAGGCATCGCCGTCCGTAATGCGCTTTATCGCAATAACGGCGACGGCACATTCACCGACGTCACCGAAAAGGCCGGCGTTCCTGGCACGGGTTACGGCCTGGGCTGCGTCTGGGGTGATTACGACAACGACGGATTTTCCGACCTGTTCGTGACCCAGTACGGCCGTAACGTTCTCTATCACAATAACGGCAATGGGACCTTCATCGATGTGACCGACAAGGCCGGTGTCGCCGGCATGGAGTCAGGAACGTTTCATTCCGGCGCAACCTTCTTTGATTATGACCGTGACGGGCGGCTCGATCTATACGTCGGCAGCTACGTGAACATGGGCGACCGGCGTTATTGCGACTTGGGTGGAGTGCAGAGCAGTTGCCCTCCCAGCGTTTACCACGGTAGCCCGGACGCGCTCTATCACAACAACGGTGACGGGACCTTCACCAACGTCACTGTCAAAGCCAAAATCTACCAGCCCGAAGGCAAGAACCTTTCCGTAGGCGCCAGCGATTACGACAACGATGGCTGGCCCGACCTGTTCGTCGCCAACGACGGGCTCAGCGCTTACCTCTACCACAATCAGCACGATGGCACCTTCAAGGAAATAGGTTTAGACAGCGGCATGGCCTTTACCAGACAGGGCGTGACCATGGCGGCCATGTGCATCTCGCTCGGCGATTTTGATAACGACGGCTGGTTCGATCTGTACATTTCCGATTTCCAGAGGTCCTCCGACCACCTCTGGCAGAATGATGGCAAGGGGTTCTTCGACGAAGTCAGCGACCAGTCCGGCCTCACCCGCGCCACCCATGACATTTTGAGTTTTGGCGGGGGCTTTTTCGATTACGACAACGACGGCTGGCTGGATATCTTCATTGCCAACGGCCACGTCTATCCCGAAGTAGAGCAAGCCACTCCAGGCATTCACTACAAGCAGCTCAATTCCCTTTTTCACAACGAGCACAATGGCAAGTTCGTGGACGTGAGCAAGTCCTCAGGCGACGGGTTTCAAACTCCCTACGTCGGCCGCGGGGTCGCGTTCGCGGACTTCGACAACGACGGCTTCGTGGATGTTGTGGTCGCGAACAACGGAGACGTGCCCCTGCTGCTGCACAACGGCGGCCGCAACGGAAATCATTTCCTGAATTTCAGGCTGGTGGGAACCAGGAGTAATCGGGACGCAATGGGAGCGCGAATACGGGTCGTGGCGGGTGGCATTTCACAAATCCGCGAGATCGAAGGCGGGGGCAGCTATCTTTCGCAGAGCGACCTGCGGGCCAATTTTGGGCTGGGCAAGGCCGCTCGCGCTGAAACTGTCGAAGTCAAGTGGCCGAGCGGCGCGCAGCAAACCTTCCGCAATGTAGATGCCGACAAGTTCTATCTCATTGAGGAAGGCAGCGAAAAGGTTGAAGTTCAGAAGTTTGCTCGCCAGCCGATCACAACCCATCAAGCGCTGGCCGCGCCTTGCAAGACCTCGCGCAGCCGCTTCGCCACGATCAGGTCTTCCCCGGGCTGCAGCATCCAAACTCCGACCACGATGGTATTGCTGCCCCCAGGCAGGCCAGCGCTCGCGGGAGGGCCGCCAGTCCCTGGATTCAGCTCGATTCGCGGTGTGCTTTCGCGCATCTTTTCCATCACTTCCTTGGCTGCGATCTTGACCCGGCTCTGGTCATAGGTAATCACCAGATGCGGGACATGATTCGCCACCGGAGGAATGAAAACCTGAGTTTGCACCGTGGGAATGCTCTTGAGGGCGTCGGCAATCCGCTCCGCGCGCTGGCGGTAATCGGCTTCCATGGCGGCGTCGTCCTGGGCGAGGAACCAGTCCACGGCGGCCACCAGGCCGACTATTTCTTCTTTGGCGACTTTCATCCCGCGGCCCACCGTATTCGAGTTCGGCGAATTGTTTTTTCTCGCGGCCTCGATCAGGTCCTTTCTTCCCAGCAGCAGGCCGGTACACTGCGGACCGCGCAGGCCTTTACCTCCCGAAAATGTGACCAGGTCAAATCCCATCTGGGTGTAGTTCCACAGGTTCGAAATTGGGGGAACATCGGCAGCCGCGTCGTTGAAACAGGGCACGCCGTGCTTGTGCGCCACCCGCACCCAGTCTTCGCGGTTGATGTGCTCCTCTCCGGCGTTGAAGAAGTGTGTCATCACCGTGCGGTCATTGAAGGCCTGCTCGTACTGCTCGAGCGTTTCCACTTCCACAAAGCGCACTCCGCAATTGCGGACGGCGTGGTCATAGTCATAGCGATGCGACTTTTGCACGATGACTTCATTTTTCAAACCATTCATGTCGGTCGGGATGCTGAGGATGTCCGCGTCGTTGCCGGCAGTAACGCAAGCGGCGGTCCCCAACGTAAGCGCCGACGCGGCCCCGGCCGTGATCAGGGCGCCTTCGCAGCGCAATCGCTTGGCGAGGTACTGGCCCGCGGCCTCGTGCAATTCAATCAGGTGGACGGGATGCAGCGCCGCCAGCGCCACCGCCGCCTGCACTTCGTCCGGCATCGTGGACGCAGTCAGCGTGGTGTAGGTCCCGGCCGCATTAATGAAGGTAGCAACGCCCAGCTTCTGGTAATAGTCCACGCCCTTCACCTTGGGGCGCGATGACGCAACCGCCGGCAGCGCTGATCCGGCACAGACTGCGGCTCCGCCCGCGACAATCGCCTGCCCTCCGCTTCGCAACAGCTTGCGACGGCTGATGGTTCCTGGCATTTGTTTCTCCTTAGTTAGTTGTTATCTGGGGAAATCATCGGCCTGTGCCGGCTGAGAGTGGCCCGGCCCGGGCATGTTGAAATATTGGGGACGCGCTTTTTCCCACTCGACCATACTGAGCCCGGAGGGATCAAACACTATCCGCCCCGCGCGCACCGTCATGCGCGCGATCAGCTTGCCTTTGCCGTCCATCCGGGCAAAGCCGCAATCAATGTAACTGAAAGGGCCGTCCAGCTGTTGCAGAACGGCGATGTCCGCTTCTTTCCCGACCGAGAGCGTTCCCAACTCGGGGCGATTTATCTCCCGCGCCGGATTGACCGTCGAGCGCCGGATGAGGTCTTGCAGGGGCACTCCCATGGCCAGAAATTTCGACATCACCTGGGTCATGCTGAGCACGGTGAAGTTTCCCGTATGCAAATCGGTGGAAATGGAATCCGGCATAAACCCTTGCTTGACCGCCGGCACAGCATTGCGAAACCAGAAACTGCCAGCCCCATGACCGACGTCAAAAATCACTCCCCGGGCACGGGCCTCGGCCAGAATCGGATTGAGCTTGCCGTCCGCCAGCAGGATGGGAAATTGCTGGGCGAAGACGTGAGTGTGGATGTCGCCCGGCCGCATCTTCTTTAATATCAGTTCAGCGTAGCTGCGGTCCGGCCGCGGCCAGAAGTCAAACATCACCGGCAGGTTCACCGCCCGACCGCACTCTTCGGCCCTGTCCACGGCGGCCCAGGGCGTGTGTTCGCCGTCCCACGGCTCCTCGGTCCAGTAGTGCGCCGTTTTCACGCCAACGATGATGTCGGGATACTTCTTGATGGTCTCGGCGCAGCGCTTCACATCCATCTGGTCCACGGACTGTTCCAGGTCGCCCTGCATTCCGTTGGCCACGATGTTCAGGAAAGCCAGCACGCGCACCTTGGCGCGATCGATGACTTCTTCTTTTTCGAGAAGAAACGTGTCCGCTCCCGAACTCCCCGCGTCCACCATGGTGGTCACGCCCGACTGCAGCGCGATGTCCGCCGGAATTCCATACGGGGTCAGGTGGGAACGGCCCTCGGGGGTGAACCAGTCAAGCGGCGCGCCGCCGTGGCCGATGTGGACATGAATATCGACGAGCCCCGGGGTAACATAGAGCCCGGTGGCGTCCACCACCTTTCCCGCCTGACTGGCGGGAATATCCTTTTCGATGGCGGCGATTTTGTCTTTCACCACCGCCACGTCCATGACTGCGTCCACGTTGTTTGCGGGATCAATCACGTGGCCGCCCTTGACCAGCAAATCGTAACGGGGTGTCTGGGCCAGAGTGTTGGCAGGCATACCGAGAATTGTAACCAGCGCTACTACGATTCCGAGAGTCTTAGTCCATTCCCGCATATGGGGGCCTTTCTTGCCTTACCTCTGTGTCCTCCGTGTCCTCCGTGGTCAACATCAAATGAACCACGGAGGACACAGAGGACACTGAGATAAAATCTTGCTCACAAGCCTTTAGCCAAACGAGCAAGTCTATCGACTCAAAGCAGAGTTGTCATCCAAGTTTGTCGATCCGTTCGATATTGTGGCATCAAGATCACTCCATTCGCCGCGCCAGCCTGTTGCTCGTCTCGCGAAATCGCGCGGGAGATCCGTCCTTCAGGACCACACGACCAGCGGTTTTGAGGCTCGGTCGGCATGATCGGAGAGTCTGGAGTGGTGCGCCTTGCACGATATTTCCAGTTCCCTCGCGATGGTACAATTCAGGGCGTTGAAACACACTGTGCCAGCCTTCTAACCGATCAAGGTGATGACTGTGGGAAGCCGACGGAAAGACCAAACAAACCGTACCTCAACTTTGAAACAGATCCAGTCTTTGAGCCGACGCGAGTGCCTCGCAGGTACCGCAGCCACGATCGCCTGCGCATTTGTTCCAGCGTCTTCTCTCAGACTGTCGCGAACCCCCAGTCCCACCGGAGTTCTAACGGTCTCGGAGCGGCAATCCCTCGAGGCCATGGTTTCGCGAATCATTCCCTCTGGCGCAGATGGCCCAGGGGCGATCGAGGCGGGTTGCGCACGTTACATCGAGTCCGCTCTGGGAGATGCTTATCGATTTGTAAAGAACACCTACAGCGCAGGACTGGCGGCGCTGAATTCTCGTGCGTTGTCGAATGGGGGCAAATCTTTTGCGGCCTTGAGTGTGGGCGAACAAGACAAGATTTTGTCTGACTTCGAAAAGAACACACCCATCGGCAACTATGGCGATAGCGCTGCATTTTTCGAACTGGTTCGCCAGCATACTCTGGAAGGAATGTTCGGCGATCCCTTCTATGGTGGGAACGCGAACTTCGCGGGCTGGGACCTGATCGGATATCCCGGCCCCAGAATGTACGCGAGTCCAGAGATGCAGAGCATGGACGCCAAGACACGCCGTTCCCGGGTATCCGCAAAGCAGCTGGTGCATGGCTCCCGTTAAGCTACCGAAGACCGACGTGGTCGTGATTGGCCTGGGCGCGGCGGGAGGGCTTGCCGTGCTTCCGCTGGCGCGCGCCGGGTTGACAATCGTGGGACTCGAGGCAGGCGCCTGGTTCAAGGCCTCGGATCACCTCCCTGACGAGATTCGAAACAATGTCCGGCACTGGCCTCACGCGGTTCAGAAAGCGAACCGGGAGGTGCCCACCGCGCGCAATGGCCGGGACGGTCCCGCTCTGCCGCGCCCGGCTTATCATCCCATGATGAACGGTGTCGGCGGCACATCGCTTCACTACTGGGGACAAAGTTGGCGCCTGACAGAATGGGACTTCAAGCTTCGGAGTGAAACCATTCGCCGCTATGGGGTTTCAGCTATTCCGGCGGGCTCCACCGTCGAGGACTGGCCGCTCTCATACGAGCAACTCGAACCGTACTACGACAAGGTGGAATACACCATCGGCGTTTCCGGCAACGCAGGAAATATTCGAGGAACGATCGACAAGGCGGGCAACATCTTTGAAAGTGCGCGACAAAGAGAATACCCCATGCCGGCCTTGCGCCATGCTGGCTTTGCCGATCATATGGCTGACGCTGCAAGACGCCTGGGTTGGCACAGCTATTGTCCGCCCGCAGCCATCAACTCTGTAGCGCGTGATGAAAGGAGTGCCTGCTTCTACCATGGCTTTTGCGGGAGTGGTGGCTGTCCAATAGACGCGAAAAATTCGACCGCGGTGACCACGATCCCTCAAGCGGTGGCGACAGGAAATCTGAAGGTGGTTCCCTACGCCCACGTCATTGCCATAGATTCCGACGACAACGGTAGGGTAACCGGCGTCCGTTACTTGACCGACAATAAAGAGTACTTCCAGCCAGCGTCAGTCGTCTTGCTGGCGAGCTACACCTACGAAAATACCCGTCTGCTCCTTCTCTCGAAATCGAAGGCGTACCCCAAAGGCCTCTCGAATGCTCACGGTCAAGTGGGCTTGCACTACATGTCCCACACCAGGAATGGGGTAATGGGCCTCTTCCCTTTCGATTTGAATCGTTGGTATGGAACACCGGCCCAGGGTACGTCCGTGGACGATTGGGCGGACGACAATTTCGACCACACCGGACTCGGCTTTATCGGGGGAGGCAATTTGCTTGTCCCCATGGAAGCGAAACCGATCGAGGCAGCCAGCATGCCAACTTTCGGCAAGGTTCCGCGGTGGGGTGCTAGTTGGAAGGAGTTTGTGAAAGCGAATGCGGGGCGCTGGGCCCCAGTTTGGGCACAAATCTCGACTCTGCCTTTCGAGGATCATTTCCTGGATCTGGATCCCGAAGTGAAGGATCCGCTGGGATATCCGGTTTGCCGTCTCACGGTCGGCCTCAAGGAGAGCGAGAAGCGGGCAATGATGTTTATGCAGGAAAAAGCCGGGCAATGGTTGCGTGAAGCCGGCGCCATTGCGATCCAGAAATTGCCGCTGGTCCCCATTGCACTATCCACTCATGCATACGGCGGCACCAGGATGGGTGACAATCCGGAAACCAATGTCGTGGACCGTTGGGGGTTTTCTCACCAGGCCCCGAACCTTGGCATCCTCGGCGCTTCCGTGATGGGAACGAGTGGTGCCAGAAATCCGACGCTGACCATCCAGGCCCTCGCATGGCGCAGCGCAGAGCATCTCATAAGCAAATGGAAATCAATCGCGCTTGAACCGTCTTGAGACGCCACTGCTGATTGTGGGGCGCGACCACCGATGAGAGCGCCAACCCTGAGGTCGCGATCACGCTTCTTCCGCAGTCAGGTCTGGAAACTAAGCTCTGAAAATCTGGTGCGCGGGCTCAGCGAGATTTTGTCAGGACGGAATCACTAGACGCCACCAGTATCCGGCTGGGATCGACGAACAGCCAAGCGATCGCGCCGGCCACGCACAACCCGGCGGCCACGAGGAAGGAAGCTGTCCAGCCGAAGTGGCTGGCGATCAGGGGCGTGAGCCAGGCAGTGAACCATCCCCCGGCTTGCGCGCCCATGTTCATGAATCCGGAAACCGATCCTGACGATGTACCGGCCAGATCGGCGGTAACCGACCAGAAGGAACTCTGGGCCAGGTACAAGGCTCCCGCGCCGCCTGCCAGTACGACGCTGGCAAGGCGCGCGCTTTCCACTTCGGAACCGAAGACGAGAAAGACTGCCGCGAGAGTGATTACTACCGACGCAAGGTAACATCGACCAATCCTGGGACCGTAGGCACGCGTCAGCCGGTCACTGAGCGCACCTCCCAGGGCACAGCAAACCGCCATTGCGAGAAAGGGCAGCATGGCGTAGAACGCACTGGCCTTCAGATTCAATCCGCGAACCTGAGCCAGGTAGGTATAGAACCAGCTGAAAAATATCCAGGCCACATAACCGAAAGAAAAATAGCTCAGCGTAATCGCCAGCACTTCCCTGCTTTTGAAAACCGTTTTCCACGGAATCAACCGGGGGGCGCGGACGTGGCCGTCCGCGGCGGGAGGGAGGCCGGAACGAATCACCGCCAACTCGGAGGATGAAACGCCCGAATGCTCTTCCGGATTGTCGCGCGCGGCGATGAACCACACTAGCCCCACGACTAAACCGATCACCGCGCAAACCCAGAACGAAGATCGCCAGCCGTAGTGCAGCATGACGAACGTGATCAATGGCGGTGAGAGACCGGCACCGGCGCCGACTCCGGCAAAAATCCAGCCGTTGGCGATGCCCCGTTCCTGGGTCGGAATCCAGCGCGAGACGAATTGATTGGACGCCGGATACACCACCGCCTCACCCGCTCCGAACAGGAAGCGAATGGAAACGAACAGAAACAACGCTCCCTGGATGCCGTGCGGAACCGCGGCTGTGAGCGCGGTAAAAACGCCCCACCAGACTACGCCGGCGGCCAGGACCCGTCGCGGTCCAAAGCGGTCGGCCAGCCTTCCGCCCAGGGTCTGGAAGAGAGCATAGCCGGCCAGAAAGGCGCTGAAGACCCATCCCAGTTCGACGTTGGTGAGGTTGTACTCGCTGGCGATTGAGCTGCCCGCGATCGAGATGTTCACCCGGTCCAGAAAAGCGACCGCGCTCAGCACGAACAGCCAGAAGATAAGGAACCAGCGGACGTGGCTAGTGCGGGAAGCGGTCATTCAATTTCTCCGAGCGCTGGTTCCTTCGAGCTTCGCCCGAAGATCCTCTGGAATGGCTACTTGTACTCTCGGACCTCCTGCCGCGATTCTCCCAGGCCCTCAATGCCCAACTCAACCACGTCACCCGCGTTCAAATATACGGGCGGATTCATCCCCAGGCCCACGCCTGCAGGCGTTCCCGTGCTGATGACGTCGCCGGGAAGCAGTGTCATGAACTGGCTCACGTAAGACACCAGAGTGGCCACGTCGAAAATCATATTGGAGGTGGAACTGTTCTGCCGCATGGTGCCATTCACTGTGAGCCACATCTTGAGATTGCCGACATTCGGAACCTCGTCCGGAGTGGCAAGGAACGGGCCCAGCGGCGCGAATGTGTCCGCACTTTTTCCCTTGACCCACTGCCCGCCGTGCTCCAGCTGGAAATTGCGTTCGGAATAGTCGTTGTGCAGGGCATAACCGGCGACGTAGTCGAGAGCGCTCTCCCTCGACACGTACTGAGCTTTCTTGCCGATGACGACCGCAAGCTCGACTTCCCAGTCCACCTTGGTGGAGTTCTTCGGCCGCACCAGAGGATCGTTGGGACCCACGAGCGAGGTCGTGGCCTTGAAGAAGAGGACAGGTTCCTTGGGCGCCTCCGCCTTCGTCTCCGCCGCGTGATCGCGGTAGTTGAGTCCGATGCAAACGATCTTGCTGGGCCGGGTCACCGGTGGTCCCAGGCGCACCGACGGCGCCACCTTAGGGGCCGACGAGGCGTTCTTCTGCAGCCAGGAGTCAAGCTGCTTCAACCCGCCGCCAGCCAGGAATGCTTCGCTGTACTCCGAGCCCAGCCCGGAAGCATCAATGCGAGTGCCATCTTTCAAGAGCACGCCCGGTTTCTCTTTGCCAGGCTCGCCAAACCGAATCAGCTTCATTGTGGGATCCCCTTAGGTCCTGAAATTTTCTATTGCCGCGTCTCCGAGGGTTATGAAATCCAGTCATTTCCGTCCTAGATTAATTATCATATGTAGGTATAATACTAACTTATTTTAGTTTGCTCCAGAGAAGCTCTTTCAACGCTAAGGAGAAATGGTCTGATGATGAGCAAAATTCTCGCATCATTAGTTCTGTGCGCGGTACTGTCGCCATTCGCACTGGCGCAGGCTACCGGCGATCGCATCGATCTTTATTTTAGCGATTGGCATTCCTCCACTCCGCGAACCACCATGGGCTCTCTCCAGGAGCGCGACATTTTCACCCGTGGCGATCCGCAGAATCCCCCCAAAAAGGGCTCCGTCCTTCGTTTTATCAATTCTTACAACTACGCCACACTGGCGCCGCACGCTTCCACCAAGGCAACCCGCCTGGAAGGGCAACAGGAGATTTACTTCGTCGCCTCCGGCCAGGGTTCCGCGACCGCCGCCGGACAGACCGCCGATCTGTATCGGAACATCGCGGTGCTGATGCCGGAGAACCTGGAGTTTACATTAAAAAACACGGGCGATGAGCCATTGACCATGTATGTGATCAATGAACCGACGCCACCGGGCTTCCGGCCGAATTCCACCATGCTGGTCCGGGACGAAAATAAATTGCCCATCACTTCGAGCGACGGTCTGTGGGCCCACATCGTAAAAACTGTCTTCACCACCCAGGACGGTCTGGGAACATTGCAGACCGTGCTCACCGTGACTCTCGATCCGCTCACCATCGGCAAGCCGCACATCGTGGATCACGACGACATCGAGGAAGTCTGGACCGCTCTCTCGGGCACCAGCCTGGCGTTCGTGAGCAATCAGTTGCGCCGTCAGACTCCCGGGATGGCGTTCTATCACATTCCCGATAACAAGACGCCTCACACCAACATCAATCAGAACGAAGACGCGCAGGTTAAATTTCTATATTTCGCCCGTTACCATCCGCACGACGCCAGGAAGTAGGAGCCAACAAGACGGCAAAGGAGACTGCATCATGCGACGAAACCCGCTTCCTTTTTTGACTGCATGCGCACTGGTTTTAGTCTCGTTGTCCGTGGCAGGAGCGCAAACCCCAGCGCCGTCCAACAGCCTGCCCCCCAGCGGAACGAAAAACGCAATCAATGGAATCAACTCTTATCCGGGACCGGAGTTCGTCAAGTACGCGCCGGAGAGGGACGCAAACAGCCGCCGCATCGATTTGTTCATTGGTGACTGGCAGGGATCGATGCCGCGGTTCGAACATGGGTCACTGGTGCTGCGCGACATCCTCACGCGCGGAGACAATTTCGCTCCGCCGGAGAAAGGCGCGGTTCTGCGCGTTGCCAATTTTTTCGCTTACGGGCGGCTGGCAGCCGGAGCATGGACCACGCCTGCGAAGCTCGATGGGCAGCAGGAGGTATATTACATTCTGGGAGGCAAGGGCGAGATCACGGCGGGCGGTGACACCGCCAGGCTGCAAAAAGATGTCGCAGTCCTGATGCCGGCCGGACTCGAATTCGTGATGAAGGCGACAGGCGCTGAGCCGCTCACCATGTACGTGATTAACGAACCCACACCCTCCGGATTCCATCCCAAAGACAAGATGATAGTGAAGGACGAAGCCGCGGCGCGCCGGAGGACCCCCGCGGACGCCGATCCTTATATTGTCGGTGGCGCCTCCGGCCACTGGGCGCATATCGTGAAGGAACTTTTCTCGCCGGCCGACGGACTGGCCGCGGAACAAAGCGTCATCACGGTAAGCGTGAATCCGCTGACCATGGGTGAACCCCATCCCCACCGTCCCGGCCAGGAAGAAGTCTGGGCAGCCATTGAGGGCAGCAGCCTGATGCTTATGGGGACGGAACTTCGCATTCAGCAACCGGGTATGGCTTTCATGCTGCCACCGGATGCCGTCACCATTCACTCCAACATCAATGCCGGCGATAAGCCGGTAAAGTTTCTGTATTTCGCTCGATTCCCTGACGGTGAAAATTACACTCATGCAGTGATTCCGCCACACAAGTAGGCCTTAATACTTTGCCCGCTTTTTCGGACGGTGCCGTGCCAGAGAACAATCCATGAAAAATATTCGCAATCTTTCCTTGCTCGTGATTTTGGCTGTCCTGTCCGTGCCGCTCGCCTGGAGTGCCCCTGCGGCGGCGGATGAATACTTCGTATATTTCGGCACCTACACCGGCTTCACCTATATGAAGGAAGGACTCCCGGCTGGAGGAAGTCACAGCCAGGGGATTTATGTGAGCCGTTTCAAGCCTTCGACTGGTGAAATCAGCAAGCCTGAACTGGCGGCGGAGATTGTCAATCCCGCCTACTTGGCGGTGCATCCCAACCAGCGCTTTCTCTATGTGGCTACAGAGGATCCACTCTCGCTCGGCCCGGACTACGATCACGAGTCGTATGTAAGCGCGTTCGCCATTGACCCGGCCACCGGCAAACTGCATCTGTTGAACACGCTGCCCACTGGCGGAACAAGCACCTGCTACCTCTCCATCGACAAGACCGGGCATTACGTAATGATGGCGAATTTTGGGAGCAGTAGCGTTACCGTGTTGCGAATCAATGATGACGGCTCGCTTGGTCAACAGACTGCCTACATGAAGCACATCGGTCACGGCGCCGATGCGTCTTTCCAATCCAAGGCCCATCCCCATTCCATCGACGTTTCTCCGGACAACCGGTTTGCGGTCGTCTCCGATCTGGGCGTGGACAAAGTCTTCGTTTATAAGTTCGACGCCGCCACGGGCACCTTGTCGCCTGATAACCCTCCCTTCGTGCAGGCGGAAGCCGGCGGAGGCCCGCGTCATTTTGTCTTCGATAAAGCCGGCAAGTTTGGCTACTCGCTGCATGAGATGAGCGGCTTCATCAGCGTACTGGCGTGGGACCCTGCCAGCGGCACGCTTACCAAGGTGCAGGATGCCAGGACCCTGGCACCGAATTTTATTGGCGCGAATGACAGCGCCGAAATCGCCATTCACCCCAATGGAAAGTTTCTCTACGAATCGAATCGCCGATTCCGGGGTGCCGACTTGTGGGGGCCAGATTCAATTGGCGTGTTCGCCATCGATCCGGTGAAAGGCACTTTGACGGAAATCGAACAGGTGCCGCCGCAGGGCATCATGCCGCGGCAGTTCGCCATCGACCCGACCGGCGCTTATCTGTTCGCCGAGAACGAATTGAGCGGCAACGTGGCGCTCTTTCGCATCGACGCCAACACCGGACGGCTGTCGCCTACGCAGACCGATGTAAAGATCGATGTACCCGTATGCATCGTGTTTGTTCCCGCGCATCCGTAAGCCGCATTCTCTATTTTTACCGGCTGCCGGCGTGCCACTGCTGCAATTGTTTTCTCGTGGTAAGGGAGATCAAGACCGTCATGAGACGAAATCGGTTTACGTTCTGCCTGATTCTTGCCTTTGGGTTTGCGCTGCTGGCCGGCTCGTCCGCTTTGGCCCAGGACCACGACTACTTCGTGTACGTTGGCACTTATACCGGATTCAAGTACGTACATCACAGCAAACCTTATGGAAAAGGAGAGAGTCAGAGTAAGGGAATTTATGTCGTCCGCTTCAACTCGGACAGGGGAGAATTCGGTGAGCCTCAACTGGCCGCCGAGATGATCAATCCTTCGTTCCTAACGATCTCCCCCAACCACCGTTTCCTGTATGCCGTCAGCGAAGACCCGCTCTCGGTGGGACCTCCGCTCGATCACGCTTCATTCGTAAGCGCATTTGCCATCGATTCCGCCACCGGCAAACTTCGTCTGTTAAACACCGTGCCTGCGAGCGGGACCAGCACCTGCTTCATCTCGATGGACAAGACTGGAAAGTATGTATTGCTGGCGAATTTCGGCAGCGGAAATGTTTCTGTCATCCGGGTCAAAGGAGACGGTTCGCTGGGTGAGCTGACGTCGTCCATCCAGGATGTTGGACATAGCGTAAATCCAGCCATCCAGATGGAGCCGCATACGCATTCGATCGTAGTTTCACCCGACAATCGATACGCCATTGTCTCCGACCTGGGCATCGACAAGGTCCTCATTTTTAATTTCGACGCCCGGACAGGAAAGCTTTCGCCTCCGGGCCCCCCGTCCGAGAGCGTCTATCCGGGAGGCGGTCCGCGGCATTTCACCTTCGATCCCGCGGGCAGGTTCGGATACCAACTCAGCGAGATGAGCGGAATGGTGGACGTTTTTGCCTGGGACCCAGCCAAGGGCACACTCACACCTGTGCAGCGCGCCCACACCGTGCCCCATGATTTCTTTGGTAGTAATCACAGCGCCGAGATCGAGATCCATCCCAGCGGAAAATTCTTGTACGAGTCAAACCGGCGGACCTTCAGCGAAACAGAGAGAGCGCCGGACACCATTGGCGTCTTCGCCATCGACCCGGTGAAAGGCACGCTGGCTCCGGTGGAGCAGTCGCTGACCGGTGGCGTGATGCCGCGAAACTTCAAGCTGGATCCGACCGGCAAGTACCTGCTGGCGGCGAACGAACTATCAAACAATGTAGTTCTGTTCGCGATTGACCAGGCGACCGGACGGTTGAGCAAAACCGGAAAAGAGGTCACGGTGGACACGCCAGTCTGCCTCCAGTTCGTGCCTGCAGGCCGTTGATCGCTTCAATTTAGGTGACTTTTGACAGCGACGGTGTTAATTGTCATATAATATAACTGTTGTATTTTGATCGACTCTTGCGGGTGTCCGAAATCGGGTCTCCGAAATGAAGAAAGTGTCGCTTGATCATGTCTCTCAGTGCGCCCTGATATTCTCCGTTTTCTTTCTGACAGCGTTTGCCGGCACCTGCCTTCTGCACGCGCAAGAGTCCTCGTTTCATGGGGCGCCCGCGTCCGCTCGCCAAGTCAGGAATCCTTATGCTGGACAGGTTCAGGCTGTGCGTGCGGGCAAGAGTGTGTACACCCACAATTGCGGCGCCTGTCACGGAAATACGGGTCAGGGCGCAGGCAATGTTCCGCCCCTCGTCCACGGGGCCGTGCAGACAACCCCGGACGGAGAGATCTTCTGGTACATCACCAGAGGTGACGTGAGCAACGGCATGCCTTCCTGGGCAGGGCTGCCGGAAAAGCAGCGTTGGGAAGTCGTGGCCTACGTTAAGTCTCTGAACAGATCGGCGCCAGCTGGAGCAGAAACAAATTCTCCCATGGCTCAAGCCACGAGCGCGAAAAAGTCGACTGCACCCCCGCCCGAAGCGCCGTTCACGGATTACCGCTTCGAGAAACCGGGCACCGTCCGCCATGTCAAAGTGACAGACCTACCTGCGCCGTATGCCACGGAATCGGCCACCGCCGGGCCAAAAGTCGTAGCGCGGCCTGCGAATGTCTGGCCGAAAGCTCCGAAGGGTTTCAAGGTGGAGCTTTACGCGACCGGGTTGAACAATCCGCGCATCATCCGCATTGCTCCTAACGGCGACTTCTTCCTGGCCGAAACCAGCGCCGGCGACGTTAAGGTGTTCCGTGGAATCACCAAAGCGGGCAAGCCCGCGCAGGTCAAGGTTTTCGCCACCGGACTGAACACTCCCTTTGGCATCGCGTTCTATCCTGAAAAAGATCCGCAATGGGTGTATGTCGCCACCATGGACTCGGTGGTACGTTTTCCGTATCACGCCGGGGATATGACCAGCACGGGGCCGGCGCAGCATCTGCTCGACTTGCCTTCCGGCGGCCATCACCGTTCACGGGATATTCAGTTCTCCCCCGATGGCAGGAAGATGTTCGTTTCAGTGGGATCCCACGAGAACGTCAGCGATGGGCCGGAAGAGCAGGACCGCGCCGACATCCTGGAATACAATCCCGACGGATCGGGCATGCGCGTCTACGCCTCCGGCATTCGGAACCCTGTCGGCATTGCTATCAACCCCAAGACGGGCGAGTTATGGTGTTCGGTGAACGAACGAGACGGGTTGGGCAATGATCTCGTGCCGGACTACATCACCCACGTCCAAGAAGGCGGATTCTACGGCTGGCCCTGGTGGTACATGGGCGGGAACCAGGACCCGCGCTTCCCCGGAAAACACCCCGAATTGAAAGACAAAGTGATCACACCCGACGTGATTCTGCAGCCGCACTTTGCCTCGCTGCAGATGGCTTTCTACGACGGCAACCAGTTCCCTGCCGAGTATCAAGGCGACATTTTCGCCGCCGAGCATGGCTCCTGGAACCGGTCACCCCGAGCGGGATACGAAGTCATTCGCGTTCCCTTGCATCAGACCGGACACGCCAGCGGCGAATACGAGGATTTCCTCACGGGCTTTGTGGTGGATGACGACAGCGTATGGGGAAGGCCGGTGGGTGTCGCCGGCGCACCTGACGGCTCTCTGCTGGTAAGTGACGATGCCTCGGGCTCGATCTGGCGCGTCGTCTATACCGGAAAGTGAGTGCAACTCGCCTGCGCTGGAGCCGTGACCGTACACGGGGTTCACATGGTCTGAGGAAATCCGATTCTCCATCGTACATATTCCACACGATGTAGCCGTCGCCATCCTGATCTAGCGTAAGCTGCTGATAACGCTACAATTAATGATATTATGACTTTTTGTCATTATGATATGATATTAAAGTTTCTCGTTAGCTTGGCGGTCACGCGACAGGTCCGAATGATCGAACCATGAAAATCAATCCCAACAAATGCGTAGCCTGCGGAAACTGCACCTATGTATGTCCAATGGGGGCGATCTACATTGACCCTGCCATCAATCGCGCCACCGTCAACCGCGATGAATGCGTCGAATGCTATGCCTGCTACTACGGTCTGAGCACCGAGCATCTGAACCCTCCGTTCGTGCGCCTGGTTCGAAAAATCTTTCAACTGGGCCGCTTGCGCTTCGATCCCGAACCGGATGTTTGTCCCACGGCCGCCTTCGAACCGGAAGATCTGCAATGGCCCAGGGTTGTACGCCGGGCGTTTTCCGACCCCCGCGCCACGCACGAATCGACTGGAGTTCAGGGACGCGGCACGGAAGAGGTCAAGACCAACGACGTCACCGGCCGGGTACAGTGGGGAGAAGTGGGATTCACCATCGAATTCGGGCGGCCGGGCGTCGGCGTGTGGTTGCGTGACATTCAGAAGATGACCTGGGCGTTAGCCAAGGCGGGCGTGGCGTTTGAGAAGAAGAATCCCTTTACACTGTTGATGAGTGACGTTTCCACGGGCACCTTGCGCCCGGACGTGCTGGATGAAAAGGTCCTTTCGGCCATCGTCGAGATCAAAGTGAAAGTGGACCAGACCCAACAGATCATCGAACTGGTGCACGAAGTCGAGAAGGACGTCGATACCGTGGTGGCTCTCGGGGTGGGCACCCGCTGCGATGAAGAGGGCGAAGAGAAGCTGGTGGCGCCCATCCTGGAGCGCATGGGCTACAAACTGGAACGGGCCAAGACCAACATGGGGCTGGGGAGAATTACGAATCTGGCGGAAAAGAAGAAGGAAGAACAGCCGGGCGAAATTCCCAGCGAGACTCGATGACGAACACCCTGCATCGTTACGGCGACGCTGAAAGCTTTCGCGATGACTACATCGTGTTCGCGACTCCCAGCAGCGACAAGAATGACGAGAACAGCATCCCCAAGCTCAAGAGGTTCCTCGAACTGGCATTGCCCTTCAAGCCGGTGAATATCGGCGATCCGGTCCACGGCGGCACTTTGCGTCCGTCGCGCGACCTGCATACGAAATCGAACTGGCGTCGCGACATGACGCCGGATTTCCGCACGGTCATCGAAGGCATCGATGCCCCGGCCTCGGTCGTGGCCATTTTCGACAATCAGGCGGCCGCGAAGCAGTTTCTCAAAGTGGCCACGGAAGCCAACCTGGGCTTGTCGATCAACATGTCAGCCTCGATCGAGGGAGCTAAGGAATGCTGCAAGTTCGCCGGAATTGTCCGCCACAGTATCGGTTATTCGCTCGGCTTCGAAGGCGCGACCGATAAGCTGCCCAATGGCCAACTGCTCAAACTGACCACCATGTGCGGCCATGGCATGGTGTCGGCGAGTCTGGCCAAGAAGATGATTGATTGGGTGAAAGGGGGGCGCCGGACTCCCGCCCAAGCGGTCACGTACATGGCACGATTCTGTTCCTGCGGCGTGTTCAATCCCGCGCGAGCACAACGGATTCTCGAGGATGCACGGAAGAAAATGGAGTAGTCAAGTTACGCCGCCGAAGGTCCTGCGCCAAGAGCGGCCCGGTAATCGTGATTGGAGTTCTGTTCCCGTTTCAGATGGTGGCATGAGTCGGAAAATTTGAAATCGAGGATCCGCACTTGAAACTCGGGGTGTTGGCTCGCGTCGCCTGCTTGTTTCTGTTGCCGGGGCTGCCGTTGTGGGCCCAGTCTGATTGGCCGATGTACGGTCACGATGCGTCCAGCCAGCGCTACTCGCCCCTTACACAGATCAACACTGACAATGTTCAGAAGCTCACCCCGGCGTGGACCTATCACATGAAAAAAGAAGGCCCTCGACCGGTGTCGGCGGGGGCTGCCAGCCGGGGCGGTGGACGGCGGACGTCACAGGCCACACCCATTGTGGTCAATGGCAGACTGTACATGCCGACGCCATACTCCACCGTGATCTGTCTCGATCCTGAGACCGGAAACGAAATCTGGTCTTACAAACTGGACCACAGCCGCCCTGCCGGCCGCGGCGTGGCGTACTGGCCAGGGGACAAGAGAACGCCAGCCTCGATTCTGTTCGGCACCGGCGACGGCCGCCTGGTCTCGCTGAATGCCGAGACCGGGAAACCCACCGCGGGCTTCGGAGTAAAAGGCGCAGTCAACATCAAGACCGGAGTGCTCAACGGATTTCCTCACGCCCAGTTTGACGTCACTTCTCCGGTCACGGTTTACAAGAACCTGGTGTTTACGGGTGGCCAGGTGCAAGAGGCTCCGGGTGCGGGCGCCTCTGGAGACACCAGAGCGTGGGACGTGCACACAGGAAAACTGGTGTGGCGATTCCATTCCGTGCCGCACGCGGGCGAAGTCGGCAACGATACCTGGCCAGGCACCAGTTGGAGAAAGCGTTCTGGAACCAATGTCTGGGGCTTCATGAGCGTTGATGTGGAAAGAGGACTTCTGTTTCTTCCCCACGGCTCGCCCAGTTCGGATTTTTATGGCGCCGACCGCAAGGGCAAGGACCTTTTCAGCAACTCGCTGGTTGCGCTGAATGCCGACACGGGAAAGCTTGCATGGTACTTTCAGACGGTCCATCACGACACCTGGGATTACGACCTGGAGTCGGCACCGGTGCTGATGGACGTCACGCAAAAGGGAGAGAAGATTCCCGCGGTCGCAATCATTGGAAAAGCGGGAATGATGTACATCCTCGACCGGCGTAACGGGAAACCCATTTTCGGGGTTGAGGAACGGACCGTGCCTACGAGTACGGTCCCCGGCGAAGCGAGCTGGCCGACGCAACCCTTTCCCGTGAAACCCGCGCCCCTGGGACGCCACAGTTTCAGTCCTGACGAGATCGCCACTGTGACTCCGGAGCAGACGAAAGTTTGCAAGGACCTGCTGGCCACCGAAGGCGGGATGGAAAGCGGAGGGCCATTCACACCCTATGGACCCAAGTTGACCATCGTTTTTCCGGGAACGCTGGGCACAACCAATTGGCCGGGCATGTCCTACAACCCGCAACTGGGCTACCTGTTTATCAATACTGTGAACATCGCGGACGTGGGCAGAGTGACGAAGAACGAAGACGCCTCCGATCCCGCTTACGAGCGCAACAGTCCCTGGGGGATGTACGCGCGTTTTTGGAACAACGACAAATTCTGGCCCTGCCAGCAGCCGCCCTGGGGAGAGTTATGGGCGATCAATGCGAATACCGGTGACGTCGCATGGAAGGAGCCCTTTGGCGTCATTGAAGAACTGGATGCCAAAGGCGTTCACGGGACCGGGACGCTGAACTTTGGAGGTTCGATCACGACCGCAGGTGGGTTGCTGTTCATTGCCGCCACCAACGACCAGCGCTTCCGCGCTTTTGAGGCGGCAACCGGCAAAGAACTCTGGGAGACCAAGCTCGAGACCGGAGCCTACGTGACGCCCATGACCTATGAGGGCAAAAACGGAAAGCAGTATGTCGTCTTGGTCGCCAGCGGCGGCAGCTTCTATGACACCTCAGCCGGTGACTCCGTAATCGCCTTCGCCTTGCCGTAAGGCTCGTGGTGTGTGATGTGGGGCGGGCGCCCCGCCCGCTGCCTTTGCCTTTGAAGTTACCCCAACGAAACAGCGGCCATCGGACGTCTAATATCCAAACGCTTCTTGCGTCCAATGTTGTGCGGGCACTTTGTCCGCAGCCTCTGAAATAATTTTGATTTGAATAACGACGGAATGGGAAACTCAGATCCAGGGCGGCGGGCGAGGGCGCCCGCCCCACATGAAACCTGCTTACTGCTTATCGTATACCACTACTTCGTGGAAGGGTTTGCCATCCTTGTCTGTCCCATCCATGGTGAATGTGGTGGTTTTTCCGTCTTTCGACAAAACCGATTTGCTCTTTCCCGGTCTGCCGCTGAAGTCCCAGGTGTGCTCGATGGTGTGAGCGTTGACCCTCTTGACCCGCACGGTCACATTGTCCCGGCCGGTGACTTTCACGGCCTCACCCTCGACCGGCTTGTAGGTCCAGGTCGTGCTCTTCCCTTCGGAGTTGGTTTCATTGATCGTAACGGTACCATCCGCATCAATGGTGCACATGTCCACCTTAGGGGGTGGCCCGGGGAACTTGGACTTGGCGAAGTCTGCCGACCAGGTACCGGCAAAGCCGCCAGCCGGCATGTCCTGGGCAAGGCCAGTGAGCGAAAGTGTCACAAGGAAGAAAGCCAAAATTGTTAGACGGGTCTTCATGGTTGATATGATAATACGATTAGACAGCGTGTCAATGCTTTTTTCTTAAAAACTAGAATCGCAATCCGGTCAAAGAATAGGGTGTCCAGGCTATGATTCGAGTAGGGGTGGATGCATCCATCGACGATAGATTTCTGGAAGACTTCACCAAAGAAGCGCAACTGGTACGGATTCCCGAGGAGCCGCAAGGGGAGATCGAAGTCGATTTCTGGATCGCGGCGATGCCTCCCAGGATACTGCGATCCCAATGGCCTCATCTGAAGGGTGTGCGGGTGGTGCAGTCGCCGTGGGCGGGGGTGGATACTGTACTGAAACTGTTTCCTTCGGAAGTCACCCTGTGCGATGCCCGCGGCGTACATGAGATCCCGACCTCGGAGTGGACCGTGGCGGCCATCCTGGCCATGGAGAAATTCCTGCCCTTCTTCATCGATATGCAGCGCCAGGGCAAATGGGCCACGGGCCAGCAGGCGCAGCAGATCGATTCTCCAGCGCCGGCTGCAGCCGCGTCTCTCAAGCGGCCGCCGCCCGAGATCAAGAACCCTCCGGCTCCGATTAACGACCTGGCTGACTCCACAGTACTGATCGTAGGATATGGATCCATCGGGCAGGCGGTTGAGGCCCGTCTCAAGCCTTTCGGAGCAAAGTTCCTGCGGGTGGGGCGCCAGGCCCGGGAAGACGTGTACGCCGTGGGCCAACTGGACCAGCTCCTGGGACGCGCCGACATCGTTGTGCTGACAATACCATTGACCTCCGAAACCAGGCACATGATGGATGCGAAACGGCTGGCCAGAATGAAACCGGCAGCCCTTCTGGTGAATGCGTCACGTGGAGCGATCGTGGATACTGATGCGCTGTTGCGCGCGCTCACCGAAAAGCGGATTCGCGCCGCCCTCGACGTGACGGATCCCGAACCGCTGCCTCCCCACCACCCTCTATGGTGGGCTCCAAATCTGCTGATCACTCCGCACGTTGCGGGAGACAGCTCCAGGTTCATGATGCGCGCATTCAAGTTGGCGAGTGAACAGGCAGAGCGTTTTTCCCGCGGCGAGCCCTTGCTCAATGTCGTAAACGGGGAGTACTAGAGAGGCAGCTTTCACCTTTCAGCTTTCAGCTCTTGCAAATGGTCCGATCGGGATTGCATCCGACCTTCACCAGGTTCCGCATTGTTGCTCTTGATGACAGTGATAGGTAACAGCTTTGCCGTCTCAAAATACTTCCTGCGTCATGAATCCATATGATATTATGATTGCTTCAAGCTCAAGCAATTGTCATCGAGATTTGCCGGCCATGCGTTCAGATTTTGACACGCACATTAAGAACGGAGTTTGATATGCGACTAGTGCAGGTTGTTCTTCTTCTGGCGCTGTCCGGCGTGCTCTTATTCTCCTCTTTCTTGCGAGCCCAAAAACACAATCCGGGCGGACTTTTGCTGGTTGCAAATAAGGGCGACAACAGCCTGGGCCTCATTGACCTTGCCGCCGGACGGCAAATTGCAGAAGTGGCCGAAGGCGGTGTCACTGGACATGAAGTCACTACCTCTCCCGATGGAAAACTCGCCTATGTGCCGATTTACGGAAACTCAGGTGTCGGACAACCGGGTACGGACGGGAGCAATCTCGTGGTCATCGACCTGGCCGCGAGGAAGGTCGTCGGCAATGTTGATTTCGGCAAAGGCGTGCGGCCTCATCTTCCCGTGATCGGTCCGAAAAATGGACTGCTTTATGTTTCCACCGAACTCAATCAGTCGATCAGCATTATCGATCCCGCCACGCTGAAGATCATCGGCTCGGTTCCGACCGGCCAGGAACAGTCGCACATGTTTGCGATTACACGCGATGGGCGTCGCGCCTACAGCGCAAACGTTGGACCCGGCACCGTCTCGGTAATGGACCTTGATGCGCGCAAGACGATCACCGTGATTCCCGTCTCCGGCCAGGTTCAACGTATCTCGCTTTCCGTTGATGACAAACTGGCTTTCACTTCCGACGTGACGAAACCGCAACTGGCCGTGATCGACACCGCCACCAACAAAATCAAGACCTGGATCCCGATGCCGGGTCTGGGCTACGGATCGGCGCCGACGCCGGATGGCAAATGGCTGGTGATCGCTCTGCCTCTAATCCACCAGGTGGGGGTGATCGATCTCAGCACCATGAAGGTGACTCACACCATCGACCTTCCGGCGCGGCCACAGGAAGTGCTGGTCTCTCCCGATAACCATGAGGCCTACGTCTCCTGCGACCAGAGTGCGAAAGTCGCGGTCATCAGTCTCTGCGGATTGGAAAGTGAAATCAATGATCGATGCGGGCGCCGGCGCGGATGGCCTTGCTTTGGCGATGGCGCGGTAAACAACCGCCGTTCAGACGAGTGCTGTCATAACGAATCGAGGAAGCGGAATGGACCGAACACACAGGATGAAACGGCTGCGCGGCAGGAGTCTGGCTTGCCTGACATTGTCATTCTTCGGCTTCACATCATTGCCAGCTGGTAGCCCAGGTGGTGCCCAAACCGCCGGTGACCACGCCCAGCGCTGGCGGAAATAGTTTCGACGGCCCCGGTGACGTGCGCTATCAGGCAGAACGGGATGCGCAGGACCGAAGAATCGATATGTTCATGGGGGACTGGCGTGATTCCATGCCGCGTCACGTTTTCGGTTCTCTGGTTCTGCGGGACATCCTGATCCGGGGCGACAACTATGCACCGCCAGAGCCTGGCGCCATTCTGCAGGCCGCGAATTACCTTGCCTATGGCCGCTCTGCAGCCGCGCGATTCGACCGTGCCTTCCACCCTGGAACACGAGCAGATCGTTTATTACGTGGTCGGCGGGACCGGCGAAATCACGGCAGGTGGCAAGACCGCCGCGCTCCATAGAGACATTGCGGTCTTTATGCCAGCGAACCTGGAGTTCGTCATGAAGAACACCGGGGACGAGGACCTGACGATGTATGTGATCAGTGAGCCCACTCCCGAACACTTCGTCCCGCGCAAAGATATGTTGGTAGCCGATGAGCGGCAGGTGCCGGCGCGAACTCCGATGGCCGCCTCGCCCTACACTCTCCCTGGGGCGTCCGGACACTGGGCCCATATCGTACGAGACCTGTTCTCGAGAACGGACGGCTTGGCCACGGTCGGAGATGTGATCACCGTGACCCTTGCACCCATGACCATGGGCGAACCGCATCCCCACAATCCGGGGCAGGAAGAAATCTGGGCCGCGATTGATGGCAAGAGTCTCGCCTTCCTGGGGACAGAGTTGCGAGTGCAACGCCCGGGAATGGCCTATATGATCCGGCCGGACCACTCGATGACGCACTCCAACATCAACTCCGGAGACACACCGGTCAAGTTCCTCTGGTTTGCAGGTTCCTCGATCAAGAAATAAGTTCGGGATGGAATGGAACAGATGAGTAAGAACTTGTCCTGAGCAAAGGCAAAGGATGTCCTCATCTGCCTATGCGTGGATTCCTTCGAAGCCATGGGTCGAAAGTTTCTCAGAAACGACGTCGCATTGCTTCTGTTGCTGTTGTCCCTCGTATTCATTCAACCGGGTTGCGCGCGAAAACGGCCTGTGACCATCCGCCTGGCGGGAGACGAATGGTTTCTTGATTCCCTCACCAAGACCGGACTGATTGCGAATTTCGAACAGAGAAGCGGCATTCATGTCGAAATTCTGCATCAGAAGGACCGCGTCATCATGAGCGATCTCGATCGGGGCCCGAATCGCGGCGATACGCTGGACGTGATTGCGGTGCGACACCGGCTGCTGGGTGCTCTGGTCCAAAAAGACCAGGTCCAGCCCATCGATTCTTTTCTCGCCGATTCCACCCTGCATGACCCCGCCTTCATCCCCGCGCAGCAGCTATTTCCCAACTGGTGGCACGAACTCAGTACCTACGACGGCAAAACCTACGGGTTTCCCTTCACCGGACTGACAACTTTTCTGTGCTACCGCAAAGATCTGCTGAACGACACCGCCAACCAGCAAAATTTCAAGCTTCGTTATCATCGTGAACTCAAACCTCCGGCGACCTGGCAGGAGTACTCGCAGCTGGCGGAGTTTTTTACTCGCCCCCATGAACACTTTTACGGAACCTATATTCAAGGCAAGCAGGGACTGGCGTTCTGGTACGAGTGGCTGAATTTTGTCTATTCGTTTGGCGGAAACATTCTCGATACCCGGCACGGGTGGGAATATGGCGACATTGTCGTCAATTCGCCGCAAAATATTGCCGCCACCGAACAGTATGCCAGGCTGATCGCGTTTAGTCCGCCCGACACGCTGGAGTATGGCTGGGGCGAAGCACAGTCCGCTCTGCAACAGGGACACGTGTTTCATGGGTCTCTTGTGGAACGATCAGGCGCCTTTCCTGGAAGATTCAGCGGTTTCGAAAGTGGCAGGCAAGATCGGGTACAGTCTCATCCCTTCAGCCTCCGGTGCGCCGTTCAGCCAGTTGGAAGGCTTGACCTATCTGATCCCGATGGAATCGAAGCATCCGCGCGAAGCTTACAGGTTTCTTGAGTGGGCGATGTCCGCTGAGGTTCAGGTTCAACAGACGCTGAAGGGCGGCGCCTCAACCAGAGCGTCGACCTACGACAACCCGGAAATCAAGGCAATCCCTTATACATCAATTTTTCTGGCCAGCATTCCGGTCGCGAGGCCGAAACCGACAGTACCGGAATCCCCAGAGATGACAGAAGCAACGGAACGGCGCGTTGCTGACATTGTCCGTGGGCGGACCTCGGCGCGTACCGGACTAAACCGCCTGGCACTCGATCTGCAACATGTTCTCGGCGGCAGGGCACATCTCCGTTACCCGGTGGAGACGACTCGATGATTCCGGCGAACCGGGCCACACAGCACGGGCAATGTCTTGAGAAACAGATTGGAATTCAGATGAGATACGCAGCGTGAAACCAGCCAAAATATTTCTCACGGCCCTCGGGCTGTGCACTCTGTTGTGTTCGCCGGCATTTGCGCAAACCACGGGGAGCCGTATTGATCTTTATTTCGGGGACTGGCACGCATCGCCATCGCGCAGGGTGCACGGCGCACTCGATGAGCGGGACATTCTGACCCGGGGCGATGCCATGAACCCGATGCAAAAGGGCGCCGTCCTTCGCTTTATCAACTCGTACGCATACGCAACGCTGGCCCCGCATGCATCGACGAGAGCGGAACGGCTCCAGGGGCAGCAGGAGATCTACTTTGTTCAATCCGGCGAGGGAGTGGCGCGGGCGGGCGGGCAGTCCGTGGACTTGTATCGCAACATGGCGATCCTGGTCCCTGCTGAACTGAACTTCCGTATCGAGAACACCGGCGACCAGCCCATGACCATGTACGTGATCGATGAACCGACGCCGCCGGGTTTCCGTCCCAACCCGAGCATACTGGCCAGGGATGAGAATCAATTGCCTATTACTTCCAGCAGCGGCATGTGGGCGCATATCGTGAAGACGCTCTTTGTGAGCAGCGATGGCCTCGGCACGCTGCAAGCCGTCCTGACTGTGACTCTTGATCCCCTCACCATCGGCAAACCGCACCCGGTTCCCGGTGAGGACACAAGCGAAATCGAGGAAGTGTGGACCGCGCTCGTGGGTACGAGTCTGGCCATGGTTGGCAATCAACTTCGTTGGCAGACCCCGGGGATGGCGTATTTGCATATCCCGGACAACAAAACCCCACACACCAATATCGACAGCAGCGAAGATTTGCCCGACAAGTTTCTTTATTTTGCCCGTTATCGCAGCCACGAACCACGAAAGTAGAACGATTCGGGGGCCACCAGAATGCATAGAGGAAGGTTCGCTCTTTTGGTGGCCTCGGGACTGATGTGCGCGTTCCACGCGCTCTTGTCGGCGCAAGTGACGAAGACGCAAACCGATGGCACGATTGCCCAGACGCACTCTACCTGGAGCGACTACGGCGGCGCTTCAGATGGCTCGCAATTTTCCTCCCTGACTCAAATCAATCGCTCCAATGTCACAAGTTTGCAGGTTGTGTGGACCTATCCTACCGGCGACGGAAAACAATATTCGTTTAACCCGATCGTGGTCGATAGAACGATGTATGTCTTGGCCCACAACAATTCAATCGTTGCGCTCGATGCCACAAGCGGTAAAGAACTCTGGCTCCATCCAACGCCACCAACGACAACCCTGATCACGAATCGTGGAATCAATTATTGGGAAAGTTCTGATCGTTCCGATCGCCGGCTGCTCTTCGCGGTCGACAACTTCCTGGAGGAGATCGATGCCCGGACGGGCGCGTCGATTTTTGATTTTGGCCAGAATGGCCGCGTCGATTTACGGAAAGGTCTGGGACGCGATCCAGAGAGCCTTTCCCTGGTTCAATCGACCACTCCTGGACGCGTGTTTCAGGATCTTCTGATCCTGGGCTCGGCAACCAACGAAGAGTACGAGTCCGGTCCGGGCGACATTCGCGCCTACAACGTCCGCACCGGGCGCCTGGTCTGGACCTTTCATACCGTGCCCCATCCCGGTGAACTGGGCTACGACACCTGGCCCAAGGACGCGTGGAAGACGGTCGGCGGCGCAAACGCATGGACCGGCCTCTCCCTGGATGAGAAACGCGGCATCGTATTCATTCCGACCGCAAGCCCTAAATACAACTTCTATGGCGCTGACCGGACCGGGGCCAATCTTTTCGGTGACTGCCTGATTGCGCTCAACGCGCGTACCGGAAAACTGATCTGGTACTTCCAAATGGTCCATCACGACATCTGGGACTACGACAATGCGACGTCTCCCATGCTTTTGACCGTCCGCCACGATGGCAAGCTGGTCGACGTGGTAGCGCAGGCCGGAAAAGAGGGTTTCGTTTGGGTCTTTAACCGCGAAACCGGTGAGCCACTCTGGCCCATTGAAGAGCGAACGGTGCCGCGCTCGGACATGCCCGGAGAGGCCACATGGCCCACCCAACCATTCCCTTCGAAACCGCCTCCTTTCGCGCGGCAAAGCTTTACCGTCAAAGACCTGAACCCCTTCATGGAGCCTGAAGAGCGCGAGCAACTGCGGAACGAAATGGAGGGCGCTCGCAACCAGGGTCTCTTCACTCCGCCCGGTCTGACCAACACGGTCGAGATGCCCGGGAACAACGGCGGAGCCAATTTTCAAGGCGCGGCCGTCGATCCCGAGCACGGCATCCTATTTGTTGTTTCGAAGGACCTTCCTTCCATGCTCAAGTTGGAATTGGATACTATGGAGCAGGTATCAGAGGGTGGTTCTCGAGAGGACAAGGGTCGTGCTGTCTATCAATCTCATTGCCGTTCGTGTCACGGCGCGGATCGGGCAGGTCAACCACCCGCCATGCCTTCTCTCGCGGACGTCGGATTGAGACTCACTGCTGATCAAGTCCGTGCAACCGTGACCCGGGGACGCGGCCTTATGCCGGCGTTTTCCAGATTGTCCGATATGACTCTGGATTCTCTCGTAGCCTATCTTTTCCACCCGGAGCGAACCCATTCCGGGCAAGCGCTCGCATCCCGTCCTAAAGAGGGCGGTCTTGCTTCTAACGCTGAAACCGCATCGGCGCCCTTGCCGCCCGAAAAGCTCCGCTATAGAAGCAGTTTCGGTTTCATGTTCACCAGCAGCGGACTGCCTGCCATCGCTCCGCCCTGGACTACGCTTACGGCCTATGACCTCAATCAGGGAACCATCCAGTGGCAGGTCCCGTTGGGCGAAGTCCCGGAATTGGCTGCAAGAGGATTTCATGACACCGGCTCGCATTTCCCCAAGGTTGGGCCAGTGGCGACTGCCGGCGGGTTGACCTTCACGGGCACGCGCGACCGGAAGGTCCGCGCTCTCGACTCCGCGACCGGCAAGGTACTCTGGGAGGTCGAGGTGGGAGCCGCTCTCGAAGGAATGCCGGCGGTGTACCAGGTCGACGGACGTGAATATTTGGTATTCTGCGCCGCGGCGCAAGCTACTACGCACACCCACAATCTCCCCGGGCATCCGGCAGTGCAAGCTGCGATACCGGGAGCTTACATCGTGTTTGCGTTACCCGCTGTGCGGGCCGGGAATCAATCTTATTACTGACCCTTCTGAGCGAGAGCTACTTAGGCCTTCGGGAGCGGTCGTATTTCTCCGGCCGACAAGTCTTCCCAAGGTCAGAGGGTCACGGACGCCCGCGTGATGCTGCGGAGCGATGGGGTTCCAGCCTGACGCATGATTTTTTCGAGTTCCCGTCGCAGGATTACGAGCACCGCCTCGACTCCGGATTGTCCGAATGCCGCCAAGCCCCAGGCCTGCGGACGGCCGATGCCAACAGCGGTCGCTCCCAGAGCCAGCGCTTTGAAAACGTCGGTCCCGCGACGGACGCCGCCGTCCACCAGCACCGGAATTTTTCCCTTTACTGCCGCCACCACCTCGGGCAGGCACTCGATGGTGGGTCGCAGAGTGTCCTCCGCGCGCCCCCCATGATTTGAAACCACAATGCCATCCACCCCATGTTCGACGGCGATCTCGGTATCTTCGCGGGTCACGATGCCCTTCAGGACGAGCTTCATTGTAGTCACGTCCTTCAGCCGCTTGACAAAGTCCCAGGTAAAACTGGGGTCGTAGAGCTCGGTGACCTTTGAGATATCCAACCCTTTGAACATTGGTTTCCGGCGAACATACCCGGCAAATCCACCGGCGTGACAGAGTGAGCAGTCGCGAGTGTCAACCCGCCGCCCTTTGGCAATGGTTTCGTTGTTGGCGTTTTCCTGGTGGTCGACGGTAAATACCAGCGCGGGACTGCCCGCCGCTTCTACCCGTTTGATGAGTGCGCGGGTCACATTCCAATCGTTGGTTGGATACAACTGTTGCCATACCGGCGCTCCGCGCGCCGCAGTTACGTCTTCGATCGAAGAGCTGGCTACCGTCGAAAGCATCTGCAAATGGCGTTCCTTCGCTGCCGCACGCGCCACCGCAACTTCACCCTCGGGATCGAAGCTCTTCATGGAGCTGACCGGACAGAGAAAAATCGGGGTTTCCCACTTTGTGCCAAATAGTTCGACCGAAGAATCAACCTTCTCGACGTCAATAAGGCGCCGCGAACGAATCTCCATGTGCTGATAGGCTTCGTGGTTCAGGCGGACAGTGGCGTCGTCGTCGACGCCCGTTGCCAGATACGCAAAATGCGCGGGAGGCAATTTCTTCCGCGCCACGGCTTCGAATTCCATCACGTCAAGTGCCTGCTCGGCGCTGACAATGGATTCCGGGCCTGAGCCGGATCCTTCCGGCAGGGGGTCATCGAGATACAGCGATAATGTATTGCGGAGAGAACCTCCAATGAAGAGCGGGCTGGCCAACGCCGGACTAGAAGCGAGATAACGAAGAAACTTTCGCCGGCTGGCCCTGAGGTCCGAGCTGAAGCCCATAGCCATCTTGTTTTGCTCCAAGTGAGAAGCAGTGCAGAAGTCCAATCAGACTAAAAAGGTGGAGGCCCACAAAGCTGTCGCTTTTGGGCCTCCACCAGCTCAAGGCTTCCTACTGAGCGCTCGAACCGGACTAGAAGATGAACTTCCCGCTGATCTGACCGATACGAGCCGGCGCGGTGTTCGTAACCTGTCCGAACTGGCTGCTGTTCGCGTTGCCCACAACGGACGTGAAGTTGGCATGATTGAAGACATTGAACATCTCGAAGCGGAAATTGAGCGCCATGCTCTCCGTGATTTTCGTGTCTTTCTCCACACCTAGATCCGTATTGACAGTGCCAGGCCCGTTGAACAGATACTGCCGCGCGCTGCCCGTCACGCCGCAAGCTTCGTAACCGCAACTCAAGCCAGTGGCGAAAGCTGAGGTGCTGAAGTATTGCTTGTTTGCCGAATCACGCGGATTCAATTTATGGATCGAACCGATCTGGTTGGGATAGTCGAGTCCAATGTTGGTCAGAGCATAGTCGCCGCCGCTTCTCACGCTGACCGGATTGCCAGTGTTGAATCGACTGATGCCCGTAATATGCCATCCCGTGGTGATCCGGCGGGAGCCGAATAGGCGATCAAACGGAAGGTCCCAGTTGTAGCTCATGACCAGATTGTGGCGCAGGTCAAAGGTTGACGGGCCGTAGGCTCGCGACGGATCGCGAGGGTCCCACTGGGCAGAAACATTGTCCAGCGAGTGAGCGTAGGTATAACTCAGCAGGAAGGTCAAGTCGCGAGCTCGGCGTTCCGCCGAAACCTGCAGCGAGTTGTAGTTCGAGTTCCCAGAGTTCTGCAGGTAAGTGGACGAAGCGAACGCCACAACCGGTCCTCCAGCGGAGTTCGTGTAGCCCTGGCTGATGGTTTGGTTGTTGATCAGCCCCACAAGAGTGCCGTAGTAGTTTTGGCCACCTTGCGTGTAGACACCACCTTCGCCACCCGGCCCGCAACCCGCAAGCGACTGGCAAAGCGCTGCATCGCCCCAGAGTATGTCCTCACCATGCTGAATGTGGTGTCCCTGGGTTCCCACGTAGGCCACCGTAAGAACAGTGGACTTGTCGAGCTGCCGCTGGATCGACACATTATAGTGTTCCGCCATTTGGGTCTGATTTTTGTAATAGTAGCCGGGCAAATAGAGTGGCATCAGCGAACCGAATTTGAAGTTCGGAAATGGTCCGTTTCCCGAGGGAAATACAAAGGGGAAATGCTGTCCCTGTGAGACTCCGTTTGCACGAGTAATGTAGGGGCTGGCAAATTGCGTCGGTTGCGGCGATGCCCAGTAGAGGCCCCAGGGAGCATCACCCAGGATGCCAAAATTGCCATTGTCCGCGGCCCCCAGGTAGTAGACGCCGAACGCCGCGCGGATGCTGGTCTTGTTGTCACCCCAGATCCCGCCCGAAGGTGCCCAGGCGATACCAATACGAGGTGCGAAGTTGTTGTATTGGGTGGGAGAGATCGTGCTCGGTACTCCCGGGTCGCCAGGAACCACGTTGCCGGCGGGCGAGTCGGGAAACTTGGTGGACTGCAGTCCCGGAACCGGCGTGGTAAGACGGCCGAAGACGTCGCTCCACGGCCGGGCTACATCCCACCGCAGACCGATGTTAACGGTGAGGTTGGGTCGCGCTTTCCAGCTGTCCTGCCCGAAGAGCCCGAAGTATCGGGTACGGTTGTCGAGAAGCTGCACCGAGCATTGGACGAATCCGCCAGGAGCACCGACATAGTAATCAGAAACGTCGGTGCCGGTTTCGTTGCCGCTGAATTGGAAATATCCGTTCGGTCCGCACTCGTTACGGGCATTCAGCTGGTAGTAGCGGAGGTCGCCGCCGAAGCTGAGTGAGTGATTGCCCACTGTCTTACTGAACGTGTCGCCAATCCCGTAAGTACTGTCCGGCTGATAGAAATTCAACCAGTTGTTACCCACGGCAAAGTTATTGAACAACAGCATCGGCAAGGACGATGGGTATCCGGGGGTCCCGGTGTTGATCAGGCCACCGTTGGCGGGATCGGTATTGAAGCCATAAACATCGTACCCGGAAATCGTCGAAGCGGCGGACGGCTGCGAGGTTCGGACCGCTGTCCGAAAGAACTGGAGGCGCACCACGTTGACCGCGGTGGTGCCGAAGGTCTTCGTGTTGCTCATGGTGAACAACTGGTTGCGCGACGGCACGGTCACCGGATAGCCCGGCAGATTGTTTACGCCCTGATAGGACTGCGTATAGATCGGCTGGATCGCGGTCGCATCGTCGTAGTGATAGTAGAACGACCAGTCGCCAGTCATATGATTGACGAAGTCGATGCGCTGGGCCATGTTCGTATCGGTGAGGGATTGAGCATGACTTGAGTCGGAATAGTTGAAACCGCCGGGCTGATTGGCTGCCGGAATCTGGGACAGCGTCAACGCTGTCACCGGATCGATGTAAGCGGAGAGATCGTGGCCCGGCACACTCACGACGTTACCATTGGAATCAAGCGCCGTCGTGGTGACCGGCGTTCCGAGTTGGCTGTATGGGGTGACGCCACCGACAATGGTTCCGCCACCACGACTCATGAGCGTCGCCGCCCAGTCATCGCCCTGCACAACGCCGGTAAGTGCGCTGTCCGGGAAAATACCCTTGCGTTCGTCATCACTCAGGACCTGCACGATTCCCGTGCTGGCTCCCGCCACTCGTCGTGTTTGCTGGAAGTCGGTAAAGAAGAAGAGCTTGTCCTTCCAGATCGGACCACCAAAAACGCCACCGAACTGATGCTGCTTCAACTCGGCCTTGGTAGTGTCGAAGTAGTTGACCGCGTCCAATCCCTGGTTCCGGTAGAACTCAAAGAGAGTCCCATGGAAGCGGTTGGTGCCGGATTTCGTCACCGTATTCATGACGGCGCCGGAGAACTTGCCATACTCAGCGCTGAAACTGTTCGTCAGCAGGCGAAACTCACCGATTGAGTCGGCATTGGGAATCAGGCCGGCACCCATATTCTTGGTCTCATTCACCTCGGCGCCGTTCACCAGGAAGGCATTGGCATACTCCGGCTGACCATCCGTGGACACATTTCCCGTCTGCGTATAGAGACCGGAAGCGGGTCCCCGATCGGAGTATCCATGGTTCGTATTGGCGGGAGAAACGCCGGCTTGAAGCGAAAGCAGATCGAGATACGAGCGGCCGTTTAGCGGCATCGCCAGAATTTGCGGAGACGCGATCGTACTGCCGGTCGATGTGGCGACCGTCTGGACCTGCACCGCATTCGCATCGACCGAGATGGACTCGTTCACGCTGCCGACCTGGAGAACAAAATCAAAGTGCAGGGCGTCGTTGACGTTCAGATCGACGTTGTCAACCACTCCCTGCTGGAAACTGGCAACTGATGCAGTGAGCCGGTAACGTCCGGGAGGCAGGGCGAGGAAGCTGTACTGTCCCGTAGCATCGCTCGCGACCGTACGGGAATAGCTCGTGGCAGTCTGAATGGCAGTCACGGATGCGTTCGGAATCACCGCGCCGGATTTGTCACGGACGTAACCCATAATGGATCCGGTGACGTCTGCCCACAGGTGGGCAGTTCCGAGCAGAACAAGCAAACCTAGGCAAAAACAGCGGAGAACGCGAAGTTGCATAACCCTACCCCCTCATAAACTCCAAGATTTGTGCGACAATATCACTTTCTTAGCGGTCAACAAGCGAAATAGTGCGAAATGCCCCATCGCCAACAAACCGCGACAGAAGAAGGGTTGGCCTGTTAATACTTGGGGAGTTTGGCCCTATCTAGGCTGCCAACTCTACCGAATCGGGATCCGAAGTAGCCCTAAAGACAAGCCCTTATCTGCGCCAAATCTGGTCGGCATTTGTCATATAATACAACGTAATGTACGTTGTCAAGATATAATCTTGAAGAAAACTGACCCCGGCCGGAGTGAAGAACAAACGAGCCGAGGAACCAGCGACCATGCAAACGATTCTGGTTCACGAGCAACCGGACACCAAGACCGACTGCGGCAACCCCGCTGAGGACAGGAATTTTCCGGTGATTGATACTGCGGAAACAAACAATCCCTGCGAAGCCACAGCCGCCGACGCAGCGCTGCATACCGATTACAACCGCGTTCCCGCGATCGGCGAGACAGGAAGTCCCCAAGCACAGCCATTTGTGCTCCAGTTTCTGGTGATGAGAGAGGGACGTCCGGCGGCAGAGCTTGCGGGACCGGTTCGGCACACCTCAGAAACCCCTGCTGATGTTTGTTCGGCGACAGAAACCCGGTCTAAAGAACCTGGAACTGGCGCGCCTGGGGAAAGAAGCTGACGCGATCTTTGCTGATCAGGCCTTCCGCCAACATTCCATTCACCCTTGCGTCCGGCGGCGGTCGCGCGCAGTTTGATATCTGAAAAGGAAATAGACGGGTACGCCGATGAGCACGATCACTACTCCGGGAATGGTGGTTGCAGGACGATACGCGAACAGCACCGCAAGAATCAAAACCGCGCTGACGAGGTAAATCGCGGGTACGACGGGATAGCCGAAAGCACGGTACGGGCGGTCCGCATTCGGCCTGGTCTTGCGCAAGCGAAACAAAGCCGCGATGGTCAGAATGTAAAAGATCAGAGCGGCAGAGATGATGTAATCCAGAAGGTTGCTGTACAGATTGCCGTAGGTATTGGTGGCGGGTTCATAGGTACGGATCGACAACAGCACCGCCGCCCAGATTCCTTGCATACTCAAGGCCACGCTGGGAACGTTCGCGCGATTCAGAAGCGAAGCGTTCTTGAAGAAGAGTCCATCCAATGACATCGCGTAGTACGCACGCGCTCCCGATAGGATCAACGCATTCATGCAACCGAACGCCGCAATCATGATGGCGACAGCGATCAGGGTCGGCCCGATCGCAGGAAAGATGGCTTGCAGCATAGCGGCTGCCACGCGGTCCGAGGGCGCACCCTGTATTTCACCGAACGGCAACACCACGACGTAGGCGAAATTCGCGAACAGGTAAAGACCGATGACGATTAAAGTTCCCAGGGTGAGAGAAAGAGGCACGTTTCGCGTGGGATTGCGGACTTCGCCGGCGGTGAAGGTGATGTTGTTCCAGGCATCGGCTGCGTAAAGAGCTCCGATTTGCGCAGTGCAGAGCGCAACGAACATTCCGAAGGTAGTGGCGGGAGAGAGTCCGGGTGCCGCCGGAGCGAAACCATGCGGAGTCCAGGCTTGGCCAAAATTCGCCTTGACCACTACTGCCTTCCATCCCACCAGCACTCCGATGCCGATCACTCCTAGCAGCGACCCAATCTTCATCGATGTAAAGACGTTTTGCACTCCCTTGCCATATTTAAGACCCTTGCTGTTGGTCCAGGTCAAAAACGAAATGACAAGTAGCGCGACCAACTGAGCGGTAGAGAGCGACAGCGCATAGTGCGGAAGGATATGAATGGGCCGGATGATGTAGTTGTTCTCCGCGATTTGCGGCCACAACACGCCCAGATAGCGGGAGAAGCCCACGGAGGAAGCGGCAATGGTCCCGGTCTGGATGACGAGAAACAGAGTCCATCCATAGAGGAATCCCCAGAGCGGCGAATAGGCCTCGCGGAGATACACGTATTGACCCCCGGCATGCGGCATCATGGCCGCCAGCTCTCCATAGGACAGAGCAGCCGCCAACGTAAGAATGCCCGCGATCCCCCAGGCCAGCAGTAGCCAGCCCGTACTTCCTACCTCTCGCGCCATCTCGCCGGCCACGATGAAAATTCCGGAGCCAATCATCGATCCTGCCACAATCATGGTCGAGTCAAACAGACCCAGACTACGATTCAGCTCGCGATGCTTGCCCATTACCTGGGCCCCTTCCCCGCTGTGCTTCACCATGGTTCCGCCATCAGATTCGTTCAAGAGACTCCACCGATTCTGGCCACGATTCTTATTTCTTCTGTGTCTCGGGAAAAAGTTATGCGAGGAAGTCCAAGTTTTTTCCTCTCGAGATTGCTGAATGTATCATGAGCGGCATTTAAGACGGTTGAAAGAGGCGGAGTTTGGATTGCAGGAAGTGACTACTCGTACGATGCAACCTTCAGTTCGATCAGGGCTAGAGCTCTGGACAAGAAGAAACACTCAACGCTAATGTTGGAGGGTGCTACTGATGGCTGGATTCGCGAGCTGAAGTCCCATCTGCGCAACAATTTCCTTGAACGCGGAACCATGACGGAGGGAATCAAAACGAGGGTCTTGAGTCAAAGTGAAGAGCTTCATGTTGCGCTCGTCACAAGCCCGGTTGAGCCATGCCACCGCCTGGTCGGACTCGCCCAGAGCCGTATAGGTCGCGGCGATATCATAAGATGGCATGTTCTTGCGAGAGCGCGCACGTTTGAGTTCGCTCAGAATTTCGCGTGCGGACGATTTGTCGCCGGCCACCGCGTAAGCGTGCGCCTTCATGGCTTTTACGCAGTTGCTTCCTCCTGACAGTTTCAGGGTGATCTCAAATTCCCGGAGCGCTCCTTTCAAATTACCCTGCTGCTCCAGCGCCTGGGCCATGTACATGTGCGCCCAGATGAAATGCGGATCCAGCTCCAGCGCGCTTTGATAATGCTTGATCGCTTCCTCAAATTGGTGGGCCAGATGCGCCGTGACTCCAGCCCAGACCAGCGTAATGATCGACACCGGGTCAATATCGAGAGCATGCATGATGGCGATGTGAGCAGCCTCGTGTTGTCCTCTGGCGGCAAGCAGATTGGCGTACCAGTGATATCCCAAGGCGTAGTCGGGGTTGCACTCTATGGAACGACGATACTCGCGATCCGCGGCTTGCCAGTCGCGATCGAAATGAAGAAACACGTCGGCCAGTGATGCATGGGCCTCAGCTAGGTTGGGATCAAGCTCGATGGCTTTCAGAGCCGCACGTCGGGCAGAGGGCATGGCTTCTGAGGGTGACACAATCTCGTAAAACGACAGCAAGGTGAGCGAATCGGCCAATCCCGAATAAGACAATGCGAAGCGCGGGTCAGCGACGATCGCGGATTCAAAACATTGAATGGCCTTGCGCAGGCCCACTTCACTGCGCTGATTCCAGAAGAATCTGCCTCTAAGATATGCCGCACGCGCACCCGTGTCTTCGCGGCGAGCCACGGGAGGGATGGGTACCGGCGAAGAGAAAATCTTCAGCCAAAGACACCGGGCAATCTGTTCCGCCACGTATCCGGGCATCTCGCCGAGTTCGTTGGCGCGGCCATGGTAGGAATGAGACCAGACCACGATACGGGTGTCAGCCAACAGTAGGCACGCATCCAACCGCAAGCCGTCACTGTCATCCTCCATACCCCATTGCAGGGAATAGTCAGTGGCCTCGTTGTCCAAACTTTGGGCAGCAGATGTCCCTGGCTCGCCGGGCAAAGGCGCTTGAGAACTTACGATCTGCAGATCTCCCGGATTCAACTGTTCGAGAGCCGCGATGGTCATTGCGACAATAGCGTCGCACAAATGTCTCCGTTCGGTGTTGGCCGATCCATTTGAAAGGGACGGCACATGAACCGTGATAATACGAGTTTCAGCCTTGCCGGATGACGCCCCCGGTTCGGTCTCCAGGCCCGCTTTCTTTCTCGAGACCTGGACCTTCCAGCGTTCAAGCTCGGACCGGAGCGCATAGACGCTGCCCAGGCACTTGTGAAAATGACGATGAACCGGCAGTCCTTCTTTCTTCTCCCAAAGCTGGACGGTGCGGATCTCTCGGCGCAAATAGCTGGCAATCTCCTTCCATGAATCCAGATGGTCGGTCCCTGCCCACAACTCGCCGGATGGTTGAGTGCCCGAGGCTTTCGGAGTGAACCTATTGATCATGATTGCTGGCGAACGCTTACCGGTCGGCAAACCTCAAACTCACTCGGCGCCAAGTAGATCTGCCAGGAAGCACGGATCGAATGCTGGGAGAGAACGAATGGTGCGAGACTCAACCGTTTCGCCAATCCTGCTGTCCATCGCCGAAGCCTACACTGGGCCACCGGATCGATGCAAGCTCTTCATCGTTGTGCTCTTTTTTGAATTGCAACCATTGGCTTCTCCCTTTCAATGAGCACGGGTTCGACCGGCACGGTTTCGCACTATTTCGCTTGTTGCCACTTAAAAGCCTTGTTTACATAGACAGTGAGCCGATGTTCCTGGCTCTCTTGGTTGGATTCAGATCTGTACTTTTGAAACGGTGGTTCTCCGGATTGATGAAAAGAGGAGTTTCTGTGCCTGAAAGAGAAGGATCGAGGTCAGCACAACCAGACGCCGCGTTTCAATACGCCAACAGCCACGAGTTCATGGAAAGAGTGCGCACCGGAATGCCGCCGCTCATCATTTGCGTGGCATGCAACGGCGGTATCCAGGGAAAAGAGGCCAACGAGTTTATCCCTGAAACCGCGGAGGAAATAGCGGAATCCGTCCACGCTGCTTACGAAGCTGGAGCGGTGATGGTCCACATTCACGCACGGGATCCGAAAAACCTTACGCAGGCGGCCCGCGAGACCGACACATGGCGCGAAGTTCTGCGCACGGTTCGCAAACGTTGTCCGGAGATCATTATCAACGCAACTACGGGAGCCAGCCCGGCAATGACCATGGAAGAGCGCGCTTCATCTCTGGCTGCAGGTCCCGAACTAGCGTCTCTAAATCTGGCTCCGGACATGAGCAAGTTCAAGTTAAAGGAGCGGCGTCCTCCTCTGCTCTTTCCGCGGCCGGCCGTCGAGATTGACGAATGCACTCCCTACACCTACGGCCAGATTCACCAATTCGCGGCGGAGATGAAACAACGCGGAATCAAACCTGAACTTGAGATTTATCATCCCGGCTGTGCCTGGGTGATCGATTACCTGATTGAAAACAATCTGCTGGAAAAGCCTTATTGGATTCAGACCGTCATGGGTTACCAGACAGGAAGTTTTCCGACCGTGGATAACGTTCTTCACCTCCTGAAAGAACTCCCTGCAGGATCTTTATGGCTGTGTTCGGCCATCGGGCCCTTCCAGCTTCCGTTGACCACACTCGCCACCTTGATGGGCGGCCACGTTCGAGTTGGACTCGAAGACAACGTCTACTATTCCCGCGGACGTAAAGCAGTAAGCAACGCCGAATTTGTTCAACGTACAGTTCGCATCGCACAGGAACTCAACCGCCCGGTAGCGACACCGGCCCAAGCCCGGCAAATGCTGGGACTGAGCAGCCAACCCAGCCGGTACTGATTGCGGAAGAACCGAGGGCGGATTTCGCGCCTTGCGAACCTGTGTAACCGACATATATAAGGAGAGAGTTGTCGAAGAGATTTTTGATTTGCGACTCGACCTCAATAGCATTATGATACGATGTTTCCGGCCATGCTATTAGCGATCTTCCTCTTTCTCGCCGCTTCCCCCCACGCCACGACCCTCCCCGCGGGAAAAGGCAAAGCCATCGTGCAGCGTACGTGTACTTCGTGTCATGCCTTGAAGGTGGTCACAACCAAGCGGGCCTCCAGGGAACAGTGGTCTACTCTGGTCGACCAGATGATGTCGAAGGGGGCCGACCTCGAGGATGACGAAGTCGATATCGTGGTGGATTATCTGGCGAAGAATTTTGGCCGTGCCAAAGGCTCCCCTGGTGCAGAAAAGAACCACGGCCAGGCCACACCTAAGAACGCGAGCAAGTCCACGCCGGCCGATTGAGAGTAACTGCGATCGCCTTGATGCCCCGGCTGCACTGTGCCTGGCGGCCTATCCTTTCTGGCATCACAGCAGCCTCGCCGGGACGCGAGGTAATTCGAAAATGCCTTTGGCCGGCCGAGAGATCCTTGGATAATGACTGACAACACGACCGCAGTTCGTCCCACCCGTACCCGCCATGTCGTGCTTGCCCTGATTGTCGGCGCCTACATGATCACCTACATGGATCGCGTGAATATCGCCTCCGCGGTACCCGTCATCCAGAAAGACCTCGGCTTTTCGATGGTCACAATCGGGTGGATCTTTGCTTCCTTCCGCTGGGGATACGCGTTCTTTCAGATTCCCGGGGGGTGGCTGGGGGATCGTATCGGAGGACGCAAGGCCCTGTCGCTGGTAGTGGTGTGGTGGTCGATTTTTACTTCGCTGACTGCATTCTCCTGGAATGCGCTCTCGATGGGAGTGTGCCGGTTCTTTTTCGGGATGGGCGAGGCCGGAGCATTTCCCATCGCCACCCGGTCGCTTTCGCGCTGGATACTGCCGACGGAACGGGGCTTCGCCCAGGGTCTCACGCATGCCGCCTCACGAGTGGGTGCCGCTTTGACTCCGGTGCTGGTCGTGATGATGATGCTGCGCTACGGATGGCGCGCACCATTCTTCTTGTTCGGTCTCATCGGACTGATCTGGTCCGCAGTCTGGTACTGGTATTACCGCGACACGCCGGGAGAACACTCGCGAATCAGTGCGGCCGAGCGGCGCCTCATCGAAGATTCCGTGGGTATTCCGCCGGCTCAAACGAAGTCAGTGCCGTGGCGGCTTATCCTGCGCAGCCCTTCACTCTGGACTCTTTCGCTGATGTATTTCTGTTACGGATACGCCATTGATGTCTATCTGGACTGGTTCCCCAAGTATCTCAACGAACACCGCGGCTTCAACCTGACTCAGATGGGTTTCTATGCCAGCTTGCCATTGCTGGCCGGAGCGGCAGGCGACCTGTTGGGCGGCACGGTATCGGACCGCTGTGCCAAACGCTTCGGAAATCTTAAGGTGGCACGGCGCGCCGTGGCATTGGCGGGTTTTCTACTGGCAGCAATCTTCATCGTTCCCGCGACTCTCACGGTGCACTCTACGGCTTCAGTTTTGTATTCCTGTGTTGCGGTCTTCGGTCTGGAAGTAACGGTGGGCGTGTCATGGGCAATTCCTCTGGATATTGGTGGCGACTACGCGGGCTCGGTAGCGTCAGTGATGAACACTTTCGGCAACCTGGGAAGCGCGCTTTCCCCGGTGCTGTTGGCTTACCTGGTCGGAATGTATGGATGGAACACGCCGTTTCTAGTGTGCGCGGTGCTTTGCGTCGGTGGCGCAGGGCTGAGCCTCGGAATCAACGCCGACAGAAAAATCGGCTGGAGTTCCGGGGCCGGTTTGAAATCGGAAGCTTGAGCACTGCGACAAGCTATTGGCACAAAATCAAACACCCAAACTCGGAGTGCTAATATACGGGGCAGTCCGGGGGATGGACAAGAGAATCTATGACGAATACGTTGCATCGCTATGGCAGAGCGGAGAGCTTTTACGACGACTACATTGTGTTTGCGAGTCCTAGCAAGGGAAAAAATGATCACGACAGTATTCCCAAGCTGAAGAAATTTTTGGAACTGGCTCTACCGTTCAAGCCCGTGAACATAGGCGATCCATCCCACGGCGGAGCACTCCGGCCATCCAAAAAGGAGAGCGTGGTTTCGCACTGGCATCGCGACATCCAGCCCAAGATGCGCGCCGTGATCGACGGAATCGACGAGCCCGCATCGGTGGCTGCCGTGTTTGACAACCGGACGGCGGCGCAAAGCTTTCTCAAAATCTTGAAGGAAGCTGATCTCGGCTTGTGCGTCAATGTTTCCACCTCAATTGAGGGTGCGCGGCAATGCAGCCAGTTTGCAGGAATTGCACGTCACAGCATCGGCTATTCGTTGGGGTTTGAAGGGAATACCGAAAAGCTGCCCAATGCCCAGGTGCTGGCCCTCTCCACCATGTGCGGCCATGGCATGATTTCGAGCAGCCTGGGGAAGAAGATGATTGACTGGGTAAAGGAAGGCCGCCGTACTCCTGAGGAAGCGGTTTCGTATATGGCGCGATTCTGTTCTTGTGGAATCTTCAATCCATCCCGCGCCAAGCGCATTCTGGAAGATGCCCGCAAGAAGATGGAATGAGCAACAAGCGCTGGTGATGCGGCCACATGATGAACTCCTCCGAAACATCTGCGGTCCCTGATCCTTCCCCGGTGCTCGAACTGATCGAAGCTTTCCGCCGGTCGAAGACGATGTTTGCGGCCGTGTCTCTCGGCGTCTTCGATCTTCTGCACCGCCAGCCCAGTACAGCCGCCACACTCAGCGCCGAACTGCACGTTGAGGCCGGTCCTCTGGAACGGCTGCTGGATGCATGCGTTGGTCTCAAGCTTTTGCGGCGGAATGGGGGTCTCTACGAAAACGAACCTTTAGCCGGTACCTATCTGTGCCGCACCAGCAAAAGAACACTGACGGGATACATACTTTATTCCAATGATGCGCTTTTCCAGATGTGGTCCCACCTTGAAGATGCGATACGGGAGGGCACGCCACGATGGAAACAGACGTTTGGGGTTGAGGGCGGAATCTTCGATCACTTCTTCCGCACCGAAGAAGCCAAACAGACTTTCGTCCAAGGCATGCACGGGCTCGGGCTTCTCAGCTCTCCGAAAGTTGTGGATGCCTTCGACCTTACACGCTTCAGGAAGCTGGTGGATCTTGGCGGCGCCACCGGACACCTGGCCATCGCCGCCTGCGAACGCTATCCCCAACTGCACGCGGTAGTCTTCGATCTTCCCCAGGTGATTGAGTCGGCCAGGGCCCACGTCCGGCAATCGGCCGCGGCGGTGCCGCGCGTCGATGTCGTAGCTGGCGATTTCTTTCGCGACGCACTACCCGAGGCAGACCTATTCGCAATGAGCCGCATTGTGCATGACTGGCCCGAGCAGAAGATACATCCCCTGCTCGCCAGGATTTTCGACCGTCTCCCCGATGGTGGTGCCATTTTGCTGGCAGAGAAACTTCTGCAGGAGGACAAGACGGGCCCGACATCGACCCATATGCAGTCGCTGAATATGCTGATTTGCACCGAAGGCAAGGAAAGAACCCTAGGCGAATACCGCCAACTGCTTGAGAAGGCCGGCTTTCGTGACGTAAGGGGCAAGGTCACTGGAAGCCCACTCGATGCTGTGTTGGCGATAAAAACCTCTGGCTAGGGTCCGACCCGGCCGGATACCTCTCGCAAACGAAAAAAACTAATAGTGCTATAGTATTAACAGGGGGAATCAGCAGTCAGTAAGCAGGGCTGGAGGTATTGCCTGATTCGCAGACAGACGATTACCGCACAGGTAATCACCTATATCCTCGACCTGATCCGCAAAGGACAGGTGAAGCCGGGCGAGCGGCTACCCACGGAGAAGCAGCTCACGGAAGAACTCGCCGTGAGCAGGACGTGCGTTCGCGAGGCCATCAAGTCTCTGGAATCTCTCCAGCTCATCAGTGTGCGGCCCAAGATCGGCGCCATCGTCCTTGAACCTTCTCCCATCGCACTGATCAATGCCGAGTATCTTTCCACCTCTGCGTTCATGCAGCAGGCGGATTCCCTGATCGAGTTTCGCAAGGTTCTCGAGCTGGGATTGGTCGCTCTGGCGGCAGAGAAATCCACGGAGGCGGACTGGGCCGCGATGCGGCAGGTTCTGGCCGAGCAGGAAGAAGCACTCCGCATGGATCGAAGTACTCCACACGCTGACCTGCTGTTCCACGAGGCCATTGGCAAGGCCAATATCCGTTTCCATAAAGCGGTGGCCGAGGCCACTCGAAACCCTCTGGCCATCATGGTGCTGCAGGCAATTTCCGAACCGCTCATCGAAGTAAGCCGGCGTACCAACGAAATGCCGGGAGTGCCTGAGGCTGGACTCCGGCAACACTGGGCGATTTACCGGGCCATCCGCGAAAATAATCCAGAAAAGGCGCGCCACGCCATGCGCGCCCATCTTGAAGCCGCCGAACGCAACGCGCACAGTCTGGCTCCCGGCGTACCCGCAGCAGTTGTAGCGCATTCAGCGTCCGAAAGCGAAGAGACCGCCTGAGTAGAAATCTCTCCGCTATTCTGTCGGTTCAGACTCCCCCGCCAAACTAACACTGCCACGCTCCAAGGGGTCGAACCCAGGAAAGGCCCGCGTACCGGAATTAAACTGGATTTGGACGTCTGGTTTAGTTGGAATCCACTTTGATCACTGTATAGGTAAACTTGCTTCCGGATTTTATTTTCAACTGGTGCGGAACGTTGGCAGGAATATGCACGATGTCACCCGGGCCAATATGTTTGATCTCACCGCCCTCAATGGACGAACCCCGGACCTCGTGCGGTTTGATGGTTTTTGGCGCTACTATTGTTCCCCCTACCACCAGCGTAGCTTCGCCGTTGTCGATGATCATGATGTCCGTTTGAATCTCGTGCAGCTCGGCGCTGCCGTCGCCTTCGCGATGAGAGATTCCGATCAGATGGTTTCCGTACGTACCCAGAGACTGCCAGGCAAACTTCTGGGCGTCGATCTTGGCGGAAAGTTCCTGGTTCGAATTTTTGACCAATGCCCCCGTCCACAGGCCGAAGCCTTCGGGATCGGCAGCCAGGAGCGAAGTTGCGCAAGCTAGAAGCAGGACTGCGGCGGATAGGATTCTCATGCGATCTCCTCCAGAACTAAAAAGTTTTATTCACAACAAGAGCAGTCCATTATAGTCTTATAATAATACCTGTCGAGGACAGCCCTATGGCATCTTTGAAAATGATCCCCATCCGTATCTCCCCTCTGGCCGTAGCTGTCCTACTTCTTATGTCGTTCCGCTTCAACGCCGCCGGTCAGACACCTGATAGTGGGCATGTCACGAGCGGCGCACAGGCATGGGTGGGAGCCCGCATCATCGACGGCACCGGTAAACCGGCCATCGAAAACGCGACCCTGGTGATACGGAATGGCCGCATCGAGGCGGTCGGAAAGCACGTCAAGGTCCCGGCCGGAGCGGAAAGAATCGATGCCACGGGAAAGACCATCATCCCCGGCTTGATTAATGCGCACGGCCATGTCAACCGCCAAGATCAATTGGGACTTTATCTGCGTGACGGAATTACCACTGTCCTCAGTCTCGGTGGGGACAAGGAATTTGCACTACGAGAGTACTGCCAGAAAGCTACTCCCGGGACGGTACCGCGCCTGTACGTCGCAGGCCTGATCCAGGATTCCACAGCCATTCCGGGAGCGGTCGCGGTTACGACTCCCGAAGAAGCCCGCAAGAGCGTCGACGAATTGATTCAGCACAAGCCGGACATCATAAAAGTGCGGGTTGATGATTTCCGCGGCGCACGTCCAAAAATGAGTCCTGAGGTCTACGGGGCGGTCATTGACGAGGCGCACAAACATGGATATCGCACCGCGGCGCACATCGTCATGCTGGACGATGCCAAAGGAGTGCTCCGCGCCGGAGTGGATTACATCGCGCACAGCGTCCGCGACCGCGACGTAGACGCGGAATTTATCCGCCTCATGAAGAAACGGCACGTATCCTACTCGCCGACGTTGACTCGTGAACTGGCCGTCTTCATGTATACGGAAAAGCCTTCGTTCTTCAGCGACCCGTTCTTCCTGAAGGAGGCCGATCCAGGGGAGATGGCGCAGATGGAAGACCCCAAGCGGGAGAATGCGATGCGCACCGATCCGGCGGCCCTCTGGTACAAGGAGCACATGGCGGTCGCGATGCGCAATCTCAAGACCCTTTCAGACGCCGGTATCACCATCGCGATGGGCACCGACAGTGGCGGAGGCCCCGGCCGCTTCCAGGGTTACTTCGAACATCTTGAACTGGAGTACGAGACCAAGGCCGGATTGACTCCAATGCAGGCGCTGGTTTCGGCCACCAGTGACGCGGCCAAAACCATCAACATCAGTAAAGAGGTCGGGACGTTGCAAAAAGGTAAACTGGCCGACTTCGTGGTATTGACCGCGAATCCGCTCGATGACATCCGGAACACGCGCACCATCGATTCAGTCTGGATCGGTGGCGTTCGTGTCCCGTCCAAGCAATAGGCGCTGCCGTTTGCGCCTCAGTTCTTCGAAGTAGGCGGCATGGTGTAGAAATCGTATCGAATCGTCCAGCGCGCTTCCTGGCCCGGTTCGATCCGAAACTGGAGATAGGGTTCCACCGCCGCTACAGTATTGATCGCCCAGAAGTTCACGCTATCCAAAGGTTGGTCGCTGGTGATGTGAACCCCTGCGCCAGTCTTAAGGTTTTCTACCCGGAAGTCGTAATCTTCTACGTCCTTGTCGAACCCGGTCAGTTCCGAGAACACTCCATTCTTACCCTGCAGGGGCTGCGGGAAGACAATCTGTTGTCCGCGCACTTCCGCCCGGTCCTTAAACCCGCGAACTGCAAACGGAGTGAAGGCAAATTTGGCGGTCACATCGGGGCCAACCGCTTCATGATCGATCACAAAGAAATTATGGTTGTACTGATTAGTCACAATCACCTTGCGGCCCGTGTTTTTTAACGAGTGTTCCAGCAGGAGTTCCGGTTTCCCCTTCACCAGCCGGACCGTCTTGCAATAGATGTACTCGTATCCCTGCTCCGACTTTAAGCGCTGGATGAATTCGATTCGGTCCTTGTGCTTGTGGATCGTCCACTTTCCGTGGTCGACAATCTCGTACGTATCGTAAGGTCGGTAGTCCTTTTCCTCCGGCTTGCGCAGCGTGCCAATACCAATGCGCACAAATGTACCGCCCGCTTTGGCCTCATCGTATCCCAGTCCTTTGTCGTTGGTCTGAAAAGCCTCGACCGGCCCGGTGATGGCGTCGTGAATCTTCGGATCGTGGTGGTCGTACCAGCGTCCGAAATATTCGTGTCCGTCGAATTGGAGACTAGAGATAATCCCAGACCAGTCGAACCGGGTGCCTTGGTAGGAGCCATTTTGGGCATCGGGAAGCATCAGTTCGGCATGGATAAGCCCGTTTGAGATCGAGGCCTTGGGATAGTCCTGTGCCAGCGCCAGACTGCTGCAAAGGCAGATAAACAGGCAAAAATAAGATCGAGTTCGCATAGTCCGATCATAAATCCAACCCGGACTATTTTCACGGCAGCGCTCGCGACGCCAATGGGCCACGGAGACTCGCAGGACATAGAGATAAAAATCTTGCTCACAAGGCTTTAACCACACCAGTAAGTTTATCGATCAAAGCAGCTGTCATCATCAACGCTCCCTTGAAATGGCCCGAAGCATGGCGTAGCCTGAGCGTTACCTTTCACGCGCTCGGGACCAACCTTATGGATCGGCGGACCTTCGTCAAAGCCAGTTGTGTGGGAAGCGCCAGCCTGTTCCTCGACGGCATCGATCCCAAAGCCTTCGGCGACGTGACCCTGCCCGAGCCGCCCCCCATCGAAGTCGTCCATGGGCCGAAGCCAGCCAAGTCCCGGCTGGGCATGCCCGGATTATTTCCCGGACGGGTGGTGGAAGTCACCGATTCGAAGTCCATCGTGCGCAACCGGGTTTCGCAACCGGTAGTCCGCGAGATGATCGAGCGCGGGATGAAAGAATTGACCGGCGAGCGGTCGATTTCCGCGGCCTGGGCCAAATTTGTCGATCCGTTCGATATTGTAGGCATCAAGATCAATCCATCCGGGGCGCCAGCCTGTTGCTCGTCACCCGAGATCGTGCGTGAGATCATCAACGGCGTCCAGTCCGCCGGCGTGCCAACGGGCAACATCGTCGTGTACGACCGCTACGAATACGAAATTGATATCGGCAGCTACCAGGCGCTGCTCCCGCCGGGTGTCCGCGTGGTGGGCATCCAGGACGGGCTGGTTGATTCCGGTTACGATCCCGAGGTTTATTGCCAGGCAACTTTCTTCGGCGAGTGGGAGAACCGCTCGTACATGGCGAGGATCGTGTCCCACGGCGTCACCAAAATTATCAACGTCCCGACCATGAAGGACCACTCCGCCTCGGGCGTCACCGGCTGCCTGAAGAACCTGGGCTATGGCACCTTTGATAATGTGGCTCGCTCGCACCGCTCTCCCTTTTCGTTCACCGACCCGCTCATCGGCGTCATGTGCTCGGTGGAACCGCTGCGTTCGAAGGCGGTGCTGCACATCATGGACGGCATGCGCCAGGTCTGGCACGGCGGCCCGCTGACCCAGGTGCAGGAGTTTATTTATCAGGCGGGAATTCTCTACTTCGGCACCGACCCGGTGGCCATGGACACGGTCGAACTGGAGGCCATCGAAAAGAAGCGCCGCGAAGAAGGCGTCCCTTCGCTCTGGGAACACAAGGCGGAGAGCATTACCACCAACGGCATGGAGTTTTATCACAATCCGCAAAAGAACCTGTTCTACCGCCGGCCGGGCCATATTGCGTCCGCCGGAAAGCTGGGTTTGGGCGTGGCTGACCTCAAGCGCATCGACCATGGACAAATCCGCCTCGGCTAACCGACCAAATGCCAGGACCGCCCAAGACCACCGAGCTATCAAAAGCTGAAAACGACTGGCCCGCGCTGCTCTGCGACAATGCGCACACTGGGGGCCAGGGAATTCGTCCGGCCAGGGCGCCCGACCGTGTGCGTTGGCACGTTCGCATGGGGGGCTCCGTCCGTTCCGCGCCGGTGCTGCGTGCCGGAGTTCTGTACGTAACCTCGATGGCGGGAAGCCTGCACGCCATTGACGTCGAAAAAGGCAGCCAGAAGTGGCAATTTCAGGCCTCCGACCACATCCACTCCACCCCATCTCTCTCTGGCAGCAAAGTTCTCTTTGGCTGCGACTCGGGCAGAGTCTATGCGGTGGATTGCGATTCGGGAAAGCCCTCGTGGGAGACGGCCGCCGCCGCGGAAGTCTGGACCTCGCCCGTTGTCCGCGATGGCGTAGTTTTTTTCGGCAGCGCCGATGCCCACGTGTATGCAGTGGACATCGATACCGGCCGCAAGCGCTGGACGCAGGAACCGGGCGGCCGAATTTACTCCACCGCCTATGCCGCGGAGAAACATCTTTATCTCGGCTGCGGCGACGGCAAGGTTTACTGCCTCGAGGCCACATCCGGCAAAACGGTGTGGAGCGCTCCCACCGGAAACGGCATCGATTCCTCCCCCGCGGTGGCGGGAGACACGGTACTGATCGGATCGGAGGACTTCTTCTTCTATGCGCTTGATGCCGCCACCGGGGCGGTGCGCTGGAAATATGAGACTGGACTGGGAATTTCGTCGTCCCCGGCAGTCTTCGAAGATCTGGCGGTCGTCGGCAGCAAGGACGGATTCCTGTACGCCATCGAGATCCCAACTGGCCACCTGCGCTGGAAGGCTCAGGCCAGCGATGTTGTCACCGCACCTCCGGTCATCGCCAGCAGCCTGGTTTGCATTCAGGCGGGGGGAACCCAGGCGTTCGACATCGCGACCGGCAGCGTGGCCTGGAGAGCTGGGCTGGGCGGGTCGGTCCAGTCAGCCCCAGTGCTGACTGGGGATGCAATGTACGTAGCGACCAACGACGGTGAGGTTTATGCGCTGGAATAAGCTACTCGCCACCGTCCTGCTCTGCGCGTCTGCGGTCCTGGCTTCGACCCAGGTGTCGACTGAAGCTCCCCAGGCTGCCTTCGTTCACCAGAAAAAGTACGTCATGGGCACAGTCTTCGAGATTGTTGCTTATGGTGAATCGGCAGCACAGGCGTCCAAGGCCGTTGATAAGGCCCTTCAGGAAGTCGTCCGGCTCGATGATGTGATGAGCGACTACAAACCCGAGAGCGCTCTCAGCCGTTTGAACCATTCCTCGCACTCCCGCCCGGAGCGAGTTCCTCCCGATTTGTACCGCGTAATCGGCGAAGCAATGCAGTATTCCCGTATCTCGGGAGGGAAGTTTGATTTGACGGTGGGCCCGCTGGTCAACCTGTGGAAAGCCGCTATTCGAGGCGGACACCCCCCTCCTCCCGCGGAAGAGGAGAAGGTTCGGGCTTGCGTGGGCTATCAGAAAGTCGAGCTGATTCCCCCGGATCGGGTTCAGTTCCACTCGCCATGTACCCAGATTGATTTGGGCGCCATCGGCAAGGGTTACGCCCTGGACCAGGCGGCTGCCGTCTTGCGCGCGCACGGTATCTCACGCGCCCTGCTCGACGCCGGCGGAAGCACGCTGGTCGCGATGGGCGCTCCTCCCGGACAGACTGGTTGGCTGGTGCACCTGAGAGATCCATCGAACCAGGTGGACCCTGTGGTCATGCTGTCCGACAGCAGCGTCTCCACCTCGGAGCAAACCCCGCCAAGCCTTCTGACTCCGGAGCCGGCAGGACACATCATCGATCCGGATAGTGGAGCGCCGGAAAGAACGCCGTTCACGGTCAGCGTGGTAGCCAGGACCGGGGCGGCCTCCGACGCGCTTTCGACAACTCTATTGCTGGTGGGCCCGCGAAAAGGGAAAGAGCTGGTTAAAGGTGTAGATGACGTGGCGGCCATCTGGGTCTCTGCAAACGGGAAGGCGGAGCTGGTATCCCGCGGTCCCCAGATTCGGGTCAACCGGGGCGTACCGCATCCGGCCACCAGCGCCCAGACCAGTTCCGGCGTAGAGCAATGATGGCGAGCGGAAAATTCATGTTGGTGCGAACGCGAATTCTGACCCTGATTTGCTTGCTGGCGGTGACGCCCGCGTGGGGCAGGGTGCTCTTGCGCTGGGGCCAGCCTCCGCTTCCGGCTCCGGCAACCATCGGTGTCAGCGATCTGGTGGTTTCCTGGAATGATGCGGCGCTCATCAGGAATGCCCGCAGGCAGGGCTATCGCGTTTATGCCGAGGTCCCGGCCGCCAAGGTGGCCGATATCGGCCCCAGCCTGGCAAAGAGCGGCGTGGCGGGCATTGTCCTCAATCCGGTTGACTCGCAGCCGGCGCAGATTGACGACGCGCTGGGTCAACTGCGATCGGTCTATCCCAGCCTGCCCCTCCTGGTCCTCAACCCCAGAGCCAGGCAGCCGCAGATGAAGGGACAGATGGTCATTAAAAGAAACGGCATCCTCCAGGTGACCAGCCCTACCGCCCAGCCCTGGGTCGATTCCAACCTCGCCCTGGTCAGGCTCGACCAGGCGTTCCGCCCGGCCCAGACTCCTCTTTATGAGTTCCAGTGGGACTTGCCGGATTCCCGGCAGCAGGAAAATGGCCCGGCCCCGGCGGACTATTCGCTCGCAGTGGCCGAGGCTGGTACGTTCCATGCCGATCTCATCCTGGACCTCGATCCCAGGCTGCTGGATGACATTGCGCACCACAAACCTGCGGCCGTGGCCGTCCTTAGCCAGATCAAACTCTACCTGGCGTTTGCTTCGCGGGGGGAAAAGAACCCAGGCAAACCGGATGCCAACGTCGCCGTGATCACCGACTCCTATCAGAAATCGTACGAACCCATTAACCTTCTTGCACGCCATAACATTCCGTTCGCGGTCTTGAAAACTTCTGACCTGAAGCCGAAGAGTCTCAGTCGCTTCGACTTGCTCGTGGTCTTTGCCACCATGGACGATCCGGCGATGAAGGCGCTCGCGGATTTCGCCTCCAAAGGCGGCGTGGTCGTGGTGGTGGACGCGCACGGCCTCTACCCCTGGCAATCCGGCCAGGCGAGTCCAGCAGGCGAGCATTCCGTCGTCTATGCCATCGGCACAGGTCGTATCATCGAACTCCAGGGACAGGTGATCGACCCCGAAACCTTTGCCCAGGACATACGCCGCCTGCTGGATAAAGATCAGGACAAAGACCAGCTCTCCCTGAGCCTATGGAACGCCCTGACCGTGGTTGCAGTTTCGTACCATTCGCCCGGCGGCGAGAAACTTGTGGAGCTGGTGAACTACGCCGAGGAACCGATTTCGGTGCAGGTGCGAATCAAGGGATCATTCTCTTCGATTCGTTATGAAACTCCCGAACGGGCTTGCTGCCAGTCTCTTACTCCAACCCAGCGTGGGGCATTCACCGAGTTTGTGGTTCCCTCGCTGCGGATCGCAGGCCGGGTGCATCTGGCAGGCGGAAAACCCTCTGACCACAAAGCCGAGGTGAAATGAAAATCACGCTCCGTCGTCTTGCGTCGTCTGTTGCTCTACTTTTTCTTCTGCTGTTCGTGCCTTCCACCAGCCAGGCCCGGAAGAGCGCTTCCCAGAGCTATTTCATGTATGTCGGCACCTACACCGGCCCCGAGAGCAAGGGAATTTATGCTTACCGCTTTGACTCTGCGACCGGTCAGGCAACGCCGATCGGACTGGTGGCGGAAACCGTCAATCCGTCATTTCTGGCGATCGATCCGACCCGGCGATTTCTGTACGCGGTGAATGAGATTTCGGACTATCAGGGAAAGAAGACCGGCGCGGTCAGTGCGTTTGCCATCGACCGAAAGTCAGGCAAGCTGACCTTCCTGAACGAGGTCCCCTCGCACGGCGCCGGGCCTTGCTATGTTTCCCTGGACCAGACCGGAAAATATGCCCTGGTGGCAAACTACGATGGCGGCAGCGTGGCTGTTTTCCCGCTGCTGAAGGACGGTCGGCTCGGCGAAGCCTCGTCTGTGATCGAGCACACCGGTCCCACCGTGGATCCCTTGGGACCTGAACCTCACCAGATCGATTTGTCCCGCGACAACCGCTTTGCTATCGCGTCATACCTCGGGCTGGACCAGTTGCTGGTGTACCGCTTCGACGCCTCCAAGGGCACGCTGGCTCCGAACGATCCCCCCTTTGTACCGCTTCATCATGACGCCAGGCCGAGACACTTCGCCTTCCATCCCAACTACAAGTTCCTGTACGTACTGGAAGAAGCGGATTCCAAACTCGACACATTTTCCTACGATGCCACAATTGGGACCCTGCGGCAGGTGGCTACAGTTCCGACTTTGCCCGAAGGTCTTGCGGTAGACAATACTACGGCGGAAATCAAAATCCGTCCTGACGGCAAATTTCTCTATAGCTCAAACCGCGGCCATGACAGTATCTCCGTCTTCGCTCTCGACCCGAAAACCAGCATGCCCAGTTTCTTGCAAGCCGTCTCCAGCGGGGGCAAGAAACCGCGCAACTTTGAAATAGCTCCCGGCGGTTCCTATCTGGTAGCCGCCAACCAGAACTCCAATAACGTCGTGGTCTTCAGGATTGATCCACGGACCGGCCACTTGACGCCCACCGGCGAGGTTTTGCCGCTGACGTCGCCAGTCTGCATTAAATTCGTGATGATCAGATAGAGTGGGGGACGGCGACGGCGCGGCTCAGTTTGAAACAATTCATGAACCACGAAGGACACGAAGTATCACGAAGGCTAGTTACAAGCATTTCCTTCGTGCACCTTCGTGTCCTTTGTGGCTAACGGTTTTCCCCACTCAGCCGACAAGTTGTGCCCCCCATACAGCATCACTTCCACTTTCCCATCCCCTCCACAATGGTGATGTAGCGATCAATGGGAAGGTCGGTAAACCGTTCCACGGCGCCGCTGGGTAGCGGCCATTTCACTTCGAGCCAGTCAATCTTCTTGCGCGCTCCAAGCCCCAGCACCATGCGGGGATCGTGCGACGAGAGATAGCTGCCCCCGCCCACTTTCATGTGACTACGTTTGAGATCGCCCGCCTGGTAAGAGATTCGCGCGCCGATGGCATCCGGGTTCGACTTTTTTCCGATCAGCCGAACGCCCAGCCAGTGGCTCTGTTTCGCGGCCTGGTTGCGCAACAGAATCGGTGGTCCGCCATTGACTGCGATCAGGACGTCAATCGCGCCGTCGTTGTCGAAGTCCCCGATAGCCATGCCGCGCGCCGAAATCGGGGTGGAAAAAATGGGGCCACTCTGCGGCGCTGACGTTCTCGAACCCCCGTCCGGTGTTGTGCATAAGAATGCGGCGGCTCTTTATACGTGACCCCGGGATGCAGGCCCTCGATCAGATCATCGGGATTGCCGTTGGCCAGAAACAGATCGAGGTTGCCGTCATTGTCGTAGTCGAAGAATTTCAGCCCCCACCCGCTCATCAGCCGGGTGGCCATCCCGACGCCAGTCTCGCGCGCCTTGTCGTCAAAAGTTTCGTCGTGATTGTTCTGATAGATGGAGTAAATTTCGCGGTCGATATTGGCCACGAACAGGTCCATCCAGCCATCCTGATCGTAGTCGGCGGAGTCCACGCCCATGCCGGAGCGGGCCCGGCCGTCAGCGCTGAAGGCCACTCCGGCCGGAGTGCCTATTTCTTCAAACTTCCCTCCCCCGCGGTTCATGAAGAGAAAGTTGGCCACGGTGTCATTGGCCACAAACAGGTCCATTCGGCCATCGTTATTGAGATCGGTGGCCACCACTCCCCAGGCCTTCCCCGGATACTTGGCAATACTTGAAACCTTGCTCACGTCGGTAAAAGTTCCGTCGCCGTTGTTGTGGAACAGCCAGCTCGGCATTGGGTTATAGAGACGCGGAATGCAATATCCGATGCTTGCCTTCCTCGCCTGGCCCGCAAGTCTTGTTCAGCGACTTGGAGAACTCCACAAACTGGCAGACGAACAGGTCCAGCCGGCCATCATTGTCGTAGTCGAACCAGACCGCGCTGGAAGCCCATCCCGGCGCGGCCACGCCGGTCTTCTTGGTCACATCGGTGAAAGTGCCATCGCCATTATTGTGATACAGGATGCTTCGGCCGTACTGCGTAACGTACAAATCAGGAAAGCCGTCGCCATCGTAGTCGCCCACCGCCACGCCTTGCCCGTAGCCGCCGCCGGCCACTCCGGCTTTTTCCGTGACATCGGTGAAGGTGCCATCGCGATTGTTGTTGATAGAGCGCGTTGCGCAGCGGCGGTTCGGGAGTGAAGAAATCGCATTTCCCGCTGTTGACCAGGTAGATGTCCATCCAGCCATCGTTGTCGTAGTCGAGAAAGGCGCATCCTGCGCCTGTAGCTTTCCGGAGGATATTTTTCTGGGGACTTCCCGCTCGAGTGAACCCACCTGATTCCACTCTTTTCCGGAGGGACTTCCTCGAAAGGGAATTGCCGGGCCTCAGGCAAGGCAAATACGGGCCATCGGGGCACGAGCAACGATCCTGCGATCATCCTGGAGACGAAGTCGCGCCGTGTCAGTTGCGGTACACGAGTCCGACTTGGCACTTTCATTCGGTCTACGACAAATAAACTTTCAGACTTTTATGAGTATTCGTATCCGGATCAACTGAGGACGAAACTATTCTGGCCTCTCAGGCCCCGGCGCGGAACTGAGGCTCCGGTGAATGGCAAATTCCTTTTCTGCTTCTTCCTTATGCCCGGATCTCGCTAGGGCCGTAGCCAGCAAGTGGTGGACCTCCGGATTTCCCGGCGTGAGGCGCTCCGCCGTCCGCAAGGGCGGAATTGCCTCTTCATATCTTTTGACGGTAACAAGACAAAGTCCCCAGCCCAGATAGGCTTCCGCGAAATTTGGATCAAGCTTGGCGGCCTGTGAAAATCGCGAGATAGCCTCATCCCATTTCTCGTCACGCCGGGCAAGTTCTCCCAAAATGTAGTGGGCACCAGCATTGTGCGGGTCAATCTGGATCTCCTTCACGAATTCCTGCTTCGCACGCTCCACCGCGTCCGGCCCGGCATCTGGTCGCGAGAGCAGCAACCTACCTAACAAAAAGTGGATGCCGCGCGCACTGGGATCCTTTTGGATCATGCCTTCATATTCAAGCTGAGCGGGTTCCCACTTCCCCTGCATCTCGAGGGCTTCAGCGTTCAGTTTATGGGCAGCAAGTGATTGCGGGGCGGTGCGGCCAAGATCCTGGGCCGTTCGCGTCGAGAGATCGGAATAGGCATGGACAATGACGAAAAGTACGTCTGGGTCCTTGGCAAACTGTTTGTTCAGCAACCGGATAAAGTCGGCGGTGGATTCGCGATCGTCCACAGCCAAAGAACAGCGGACCCCAACCACGCCGGCTTGTTTTCGGGTGGCCGCAGGGACTTGGCTGGTCATCGCACGCTTGAGGCCAGAAAGGCTCTCTCCGCAGTGCCCTTGCTCCGCCAGAGCTGAGCGCTCGCTCCGGGGATAAAACAGATCCGGGTGCGCAGCGACTTTCGCTTCCTGGGCCAGAATGATCGATCCAGACCACAAATACCCCATTACGAGGACAATGAACGCGGCCTTCCCCGAGTATCTGTACATCTTGAATTGAGCTTCCGAAAGTCCCTCTCTGAAAAATTAGGTCAAACACAATGATGCAGGCGGGGCACTCGCCTGCATCATCAGTATACGTGTTTTGTTTCAGTAGTAGAGCTTCAGCGCAAGCTGGATGTTCCTGGGGGGCTGAGCACGTCGTAATCTGTCCCATCGTGGTTCCCAGGCTCATGTTTGGTGCGTTGAGTTGGACATGGTTGAAAGCGTTGATGAAGTCGGTTCGGAACTGCAAACGAAACCGCTCCGTTAGTTGGAAGTTCTTATGCAAACTCAGGTCAACGTCGGCGTAACGCGGCGAGCGCAACGATCCGAGTTGTGGTGAGCAATTGCCGAAGTTGCCAACTGCCGGTATGGTGAAGTTTCCATTGTTGGTGAACCACTGAATACCACCTGCTCCCTGGATCGGCATGTCTGGGGTAACGTTCGGGATGGAATTGCAGTCGGCCCGCGAACCGCGAGAGAACGTGCCGGACTGATCCGAGGCTCCATAAACGGGCAAGGGGAAACCGGTGCGGAAGGAGACGATGGGGCTGACCTCCCACCCTCCAATAGCGGCATCGACGACCTTGTTCGCATTTTGGGCGAACGCTTTGCCGTGTCCAAAGGGAAGGTCATAAATTGCATAGGCTGACAAGACGTGGGTGGCATCGTAGTAACACGGCGCCCATTCCGCCCTCTGATCGTAGACATTCTGCCAGTACGCCGACGCGCTGAGGGCATTTTCCCAGGCTCCATAATAACCCGTGCTGTCCGACATGCACTTGGAGAACGTGTAGGAGACTTGATACTGCAAACCGTGAGTCATCTGTTTCTGCAGCACGGCTTGCAATGAGTTGTACTCCATGTTGCCGTTCGACTTCGTGCCCGAAACCGTGGCCCCTTCGCCGTTTTGAGCAGGGTTACCCAAGACGGTATAGAGCGTGGGATTCTGGGCAAAGAATGGGCTAGGAGCGGTACAGGGTGGGGTCGCGCAAGATGAATTTGGAAGCGACACCCTCTGCGCGTAGTCGAACGGCACCATCAAGTGTGTACCTTTCTGCCCCACATATCCAATTTGAAGGGTCATATCGTTCCCTAAGTTGGTGCTGAATGGTCAGATTCCACTGATTCGCAATCGCAGGTTGCACGTCGGGATCCCACACCCGGAGGAAAACGCCCGCGTAGCAAGCATAGGCTGGCGCATCGCAGGATGCCGACGCCGCCGAGCCCACTATACCGTCTGTCGAATTTGTGGCCGGCAGTGCAACACCGTTGTAAAGGGCATTGATCTCGCCGGGAGTAAAAGGTGGGTTCAAGGTCAAACGAAGGTTCGTGCCGGTTCCTTCCAGATATGAAGAAATTGTGTACGCGCCGCGGACCACCGTGCGCCCGCCAAGCATTGCGGGCGTCCACGCGAAACCGATGCGTGGCTGGAAGTCCCTACCCCCATAGAAACCCCGGTAGAGTCCCCTGACTGGCTCCGTTCTTGCCGGCAAGGTCGATATTGCCGGTAGCCAAATTGTAATTCGCCTGGTTATCGCCGGTTTCAACCCACGGGGTATGCGCATCGTAGCGTAAGCCGAGATTCAAGGTTAGGCGATCCGTAAGACGCCACGTGTCTTGAGCGTAAATACCAATAACGTTGCTGGACTGCTCCCAGGTCTTACCAGTGCTCACACCACGGCCATATTGAAACGGGAGACCAAGGACGAAGTCCGCACCACCATCGCCGGTGCCGTTGCCAGCACTACCGATGACGTTGCTGGTGAATCGGCCGTCGAAATCCATCAGCCCAAGTTGACCATTGTTACCCGCGTAGAATGTCTTGATGATCTGACGCCAGAATTGGCCACCAAATTTCAAGTTGTGCCGTCCATGGGTCCAGCTTACCGAATCTTCGAATTGCCAGACGTGGTCATCGAAGCTCGTGGTGCTCTCCTGGGTGCCCGAGGAGATGTTGAAAGGGCTGAGTTGGAGAAGTTCAGAGCCAGCAATCCGTCGAGAGATCCAGGGTTACCATTCCCGATCCCGAGCGTATTGCCGAATTGCCCGACGCTCGAATCCCAGGCAGTACCGCTGCCAAACGTAATATGGCTCCAGCCAATGCGGAAATCATTCACAAGATTAGTATTGAACGTTCGGGTCCAGTCGCCAACCGTGTTGTAAATTGGCGTACTTGAAAGTGAGTTGGACAGCAGCACCTGTGAGTTCGTCCCTGGATTATTCTGGTAAGCCCTGGTAAAGCGATAGTAAATGTTGTCCTTGTCCGTGGCTTTGTAGTCAACCTTAAGATCGCCTTGGTCCACCTTAAGGGCCGATGCTTGAGTATTGATAGCGTTTTGTTGCAAGGCTCGTGCCAATGGCAGTCGGGTAGAGCGAGGAAGCGAAGAGGTTGCTCGCTACCGGGCTGATCATCGCAGCGGGAATTACGTTGAACGGAAATGGACTGCGATTCGCCGCCGCGGGGGAAGAAGGAGTGCACGGGGCGCTAAAGGATACGCACGGGTTATATAACTGACCCGGCCCGGTGCAAACTCCGGCACCGTCAAAGCCAGACGCGCAGATAGCGCCAAAGTCCCCACTTGCGCTCAGCGGTGGTGAAGACGGTATTCGCAGTCGATGAGCTTGGGATATTAAAGCGCTGGCCCTGGTAATCAGCAAAAAAGAAAAGCCTGCTCTTGATAATTGGTCCGCCGAAGGTGGCGCCAAACATATTCCAGCGTAGTTTAGCTTTGGGAAGCCCGCTGAAATTATTCGACCAGCTGTTAGCGTTTAAAACGTCGTTGCGGAAAAACTCCCAAACATCGCCGTGGAAGTGGTTGGTTCCGGACTTGATCGTGGTATTGACAATCCCCCCCTGGAAATTTCCGAATTCCGCCGAGTGCATTGCTGGTAATCAGGTTGAACTCCTGGATGGCATCGGGGGCCGGAGTGTAACCTAGGAGATTATCCGACACCTGGTTGTTATCCATGCCGTCAAGCATAGAAATTGTTCGCTTGCTCGCGGTTGCCATTAATCAACGGACGGCCGCTACTAAAAATCGGTATTGTTGCCGCTGGTAAAGCTCGCTGGATTGGTCGTTACCGTCACCCGGCGCGAGTAGAGTAAGTTGAACGTAATTGCGTGAGTTGCCAGTGGAAGATTGTCGTTCGTCTGCGGCAGTCGATAATGGTATCGACTTCGGTGCCGTTCTGTTTCCAGGACGGGCGTGGCACCGGTGACTTCCACGGTTTCGCTCACCTGGCCCACTCTTCATTGCAATGTCGATGCGGGCAGTCTGGTTCGAGTACAGGACAAATGCCGGAGTGCGACGGCCGTCGGCAAACCCGGGCTGCTCGAAATCTTCACCGTGTCATACGTGCCAACCGGGAGCTGCGGGACGTTGATAAAGCGCCGGCGTCGTTCGTCACTGCGGTGCTCAAGAGAGTTCCGCGCTCCGGTGATCAGTTGCCGTAACCGTCGGCACCCGGCAGACGGCTGCGCCGCTTGGGTCCGTTACCGTTCCCACGATGGAGGCAGTAACTTCCTGGCTCCAGGCGCAGGTTGGAACACGCCGACTGTGGCCCCATATCAGCGAGCAGATACGAGCAGTGAACAGCCAAACACACTTCATCGATCGTCGCATCACAAACCTCCTGGAAGACACTTCGTTGGAAAGCCGGTGCAACCGGCAATCCATATTGAGCACATGCTATATAGCAGAGCGATGACGACCGTCAAGAAAAAAGTGGCCCGCCCAGAACTTTTATTTGCTGACCTTCACCTGGAAACCCGCAGGAGCTCCGCCCGGCTGCAATCGCTAAGGCCCTCGGCGGGCACGCTGCCCGGAGGGAGGGAGCGACCCACTGGCCGGATTAGGGGGCTTTCGGCTGATAATCGTAAGGATGTAAGGATATTGATGCATATGATCACGGTTTCAGCGGACACGCCCGGCTATCACAGTACACGCCGGGCCCGCCTGGCCGGTTTAAGAACGGCGCTGGCCCAGGTTCAGGCTGATTTGATCCTGGCGACCAGTCGCCCCGGGCCCAGTCGGCGACGTCTCCAATTACAATAAGTTCAGCTCTATAGCAATTCGCGCTATAATGCCCCCGCGCGGAGGCGGGTTTACGGGCCAGTAATTCCTCGGATTGGGTTTTTAACATGATTTTGGCGGGCGACATTGGCGGCACCAAATGCAACCTGGCCCTGTTCCGGGAGACCGAAACAGGCGCCCTGGAGCCAGTTTTCCAGTGCCGCTACGCCACCCGCGACTTCTCCCGTTTCGAAAATCTGCTCGAACAATTCCGCCGTCAGGCAGGGGAACGGGCCTGTGACATCGCGGCCGAGCAAATTACGGGAGTGGGCTTCGGGGTCGCCGGCGCCGTGGTTGATGGCCGCCTCCACGCCAACAATTTGCCCTGGGACCTGGACGCCGGGGTACTCTCCCGCCAGCTGGATGTGAACCTGAAGCACATCGTACTGCTGAATGACGTTGTAGCCACCGCCTGGAGCCTGGACAAATTGCCGGCGGAAGATCTGGCCGTCCTCAACCCGGGCGTCGCCCAGCCCAATGGCACGCGGGCCGTGATGGCTGTGGGTACCGGCCTCGGTGAAACATTTCTTTTCTGGGACGGGCGGCAGTACCGCATGTTCCCGTCCGAGGGCGGCCTAGCCAGTTTTGCGCCGCGCACCGATCGCGAGATCCAGCTTCTGGTCCACCTGAAGCAACGTCTTCCGCATGTCTGTTGCGAAGACGTAATCTCGGGACGAGGTATCCGGGCCATCCACGAATTTCTCGATCCTGCCGTTCGCCACCCTTCGTTTGACGGTGACGGTGACGGCGCCCGCGAAATCACCGAGAATGCCTGTGCGGGCACGTGCAAGGTTTGTGTCGCGACCATGGATCTGTGGACCGAAGCCTACGGCGCCGAGGCGGGAAACCTGGCGGTGCGTGCCCTGGCATTCGGTGGCGTCTATGTGGCGGGCGGGATCGCACCCAAGATTTTGCCCAAGCTGAAGGATGGCACATTTTTCCGCGCCTTCTGCGACAAGACCTTGCTCTCGCCGGTGCTGGCGCGTATTCCTATTTATGTGGTCCTGAATGAGGATGCGCCCATCTGGGGGGCAGCTTATCAGGCTCTTGCCGCCGCGCTTCCCGGCCCGGTGCCGCAGTCACAACGGAGGGCTGGTTAACGTGCGGAACGAATGAATGAGAAGATTCGTAGATTGACTTCTACACCGATGCAGCACCAGCAACGGTAATCACAATTTTGAGTGTTCAAACTTGCTTCACGAGGTCAGAATTATTCATGGCACAGAACGGCCGAAACGGGACCCCAGCTTATAAAAGAATCCGCGGCGTGATCTGGAAACGCATCGAGACCGGACAGCTGAAGCCGGGCGATGTGGTGGATTCTGAGAGGGAACTGGCCAGGATCCATCAGGTAAGCCTGATGACCGCTCGCCACGCCCTGACTTCGCTGGAGCGCGAAGGCATCGTGGAAAGGCGGCGCGGCGCCGGAACTTTCGTGGCGCCTCCCAAGATCCATTTCAACAAGCTGATGAGTTACACCGAGCAGATGGCCAGTCGCGGCCTGGTGGCTTGCTCGCGTCTTCTGTGCATCAAGTTGATTGACCGCGAGCCGGAAATTGCGGCGCGCCTTTCCCTCCCCCCGAACAGCCCGCTGGTGAAGGTGGAACGCCTGCGCCAGGCGGCCAATGAACCCTTCGCGCTGGAGGCCTGCTACCTGTCAGGCGAAGAATTTGGCGGCCTGGTTTCCGCCGGCCTGGGACGCAATTCCCTGTTCTCAACCCTCGAACACGACTACGGAATCGAACTTGCCCACGCCGACGAAGAAGTGGATGCCACCGCCGCGGACGCCAGGACCGCGGAACTTTTCTCCGTCCCGCGCGGAGCTCCCCTGCTGCGCATTCGTCAGGTCATCTATTCAACCAAGGGAAAAGCCACCATTTACGTGCTCGGCTTCTACCGTTCGGATCGACATACCCTGCTCATCCGCAGGTTCCGTTCCTCCGGATAGCCTCAGTTGCCTTGGGCCGCTTCACCTTGTCCGCAGTGGGCCGATTTCACGGTACCATCGGCAGACACATAAAGCACGAAGGGCACGAAGTATCACGAAGGACTTAGTTTCAGGGTTTCCTTCGTGGACCTTCGTGCCCTTCGTGGTTTATGCCCTTTGCGGTGCACTGTTGCGGTTGACCTTTCGAAAACTGGGCCGGCTACCCTTTGGCCGGTTGCCCAGCCGTGGGAACGCCCGATGATATAGACTGGTGGTCAACTTCAACATCAGGAGCCATCATGTCAGCCCCCAGCCGCCGGCCCGAGATTCGACGCAGGCGCACCCGCAACGAAAAGGTTGCCAAACTGAGAAAACGGCACGCTGCCGCTTCTACCGAAGCTGATCGCACCCGCATCGCCGCCAAACTGCATCGCTTGGAATTTAACTCACCGGGACAGCCGTTGCTCAAGAATGCCTGAGTCCGGCTAGGAGTTGGCCGCGCGGGAGATGGCTTCCCGTTCGTTCGCCAGTGGAGGCGGCGCCGGCCTTTTTTCCGACACTTCGTGGTACACACGGAGAATCTGCCGGGCGGCTGCGTCCCAGGAAAACCGCTTGGCCTGCTCGTAGCCCCGCGCCTTGAGTTTGTCGCGCAACGCCTGGTCCACCAGCACGCGATGCAGCGCCCGCATGATTTCAAAAACATTTTCCGGATTTACCAGCACGGCGGCGTTGCCCACTACCTCGGGCAGGGAAGACGTGTTCGAAGTCACTACTGGTGTGCCGTGCGCCATGGCTTCCAGGGGCGGCAATCCAAATCCCTCGTAGAGCGACGGGAATACGAAGATTTTCGCCGCGTCGTAAAAAATGCGCAGCACCTCGATGGGCACGAATCCCATGAAGCGCACGTCGGTCTGCATTCGGCTACGAATCACGGTGCGGCGCAGGTCGGGGTGCTTGGACAGCTCGTCGCCGATGATGATCAACTTCAATCCGGGAAACAGCCCTTCCTTCTCCAGTTCCGCCTTCAGCGCGGAGAAGGCCTCGATGATCCGGACCACGTTCTTGTGCGGACTGATCCTGCCGGTGTAAAGCAGAAACGGATGGTTAACCAGGTAGCGCTCCGCCAGCAGCTGCCGGTCAGCATCGCTGGCGTGGCCGCGGAGGAAGCGTTCGTCAATCGCGTTATACACCACTTCGGTGCGGGCGGCAGGAATGGCGAACAACTTCTCCACTTCGCTCTTGGTGAAATTTGAGACAGCGAAAATTCGCGCCGCTCCCTTCAGCGCACGATGGGTCAGGTAGAAATGCAGCGAACGCTTTAGCCCCGATTGATCGCGGGCTCGGTACATGTGATCAAGCACATCGTGGACGGTCATCACGTAAGGACAGGGCAGGTTTCGCGGCAGCCAGAACAGGTGCGGAATATGCACCAGGTCGCAATGCAAGCGCTTGAGGATGGCGCGGTAGTCAAAATAGTTTTTGAGAGTGGCGTCGTTCCCCAGCAGGGGCACGGTGTGAAAATTAGCCGGCAGGGGGCCGATCTCCTCCACCTTCGCCGGCGGACCGATCAGGAAATATTTGCTTTCGCTGTCCAGCCGCCCCAAAGCCCGCACAATATTGCGCGTGTAAGTGCCCACTCCGAATTCAGTCATGCGCCGGATATCAATGGCGACCTTCACGGGGAGATTTAACCACAGAGAACCCAGTTCGACCAGCAAATGGAGAACGGGCGTCCTCGCCCGTCAGGATTGAAGACTCTAGTTTTCGAGAAGTTTGATCCGGACGAGCGGGACGCCCGTCCTCCATCACCATTACTCAGGCGCGCACTTCCGCCTGGGCTCGCGCGCGCCGCTCGGGATACAGCGGAAAGGCTTCCGCCAGACTCAACACCTGGTTGCGGATCTTGCTCAGCACCGGCGCTTCCGTCCGGTGATGCAGGGCTTCCGAGATCCAGCGCCCCACCTGCTTCATCTCTTCTTCCTTCATGCCGCGGGTGGTCAGTGCCGGCGTGCCGATGCGGATGCCGCTCGGCTTCATGGGTGGATTGGTGTCGAAGGGAATGGCATTCTTGTTGACCGTGATAGCGGCCTCGCCCAGTGCTTTCTCGGCTTCGCTGCCGAGTATCCCTTTAGAAAACACATCCACCAGCATGAGATGAGTGTCGGTGCCGCCGGAAATTATGCGGAAGCCCTCGGCCGCCAGAGTTTCGGCCAGCACTTTCGCGTTGGCTACGACCTGCCGCGCGTATCCCCGGAATTCAGGCTGCATGGCTTCCAGGAAACTGACCGCCTTGGCCGCAATGATGTGGACCAGCGGGCCGCCCTGCATTCCAGGGAACACAACTTTGTCGATGGCCGCGGCGAATTCCTGTTTGCTCAGGATCATGCCGGCGCGAGGTCCCCGCAAGGTCTTGTGCGTGGTAGTGGTGACGATATGCGCATGTGGCACCGGCGAGGGATGCACGCCGCCTGCAACCAGTCCCGCGAAGTGCGCCATGTCCACGAGGTAAAGTGCGCTCACTTTATCTGCGATCTGCCGCATGCGAGCGAAATCGATGATTCGAGGATACGCGCTGCCCCCGCCGATAATCAGCTTCGGCCGCTCTTTTTCCGCAAGCTTTTCCAGGTCGTCGTAATCGATGGTTTCGCTTTCCCTGGTGACTCCGTACGGCACGATGCGATAGGTCTTGCCGGAAAAATTCAGATGATGGCCGTGCGTAAGATGTCCGCCGTGGGCCAGATTGAGTCCGAGAATGGTATCGCCGGGCTGGAGCACCGCCGCGTATGCCTCCATGTTGGCCTGGGACCCGGCGTGGGGCTGCACGTTGGCGTGTTCCGCTCCGAATAGTTTCTTGGCCCGCTCCCGTGCCAACTCTTCCACCACGTCGGCAAACTCGCAGCCACCGTAGTAGCGCTTGCCGGGATAGCCCTCGGCATATTTGTTGGTGAACACCGAGCCCATGGCCTCGAGCACGGCCTCGCTGACAAAATTCTCGGAAGCAATCAGCTCCAGACCTTCATGCTGGCGGCGAACTTCATTATCGATGGCAGCGGCAATCTGAGGATCGGCTTCGTTGAGCGGGAGTGACATGCGGTCAGTTTTCATGATTTGCTCTTGAGCTTCCGGCTCTTGGCTTCTGGCTGCTCCTGCCATTCTAGCTTAGCGATAGGCCTTTGCGTCATGGCTGTTAGCCACAGAGACACAGCAAGAGAAATGAACGTCGAGAGCAAGCCGCGTTGTCATCCTGAGCGTAGTGATTGCTTCGCTTCGCGAAGCAATCACGGAGTCGAAGGACCCCTATTGTTACGGGTGTCGCCGGGAACTCCTTCGGCGGATTGCCCAATTCGTATCAAGAAGCGAGCAGTGATGAGCTCATAGGGGTCCTTCGACTCCGCTTCTGGTTCACGCGGCGAACCAGAAGCTGCGCTCAGGATGACAACAGCTCAACCGCTCTCAAACGCCGTCCGCATAAACGAAACCAGCTGCCAGCCATCCATGTATTTGTAGGGCGTCTCGCCGGTGGTGTAGTGGCCGCAGGGCAGGACCACGACCTTGTGGTCCAGTCCGTAGCGTTCGAACTCCGCTACCGCATCGCGGGAAAGCCCGGGCAAAAATGTCATGTCGTATTTCGCATAAATGATGAGCGACTTTTTGGGCCACCGGGCAAACTGTTCGAAATAGGAAATCGGACTGATGCCGCTCCACAAGGCGCGCAACCGGTTGAGATCGATTTCCGCTTCGAGGCCTTGACGGATGTGGCGTGTGGATTGCCCGTGCCAGACCACGTCGGCGACATTCGTGGAAGCGTGATTGAACGCAGCCACGCGAATGCGGGGATCATGCGCGGCCGCCAGAAATGAATAACAGGACCCCAGGCTGGTGCCCAGGATGCCCAGCCGGCTGTATCCCTTCTGCTCCAGCCAGTCCAGACAGCAGCGCACATCCACCACCGCCTGGCGGCAGGCGTCGAGCGTGCGCCCAATGTTGGCGGAGACGGCATAGTCGGCACGGCGCGTGTCGGCCGGCATGCGAATGTCGTGATATGGCATGCTCAGGCGCAACACCGCGATGCCCATCAGGTTCATCACGCGGCAGAGCCCGGTGTAAGCCAGGGCATCGGAATTCCAGTGCGGCAGCAGCACCACGGCGCGCCGCCCGCGCGCCGGGAACCAGCGCGCGTTCGCCAGATTGTTTTCCGGATAGGGCGTGTGCACCGGCGAAGTAAAGCGCAGGAAATGAGCATGCGTGCCGCGCACTTTCGCTTCCAGTTCCGGGTCCGGCACCTCCCGCGTGCTGAAGACCTGGACTTCACGACGCTCGAGGCGAAAATCCGAAGGCGAGGTATAGGAATAAAACTCGTCGCTCGACTCCACGATGCGCTGGTTGTACTCGCGCAGGAACTTTTCTTCATCAGCGCTGCCCGGGACATGTCCGGGAGCGAAGCCGTTGCGGCACGGCCAATCGCGCGCCCACTCGACCCCCCAATCCAGCGGACGCACCACGCGGTTGTTGTCCACGGACGTGAGGCGGGTTTCCCAGTCATACATCCACTGCTCGTAGCGGGAAGACATTGCTATCAGCATAGCAAAGAGAAGGGGAAGGGTCAGCGCACCCACAGCGAAGAGCAACAATCGGCATTAGTTCCGACACAGAGAGCGTTAATCGGGGTGTGTGGTTCGGACACTCTTGTCCGACGCCTTTGACTCGGACTTTCGCCGTCAGATAACAACAGAGCAAACCAAAGCCAAAAGCGTCGGACAGGGGTGTCCGACCCACACGTGTGACGGCTGTCACAGCGCTTTGACTGACGCGAGACGTAAGCTCCTTCCACTAGTCCTTGTATGTAGCTACATTTGGAGTTACAATTGTGAGACTGGAGTGGGACGAAGCCAAGAATCGGGCCAACGTCCGAAAACACGGGTTCGATTTCACCGAGGCTGAGGAATTGTTCCGTGGCCCTCTTCTTATCCGGCCGGATACCGATCAAGACTACGGCGAGGAGCGATGGCTTGGGGTTGGGATGACTCGCGGGTCGCGTTGCATTTGTGGCATTTGCAGAGAGGTCGCAAGACACAATCCTCATCATCTCACTGAGAAAGGCAGATCGTGAAGAGCGGGAACAATACGAAAAGGCGCTCCAGGACGGACTGGAAGCGGATTGATTCGCTCCAGGACAAGGACATTGACTACTCCGACATTCCAAAGCAAGGGCCGGACTTCTTTACGCAAGCCATACTGTGGCCGGGACCGAAGAAACAGATTACCCTGCGACTGGATCCCGATGTGCTTGCCTTTTTTCGCAAGACCGGCAGGGGCTACCAGACCTCGATCAATGCCGTTCTAAGGAAGTATGTAGAGATCGCAAAGAGCAGACGTCGATAAGAACTGGGTTCCGATTTGGCCAACAGCCAACGACCAACGGCCAGCTCAGCTGTACTTCCTCGGCACCCGCTTCGAGATGGCGCACAGAATCTCGTACACGTTGGTGTTGGCCAACTCGGCGTGCTCGCGTGCATCCACACTCAAACCATCCAGAGCGCCGAGCAGGACTACTTCATCGCCCACGGAAACTCCCGGCAAGCCGGTCACATCCGCCAGGGTCAAATCCATCGAAATACGCCCAACGATGGGGGCGTAATGTTCGCGCACGATCACTCGTCCACGGGACGAGAGGGCACGATTCAATCCATCGGCGTAGCCGACCGGGAGCACCGCAATTCGCGCCGGGGCCTTGGTCACGTACGTGCCGCCATAGCCCAGGGCCTGGTTGGCCCGCACGTCGCGAAGCGAGAGGATGCGGGTCTTCCAGGTGAGCACCGGCTTTACGTCCAGCCGCAGCTTGGCGCCGCTGACTTCTCTTCCCGCCCGCTCAAAGGGCAGGTGGTAGCCATAGAGTGCGATTCCCGGACGCACCATGGTGTTCCACGACTCTCGCCGCGAAATCACCGCGCCGGTATTGGCCGCGTGAATCAGCGGAGGATCGAATCCCTCGGTACGCATCAGGCTTCGTACCTGCTCGAATTTCTGCAATTGGTCATTCACCGATGGCGCGTCCAGGACTTCGGAAGAGGCCAGGTGAGTGGAGAGACCTTCCAGCAGCAGGTGGGGCGACGACTTCAACGCGGAACAGACCGGATAAAGGTCTTCGGGATCGACGCCCAACCGGCCCATGCCGGTATCCACTTTCAAGTGCACCGCAAGTCGGGGTAAGCCGAGACCGGCGGCGGCCTTTTCCAGCAACTCGACTTGCCCGGGCTCCCAAACCGTGGGCGTCAGCTGCAGGCGAATGATTTCTTCTTCCTCGCCCCGCCAGAACCCCGTCATCAGGAGGATGCGAGTACGGATGCCGGCATCGCGCAGTGGAATAGCTTCATCGAGTGAAGTGACACCCAGCCAGCGCGCGCCTTCCTCTTCGAGAGCTCTCGCACACTCCGTCGCCCCGTGGCCGTAGGCATCGGCTTTGACGACCGCGCATACCGTTACGCCCGCTCCGATATGCCGTTGTACAACGCCGAAGTTATAACGCAGGTTCTCGAGCGACACCTGGGCCCAGGTGGGTCGGGTCGCCGTGCGCTTCACAATTTCAGCGGTAGCCACGTAAGGCGATTATAGCGGTCATCATGCGGCTCACGAGGTTACGCCTGTGCTACTCCCGGACCTGCGGCGGCCATCCACTATCCGCCCCCCAGAACGAAATTCACCGTGACCTGGGTTTCAACCGCCACGGGTTCGCCGTTGAGCACATAGGGGCGGTATCGCCATTGCCGCACGGCATCAACGGCCGCCGGCGCCAGCATGGGATGGCCGCTCAATACCTGCAGGTTTTCAATCGCGCCTTCGCGGCTGATGATGGCCCGCAGCACGACCTGGCCCTGGATCCGTGCCTGCCTCGCCAGCACAGGATAATTTGGCTGGACACGATAGATGAGGTTCCCCTCCATCATGTGCGAGATCGGAGGGTGACGGACCACGGGCGGCGGAGGCGGAGGCAGCAACTGACCGGAGCCAGGCACTGAATCGAAAACGCTTCCGCGGCCCTGAGCATCACCATGTCGCACGCCGACTGCGCCGGGATCGATCAGGGGAGGCGGCGCCACCGTTTCGTTGAGCATGCTCACGTCCTGCGGAATCTCGGGAGGGGCCACCAGCCTCGTTCCCATGAGGTTGCTTTGGGCAGTTGAGGGCGGATTGTGGCGCGACTGTTCTGGCGGAGCCGCCGGCGGCGGGGCTGGCGTAAGGAACGGCGCGAGCAGCACCAGTTTCGGAAGTCCTTCGATGTAGAGCAATGGCAACAGAAGCAGGCAGCCCACGGCGAGTGCCTGCAGGGCAAACGAGATCAGGGTTGTCCATCCCCGGTGAGAATGGCTGGACCAGTCGGAATCAGGAGAGAAATCGGCAAACATGGGATCCTCCTCAATGTGGACGTGACTATGAGTAAGGACACCGGACAGCAGATTTTCAGACGCAATTCGGAGTGCGATGCGGCAAAGAAAAAAGGCCGCGTCTGCACGCGGCCTGCGGGAACTTTTTTGCAACCCTGGGTGTCGCAACCAGGGCTGTCGACCACGACGGTCGCAACCAACTATTTTGGCGAAGTGCCTTGAGGCTTCGGCGCCGTGGTCGCCGGCCTCGCCGTGGGAGCGGCTGGTCTGGTTGCGGCGGGCTTCGGAGTTGGCGCCGGCACACCTGACTGTGCGTTGTACAGCTCGACCACAGGCCGGGTGATGTCCACCGCCGGCCCGGCCCAAAGCACGGGACCGTTGGGCCAGGGATTCGAGGTGTCGATGATCACCCCGAAACCATTGTCCGCGGCATATTTCACCAGCATCGGCCCCATTTTCTGCAGAATGCGTTGGGCGATTTCGTTCTGCTGGTTCTGGGCATCTTCGCGCGCGTCCTGCACCGACCGCTCCAGGGATTTCTGCTTTTGCTCAATCTGCTTTACCAGCATGCCCCGGCTTTCATCGTTCAGGGTCGTGCTCTGGGAATTCAGCTGCTTCTTCAGACTCTCCACTTCATCGTTCTGGTTTTTGAGCTCGGTTTGTTTCGGCTCAAGCTTTTTGGTCAATGCTTCAAAATCACGCTGGCCTTCGTTGGTGGCGAAGATGGCCTGTTCGACGTTGACTGTTCCCACCCGGGTTCCGGTAGCGTTGGTAACAGCGGGAGCAGCGGCATTGCTGGCCGCGGCGCTCGGGGCGGCGGGCAGCGCAGCGGTCTGGGCCAGGGCCGCAACCGATGCGGCGAACACAGTGGACATAAGTAATCGCGCGAACTTGCTTGTCATGTGGTTGATTTTGAACTCCTTGGAATTTATCCTGGGAAATCGGTTAGATTTTTCATACAAGCCAATGCTGGCCGCGCCTCAGCACTAACCCGACCGTTCGCTGTCGACGGAAGAGGCTGGGCCGGAGTCCCCAGCGCCTCACGCCGAACCTGAAGCGGCGTGGTGACCACCCCGTTGGCTGCCTTCATCAGGGCGTGGATATTCCCATTATAGGTATAGGCTCCGGTCAAGGTCAACCAGTCGTCGGGGTCGGACCTCGGGCGCCGGACCTCAGACCTCAGACCTCGGCCACAAAAACAATTATGAGTACCGATTCCGAAGATCGAAAAAGTCTGACGGCGAATATCTGAAATCCAAGGTTGTCGAATATCTGAGGCCTGAGGTCCAAGGTCCGACGTCCGCTCTCAAAACGTCGTGGCCACGCTGAAGCGAAACGTCTTGCGCGGCTCGCGTAGTTGAAACTGGGGTGCCAGGCTCCGCGAGGCTTGCTCGAAAGTAAAGTCCCCCGCTGCTCCCGGGGGAAACATGTCGCGCGTAATGGGGACCGGGCCGCGAGTGATATTGTCCAGGCGTAGCGGGTTGTAGGCCCAGTAAACTCGGAACGGGGCATTGACGATGGGGAGGAACACCTGCAGTTCCAACCCCGTGGACATCCTGGGCTTCCAGTTCGTCGAGCTAACCACCTGCAGATTCTGGGAAAACGGAGGAGACTGAAGATGTCCGCCGGTGCAGTTCAGGGCGATATCGAGCGCGGGGCAGCCGAACACAGTGTTATTGATGTCAGCCAGTTGCCCGGGGTTGATGCGTAACTGCGACCCCCTGATGATGGGATTCATCCCCAGATCCATGAAAGGCGCCAACGCCACCGGCCCGGCAATGGTGATCCGGTATTCCAGGTTCGTGACGAGGCTGGCGTCTCCGCCAGGAAACACAATCCGCGACGCCGGGACCGGAATGGTATAGTTGCCGCGCAGCGGGTTGGTTGGGTCCTTGGGGACCACGGTGCCGTCAGGGTTACGCAGCACAATGCTGCTCTGGCTGGGAAGAAAAGCGACCGGAGAGACGGTCAGGATGTCAAAACCCCGTATGTCATTTTCGCCGCCCAGGTAGAAGCGCTGAAAGGGCGGAGCCACCACTCCGCCATACCCGGTAAGGAAAGAACCCTGAAAGTTAAATCCAATCGTATTGCGGCCCTTCTGCATGGGCTTGAAATGTTTGTACTGAACAATAGGCCGGATCGATCGCACGGTCCCGCCCAGTCCGGCAATTTCACCGCCCAGAAACACGCTGGTCCCGTGGTGCGGCGAGACCGGGCTATCGATGGTGCTGAACGAAAAGTTGGGCAGGACTTTGCTGGTGATGATGCCTTCCAGTGAATTGGGGCCGCTGATCCCGCGAAAGGCGAGATCGGTGAACAATATCTTCGAGGCATTGCTTAGCGCGACGATGGAGGACCGGTCGAAGGAATAGGTAATACCCACGCGCTTGAACGAATGGTGCAACTGGTAGCTCAGCGACCCGGTAAAGCCCGTACTGGACTGAGTGTAATTCTGGAGGTTGTTCAGATAGGCGGACGGCAGGTTCACCTGCTGGCCGGTAAAGATCGCCGTCTGCCGGGCCTCGTTATAGTTGAATTTCTGAGTGAATACCGAAAAGCCGCCCTGGATGGGCCGATCAAAAAGATAGGGTTCGGTAAAACTGAACGACAGAATGCGTTGCGCATTGCCGATGCTGGTCTGTACCGCCAGCGTTTCACCCAGACCGAGGAAGTTGTTGGTGCTGTAGTTGATTCCGATGAAGGCCCCGGCCAGTCCGCTCACCCCGCCGTTCAATCCGATGGCGTTCTTGCCTCTCTCCTTCACCTTGAGGGTAAGATCAACCGTGCCATTTTTTTCGTCCAGGTGGGTTTCGGTGACGTTGGGGTCGTCCGGCTTCAACTGCTCGAAATATCCCAACTGGTTGAGCCGCAGCAGGCTCAGCTTCCACAACCGCTCGTCATAAACCTGCCCTTCCTCGAGCGCCACCTCGCGCCGGATGACCTTGTCGCGGGTGGTGGTATTACCGGCAAATTCGATTCTGCGGACGTAAAACTTCTTGCCCTCGTCGATATCGATCGAGAGATTGACCAGTTTCTTGTCTTCATCGAAGGTAGTGTTGGGAATCGAAGTGAAGTTGATGTGGCCCAACTCGCGATAGGCATTGCGCAAATTGTCCAGCCCCTTGGCCACCTTTTCGCGCGAGAAGATATCGCCGTCTTTCATGGGAAAGAGCGAGCGCAACGCCTTGACGTTCTTGACCTCCTCGTTGCCCTTGAAGGTGATTTCGCCGAGGCGATACTGCTCGCCTTCATCGATCGGAATGGTAATGTCAACGGACTTGCCGGCTCCCTTCATCAGTAAGGGAATGTGAAATCCCGGATGACCGGTGTCGTGAATTTCCGCCTTGGCATCCTGCACCACGACCTTGAAGTAGCCGCGATTCTGGAATTCCGCCCGCACCCGCTCCGTGTCTTCATCGAGCTTGGTGGCGTCATAGGTCTTGGCAAAGATGTTTTCCAGGAAGATCGAGTGCGGGATCCCGATCGGCTTCAGGTTCTTCATGGCCCCGCGCAGAACGCGCGAGCTGACATGGTGGTTGCCGATAAAGGTAATCTTGCCCACGCTGACCTTGGGGCCTTCCTTCACCACAAAGGTGACGCTCACTTTGGCCGGAGGAATGGGCCGGACCTCGGTGCGGACGGTGGCAAACTGCCGGCCATGCTCGGAGAGCAATTCCCGGATCGTGACCTCGGCCTTCTTCACTTTGGTCGGATCGTATTGGCTTTCGGGCGAGAGTCCTACCTTGCGCTCCTTGAAACGGTCCAGCACATCACTCTTCGAAACGGAGTTCAGACCCAGATAATCGATCTCGCTGATGGTAGGACGCTCCTTGACGTACACATGAAGGCGCCAGCCTTTGGGAGTCTGCTCCCGCTCAAACCGGATGTCCTCGAAATATCCCGTATTCCACAGGGAGTTAAAGTCGCGTTCCAGGGCAGCCGCGTCATAGACATCGCCGGGGCGGGTGAAAATCCGTCCCCGAATAGTCTCCGCCGGGATGCGCCGGTTCCCGTGGATCACAATCTCGGTGATCAGGTCCTGCTGGCCCCATCCTGCCGAACACAGCACCAGGAAAACCAGGCACAACCAGGGCCACCGCGCTTTACAAATCTTTATGATTGAAGAAGATGAAGGCGATGCCCCAGCCGGAACAGGCCACGCATGGCCCGACCTGCTCTTCGTCACTACAGGGCTATCCTGATGAAAACGAAGAATCGTTACTACCTCGGATCCTGGGAGTATGGAAAGTGGCAATTATACGGTAGAGCCGTGGAGACCGTCCAAACCGCTCCCCGTTTCAGGGAGACGGTTTAACGAGCTCTACTTCAACCAAGACGGAATAAAACGTGGCGGAGTTGCCTAGGTCGGTAAGTTTTTCCGAAGTAAGTACATTTATATTGCGGCTTCCCGAACTCAACTTGGCCCAGTGGAGCTTAGCAGAAACGACGCCCGCCTGCACCGCGCCATCCACCCGTGCCGCCAGCAGGATGTCTCCACGGTGATTGAAGACACGCACTGCGTCGCCGTCGATGATTCCACGGGCCTCGGCATCGGCCGCACTCATCTCCAATAGACCCACCTCTTCCATCTCCTGCGTGACCGGCAGATTGCAAAAGGTGGAATTCAGGAAGTTGTCCGCCTTGCGGGCCAGAAGCTCCAAGGGAAACTGCCTCGCCTGCGCGCTGTGCCGCGATTCATCCGGAGGGGTAAATGCCGCCACCGGATCCAGCCCCTCGGCCCTGAGCTCCTCGTTGTAAAGCTCGGCCTTGCCACTCTTCGTCCCGAAATTACCTTGCGCAAAAGGCAGGAAATCCGAGAACTGAGAACTGGATACTGAGGACTGATTGTCGAAATTAAGCCTGACATGCCCTTCACGCTCCAACTTCTCCCGGTCGATTCCGCGAAGCCGGGGGTTGTCGGAATGCAAAGCGGCATCGATCATCTGGTCAACGGATTCCTGAAAGCAGTCCTCGCCAAATCCCATGCGGCCGGCCAGGGCGCGAAACACTTCCACGTTGGAGCGGCATTCGCCCTGCGGCTCGATGGCCGCGTCCGACATTTGCAGATAGTAGTGTCCATACGCGGCTTGCAAGTCCTTATGCTCGAAAAACGTGGTCGCGGGAAGAACGATGTCGGCATAATCGACAGTATCGGTGAAGAACTGTTCGTGCACCACGGTGAATAAATCCGGACGCTGTAATCCCCGAATGACCTGGTTGTGGTCGGGACAGACCGCCGCCGGATTCGAGTTGTAAACAAAAAGCGCCTTAATGGGCGGTTCTTGCAGCTTGTTGAGCGCGCTGCCTAGTTGCACCATGTTGACGGTGCGCGCCGGCCTTCCCAGAGCTTTCTCTATCAGATCGGTGCGCTCCAGCGCGTCCCGGTTCAGTCCAAAGGCGCCGCTGGTCGAAAGCTGAAGCCCGCCGCCGACTTCCTTCCACGAGCCGGTAACACAGGGCAGCATGGTGATGGCGCGCGTGGCCATGCCGCCGCCCTCGGAGCGCTGCACGCCATAGTTCACCCGGATCACCGCCGGATGCGTGGTCGCGTACTCGCGGGCCAGCCTGACAATGTCAGCCGCCGCAATGCCTGTCCACTTCGCCACCCGCTCCGGCGGGTATTCCTGCACTTTCTCACGAAGCTGATCGAAGCCCACGGTATAGCGGGCAAGATAATCGGCGTCGTGCAGCCCGTCGTTGATGATGACGTGCATCATGCCCAGCGCCAGCGCTGCGTCAGTTCCAGGATTGATGGGAAGGTACCAGTCCGCGCAGGCCGCAGTGCGGGTGCGGTAAGGATCAATCACCACCAGCTTGGCGCCCTTGCGCCGCGCTTCCGCGATAAACGGCCACAAATGGACGTTGTTGCCGTGGATATTCGCGCCCCACGCGATGATGTAGCGCGAATGCGTGAACTGCTCCGGGTCGGTGCCCAGCTTGATGCCGGTCACGGATTTCAGTCCCGCCTCGCCCGCCGCGGAGCAGATATTGCGGGCCAGTTGCGAAGCCCCCAGACGATGGAAAAACCGCCGGTCCATGGATGCGCCATTGAGCACGCCCAGCGTGCCGCCATAGGAGTAAGGCAGAATCGCCTCACTGCCAAACTCGGAAGAAATTTTGCGGAACTGCGAAGCGATTTCGTCGAGCGCCTCGTCCCACGAGATACGCTCAAAAGCCTGTGTAGGGGTGGGTCGGGGATCGGTCTCGCCCTTTGCACCCAGACCCTTCGCCCGCACTCGCCGCATGGGATAGAGCACCCGATCGGGCGAGTACACCCGGTCCAGATACTTGGCCACCTTAGCGCACAGGAAACCGCGCGTCACCGGGTGTGCGGGGTCACCCTGAATCCGGGTGGCACGGCCGTCATCCACGGTAATCAGAACGCCGCAGGCGTCAGGACAATCGTGCGGACAAGCGGCGTGGACAACCTTCTTCATGGTCCATCGATTATAAAGCCAAAAAAGAAACGGGCGGCTGAAGGCCGCCCGCAGGAACAACTGTGCATTCGCAGCTATTGCATGACCTGCGCTTCTCGCACGCGATAGGACCAGAGCACCGGAGCACCGCTGACTGAGTCCTTCAGGACCAACCCGCGCGTCACCACCGCTTGGGCGGGGCTGTAACCATCAGTGTGACGAAGCGCAGGGAGATCGAGAGTCAGCAACGAAAATCTAAAATCTCTCCTGCAGCAATCGTGAGGCCATAGACGAAAAACCAGCGAGGTCTGAGAGCGGGGGTCTGACGCCCGCTTCTAGATTTCCATCACTTCCTTCTCTTTTCCCTTGCTCATTTCTTCCATCTTTTTGATTTCGTCATCGGTCAGCTTCTGGATTTCATCCATCGCCCGCTTCTCGTCGTCCTCGGCGATCTTCTTTTCCTTGGTGGCCTTCTTGATGGCATCGTTGCCGTCGCGGCGGATGTTGCGCACCGCGGTGCGATGCTCCTCCAACATTTTATGGAGATGCTTGACCATGTCCTTGCGGCGCTCTTCAGTGAGCGGCGGCACCGGCACGCGGATGATCTTGCCGTCGTTCATGGGATTCAGGCCGAGGTCGGCGGTGCGTATGCCCTTCTCGATCGCAGCCAGCGATGTGGGATCGAAAGGCTGCACGGTGATGAGTTGCGGCTCGGGCGCATGCACCTGGGCAATCTGGTTGAGCGGCATCGCCGAACCGTAGTAGTCCACGCTGACTGCGTCCAGCAAGTGCACCGAGGCCCGCCCGGTGCGGGTGGCAGCCATCGCCTTGCGAAAGTCTTCCACTGCTTTGTCCATCCGCGTCTTGAGTTGAATGCGGATATCTCTAAGCGGACCGGCATCAGCCATGATCAACTCCGTTGATGTGCGAGATCAAAACGCTGAATTATAAACCTTTAAACGGCAAAAACTCCTGTCATCCCGACCGGAGCGAAGCGCAGCGAGCGAAGTGGAGGGACCCGCTTGGGCTAGCTCCACGACAACGCCATATTACGGATACTTGCTCACCGGATGCATTCGCTTTTTGAAATCAACTGTGTCGATGACCGCGAAATTGCCAGCCACGGGAGGCAACTCAAGCAGGTCCCTCCACTTCGCTCGCTGCGCTTCGCTCCGGTCGGGATGACAGTTGAAGCGGCCGGGCGCTTACGCGCTTACCAGCGATCCGATCTTCTCGCCGGTGACAACTTTCCGGATGTTCCCGCGCTGGTTGAGATTGAAAATGATGATGGGAAGATTATTGTCCTTGCACAGGGAAATGGCGGTGGAGTCCATGACCTTGAGTCCCTGTTTCAGCACTTCCATGTAACTGATTTCGGTAAACTTCTTGGCGTCTTTCACCAGCATGGGGTCGGCATCGTAAATGCCATCCACTTTTGTGGCTTTGAGAATTACGTCCGCCTTGATTTCCATGGCGCGCAGAGATGCGGCGGTGTCGGTCGAGAAATACGGATTGCCGGTGCCACCGGCAAAAATAACAATCCGCCCTTTTTCCATATGGCGGATGGCGCGCCGGCGGATAAAAGGCTCCGCAACCTGATTCATCTCGATCGCCGACTGCACCCGGGTGTGAATACCCTGTTTTTCGAGGGCATCCTGCAGGGCCAGCGCGTTGATCACGGTGGCCAGCATGCCCATATGGTCGGCCGAGACGCGATCCATCTCGCGCGCCTGCTGGGCCACACCACGAAAGAAATTTCCGCCGCCGACGACGATGGCAATGTGGACGCCCAGGGACTGGACGTCGGCCAGTTCAGCGGCGATTTCGTGGATGCGTAAGGGATCCACGCCGAAGCCCTGGTTCGCGGCCAGGGCCTCGCCGGAGAGTTTGAGCAGTATGCGCTTGAACACCGGAGTCGGCATTGTGGTTTGTAGCGCCGGCGTCCCGCCGGCTGTCCCGAGGGCGACCCGCCCTCGGTCGGTGCAGTGCTCCAATCCCAACAACCAGGCCCAACAACCACTCAAGGCTTACTTTGCTGCCGGGGCGGAGGCCTCGCCGCCATCCTCCGGATTGGAGGTCGTAAACGCCACCGTCGCTCCCACCTCGCCCACCTTGAAGCGGGCGAAACGGCGTACCGCGATGTTCTCGCCCAGCTTGCCCACTTTAGTGGCGACCAACTGGCCGATGCTGACTGTCTGGTCGCGGATAAAAGGCTGCTCCAGCAGGCAGACTTCTTCGTAGAACTTGCTCATCTTGCCTTCCACGATCTTCTCCACCACTTGCGGAGGTTTGCCGGTGGCAGCGGCCTGGGCGCGGTAGATGTCCTTCTCGCGCTCATAAGCCTCTGGAGTGACGTCTTCCTTGCGGACGAATTTCGGGTCGCTGGCCGCGATGTGCATGGCGATGTCGTGCACCAGTTCCTTGAAGTCGTCGGTGCGGGCCACGAAGTCACTCTCGCAGTTTACTTCCACCAGCACGCCGATCTTGCCTCCGGCGTGAATGTAGCTGGCTACGGCGCCTTCCTTGGTGACGCGACTGGCTTTCTTGCCGGCCACGGAGATACCCTTCTTTCGCAGCAGGACGACCGCCTGCTCCTGATCGCCTTTGGCTTCAGTAAGGGCCTGTTTGCAATCCATCATCGGCGCTCCGGTCTTTTCCCGGAGCTCTTTCACTTGCGCAGCAGAAATATTCACGGTAGTTGTGCTCATTGTCTAGATTATTCCAGATGCCTATTCTACTTTACGTCTTTGGCCATTGGTCGTTGGTCGTTGGCAAAAGCTTGAAAATCAGGTTTCATCGAAAGAGGCAGAAACAGCCCTTACAAACTTTGACCCGCGCCGGACGACCCGCGCGGGTCTGAATTCCCGTCAGAGCTCAAGGTGTTGATCTTGGCCAACGACCGACGACCAAGGGCCAACAACGGGTTTAATACGTCTGGGTCTCAACCTGGGGAACGTCTTCGTCCGCGGTTTCGCTGGCGGCGGCAGGCTGCTTGCGCACTCCCTTGCCCAGAACGTCTTCCATGCTGATGTCCTCGGAGCCGGACTCGGGAGCGCCCGCAACTGCAAGTTCCTCGGCAGCCTCTGCCGCCGGAACCGCCTCGGGTTCGGTATAGACGGCCGCGGCCAGATCAGCGGCCTGCTTGTCCGTCATCAACTGCGCACCTTCGGCGACTGAATCGGAAATCTTCGAAGCAAACAGACGGATCGCGCGCAGCGCGTCGTCATTGCCCGGAATCACGTAATCCACTTCGCTGGGATCGCAGTTGGTATCCACCACAGCCACCACGGGGATGCCGAGCTTGCGGGCTTCACGCACCGCGATCTGTTCCTTGTTGGAATCGATCACAAAGATCGCGTCCGGCAGCCGGTTCATGTTCTTGATGCCGGCCAGGTTGGCTTGCAGATGCTTGCGCTCGCGTTCCAGCTTGATAACTTCCTTCTTGGGCAGCAACTCGTAGCGGCCATCGGTGGCCATCTCATCGAGTTCCTTGAGCCGCTTGACCGACTTCTGGACCGTCACCCAATTGGTGAGCAGCCCGCCCAGCCAGCGCTGGTTCACGTAGAAGCCGCCGCACTTGGTGGCTTCTTCGGCGATGGCGTCCTGCGCCTGTCGCTTGGTGCCCACAAAAAGCACAATTTTGCCTGCCGCGGCCAGGTCGGCCACGAATTTCGACGCTTCCTTGAACATCTTCAGCGTCTTCTGCAGGTCGATGATGTAAATCCCGTTGCGCTCGCCGAAGATGTATTCCTTCATCTTGGGATTCCAGCGCTTGGTCTGATGCCCGAAGTGGACTCCTGCTTCGAGCAACTCCTTCATGGTAATGTTAGCCAATCAACCTCCTCATTTGGTCTGCATCCGGCGCTCACCCTAAGGCTGCCCCGGATTGCCATTCCCGCCCCGCACCTGTCCGGCGCAGGAAGAATTGAACACCTAAGTATCAGTTTCAAGGTTTCGAGTCCAGGTTTCCAGAATTTGGTCGCGATCGTTGAAACCTTGAAACTCTGCAACCTTGAAACTTATCTCTTCGAGTACTGGAACCGTTTTCTCGCGCCCTTCTGACCGTATTTCTTGCGTTCCTTGGAGCGCGAATCACGGCTGACCAGGCCTTCCGCCTTCAGCTTTTTGCGCAGCTCGAGGTTAAACAGCATCAGGGCGCGGGCGATACCCAGCTTGACCGCGTCGGCCTGGCCGTTGACTCCGCCGCCACTGACTCGGGCGAGAACATTGAACGTGGCCGCGGTCTCGGTCGAAAGCAACGGTTGCTTCGCGCTGGAGCGCTGCGATTCGGTCACGAAATATTGCTCGAAAGGACGTCCGTTAACTTTGAAATCGCCACTGCCCGGACGCAGATAGACGCGCGCGATCGCCGACTTGCGGCGTCCTGTACCGTAATATTGCACTAACTCTGCCATGTTTTAGCTTCTAGCTCCTGGCTTCTAGCTCCTAGCCGACCAGGCTGGGAGCGAAACCAGCTACCTTTCAAAGAATTCCAGATCTTGCCGTGCTCACTTTTGAAACTTGAAACCAGAAACGCGAAACTGCCCTACGCCCTCGTCGTCTCCAGCACCCGCACTTCCGGCTTCTGGGCCTCGTGCGGATGCTTGTCGCCGCGATAGACCTGCAACTTGGAAATCATGTGCCCACCCATCTTGGTCTTGGGCAGCATGCGCTTGATCGCCTCTTCGACGATCAACTCGGGCTTGCGATCAAAGCGCTTGCGAAATTCTTCGGTGCGCAACCCGCCCGGATATCCGGTGTAATGCTGATACACCTTCTGCTCCGACTTCATTCCGGTGGTCTTCACCTTCCCGGCGTTAATCACAATAACGTGATCTCCGGTGTCGATAAACGGAGTGTAGCGCGGATTTTCCTTACCCATGAGGATGCGGGCGACTTGTGAAGCCAGCCGGCCGAGCGTCTGCCCCGAGGCATCCACGACGTACCACTTGCGCACAATTTCCCCCGCTTTGGGGAAATAGGTTGACATTACGAGTCTCCCAAGAAATTAAAAAAGCTAAAGAAGACCGCTGAGTATCCACTTCAACGCCGAAGGCGCTGGGTACCAGGCGGGCAACCGCAGGACTGCTAAAGACTTAAAGATAACGTACGGTAACGGATATTGTCAACGCGAACGTCGGGCGCCGGGCTTCGGACTTCGGGGCAGAATTCAGCTGAGCTGCAATCTTCACTTCCCTAAAGATTCTGTCATGCCGAGCGAAGGATGAGTGGCCGCTTGCGGCCGCTCATCCGCAGTCGAAGCACCCCTACTCTCTTCACGTACCTTGCATTCTCTAGCCGCATCCGAATGTCGACTACGGGGTCACTGCCATCCCCCGTGTATCGAGCACGCAGGACGTACGCTTCGTCGACCACAGATAAGCATATAGGGGCCCTTCGACTCTCCGCTTCTTCGCAAGCGAAGAAGCGGCTTCGCTCAGGATGACATTTCCAGTTTGGGTGTCAAGGTCCGACGTCCGACGCCCGGCCTCTCACTCGTAGGCCAGGGCCTCGATAGGGTCCTTCTGCGCCGCTTTGTAGGCGGGATACAACGCCCCCAGGATGGCCCCGATGATGGCGACTACGGTGGAGATCAAAATCCATTTGCCGGTCACGACCACCGGCAGGGTCGGCAGGCGGTACCGGATACCGGCTTTCGCTGCCAGGCTGAAAATAACACCGACCACAATGCCGCCGATGGCCAGCAGTACCGTCTCCCGCAGGATCACATTCACGATGTATAGCTTCGATGCCCCGATGGATTTCAGGATCCCGATTTCACGGGTGCGTTCCATCACCGCGGTGTACATGGCCTGGAAGATGACAATGAATCCGATCACCACGGCAATGCCAATCACCACATTGATGAACGTAGCCAGCCCGGGATAGCTGCTGGTGGTCATCATGGAAAGATATTCGCGCATGGAGCGCACCGAATAGTCCTGCAATCCCGAAACGCTCTTCACTTCCTGCACCACCGCATCCGCATTCGCGGGATCGTCCAGCTTCACGTAGAACACCGACGCCTTGCCTTCGCTGCCGATCAACTCCTGCAGCGTGCTCATGGGCAAAAACTTGCGCGCGCCGCGGCCGTGTTCCACGATGCCTGCCACCCGGAAGGGGTGATTGAGAATCTCGAGCGTGTCGCCCACTCTCACGTGCTGCGACTGGGCAAAGTAGTCGTCCACCAGGCAATCGTTCGGTCCCTTGAAAGGGCCGCCATGAAGGAAGTGAAAAGGGTCCAGCGCCTCGAACGTCTTGAGATCGATTCCGTAGATGACTTCCAGGTTCTTGGCGGTAGTAAGTTGCCAGATGACCGGCGACACCACCTTGACGTGAGGCAATTGCGCCAGCACGCCGCCGATCTTGATCGACATGGGAGCATTGCTGACGCCGGCCATGAAAGAGGTGTTCGGTGGCTGCACGATCACATCGGCGCCGATGCCGGCCTGGCGTTGCCGGGCATCGTTCAGCATGCCGACGGAGAGACCCACGATCAGCAGGATCAGCGTCACCTCGAGAGCAATCGCCACAATGCTGATCACTGACCGGAGGGGCCGGTGCACCAGGTTGGCGACAATCATCTTGTTCATCATGGAAGTGTGGGTCGGACACTCTTGCCCGACGCCTTTGACTTTCAGGTTGTAAACCCTGATTCGTGCTCGGCTGCTGCACTGCCAATACAAAACCAAATGCAACGGACAAATGCAAAACTTAAGACCAACTTCAAAAGCGTCGAACAGAGCCTGCCCTGAGCGAAGTCGAAGGAAGTGTCCGACCCACACCTTCTGAACTCATCACTTCGGGTCGGCGGCGTTCATCAAACTTGACTGGGGCTGGTCCAGATGAACGACCTGGGCTCCAGCCGGCTGGTCCAGAGCAAACTTGTCATCGGGGAGCTGCTCATTCAACTGCAGCTTCAGGATGGTCAGGGTGATGTCGTACTCTTCCTGCGGCCTCCAGATTTCAATCTGCACGGGAAAATTCAGCCCATCGTAGTCCTTGTATCCTTCATAATGCGAGTCGGTGGCCAGGTTTCCATCCTGATCGTAAATCAGTTGGCGATGCGGCAGCAGATCGGTCCGGCTGAAGATGATCTTGCGGGAAAGAAACCAGCCGCGCACCCCTTTTCGGATGACTTCAATTTCGTAGTCCGCCTGCTGCACCTGGTGATGCTTGGCGTCAGTCACGATTTCGAAGCTGTTCTGCATGACCGCAATCTCGTTCACGGGATCGATCTCACGTAGTATGAGCGAGTCGTAAATCTGTTGCGGACGCAGGTTCTCCATGGGCCGTTCCGGATTGTGGGAATCGACATCATTGCGTCCCATCACGAAACGGTTCTTGGGAGGGATCCACAGCTTGAAATCGCGGCCGTCGCTCACCATGTCAAAGGCCTTGTTGCGCACAATGGGCAGCAGGCCGATCATCCGCAACATCGACGGCTTGCGCGCCAGTATGTAGCCCCGGATCTGTTGGTAGTCGATGACCTTGCCCTTCTTGACCCCGCCCACGGAAGTGTCAATATCGACAGTCGCCTGCAAACTCTTGATTTTGGCCGCCTGGGTGTTGATGTAGTCGATCAGTTCCGCCTGGGTGGCGGACTTCAGCGGGGCGGTGCTGATCTGCCTCTCCACCCGGCGCGACCGGAACAGACACCCGGTCAGCGGCAGGATCACTAACAGAAAGCCCAGGACCCGGAAACGGGAAAGAATACGCATCTAAAGTGGATTGGATTCCTCAGGACTCAGTTGGGTTCATCAGTAAGTTAAGTATATGCGATTAGACCACGGACCTGCGGCCCAGGGGGTTGTCAGATTAGCACCTGGCAAGCACCCGCCTGATTAGAAGACGCTACTTTCTCTGCATGGCCTGCCGCAGTTTTGCCACATTCTGGTTGTGTTCTTCGAGGCTGCGGGAAAAGCGATGGTGGCCATTTCCGTCGCTGACAAAATAGAAATATTCGGTCTGCGCCGGATGCATGGCGGCTTCGAGAGAGGTCCGCCCGGGATTCCCGATCGGCCCGGGCGGAAGTCCGGGATGCGCATACGTGTTGTAAGCGGACTGAAATCCCATATCGTCATGATGCAATGCCCCGGAGTAATTTCCGTTGAGCATTTCGGCGTAGATCACGCTGGGGTCGGCCTGCAGCGCAATTTTGTGGGCCAGGCGGTTGTAGTAAACGCTGGCCACGACCGCGCGCTCCTCGGGAACCGCAGTTTCCTTTTCGATAATGGACGCCATGGTCACCGTCTTCTGCACATCCATTCCCTGCCCGCTCGGGTTCGGGCTGTTGGGGATCAGGCCGATCGTCGTCAGGCCGGTCGTCGTCAGCCCAATCTGGGCGGCCACCTGGCGGAACTGCCTGACCATGACCGCCGCGATGTCTCGCATGCTCTGGGTGCGGGTGAACTCGTAGGTATTGGGGAAGAGGTAGCCTTCGAGGCTCTTGGCCTCCGGGGCCAGGTCGGAGATCAACTCGCGATCGGATTGCGCCACGGCCAGAAAATCCTGGCTGGATCCCAGGCCCGCATCCTGAATGGCCTGCGCGATATCGAACATGGTGAAGCCTTCGGGGATCACAACCGTGTGCACATAGATGTCGCCCCCGACCAGTCGGTCATTGACCTGTAACATTCTCGCAGTCTGGTCGAACAGATATTCACCGGCTTTCAGCGACTGCCGGCGGTGGAAGCGATGCCAGAGGATAAAAGCAAAGCGGCTCTTGATCACTCCCGCAGCCTGGAGTTCGGCTGCGATTCTGCGAGTAGAATAGCCCGGCCGCAACATCACAAATTTCTGCCCCGCCGGCGTAACGGGCAACCACAGCGCCCACGCCAACCAGCCGCCGAATCCTAAGACGGCAAGCAACAGAAGTGTCAGAAACTTTCGCAAGTTACAAATAGTTTAGATGAAGATGGGTCGTTGGTCGTTGGTCGTTAGTCGTTGGCCTTTGGTCGTTGGTCGTTGGCCTTCGGTCGTTGGTCGAAACTGCAGCCACGGATTTGAACGGATAAGGCAAAGAGGGGGATAAACTGAAACGGATTTTGTTTTTGATCGGAAAAAATCCGTGTCGATCCTTGGCCGGATTTTGCCAACGACCAAGGACCAAAGGCCAACGACCACAAGCCAACGACCAACGACTAGCCGGCCCTTGCATCCATCCAGCTCTGAAGTATCAGCACTGCCGCCATCCGGTCCACCACCTGGCCGCGGCGCTTGATCGACATATCGGTTTCGCGCAGCAGGCGGTTGGCTTGGACCGAGGTGAGGCGCTCGTCCCAGAGATGGACGGGCAGGCGAAAGCGGCGGCGGATTTCTTCAGCGAAGCCTTGCATCTTTTCGGCTTGCGTCCCTGCGGCGCCGGTCATACGCAGGGGCAAGCCAATCACGATCTCGGCCACCTGGTAGTCGCGAATGACCTGCTCCAGCTGGGCAAAATCCGATCGCTTGTTTTGCCGCTGCAGCGTTTCCAGTCCCTGGGCCGTGATGCCCAGCGGGTCGGAAATAGCGAGCCCGATCCGCCTCGAGCCTACGTCCAGGCCCAGGATTCGGGGCGAACGTGGGGCGGAGGCATCGGTTTGGTGGGAAGGCACCTGCCGATTATATGTCGCATACACTTTTTTGCTGTTAGGCTACGATACCCGTATGGCCATTGACGAGGCCGAGATCGACCAACCTGAAACGCCTATCGTTCCCGCGCCGGCGCCACCGCCCAAGCCGCAGAAGCCGCACTGGGCGTTTCAGGCCATCGGCATCGCGACGATCCTGGGCCTTTGCTACTGGGGAGAACTGGTGCTGGCGGTAGTGCTGGTGTCGGTTTTGCTGGCCTTCATTCTGGCCCCGGTGATGGAGTTTTTCATTCTCCTTCACCTGCCCCGCGGTTTGGCTGCAGCGGTCGCCGTGGCTTTGCTCTTCGCTGTGATCTTCGGCCTGGTCTACTACTCCTCGAACCAGGCCATCATTTTTGCGCAGGATTTATCCAAATACACGCAGAAAATTCGCCAGGAGATTTCGCAGGTCCGGGAGCGGGCGGAATCGCTGGGATCGAGAGAACCCGAGGGGCAGATCAAACCTGAATCCCGCTCCAGCACCAATTGGGAGGACATCCTGACCCGCGGCTTCGGCTCAGTCTCGCAGGCAGTGCTGGCCGCGTCGTTCGTGCCTTTTCTGGTGTATTTCATGCTCAGCTGGCAGCATCACGTCCGCTCTGCAACCGTCATGCTCTTCTCGCTCGAGAACCGCAACACGGCGTACATCACGCTGGGCCTGATTTCCGCGATGATTCGCAGTTTTATGGTGGGAAATCTCCTGATAGGACTTTTTCTGGGGACCGCCAGCACCATCGCGTTCGCGATTCTGCACTTGCCGTTCTTCTATTTCATCGGCTTCATCAGCGGATTTCTGAGCCTGGTTCCCTACCTGGGAGTCGTGCTGGCCATCGCTCCCCCGCTCTTCGTCAGCCTGGGACACATCAATTCCGGGGACGCGATCGTGATTGTGATGACCGTGCTGGGCCTGCACCTGATCGCGCTCAACGTCCTCTACCCCAAGTTCCTGGGCAACCGCCTGCAGTTGAATCCCCTGGCCGTGACCATTGCGCTGCTGGTCTGGGGATGGCTATGGGGCGGCATGGGCCTGGTCCTGGCCGTCCCCATCACCGCCGCCATGAAGATCGTTTTCGACCACATTGAATCGCTGAAGCCGTACGGGGCGTGGATGGGGGAGTGAAGCAGTCGTCGGTCTTTAGTCCTTGGCCGTTGGCCTTTGGTCGTTGGTCGATAGTCCCGGCCGGTTCTGTTCTCCTTTGGTCATCCGTCACAGACTCGCACTCTGACTTGGGGTAAACATTGAGATCATCCCTGAGAGGAGGTGCCTCTTGATCGGTTCTTACAAAGATCTGAGAGCGTGGAAACTATCGATGGAACTGGTGCTGGAAATCTATCGTCAAACCGAGAGCTTCCCCCGCGAGGAGAGATACGGTTTAACCAGTCAGCTGCGCAGAGCCGCAGTTTCAGTGTCCAGCAACATAGCCGAAGGTAAGGGACGTTCGACCGACAAGGAACTCGTACTTTACCTGCACCATGCGAGAGGCTCGCTGCTTGAAGTCGAAACCCAATTACTCATTGCAGGAAGTCTGAAATATGGGAACGAACTCGAGGCGGAAAGGCTTTTGTGTTTGGTAGAGAACTTGGCTAAGACCCTAAATGCACTGATAAAGTCACTGAAGCCGGTGGCGGCTTGAGCAAGCCCACCAGCGAGAAAAATGGAGTTTAGAGTACGGACTAAGGACCAACGACTAGCGACCAAAGACTAGGCTACAAAATCCGAGGCTTCCGGGAAACGCAGCTTGCTCTTGGAGAGAGCTTTGGAGAGCATTTCTTCGATCAGGACTTCTTCGCAGTTTTTGGCCATGGCCAGTTCGCTGACCAGGAGGTAGCGGGCCCGTTCCAGCATCTTCTTTTCGCGGAAGGACAGGGGCTTGGACGTGTTCAGCAGCAGCAGACCCTTGAGGACCGCTGAAACTTCCAGCAGCGAACCGGTGCGCATCCGCTCCGAGTTTTCCTTGAAGCGGTATTTCCAGTCGGCGTTGTTATCGCATTCGCCATCAGTCAGAAAATCAACGATCTTCTGGATTTCGCCGTTCTTGACCACCCGCCGCAGGCCGACGGTGTTTACGTTATGAAACGGCACCATCACTTTCAGGCTGCTGGCCTTGATCTTCAGGAGGTAGAACTTTTCCACAGTCTCGCCGATAGTCCGGCTGCTGATTTGTTCGATAACTCCAACGCCATGATTGGGATAGACGACCTTATCGCCTATGTGGAAATTACCATCGGCGCTGATCATGAGGGAACACCCACGAGGACAGGCCAGCTGAAGAACTGCACCCTTTTAGTCTATCCTACCGGGCTCCGAAAGGCAATCCAGAAGCGGCGTCGGACTGCAGACCTCGGATGTCAGGCCCAGGTGACTGGCGAGGTCCGAGGTCCGAAGCCGGCGCCCGGGTTTATAATCCTCAAGCGCATGACTGAACAGATTAAGAGAAAGTTGCAGGAAGAGATGAACGTGCTCGAACATGAGCTGGTTCATGAGCTTCCCAAGGAAATCAAGAAGGCAGCCGCCCTGGGAGATCTCAGTGAAAACGCTGAGTATCACATGGCGAAACAGCGGCAGGAGTTCGTCAAGGCGCGGCTGCGGCAACTGGGCGCCCGCATGGCCGAGCTTGCCCTTATCAACATGGATAATATCCCGAAAGATAAGGTCGGGCTGGGCTCTACCGTCCGGGTTTACGACAACTCCAAGAACTCCGAGGTGGAGTACAAACTGGTGACCAGCGAAGAGTCGGATGTGACCGCGGGCAAGATCTCCACCAGTTCTCCCATCGGCCGCGCCCTGCTGAACAAGAAGGTGGGAGACAGCGCGGTGGTGGTCACGCCTAACGGCAATCGCGAGATGGAAATACTGAGCCTGACCACCATCCACGAGCAGACCGAAGCCAAGTGACGAGGGCAATGCCGTCGGTACGCGCGAGACCATTCAGGACTGAGCCGCGGGCATCGCGATCGCTTGGGCGAAAGGGATTCATGACTTGGACCAGCGCCTTTGGGCGCGGCTGTGGCGTGCTGCTGGATGCGATCGTGCGCTGGCTCGCTCTGGCGCGGATCAATCCCAACGTGCTCACCTTCCTGGGGCTGGTGGTAAACACCATCGCAGCATTTCTCTTCGGCTACGCCAACAGCGACAACCAGGCGAGGATGTTTCGCTACGCCGGGCTGGTCATCATCGGCTCCGGTTTTTTTGACCTGGTGGATGGACGCGTGGCCCGGGCCAGCGGCCAGGTGACCCGCTTCGGCGGCTTCTTCGACTCCGTCATTGACCGCTACAGCGACGCTTCCCAGTTTTTTGGACTGCTGGTGTTCTTCGCCCGCGGCGATCGCTTCTTCTATGTTGTGTTGACCGCCTTCGTGATGGTCAGCGCCATCATGGTCAGCTACACTCGCGCCCGTGCTGAATCGCTGATCGGCTCCTGTCGCGTGGGCTTCATGGAACGTCCCGAACGGCTGGTGCTGGTCATCATCGGGGCGCTGTTCAACCGCATGGCGCCGGTGCTGTGGTTGATCGCGGTACTGTCCACGATCACCGTGATCCACCGCATCCGCTACACCTATACCCGAACCGAAGGCGCGGACGCATTGCCGCACAAGGCGGGGCAGGCAGCGTAAGTTCGTGTGGGTCGGACACTCCCTTCGACTTCGCTCAGGGCAGGCTCTGTCCGACGCCTTTGAGTTTCATGTAGCGGAGGCATCTTGCCGGCGGCGCTACACGGGCTTGCAGCAAGAGCGAATTGGCCCCAGATCCGAGACCCCATCACACAAACCAGGTCAAAATCAAATTCAACATCAAAGCCAAAGGCGTCGGACAGGGCCTGCCCTGAGCGAAGTCGAAGGGAGTGTCCGACCCACACATGCTCCGTCCTGCTATCCTCATTCTTGAGGACGACCTTTCTTGCACGACCCTGTTCTGGTCATTCATGGCGGTGCCTGGGCCATTCCCGATGACATGGTGGAAGCTCATCTCCACGGTGTGCGCAACGCCATGGCTGCAGGTTGGCGTGTGCTGGAACGGGGAGGACCTGCGCTCGATGCGGTGGAGGAATCCGTTGTCATCATGGAAGATGACGAGACTTTTGACGCCGGCCGCGGCAGCTTTCTGAACCGCGACGGCAAGGTCCAGCTCGATGCTCTCATCATGGACGGCTCCAGCTTGCGCGCCGGCGGCGTGGGCTGCGTGGAGCGGATCGCCAATCCTGTCCGCGCGGCGCGCAAGATCCTGAGCGACAGCCCGCATGTGTACTTTGTGGCCGAAGGGGCCGAGCGCTTCGCGGCCGAGCATGGCATCCCACTCTGTCGCAACCAAGACCTGATCATTCCCCGCGAAGTAGAGCGTCTGCGGGAATTTCAGGCTCGGGCCGCGGACGCCAAGGTTGACCTGTTTGCGCCCACGATCTCTCACGACACCGTGGGCGCAGTGGCCCTTGATGGCAACGGCAACATTGCCGCTGCTACTTCGACGGGCGGCACGCTCAACAAAGCGCCCGGGAGGCTGGGCGATTCTTCGCTCATCGGATGCGGCTGCTACGCCGACAACCAGACCGCAGCCGCCTCAACCACGGGATGGGGCGAACCCATCATGAAGCTGGTGCTGGCCAAGTGGGCTGCGGACCGGGTCGCAACCGGCAGTTTGCCGGAATGGGTGGCCGCCGAGGCCATCAACTATCTCAAAGACCGGGTGGACGGGCACGGCGGCATGATCCTGCTCGATACCCGCGGACACTTTGGCATCGCGCACAACACGCCGCGCATGGCTTGGGCGCTTAAGACATCAAAGCATGAGAGTTACGGCATCGAGCGGAAGAAGTAACCTTCGGTTACCAGTTATAAGTTGTCAGTTGCCAGTTACTGCCAGGCTAACTAAGCCTGTTCCAGTCAGTGATTTAGCTTGATTTCGGCGCCTTACCTGATGTAAAAACCGTGCGGCGTTTGCGTGTCTGAAAACGTGCTGGTTCAATTCCCGCCTACGAAGAGTGATCGCTGCTCGCAGCGAGAACTCAGGGTTCTTCTTCCACGGAGATAACTTTATGGTCGTACGAAAGCTGGTCGCAGTAGCGTGTGTAGTGGTCGTGCTGGCCGCACTGGGCTTTGCACAGGGAGCCTCAACCGGCGATCTGCACATCACGGTTCGAGACCCGAGGGGCAGCCTGGTGACCAATGCCACGGTCACGGCGCGGGATGAGGCCAAGGGACTGGAACGCGCCATCAGCGAGAACACCGACGGCCAATATCACATCCTGTTGCTGCCTCCGGCCCAGTACACGGTCACGGTTGAGGCGCCGGGCTTTGCCCGGGCCACGGTAGCGAACGTAGCCATCACGGTGGGACAGATGGCGGAGCTTCCCATCGTCTTGTCGGTGGCGGGAAGCCAGGAAGTAATCAACGTGAGTTCAGCGGCGGAGCTGGTGGAAACGCAACGCACCTCGTCCACTGACACCATTGACCAGCGGCGCATCGACAACCTGCCTATCAACGGACGCAACTACATCAACTTTGCGCTCACGGATTCGCGCCTGGCTCGCGACACCGCTCCCAGCATTGGGGCCGCGCCTACTTCCGGGCTGAACATGAGCGGGCAGCGGGCCCGGGCGAACCTGGTCAACGTGGATGGCGCCGACGCAGTGGACAATTCCACCAACGGCATTCGCTCAACCATTTCGCAGGAGGGCGTACAGGAATTTCAGATCATCACCAACGGATACGCAGCCGAGTACGGACGCGCTTCCGGCGGGGTGGTAAATATCATCACGCGTTCGGGATCGAATGACCTGCACGGTTCGCTCTTCGGCTATTTGCGCAACCGCAATTTCCAGGCGGTGAATCCCTTCAGCACGGTTTCCGATCCGGCGTACACGCGAGTGCAGGCGGGAGCGGCCATTGGCGGAGCGATCAAGAAAGACAAGACCTTCTACTACTTCTCCTACGAGGGCACGTGGCGGCAGGAGACCGGATTCTCTTCAATCGGGGCCAACAATTTCGGATTGGTGCCGTTTGACACGACCCAAGTCGGTCAACCTTTCGGCACCGTGCTGCTCACACCCCAACAAGTCGGGTTCCTGACCAATCCGGCGGTGCTGCAGCAGGAGTTTCTCAACCCCCTCTTTGGACAGGAAGTGGGGCAGTACACGGCCCTGGCGGCATCGTCTTCCGGCATGGCCCTGAAAGGAGCGTGGCCGGCAACTCTGGGAGGCTTCAGCGGTTTCCCCACGTCATGCCCGCCACCCACTTCCACCTGCTTTGTGCCGGCCTCATTCGTGCCGTTGAACAGCCTGATCGGCAACTTTCCGGTCTCCCAGCGTACTGACCTCTATTCGCTTCGCCTGGACCACAACCTGACCAACAATAACCGGCTCACGCTGCGAGGAGGCGCGAGTCCGAGTGACCAGACCGGCATTCAGGTACAGGCCCAGGGCCCGCAGAATTTCGGACAAAATTCATTTTCACGGACTTCGCTGGAGAACTATCACGACTGGAACATAACCGGGCAGGACCAGTGGACCATCGGCACGAACAAGATCAACGAACTGCGATTCCAGTACGCCCGCCGGGGCTTGCTCTACAACTTCTCGCGCGCCGCCGGGGGCAGCAACGTGGCGGTCAACATTCCGGGCTTCGCGTTCTTTGGCCGAGAGCCTTTCTCTTTCGTCGAGCGCACCGAGGAGCGATACCAATTTACCGACAACTTCTCCTGGTCGAAGGGCACGCACAACATCAAGTTTGGGGTGGACAGCAACTTCATCCCGTTGCAGGCCGATTTCACGGTGAACTTTGGCGGCATTTACAACTTTGGTCAACAGAGTCTGGGATTCGACAACCCGGCCATCGCACCTCCGCCGGGTGTTCCTTTCCCGGCGTTCAATCCGGTGCAGGCTTACGGCGCGGGAATCCCGTCGAACTTCATACAGGGCGTGGGCAATCCCCACGATTCTTTCAGCAACACCACCGCGGCTGGCTTTGTGCAGGACAGTTGGCGGATTTTGCCCAACCTGACGCTGAACTATGGCGTGCGCTACGACGTGGAATTCACTCCCACGTTCAGGGCAATCAACGCGCTGTCCCAGGCCGCTGAAAACTCGATTGGCATCACCCAGGGAATCCCCCGCGACTTCAATAATTTTGCGCCGCGCATCGGTCTGGCCTGGGACCCGCACAAAGACGGGAAGAGCGTGGTCCGTGCGTCTTATGGAATGTTCTACGACCACCCCCTGCTGGGTCTGGCTTTCGACTCCGACGTGGCCGATGGTTCCCAGGCACCCCAACTGGTTCTGACTCCGGGAGCGCCCGGCGGATGCAACGCAACCTTATCGAACCTGAATGCCACCAACGCCTTTCAGGGATTGCTGGGCTGCCTGCCCGGGGCGTTCAACTACCTGCCCAATCAGCAGCGCTTCAATCCCGCGCCGAACGCACCTTCCATCTTTGTAGGCCAGGCGTTTCTGAATCCCGCCGCACCGGTGCCACTGTCATTCTTGCCTTTCAGTTTCCCTACGGCGAAGAACTTTCAATACGCCGTATCGCACCAGGCCAATCTGACTTTTGAACAGGATCTCGGGCACGACATCTCCTTCAGCCTGGCTTACAACTTCAACGGTGGACGTCACCTGAACCGTCCCATCAACGCCAATGCGGTGAAGCCAGGACCTCTGCTGGCCAACTGGCAGGTGGCGCTGGGCGATCCCACTTCCGGTGCTTCCACGCTGGGTCCGGAAGGAGTGGGCGCGGCTGGGACCCCGTGCGGATTCAACGGCAGCGGGCAACCCTGGGTGGCGGCGGCGCTGGCGAATTTCTTCCGTCCTTCGGGACTGAATCCTGCGCTGGGCCAGGCCCTGCTCCTCTCACCGGCCGCGGGCTGCGTAGGACTGGCGCAGCAGATCATCGCGGCCGATGGCTTGAGCGCCGCCTGCGATCCCACCACGCTGAGCGGGTGCGTGCCCTTCAGCGATACGCCCGCCAATTTTTCCAGCGGCAGCTCGGTGTACCACGGCCTGACGGCCAACCTGCGCAAGCGTTTCGGGCAGCACTACGAGTTTCTGGCCTCTTACACGTGGTCGCATACCATCGACGACTCTACCGATCTGCAATCGCCTCTCGAGCCGCAAGACAATTACAATCTGGCGGCCGAACGCTCGAACTCAGCCTTTGATCAGCGGCATCGCTTTGTGTTGAGCGGCGTGTATCAGAGCGGGACGCTCGGCGGCAGCGGTTTCGCCAGCAAGTTTTTCTCGGGCTGGACGCTTGCACCCATCTTCGAGATTGGGTCGGGACGCCCGTTCAACATCATCACCGGAGATGACCGCAACTTTGATTTCAGCACGCCTACGGACCGGCCGAACACGGCGGCGGCAGGCGCCACCACCAGCTGCGGCGATACCGCAGCGCCATCAAAATTCTCGCCCACCGGCTACTTACAGCCGGCTTGTTTTCTGGATGGCACGCTCGACGGCAACCTCGGCCGTAACGCCGGGACCAGGCCCTACAACGTCTTCACCGACGTTCGCATTTCCAAGCGCATTCCCTTTGGCGAGCGCATGGCGCTGGAAGGTATTGTGGACGCTTTCAACTACATCAACCGCTTCAACGTGGCGGATGTGAACCCGCTGTGGAACAGCGGGCAAGCGGCAACAGCCGCTTTCGATCCGCGGCAACTGCAGTTCGCACTGAAGCTGACGTGGTAAGTTCAGAACAGTCGTTGGTCGTTGGTCGTTGGTCCTTGGTCGGCAACGTTCTCTCGAGAGATTTTGGCCAACGACCAAGGGCCAACGACCAACGACCTCTGTTCTCTCTGCTAAACTGATTTTCTATTCTTGGCGCTTGCCGGAGACTCCTTTACATGTCTGAAACTCATGCAGCCACGGCGCGCACTCGTGTGGTCCGCGAGGCCCATCGTGGAGTTTACGAACGCGCGGCGGCTTACGAAATTCTGGATGAAGGCTTCATCTGCCACGTCGGGTTTGCGGTAGAAGGGCAGCCCTTCGTGATCCCCACCTCCTACGGACGGTCGGGCGACAACCTCTACATCCACGGCTCCGCGGCCAGCCGGATGCTGCGCAATCTCGACAAGGGCGTTGCGGTGTGCATCACGGTCACCCTGCTCGACGGGTTGGTGCTGGCGCGATCGATCTTCAATCACTCGATGAACTATCGTTCGGTGGTGGTGTTGGGTACGGCGGTGGCCGTGCTCGATGCAAAAGAAAAGCTGGAGGCGTTGCGCCTGCTCTCGGAGCATATTTTGCCGGGTCGCTGGGCGGAATCACGCCAGCCCAACGAGAAAGAACTCAAGCAGACGCTGGTGATGCGGCTGCCGATCGAAGAGTTCTCGGCCAAGGTACGACAAGGTCCGCCCATTGATGACGAGGAAGATTACTCGTTTCCGACCTGGGCCGGAGTGATTCCGTTGACCGTGGTCCCGGGTACGCCGATCAATGATCCCAGGCTGAACCCGAAGACGCCGGTGCCGGCGTATGTGCGGGCGTATGCGCGGAAAAGACTAGGATAGATCGTCGTTGGTCGTTGGTCGTTGGTCTTTGGTCGTTGGCCGTTGGCCGTTCGTCAAACAACATCAGCCACGTTTCGTGTGGGTCGGACACTCCCTGTCCGACGCCTTTGAATTTGATTTGAGGATTCGCACCGGAAGTTGGCCGGCCAAGGTTTAAAGATCGCAGCACAACCAGATCCAGATCAAAGTCAAAGGCGTCGGACAGGAGTGTCCGACCCACACTAACGTGAAGCCCGTATTTTTGACCTTGGCCAACGACCAACGACCAAGGACCAACGACGCCTTCACTTTCCGTTCAGCCAATCGGCATAGGCCTGGAACGAATACGGCCGTCCCAGGAAATCGCGCACCAGTTCGGCGGCCGGCTTGGTGCCGCTGGCCCCCAGAACATCCGTGCGGTATCTGGCTGCGACTTCGGGATTGAGCAATCCGTCTTTTTTGAACTCAGTGAACATGTCTTTCGCGATGACCAGCGACCACATGTAGGTGTAGTAAACCGCGGAATAGTTGTTGAGGTGTCCAAAGGCGGTCTGCATGTGAGTGCCCTCGACAAAGTGGAAGGGCGTGTACTTTGCCTGCAAGTGCGCCACCAGCTTGTCGGTGTCGAGGGCTTTCGGGTCGCGGTTGTAGAAGTCGAGGCTGATGGCGGCGTAGAACATCTGAGTACGCACGTTGAGGGCGCGGCCGAAGTCATCGGCGGCCCTGGCCTTCTCCGCCAGTTCCGCAGGAATCGGTTCATTGGTTTTGTATTGGCGCGCGAACAGCTTCAAAATGGCGGGGTCTTTGGGCCACTCTTCGAACATCTGGGACGGCGCCTCGATGAAATCATTTTCCAGGTCGCCCTCCGCCCAACTGCTGTTTCCTCTCATGATGCCGTGAATGAGATGTCCGAACTCGTGGAAGAAAGTGATGACGTCGTCACGTTCCATGAGCCCGGGTTGGCTGGTGGCCTTGGGAAAATTGCAGACCAGCACGTATTCCGGCAGCCGGAAGCCCTTCTTCCCGGTGGCCAGGGTGAAGGTGGCATAGTGTTTGTACTTGTTTTCCCGGGGAAACATGTCGAAGTAAATCCGGCCGATCAGCTTGCTCTGGTCATAAATGTCATACACCGTGACTTCGGGATGCCAGACTGGCGCCGAGGTTACCGGCTTGTAGGTGATCCCGTACATGCGGCTGCTGATATCGAGAATTCCCTGCAGGACCCGGGAGTACTCGAAGTACGGCCGGATGGCTTCGGAGTCGTATCCAAATTTTTCGATCTTCGCTCCCCGCACCAACTGAGCCACATCCCAGGCATTGACGCTTTCCGCTTTCGGGTCTTCGTGCTTCTTGTAGGCCAGCAATTCGTCGTAGTCGCGTTTGGATCCAGCCTGCGCCGCGGCCGTAATTTTTTCTATGAAGTCGGCGGCATTCTGTTCCGTGCCGACCATCTTGTCTTCCGTGATGTAGGCGGCCCAGTCCGCGTATCCCAGCACGTTGGCGAGTTCGTGACGCTTCTGCAAAAGCTGGCCCAGCACATCGATGTTTTTGGGATAGGCGCGCTGCCGGTAGAGCACGAAGAACTCCTTCCGCGCCGGCTCGCTTTTGGCGTAATCCATGAAGGGAAAATAATCCGTGTTGTCGGTGGTCAGTGTGACCTTGCCGGAGGCGTCGGCGGGGTGGGAACGCTTAAAGTCTTCGGGAAGTCCGTCGAGATCGGAGGCGTTGACCTGTATCTTACGGACATCGGCGGCAATATTTTCATCAAACTGCTGGCCAATTTTTACCAGTTCGTCCTGCAGGGCCCGTATCTTCTCCCGGGTGGGATCGTCGCGGTCAACGCCAGCGCGATGGTAGTCGCGCAATGTGGTCCGGAGGTAATAGCTCCCGGCTGAATCGAGCCGGGAGCCATCGAGCGACGCCAGCACCTTGTACATATCTTTGTCGAGCGAGATGTCGGTGAGCACGCGGCTGACTTCCTGTTCACAGGTCTGGGCGGCATCGCGGAAAGGCTTGGAGGGATGGACCTGCTCGGCCAGGCCGGCGCGATTTTCGGCGTCAAGTATGACCACCAGCGCGGTGTCGAAGGCCTGCAGCGTGGTCATGGCATCTCGCGGCAGCGGGGTGGCCTTGATGGCGGCGATGCGTTTCTTGCCGTCATCCACATCGCTACGGCAGGAAGCCAGGAAGGATTCTGCAGTACCGGCCAGATAGCGGGAAGCGCCCAGCGCCGGCATCGGCTCCTGGGCGATGGCAGAGAGACTTGCAACCACCAGGACAAAAGCGAACAGCCACCCGACAAATTTACGCCTCATGATTCTCCTGTCAGATCTGAAGACACTGGAACATCGAACCAGCGCAAGGATTAGACGTGCGAAACCCGTTCAGGTTATTCAGAGGACAAAACTGCGTTAAGGACGCCGGAATGAATGTGTGGCGCGGGCGCCCTCGCACGCGGGAGTTTGAGCTCAACCTTGAACCGCGAGCTTACGGTAAACCTCAAAGCCTCGCGCCTTTGCCGGCAAGCCTGAGCCTGAACATCAAGAGCAGCGGGGGAAGCACCCGCTCTGGACAAATATGGCGGTCCAGGCTGGATCAGAGCTTGGAAACAACTTCCAAAGCGAGAGTCTTCTCCGCAGCCTTCTTCTTTTCGACGGGCAGGTCGCCGTAAATAACAAACTTGAACTGGACATTTCCTTTCTTGGCAATGAGACTCATGGTATTGGCCATATCCAGGTAAAAGGCATCATCCCCGATGCCGCTGAGCTGGGTGATGACAGGGGGCTGCGAATTTCCATGTTTTTCGACCTTCGCCATGGTCCTCATCTGTTCCAGCATCTGTTTCCCGGCCTCGTACTGATCCGCCGCCTGAAGGTAGAGGGTGAGGGCGCCGACACCCTTCCCGGAACTGCCCGCAGGAACCCATGTGCATGTCCTCAAAAACGTTGGAGTCACGTGCGAACCAGCGCCCATCGAGAAGCCGATGGCGGCGCTCACCTGGGCCTGGGTGACAAGTAAGCAGGCATCGTTCGGCGGCGCGGCGGCCGCCGATGCCAGGGTGGTAGCAAGGGCGATGATCATAACTGCCATCGCTGCGCCAAGGCTGGTTTTCAAACGCATGCAGTAAGCCTCCTTTGCAGATAGCGCAGTTATTTTACTCCCGGAGGTTTACCAGACAAACTAGTTGGTGGGGCCGGTTTCGTAGGCGGCGGTCAGCAATTCGGGTGCGTCCTGTTCGCATTGCCGAATTTCAAGAATGCGCGAAGTCACGATTGGGGTGCGATAGGAAGGATGGCGGAATTCCAGGTGCATGCCGCGGCCGACAAATCCGATCTTCAGCATGGAACCGCCCCAGGACGAGCCTTCAATCCTGACCAGCACAGGCTCCGGACAGAACGCGGGATGACCCCAGATCCAGGCCTCGCCACGTCCGCGATGCACCACCGTGTACCAGCGGTGCTGGGTCTGGATCTGCAGCATGGTGCGGGCGGGAAGATCCTCGAGAAATGCGCCGCCTTCAATCTCCGACTCCACGATGTTGCGGTTCACGCCATCGTCGAGATTGGGATGACATCGAAAGAATTGGGGGCAGGTGTCCACCAGGGCTCCCTGAAACGCTGGCACGAGTATAAACCTGCCGCGCAAGCTGGAAACCGTCATTGGTACTAGTGGCCAATTCTCCAAAGTCACAAATCCCTGGATGGCGGAGGCGCAAGAATCGTGTCTGACATGCCCCCAAAGTAACGGGGGGCACCCCATTACGGATTGACCCTGCAAATTGTGGGAGAGTACGATTCTAGTCTCAGCCTTCGACCTGGCTCCGAAACCGCCGGGGGGTAGGCAGCGCAAGTCGTATCGCAAGTTATAGATAGACCAAGTCATAGACAACATGGGAATGAGCAATCTCAAGCTGTTGACCGCGCCCGTGCTGGCCCTGGTTCTGGCGGGCACCGCCTGCCACAGCGATCAGCGCCAGGGCAAGCTGCCGGCTGCACAGGCCAACGCGCCAGCTCTGACTGCGTTTCGGGAGACTGTTCCCCAAACGGATCCAGCGCCAATACAGCCCGAACAAACCCAGATTGCGCCCCGACCCAATCCTGACCCGGTCGCTGCGCTGATTGTGAACGCCGAGAAGGCATACCAGGCCGGAGAGGACGCGTTCAAGGCCGGGGACCTGGAAGCGGCCAAACGCAACTTCGACCGCGCCGTCGATCTGTTGTCGCAAAGCCCGGCTGAGATCCGGTCGGACGAGCGGATCGAGCATGAACTGGATCGGGTGCTTGAGAGCGTGAACCGGCCGGAACTGGCCGCCCTGCAGTCGGACACTCCAGACTCGAAACAAAAAGCAGAGCCGGCGCCCATCGACGAAGTTAACGATGAGACGCCTCCGTTTGACCCCAACGTCAAGGCGCAGGCCGAAGCCGAGGTCCAGGCCACGCATTCGGAACTGCCCCTCATGCTTACCGATCAGGTGGCGGCTTTCATCAACTATTTTTCCACCACTCGCGGACACGAAACCCTGCAGCATGCGCTAGAACGCGGCGGGCGTTATCGGGAAATGATCGAGAGCACGCTGCGAGAGCAGGGCGTTCCCCAGGAACTGATTTACCTGGCCCAGGCGGAGTCGGGTTTCCATCCCCTGGCATTATCGAGGGTGGGAGCGCGCGGCATGTGGCAGTTCATGGCCAGCCGCGCCCGGGGCTATGGCTTACAGCACAACCTGTGGGTGGACGAGCGGCAGGACCCGGAAAAATCCACTCGCGCCGCCGCCCATCACCTGAAAGATCTGTACAACCAGTTTGGCGACTGGTATCTGGCCATGGCCGCTTACAACTCCGGGCCAGGCAGGGTGCAAAGTGCGGTCAAGCGCACCGGCTATGCCGATTTCTGGGAGCTTTACCGGCGCAACGTTCTACCCAAGGAAACCCGCAACTACGTCCCCATCATCCTGGCCGTGACGATTATGGCCAAGAACCCCAGCCAGTATGGGCTGGACGATATCGTTCCCGAGCAGCCGGTTCCGTATGACGCGGTGAAGATTGATTATTCGGTTGACCTTCGTCTGGCGGCCCAGTGCATTGATGTTCCGCCCTCGACCCTGCAGGACCTGAATCCCAGCCTGCTGCGCCTGACCACGCCCAAGGGCCAGACTTTTGAGCTGCGCCTGCCTGCCGGAACCAGGGATCGCTACCTGGCGGCGATTGAGCCCATTCCGCCGCAGATGCGGGTGTGGTGGCGGTATCACGAGGTGGCGGAAGGCGACTCGCTGGCTTCGATTGCCCGGACCTATCGCACCAGCGTGAAGGCCATTGAGCAGGAAAACCATCTGATAGCTGGCGACGACTTGAAGGCGGAGAGCAAACTGATCATTCCGATCCCGCCGGGCAAACATGCGGCCACCGAAGATGGCGCTACCTATGCCCGCCACACCACCCGCTACCGCGTGCGACGCGGAGACACGGTGCAGACTGTGGCCGACAATTTCAGTCTTCCCCCCACCATGATTCGCCGCTGGAATCATCTGCGGGGAGACAGCTTGCGCGGACGCCGCATCGTTTACGTTCATCTGCCGGTGACCCCAACCACCCTGCCCAAGGAACAAGCGGGAGCTTCCAAGTCAAAGACCAGCAATGGCTTACGCCCTGCCTCTCCTAAGATCGTGCAGCGTCACAAGGTGCAGCCCGGAGAGACCCTGACCTCGATTGCCACAACTCACCACACCACGGTCGAAGCCCTGAAGCGGGACAATGGCAACCTGCCGATGCTGCGGCCTGGAATGATTATTCTGATCAAAAGCGTGAGATAAACCCGGCTGCTGGCTGCGAGCTTCTGGCTTGTACTTCCAGCCCCCCGGTTCCTAGCTTCGCTCTCCACCTTTTGGCTTGTGATTGCCACGAAGATTGATGCCCGTGCGGAATCGGGAAGGGCACGGCTTCAGCCGCTGAGGCATGCTTTAGCGCGCCGTCCCTGGGAACCGGAGGCTTCCCTAATGAACGGGCTGGATGCCTGACGCGGACTGCGTAAAGGGGCGCAACCGGAGACCACAGCAGCTAAAGCCGGTGCGCTCGCAGAAGAGTGCTGGCACGGCTGAAGCCGTACCCTTCCACCGATCCCCAACTGAAACAGCTGTCATCCCAACCGCGCAAAATACTCCGCACCTTCTACTCGACTTTGCCCACACGGTGTAATATGCAACCTGCAGGACGACGGCAAACCGGTTTTCGAAAGCGGGTTGCGTGAAAACGCTGTGCTATAATCGCGCCCCGTTCAGCCAAAACGTTAGTCTTTCAGCTGTCTTTTTAATTCCCTAGTACCCGCAGCGCTGGCGGAGCGGCCCGCGCCCGGCGCGGTCCAAAACCAGGAGGAACAATGAGCTTTGACGAGACCCTCTACGCACGAGATGACGAGATGGATGAATTTGGCGACAGCGGCGCCTACGGCGATTCGCTCGAAGAGGATTACGAGGAAGAAGAAGAGGAAGAAGAAGAAGCCGAAGTGTCGGGCATAATCGAGCCGCAACCCGAGCCCGCCATGCCAGCTCCAGCCGCGCCTCGACCATCAGGCGGTGGAGGGTCGCCCAAGCCGCCACGCAAGCCGGCGGCGAAAAAAGCAGCCAAGAAAAAGCCGGCGAAAAAAGCTGTCCGGAAGAAGCCGGCAAAAAAGAAGAAACCTGCGCGCAAGCCAGCCCGGAAGAAGGCGGCGGAGAAGCGTCCGGCACGCAAGGCGGCAAAGAAGCCGGCCCGGCGCAAAGTCAAGCGCGGCCGCCGGTAGAAACAGGCTCGGTCCTCGCTCTGACCTGAAGATTCTGGGAAGATTCGGAGTGGCGAGGGCCGTCAGCTTTCAAATTCAACGGTGTCGGACAGAGCCTGCCCTGAGCGAAGCCGAAGGGAGTGTCCGGTCCACACTTTTCGTCGGCCGCGAGCGCTGCGGCCCGTGCCTCGACTTTACGCGGCCTTGGGCAGCGTGGTGGTTTCGGTCAGCCGGCGCACCGCCAGAGACATCATCAGCCGCGTGACTCCGCTCATGATCATGCTCACGCCCACGAGCGTGCCAATCGCCCAGGCCGAACTGGATGGCCAGTGGAAGCCGATGAAGGCCGCCAGCAGCAGGGTGACCAGACCGTCGAACAGAACCCACCCTGCACCCCGTCCGGGACGCAGCTTGAAGTAGAGCACCACATCCAGCACGCCCTCGATGAAGAACAGCGATGCCAGCAGGAGCGTTAACGACGCCACCCCCAACAGGGGATGCCAGAGCAGGTATCCTCCGATGAAGACGTAGGCCAGACCCACCAGCAGCTTCCAGATCAGGCTGCCCGCGCCGTGGGCGTGAAAAGCCATAGCCACGTGAACAACGCCCGCAAAAATGATGAGCCATGCAATGAGCGCGTTGACGGCCACGGCCGCCAGAAGAGGCGAGCCGATGGCCACGATTCCAAACGCGATGAGCAGGATTCCCCAGACGATGGACCAACCGGAAGCCTGTCGTAACAACGAGGTCGGTTGTGCAACCATGGATGCCTCCTCGATCGAATTTCAGGCCATTTTGCTCCCTGGGGAAGGTTTTCGCAAGTTAGGAGAAAGACAGGCGAGAAGTTCAAAATCAACGGCAGCGTCAATGGCGCCGGACAGGACCTGTCGTGAGCAAAATGGAAGGGAATGTCCGGCTCACACCGGCTACTTCTTGCCCGCCACCGCCTGCAGGCACTTGCTATACAGTTCCAGCAGATGTCCGGCATACTCTTCCGGTTTGGCCGCCGCGCCGGTGCCCTGGAACCCGACACCTGAGGAAGTGGTCCGGCCATAGCCGGTGGTCATTGCGACAAATTTCATGAGATCGAGCGCGATATCTTCATTGCGCCGTGATCCCGACACTCCGCCCGGTCCTTCCTCCATGAACGCCTCCCTCTGATCGATGGTAACAGATGATTGTGTGGGTCGGACACTCCAGTGTGGGTCCGACCCACACATCCGGGTCAGTTCACGTCATGCAGGAGGGTGTAGAAAAATCCGCCGGACTGGTTGTTGATGCCCACCAAGGTTCTGACCTGGCCAGAACTGAGCGTGAGCGAACCAGTGTCGATCGCTTTTTGTTTCTGGCCGACCGAGGTGAAGACAACCTCGTAACTTCCCCCGGTGAGCGACTGGTAAGCGGCGACCGAGCCAAAGGCCAAATTGCTCAACGTGGGACTCACGGTGTTGAGGTCGGTGCCCGGAGTCACTATATAGATGTCAGCAGGACCGAGGTTGGGCGATGCGTTGACGATGCGAATCTTGAAATCACCCGAGGCCGGCGCGGAGTTTTGATCGGCCAGCACCATGTTGGCTACGCTTTGAGAAAAGTTGTAGGAAATGACTGTGGTGTCCGAACCGGACGCAAAGGTAATGGACTGCTGCAGCAGCGCTGTGCTCGTCCCTGAAGGTTCGATCGCGACCTGATGGGAGCCGGATTTTGCAGATTGGTATCCTGTGCTGGTGCCATAGGCGAGGTTGCTCGACACTGACGTACTATCCACCAGCACATCCAGGCTGGACTCGTTCGGAACCGCATTCATGAGGCGGAAGCGCGTGCTTCCTCCTCCTCCACCGCATCCTGCAAGAAACAGGACTGTCCCGAAACACGCCATACCGGCACACCACAACGTCGAGCGCAAGATTCGGCCCACAATTTCACCCCTTTTTTGCTGCGAAGTTTGGAGTACAACGGTAAAAGCCGACTGATGCGAGCGCGTCGAGCGGGAGTTGCTATGTCTGCGTAAAGAGTGCGTCAAGAGGGGTAAAGAGTTGTAAAGCAGTCGTCAGTCGTCGGTCGTCAGTCGTCGGTCGTTAGGCGTCAGCCAACACTGACCGCTGAGGTTTTGCTGACGACTGAAGACCGACGACCGACGACTGACGACTGATCCTGCTTTACGAACTTTTACGTGACTTTACCAAGTCTTTACCCGCCTTCGGATCATGCGGTGTTCTAACTACAGAGAGATTTTTCTCCGGGGGCAGAGAGCTTCCGATGTCACAGGAATCAGAATTGGAGAGTAATCACATGTGGAAATCAACAGTCCCCAAGGGATCCAACTTCGAACGAGGCAACCTGGTTGCTACGGCTGTTCTCGCGGGGTTGCTTAGCCTCGGCCTTGGCGTCAATGCCTTTGGTCAGGACGACCAGGCAGCGCCGCCGCCACCGCAGTCCGGGCAGCAGTCCGACCAGCAATCTGCTCCGGGCATGGGAAGGCATATGGGTCGGCGTCATATGCCGACGGTGGACGATCAACTCAAGCACCTGAGCAAGAAGCTGAACCTGAGTGATGACCAGCAGGCGAAACTGAAACCCATCCTCGAAGACCAGCGCAAGCAGATGGACGAGATTCGCAACGATTCGTCGCTGTCCCGCGAGGACCGGTTCAGCAAGATGCAGGAGGCCCGGCAAGGCTCCGACACTCAGATCAAGAGCGTGCTGAACGAGGACCAGCAAAAAACTTTCGACAAGATGCGCGAAGACCAAGCCAACCGGATGAAGCAATGGCACAGGGGAGGCGATAACGCGCCTCCCGCTGCTGCTCCGGACAGTCAGCAGTAACAGGCGTCGGACCTCGGACTTCGGACCTCGGCCAATCCGAGGCGGGTTCGAGGTTCGAAATCTGAATGCCGAATTTTTCCCCAAAGCCTCTGCGCTGGGTAATTCTTTTGCGTCGCCCGCAAGAGTTGCCTGGTTCAGGGGCCCCTTTTTTGGATCCATGTGGGCGCGAGCGTCCCGCTCGTGCAAGCCCAGATTGCGTGGAGACAGCCGCCCTCGGCTGTCTGGCGGAGCCAAGCTCCGCTGTTTTTGTCAGGGCACAAGATCCGTCGAGCTGCGCTCGACTAGACAGCCGAGGGCGGCTGTCTCCCCGTAGTCTTTTATGCTGCCTGCGGCATCTCGCACATCAGGGCCAGCAGATTCTGTTCGGAGTCGCGGAAAAACGTCATCCACAGATCGTGGGTGGGCATTTTTGCGATCAGGTGCGGCGCGTCCTCGAAGTGCACACCCTGACTGAGCATCTGCCGGTGCGCGCCGGCGATGTCAGGTACAGTAAAGTAAAGAACTGAACTGGGATGATCGAACTCGGGCTTCTCCGCGCGGCTGAGCATCAGGCGTACCCCGCCGCAGTCGAAGAAAGCCAGGCTGCCGGCGGTAAACAACAGGGGCAGGGCGAGTATGTCCCGGTAAAATGCGGTGGCACGGTCCAGGTCGTGAACGTTGATCGCGATCTGGCCGAGTCGCGAGATTCCGATGGGCAGGGTTGCAGAAGTCATGGCGGCCAACCTCCAGGCATAATTGTTAGTGTAGCTAACTATATTTCATGGCCGGGCGCAAGGCAAAAATTCCACCATCGTCCCCGGATACGGCCGCCATCGCCGACCGGCTGCATTCCGCGGCCATTCACATCCTGCGCCGGGTGCGCAAGCAGGATGCCGCAGCGGGCGAAGGTCCGGCCCGGCTCTCGGCCTTGTCCGTGCTGGTGTTTGGCGGGCCCATGACGTTGGGCGAACTGGCGGCAGCCGAGCAGGTGAAACCGCCGACCATGAGCCGCATTGTCAGCGGACTGGAGGACAGCCGCCTGGCGCAACGTTTGACCGACTCCAAAGACGCGCGCCGGGTACGGATTCGCGCCACTGCCCGCGGAGAGCGCCTCCTGCATGAAGGCCGTCGGCGCCGTATCGAATATCTGGCCCGCCATCTCGGCCGGCTTACCCGGCAAGAGCTGGCCACACTCGATGCAGCGGTCAAATTGCTGGAAGGAGTCCTGCGGGACTGGCCCCTGGAGAAATAACCGGGCGAGCTCAGTCAGATGATTCGGACTAGGTCTCAATCCCCACGTAGCAGATGCGCCCGATCAGGTAATCATGGACTTTCTTGCCCGGCTCCATGGCCATCACTTCGACGGGATAAGCCTGGTTGTGGGGACGGAGGACCAGGTGATTGCCGGCAACCTCGACATATTTCACGGTGCAGCCCCCGTCGCGGGCCACCGCGTACATGTTCGATTCGCCCTTGCGATAGGGCTTAAGTGAATTGTAGTGGCGGTCAATCAGTACGGTGGCGCCGGGCAGCAGGCGGGGATACATGCTCATGCCTTCGCGGCCATCGGCGCGGATGATTACGAAGCGTTCCCAGCCTTCGCGGTCACCCTCGATTTCGGGGCGCAGGCGGCGCAGAAAGCTCTTCTTGAGTTTCAGAGTGTCCTTTACCTTCATACTCATGATCAGGGGCTGGCGCGCCGCGACCTGTCCTTCCACGAGCAGGACGTTTTCGAACAGGTCGTCGCTGGGGGGGGGAATGCTGGCGCGCTTGTTGATCTCGCCGGGATCGAGCAGGTCCAGGATTGACAGGTGCTGGACGTTCAATACCTTGTCCATGCCCTCAACGCTGAGGCCCCGTTTGCGGTTGAGGAAGTTCGAAATGTGCGCCTGCCTGAAGCCGGTTTCCCGGGCCAGGCGCAGCCCGGTCAGCTCGCCTTCCTGGATGCGCTCCCAGAGAGCTTTGCGCAGATTTTCCTGCAGGGCGCGGAACTTCATGTCCAAAGTATAGCATCGCAACTATAGCGTATGGCTAATGAAAACGCGCCAGCAACATCTTTGAGGCAATATTTTCTTGACCATGATTGTGCATTTGACGCAGCACCCCCAAGGAAGGGAAAATGAAAAATAGCCGTGACAGGACTGCCAAGAAGGGAAAAGCGGGGACGCCCCATTACATCCCCAAAGCTAGCAGTGACGCCGAATTTGATCGGCTAGCCGGTCAAGTCTATCAACTAGCGCGTGAACAGAATCGCTTGTTGCGCGAGATGCTTCAAGCGCGGAGAAAACTGCTTCTCTGTTTGGTCGACCCGCCAAGGCTTCAATGATGAGAGCGTCACCACGAGATAATTCGGCGGTAATCTCGATTAACTCTTTGTTGGTTTCAATCACTTGCAGTAAGATGCGCTTTGTGTCAGTTTCCATTGACGGAGTTCCTTTCGTGTTGAGTGCGGAGACGGCGGGAGTTGCACCCACAAAACCCCGGGCAGGGTTAACGGCTTTTAAGGCCGTTGAGCTAGCTGATTGCTCGTCGTCTCCGTTGTTGTACCTGCACCGCATGCGCGGCATAGTAACAAGAAACGTAAGAGCGAACATTGTGCGAAACCGGTAGTGGCTGTGGAAAAGCCGATAACCCTCAATACCGCCAAGGGATTGACTTGTGGAGGACTTTAGACCACTTTTCACCACTCATATGCCGAAGAAGAGCTTGAAAGTAGATCGCAAGAAGTTTGAAGGGATAGTGAAGAACCTGCTTCAAACCAAACCAGTGAAGCGGGAAGACGTGAAGGTCAGCAAGAGGAAGCCTGAGAAGTTAATCCCACCACAGAAGTGAACATCTATTTCCGAGCAAGCTTAAATCCGCCATTATGGAATTCAATTTTTCCCTGCATTCTGAGGCGATGAATGGATTTACCAATAGATCGCTGACTCCGTTTAAGGATGTTGGCTAGATCGCCGACACTGTAGCTTCCATGTTTTGCTATCGCGACAATTGTGGGATGAGTTTCGTTGGGCCCGATTGGGCTAAAAGGTGGAAGGGGACTAGGAATTCTTACAGCGTGCAGAACTTCTAGGACGGGCCGATCTCGAAAGCGATCTATAAGGAAATCCCAAGTTTTGAACATTGTCGGAATTCCGTTGTAAAGTGTCGCCAAGATTCCAAGCATTCCGGCGACAGTTCCAAACCATGTTTGGAAGAACCATTTAATCCAATTCCATAACGCCCTCAGCGATCACCCAAAACCGGCCAATGAGTATCACCTGAAAACCGGCCAACGAGAATAGCGTCCGGGACATTGACTCCCGCAGGGGCTTGTAGCCTCCGAGGGCATGGCCAATGTCTTGAAGGAAGAGAAGAAACAGCAAGTTTTAGCTCTGGGACGGCTGGGATGGTCGCTGCGGCGCATCCAGCAAGAGACCCGCATCCGTCGCGAAACCGCTAGCCAGTACCTGAAAGCGGCTGGGATTGCCGTGCGTCTGCCCGGAGGTTGGGGGCGGCGAGCGGCAAAACCGGCCAACGAAGTGATCACCGACATTGGCGCGGAAAAAACGGCCATCGCGGTGGTTCCCCACCCCCACCCCAACTTCAACTTCAGCCCCGAAAACCTCTCTAATAAGGGAAAAGCCAAAGCAACTTCAAAACCGGCCAACGAGGTGATCACCGACCTTGGCCCATCCCCATTAGACGAAGTGGGCGCTCTTTTCCCGGAAAGAGAGCGGGAACAGGCTGTATCTCCACAGCGCAGTCCCAGCGCCAGCGCCTGTATAGCCTATCGCGAGGCCATCGAGTCGGGACTCAGCCGAGGCCGCAATGCCATGGCGATCTGGCAGGACCTGGTCTCCGAGTACGGTTTCGCCAGCAGCTACCAGAGCGTGCAGCGCTTCGTGCGCAAGTTGCGCGGCACTCAAGTGCCCGAAGCCCGCGTGGTGATCGTCACCGCTCCCGGTCAGGAAGCGCAAGTCGATTACGGCACCGGCCCCATGGTGCGCGATCCCGAGAGCCGCAAGTACCGGCGCACGCGGCTGTTCGTGATGACGCTGGGCTGCAGTCGCAAGTCGGTTCGCCTGCTCGCCTTCCGATCCAGCGCCCGCATCTGGGCGGAACTACACGAACGCGCCTTCCGCCGATTCGGCGGGGCCACGCGTATCGTGGTTCACGACAATCTGCGCGAGGGCGTGCTGGTCCCCGACATCTACGATCCCACACTCAATCCCCTCTACCGCGATGTGCTGGCGCACTACGGCGCGGTCGCCATGCCGTGTCGTGTTCAAGATCCAGATCGCAAGGGCAAAGTCGAGTCCGGCGTCGGCCACGCGCAGAGAACCCCGCTGAAAGGTTTGCGCTTCGAGAGTCTGGAAGAAGCGCAGGCCTACCTGGATCGCTGGGAAGAGCGCTGGGCCGACACGCGCATTCACGGCACCACCAAACGCCAAGTCGCGGCCATGTTCGCCGAAGAGAAACCGTTCCTGCTTCCACTGCCGGTCGAACCCTTCCGCTATTACCAGTACGGCGAGCGCATCGTGCATCTGGATGGCTGCGTCGAAGTCGAAGCGGCTTACTACGGCGCCCCGCCGGGCTGGATCGGACGCGTGCTTCGAGTGCAATGGGATGAGCTGTATGTCCGTCTGCTCGATCCCAAGACCGGCCAACTGCTGCGCGAACACGTGCGCCAGAAGCGCGGATGGTATCGGATCAAAGAACAGGACCGCCCCAAGCGAACCCCGCTGCGCACATCACAACTGCTGTGGCGAGCCGGTCGCGCCGGGGCGCACATCGGCGCGCTCTGCGATGCCATCCATCGCGCACAAGGCGAAGTTAGCGTGCGCCGCATTCTGGGCGTTCTCTCCTTGGCCAAGAAGTACGGCACCGCGGCGGTCGATGAGGCCTGCGCCGCCGCGCTGGACATGGGAGTGCAGGAATATCGCTTTGTCCGCCGCTATCTGGAACGCTGCCCGCAAGCCCCACTCAGTTTGCAGCAAGTCGATCCCCTGATCCGCGAGCTGGTGCAGTATCGCGACTTCATCAACTACAAAACCAAGGAGGTAGAAGAATGAATCTGATTGAACTCGATCGAGCGCTCAAACAACTTCGCCTGGGCGGGATGGCCGCCGTGCTGGAAACCCGCCTGCGCCAGGCACAAGCCGAACCGCTCGCCCCCATCGACCTGCTCTCCTGTCTGGTCTCCGACGAACTGGCCCGACGTGGCGAGCGCTTGCTGGAGCGGCGGACAAAGCAGGCCCAGTTCCGCGACTCCCAGAAGACTCTCGACAACTTCGACTTCAACTTCAACAAGAAGATGAATCGCAGCCTGGTCTTCGACCTCGCTGCCGGCGCCTTCATCGCCCGCCACGAAGACGCCTTGTTTTTAGGTCCGCCCGGTACCGGCAAGAGCCACTTGGCCCAGGCCATCGGCCAGTCTGCCATCCAGCAGGGATACCGCGTGCTCTACCGCGAAACCCACACCGTGCTCGATGAACTGGCCGACGCCACGCTCGACGGCACGCGCAAAGAGCACATGGACTTCCTGGTGACCGTGCCCTTGCTGATCATCGACGATCTGGGCATGCGCAAGCTGCCGCTCACCGCCGCCGAGGAACTGCTGGAAATCATCATGCGCCGCTACGAGCGCGCCAGCACCATGTTGACCTCCAACCGTCCGGTAGAAGACTGGGGCAAACTGCTGGGTGACGCGGCCGCCGTGAGCGCGATGCTCGACCGCTTGCTGCACCACGGCCACGTGCTCAAGTGCGGCCCGCGGAGCTGGAGAACCAAAACCGACTTGCCACCACAGGAGGCGGCAGGGTAGAACAATCTCAGTCCCAGACGGCCAATCCCGTTGGCCGGTTTTGAAGTGATAACCGTTGGCCGCTTTTGAAGTGATCACTGAGGATAACGCCATCGCACACTTCTCCCTTGCCTCGTGTGCGGGTCGCAGCGCATAATAGCAATATCCAAGTTAGCGGCGACCCTGCCGACTCCGATCCGCCAGATCGGGGTTTTTTATTTAGGCCGAATGAAGGGTGTAAACACGTTCTCTTCTACCTGGCTTACCGTAAGGCATCAGACCCACTCGTGCCATCCGCTTAATCATCATCCCAAACAGATAACTTAGTTATTGATCGAACTCCTTAACGTTCTTTTCCAACCTCTCAAGTTCGCTGGATGATTTTTCAAATTCCCGCAATTTTTGTTCGATATCTGGTGAAATAAATGTTTGAAAGAAGTGAATCATATATTGGCGGCTCGTCATTCCCGTAGATCCAGGGCCTATTGGATGAGAGATAAAATGGCGCACAGTACCAGCGGCATCTTCTAAATGTTGGGCGTACTCCTCCAGCTCAATCCTGAGTGCTGCAATGTTTTGTTTGGCTTCGCGCAGAGCGCGCCTACTGCGACCCTCAATGGCGTCCTTTTCTTCATTCGTCACTAGCGGCTCCTCACGAATGGTGTAAACGCATGCTCTTCCACTAGTTTCGCATACGGCATCCCGCCGATCCGCGCCATCCGTGCAATCGTCATCCCAAATAGGTCGGGGGCTTTCCGATTATTGAATCTGTAGCCGAACTCATCCAGGTATCGCTGAAGATGCTTTAACGAGACTTTATGGAATGACCCGTTGAGGCCGCGCTTGAATAGCGAGAAGGCGGATTCCACGGTGTTTGTGTGGACGTTGCCGCGCACGTAGATTTTCGACTTGTGCCGGATGCGCTTGTGCGGAACTTCCTTGAATTGTGTGAGCTGGAAATTGTAGATTGGGCTTTCGTCGGTCATGATGCCTTGGGCATCCTTGGCGACATGGTCTTTCATGACATTGAAGACCGTATCCGACGTGGCATCCGGCGTATGGATGTAGCGAACCTCTCCGCCGCGCTCACGGATACCGATCACCACCTCCTTGTTGATCTTCTTGCGCCGATGTCCCCTTTGTTTTCCGCCGATGTAGGTCTCATCCACTTCCACGATGCCCTTCAGCTTTGGAGCATTGTTGTCCACCATCGCTTTGCGGATGCGGTGCGCCAGATACCAAGCAGTGCGGTACTGCACGCCTAGAGCCCGCTTCAATTGATTCGCGGAAATTCCCTTCTTCGATTCGGTGATTAGTGCAATGGCGAGGAACCACTTGTGGAGGGGCAGGTGGGTGTCATGATAGACGGTGCCCGTAGTGGCGGTGAATTGGAACCGGCATTCATTGCACTGGTAGAGCTGGCGATCCGGGCCAGTCTTGCCCGTTTTTTTGTTGGTCTTGCCTTTAGCCGTCAGTGGCGTGATGCGCGGGGATTGACAACTTAGACACTTGACGCCATCCGGCCAGCGCATGTGTTCTAGGAAGGCGAGGCATTTGGCTTCGGTGTTCAGTTCCTTGTAAACGTCTAAGAGATTCATGGCTTCCCTCTACTGAAGCCATTCTCTCAAAAATCGGGTGATGTGTCAAGTGCATAATCATGTTCTTGACTTGGGAATTTAGGAGCTATACGATCAGCGCCTTGTATAGCTATTTATGCGTGAGGGGGAATTTAATTACCAAGAGCACAACAGGTCATGGTGAACCATTCACAATCCGAGAGCGAGGAAAACAACTTCGTGGAATTCCGCCGCAAGGTGCGGACCGCGGAGATGCTTTCTTCCGCCATGGAGCGGCTACTGCGGGAGCTCCATTTTACGGGCCGGCTCAGCGTCGTGGTGCAAAACGGCCGCGTGCTGAAATCCGGCTATGAGGAGGGCTATTTCCGGCAGCCAACAGTCTATTAGATCCGGTTGGCCGATAGTTCCCCATCGCAGCAAGACAACGTATTCATAATTAAATAATCCCAACAGGTCATCGTAAGAGAAACGAGCCCTGTGCCCGAGCAATCGGCACAGGGCTCTTTTATTTTGCCCGCAACCGAGAAACGATGGAGGCAATCATGGAAAGCGAAGACCCGGAAGTCATCCAGTTGGAACTCAAGTACTGTGAACGTTGTGGGGCCCTGTGGTTGCGACTCCGTGGGGCGCAGGAAATTTACTGCGCTCCGTGCGACCTGGAGATGCTGGACCTGCCCTCTCCGCGCAAAACCACAAGCCGGCCGCGTTTACCCGGAAACCACAGGATCGAGGTCGAGGCTCAGGCGGGCGAACTGGCGGTCTATTGCGGAAAAGGAGGAACGGCATGACCGTCACCCCTTGCTTTCCGCCCCACCCTCCAGCCCGCCGAGGACCCGGTGAAGCAGCGGCCCCGTATCGTTTACGCCGCTCGGGGACGAGACCTGGACCGGGTTTGCGCCGCCAGGCAGTTCACATGAGCGGTCCCGATCCCGATTTATGGCTCTATCGGGAGCGGACGCTCGGCATCCTCAGGCGTTATCAACGGCTGTCGGTGGAGGTGGGGCGACTGCCATCTTTATTGGGCCGGGAGTTCTTCCGAACCCGGGTAACGTCTTATCACGCCGGGACATTTGAAGATGCCGTGATTTTTGTTCACGATGTGGGGCGCGGACTGGAACAACTGGGCGAGTTCGAACATAAGTTGATTGCGAGGATCGCGCTCCAGGACTACACCCAGAACGAAGCCGCACGCGTGCTCGGCTGCTGGCGGCGCACCGTGGGACGGCGGTTTCCGGAGGCCCTCGACCGGGTGACAGGAATCTTTCTGGATTCCGGCCTTTTGATTCGCTTGCCCGCCAGCGATGTGGCCCGGGCGAAAAACTGTCAAGAGGGGAGCGGCGGGGAATTTCCCGCAAGTGCTTCTGCACAGAGGAAATAAATTTCATGAGTGCATGTCCCATTCTCCCCAATTGATTTGTTATTCTGGATTTAGAGATTGAGAAAGAAGAGAGCCAGTGGGCGCGCCTGAGAGCGCGCCCTTTTTTTGTGGCAACGAATATCGGGGACGACGACCCAGAATGAAGAAAGCGAAAGCGCGGACGGGAACAGGCAGCGCGGGGGTGGCCTCACCGGCAAAATCCGGCGGGCGCGAAGCTCCAGACCTGGCAGAGGTCCGCCGACAGATTGCGGACATTGTGGGAAGCGGCGCCATCGGCATGGTGGAGACAACGATCGACCAGGTGGCAAAGGGTCATTATCTGGGAATGAAATATCTTTTCGAGATGATTGGACTCTATCCCGCGACATCGACGGACGACGCAGCAGAGGATTCGCTGGCCGCGGTCCTGCTGCGAAGGCTGGGTCTTCCCGAAGCGCCAATGCCGGAAACAGGGGTTACCGAAGATTCCAGGGCCGCCGCTGGGCCCACTGAGGATAGCTTAGAATGAAACCCGACAGTTGGGCGACGGCAACCAATCGCTGGGTGCGGGCCGCGGACCGTTTATCGGCGACGTTCAGCCGCCAAACGACGACGCATCCAGGGTTATCGGTGGCGTATCAGCCCTTACTGCACGGGGCTTTCAACATGGATATTACGTGGGTGACCGGCCGGATTGGGGTCGGCGGTGGAATCTGGACGGCGGAGAACATGGCGGCGGTGTCGCGGGCGGGAATCACGCACATCATCGACATGCAGATCGAATTTGACGACACCAGGCTGGCGGCGCCGCACGGCATCGAAGTCCTGTGGAACCCGATAGACGATGATTTTCAGCCCAAACCGCCCCAGATATTTGAGCGCGGTGTGGAATTCGCGACCCAGGCGCTCAGCCAGGACGGGGCCAAGCTGTTCATTCACTGCGCGGCCGGGGTCCACCGGGCGCCGATGATGGCGCTGGCGCTGTTGTGCTCGATGGGCTGGACGCCGGAAGCGGCCCAGGACCTGATCGAGAAAGAACGCCCGGTGGTGGATTTCGCGGATGTGTATTTGCGCAGCGTGGCAAGTTTTCTCGACCAGCAGGTGAGAGCGGAAAAGTAAGACACCAGTTTTCAGTTGCCGGTTCCCAGTTGTCAGTTGACTTTCTCAGCCAATCCTAAACATTTCAGCGAGGCACATTTTCCTTCCGGATGGAGGGAGAGTCCGCCTTGCGGGCGAGACTCGGCAAGGGAGGAAACATGTTCGACGAGCACCGCCGCCCCTGGGGGCGGCTTTTCTACTTGCTGGCGTTTGTGATGGCGTTGCTCACCGCGGCGTCGGGGCAAACACCGTCCACCACTACGATCAGCGATGTCGTGTATCGCGCGGACGGAACTCTCGCTGGCGGGACACTACTGATCTCATGGCCAACGTTCAGCACGGCTGCGGGACAGGCGGTAGCGGCGGGCAGAAAGAGCGTGGCCCTGGGGCCGGGTGGCATGTTGTCGGTGGACCTGGTTCCGAATACAGGAGGAACACCTCCAGGGACTTTCTACACGGTTGTGTACCAGCTTGATGATGGAACAGTGAAGACAGAATTTTGGGTTGTGACTGCAAACTCTCCGACGACGATCGCGGCTGTGAGAACGGTATTGGGATCGGGAAATTCGGCAGTCACGACGTCGGGCGTCGGCTCGTTCGTGAGCAAGGCGGGAGATTCCATGTCGGGTCCGCTGCAGCTGCCCGGTGAAAAAAGCGAGATTCGCCGCGGAGTCTATGACCGGATCGTGAACGCGGCAATCACGGCGGCAATCAGCGCGGCCATTGCCCTGCATGATCGCTGGTGGTTCAAATAAGTGCCCTCCGATTTCTAATTTCAGTTCTCAGTTCTGCAGGTCAAACCTAAACATTCATATATATAAGGAGAATTTCATGGACTTTCTATCCAAGCTGCTGCAGGGAATCGCGTTTGTGCCTTCAATTGTGACGGGAATAGAAGGGCTATTTGCCAGCCGTTCCGGAGTTGAAAAGAAAAACGCGGCGATGTCGTTCGTGTCAGCCGCTTTGCAACTGACCGATGCCGTCACGTCCCGGCATATTGTGGACCCGGAAAAATTCAAGCAGGGGCTGAGTGCCGTGATCGACGGCACAGTGCTGTGTTTGAACGCTTCCACCTGGGCGAAGCCGGCCCAGCCGTAAATCAACCGATCTCTTCGCTCCAGTTCTCGAGTGCCTTCTTGACCTCGGCCATGAACTGGTCGGCTACTGCACCGTCGATGATGCGGTGGTCGTAGCCAAGAGTCAGATGAACCAGGGAGCGGATGGCGATGGAATCGTTGCCGTTGTCATCGGTAACCACGACAGGCGCCTTGGCAATTCCGCCCACGCCCATGATTGCCGAGTTGGGCTGGTTGATGATGGGCAATCCGAAAACCGCGCCAAACTGGCCGGGGTTGGTGATGGTGAAGGTGGAGCCTTCAACTTCTTCCGGTTTGAGTTTCTTTTTGCGGGCGCGCTCACCCAGGTCGGTAATGCCGCGCTGCAAGCCGAGGAAGTTGAGTTCGTTCGCGTTTTTCAGCACTGGAACGATGAGGCCCCAGTCGAGAGCAACCGCGATTCCGACATTGACGTGGCCATGGTAGCGCAGGCTTTCGCCCTCGATCGACGCATTCACGATGGGAAACTGCTGCAGCGCAATGATGGCGGCGCGGGTAAAAAACGGCATGAAGGTAAGGCGAGCGCCATTGCGTTTTTCGAAAGCGGACTTGGTCTTGTTGCGCAACTGAACGATGCGCGTCAGGTCAACCTCGAACATGCAGTGCACATGGGCGCTGGTGCGGCGCGACTCGATCATGCGGTGAGCGATGATCTTGCGAACATGGCTCATGGGCACCAGGTCGCCGGGAATCGCAGCCGGGGCCGGAGAGCCGGCATCGGGCTTGGTGGAAGGAGCCGGCGCGGCGGGAGTGGCGGGGGCAGGCGCGCCTTCCAGAAATGCAGTGATGTCCTGCTTGGTAATACGCCCACCCAGTCCGGTCCCCGGTACCTGCGCCAGATTGACGTTGTGCTCACGCGCGATTTTGCGAACCAGCGGAGAAGAGCGCGCGTGGTCGTCGTCGTCATGCTGAGGCTGTGAAGCCGGGGCGGCTGCTTTAGGCTCAGCCGTCGGGGCAGGCGTCCGGGCGGGAGCTGCTTCCTTCTTTGCGGGAGCAGACGGGGCCGCCGGGGCTGGCTTCGAAGCAGAGCTATCGCCATCCGCGGAAATCGTGCCGACTACGGTATTGACCTGAACGGTGGCGCCTTCAGCGACCTTGATGTCCTGCAGGACGCCCGAAGCCGGCGCCGGAATTTCGGCGTCCACTTTGTCCGTTGAAATCTCGAACAGGGGTTCGTCGCGCTGCACCTTGTCACCCGGCTTTTTCAGCCATTTGGTGATGGTCCCCTCAAAGATCGATTCGCCCATCTGGGGCATGACGATATCAGTCGGCATAATTCCCTTCCACGCGGCTTCAATTCCAGGCGCGCGCAAACCTCTATTATATATATCCAGCCACGCCGTTCCGGTTGTTGCACCGGTCTCTAATCGTGGTGACCGTTCTCTTGCCCTTTAGGGTCAACCGGGAGCGGCGCGACTCCCGTGGATTTCTTCCAATAGTCCTGCACCGGAGGTGGCAGTTTTTCGATGCGCGAGAGGAAGGCAGTGACTTTCCACATGTCCGGCTCGCTCAATGCCTTGTTCCACGCGGGCATGCCGGTGTAGCGGATGCCGGTGCGGACAGCGTAGTAGATATGCCACTCGGGATCATCCAGGGGATGGAGGATCAACTGCGGAGGCGGCGGGTAAAAAGAACGATTGAGCGGACTGGGTTTGTTATCGAGGCCGCCATGACACGAGGCGCAGTTCATGGTGTAGATTTTCATTCCGTCGATCAGATTTTCGTCGGTCGGGGGCAGAGGGTTGGTCAGGCGCGGGGCATGGCGCTCCATGGAGGCATCCATGGCGGACATGGCGATGCGGCGTTCCATTTTCGGCGGGTCGGAGTCTGCATTCGTGGGCAGGAGGCCGAGCATGGCGATGGCCAGCCCTCCCAGCAGGAGCACGAGCAAGGTGATGACGACGCCGAGGATGAAATTGCGCATTCCTGCCTCCTGTTGACAAATGTTTTTTAAGAGGACGCCGTTACGGATTGTCCAGCTGTGCCGTGTGATGCAGGATGGCACGTGCGTCTTGCGCTTCCGATTCCCTCACCTGAAGCCTGATTCCGCCGAGTATATGGGAATGCCAGCCGCCGATGCGAAGCATGTTTTCATCATACGCGAAGCACTCGATATCGGCTGATTCCAGGAGGGAGCGGGCCAGCAGAAATTCCGGCAGGCTATGAAAGACCGCGATGGTGACCAGATTCTCCTGCATCTAAATTCTCTGCCGAGCTTCGCTCGGCCGGACAGCCGGGGCGGCTGTCCCCACGTGGGTTCAGTATGCTTTCAGGCGCCGGGCCTCACGCAGCACATCGCTCACCTGGGGCAGGAAGTATTCCTCCTGCGGCGGCGAGAACGGTACCGGAGAATCCTGGGCAGCGATGCGCACGATGGGGCCGTCGAGATGGTCGAAGGCGTCTTCATTAATAATGGCGGCAATTTCGCCGGCCAGGCCTCCGGTACGAGAGTGCTCGTGCAGGACGATGACCTTGCTGGTCTTGCGCACCGTGGTAGCGATGGCCTCGCGATCGAGGGGCGAGATAGTTCGCAAGTCCAGGATTTCGACGTCGATCCCTTCTCCGCTTAACGTCTCGGCAGCTTCCAGCGCGGTGTGCACCATGGCGGCATAAGTAATGATACTCAGGTCGCGGCCTTCGCGGGCGATGCGGGCTTTGCCCAGCGGCACGATGTAGTCTTCGGCCGGCACTTCCTCCTTGATGCGGCGATAGAGATATTTGTGCTCAAAGAAGATGACGGGATTATTGTCACGGATCGCCGCCTTGATCAAGCCCTTGGCATCATAGGCGCTGGCCGGGCAGACGACCTTCAGGCCGGGCGCGTGCGCAAACCACATTTCCGGATTCTGGGAATGAAAGGGGCCGCCGTGTACATTGCCGCCACTGGGGCCGCGAATGACCAGGGGAGCGGGCGCTCCCCAGCGGTAGTGAGCTTTTGCAACCATGTTGACGATCTGATTGAAGGCGCACCCAATGAAATCCATGAACTGGAACTCGGCCACCGGGCGCATGCCGGTAAGCGAGGCACCGAAGGCGGCGCCCACGATGGCGGATTCCGCAATGGGCGTATCGATGACGCGCTCGGGGCCGAAGCGGTCGATGAAGCCGTCGGTGACTTTGAATGCGCCGCCGTAGATGCCGATGTCCTCACCCAGGCAGAAGACGGTCGGGTCGCGCTCCATTTCCTCCCAGATGCCCTGGCGGATGGCTTCGAGATAAGTGAGTTGCGGCATTCGGCCTCTTGAGTCTCGCCTTCGAATTCTTTGTCTTCCCGATCCCTCCGGTCGGCCCAGTAGGCGGGCAGGATGCCCGCCAGACAGTCGGCGAGACGCCGGCGCTACAAAGCGTCATTTCAAATGTATTGCAGCCTCAACGCTCGCACGACCCGCGGAAGTTCCCTTTGTGGCTTTCGGTGTTCCATATTTCGGTTTGATTTGGTGGCAGCCATCCTCGCAATACACCCCGCCGGCGGCGGATTCGGGTTTGGGCATGGGGCTGGCGACTGCGAAATCGCGGTCGGCCTCCAGTTGTTGATCGACACCAGCGATCAGTTCTCGGTTCTCAGTTTCAGTTAGCCACTTTTTTGCGTTTAACAGGAAATTCTCGAAGCGGGTGATGGGGTCGCGCTTGCGCCAGTATTCGAACAGGGATTTGGGAACGTAGTCGGCGGCGTCGTGGATGGCGTGGCCTTTCATGCGCATCATCTTGGCTTCGATGAGGGTTGGACCTTCGCCGCGGCGGGCGCGTTCGCAGGCTTCGTGGGCGGCGTCGTAAACCTGGCAGGGGTCGGTGCCATCAACGATTACGCCGGGAATGCCGTAGGCGAGGGCGCGTTCGGCGAGGTCTTTCACACGGAATTGCATGTCGGCGGGAGTGGAGTAGGCCCAGAGATTGTTTTCGACGAAGAGAACGAGGCCGAGATCCTGCACGGCGGCGAAGTTCAGGCCTTCGTAGGTTACTCCGGTGGACTGGCCGCCGTCGCCGATGTAGGTCATCACGGCGATATTGCGTCCCTGCAAACGCGCGCCCAGGGCCACGCCCGCGAGCACGGGAAGCAGGTCACCGAGAGTTGAGATGGGAGAAACCACGTTGCGGTCTTTGATGTCGCCGAAGTGGGACGATGCGTCGCGGCCCCGGGTCGGCGAACCAGCCCTGGCCATGTACTGCATCATGATGTCGCGCGGGGAGAAGCCGCGGACCAGGGTCGAGCCCTGGTTGCGAATCATCGGGCCCAGCCAGTCTTCTTTGCGCAAGGCGTAGGCGGAGGCGCAGGAGCAGGCTTCCTGACCCAGGCCGAAGTAAACTCCTCCGACTACTTTTCCCTGCTTGTAAAGATTCTCCAGCGCGCTTTCCATCTTCCGGTTGAGCAGCATCCAGCGATAGATTTCGATGCATTGTTTCTTGCCCAGATATTTTGATTCGCGGATGGGCGGGACCGGCGCGCTGAGGTCGCCGCTGACTTCGTAGATGACTTTGCCTGCTTTGCGGACCTGGCGGATGGAGATGTCGAGTTTTTCAAGGCGATGATCGGCGATGGTGTAGGTGCGCTGGTTCGTGGTCGAGGCGGGTGCGGACCTGGCAGCACGTCGTGCTATTTGCCTTTTGGCCATGGGCAGCGTCATCCATGCTAACGCGGAGGGTTCGGTTCTGTCGCGTCCCGGGAGTTTCCTGCCGCTATGTGCGGAACGTATCTTCTTCCTTGTGCAATTGGCGCAGTTGCTCCGGCGCCCTTAACGGCACGCCCACGGATTGCCCTAAGAGGGCGTCGAGATTTCCAGCCAAAGCATCTGGCTCTCGAAGACAATGCCGAAATTGCGGGAGATGGAATGGGCGACGTCCTGGAGCGAGAGTTGCCGGTTTAGTTCTTTCGCCATCGAGGTGACGGGTTTGGTCGTGATCCCGCAAGGGACGATCAGTTTGAAGTAGTCGAGGTCGGTGTTGACGTTGAGGGCGAAGCCGTGGGAAGTCACGGCGCGGGAGATGTGGACGCCAATGGCGGCGATTTTGGCTTGTTCCTTGTCGCCCTGCTGTGCAGTCCAGACGCCGGTGAGGCCGCAAATGCGGGCGGCGGGAATGCCGAAATCGGCGCAGGTGCGGATCAGCACTTCTTCCAGGCGGCGGACGTACTCGATCGCGCCCAGGGTCTTGCGCTTGCCGTCAGGCGTGGCGATGGCGCGCAAATCGAAAATGGGATAGCCGACCAGCTGGCCGGGACCATGGAACGTGACGTCCCCGCCGCGGTCGCATTCGAATACTTCCACGCCACGCTGGGCCAGCAGTTCGGGCGATGCAACGATGTTTTTCCGGCTGGCATTGCGGCCGAGAGTAATGACGGGCGAATGTTCGAGCAGAAGGAGGACGTCGCCGATACGGCCTTCCTTGCGCAGATCGACCAGGCGCTGCTGCAGGCGCAGGCCGGTGGCGTAATCCACGGTGCCGAGTTGGAGGACGGAGATCAAGATCGAGATCATCTCCCGCTTGCCGGGAACCATAACTAAAACTCCGGTTTTGTCGAATGCTTGTACTGGCGGTGGCTAACACGAGTGCAATCCCGGTAACAACCACCCTGCTCAAGCAGCTGATAACGTCACGCACCTTCATTTTAAACTGTCACGGCAACTACCGAGAGATCAGCGGGCAGCGGCGTATGCATCGAGGAGTCTCCTTTTGGTGGCTTGCATCTGCTCCGGATGCCTCGTAGGAGAGTTTCGGCGCGGGGAGATCCCGATTGCCATGACCTCGGCTATTTCATCAAGACTCAGGCCATCAGGATGTTTGCCGAAATAAAATTGGGATGCCCCAGAGAGCCCTGTCCCATCTTCATACGGGAGGTAGTGGCAATAAAATGCTAACCGCTTCGTCTTTCCGAAGTGAGCCGTCAGAAGCACCTGCCACATGAAAGAGTGATAGTGGTAAGTCGACATTCGCATCGGGCGGTTGATGATTGCTTGCGGAAGGCCCCTGATTTCCCAAAGCAAACTGCTTGCGGCGAAAAAGTCTCCCTTTTGACCCTGCACTTTCGAAATGAAGTCCTCCACCGCAGGAGGCGGCTGCCGATCCTCGGCATTCATTGCGTCATAAACCGCATTGATTCTTGAAAGGTATGGCCGGAAATCGTGCAAGTCGTAGTAAGTGAGAAACAACAGCAGAGCTATGATCGGAACCCCGACAACAGCGACTCCGACCTTGGCAATATTACGCATTAATTGCTATCCCATACACGCTGTTGGAGGCATCCAGCATGGCCTCGGCCAGCGTGGGGTGGGCGTGAATCGTCCACATCAAGTCTTCGACAGTGGCTTCGAGCTCAATGGCCATGACCGCCTCGGCGATCAGTTCAGTGGCCTGCGGGCCGATGATGTGCACTCCCAGAATCTCGCCGTAGTCGGCATCGGAGACGATCTTGATGAAGCCTTCATGCTGGCCCACGATCGACGCGCGCGAGTTCGCGGTGAAGGGGAACTTTCCGACTTTAACGTTGTAGCCCGCCTCCTCGGCTTTGGCTTCGGTCAAGCCCACGCTGCCGATCTCGGGATGGCAGTAAGTCGCGTTGGGGATGTGTTCCGGGTTGATGGGCTTGCCCTTCTTGCCGGCGATTTTGGTGACAGCGACAATGCCTTCCATGGCGCCGACGTGGGCCAGTTGCGGCGTCCCCAGCACGATATCACCGATGGCGTAAACCCCGGGCTCGGCGGTTTGCATCCAGCTGTCGGTCTTGATGAAGCCGCGGTCGGGCTTGATTTTCGTCCTCTCCAGGCCAAGGTTTTCGGTGCGCGGCTTGCGGCCCACGGCAATCAGGATCCTCTCGGTTTCGATCTTCTGCGGCTTGCCATCCACACTGAAGTTTACGCTAATTCCTGACTTGCTTTTTTCGATCTTGTCCACCTTGGCGTGGGTATGGAAATTGATTCCGCGCTTACGATAGACCCGCGCCAGTTCTTTGGAAATTTCTTCATCTTCTATCGGAACCAGCCGGGGCAGCATTTCGATGAGGGTAACTTCGGTGCCGAAGGAACGAAATATGGATGCGAATTCGACGCCCACCGCTCCGGCGCCAACAATCACCAGCGACTTGGGGATTTCTTTAAGCGCGAGAATCTCGATGTTGCTGAGGATGCGGTCGCCGGCTTCCAGACCGGGCAGCATGCGGGCTTCCGATCCGCTACTGAGGATCACATTTTTCGCCTTTACCTGGCTGGTTTTGCTATCGGCGGAAACCTCAACCGTCAGCACGCCGCTTTGTGCGGGGCCGGTCAGCTTGCCATAGCCGCGGATGGTTTCCACCTTGTTCTTCTTCATCAGGAAATCGAGGCCCTTTGTGTGCTTGGTCACGATCTTCGACTTGCGCTCCTGAATGGCCGCCCAATTCAGCTTGCGCGCGTCCACGCCTTCGATGCCGTATTCTTTCGCCTCTTTCAAGTGGTCCCAGAGCTCGGCATTGAACAGCAGGGCCTTGGTCGGGATGCAGCCCACGTGCAGGCAGGTACCGCCGAGCACGTGATCCTTTTCGATGAGGGCGGTTTTCAGTCCATACTGGCCGGCGCGGATGGCGGCGGTGTAGCCGGCCGGACCACTGCCGATGATGGCGATGTCATAAATGGTTTCAGGCAAGGAGCGTTCCTCACTATGAAGAGATGCTTGATGGCAAACGTTTGATTCTAGAACAGAAAGAGCCAAAGTTGCGACAGCGGCCAAGCTTGCTGGCTCATACTCTCGACCAGCGGGTCAAAATTGGGGAACTTCCAGCCCGCGTCGGACGTAAAATTATTTGTAAGGAGGCCTCTATGCACGTCTTTGGCTTCTTCCTATTCCCGATCTTTGGATCTGGATTTCTCCTCTATTTCCTGCCTACGATTGTCGCTTTGATTCGCGAGAAATACGACAGGCTTTCCATCTTTCTACTAAATTTCTTTTTGGGGTGGAGCGTAATTGGATGGATTGTGGCACTGGTGTGGGCATGCAAAGATGACCGGGTGGTTTACGTGCAGAATACGCAGCGCTACTAGCCCCGAACGGGCGCAAGACGGACGGGTTCCTTCGACGTCGCTCAAGACAGACACTGTCATGCTGAGCGGAGGTAGGGCGGTCGCTCGCGACCGCTCTACCGAAGTTGAAGCGCCCCTACCTTCTCCACACTCTTTCATCCTCGCGTACCACGCTCTGCTCGTCGAGCGCGCACACGGGATAGGGGTCCTTCGACTCTCCGCTTCTTCGCAAGCGAAGAAGCGGCTGCGCTCAGGATGACAGAATTGAGGGAGCTAGCCCAGCAGCCGGGCCGCTTCGCGGGCGTAATAGGTGACGATAATGCGGGCCCCGGCGCGGCGAATCGAGATCAGCGATTCCATCATGACGCGGTCGCGGTCAATCCAGTTATTGCGGGCGGCGGCTTCGATCATGGCGTACTCGCCGGAGACCTGGTAGGCCGCCAAAGGCAGGTCGAAACGCTGGCGGGCCGCGGCAATCACGTCCAGATAAGGCATGGCGGGTTTCACCATGATCATGTCCGCACCCTCTTCGATATCGGCCTCAATCTCGCGCATCGCTTCTCGCAGGTTGGCGCCATCCATCTGGTAGGAGAGGCGATCTCCGAACTGAGGCGCGGAATCTGCCGCCTCGCGAAAGGGGCCGTAGAAGCCGGAGGCGAACTTGGCGGCATAAGAGAGGATGGGGGCGTTGGTAAGGCCAGCCTCATCGAGGGCCTTGCGGATCGCGCCCACACGGCCATCCATCATGTCGGATGGGGCAACCACGTCAACCCCGGCGCGAACTTGGGAAACCGCCGTCCGGGCCAGCAGTTCCAGAGTAGCGTCGTTGAGAATTTCGAATTCCTGCTCAGTGGCGCGGGCTGCTACCGCGTCGACGGCTTTCATTTTGTCCTGAGGTTTCACCGCCATCGCGGCCATCGACTTCATGGCTGCTGCCCCGAGTGATTGCGGAGTTTGTGACGTGTGCACGATGCCGCAGTGTCCGTGAGACATGTATTCACACAGGCAAACGTCGCCCATGAGGATGAGGTCAGGCACTTCCCGCTTGATGGCTCGGGCGGCCTGTTGCACGATTCCGTCTTCCGCCCAGGCGCCGGTGGCAACCTCGTCTTTGGTCTCGGGCAGACCGAAGAGCATTACCGCAGGGACGCCGAGCGACGCGGTGGTTCGCGCCTCTTTCACGGCCTCATCCACTGAAAGATTGAACACCCCCGGCATGGACCGCACTTCCTTGCGCACACCTTCGCCGGGGCAAACGAACAGGGGGGAAACGAAAGCTTCAGGGGTAAGGCGAGTCTCGCGCACCAGCGCACGCAAGCGGTCATTCTGCCGCAGGCGGCGAAGGCGTGTGACCGGGAAGGTCATGGGGTGATTCTAGCAGGCGCGACAGTCGTGAGTCTTCAGTCGTCAGTCGTCAGTCGTCAATCAACAGGGGCAACACCGACGGCGGAAAGCTGACGACCGACGACTGCTCCTGGTGGTACTAAAGTAACGCTTTGTCTCGCCCGAAACTGATCGGCTGCAAGCACAACCACTAAAATGCGAAATATCTAATGATCTCGAGGCGTCAATGGCGGATCGCTGGCATCGTCGGCATAACACTCATTTATGCCAGTGTGTCGCTGAGCATGAAGGCCGGGTTCGCGTTGCTCGCCTTCGGTGATATTACCCAGTTTTCATTGCTGTTTCTGGCCTTCCTGCTCATGGTTTCCAACGCGGTTTCGACCCGCGGCCAGGTTCGATTGTTCTGGGGTCTGATGGCGCTGGGCTGCCTGTTGTGGTCGGCGAACCTGGCCTTGTGGACGCTGTACGAAGTGATTCTGCGGCTTCCCATTCCCGACCCGTTCATCGGAGATGCAATCCTCTTCGTTCACGTCGTGCCGTTCATGGCGGCGGTGGCGCTGCGTCCCCACCTGTCAGAGGGTAAAAAACTTTACTTCAGCACCCTGAATTTCCTGACGCTGCTGGTGTGGTGGGTCTTTCTCTATGCCTTCATCGTTTTCCCGGATGAGTACGTGGTGCTCAACGTTTCCCTCTACAGCCCCCACTACGACGTGCTCTATCTCGTGGAAAATCTGGCATTCCTGATCGTGCTCGGCCTGCTGGGGTGGAACGCTCGAGGCGCGTGGAAAGATATCTACTGGAACCTGTTTGTTGCGTCCGGACTGTACGCGGTAAGTTCACTGGCGCTGAATGCCGCCATTGCCCGCGGCCAATATCACACGGGTAGCATCTATGACATCCCATTCATTGCATCGGTGTGCTGGATGATCTGGGCGACTTTGCTGGCGCGCGAAACCAATCCGCCTCCGCAACCCGCGCCGACAGAACTCTCTCGCTGGCAAATGCTGCCCCCCCGCCTGGCCATGGTGGCAATGCTGTCCCTTCCAGCAATGGGATATTGGGCCTGGTTTCGCGACACGGCACCCCTCAACCTGCGACAGTTCCGCCTGCTGGTCACGCTGGCGGCCATGGTGGTGCTGGGGCTCTTCGTATTTCTTCGCCAATTCCTGATGGACCGGGAACTGGTGCGGTTGCTGGAAGAGTCGCGCTCCAGCCTGGAAAATATGAAACGGCTGCAGACTGAACTGGTGCAGCGCGAGAAGCTGGCGTCGCTCGCCCAACTGGTGTCGGGCGCGGCGCACGAGATCAACAACCCCCTGGCTGCGATCCTGGGATACTCCGAGTTGCTGGCTGCGCAGGCGGGTCCGGAGTCGGAGCAGGGCAACATGGCGCGCAAGATCGGGCAACAGGCCAGGCGAACCCGCGAGCTGTTGTCCAGCCTGCTGAGTTTTGCCCAGCAGTCGCCCGGGGAAAAGACGTTGCTGGATATGGGCTCGGTCGTGCAGCGCGCTCTGCAAATGAAAATGCTGCGCACGGAAAACAAGAACATTCATGTGGAGAGCCGGATTGCTCCCGCGCTGCCGCAAATCTGGGGCAACGTCAATCAACTCTTCCAGTGCTGCGTGGAAATCATCGGGAACGCGACTGACGCCCTCGAAGAAGTGGGCGGCGGTACGCTTTCTGTGAGCGTCATCGAGGAAGGCGATGAACTGGTGATGGAGTTTTCCGATTCCGGCCCGGGCATCCGGGATCCCCAGCGTATTTTCGATCCTTTCTATACGACCAAAGAGGTCGGCAAAGGCATGGGACTGGGCTTGAGCGTCACTTATGGTGTCGTCCAGGACCACCAGGGACAAATCAGCTGTGAGAACCGTCCTGAAGGTGGAGCGGTTTTCGAACTTCGTTTTCCCGCGGCGAAACAACCGGCACCGAAGATGGCCGAAGCCGCTCAGGCTTAGGTTGGGCTGCTGGCTTCGATTTCAGATTTCATTTCTCACACCTCCGCGACTTGCCAGATGGGACCCGGACTCTTCCAGGGCAGAGAACTGTCGAGCTGCGCTCGACTGGGCGGACGAGGGCGTCCGCCCCTACGTATCACCGGGTGCATTCTTGTAACATGAAACCTGATGCAATCTGCTCTCACCCACAGCAGCGCCCGGGTACTGGAGTTCGAGTCTCTGCTCGAACTGATCCGTGGCTACGGATCTTCGCCGCTGGGGCGAGAGCGGGCGGCTGCGCTAGCTCCCTCCGTCGATCGCCAGTGGATTGAGAATCAACACCAGCTCACCAGCGAGATTCGGGAATTCCGGCGCGTGGGTGGACGCTTCGAGTTCTCCGGACTGCTGAACATCACAACTCCGGTCGAGAAGGCGCGCATTGACGGTGCCGTTCTCGAAACCACGGAGATTCGCGATGTGGTGCTGGTGATAGACCGCGCCGCCGAGTGGCGGGAGATCGCTCTGAGTCCGCCGGCGGCAATGAAAGTAGCGTGGACCGCGGTGGCGGAGCTTTCATCCGGCATGATCGACTTCACCGAATTCCTGCGCGGCTTTCGCAACAAGATCCAGCCCGACGGCACGCTCGAAGACCGGGCTTCGCCGGAACTGGCGCGAATCCGGCGCGAGATCGAACGCCAAAAGAGGACAATCCAGGAGTCACTGCGCGGCTATCTGCGCCGGCTGTCCGAGGGCGGCGCGGTGCAGGACGAACTGATCACGATCCGCGGCGAGCGCTTCGTGATCCCCATCAAGATCGAGCAGAAGCGCCGGGTGCAGGGCGTGATCCACGGCGCCAGCTCCAGCGGGCAGACCGTCTTCGTCGAGCCCCTGGAGACCATCGACCAGAACAACGAACTGGTGCGACTGCTCGATGAAGAAATGGCGGAGGTTCACCGCATCCTGCTGGAGATGACGCGCCGCATCGGCGAAAACGCCGAGCCCATCCTGAAGGCTGTGGACGTGCTGGGTGAAGTGGAGTTGCAATTCGCCAAGGCCCGCTTCGCCGAACAGTACGGCTGCGTGCCGGTCCTTATGTTGGGAAACGATTCCGTGGACCGGCAGGAACCACGTGGGGACAGCCGCCCCCGGCTGTCCGGGCCGAGCCCTGCTCGGCTGGTTTTGATCAATGCCCGCCACCCCCTGCTGGAGCGCAACCTGAAGGCAAAGGGCGGGCACGTTGTTCCCGTGAGCATCGAACTCGAAGGGGAACGACTGGAACTGGTCATCACCGGTCCCAATACCGGCGGAAAAACAGTGGCCTTGAAGACGGTTGGCCTGATGGCGCTGATGGCGCAGTCCGGTATTCCGGTCCCAGCCGATCGCGCTGAAGTCCCCGTGTTCGATGCCGTGCTGGCCGACATCGGCGACTACCAGTCGATCGAGCAGAATCTTTCGACGTTCTCCGCCCACGTGACCAACATCGACTCCATCTCGCGCACTGCCACGGCGAACTCGCTGGTCTTGCTCGACGAACTGGGCTCGGCCACTGATCCGGAAGAAGGCGCGGCGCTGGCGGTCGCGATTGCCGAGCACTTCCGGCGCATCGGGTGCGTGACGGTAATCTCCACGCATCACACCTCGCTGAAGGTCTTTGGCGCAAATACGCCGGGCGTGGTGAATTCGTCAGTTGGATTCGACGAAGCTACGCTGCAACCTACTTACGAATTGAAGATCGGTGTGCCGGGCGCGTCGGCAGGAATCAACATCGCGCAACGCCTGGGACTGAATCCGTCCATCATCGAGGCCGCACGCTCCAGACTGGGTACGCAGGCAAGGGATGTCGGCCAGTTTCTCGACAGCCTGCATGCCAACTTGCGCGAAGCCGAGGGGGAACGCCTTCGTCTCAAGGCTCGCGAGCAGGAACTTGAGCGCGAAAAAGCTAGCCTTGCCGCCGAGGGGCGGAAAGAGCAGCAGACGAAAATCAAAGAGATGGAGAAAAAGCTCGATACCCTGCTGCGGGACTTCGAGTATCAAGCGCGGGAAATGGTTAACGCGATCCAGGACCGGGCCGCATCGCAAAAGCTGTCCAAAGACGCCGAGCGGCGGATTTCGAAACTGCGGCGGGAATTCGGAGAGCAGTTCGATTCCACCGTGGTAGCGCACAGCACCGGGGCCGACCGGGGCGATCCCAATGCACAACCGCAGGTGGTGAAGCATGTCTCGGAGGGTGACACGGTCAAACTCAAGTCGGTAGGCCGGCCTGCCGTGGTGAGCCGGCGACTCGACGAGAATCATTTTGAAGTCGAAATCGGCGCCATGAAGATGAAGATTGCGCGTGACGATATTGCGGAAGTGCTGTCGCGAGCGGCTGATTCTCCGGTCAAGGCAGCCCGTGCCCGCGGTATCTCGATTTCGTTGGAAAAAGAGGATGCCAGCGTGCCGTCTGAGATCAACGTCATCGGGCGCACGGTGGATGACGCCACCCGCGAGGTGGAGAAGTTCGTCGATCGCGCGTTCCTGGCCGGACTGCCGCGAGTGCGCGTGGTGCACGGCAGTGGCATGGGAATTTTGAGGAAAGCATTGCGGCAGTATCTGCAGAAACATCCGCATGTGGAGTCAGTGACCGAGCCCCCCCAGAATGAGGGTGGCGGCGGGGCCACAGTCGTAGAACTGCGGGTTTAGGTTCGCGGTGATATAGGGGTGCTTCGACTACGGAAGGGCGGTCGCAGGCGACCGCTCTTCCTCCGCTCAGCATGACATTCCAGATTGGGACAGATTAAAAAACTTTGTGACGACCGTCACAGCAAAATATCTTCACGTCCCTCACCCTGTCATCCTGAGCGAAGCCGCTTCTTCGCTTGCGAAGAAGCGGAGAGTCGAAGGACCCCTATACCCTCATGCGCGCTCGACGAACGTATTGCGTTTACATCATGGGCAGCTTATCCGGAACTCTCTATATCGGGATGACGGGCAACCTCCACAAGCGAGCCTTCGAGCACAGGTTCCACCGCATTGAAGGTTTCACGGACGACTACGACGTTGACCGCCTTCTTTACTGGGAATCTTACGATGACGTCCACAAAGCGATCGGGCGCGAGAAGCAGCTAAAGGGCTGGCGCCGAGCGAAGAAAATTGTGCTGATCGAATCAATGAACCCGCAGTGGGTGGATTTGAGCAAAGACTGGTACCCGTGGATGAAAGAGCGTGAGGAAGGTAGGGGTGCTTCGACTGCAGAAGAGCGGTCGCAAGCGACCGCTCTTCCTCCGCTCAGCATGACAAAGGGTAAGTAAGCACGAACACTTGCTTGTCAGGGCCCAGGTTTTCCGCTGCGATCAACCGAATAGCGGTTCCTTCCACAGCTTCTCCACAGCAATCTGCTTCCGGTATATTCAAAACAGCGGCTTTCAGGCTCACAATTCCTGCGGACAGCTGTGCCTCCGATCATGACCGAATCCAGCGACTTCAAGGAAAGCGTCAAGCAGCAGGCGGACATCGTTCGCATTGTCGGCGATTACGTCAAGCTGAAGAAGGCGGGGGCGCAGAATTACTCCGGGCTTTGTCCTTTTCATAACGAGAAGACACCGTCGTTCTCCGTGCATGCCACGCGGCAGTTTTATCACTGTTTCGGCTGCGGTGTTTCTGGCGATGTCTTCAGTTTTGTCCAGAAGGTCGAAAACATTACTTTCCCCGAAGCCGTGAGGGCGGTGGCGCAGAAGCTGGGCATTGCTTTGCCAAAGGTCACCTTCTCGAGTCCGGCCGAGGCCAGGGAAGCCGGACTGCGAACCGTGCTGCTGGAGGTCAATGAGCGGGCCTGCGGGTTTTTTCAGGAGTATCTGCGCCGACCGGAGGGAGCACATGCCCGCGAATATCTGGCGGGGCGCGGGCTGAACGAGGACGTCATCAAGGCCTTCCAAATCGGCTTTGCGCCGGATTCCGGATTTCTGTTGCGCGACCGGCTGCGGGGCGAGTTCGAAGAAGATGTGCTGCGAGAGAGCGGACTGTTCTCGTGGAAGACGGAGGGCAGTCGTCAGTCGTCGGTCGTCGGTAGTCAGCAAAACACAAGGTCCCTCGACTCCGCTCGGGATGACAATAGTGAGGCGGGATCGCAGAGGGATATCGCATCCAAAGAGGTTAGGCCAACGACCGCGGCCATGTATTCAAAGTTCCGCAACCGGGTAATGTTCCCCATCACCAACGAAGCTGGGCGCGTCATTGCCTTTACCGGGCGGACGCTCTCTGCCGACGAAAAGGCTGGGCCCAAATATCTGAATTCGCCGGAGACGGCGATTTACTCCAAGTCGCGGGTGCTGTTCAACCTCGACCGGGCGAAGGAGGCAATTCGCAAATTGGACTACGCCATCCTGGTCGAGGGGCAGATGGACTGCATCTCGGTCTTTGGGGCTGGATTCCACAACGTGATTGCCAGCTCGGGCACGGCTTTTACCGAACTGCAGGCCAGGCTTTTGGGGCGTTTCACCAAGAACGTTGTAGTTAATTTCGATCCGGATACGGCTGGAGCCAAGGCCACGGAGCGCACCCTGGGTTTGCTGGTGGAAGAAGAGTTTCAGGTGAAGGTGCTTACCCTGGAAGCGGGCTTCGATCCCGACCTCTTCATCCGGCGCAAGGGGAAAGAGGCTTACGCCGGCACCTTGAAGAATTCGCAGAAGTATTTCGACTATCTCATCGAACGGGCGCGGGCCCAGTTCCCGGTGCGCGGCGCCGAGGGCAAGGTGAAGGCGGTGAATTACCTGCTGCCTCACATCCAGCGCGTGCCCAGCCGGATCGTTCGCGATGAACTGGCGCGGGAGATGGCGCAGAAGCTGGGCATCGACTCGGCGGTGCTGCGCCAGGAGTTGAAGCACGCCGCAGCCAACCGCTCGACGGCGACCCTGAAGGCCCGGGCGGAGGTCCAGATCACGGACGCGGAAAGAATACTGATCCGGGCGCTGGTCTCGGCTACCGACATCCAGACCTCGGACGAACATTTTTCGGCCCGCGACGGCGTGGAAGAGGAGTTCGATCCCTGCCGCCAGGCCCAGTTCGTCCTCAAGAGCGAGTTCCTGCATCAGGGCGTGGCCGCCGAATCGCTGATCGAAGTGCTGCTGCGGTCTGAGGCGGTGCATGTCACGGACTTGCCCTTGCCCGAAGGTGAGCGAAGCCTGCTGGCTTCCATCCTCATGAAGGACGACGAGGAGCTCTCCGCCGAGCGGCTGGAGGGCGCGGTACGGGCCCTGCGGCGCATCCAACTTAGGAGGAAGTTGGAGGGCGTACAGAGGGAATTGCAAGCCACGCGGGGGCGGGAGGCCGGCCAAATACAAGCCCTGCTGGAGGAAAAGATGCGGCTGAAACGGGCCCTGATGGATCCCAGCCTGGCTGACGACAGCCCCGCGGCCCGGCCGGCATAGGGCAAAAACACTATGAAACTAAATGGGGTTCCAGAACATCTAAGTTAGACAGTTGACGGGAACATGGACGGGGTGTGTCGAAAATCAGCCGACCGCTGATTTCCGCTAAACCCCTCCGATGCTATAATTCGAAGGTTTGTGCCCGGCGCGCAGCTCGCCGCTTCACGTTCCCACCGCTAAAAAAGCTCTCTGTCCTTTCCGTAGGACGAAAAGAAGGTAATCCGTCTTGGCTCTTGACGACAAGTACGACGACATTAAAAAGCTGATCGACACAGGTAAAGAGAAGGGATATCTGACCTATGACCAGGTCAACGACCTTATCCCGCACGACGTGCATTCTCCCGAGGACCTGGACGATCTGCTGACCACCATTGGCACACAGGGCATCGACGTGCTCGAGGGACCCAAACTTCCCTCCTCCGCGCTCGATAAGAAGTTTGAAGAAGAAGGAGAAGCCGGCGAGGACGTCGAACTCGACCTCACCCCCGGCGCTCTGGAAAAAACCAACGACCCCGTCCGCATGTATTTAAGGGAGATGGGAACGGTGCCGCTGCTTACGCGTGAAGGCGAAGTCGAGATCGCCAAGCGCATCGAGCGCGGACAACTGCGGGTGCTGAAGGCGCTCTCGCGGTCGCCGATTGTCATTAACGAACTTTTGGCGATGGGCGAGGACCTCAAGAAGGGCGTCCGCTCCATCAAGGAAGTGGTCACCTTCGACGAGGAGGAGATCACCGACGAAATCCTCCAGAACCGCCTGAGGGAGTTTACCGGGAAGATCGATGACCTGGCCAAGGCTTACAAAAAGGCCAGCCATCTGATCGAGAAGTTCGCCACAATTTCCCAGAAGAAGCGCCCCAAGGACTACCGCCGGGCCCGCTTGAACCTGGCGCGCGCGGTTGTGGCCGTCTCCCTGTGCGTCCGCAGGCTGGGATTTACCAACGCCGAGCGCAAGCGGTTGATCGACCGGGTGAACAAGACGGTCGATACCATGCGCTCGCTCGACCGGCAATCCCAGAACCTTGAACGCAAAGCGGAAGCGACCCGCAGCGAAGAGCAGAAGAAGGACTATCGCCGCCAGTCGCGTTCCGTCCGTTCTGAACTGGAAAAGCTGGAGGGCGAAGCCGGGGTTTCCTTTCAGGAACTCAAGCGCACCCAACGGGAAATCATCCAGGGGGACATGGATGCGGAACAGGCCAAGCGGGAGCTGATCGAGGCCAACCTCCGCCTGGTGGTTTCCATTGCCAAGAAGTACACCAACCGCGGTTTGCAGTTCCTGGACCTGATCCAGGAAGGCAACATCGGCTTGATGAAAGCAGTGGACAAGTTCGAATACCGCCGCGGGTATAAGTTCTCGACTTATGCCACGTGGTGGATTCGGCAGGCGATTACTCGTGCAATTGCTGATCAGGCGCGTACGATTCGCATCCCCGTGCACATGATCGAGACCATCAACAAGCTGATCCGCACTTCGCGGCAGCTGGTGCAGGAACTGGGACGCGAACCGACGTCGGAAGAAATCGCCAAGCGCATGGACATTCCGGTGGCCAAAGTGCGCAAGGTATTGAAGATCGCGCAGGAACCGATCTCCCTCGAAACGCCGATCGGCGAAGAGGAAGATTCGCATCTGGGCGACTTCATCGAGGACCGCGCAGTAGTCTCGCCGGCCGAGGCCGTGATCAACGTCAACCTGAAAGACCAGACTTCGCAGGTGCTACGCACACTCACACCGCGCGAAGAAAAGGTCATCAAGATGCGTTTCGGCCTGGAAGACGGTTCGGAGCACACCCTGGAAGAAGTAGGCCAGTCTTTTGCCGTGACCCGCGAACGCATTCGCCAAATCGAAGCAAAGGCGCTGCGCAAGCTGCGCCATCCCTCGCGCTCGCGAAAGTTGCGGGCATTTCTGGATGGAGTGCGCGACTAGCCACCGATTAAACGGATTTACACGAATGAAAGGCACGGCTTCGGCCGTGCCTTTTTTTCTTGGTGTGGGTCGGACACTCTTGTCCGACGCCTTTGACTTTGATTTTCACATTTGAGTCCAGAGTCTTCATTTCCACAGAGATGGGCCTTCGCGAAAAAAGCAAGGTCAAGGTCGTCAGACAGGAGCGTTCGACCCACATCAAAGCCGGCGAAATCTTTCCCGGTTTTCCTTCCCTTTCCACAAGGAAGTCTAATCCTCCACAGTTTCTGCACAACTCAGCCCCAATTTCCCGTTGCGCGTGATTCGATATTCGCGCAAAGTGCTCACAGTGCAAACGTGAGATGCATTGAGCCTGCTCGCGACGGTAACAGAGCTGGCGGTGACCGGCGGTTCTCGAGGGTGAACCACCGGGAGGGTTTTTAGAAATGGACTTCGGTTCATTTCGTGAAGACTCGGGCGTTGCGGCCTCCTCAGAGAGTCCTTCCCTAAAAGGCAGGACTGACGCCGCCCGCTTCTCGCAGTCGCCGCAGGACAATATCCGCGAATCTAGTATTCGCGGAGAGATCGTCGGCAGGGTGGAACAGAAAATGGACACTCCTTCGGGAGTGCGGTTTTCTGGACCACGCTTCGCCGCTTGACGCGGTGAAACCTGCAGACGTGGCACTCACGAGCGATGCGGCCCAGGTGGCTGGCCTGGGCCGCATTTTATTTGAGGGTTGTGTTTTCTGCCGGTTCCATCTTGAGGGGGCGGGGACGCCCACTCGACAGCCGGCAGGACGCCGGCGCTGCCGGGACGCGTCTCTCTTGAGTTTCGCTTTTTATTCACTATAATATTCTCAGTTCCCTTGGCCACTACCGACTACAGTCTCGCGCACAGCCTGCCGGCCAACGTTGAAGCCGAGCGGTCCATTCTCGGCGCCATCCTGCTGGACAACTTTGCCTACAACCAGGCGGCCGAGCATCTCAAGCCGGAAGACTTTTCTCTCGATTCCCATCGCCGCATTTACACCCGCATGATGGACCTGGCCGAGTCTTCCCGGCCGATCGATATGATCACGCTGGTCGAAGAGTTTGACCGCCACAAGGAACTGGAAGCCATCGGGGATGTGGGCTACATCTCCGGCCTGGTGGACGGCGTACCGGACCGGCCCAGCATCGAGCACTACATCAAGATTGTGCGCGACAAGGCGCTGATGCGTGGACTGATCCACGTTTCCAATTCCGCCATCGCGCGCGCCTCCGATCAGAGTGATCCCGCCGAGGAAGTTCTCAACGATGCCGAAGCCGCCATCATGCAGCTCTCCGAGAAGCGCATCGGCCGCGGCTTCATGGGCGTGCAGGAAATCGTCAAGGAATCTTTCGGATCGGTCGATGCCCTGCTGCAGCGCGGCCAGCGCATCACCGGACTGGCCACGCACTACACCGATCTGGACGAGATGACCAGCGGGTTGCAGCGTTCCGATCTGATCATCATCGCGGCCCGGCCCTCCATGGGAAAGACCGCCTTCGCCATGAACATTGCCGAGAATGCCTCGATCGAAGACCAGAAAGTGGTCGGCATGTTTTCCCTGGAAATGTCCCGCGAGGCGCTGCTGTTGCGGCTGTTGTGTTCGAAAGCGCGGGTGGACTCGCACAAGATGCGCACCGGTTCGCTGTGGCGCGACGATATGGACAAAGTTGTCCACGCCATGGACCAGCTGGCGCACGCACCGATTTTCATCGATGACACACCCGGCATCAGCCTGAGCGAAATGCGGGCCAAGGCGCGGCGCCTGCAGCAGTCGCAGGGCAGGCTCGATCTGATCATCGTGGACTACCTGCAGCTCATGTCAGGCGGAGGCAGGCGGTACGAAAACCGGACCCAGGAAGTGTCCGCTATCTCACGCGGACTGAAGGCGCTGGCCAAGGAACTCAAGGTGCCGGTGGTGGCGCTTTCGCAGCTGAGCCGCGCACCGGAAAGCCGGGGCGGCGACCACCGTCCTCAGCTCGCCGACCTGCGGGAATCAGGATCGATCGAGCAGGATGCGGACGTGGTGGCCTTCATCTTCCGGGAAGAGGTTTACAAACCCGACGAGCCCGAACTGGACGGCGTCGCCGAGATCATTATCGCCAAACAGCGCAACGGGCCTACGGGCAGAATCAAGCTGGCTTTCGTCAAGCGGTCCACCCGCTTTGAGTCCATGGCCCAGGACGGCATGGGGTCGCCGGAATAGGGCTTTCCAGGTCAAATCCCGCTACAACTCCGCTACCACACCCCTGTGGAAAGCTTGTGGAAGCGAGGGTCTGTTCCATTTCAGGAACAACTGGCTGACCTTTGACAGACTTATTGGTGGTCTCTGAAATCCCCGTAACCCGCGTGGATGGCGGCACTTAGTCCTATGTCCAGCCCGGACGCCCAGAAATTTACTGCTTTCGCCGGCGTCGTACATGCTTTGGGATTTGCACATTCAAAGCGACATTGCCCCAAAGTCGAACGGGCAAACCTGACCGGAAATGAGCGTCCGGATTGTGCAAGAAATGGGCACTGCGTAACTGTCCATTGCTGTCAGATTCGCGACTGGCCGGCAAAAAAACGAAAGCGCCCCAGACCCAGGTTTGAGTCTTGGGACGCCCGTCGAACAGCCCTCCCCCAGAACTGCTCAAGAGCAAGCTAAATCTCTTCCCGATTCGGGTAAATGGCCCCGTGGTGCCAGAGTGACGGCACTATCGGGCTACGGCCACGGAACGACCTTGTCTTGGGAAAGGCGAACTGCCGGCAGGGACAAATTTCTGAGAGGCATGAGGCTCCACATCTCCCAGCATCTTGCATGTGGAGCCTCAGCCAGGACCACGGAGGCATTGTGTCATCGGAAAAGTTTCGCGGCTGAAACAAACCGAAAAAGTCGGTTTACCGACGCCCACGACGAAATATTCCCCTGGCCGGGGGCATCGCTATATTGGGCCCCAGACATCGAGCCGACGCCGGCCATGCGACGTAGCCGGTCTTCTAACGATAAGGAGAAGAAATGCCGATTAGGGCCTTGAAGCAGGGTCCCGGGGTCCCGGAAAGCGAAGAGCCGATCTGGCACCGGTTCGCTCGCCTGAATCCAGGCAGCAGAGAACGAGCTATGACACGAACCGCAGAAATCATTCGCGCCCTGACGTTGCCTCCGGCGGGTTTCGTACGCTCCCTGTTCAAGCGCCGTGAAACGGCGTTGCCCCATGGCGATCCATGGCATTCCGAGGTGCCGGTGCTGCGCCGGGCTGAGGTCGCCGCCGTGTACCACAGCCAGCGCGTGGCCGGCGACTTCTACGAATTCCTGCGCGTGAGCCCTTCGCGGGTGCTGTTCGGCCTGTTCGACGTGGCCGGCCGCAGGGAGGATACGCGCGCCATCCTCATCGCCGCGCAGAACACTTTTCGAACGCTGGCGCCCAATCTTTTCGCGGGCGAGGACTTCAACGAGGCGGAAGCGATGGTGGGGCTCTGCCATGCGATCAACTGCACCATCCTGCAGGTTGCGGGCGGGATTCGCAGCTGTCCGGCATTCATCGGTTGCTACAACGAGGACCTGGGGACGGTATGCTACGCCAACGCCGGTCACACCCCGGGACTGCTGCGCGACGATTCCGGCATCACCCAACTGGAGGCCAGCGGCCTGCCGCTGGGCATCTTCTCGCATGCGACCCACAGCGCCTCCACCTGTGCCCTGGGGCCCGGGGCAGTGCTTCTGGTGGTTTCGCGCGGAATTGTGGAAGCGGAATACAACAGCGACGAATTCGGGCTGGAAGGCGCCAAGGACAGCCTGCAGCGAGCCTCTGCATCCACGGCGCAGGATTTGTGCCTGGCAATTTTGCAGGCGGCGCAGAATTTCATGGACACCACGCCCGCCCACAACGATGTCACCGCGCTGGCGCTGCTGCGTTACCGTCCCGAACCGCTGGACTCGCGTCCTCCAGAGCGCAAGCGGCGGCTTAGTGTCTCACCGGTAAAAGAAAGTGAAACACGGAGCCGCATTCAAGCTGGCTGGTGACACCGATTTTGCCTCCGTGGGCTTCGACAATGGCGCGCGCGATGGACAAGCCCATCCCTGTTCCCTGCACCCGGTAGCGCTGGTTCTTGCCACGATAGAACTTGTCGAAAATCAGCCCCTGTTCCATGTCGTCAATGCCCGCGCCCTGGTCGGCGACACTCACTTCGACATTGGCGCCCTTCAACTCGGCGGTGATGCGGATGGGGGATTCCGGCGCTGAATACTTGGCGGCATTCTCCAGCAACTGCACCAGAACTTCCCTGATGCGGTCCGGGTCCAGACGCACGGTGATCGCCTCCGGCACCCTGATCTCTATGGGATGCTTTCCCAGCATCTGTTTAACCTCTTCCCCCGTGTTCTGTACGAGCTCAAGCAGGACGCAATCCCTGAGATCGAGCTGAAATTCATGGGATTCAAGTTGCGCCACTTCCGCGGCCTCGCCTACCAGGCGGTTCAAGCGATCGCTTTCTTCGTTGATGACGGTCATCAATTCCTGGCGATCGTCGGGGCCCAGTCCGGTGGGCGAGAGCAGGCTGGTAATCGAAGCCTTGATCGAGGTCAGCGGGGTGCGGAACTCGTGGGTGACGGAGTCAAGAATGGCGGAGCGCAAGCGTTCGCCTTCGCGCGCCCCTTCAGAACGGGCCATGATCTCCACCGCATGGGCGCGCTCCACCGCGATGGCGATCAGGCTGCCCACGGCAGCGAGGGTTTGCCGGGAAAGGTTGCCGGCAACGCCCATCGCGCCGACGGTGCGCACTCCCATCTTCAGCGGAGTGAAACTCAGGTTGCGGGCGCTGTCCACCACCGCTTCGCCGCGCGCAATGATGGATTTGAGCTGCTCAACCTCCAGGCCGGAGGCATCGACTCCCGAACGATAAATGTTGCCCTTCTCCGGGACATACACGGCCGCGGCGGAGACGCCAAACGACTCGACCACATGTCCGGGGACCGCGTTCAGCAGTTGCAACACGTTGTCCGCGGTCAGCAACTGCTGGCTGAAACTGTACAGGCGCTCCAGTTCGCGGCGCCGGCCCACCGCCTCTTCGGTCTGCTTGCGGGCCCGATCAGACAATTGGCTGGCGATGACGGCCGTGGTGAAAAAGGAAAAGAGGGCAATCCAGTTCTGCGTGCCCGCGATGGTGAAGGTGCGCACGGGAGGAAGAAAGTAGAAGTTGAAAACCGTGGTGGCGAAGAATGCGGTGAAGAGCGCGTAGCGCAAGCCCCACAGGGCGGAGACGATCAAGACCCAGATCAGAAGAGTGAGGGCGACCGTGGTGGGATTCACCCGGATGGCAGCGGTATAAACGTAAGCCACAAGGAACAGGACCGCGGCACAAGCCGCAAAACGGAGCGCCGCCCTGATCACCGCCCGATTCACGAACATGGATTGTAACCGAATATCGACAAATCGAGCGGTGTCCACGACAATAGGCGGCGATGGCCAAGACTCCCGAACAATGGCTTGAGGAAGCTGCGCCCGCGAAGAAGGGAGGCACTCTCAAGCTGTTTCTCGGATATGCGCCGGGAGTAGGGAAAACCTTCAACATGCTGAGCGAGGCCATCCGGCGGAGGAGCCGGGGCGAAGATGTGGTCATTGGCATGGTCGAGACCCACGGCCGCAAGGGAGTGCTTGAGCTAACGGAGAAACTCGAAACCATCCCCCGGAAGAAGGTGAAGATGAATACAAAGGCACGGTTTTCGAGGAAATGGACCTGGATGGCATCCTGTATCTGAATGCCATCCACAAATTTCTCCGGGACGCGCCAGCGGTGGACGTCCACGTTGTGACCCAGCAATCCCCCCTAGACATTCATGGCCGACAAGAAACGCATCCTGGTGGTCGATGATGAACCGCAGATCACGCGGGTGCTGCGCACGGCTCTGACCGGCAGCGGCTACGAAGTTCGCACCGCGAATGACGGCCTCGCCGGCCTGAGATCGGCGCGAGAGTGGCAGCCCGACCTGGCGGTCACCGATATTTCCATGCCCAACATGAATGGGATTGAGCTGTGCCGCCAGCTGCGCTCGGAGTCCTCGCTGCCGATCATCGTGCTGTCGGTGAAGGGCGAGGAGAAAACCAAGGTGGAGGCGCTGGACGCGGGCGCGGACGACTACGTGACCAAACCGGTCGGCATGAACGAACTTCTGGCCCGGGTGCGAAGGAACCTGGCGCGCGCCCAGCCCACCGAGGACCCGGCAAAGCGCACCATCACCATCGGCGACTTTAAGATTGCTGCGGATGCATTTCGGGTTTCGGTCAAGAACAGCGAAGTCCGGCTTACGCCCAAGGAGTTCGAACTCCTGCTTTATCTGGCGAGACACGCCAGCCGGGTGGTTACGCATCGCGCCCTCCTGCTCGCCATCTGGGGGCCCAACAGTGTGGAGCAGCCGGAACACCTGCGCGTGCTGGTGGCACAGCTGCGAAAGAAGATCGACTCCACGGACACGCCGCGCTACATCATCACGGAACCCTGGGTAGGATACCGCTTCGAACCTGCCGGCGAAGTCTGATCGCTTGTTGCTGTGTGTGCTGGGCTCGATTTACGGCTCGCGCAGGGCGCCTGGCCATTTGGGATCGTGGAAGGCATCTGGTCGGTAGTAGCTCTGCGGCGCTGGTGGCCAGCAGCGAGGCCGGCTCGACCTCAAGTCGCGACGGAGATTTTGACACCCTGAAACAGGCCTGTCAGATGCCCGCGTACCAGGCATAGCCTGCTTCGGGAGCTGCGGAGCCCAGCCCCTTGCCGAACCCTTTCAGGCTGTCGGTGACCGTCATGTGGGTAATGAATTTCACGCTCTTGTAGCCGATCTGGCGCGGCAGCCGCAGGCGAAGCGGCCCGCCGTCGCCTACCGGAAGTTCGCCGCCATTCATGCCATAGGCAAGGAAAGTCTGGGGATGCAAGGCATCGGCCATATCAATGCTTTCCCACCAGGCGGGATCGATCGAGAAGTAAACAACGTATCGGGCTTGCGGGAGAACTCCCACAACGTCCAACACCTGAGCGAGGGGCACGCCGATCCACTCGGCGATATACGACCAGCCCTCTTCACACTGCAGCATAGTGATCTGGCTGCGAGACGGGTAACTCTTCAGCTGGTCCAGCGAAAACGAGGCGGGCCGGGCGACCATGCCGTCGATGGAGAGCCGCCAGTCGGCGAATCCACCGGCCTGAAGGCGTTTGAACGCGTCATTCAACGGCGCCATTTCGTTGGCCAGCGGAGGCTTCGAAATCTGGCTTCGGGGAAACTCACGGGCCAGCGAGTGCTTCGTCAGCAGCCTATGGGAAGCGTAGGTCAGGGTCTCGCCGAGGCCATAGATCCCGCCGTGATCGGGCGGCACCAGTCCATATTTTTGCGCCAGGCGGGCGGCCACGCCCAGACCGGTCAGGCCCGCGGCAGCCGCGATGCCGGTTGTGATCAGTTTGCGGCGTGACAGATCTCGAGATGACGGCTCGCTCATGTGCGCTCCATATCTGCACCGGCGCGGCCCGTGATCATCGCACGCATGCGGCTTCTGAATCCGGCACGAAAAACCATCCCGACATGGACCAGCAGGAAGAGCAGGAGAGCCAGAGAGACGAAGAAGTGAAGCGTGCGCGCGGATTGCTGGCCGCCGAGCAAATTGACGGTCGCTGGAACCGCGGAAACAAAAGCGGGAGACATCGCCAGGCCGGTCCAGATCACCAGGGGAAACAGAACGAAGATCACGAACAGGTAGGCGAGGCGCTGGAGCAGGTTATATGACCAGGCCTCTGCCGCACTCGGCCGCTGGAAGCGCAGATGGTTTGCAATTGCCGTCGGAAACGCTCGCCAGGAAAGATCGGCCTTATGCGGGAGCAGGTTTTTCCGCAAGTGTCCGCTGAAAAAGCTGGAGATTATGTAAAGCAAGCCGGTCAATACCACCACCCAGGCAGCCTGGAAGTGTAGATACCGGCTCCAGCCGTTCTGGTCCGGCAGCACGTAGCCGTAGCCGGTCGGCACCAGTGATCTCGAGGCAGGGATCGGCAGTTTGAACAAGGGGGGAGTCAATACATTGCCGGTTTCCCCCCAGTAGAAGCGAGGGTGAGAGATCACAATTTCAAATCCAGTGACGAGCAGGGCAAAAAAGCAAAGGGTAGTAATCCAGTGAGTGACGCGGACAAGTAGAGAGTGCCGCGCAGTCACCGTTGCGCATGGGGCGGCCGAACCAGGACTTGAGACGCAAACTACATCGCTCACACCGGGATGGTACCACGCGCGCGCAAACCGGATACAGAGGGGGAACGCGGGGGAGAGGTTGCGCCTTTTTGCCGGGTGTCGGGCTGTTAGGGCATTCGGGTCCCGCCCCCTACCGGCAGCACCTTGATTGTCACGTTCTCTCGGGCCTCGGCTTCGCCTGTCCTGCTATGAAAATCCACTTCACCTGCTTGAAGAAGCATGGTTCCAACTTCGAGTTCGCATTCGCCGCGGCAGCTTATCACTGAGTCGTGCGCGGAGTCGTGGAAGCTAAAGTCCATCCCCCGCATCACCATGCCGCCGTCCTCAGAGCCGTGAACCTTGTTGATGTGGTACATGCCAGTTACCGTCTTCCGGGTTAGAGCAGCTTGATTCGTCTGTCCGGCTAGCAAAAAGCCGAAGCAGATTAGACAGAGAGTCAGTCCCATGCGCTTCATTGGAGACTCCTCCAAACAGACCCATTGTACAATCACCCGTCTAGTTGCGAGGCAGCCCTGCCTATTGCAGAAAAAAGAGAGCACTCTCTAATAGAGTCCGCGACCGGAGCGAGTTGCCCAAACTTCCTTTTTATTGATTTGGTCAGCCCTGGCAGACGATTTTCGTACTTTTCTGCTCAACCCCGATATTTTTGAACTAACCCTTTCAGCGGTTTATCCCGAATGGTTACACTCTGGCAGACGGTTTCCGAACCCGGCCAAGTCTTAACTTCCGGGTTGCCGACAAGGACTAAGCCGCTGGCGCGGCGGACGCTACCGCGTGGATCGACCCAGAGAGTTCAGGAACTGCTGACGTAGTGTGGGTCATAGGGAAAGGAGATTCCTGTGACCCGTTTACGCAAGATGATGCTGGAGGAACTCCAGCGTCGCAACTACTCTGCCATCACCACGCGCAACTACCTGCGGGTGGTAAGCGATTTCGCGAAGCATTTCGGCAAGTCTCCCGACAAGCTCGGCCCCAACGAACTTCGAACCTATCAAGCCTATCTGCTGACGGAGTGCAAGCTGACGCCCGGCACGGTGGTCAACCGGGTAGCGGCGCTGCGCTTCTTTTTCGTCAAGACACTCAAGCGCCATCAGTTTCGCGAGTTCTTGCCCTACCCCCGGGACCGACGCCGACTGCCAACGGTGCTCAGCCGGGAGGAAGTTGCGCGATTGATCGATGCCGCCGGAACCCTGTTTCGACGGACGCTGTTGATGACGCTCTACGCCACCGGCATGCGACGCAGCGAACTGGCTCGTCTCAAAGTCAGCGATATCGATAGCCAGCGGATGATCATCCGCGTGGTGGAAGGCAAGGGCGGCAAGGATCGTGATTTGCCTCTGAGTCCAACCCTGTTGGAAACCCTGCGCGAGTACTGGCGTTGGCGCAAGCCCAAACTCTATCTGTTCCCCACTCGCACCCTTCAGCACAGACTCGATCAGCCGATTTCGGACAAGACCGTCTGGATCGCGTGCAGCGAGGCCGCGCGTCGGGCCGGCATCCGCAAACGCGTCACCCCGCACACGCTGCGCCACAGTTGGGCGACTCACTTGTTGGAGGCGGGCACCGACCTGCGCACCATCCAGGTTCTGCTCGGGCACGGCGACCTGGAAACTACCGCTCAGTACCTGCACCTGTCGCAGCGGCACCTGCAAGCGGTCAGCAATCCGCTGGATGGCCTCGCGCTCTCCAGCACCGAGAACATCAGCCGCAGCTTTAAACGGAAAAACGAAAAATGACTCGGCCCACCTTCGAGGTGGCCGACATTCTGCGTGCGCAAGGCGATCGCTTCCTGGAGCGCTATCGATCGAGCTTTGACTTTCAGCAACTCAAAGCTTTTCGTGCCATTTTGCGCTGTCGCACCGCTGCGCTGGGCGGTCATCGCGATGCCTGCCCGAGCTGCGGTCATCAGGCCATCTCGTACAACTCGTGCAGAAACCGGCACTGCCCCAAGTGTCAGACGCAAGCGCGCCAGCGTTGGCTGGCGGCCCGCGAACGCGAACTCCTGACCACCAGTTACTTCCATGTCGTGTTCACCGTGCCCCACGAACTCAACGTGCTGGCTTTAGAGAACCCGCGTTTGTTCTACGACCTGCTGTTCACTGCCAGCGCGCAAACCTTGCTCGAAATTGCCATCGATCGCAAACACCTGGGTGCCGAGATCGGCGTGATCAGCACTCTTCACACCTGGGGACAGAACCTGCTCCTGCATCCCCACATCCACTGCGCTATTCCTGCGGGCGGACTTTCACCCGACCACCGTCAATGGGTTCGCCCACGCTATCCTTTTTTCTTACCCGTAAGGATCCTCAGCTGCGTCTTTCGCGGCAAGTTCCTCGCCGGTCTGAAACGGCTCCACCGTCGCAACCAACTTTGCTGCGCCGGTCCCGCAGCCGCTCTCGCCGATCCGCAGCAGTTCGCCCAACTCATTCGCCGCCTGCACCGTCACGACTGGGTCGTCTATGCCAAGCAAGCCTTCGGTGGTCCCATGCAGGTGTTGCGCTATCTCGGTCGCTACACCCACCGCGTGGCCATCTCCAATCATCGCTTGTTGAACTTCGACCAAGAGCACGTTACTTTTCGTTGGAAGGACTACGCCCACGGCGGCAAGCAAGGCACGATGACGCTGGGCGCCACCGAGTTCCTGCGGCGCTTCTTTCTGCATGTGCTCCCGAGAGGGTTCGTGCGCATCCGTCACTTCGGGTTTCTCGCCAATCGCTTTCGCGCCTCCCGCTTGGCACTATCCCGACAACTGCTGTCCAGTAACTCCTCCACGCTGGTCGAGGCTGGAACCTGCAAAGCTCCGGCGGAGAGTTCTTCTGTCTGGCATTGTCCACGCTGCGGCGCGGCCATGATCGTGGTGCAGAGATTTACCGCTGCGGAATTATCCACATGCCCTTACTTCGACTCTTCGTAGCGCGTCCACCTCTAGCGGCCCTGGGATGTGCCCCGGCACGCCAGCGCACTCGTGTGCCCGCCGCCTCGCCACCATCTCTTCGGCCACTCTCCGCATACGCTCTGGCTCATCTTCAACACCATTCCGCCAATCCTGGCGGCATTCCCACCACGCTTCGCTGCTCTCCCCAAGCCCCCTTCAGATCCACGCTGCCGTTCAAATCCCATAGCGCACCGCGTCCACCGCAAACGCCAGCGGCTTCCTCCTAGTCTCCTTATCGAAAACGCCTCGGTTCGAGACCCCGCCTACCCCAACAGTCTGCCCCGAGGCGTTTCCGATCAAGGCTAGCGACTAACCGGGAGTGATTCTGTCTCGTCCCGAATTGCAATGACGGGTGGGGGCGGCCTCAGGAGCTAGCCCGCTGCAGCACAGGCGCTCTGGGCGCGACACGCTCGGTCAGGGCTGCCGTTTGTTGACTGGTCGCTGCCGTGTCCGTAAGATGAAGCGACCGGAAAGCTAGGCGTCCCACGAATGATCGGCCAACCCGTCTCGCACTGCCGTACCTTCATAAAATTTGGCGGCACTTGCAGAATGCGCGTGAGTGCGCTTCATTGGTTGCAGAGTGCATCAAGACCGAGGTGGGCGCTTTTCCTCCAGACAATGGCGCTCATCCTCGTTGCGCTGGCCCCAAAGGCGCAGGCTCAGGCTCAGGGGTTGACCACTCCGCCCGCCGCTGCTGGCTCTTCATCGTCGTCTAGCGCCGCCGACCGCGTCTACCGTAACGGCGTCATCTTTACGGCGGATGCCCGGAACCGAACCGCCGAGGCGTTGGCGATTCGCGACGGACGAATTGTCTACGTCGGCCGCAATCGGGGGGTTGCTCCTTTTGTTGGTGCGGCCACGGTGTCGGTGGACCTAAAAGGCCGGTTCCTGATGCCCGGCCTCATCGACGGCCACATGCATCCGCTCGAAGCCGGGGTGCAGCTCTTGAAGTGCAGTCTCAACTATGAGTCGCTCACCATCGCCGAAATGCAGCAGCGCATCCAGACCTGCCTTGACCACTCGGAGTCCAAAGATGCGAATGCGTGGCTCGAGGTAGTGAACTGGTTCCAGGAGAGCATGCGCCCCGCGGGCGTGAAAACGAGCCGCGCCACACTCGATGCTCTGAAAACGACTCGACCGATTCTCGTCACCTCCTCGTTCGGGCACACCGCACTCGCCAACACACGTGCCCTCGCACTCGCCAGGATTACGGCTGGCACCCCGGACCCAATCGGCGGCAAGATCTGGCGGGACGATCATGGCGAGCCTACGGGCCTGCTCGAAGATAGCGCGTATGCCGTGTTCTCCGACATCCTGCCGAAGCCGACGGGCGCAGAGTACGTGGCAGCCGCAACGGCAGCACTCAAGGCAATGAGCCGCCAGGGCATCACAGGTTTCCTCGATGCCGACGCTCCGTCGGAGTCCATGTCTGCGTTCACGGCCTTGCGCCGCGCCGGAGGCCTGACGGCGCGGGCGCACTTCGCACCCGTGATCGAGCCCAAGGAGGCTGGCGATTTGCCCGGCGCTGTGGCACGGATCGTCGCATTTGCGAAGCAATATGACGACGGTGCGATCGCGCGCCCCCCCGGCATCACGGTCCGGAATGCAAAGCTGTATCTCGACGGAGTGATCGCCGCTCCTGCGCTCACAGGCGCGGTTTGCGAGCCTTACTTGATGAACGCCGGAACGGCGGAGAAGCCGCACTGGGTGCCCGGCCCCAGTCGCGGACCTGCAGTCTACTTCTCCGCGGATGCTCTGGCGACCGTGCTGGTGGAGCTCGGTCGCGCCGGGATCGATCCGCACATGCACGCCGACGGGGACGGCGCCGTCCACGCGGCGCTCGATGGTATAGAAGCACTCAGGAAGGCCCTGCCCACAACCGACATCCGTCCGGCCATCGCGCACGATGAGCTTGTCCAGCCTGCGGATTTCCCGCGCTACAAGCTGCTCGGCGCGATCCCGGTGCTGTCGTTCCAGTGGGAAAAGCCTGCGGGGGATACGCTGGGCCTCACAAACTACTTTGGTCCGGCCCGAATGAAGATCCTGGAGCCAGCAGGACTCCTGGCAGCGGCCGGGGCCCGCATCGCTTTCGGCAGCGACTGGCCGGTAGACAAGCTGGACGAATGGTTTGCCCTCAAGGTGGGCGTGACGCGGACAAACGCGCCCAGCGCGCCACCCGAGTATCGTGGCCGGCTCGGTGACGATCCAGGCTTGTCGCGGGAGGCTGTGCTCCGGGCCGCGACTATCAACGCGGCCTATGAGCTTCACGAGGACGAGGCAACCGGGTCGATCGAGGTCGGCAAGTTCGCTGACATCATCGTGCTCGACCGCAATCCGCTCAAGGTGCCAGCCGAGGAGATCGCGAAAATCCAGGTTCTGCAAACCGTGGTGGGAGGCAACACCGTGTACGAGGCCCCCGCGGTCCCTGGCGAGCGGTAGAACCTGTGCGATGTCCCTCGGCGCCTGCGGCGGATAGCGGGCGGCTAACGGGCAAACCGGAAGTAAGGTGTGTTGGTCGGGGCGCGCGGATTTGAACCGCGGACCCCCTGCGCCCAAGGCAGGTGCGCTACCAGGCTGCGCTAAAACCAAGGCTTTTGGGCTTTTCCTCCCAATCTGAGTACCTGCTTAGGAGGACGCCTTGAGTTTCTCTCAGTTCATCCGCGAGCGTCAATACCTATCAAACGTCGCGCCCACAACGCTGGATTGGTACAAATGCAGTTTCAAATGGCTGCACAGTGAATCCCCGTCACAGGATGAATTGAAGGACGCCGTGCTTCGGATGCGTGAGCGGGGACTGAAAGCCACCGGCTGTAATTCGGCTATCAGGGCCATCAACGCCTATATGCGGTGGTCAGGCTCATCGCTTAAGATTCCCCCGCTTAAAGAGCCTCAGCTTGTCTTGCCCACGTTCACACCCGCGCAAGTGGCTCTGCTGGTCGGGTGGAAGCCGCGAGGCTTTTACCAACGGCGATTGCATCTGCTTGTGCTCATCCTGCTTGACACCGGATGCCGCATCACCGAGGCACTCACGCTGCACGTCAGCGAAATTGACTTTCCGAATATGCTGGTCACCCTGGACGGGAAAGGACGTAAACAGCGAGTGGTCCCGTTCTCGTTCGAGTTGCGGAAGAGTCTTTTCCGGTTCATCACCGAATACGGCCGGAAGCCGGATGCGCTTCTGCTGGCCAGTAGAACCGAGACACGCTTAGGCCGCCGTGTGATGCTCCGGGACGTGAAACTCCTCTGCAAGCGGCTTGGGTTTGACCCACCGGCCAGGACGTTGCACAGTTTCAGGCACACTTTCGGGGCGAACTACATTCGGCGGGGAGGCTCTGTCTTTCATTTGCAGAAGGTCCTCGGCCATTCAAGTCTGGACATGACCCGGCGATATGCGAACCTCGTCACCGCGGACCTCCAGGCGGTCCATGAGCGCGTGAGTCTGCTATCGAAGGCGTGACACTTTAGTGAGCCATTTCGACTTTGCCAGTAAAGGTGCCGTTAGCGTTCACTTGCTCCCAATGGTCGCTGTAGAACTTTACAGTCTCGGTCACTGGCACCAAAGTTGGATTGTCTTCCATATCGCCCGTGGAGGTCCATTTGTTGTCCGGGTCATAATAGAGAACCAGTTCAGAATAGCCCGATGCTCTGTCATCAGTCATTTTGTACCATTCAACGCCTTTGACTTTGGGGTCTGCGATTACGCCCCCGCCTTGAGACCCCGCGCCTTGGATTAACTCTGTTGCTTGTACGAGAAAGAAAACCAGATGGGGACCAGGCATCGCACTGTTTTGAGCAAGGGCCTGTCCGATTTTAGGTGTTGCCAGCCAGGGGAAAGTTGCTAAGTCGGCCGCGGTAATGGCACCTGCACCAGCGAAGGTCCTACCTGCCAACAACAGCATGGTCATGAGCAACAGTAACAAGTTTTTCATTGGACCCGAGTCTCCCTCTAAAGAATTTTGCGTGCCCGACCGAGGCATTGTGACACGCCTTTGGAGTCAATAAAAGCCTGAACCGGCGGCTCGAAGGATAGAGCGCCGCGGTTGGGGTTACCCTATACGATTGCTGCCGTGGGGGATAGCCTATAGGCGAATACAACACTGTTAACGTGTTTAGAATCAACACGTAAAACGGACTCGGAAATAAAGTGTTTATGTCTCAAAATGAGTTCTTGAATCTTTACGCAGTCAACTACGCCGGTCTCGGCCGCCGCCCGGCGAGCGTCCCGCCACATCTGCCGTACTGTTTCACTGATTGAATCCGTCATTTTCAGGCGTCCTCTAGTTGCTCAACTGCAACTCTTCCTGTTCTGCATCTATCGCCGCGTTGTCTAGCTCGTCTTGATAGTCATTCCAGGCCAGGTACGAGAGTTCCTTTTTCGCCTCCCGTGACAGCTTGTGCTTCCGGCCAAAACTCCGAAGGGCTTTGTCGATGTCGAATCTCCCTGTTTTTTCGGTTTTCATCATTTGTGTTCTCCTATTGAGCCGCTTTTATCTTGCGTGCCAACGTTTTCTAGATTAGTCTTAGTGTGGTCCACAATCTAGTGACTTAATCATGGCACAGCCTAAAATCACGATTCGCTTTCGTTTCATTAGGATTCCCGTAACGTGGGAGCCCTTCGAGAGCGAGAAGACCGGCCTTTCTCTATGCGGGAAGCTCACGAAATGGGACTCGGCATACGAAGTCAAGGTTTCGGAACTTGATGCGTGGGATTGCCGGAAGGAATTTTTTGGACTCCCACAAAACAATGTCGCGCGCCTCGTCATGTTTCTGAATAAGGTGGGAGTCTGGTCAGAGTCGGGCTATGACCCGAGTCAGACGGTGATGTCCACAGGCGTGGAGGACGTTTGGAACTTCCGCGAACGACTCAGGCACGGCCTCGCATCTCCAAAGCATTTCCGGGCGGGTGCGGCTGCGAACTTGAAGCCCCCGGCGAACCTGGTGGAGTTGAGCCTCCAGCGACAATGGGAGTTCCCTTTTCGTTTCGAGATGAACAAAGCCGCGGTCGGCGTGGTGACCATGACAAATTTCCGTGATGCGCTGTGGGCCACGGTGTTTGCCGATATAGCCGCAGGACTGAAGTTCAAACCCTGCAAACGGAAAGACTGCCAGCAGCTATTTCCAATTGAGAGCAAGCACGACCGGGACTACTGTTCACAGTATTGTGGTCATCTTGTGTCCCAAAGAAGGAATCGCGCACAGCGGCGAAGGAAGAAAAAAGCCTTGCAGAAAAAGAGTACTCGCCTATAGAATCCGCCACCGGAGCGAGTTGCCCAAACTCCCTTTGTTTTGAATTGGTCGGGGCGCGCGGATTTGAACCGCGGACCCCCTGCGCCCAAGGCAGGTGCGCTACCAGGCTGCGCTACGCCCCGACAGAATTGCTTCACTGATTCTAAACCACTTCCTTGAACTTGCGAACACGAGGGCTCTTGCGAAAGCCTTCGTTTTGCTGCGTTTTGGTAACAGACTGTGTCAGAACTGTGTCAAAACCCATTAATTCACCCTCGCGGTGCCATAACTCAGGTCTTCGCTCACGTTCTGTTCGTTTGCCATCCGGTTCAACTTTACCAGAGCCTCGCGCTTCATCTGCAGTTTCATCTGAGAGTACTTCTTGAAGACCTTGGCACCGCCCTGCCGCAGCGACTGCGTCACCCACTCATCGGCAACGCCGCCGACACTGAGCTGAGTAGCGTGACCGGCTGACCTCCGGAGCCGAACTTCTTTCCTGTCTGAGCACCGTTCTATCTGTCGATGTCATGGTAAGCCAGCACGAGTTTCGACTGGTATCGAGCGTTGGAACTCGCCGCTCCCTTCACGTGCCGGCCTTAGGGAAGGTACTCGTTGCTTTCCTCCCCGCCATCGAATACGAGCGCGTTCTAAACGGGATCGTATTTCAACGAGTGACCAAAAATACGATTCTGAACCTGCCTCAGTTGCGCGCCGAACTGGATAAAGTTCGTCGTTTGAAATGCCCCGCGCGGGAAATGCCCCGCGTCATTCGCATCTGAGGTGGCTCAGCGGCCCACCAGTTTTTGCAGTTCTTCGGGGTACCGCGCGCCTTGCAACGGAGTCTTTGAGGCTGCCGTGTCCAGCTGCCGGAGGGCGTCGGGCGTAAGTTCGATGGCAGCGGCACCGATGTTCTCTTCGAGTCGATGCAGCTTGGTTGTGCCCGGGATCGGAACGATCCACGGCTTCTGGGCCAGCAGCCATGCCAGGGCGATCTGGGCAGGCGTCGCCTTCTGCTCCTGCGCGAAAGTTCCGATCAGATCAACCAGGGCCTGGTTCGCTTTGCGGTTCTCCGGCGTAAAGCGAGGAACGACGTTGCGGAAATCGGTCTTGTCGAACTGAGTGTCTTCGCTGATCTTGCCGGTAAGGAAACCCTTGCCCAGCGGACTGAAGGGCACGAACCCGATACCGAGTTGCTCGAGGGTCGGAATGATTTCGGCCTCAGGTTCTCTCCACCACAATGAATATTCGCTCTGGAGTGCAGCGACGGGCTGGACCTTGTGTGCGCGCCGGATGGTCCCCGCCCCGGCTTCCGAAAGACCAAAGTATTTCACCTTGCCTTGCTGGATGAGGTCCTTTACGGCGCCAGCGGTGTCTTCGATGGGCACATTTGGATCGACGCGGTGCTGATAGAACAAGTCAATGACATCGGTTTTGAGGCGCTTGAGCGAGGCCTCGGCAACCTCCTTGATGTGTTCCGGACTACTGTCCAGTTTGCTCGGGCGTGGTGCACCATTGGGATCCAGCTTGAACCCGAATTTCGTAGCGATCACCACCTGCTCACGAAGGGGAGCCAGCGCTTCGCCCACGAGTTCCTCGTTGGTGAATGGGCCGTAAACTTCGGCGGTATCGAAGAAGTTCACGCCACGTTCCACGGCAGACCGTATTAGAGAGATCATCTCCTTTTTGTCCGCGGCCGGACCATAACCGAAACTCATTCCCATACAGCCGAGCCCGATCGCCGACACTTCAAGATTGCTTTTTCCAAGCTTGCGTTTCTTCATTGCTTCTCCTTAAGAAGTAGCTTCCTTACAAATTGGGCCCAGCTAAGATGCCGCTCGCGCACGCTGTTGTTCGCGCCAGCGGGCCGGTGGAACCCCCTCCCAGGTGCGGAAGGCGCGAACGAAAGAGTTTCCGTCCTCATATCCGAGAAGGTAGGCAGCTTCATTCAATTCGAGGAAAGAGTTGTTGAGATAGTGGCAAGCCAGTTGATGCCGGGCATCTTCCAAAACGCGCTGAAAGCTCGACCCTTCGTCCTGCAAACGCCGCTGCAAAGTGCGGGAACTGATATGCAGCGCATCGGCGATGTCCTCGATGGTCGGGCGCCGACCGGTGAGCTTTTGCTGCACCGCAATCCGGACGCGCTCCAGGAAGTTCTCGTCGCCGTTCTCCTGCTTCAGTTCTTCCTCAAACTGTGGAGCAAGCATGCCCAGAAGCTCAGCATTGCGGGTGACGAACGGTCTCTGCGCGTCGGCGGCACGAAACACAATCGCGTTTCTGGGAGTCCCGCATATCACGGGACATCCCAGGTGTCGCTCAATGGTTTTCACATGCGGCCGGAGTTGTACAAACTCCACCCGCAGTGGCGACAGCCGCGTACCTGTCCCGTGGCGGGCGATCGAGAGCACCCAGGCGAAGGCACACTCGATCAGTACTGGAGGCTCGAGCTCATTCGCCAGAAGCCAGCGGAACTGAATACTCCACTCTTTGTCGTCCTTTTCCTGCAGGATTTCTTCCGGGCAGGTGAGCTGTTTGTAGCGAGCCATCTGGCCGATGGCCGAGCCAAAGTTCTCACACGAAAGAGCAGCGAGGCCGACGGGATGAAATCGTTCGGTCCGGTTTTCCGTACCGAGCAGCAGACCAATGGCCGGGTCGGTGCTGACTTCCCCGATAGCTCGCCAGAGAGCAAAAAGCTCTTCCGTTTTCAGCAGCACGCGCGGCTGATTCAAACATCCATGGGAGAGCCCGGCCCGGCGCAGGACTGCGGAGGCCCGAACACCCAGTTCTTCCAACTTCGAGAAATTACTGCCGGAAAAACGAAAGTGTTTATTCATCGGCTTATTCACTTCTGAGAGAAGCATGTCGACGGAAAAGCGGTACTTCACATCCGACTTGAGCAGTCTCTCGCAGGCTTCGTTAATTTTTTGGATCGGAATCACTTCGACATCCGCTGTAATGTATGCGCACCGCAGAAGAGAATCTCTATCTGTGCGTCGGCTTCGGTCAGGTCACGGCGCGTGATGATGTGAGGGCCAGAGGCGAAGTGGCATTCCCAGCGGAGTACGCTTCGGCTTTGTACATGTAGGTAATCTACAGGCTTGGCGTGTTCCGCGATATGCAAGATGCGCCATTGCGCATGCAGAGTACGCCAACTCGACTTCTACGGATTGCCCCGGCATCTAGGCACGCAGTAGACGGCAAAAACCATCGTGACGGGAAACACTCTTTCCGGCACGACGCCCACTACGCCCACTCGGTCTGCATATCCGGCGGTCGCACCAGAGTCTGCATGACCACACAATACTGCTCGGTTTTCTCGCGCAGCCGGCCCAATTGTTCGGGGGTTGCCTGGGGCGCGCGGATATCAAAGCGGACGCGGATGTGTTCAAAGCCGACGGGCACCTCCTTCGACACGCCCAGGGTTCCGGAAAGATCCAGGTCTCCTTCTACCGTGACCTCGATGTGCTCGGTGGGAATTCCCATGGCCGACGCGACCATCTGGCAGGTGATCTGGGCGCAGGCCGCCAGCGCGCCGAGCAGCAGGTCGCCGGAACAGGCAGCGGTGCCGCTGCCTCCGACTCCGGCGTGGGCTTCGGCCTGATAGAGGGCGCGCCCCAGGTCCACCGAACATGCCATCGGGGTCGCGGTTTCGCTGCCTTTCGCCTTGAGCGTTATGCGGGAACTGCCCGGCTCGCGGCGGTACTGCTCCTTCAGCGGTTGTTGGACTGACCTCAGATCCATGGGGTTCCCTCGATTTTGATATTCTTTCAATAACAGACGCCGCTACCGAGCGGCTTATCGGTTGTCCTGTAATCCTCCTATATAGTAAGGCACCGAAGGGGACGTATGCTCCGGGGTGAAACCGCAAAAACGAAAGATCCGCAGGGTGCTTCGGCGTCACCGCGCGGGGAGGCGGCTACGCTCTCGCCAGGCTCGCGATTCGGCGCTTACGAGATACTCTCCCCGCTCGGAGCCGGGGGGATGGGTGAAGTTTATCGCGCACGCGACACCCGGCTTGGCCGTGAGGTCGCCATCAAGATCCTGCCGGGTGACCTGCACACCGACCGCAGGCGCATCGAGCGCTTCGAACAGGAGGCCCGGTCGGCCTCGGCCCTCAACCATCCCAACATCGTGACCATCTACGAACTCGGAGAGGTGGATGGAACCTGCTACATCGCCATGGAATTGGTGGATGGAGAAGCCCTGCGTGATCTGCTGGCTTCCTCTATTCCGCTGCCCCAGGTGATTCAGATTGCCGCACAGATTGCGGATGGATTGGCGAAAGCTCACTCAGCCGGCATTGTGCACCGCGACCTGAAGCCGGAAAACGTCATGGTTTCCCGGGACGGGTTGGTCAAGATTCTCGACTTCGGCGTGGCCAAGCTTGCTCCGGGACCGGGTGCGGAGACACTGGACACTCGTCCCCTGCAAACTCTTCCGGGAACGGTCATGGGCACCCTGGAATATATGTCTCCGGAGCAGGCGATCGGCCTCGAAGTGGACTTCCGCTCCGACCAGTTTTCTTTCGGATTAGTTCTCTACGAGATGCTGACCGGCAAACCTGCCTTTCAGCGGGACAGCATGGCGGAAACCATGGCCGCCATTCTGCGCGACCAACTGGAACCAATCAGCGCGTTGAATCCGGAAACACCCGCTCCGCTGTGCTGGGTGGTTGAACGCTGCCTGTACAAGAAACCCGAACAGCGTTACTCCTCAACCCGGGACCTGTTGCGGGACCTGGTCGCCACCCGGGACCGGCTGTCGGAAGTTCAGATGGAGCGCCCCGAGAGTCGCCCGAGCAATCTTCCCGCATCGCGTACAGCGTTCATTGGACGTGATCGTGAAGTAGAAGCGGTAAGAGAAGTGCTGCTTCGACCCGACGTCCATCTGGTCACCCTCACCGGCCCCGGAGGCATCGGCAAAACGCGGCTGGGTCTGCAGGTCGCGGAAGCGCTAGCCGACCATTTCGTCGGCGGTGCCTACTACGTTCCGCTGGCGCCGGTGAGCGATCCCAGGTTGATTGCGGCGGCGATCGCGCAGACTCTGGGCCTGCGGGATGCCGGTGGCCAGTTGCCGCTTGTAAGCCTGAAAGCTCACTTGCAGAATTCGCTGCGGCTGCCAACCCTTCTGCTGCTCGACAACTTCGAACACCTGGTTTCCGAGGCCCCGTTGGTGGCGGAGTTGCTTGCAAGCAGCTCCCAACTCAGGTTGCTCGTCACCAGTCGCTCGCCGCTCCATATTTATGGCGAACACGAATACCCGGTGCCGCCTCTCGAATTACCAGATCTGAAATCCGTTCCGGCGGTCGAGGTGCTGAAGCGGTATCCAGCGGTGGCGTTGTTCATCCAGCGCGCTCAGGCCGTCAAGCCTGACTTTGAGGTCAATCAGGAAAATGCAGCGGCGGTAGCAACCATCTGCGCCCGCCTGGATGGCCTGCCCCTGGCCATTGAACTGGCAGCGGCCCGCATCAAGCTGCTCTCGCCCGCGGCCATGCAGGCGCGTCTCGAAAGCCGCCTGCAATTGTTGACCGGCGGGGCGCGGGACCTCCCGACCCGACAGCAGACTCTGCGAGGCGCAATCGACTGGAGCTATGATCTTCTGAGCGCCGGCGAACAGAGGCTCTTCCGCAGGCTTTCGGTTTTTGTGAGCGGTTGCACCCTGGAGGCAGTGGAAGCCGTGTGCAACACCAGGGGCGACATGGAATTGGATGGACTTGACGGCATGGCGTCGCTGGTGGACAAGAGCCTGTTGCAGCGGGTCGAGCGCGGGGAAGGGGAATCGCGCTTCGTCATGCTCGATACCATCCGCGAATACGGGCTGGAACGTCTCGTGGCCAGCGGGGAGGAGGCGGCGACCAAGCGTGCTCATGCCGCTTACTGTCTGGTCCTGGCAGAAGAGGGTGCCGCGTCCGGCGCCACCGCCATGCAGGCCGGGTGGCTCGATGTCTTCGAGATGGAGCACGACAATCTGGGCGCGGCCCTAGACTGGCTGATCCAGACCGGCAACGCCGAGTGGGGTCTGCGCCTGGGCGCCGCGCTCTTTCGCTATTGGGAGAGCCGCGAGCACTTCGCAGAAGGGCGGGACCGTCTGGCCAAGGTGCTCAAGCTCGAAGCAGCCACCGCCCCGACTCTCCCTCGGGCCAGGGCGCTGTTCGCCGCTGGCGCCCTGGCGGGCGCACAGGGCGACTACGTGTCTGCCTGCTCACTGTTCCGCGAAAACCTGGAAATCGCGCGGGAGTTAAAAGATCACTGGGGCGTCGCGGTCTCTCTCAACGCGCTGGCTGTCACAACCCGCGACCGGGGAGGCATCGCGGAAGCCCGCTCCCTCTTCGAGGAGAGCCTGTCGCTCTGGAGAGAACTGGGAGATCGCACAGCCGTGGCCCGTGCTCTCAGTAACCTGGCCAGCGTGGTCAACTTGCAAGGCGATCATGCTCTGGCCCGCTCCCTCTATGAGGAGTGTCTATCGATCTTCGAAGAGCTGGGGGACGCTACGGGAATGGCATGGTCGCTCAACCATCAGGGCGATGCGGCACGCAGCCATGGCGACCCGGCGGGCGCCCGTGCTTTATATGAAAAAAGTCTGGCGACATTCCGGGAACTGGGCGATCGCTGGGGAATCGCCGGCTCCCTCGCTGACCTGGGAAATTTGACTCGTGACCAGGGTGACTATGCCGCATCGCAGGCCCTCTACCGCGAGAGCATCCAGGTCTTCCAGGAGTTGGAACACAAGCGGGGGATTGCTCGCCTGCTGGAGTGTTTTGCGTGTTCCGCAGCCATCCAGTCGCAGCCGGAGCGCTCATTGCGCCTGGCGGGAGCCGCAGCCGCCTTGCGCCAGGGGCTGGGCGCGCCGCTGCCTCCCGTCGAACAGGCCCAGGTCGAAAAGAGTCTGGAACTGGCCCGCAAAGCGCTATCCAATGCGTCAGCCTCGGCCGCGTGGCTGGAAGGATGGGGGATGCCAGTCGAGAAAGCTGTCGAGGATGCGCTTACTGTCTCAGGGTAACAACCCTGTGGGGACAGCCGCCCCCGGCTGTCCAGTCGAGCAAAGCTCGACCGGCCTGTTGCTTGGAACCGTAATAGCAAAGCGGTCGCCGCACAGCAACACGAAATTCATACAGCCAAGCGAAAACCGTACAGCGCAGGCGCAAACCCTTGGCGGAGCTTTGCTCCGCTGGACAGCCGGGGGCGGCTGTCCCCACGTGTTCTTCGGGAATTATTCCGCGGTGGTGGGGTCGATGAGACGGCGCACGGCGGAGATTCGATGGGCCGGGAATCCACCTCGCGTGGCGTGTTCCTGGATGGTTTTTTCGTCGGGGGCAATGTACACGCAATAAAGCTTGTCGCCGGTGACATAGCTGTGCAGCCACTGAATCTCCGGACCCATCCCCCGGAGAACCTCCACCGACTTCTGGGAGAGTGAGCGGAATTCGCTATCAGACAGCTTTGACAATCCAGGTATTTCGCGCTCGATCACAAACTGGGGCATCGGGAAAATCTCCAAGGTCGAACCTTCGTCAGCACTGTACTCCCGGGTCCGAAGACCAGTCAATCGGGTAGCTCCGCCTGGACACCCCCCGCTCCGCGTCTCGATCTGCCGCACGAAAAATCGCCGGTACTTGGGAGAACGTCGAACGGTAAATCTGCGATGGATGAGTTTGAAATGTCGTCGAAGCCGCAGATATCAAGCAGGGACTTGAGATTGGAACCGGAAAATCCGTATTCGTGGGCCAGCGCGCGGTGCAACGGGGCGCCCCATCCCCGTTTCGCAAAATCCGCGAAAAAGGGTGGGGCACCCGGGTGGTGTCATTTACAGCCGAAATCATCCGGCCCGAACATCTGGCGAATTTCGGTCTCGCCTTCCCATCCCGGCCAGTGCTTTTTGTGCAGCTCCATGAATCGCACCGCGCCCTCGATCGCCTCTTCTTTCGATTTCAGCTCAAACTGGGCATAGCCGCCGACCACTTCCTTGGCTTCGGTGAAAGGCCCGTCGGTAACGGTGACTTGTCCACTGGAAAGCCGGACACGGGCGCCCAACGCGGTCGGTCCGAGCCCGCCGGTGCCGAGCATCTTGCCTTTTTTTGCGTCCTCTTCGGCCAGCTTCGCAATCGCATCCATCAGCGCTTTGGGCGGAGGACCCTGTTTCTCGGCGTGCTTGACTATCATCATGAATCGCATGGTCTGATCTCCTTATTAGTTTCGATTAGTCTTAACCTGGGAGCCGGGTTTTCCGGAGGTGAAGCGGCTTACCTCGACCGGACGATCCTGGGCCCTATCTATACGTCGAACGAGGGACAGCAGAATCGACATCCCGCGTCGTTATTTTGAAAGTATTTTTCCGGTACCCTGAAAGTGTCAACTTCATCCCTGAAAACATCCCTCAACAATCCAGCGCCCAAGATGACCAGAAGCAGCGGCCAGAATGATACCAACATCCGGACGACTTCCACGAAGAACCCCTGGTGGTCGCAGGCGTACACCCGGCCAGCTTGCGCGGCCGCCAGGATGACGGATGGCGCCAAGCCGAGTGCTTCGCCGGAGGAAGCTCCGAGGAGGTGCGTCAGCTGACTCGCGACTCCATGCAGATTGCCAAACCAGATATGAAGTCCGAGCCCCACCAGCGCCCCGCCCGCAATTGATTTCGAGCTGCTCAACGTCCTGTGCTGTCGTGCCATGACCGCCTCCCTCAGTTGCTTCCTTGCTTTCACTGGTATGTCGAACGAGAGCCAGCGAGATCGACAGCGCGTAATGTTTTTTCTGAAACTTTATTGAGATTGCTGACAGTCGGAGTTCGAACGGATTCTATGAAAGGGGATGTCAGAAGAAACACTTTTCCTCCTTACTTAGAGGAGTTTTTTTCTGACATCCAGCTCATTTGCTGCGACCAAGGTGCCCCGTCCTCGTCTCTCCGTTTCTTGGAGAGACAGGGCGGGTGGTGAGAACGGTATTTTCTCGTGAACCAAAGTCTGGTGAGAATCAAAACCCCCACCCTGTCGTTCCAAAGGACGGAACGACGAGGGTGGGCACCCTTATTTCCGCAGTAGGAGTGCGGGATCGACAGGCGCGACGAATCTTTTGGGAAAAGTTTTCAGAGCCGGCAGGCAACGCTGGTTCCAATATTGCGGGCGGGGGAAACCATCTAAGGGACGGTTGCCGAGGCCTCGTTCGAAGGCGGGCTCTGCTGGCCAGCAGAATTCACGGACCTCACGAGATAGTGGTAGGTGGTTCCGCTGCTCACCTTGTCGTCAAGGTAGGTGGGCGCGGTCACGGAGGCCAGCGGTGCGAAAGTTCCGTCGGGCTGGCTGCGATAAATGTTGTATCCGGTTACGGTTACGCCGGGCTTGGGAGCAGGCGGGTCCCACTTCAGGAGAACGCTATGGGGCTTCTCGTCGGCCCCGACCCGAAGCAGGACTGCGCCCACGATCCCAAACAGAAGGATCGCCAGGATCGCCAGCGGCAAGCGTAGTGCTCGTCTCAATCTCGCTATCTCACTGCTGATTCACCAGCGAACCGGCTTCGGTGATGCTGCCCTTTACCAGATCAGTCTGAATCTTGAGTTTCTGGTGAGGACGCAGGTCAACCACGGTATCGAATGGCAAATAGCCAGGTAGCGCAACCCGGACGCTGTGCCGTCCAGGAGTGAGCAGCATGGCTTTTCCCACTCCATCGAACTCGTCCACGTGGCCGGCGAACTGGTTGTCCACGAAGACCGCCGCTCGACTGGGCGTGGCCGAGATTTTCAACTCCCCGGTTGCCTCCCGGGTGGCGGGGTGCGCCTCTCTTACCAGCGAGACATTGACCACGCTGGTTTGCCCGGGCTCCAGAATCACGTTTTGGACATAGTCTTTGTACCAGGCCTGACGCACCAGGACTTCGTGCTTGCCCGGCAGCAGCACGATCTTCTTGTCGCCGGTCAGTTCCTTGACAAAGCCCACGTACTGTCCGTCCACCCACACGCCGGCGGTTTTGTCCGCCTTGGTGTGGGCCACAAACTTTAATTCGGATTGAACTCGATCCTCGGCATGAACCAGACTAAGCAGGGCCATGATTGCCAAAATTACGGGCACACTTCCACGTCGAAACATTTCTACCTCCAAAGCAGAGACTATGAACCAGTTTAAGTGTGATTCTAATCGCCGACGAGGGCTAGTGGCCAGAAGGATTCTCCGCGACGGTTGATTCCGGGGGAAGGGTCGTCAAGTTCAATTGACGCAGCAGATTGACGAACCTGGGTTCGGAGCGCAGGGTGTCCCACTCCACCAGCACCTTTATCCATGCCATCCAGGTATCTTTTTCGCGGTAGCCCTTCTCCAGCCAGTCGAGAGCTTCGGCCTTTCTTCCCATGGCGGTGTAGATGAGGGCGACGCTGTAGGGGGAAACGCGACCGCCAATTCTACCGGTTCGCAGTCTGTCTACCGTGGCTTGGGCGGCAGCAAGATCGCCCGACAAGGCCTGGGTTGAGCCTAGAATCTCCAGCACCCGGGTTGGATCTCCGCCCAGCTCTTGCGCTTTCTGTACCTCGGCGAGAGCCTGATCGAAGCGGCCGGTGCGATTGTAGGCCACGGCCAGGCTTAAGTGCCCGGCTGGAAACCTGGGATTGAACTGGATCGCCTCCTGGAACTCCGCAATGGCCAGGTCCGGACGCCGCCGCGACAGCAGCATCCAGCCCTTGTCGTCATACAGCCAGCCATCGAGCGGGGCCAGTTCCTTGGCCCTGCGGTTCTCGGCTTCGGCCTCATCGAGGCGCCCCATGGCATGCAGGAAAGAAGAGTAAAACTCGTGGGCCACCTCATTGTTGGGATTCAGGGCAATGGCTTTTCGAAACAACATCTCCGACTCGCTCCAGTTCCAGTCGTAGTAAAAGTTGATAAACGCCAGAGACGAGTAAGCGTCAGAGAAATTGGGGGCCAGCTCCAGCGCTTTGGCGGCGGCAGCCTTGCCTTGGGCAAAGGCATGGTCCGCAGGCACAAAGCCGTATCCACCCAGCACGCTGTAGGTATCAGCCACACCGACATAGGCCGGGGCGTATTTGGGATCGAGAGCGATGGCTTTCTCGAACTCGGTCAGGGCCCGCTCCAGGCTGTCGCGTGTTTCCTGGTGCCACTGGAAGCGGCCTCTCAGATAGGCCTCATAGGCGGCCGCGTTCGCGGTGGTATTGCTGCGCAGCTGCTGCGCCGCTTCCGGAAGGAACTCAATGGCCAGGGCCTGCGAAACTCTCTGGGCGACGTCCTCCTGCAGAGCCAGCATGTCACTCAATCTGGGCTCGTAGGTTTCCGACCAGAGATGGGTCTGGTCCGAGACTTGAATGAGCTCAGCCGTGATCCGGAAGCGATCCCCAACTCGCCGGATGCTGCCATCCAGCACATAGTTCACATGCAATTCGCGGCCGATCTGGTCCACGGGCTTGCGATTGGTGGCATATTGGCTCACCGAGGTACGCGCGATCACACCCAGTCGTGAGGGATGCAGACGGGCCAGCTGCGCAATCAGCTCGTCATGCAATCCGGCGACAAAATAGTCCTGGCGCTGATCGGAGGTGAGATCTTGAAAGGGCAGCACGGCCAGCATGGCGCGCCCGCTGCCGGGGCTGGTTGTGGTCTGATGCCAGAACCAGAGTCCCTCGCCCAGGAGAGCCAGCACAGCCAGCCCCGCCAGCGCAATCCAGAAGATCTGCCGGCGACGAACTGGGGCCCTGGTCTGAGCAGTCTCTTCCTCAGGGACGGCTACGGCTGGAAGAGCCTCGACCTTTATCGCCGAAGAGGAATCGGTTGGGTTTTCCGCGGGCGCATCGACGCTGACCGGGGCCAGAAACCGGTATCCCCGGCGGGGCAAGGTTTCAATGAAACGCGGCGTAGCCGCCGAATCGCCTAAGGCCTCTCGCAGCTTGTTAATGCTGATATTAAGACTGTGGTCGAAGTCTACGTAGGTATCGTGAGTCCATAGGTTGTTGCGCAACTCCTCCCGGGTCACCACTTGGTCCGGACGCTCCAGCAGGGCGGTCAGCACCTGGAAGGGCTGCGCCTGCAACTTGATCCGCACTCCACGTTTGTAGAGTTCTCCAGAAACCGGATCCAACTCGAAGACTCCAAAGCGGAACCGGCCGCGGCGATTGGAACCATTCCCCATCCGACACACCCCGACTTTGGCCGGAAGTCTAGCATGAGTTACGGAAAGAATTGTAAACGCACAGGAGATGTGCCGGGCTAAGCACCGTCTTATCAATCGAGTAGCTGGAGATTTCTATTAGCCCTCGATTAGACGTAGCGTGTATTGACCAACGAAATCTATAGGCTAGACTGCGCAAGCATACAGTCTGAGAAAGCAGGAACCAGATATGTCAAACATGCTAGCCAGCATTCCTCAGAGCAATACTCTTGCGGCTTTTGGCCTGGACGCCCGATTTGCCACGTTCGAGAGTAAGGCCGATTCTGAAGCCGCTCTCATCGAGCGCGTGGTTGGCGGGGACCATGAGGCCTTCACCCTGCTGCTAAAGCCATATGAGAAGATGGTTTACGTGTCCGCGCTCTCCGTCCTGGGGAACGAGGCGGATGCCGAGGAGGTGGCCCAGGAGGCCATTCTGAAGGCCTTTCGCGGCCTGCCCCGTTTCCGCCGCGAATCCAAGTTCAGCACCTGGCTGGTGCAGATCACCATTAACGAAGCCAAGATGAAGCTTCGCAAGGACCACCGTCACCTTTACGAGTCGCTTGAAGGTCGCCAGAGCGACGACGGCGAGTTCACGCCGCGAGAATTTGCCGACTGGCGTGAGATTCCATCCAAGGCCCTGGAGAATAAGGACCTCCGCGAAAGGTTAAGCCGGGCGCTTAACGCTTTGCCCGCAAAGTACCGCTCTGTGCTGGTTCTGCGCGATGTGCAGCAGCTCAACATCCGTGAGACCGCCCAGGTACTGGGAATTTCCGAGGCCAACGTAAAAACCAGGCTCAGCCGGGCCCGTCTACAGGTGCGCGAAGCCCTGGCCCCGGGGCAGGGCGGCGTGGCACCGGGAGCAGAGAAATTGCTCGAACGGCCGTGACCCCCTATCCAGGAAAAGATGGTCGTGCATCGGCCTGCCGCCTGAATCTGCCTCACCTGTAACTTCCGAACTTCCCACACATCATTGTCTTCACGCCAGGTTATGCCCGGCGCAGAATCTCTGGAGGATTTCATGAAAAAATTGATTGGTAAGCTGATGGTGATGTGTGTCCTGGCGGTTTCGCTTCACGCTTTTGCGCAATCCACACCTGACTCAAATCAGGACAGCATGAAACATGACGATATGAAACAGGACACGATGAAACAGGACAGCATGAAGCATGACGACATGGCCAAAGATGACATGGCCAAAGATAAGAAAGCCAAAAAGCTCAAGAAGAACAAGATGAAGAAAGACGAAATGAAACACGACGACATGAAACACGACGACATGAAGAAGGACGATATGAAGAAAGACGATATGAAGAAAGACGACATGAAGAAAGACGACATGAAGAAAGACGACATGAGCAAGGACGAGATGAAGCAGAACTAGTTGCCCGGAGCCGGCCCGGGTGGCGCGTCCTCGCCGCCCGGTGCGGCTGCGACGGAGTCATTGCGGGAAACCTCCTGAGACTTCCGCGGAGCGCCCAGTCCCGCGGTTTGGCCCTTCAAATATCGCCGCAGGCACCGAACACACGGAACATATCCTTCACGAATGGCTTCGGCCGCAGTCACCATGCGCACGCTGCCCCCACCCTCATGTTCATGTATAAACCTGCAGCCCGGGGCATGAAAGGTCTTGCCGTCGCTCGCAATCTCCACCATCATCTCGGCCGGGACGCCGGCCCCCGGTTCCGCGTGGTAAGAACGCAGGGCCGTGGGTGCGGGCGCGTTGAACCTGGCCAGGGCGAAGCTGCCTGAAACCAGGGCCAGCGCGGCCACGGCGACGAGCCATCCGAAAGCCGTTCCCCGGGGGCCGGGCATGGATTCGGCCAGCTTTCTCTGCCAGCGGGCGCTAAAACCCGGAGGCAGTTCAAGCAGGCGATCGTCGGCGTACAAGTGAACCACGTTTCTGGTGCCATCGAGCACTGCGGTGCAATGCCGGCATTGGCGAACATGCGCCTCCATCGCAGCCCGCAGTTCCGGGCTGACCTCGTCCTCCAGGTAATTTGAGATTTCCTGCCATACCTGTTCGCAATTGACTACCATGGCTTGCTCCCTTTCCCGAACGGCGTACGGCTGAACCAGCCATCCGCCAGCGCAGGCGCCAGAAGGTCCCGCAGCATCAGCCTTGCCCGCAGCAAACGGGTTTTGACGCTGGCAATCGAGATATTCAGTACTTCGGCCGCTTCTTCGATGCTCATTTGTTCCACGTCCCGCAGAAGAAACACTTCGCGATACTTCTGGGACAGGCTGGCCAGGGCCTTTACCAGCAAGGCGCGGACTTCGCTTCTTTCCAGCGCCTCTGAGGGAATTTCCCGCCAGTCGGCAAAATCTCGCGGAGTGTAGGCGCCCTCTTCATCCTGATCCTGCGATTCAGCAATCGGTTCGAACAGGTTAGCGTGCTGCTTGCGCTGCCGCATGCGCGCTTCGTTCACCGTGATCTGGATCAGCCAGGTGCTGAAGCGCGCCTCGCCGCGGAATTGCCGCAAATTGGCGAAGGCCTTCAGGATGGCCTCCTGGGCCACATCCTGCGCATCCGCCTCGTTGCGCAACAGGGCCAGGGCGGTCACGTAAACCCGGCGTTCATAAGGCTTCACCAGTTCCGCGAACAGGGACGACTCCCCGTTGCAGATGCGCCTGATGAGAGAGTGTTCGCTGTCATCGGCGGGCTTCTCGACCATCGTCATTCGTCGCAGCATCTGGTTTCAAATGGGTGCGGCCAGGAACGGACTAGAGCTCAAAGTAATCAGGGTTCTTCTTCCATCCCGTAAGCATGGACATAAAGTTGTTCCAGCCGTGCAAGACCACCATCACAAGATGTCCTAAAAGGAAGAACAGAATCACCCACATCACCGTAAAATGCCAGATCCGGGCCCAATGAAAACCGCCCATCATCCAGGCCAGCCAGGAAAACTGTACGGGCTTCCAGACCGCAACTCCGGTCAACACCGACAAAACGCCCAGGCCGAGTACGGACGTGTACGCCAGCTTCTGCAGCGGGTTATAAACCTCGCGGACCACCGGTTTAGGGCCCAAGAAAAAGTAATAGCGCGCCATGGGCCAGACTCCCCGAACATCGCGTGGAGTGAACAGTACCTGGCGATAGTTGCGGCTGAACATCTGGTACCCGAGATAGAAGAGGCCAGTGGCGATATAGATCCACATGAAGGTGAGGTGCCACTGCAGGCCGCCGCCCAGCCATCCTCCGAGGGCGAAGGCTTTGGGCCAGTGCAACAGGTCCTTCTGCGGAATCTTGGCGCCGAAGCTGGGAAAGGCGCGAAAGATTTGAAAACCGCTGGCCACCATAACGAGGAGCGAAACCGCGTTCAGCCAGTGCGCGAACCGAACTGCCCAGGGATGCTCATAGACGGCCGCTTCGACTTCTCCGGTCTTGGGGGACTCGATCTCGACTACAGCTTCACTCATCGTATTTACTCAATTCCGCTGCGGGCCGCTTACAAACTGTAAAAAGATGAATAGCCCTGGTCTTCCCAATAGCCCACCCGGTCCAGAACATTTGTGACTTTCAGGTCGGTTAAATATTTGGCCTGCTTGTAGCCAATCTTGGTTGGAATCTGCAGGCGCAGCGGCGCGCCGTGCTCGCGGGTCAGGGGTTGGTCATACATCTCGTAGCACAGAAGGGTTTGCGGGTGCAGCGCGGTCGCCATATCCAGCGATTCGTAATAGTCGTCCGCGCACTCCACGTACACGAAGCGGGCGGAAGTGTCGGCCCCGATCATCCGCAGGAAATCCGAAAGCCGCGCCCCGCCGAAGCGTCCGATCACGTCCCAGCCCTCCACGCATACGTGGCGAGTGTTCTGCCGTACCTGGGGCAGAGACTGCACCTGCGCCAGTTTGTACTCCCCCGGTTTCTTAACCGCGCCGCTTACGGTCAGGGTCCAGGCTTCGAAATCGACCCCGGGATCCTCCACGTCGTAACCGTTGATGGGAAATTTTTCAAAGGGGGTGAGCTCGGACTCGTTAAAGGTGGTAGCCAGATGCCGCGAGCGAAACAGCCGGGCGGAAGCCCAATCGCTGAATCCGAGCCCGGCCTTGAGCAGGGGCTCCTGAAGTTTGGGGATGGCGAAAGCTCCAACCGCCAATACAGGCGCCAGCTTCAGTAATTCGCGACGGGAGACTTTCCTGAACTTACGGGAATTGATTCGAGCTTCCATGATTCAGCTGTGCTTCAGGTAGCGCCGGCGTCCCGCCGGCAGTCCGGGGGGTGTCCCGCCCTCCGCCTGGTCACGCAAGAGCGTCAGTGCAACCCGCTGATGAGATTCCCGGCGCAGAGAAAAGTTACACCCAATGCTATTTCCTTACCGTCTGTGCCACGAACCGGGCAAACTGCTTCACATCCTGCTCGGTGGTATCGAAAGAGCACATCCAGCGCACCACGGACTGCTGCTCGTCCCACACATAAAAGAAATAACGCTTTTGCAGCCGGGCGATCGCGGAGCGAGGAATTTTGGCGAACACTCCGTTGGCTTCCACTTTGTAAATGATCTTTACGGCTGGAATCTCGCGCAATTCCTTCTGCAACAGACGCGCCATGCGGTTGGCATGTTGCGCGTTTTTGTGCCAGAGATCGCCGGTGAACAGGGCATCGAACTGGGCCGAGATGAAGCGCATTTTGGAGGCTAGCTGCATGCCCTGCTTGCGCAAATATAAGAAGTCATGGCCCAGCTTCCGGTCGAAGAAAACCACCGCTTCAGCTCCCAGCGCTCCGTTCTTGGTTCCCCCGAAGGAAAGCACGTCCACTCCCAGATCCCGGGTGGCTTGCTTCAGGGTTTGCCCCAGGCTGGCGGCGGCGTTGGCGATGCGCGCGCCGTCCATGTGGAGAAACATGCCACGCTGGTGGGCAAAACGGGCCAGGGCCTTTATTTCGCCAGGCTGATACACGGTTCCAATTTCGGTGGCTTGGGTAATGGAAATGACCCGGGGCTGCACATGGTGCGGGTCATCGATGCCATGGTAAGCCTGACTGACGGATTCGATCGTCAGCTTGCCGTTGGTCACCGCGACGGGAAGGAGCTTGCAGCCGGTAAATTTCTCGGGCGCTCCGCATTCGTCGGTGTAAATGTGCGCAGCCTCGCCGCAGATGACGGCATGATAAGTACTGGTCAGCGCTTTCAGGCCCAGGCAATTGGCCGCGGTGCCGTTAAAAACAAGAAATACTTCGGTGTCGGCGCCGAAGTGGCGTTTGAATTTCTGCACCACCGATGCGGTGTACGGATCGTCACCGTATCCAACCGCGTGGCCGTGATTGGCCTCCGCGATGGCCTCCAAGACTTTTGGATGAACTCCAGCATTGTTGTCGCTGGCAAAACTGCGGGCAGGTTTCATCTTCCGAAATAATGTAGCAGAAGAGCGGGTCGGACACTCCCTTCGACTGGTCGTTAGTCGTTAGTCGTTGGTCATTGGCCAAACCTGCGGTACTCTTTGCATTGCAGTTTGGGCCACGGACTAACGACTAACGACCAGTCGAAGGGAGTGTCCGACCCCCACCTTGGTGGTATTACCGGGCGGGTACCGGCGTGACCTTGGCGAGCCGAAACTATAAGACTACATTCAGCCCATGACACTCGTACTCATGATGGTGGGTCTGGCGTTCGGCCTGCTGTACGTCGCGGTTGTGGCCGAAGAGCGGCAGATGCAGGAAGCCACCAAGACGCGCAAGCGCTAGATAGTCCACCGGCGCTTGGAATTGGGTCCTTTCTGGGCCTGTTCCCAAAAGCTTTCCCAAAACATTCGGCTATCTTCCCGATTATCTTCGAGTCCAAACTCCTGACTTGCATCTGCTAATCTAAGTGGCGAGTACCCAGGTTACGGCCGTGTTTCCGGGAGCATTTCAAAGATGGATTTGCTGACCAGCAGGGAACGTTGGCGATCGGCCCGGCCAGGGGCATCTTTAGCGGCCGCCTTGGCGCTGGCGGCCCTGGGCGCAGCCTGCAGCGGGGGGGCGGTCAAGGGGGCGCAGCCCCAGGGCCCTGCCGGCATACCGGTTAAGGTGGAGATCGCCCAGTTGGTTCCGGTGAAAGACACAACGGAGTACGTTGCCACCTTGAAGTCCCGCGATACCGCCGTCATCATGCCCCAGGTAGAAGGGCAGATTACGGCTATTTTGGTTCACTCCGGAAGCCGCGTCTCGGCCGGGACCCCGCTGATGCAGATCGATCCAGCCAAACAACAGGCTACCCTGAAAACCCAGGAAGACACGGTGGCGGCCAAGCAGGCCGAGGTCCAGTGGGACGAGCAGGAGTTCGATCGCAATAGCGGTCTATACAACGCAAAAGTGATCAGCAAGCAGGCGCTCGACCAGTCCAGAACGGCCCTGGACCAGGCTCGCGCCCAGTTGCAGGCCCTGCAGGCGCAAGTGAGCCAGGAAAGTGTGCAACTGCACTACTACCGCGTGACCGCGCCCAGCGCCGGGATCGTCGGAGACATTCCGGTGCGGGTTGGAGACCGTGTTACCACGACCACGCCCCTGACTACCGTGGACAAGCCCGGAAGTCTGGAAGCCTACGTCTACGTGCCTATCGAACGTTCTTCGCAGCTTAAGATGAACCTGCCGGTCCAGATTGTCGATCAGTCGGGCAATGTGCTGGCCGAGAGTCGCATCAACTTTATCTCGCCGCAGGTGGATTCGACCACTCAGACCGTGCTGGCCAAGGCCCCGATTGCGAACAGCAATGACAAGCTGCGCAATGCACAATTCATCCACGCCCGCATCGTGTGGGGAACGCAGGAGCGAACCTTGGTTCCCGTGCTCGCGGTTTCGCGCCTCGGAGGCCAGTACTTCGCCTTCGTCGCCGAGCAGCAGGACGGCAAGACGGTCGCTCATCAGAAGCCATTGCAGGTCGGAGAGATGAGCGGCAACAACTACGTGGTGCTCGAAGGGATCAAGCCGGGAGACAAGATCATCGTTTCGGGCACTCAATTCCTGGTCGATGGCGCTCCCGTGATCGTGCCTAAGGGCTAAAGACGGGCGTCGGACGTTGGGCGTCGGACCTCGGGCGTCAGCTCTCAGACCACCCCGGGTTTCAAACCCCGGACTACGGGCCTCAGACTTTTAGCAGCTAGACCTTGAATTGAGTTGCTGGCGCGATTGCTGTTCTCGCAGCACATATGATTCGAGTTGAAGTCCGAGGTCCGACGCCCGAGGTCCGCTTCTAAATGTTCGTTGATTTCTTCATAAAACGGCCGGTCTTTGCCACAGTCTGCGCGCTTCTGATTATCCTCGCAGGCGCAGCCGTAATCCCCAGTTTGCCGATTGCGCAATTTCCCACCCTCGCGCCGCCGCAAGTCTCTGTGGACAGCTTTTATGTCGGCGCCAGCGCCCAGACCGTCGAAACCGCGGTAACGGTGCCGATCGAGCAGCAGATCAATGGCGCGGAAGGGATGAAGTACGTCACCTCCAGCAGCAGCAGCAACGGGGTGAGCTCGATCACGGCCACGTTTGACCTGAACCGCGATCCCGATCTGGCGGCCGTGGACATCCAGAACCGTGTGAACACCGCCCAGGGACGACTTCCCAGCGCAGTCAAGGCCACCGGCATCACCGTCACCAAAGCCTCCAATAATTTCGTGCTGGGTGCTGCTGTGTTCTCGCCCGAAGGACGCTATAGCCCTCTCTTCATCAGCAACTACCTGGACGTGTACGTCAAAGACTCGCTGAAGCGCGTGCCCGGCGTGGCTGACGTCATCATCTTCGGCGAACGCAAGTACTCCATGCGCCTCTGGCTGGATCCGGTGCGCATGGCCAGCCGCGGATTGACCGCGTCGGATGCGGTGAGCGCGTTGCAGGAGCAGAACGTCGACGTCGCCGCCGGGCAGGTGGGGCAGCCGCCAATCAAGGCCGGGCAGGAATTTCAGATCAGCGTGCGCGCCATCGGCCGGCTCAGCGAGGCGTCACAATTTGAAAACATCATTCTGAAGACGAATGCCGACGGGACGCTGGTTCGGCTGAAGGATGTGGGCCGGGCCGAACTTGGCGCCGAGGATTACAGCTCGGATCTGATGTACAACGGGTACGACGCGGTAGGTCTCGGCGTTACCCAACTCTCGACCGCGAACGCACTCGAAGTGGACCGCCTGGTCCTGGCCGAACTGGACCGGCTTTCCCAGCATTTCCCGCCCGGCATGAAGTATGAGAATGCGTTCGATACCACCGAGGCGGTAGGCGAATCGATCCGGGACGTGCTCACCACTCTGCTCGAGGCCATCGTCCTGGTCATCCTCGTCATCTTTATCTTTCTCGAGGACTGGCGCAGCACCATTATTCCCGCAGTGACCATTCCGGTATCGCTGATCGGAACTTTCGCTTTCGTCAAGCTGCTGGGATTTTCCGTCAACACCCTCACTCTTTTCGGCATCACCCTGGCGACCGGGCTGGTGGTGGACGACGCCATCGTGGTAATCGAAAACATTGAGCGCCACATCCAGGAAGGCGAGAGGGATTCCTACAAGGCGGCATCGATCGCCATGGGAGAAGTGGCGGGAGCGGTCATCGCCACCTCGCTGGTGCTGGTAGCGGTGTTTGTGCCGGTGGCTTTTTTCCCCGGCACCACCGGCATTCTTTTTCGCCAGTTCGCGCTGACCATCGCGTTCTCGATTTCGATTTCCGCTTTCAACGCGCTGACTCTCACTCCCGCACTCTCGGCCATCCTGCTGGGCCGCGAGCATGGCGAGAAGATCTGGATCTTCCGGCAAGTGGACAAAGTCATCAATGGCATAACAGCAGGGTACCGGCGGGCCCTGCGCTTCTTCCTGCGCTTCCGGCTGATTGCAGCGGTGCTGTTCTTCGCAGCTCTGGGCCTCACCTACCTGATTTTCCAGCGCGTGCCCAAGGGCTTTGTGCCCAACGAAGACCAGGGATATTTCATCATCGCGGTGCAAGCGCCGTCGGGCGCTTCGCTCGAATATACGAAGGGAATTGGCCAGCAGATTCAGCACATTCTTCAGGACATTCCGGAAGTGCGAGGCATCTTCGCGGTTTCGGGTTTCAGCTTCAGCGGCAGCGCCTCCAACCAGGCGCTAATTTTCGTCCCCCTGAAACCGTACTCCCAGCGCAAAGGAGACGCGCACGCCGCCGAAGCCATCGTGAACCGGATTCGCGGCCGACTGTTCGGCATTTCCGACGCCCTCGTGCTTCCGTTCCTGCCGCCCGCCGTGCAGGGCCTGGGCCAGTTCGGCGGCTTTGCCTACGAATTGCAGGACCAGGGCAGCCACACCCTGGAAGAACTGGCCAACGTGACCCACGACCTGATCCGCCAAGGCAGTGCCCGCAAAGACCTGACCGGCCTCTACAGCACCTACACCGCTAACGATCCCCAGTTCGTGGTGACCATCGATCGCGAAAAAGCGAAGAGCCTGCACGTTCCCCTGCAGCAGATTACCGATACTTTGGGCATCTACATGGGTTCCGCGTACGTCAACGACTTCGATTTCAACAACCGTTCCTACCGGGTTTACGTGCAGGCGGACCAGCAGTTCCGCGCCCAGGCGAAGGACATCAAACAGTTTTACGTGCGCGCCGACGGCGGATCCATGATTCCGTTGGAGAATCTGGTGTCGATCAAGCAGACCACCGCGCCCCAGGTGATCAGTCACTACAACCTGTTCCGCTCGGCGGAGATTGACGGCTCCGCCGCTCCCGGCTTCAGTTCAGGCCAGGCGCTCGACGCCATGGCAGAGTTAAGCCAGAAAGTTCTGCCCCAGGGATTCAGCTTCCAGTGGACCGGCCTGTCGCTCGAAGAACTGAGTTCGGGAAGCACCACCCTGATCCTGTTCGGGCTGGGCACGCTGGTGGTGTACCTGACCCTCTCGGCACAGTATGAAAGCTTTGTTCTGCCTTTCATCGTGATGCTGGCTGTGCCCATGGCGCTTTTGGGCGCGTTGACGGCGCAGTCGCTGCGGGGTCTGGAAAACGATGTCTATTGTCAGATTGGCCTGGTGATGCTGGTGGGACTCTCCAGCAAGAACGCCATCCTGATCGTGGAATTCGCCGAACAGCTGAGGCATCGCGGCATGCCGCTGGGGGAGGCCGCCGTCGAAGCTGCCAGGATCCGGCTGCGTCCCATTCTGATGACCTCGCTGGCCTTCATCCTGGGAGTCGTACCCCTGGTGGTGGCCTCGGGCGCCGGCGAACACGGCCGGCATTCGGTGGGTACGACGGTGTTCGGTGGAATGATTGTCTCCACTCTCCTGAACCTGTTCTTCATCCCGGTGCTGTACCTGATCATTGAAGGCTGGCGCGAACGGGGCAAGGCGCCGGAACCGGCACCCGCGGCGGAGTGATTCCGGGCGGAGAGAACAGGAGAACTTTGCGTTCTTTGCGGCCCCTTTTCGTCTTTTGCGTTTCAAGCTTTTCGCCGGACGGTAGAACCGTCAACCTCTGACCGCAAAGGACGCCAAGATAGCGAAAAGTTCGTAGAAAGCCAAATTTACTTCTGGGGCTGCTGCTGCGCCACGCCCAGGATCTGCCTCTGGCCGGGTTGCTGGATGAAAGCGATGACCCGCAGATTGGCGGGATCGGTCCCGGAATCGAGCTTCACGCGAACGTCCTGTGAGAAAGTCTTCCCACTCTCAAGGCTGCCGATCTTTGTAAGACTCTGCACCACGCCCACGTGAGTCAGGCGCCGGCCGCTGTTTTCGCCACGCAACACTTGGGATTCGGCATGATTCAGTGCCACGACGAGATAAACATCAGCTTTGCGGACTTTCGCGAACTCCGGCAATGCGTCACTGTCAACGTGGGCTCGCAGCGTCTCAGCGTCCATTGAGATATCTGAAATCCTGATTGCCACCTTCGGCAGAGCCAGCGCCTTTTCCACGGCCCGGCTGGCCAGCCGCGAATCGTTGCCCACAAACTCCGTCTCGCCATCGACCACCATCTGAGGCGTATAAACGCTGCGTAAACCGAAACGGTCGCCGTAGGTGCTCTGGCGATCGCTGAAGAAGCGCGAAGAGTAGGGATCGGTCCAGCCGATGCGGTTCCAGTAATCGACGTGCTCGCTGAGCACAATCAACTGCGCGCCCTTCACGGGCTGGGTACGGTCCAGCTGCTGGAGCAGTGCGTCGGCCGGAGGACAGCTGGAGCAACCTTCGGAAGTAAACAGCTCAACCAGGACCGGCGAAGCCACCTCGCGGCTGGGCGGGGCGGACGCTGACACGAACATCCAGGTGGCAAGAACAACGGTCAGTAGCAAAGCCGAAAGCTTAATCATGCCCCCCATCCTGGCGAAGTATCGCACGCCGTTGTATGGGATGTTTAGGCGGTGCCAAAAGTTACAGCACACACATGGCCTGATCTGGCAAAGCAGCATTTTGTTATGCTTGCAACGTGTGGCGCATGCACAGAAACGCGTGGCTGCTGGTGCTGCTCTCGGCCGGCCTGCAGATTCTGATTTTCCCCCTGCCCAATCTGTATTTTCTGAGCTGGGCTGCGGTGGCTCCCCTGCTGATCGCGCTTCTGCGGGCCAGAGAGCCAGACACCTTGCAGCTTGAGGCCGGAGTAAAGCTGCTGCCGGCCAAGCCAGCCCAGGCTTTTCTTCTGGGCTACGTCTGCGGGATTCTGTGGTATGCGGGGACCTGCTACTGGATCTACAACACCATGCGCCAGTACGGCGGGGTGGGCACGCTCGCCGCCCTGGGGCTGCTCTTTCTTTTCTGCCTTTACCTGGCCATCTATCACGGCGTCTTCGGCTTGCTGATCAGCCTGCTGGCGCGGGGCGGGCAGGGTACAAACCCGTTCAGCCGCCGGGCGCTTCTTCTGGCTCCGGCGGCCTGGGTTGCGGTGGAACTGGCCCGCACTCGCATTACCGGGTTTCCCTGGGACCTGCTGGGCACCACCCAGGTGGACAATATTCCGCTGGCCCACATCGCCACGCTCACCGGCGTTTACGGGCTGTCGTTCGAGATCATGGTGGTCAACACCGCCTTGGCCGCCGCTTTCGTGATTCGCTCCGAAAGAGACCGGCGGGGCAAACGCAAACCGCTTCTGCTGGCAACCGCCGCCGCCGTGGTGGTGTTGCAGGCCGGAAGCCTGGTCAGCCCCCCGGCCATGTCCACCAACCACACCGCCCGGCTGGTGCAACAGAACATTCCGGTGTTGCAGGGAAGCGACTGGACCAAAGAATACTTTGAAGGCACGCTGGCAGACCTGAGGCGCATAAGTTTGAGCCTTCCCGGTCAGGACCCATCGTCGGGTTCGTCACCCGCGCCCTCGGTCCGCCCTGATCTGATTGTGTGGCCGGAGTCGCCGGCTCCCTTCTATAGCAACGATCCCACCTTCCGGGAGACCGTCAGCGATATCGCGCGCCAGGCCGAAACCTGGATGCTGGTGGGGAACCTCGGGATGCGCAATGCGGGCGAGACTCCGGAGCGAGCCACCCAACTCTACAACTCCGGCAGTCTGGTCAGCCCGGCGGGCGAATGGGTGGGACGCTACGACAAGATGCACCTGGTCCCATTCGGTGAATATGTCCCGTTCAAGCGTGTGTTTGGCTTCGCCGGCGGCCTGACCCAGGAAGTTGGCGATTTTTCGCCGGGCACCTCGCGGGCGCCGCTGCAGGCCGGCGGCAAGCTGGGTGTCTTCATCTGCTATGAATCCATCTTCCCGGATGAAATCCGTCAGCTGGCCGCCAATGGGGCCCAGGTGTTCGTGAATATATCCAACGACGGCTGGTACGGCGACAGCGGAGCCTATGCCCAGCACCTGAAGCAGGCCCGCATGCGTGCCGTCGAGAATAACCGATGGCTGCTGCGCGACACCAATACCGGCGTCACCGCGTCGATCGATCCCTACGGCAGAGTGGTGTCCAGCCTTCCCCGCAAAGTGCGCGCCGCCCTCGATGCCCCCTACGCCCTCACCAACGTAACCACGTTCTACACCCGTCATGGCGACTGGTTCGCTTACCTGTGTGCGATAATTTCTGTAGTGGGACTGCTGTGGAATTTCCGGTCCCGCGCCAGGACAGAAGCATAATCATGAATGAAGAGCTCGAGCAGGAATACACCGGCCTGAAGGACAAAGTCCGTGATCTCCGGGAGTACCTTTGACGCCGGCAAACTTCGAGAGCAGCTAGCCGAAATCGAGAAGCAGGCTGCTGACCCGGCTCTGTGGTCGAATCCACAAAAGTCTCAGCAGGTCATGCGGCAGAAGAAGCGCCTGGAAAATGTGCTGGCGACCGAGGCCGACCTGGTGCGCCGGGGTGACGACATCACCGCTTATTTCGATCTGGGCCGCGAAGGGGAAAATGTTGAGGCTGACCTGCGCCGCGAGATTGACGGGCTGCGCAATCTGGTTGACCGCCTCGAAACCGAAAGCCTGCTCTCCGGCGAAAATGACGGCCGCAACGCCATCGTGACCATCCATCCCGGAGCCGGCGGAACCGAATCGCAGGACTGGGCCGACATGCTGCTGCGTATGTATCTCCGCTGGGCGGAGCGGCGCGGCTTCCCGACCGTTCTTTACGACTACCAACCCGGTGAAGAAGCGGGTCTCAAGTCGGCGACTTTCGCGGTGAACGGCGAGTACGCCTTCGGTCTGCTGACCAGCGAAATCGGCGTGCACCGCCTGGTGCGTATCTCGCCCTTCGACCAAGCCAAGCGCCGCCACACTTCGTTTGCCAGTGTGTACGTCTCGCCCGAAATCGATGACAGCATCGAAATCGTGATCAAGCCGGAAGAGTTGCGCGTGGATACCTACCGTTCCAGCGGCAAGGGCGGCCAGCACGTGAACACCACCGACTCCGCCGTGCGCATCACGCACCTTGCCACCGGCCTGGTCGCCAGCTGCCAGAACGAGCGCTCGCAGCACAAGAACCGGGAACGGGCCATGAGCATGCTGAAGTCCAAGTTGTATGAATTTGAGCTGGAGAAGCAGCGCGAAGTCACCCGCAAGATTGAAGACTCCAAGCTCGATATCGACTTCGGCTCGCAGATCCGTTCCTACGTCCTGCAGCCTTACCGCATGATCAAGGACCACCGTACGAAAATGGAGGTGGGCGACGTGGACCGGGTGCTCGATGGCGACATCGATCCCTTCATCCGCGCCTACTTGCGCATGCGGCGGGGGGAGAAGCAGGACGGCAACAGGCAAAACGGCTCCAACAAGAATTAGGACTTAGGAGGAGTTCGAGGTTATGGCCCGCATGATCGACCTCATCCGTGCCTCAGCGGTACCGGCGAACCTGATGCAGTCGGCGGCCAAGGGAGCGCTCTCCGTGCCTCCGCGGGAGATGATCGAAATTCTGGTGTACCTGGCCGTGCACAGCAAAATCTTCGGCGAGCAGGCACAACTCACCCTCGCTGGATGGGACGAGGCATCATCGCGGGCTGCAGCCAGCGACTCCACCACGCCTAAAGAAATTCTCGACTATCTGATTTCGCCGAAAAACCTGCGGCCCGTGCTGCTGCCAGCCCTGCTTTCCAACCCGGCTGTGTCAGAGGCTTCGTGGCTCGAAGTAGCGCAGAGTGCCGGCCGCGAACTGGTCGAAGTAATGCTGAAGAGCGAACGGATCGCGCACTCTCCAGCGATTCTGGATGCGCTCCTGTCCAACCCGAACCTGAGCGGAATTCAATCGGAGACCATCAGAAACAAGATTGAGCAAGCGACGCCCGCCGCCGAGCCCGACACCAGAGCGGAAGTGAACTCTGCGCCGGAAGAAGCAGAGGCTGGACCTGAGGAAGTCTTCCAGGCAGCATCCAGCGACGGGGCTCCCGAAGCAGAAGATGTGCTCGACGAAGGTGTTCTGGCCTACCTGGCCGAGCACGAGAGCGAAATCGCGGCCCAGGCTGAACATGCATACCAGCCGATCGGGGGCATCCACGAAGAGTTGCCCAGCGATGAACCGGCTGCCGAGGCAACCACCGTCACCGCGGCAACCGGCAAGGGGGCCGGAGCAGCAGCCAAAAAAGCGCCTATCAAGAAAACCCAGGTGAACCCGGCAGAGGAACGCGGCAGCGCCCTGCAGAAGATTGCCAAGCTGGACATCAAGGGGCGAATTCAACTGGCCATGAAAGGCACCAAGGAAGAACGCTCGCTGCTCATCCGCGATGGCACCAAGATCGTCGCCCTGGCGGTGCTGGAGTCGCCCAAGATCAGCGATGGCGAGGTGGAAAGATTCGCCACCCAGAAGAATGTGCTGGAGGCGGTGCTTCGCGGCATCCCGATGAAGCGGCGCTTCGCCAAGAATTACGCCATTGTCCGCAATCTGGTGTTCAACCCGCGCACCCCGCTGGACCTTTCGCTGGGGCTGATGAAAAATATGCTGGTGGGCGACCTTCGCAACCTCTCCAACAACAAAGAGATTTCGGATACGGTCCGCAAGCTGGCCACCAAGATGTTCAAGCAAAAAATGGACAGCAACAGCAAGCGCTGATTTCCCTGGGCGAGACCACGTGGGGACAGCCGCCCTCGGCTGTCCGGCGGAGCGCAGCTCCGCTATGTTTGGTTTTTGGTGAGATTAAGACCTGTCGAGTTTCACTCGACCGGACGGCCGGGGGCGGCTGTCCCCACGTGGTTCTTTTACTGGACTGGCTTTCCCTCGCGACACTACAATCGCCGCATGGCTTCCCTGCCGGAATCGGATCCCATCGCTGACTTGCTCAAGCGCTCCCGCACCATCGCGGTCGTGGGCCTCTCCAACAGCCCGCTGCGCCCCAGCCACGGCGTATCTGCCTACATGCAGACGCACGGCTATCGCATCATTCCGGTCAATCCCAACATCCACGGATCACTGGGAGAGAAGGCTTACCCGTCGCTGCTCGATGTCCCGGAGAAAATTGACATCGTCAACATCTTCCGCCGGCCTGAGTTTGTGGAAGAGGCAGTCGATCAGGCAATCCAGATGAAGGTACCGGTGATCTGGATGCAGGAGGGCGTCGTCCACGAGAAAGCGGCGCAGAAAGCCCGCGGGGCAGGCATCTTCGTGGTCATGGACCGCTGCATTCTGAAAGAACACAAGGCGCGCTTCGGGTAGGTTCGGCAAACCTCGAACCACGTAGGCCCGGACGCCTCGTCCGGGCGGGCGAGCGGAGCTCGCCGGGTTTTGAGTACGGAAAGGTACGCGCTCACAAACCGCGCTCGCGCATCTGGGATTCCGGGAGCATGAGCAGCCCCTGATCGCGGAGCTGCGCTCCGCCGGGCGGGTGTGGGCACCCGCCCCTACGTGTTTTGTCGTGGAACTGACCTTTAAGCCCTTACGAAAATTACCGTCGCGTCATCCTGCAAGCCCTGCCCATTGGCGAAGCTTCGTACGTCCGCGAGGATGCTCTCCGCCGTGGCTTCGGGTCGCAACACGTGGTCGCGCATGCGCTCCGCACCGTACTCCTCGTCGGACAGGCCAGTGGCTTCCGTAATTCCGTCGCTGTAGAAAACCAGCCGTGAGCTTTTAGAGAGCTGCACCCGGCTCTCGGAGAACTCTCCAGTCCCCAGGCCCAGCGGCATGCCGCGTTCACTGTCCAGAAAACTCGCGCCATGTTCATCGACCAACAGGGGCCGCAGGTGGCCGGCGCTGGAAAAGGTCAACTCCCGAGTCGTCGGATTGAGCACGGCCAGCAGCATGGTGACAAATTTGCCCGAGGGAAAATCCTCCACCAGCAGGCGATTCAGGCGGGTAAGGACTTCGCCCGGCCCGCTGCAAGTCTGCGCCAGCGAGCGCAGCATGCCCCGGGTAGCGGACATCAGCAGGGCGGCAGCGGTCCCCTTTCCTGAGACGTCCGCCAGCACCAGACCCCAGCAGCCATCGTCGAAGGAAATGAAATCGTACCAGTCGCCGCCCACCGCACCCGCGGGGATCGACAGCCCGGAAATTGCGAATCCCGGAATGAAGGGTGAACTCTTGGGCAGCAGCGCCTGCTGAATGGCGCGCGCCTCGTGTGCCTCCTGGCTCATGCGCTCGCGCTCGTGCCGTTCGTGCTGGAAACGACGCGCATTGTGGACTGCGACGGCAACGTGATCGCACAAACTCTGCAACCAGCGCAGGTGCTCGCGGGTGAAAGCGTCCAGGTCATGATGCGAAGCCGTAAATACTCCCACCAGTTGACCGTCCACCAGCAGGGGAATCGCCACCTCAGAGCGCGTAGATTCCTCGCACCCGATGTAGTAAGGGTCCTGGAGCACATCGGGCGCATAACGCATCTGTCCGGTGGCGGCGACGTAACCCACCATGCCTTCCGTGCCCACTTTCAGCCTTGAGCCCTTGCCGTGAACGGTGCAGCCGTGTACGCCGGCCATCTCCAGCTCGCCGCGCTCCTGGTCATGCAAATAGATGTTGGTTTCCACGCAGCAGAAGGCCGCAGCCACATCGTCCACAATCTTGTTGATCAGCTCATCCAGATCGAGGATGGACGTAATCTTCTGCGCCCATTTCTGCAGTTTGAGCAAATGCTCAACCTGGTCAAGTTGTACGGAACGGACGGCGACCGGGTCCGGAACAATGGTTCTTGGGCTTGTAGCCATGGGATCCAGCCTCCTTAGAAGACGTACAGAAAAGCAAAGGGCCTACATAGGATCAGATGCGCCGGTCTAGGCGCCGGATTCTGTTTTAGGAGGCTTGGAAGGGCCGCGGAAGGCGCCGTTAGGGGAGCGCCGCCGTTTGATCTCTTCCAATCGCTCCCCAATGCGTTTTTCCAACCCTTCGCTGCTGGGCTGGTAGTAAACACGGCCGGCGAGGTTGTCGGGGAGACACTGCATGTCAGCCACCTTGTCTTCCAGATCATGTGCATACTGGTAGCCCTGGCCATAGCCGAGGCCCCTCATCAAGCCCGTGGGCGCGTTGCGCAGGTGGAGCGGGACAGTTTCGGCGGCGGTGCGTTCCACGTCGCCGAGAATGGCGCCGTAGGCGGTGTACAGCGCATTGGACTTGGGCGCCACCGACAAATACACCACGGCTTGCGCCAGGGCCAGGTTCCCTTCCGGCATGCCGAGAAAATCCACGGCATCGCGGGCGGCCATACATTGCGCGAGCGCATTGGGATCGGCCAGGCCAATGTCTTCCACCGCCATGCGCACCACCCGGCGGGCGATGTACAACGGATCTTCGCCGGCTTCGAGCATCCGCCCCAGCCAGTACAGCGCCGCGTCGGGATCGCTGTTGCGCACCGACTTGTGCAGCGCGGATATGAGGTTGTAGTGCTCCTCGCCGGCTTTGTCGTAACGCAAGATCCGCTTCTGCAGGGCGTCTTGCACCAAGTCGTCGGAAATTTCCGCGCCCACTTCTTTGTTATCGCGTCCGCGAGCCAGCGACGCCGCCACCTCCAGCACGTTGTAGGCGCTGCGGGCGTCGCCGCTGGAGTACGCTGCGATTTTTTTCAGGACATCATCGGACGCCAACAACTTCATCGCACCCAGGCCGCGTTCTTCATCGCTCAGGGCGCGTTTAAGAAGCTCGACAATCTGTTGCTCGGTCAGCGGCTTGAGCACATACACCCGGCTGCGGGAAAGCAACGCGGAAATGATTTCGAACGATGGATTCTCCGTGGTGGCGCCGATCAGACGGATGTTGCCTTTCTCCACGTGTGGGAGAAACGCATCCTGCTGCGCCTTGTTGAAGCGATGGATTTCGTCGATAAAGACGATCGTGCGCGTGCCGTATTGCCGGGCGCGCTCGGCGTCGGCCATGACCTGCTTGATTTCCTTGATGCCGGTGAGCACGGCGGAGAATTCGACAAACTCAGCCTTGGTGATGCGAGCGATGATTTGCGCCAGCGTGGTTTTGCCGGTGCCGGGCGGCCCCCAGAAGATGAGAGAGCCGATATCGTCGCGCTCAATCTGTGTGCGCAGCGGCTTGCCGGGCCCGACCAGGTGCTCCTGGCCGACGAATTCATCGAGTGTCCGCGGACGCATGCGGTCGGCTAGCGGCCGGGTGCGGTCGCCAGGACTATCGCCAGCCTGCGGGATGGTTGGGAACAGACTCATGCAGCCGAGATTTCTCTGGTCACTGACGTAAGAGCATTAACCACCAAGGACACGAAGGTACACGAAGGAAAGCAGGCCTGGGTCTTCCTTCGTGAACCTTTGTGTCCTTCGTGGTTAATGCCTTTGCCTCGCGACCTCATACAACACGATACTCGTCGCCACCCCCACGTTCAGCGACTCCACCTGCGGCGCCTGCGGAATGGCCACAACTTCATCCATCTCTTTGATGAGATCGCGGGACAGTCCTGCGCCTTCGCTGCCGATAAAAATGGCCAGCGGCCCGGAGAGTTTGGCCTGATCGAGCAGCGTGCCCTTGTGCGACGCCGTGCCTACCAGGCGAAGGCCGCGGTCTTTCATCCAGCGCAGCGACTCAGACAATTTCGCCCGCGCCAGCGGCAGCCGGAAGACTGAACCTGCCGAGGCCCGCACAACTTTGGGATTGTAAGGGCTGACTGTACCCTCTCCCAGTAGGACGCCGCCGGCGCCGAAGGCCTCAGCCGAGCGCAGGATGGTCCCCAAATTTCCCGGATCCTGTACTCCGGCGATGACCAGAATTGGCCCCGCCGGTGACTTCGCCAGCACGTCTTCCAGCAAGTGTTCCTTCCAGCGCGCCAGGGCGGCCACTCCCTGGGGCGCGTCGCTTGGGACGGCGCTCGAAAACAGCTTGTCAGGCAGCAGCAGGGTCTCAACCTGAGCGGCCAGCTGGGACAGCAACTTTTCCGCCCTCGGCGCCGAGGATTCACTGAAGAAGACTGCCCTAAACCGCAGGCCGCTGCGAATGGCTTCCTCCAGAATGCGGAAGCCTTCAATGGCGCAATAGCCGTCTGAGGTGAGCTCTCCGCGCGAGAAGGCGCGGCGCAGCTCTTTGACCAGAGCGTTGTGGCGTCCTTCGATGCGGCGCAGTCGAGCATTCCGGGCCCGGCTGCCGGTGGTTACGTGTTCCTTCATCTTCGTGCCAGTTCGCTCAGAATCATACCTGTTCTACTCGGCTTTCTGCGCTTTCCCATGTTATGTTTAACCTTCGCGATTTCAACACTTGGGGCAGGAAGGGACCTGCAGTGCGCGTAGAGATTGTCAAGATTAACTGCGATAACCCGGAAGCATCACTGATCCGCTATGCGGCGGACCAGATTCGCGCCGGCGAAGTGCTGGGCATGCCGACCGATACTTTTTACGGGCTGGCGGCCGATCCATTTAACCTACGCGCCGTGGACCGGGTGTATGACATCAAGTCGCGCTCCCGCCACAAGCCGTTGTCGCTGCTGATTGCCGACGTGGACCAGGCTGAGCAACTGGCGCAGGACCTGCCGGAGGAGTTTTACGCCCTGGCGCGGCGTTTCTGGCCGGGACCGCTCACCATCATCGTGAAGGCGTCTTCGCGGCTTCCCCTCAAAGTGACCGCCAACACCGGCAACGTGGCGCTGCGCGTGCCCAAGGCCCCGATTCCGCTGGCCGTGGTGCAGGCAGCGCAGATTCCGATCACGGCCACCTCCGCCAACCTGAGCGGGGAATCCGAGTGCACTACCGCCCTGGCGGTCCGCGACCAGCTCCAGGACCGCATTGCGATCATCGTCGATGGCGGAACTTCACCGCGTGAAGTGGCTTCGACAATTATCGACCTCACCGACGAAGAGGCCCGCTGGCGCATCATGCGCGAAGGCGCCATCCCGTCCCGGGAGATTTCCGAGTTTTTCGCTCAAGGATGAATGTGGCAGCGAACCGGCGTCGGCGAAGCCTTTGGCCACTGTGGGCGCTGGCGCTGGCTGCTCTGGCCGTCGCGGTATTTCTCGGCATCACCAGCCTCCAGATCGTGCACGAAGCCGGCTTGCAGGAAGTTCATCCCTCCGGCGCCATCGTGGTTTTCGGGGCAGCTCAATATGCAGGACGCCCGTCGCCTGTGTTCCGCGCCCGGCTGGATCACGCCTACGACCTGTTCCAGCGCGGCGTTGCACCGGTGGTCATCACCACCGGAGGCTCAGGAGATGATCCCACATTCAGCGAAGGCGGGGTGGGTCACGACTACCTGATGCATCGCGGCATTCCCGAACCCAGGCTGATCGCGGAGACTCAGGGCTCCGACACGGCTTCCTCGGCGGAACGGGTGGCCGTAATCATGCGCACCAACCGGATGCGCAACTGCGTGGCGGTCAGCGACGCCTACCACGTGTTCCGCATCCGCAAACTGCTGGAGCATGAAGGTGTGCAGGTTTTTGTTGCGCCGCGCCCGGATTCCCGTCCGCGGTCAGCCTGGCAGCGAGGTCTGGCAGTGTTGCGCGAGGCGGCCAGCTATACGGCGTGGCGGTTGCATATTCCCGCGTAGGCGGGCGCACACACGAACCACGTAGGGGCAGGTGTCCCACCTGCCCAGCCGGGCAAAGCCCGGCAAGGTTTTCTTCTTCCACGACTCGAAATGTGAAGGCGAGCTCCGCTCGCCCACCCGGGTCCTGAGCGAAGTCGAAGGAGGACGTCCGGGCCTACGCGGGTTGAGCCACCCTTGGCGAGCTTCGCTCGCCCACCCGGACGAGGCGTCCGGGCCTACGTGGGTTGCGGCTGATCGTCCGTTTCTATCCCTGCCAGCCGCGCCGCCATGGCTGTGATGTCTCGTGCTGCGTCGGGATGGGCCAGGTTGCGCGCGGCTGCGCTCATGCGTTGCAGGCGACCGGGATCGCCCAGGAGCGCCGCGACGGTATCGGCCAGCCACACGCGCTCCAGCTTCGTTTCTTCCGCCACTACGGCCGCGCCGGCGCGTTCCAGGGCCTGGGCATTGACCCGCTGATGGTCGTCTGCCGCGAGCGGGAACGGCACAAAAACGGCCGGCTTGCCTGCCGCCGTGATCTCCGCCACCGTGCTGGCGCCCGACCGGCACAGCAGCAAATCGGCGCGGGCGAAGACCGCGGGCATGTCCGTGATAAAGGGAGAAACCTCGGCCGACAAACCGGCCTGCTGATACGCAGCCTGGGCGCCACTGAATCCGCGCTCTCCCGTCTGATGGATGATGTGGATATTCGGTATCTGCTTCACCAGCTCCGGCAAACACTGAATCATGGCCTGGTTGATGGCGTTGGCTCCCTGGCTTCCGCCGAAAACCAGCAGGGTAGGATTGGGGTTTCCGGTCGCGCGCCCCGCGATCTGAAAAAATGCCTCGCGCACCGGCACCCCGGTGACTTCAGCGTTGCGGAAATATTCTGCTGTCTCTTCAAAATGGACCGCCGCGCCGGAAACCCATCTCGCCACCATGCGATTGGCGAAGCCCGGCACTACGTTAGGTTCGAATGCCAGGGTCGGAGTTCCCCTCAGAATGGCCGCCAGCATGGCTGGCCCGGAGGCGTATCCGCCCACCCCGATCACAATATCGGGTTGGAACTCAGCCAGAATGCGACGAGCCTGCCAGACCGCGCGGGGAAGGTCGAACAAAGTCTTCAGCCGCGTCTTGAGGCTGACTTTGTTGAGCGCGCCGACCTGGACCAGCCGCAGCGGAAATCCCGCCGCCGGCACCAGCCGGTTCTCGATCCCGCGGGAGGTGCCGATAAACAATACTTCAGCGCCGTACTGCTTCTGCAGTTCATGGGCGATGGCCAGGGCTGGAATTACGTGTCCGCCGGTGCCGCCCCCTGCCAGAATTGCCCGCATGATCTGACTATAAACCGGAAGCTGTGGACGCTGACCACAGCCGAGTTGACAGTTAAGGAGCATGGCAAATATTCACGTAGGCCCGGACGCCCTCGTCCGGGCGGGCGAGCGACGCTCGCCTGGGGTCTGAGTGGTGGACGCCAAAAACTTGCCGGGCTTTGCCCGGCTGGGCGGGTGAGGGCACCCGCCCCTACGTGGTCGCAGTGGCCTCGATATACTCAACCCATGAATCAGGAGGAGCGCGACCGCGAGCTCGGCATGGGCCGTCGCATAACCCGCCGCGACTTTCTGAACGGCGTCGCCGTAGGGATCGGCGTACTGGGCAGCGCCGGGCTGGCAGGGTCAGCTTCAGGCACAGAGGCAGGTCATGGCGCAGGTGCTCCGGCGGGGTTCTACCCACCGGCGCTGACGGGTATGAGAGGCAGTCAGCCGGGCGCCTTTGACGTTGCTCACACCCTGCGCGATGGGACTTTTTGGGAGACCGCCGGAAATCCAGCAGACACAGGTGAGACTTATGACCTGATTGTCGTGGGCGGCGGCATCAGCGGCCTGGCAGCTGCTTATTTCTACCGTAAGCAGGCCGGCCCGAAATCGCGCATTCTCATTCTCGAAAATCACGACGACTTCGGCGGACATGCCCGGCGCAACGAGTTCCGCGTGGGCAAGCGCCTGCTTCTGAGCAACGGCGGGACTCAGTCGATTGAAAGTCCGTCCGAGTACAGCCAGGTATCGAAAGAAGTCCTCAGGGACCTGGGCATCGAGACGAAGAAGTTCTACAAGGCCTACGACCAGAAGCTCTACTCGCACCTGGGGACAGCTTGCTTCTTCGATAAAGAGACCTTCCACGAAGACCGCCTGGTGCCCGGTATGGGCTCACTTTCCTGGCCCGAGTTTCTCGATAAGACTCCGCTGTCAGATAAAGTGCGGCGCGAGATCGCGCGGCTCTATACGGACAAGAAAGACTACTTGCCAGGTCTCTCGCGCCAGGAGAAGCGAGCGCGCCTGGCCAAGATCAGCTATGCCGGCTTCCTGACTGATATCTGCCAGGCCGATCCTGCCGTTCTGCCGTTCTTTCATACCTACACCTACGATCTGTTCGCGGTGGGAATCGAATCCATCTCAGCTCTGGCCTGCTATCGAAATCCCGACGACTACGGGGCATACCACTACGCCGGCTTCGACGGCATGGACCTGGGAGGGAATGCGGAGGACGAAGGCGAGCCTTATATTTTTCACTTTCCCGATGGCAACGCCTCGATCGCGCGCCTGCTGGTGCGGTCACTGGTTCCGGAATGCATTCCGGGACACACCATGGAGGACATTGTCACGGCCCGAGCCGATTACGGCAAGCTGGATCAGGCCGCGTCTTCTATTCGTATTCGTCTGAACGCCACGGCAGCGCGGGTGCGTCACGTTGGCCCACAGGAGTCAGCGAAAGAGGTTGAAGTCGCCTACGTACACGAGGGAAAGTTACAAAGCGCGAAGGGGAAAGCCTGCGTGCTTGCCTGCTACAACGGCATGGTTCCGTATCTCTGCACCGAACTGCCCGAGGCGCAGAAAGAGGCGCTGCACTACGGCGTCAAAGAGCCTTTCATCTACACCCATGTTGCGATTCGCAACTGGACCGCGTTCCACAAGCTGGGCATACGCCAGATTATTTCGCCCGGCGGCTATCACTGCTTCACTATGCTGGATTTTCCCGTCAGCCTGGGTGCGTACAAGTTCCCCGCCAATCCGCGGGACCCCATGGTGCTGTTCATGCTGCGCACACCTTGCAAACCCGGCCTGCCACGGCGCGACCAGTACCGCATGGGAAGATTCGAGTTGATCAACACACCGTTCTCCACCTTTGAACGGAATATTCGGGAGCAGTTACAGCGCATGCTCTCGGCGGGCGGGTTCAGCGCTTCACGCGACATCGCCGCCATAACGGTAAACCGCTGGGGGCATGGCTATGCCTACGAATACGATTCCTTCTCCGACCCGCAGTGGGCGCCGGAGGAGCGTCCCTGCGTGATCGGCCGCAAGCAGTTCGGACGCATCTCCATCGCTAATTCCGACGCCGGCGCCAGCGCGTACACCGATGCCGCCATCGACCAGGCCTATCGCGCCGTCCAGGAACAACTGAAAAGTTCCTGAAATTGCCAACATCCCTGCCGTGTCATCCTGAGCGGAGTCGGTCCATTCGCTTGCGAATGGGCTGACGAAGTCGAAGGACCCCTACCCCAGGAAAAATGCTTCCCGCATTCTGTCTTGAAGTGGGAACGGACAAAACATGAAGTCCGCGAGCATCCCCGCGAATATAGGGATCCTTCGACTCCATAGCTGCTTCGCGAAGCGAAGCAGCCACTACGCTCAGGATGACACTTCAGTCAGTTTGCTTGGTGATGTTGAGCAGAACTCCCACGCAGGCCAGGGTCACGAACAGTGACGATCCCCCATAAGAAACGAAGGGTAGCGGGATTCCCTTGGTCGGCATCATGCCCAGCACCACGCTCATATTGATGAAGGCCTGCACTACCACCATGCTGGTGATCCCGACCGCCAGCAGACGGCCGAACATGTCCTGGGTGCGGAGCGCGGTGCGAACTCCGCGCCACAGGAAAATTCCGAAAAGCAGCAGGACCACCAGCGATCCCAGCAGTCCCAACTCTTCGGCGGTCACGGCAAAGATAAAATCGGTATGCGGTTCGGGAAGATAAAACAGTTTCTGTTTCCCCTCCATGAATCCCAGGCCGGTAATGCCTCCGGTACTCACCGCAATGAGCGACTGAATCATGTGAAATCCCTTGCCCTGCGGGTCCGCATAGGGATTGAGAAAAGCCAGAATGCGGTCGCGGCGATAGGCAACGTGGAAGATCAGGAAATAGAGTGGAAGCAAGGACGCCAGGCCGGCGTATCCCAGCCAGCGCAGGTCGAGGCCGGCCACGAACAGGATGCACGCAGTGATCGCGGCGCAGGCGATGGCCGTGCCCAGGTCGGGTTGAAACACGATCAGGCCCAGAAACATCAAGGTGGGCAGCACGGCGGGCAGCAGCGTATTGCGCCAGTCATTCATGGCGTTGATGCGGCTCTCCAGAAAGAATGCCAGGAAGAGAATGATTGCAACCTTGGCCACTTCCGACGGCTGGAAAGAAAATCCGCTGAAGTGAATCCAGCGATGGGTGTGGTGGGCGCGGTCGAGAAAAAATACCGAGATCAACATCAGCGTGGTGATGCCCAGCGTCGAAAACACGACCCCGGGATGCTTGTAGCGGCGGTAGTCAACCTTCATCGCGACCACCATGGCAGCGAGGCCGGCGGCGGCCCATCCCAACTGCCGCAACAGGAAGTAGTAACCCGAACCATAGCGTTCCTTGGCCATAACGGCAGACGCGCTGAATACCATCACCAATCCCACAAATACCAGGATCAGGGTAACGGTGAACAGCCATCCATCGACGCTTACACGCTTGGCCATGGGAAATTCATTTCACCATGGAGACCGGAGACACGGAGCAGAATGTCTGTGAATTTCGGGGACGGAGTGTAACCATCTTGGTTCCTCGGGGAAAACACCAATGTGGGCGACCACAAACCACGTGGAGACAGCCGCCCCGGCTGTCCGGCGGGGCGGAGCTCCGCGTCTTGAGCGTTAAAAGCCGTCGAGCTGCGCTCGACCGGACAGCCGGGGCGGCTGTCCCCACGTGTCTGATTCCAGAAAGTGCACGAACGGGAGCTCGCGCCCACACTGCCTAGGCTCTGGACTCCGCCGCCAGGGCGTGCACCACTTGTTTAAAGACTCTGCCCCGGTGCTCGTAGTTATGGAACTGGTCGAAGCTGGCGCAGGCGGGGGCCAGCAGCACGATGTCTCCGGCTGCGGCGGTCGCGGATGCGCGTCGGAGCGCGGTTTCCAGGGTCTCCGAGTGGTGAACCTCCACGCCTTTGATCTGGGACTCGATCTTATCCGCCGCCGCGCCGATGGTGTACACGCGCTTGACCCGCTGCCGCAGCAGTTCGTTGAGCTGAGTGTAGTCGCTATCTTTGTCCTTGCCGCCCAGAATCAGGTGCACATTTGCCGGGAACGACTCCAGGGCTTTGATGGTGGCATCCACGTTGGTCGCCTTGGAGTCGTTGTAATATTCCACCCCTCGAATCGTGGCGACATATTCCAGCCGGTGTTCGACGGCTTTGAATTCTCGGACCGCCATGCCGATCAGGCCCGCCTCGCAACCCATAAGCGCGCCGGCGCAAACCGCGGCCAACACGTTCTCCACGTTGTGGCCTCCCTTCAGGGGGATTTCAGAGGCCAGCATGATCTCCTGCTGCCCTTTGGCATCGCGGAAAAGCACCCGGCCATCGCGGACATACGCCCCTTGCTTCACTTCTTTCTTGCGGCTGAACCAGAAGACCTGCGCCCGGGTTCGGCTGGCTAGTCCGGCACAGGTGGGATCGTCGGCATTGAGCACCGCAAAATCTTCCCCCTGCTGGTTCTCAAAAATGCGCGCCTTGGCGTTGGTGTATGCCTCGAACGTGCGGTGGCGGTCGAGGTGGTCGGGCGTGATGTTAAGCACAACGGCGATTTTTGGACGAAAGGTCTGGATCGTCTCCAGTTGAAAGCTCGATACCTCCAGAACCACGATGGTGTTGGCTTTGGCCCGCTCGACCAACGAGATTGCCGGAGTGCCGATGTTGCCGCCGACAACGGTCGGGAAGCCGCCCGCCGAGACAATTTCACCCGCCAGCGTAGTGGTCGTAGTTTTTCCGTTTGAACCGGTGATGGCGACGATGTTCTTCGGCAGAAACTGTGACGCCAGCTCAATCTCGCCGATCACGGGCTCGCCCACGGTGCGGGCCTGCACCAGGGGGGCGGAATCCACAGGGACCCCGGGGCTGACCACGATCAGGTCCTGCCCTCGAAAGGTGCGCTCGCCGTGTCCACCGGTTTCTACGGCGATGCCGTGATCGAGCAGGACCGGAATCTCTTCTCCCAACTGCTCTTGCGGCTTGGCATCCGAAACTGTGACCTTCGCGCCCCGGGATTGCAGAAACAAGGCCGAGGCCACTCCGGATTTGCCCAGCCCGACGACCAGAACGCGTTTGTTGGCGAGATCCATAAGGGCAGCTGCTGGCTGCTAGCTTCTAGCTCCTGGCTCCTGGCTTCTAGCTTGAAGGTTTCGGTCTTTGGCTAGAAGCCAGGAGCTAGAAGCTAGCAGCTTTTATCTTAGCTTTAGTGTGGTCAGGGCGAACAGGGCAAACACCAGGGACCCGATCCAGAAGCGCACGATAATTTTTGATTCCGACCAACCCAGCAGTTCGAAATGATGGTGCAGGGGCGCCATCTTGAAGATGCGTTTCTTTCTCAGCTTGTAGGACGCCACTTGCAGGATCACCGACAATGCCTCAATCACGAAGATGCCGCCGATGAAAGGCAGCAGCAGTTCCTGTTTGATCATTACGGCCACCGTGCCGATCGCGCCGCCCAGGGCCAGGGATCCCACGTCCCCCATGAAGACTTCGGCGGGATGGGCGTTGTACCAGAGGAACCCGATGGCGGCGCCCACCATGGCTCCGCAGAAGATTGTCAGTTCGCCGGCCAGCGGCATGCGCTGCAGTTCAAGATACTGCGCGAAGGTGGCGTGGCCGCTGACATAAGTAAGGACAGCCAGCGCCCCGGCGGCAATGACAGTGCATCCGATGGCCAGTCCGTCCAGACCGTCGGTAAGGTTCACGGCGTTGCTCGATCCCACAATCACTAACACCACAAAGGCGACAAACGGAAGAAACGCCAGGGGCCAGAGCGCAGGATTGCTGACCAGCCTCTCGATCACCAGGTCGGGATGAAATTGCTTGATGAAAGGCACCATCAACTTGGTTGAGTAAGCGCCCCGGGTCTGCATGGCGATCAATGCCACGGCAATCAGGATGCTGACGGCAATCTGCAAACCCAGCTTCGCTTTCGACGTGAGGCCCAGATTTCTTCGGTTCACAACCTTGATGTAATCGTCGGCAAAGCCGATGGCGGCAAAGGCACAGGTGGCAAACACTGCGATCCAGACAAAGAGGTTGCTCAGATCAGCCCACAAGAGAGTGGGAACTACGATGGAAATGGCGATCAGGAGACCGCCCATGGTCGGAGTGCCGGCCTTTTTCTGATGGGCCTTGGGTCCTTCCTCGCGGATGAACTGCCCGATTTGAAATTCACGCAGTCGGTTAATGACGATGGGACCGACGATCAGTGCCGTGAAAAGGGCGGTGAGGCTGGCAAAGGCTGTACGAAAGGTCAAATAACGGAAAATACGGAATGGCGGGAAATAATGGAACAGCTTCAGGTAGAGCAGCCAGTAGAGCAATCAGCCTCCCGTCAGTCGTCGGTCTTCAGTCGTCAGGAAGCAGTGGTCAGGAGCGATCGTCAGTAGCCTTTGATTTGCTGACGACTGAAGACTGACGACCGACGACTGCCTCCAAAGCGCGTTCCAGCTTTACTCCGCGCGACGCCTTCAGCAGCACCACATCGCCTTCGCGGGTTTCGCGGACCAGCCATTCGCCGGCTTCTTCGGGTGTGGCCACGAATTCCGCCCTGATCCCGGCGTGGCTTGCGGCTTCGACCATGGGCTTCGCCAGGCCGCGCACCCCGATCAGGATGTCGATTCCCTTCTCTGCCATGTGCCGGCCGGAACGGCGATGCAACTCCTCGCCTGACGGACCCAGTTCCAGCATCTCGCCCGCGACCACGATGTGCCGCTTTGCCGGCATTGCAGCCAGCGTGTCCACCATTGCGTTGAGGGCCGTTGGATTGGAATTGTAACAATCGTTGATGACTGTGATGTTGCCCACTTGGACGACCGCCCCTCTTTTGTCCGCGGGGGCCAGGGTCGCCAGGGCGCGAGTGGCTTCGTAGGGGCTCAGCCCTCGCTCCATTCCGGTCGCAACCGCGGCCAGAGCGTTATAGATATTGTGCGTGCCCACCAGGGGCAAGCTCGCAGGTTCACGGCAGCTGCCGGCCACTACATCGAACGTCGAGCCGGCAGCGCCGCGGGATTCGATGTTCTCAGCTCGCACGTCAGCCGTCGCACGAAGTCCGTAGCGCACGACTTTGCCGTGGAAGTCGCGGCCGAATTGTGAGACGTACTCGTCGTCGGCGTTGAGGATGGCGGTGCCGCCGGCGGGCAGGGCCTCGATCAGTTCGTACTTTGCCCGCGCAATTTCGGCCACCGACTTGAAAAACTCGAGGTGGACCGGAGCCACGTTGGTGACCACGCCAATCTCCGGCTGCGCAATTTTTGCCAGCGCGGCGATCTCTCCCCGATGCGACATGCCCATCTCGATGACTGCGGCCTCGTGCTCAGGCTCGATTTTCAGCAGCATCAGCGGCAGGCCGAAGTGATTATTGAAGTTGCCCTCTGACTTCAGCACCCGGAAGCGGGAAGAGAGTACATGGGCAATCGCCTCTTTAGTGGTGGTCTTGCCGGTGGATCCGGTCACGCCGATCAGCGGTTTCGCCCACAACCGGCGGACGGCGGCGCCCAGGGTCTGCAGAGCGACCAGGGTATCGGGCACAGCCAGCAGCTGGGTCTTCACTGCATAGCGCGCCAGTTCGTCCTTGCGGACAACCGCAGCTACAGCTCCCTTATCCAGCGCCTGCTGGACAAAATCGTGGCCATCCATGCGCTCGCCCTTCACCGCGAAAAAAAGCTCTCCGGGCTGGATGGTGCGCGAGTCGATGGAGTAAGCCTGGGCGATCGCTTTGTGGTCAAACTCGCCGCTGGCCAAAATGAATTCGGCGACCCTCGAGAGCGGAAGCTTCATGCACGTTTTCCGGCGGCCGCGTTGGACGACTTGCAGTCGTATCCGGCCTCGCGCAGGATTTTCTGCGCGACCTCCACATCGTCAAAAGGGACCGCCCCGTCCCGTGTGGTCTGGACCTTTTCGTGCCCCTTGCCGGCAATCAGCACAATATCTCCCGGGTTCGCTTCTCCGACTGCCAGCGCAAGGGCCGCCTTGCGGTCGGGTTCGGTCTTGTATTTCGTGCCCGAGCGCTGCAGTCCCACCATGGCGTCATTAATGATGGCAAGTGGATCTTCGCTGCGAGGATTGTCCGAGGTCAAGATTACGAAATCGCTGCCCCGTCCGGCAGCCTCGCCCATCAACGGGCGTTTGGCGCGGTCGCGATCGCCGCCGCAGCCAAAGAGCGTGATCACCCTGCCCTTCTGGCCCGCCTGCTGAACGAATTCCCGCGCTAGTGCCGTCAGGTTTCGCAGCGCGTCGTCGGTGTGAGCGTAATCAACCACCACAGTGAAGGGCTGCTGGCAGTCCACACGCTCGAAGCGGCCCGGAACGTGGGTAAGCGCCGCTACGCCCTGCGCGATCTCCTCCGGCTTGCAGTTCCGCAGATAAGCCGCGCCTGCCGCCGCCAGGATGTTGTACACATTCACTTTCCCAATGAGCGGAGAAAATAGCGGGATGCTTTCCTTGGGCGTGACCAGATCGAACCTGGTTCCCCGCGGGGTGATATCGACTTTGTCGGCGTGGACGTCGCCTTTGGCCAGTCCGTAGGTCAACACTTCAGCACTACGCTTCCTGCTGATCTTTACCAGCTTCTGGCCGTACTCGTCGTCAATGTTAAGCACAGCTGCGCGAGGCGCCTCGGTGCCACAGCCTTCGAACAATACCTGCTTCGAGGAAAAATACTCGTCCATGGTGCGGTGATAGTCGAGGTGGTCGCGGGTCAGGTTAGAGAAGACGGCAACGTCGAACGGAATCCCGTAGACCCGCTGCTGCTCCAGCGCGTGCGAGGAAACCTCCATCACGGCTTCGGTTGCGCCCTGGCCCAGCGCCTGGTTCAGAATGCGATTCAGTTCCAGCGCTTCGGGAGTAGTGTGCGGCGCAGGCAAGGTCTTTCCGGCAACGTGATATTCGATGGTCCCGACCAGCGCGCTCTTGCGCCCCGCGGCGGTAAGAATTGATTCGAGCAGGAATGCAGTCGTACTTTTCCCGTTCGTGCCGGTGATACCGGTGATGGCGAGCCGCTCGGCCGGCTTCCTGTAGAAGTTGGCGCTGAGCCGCGCCAGCGCCCGGCGTCCGTGCGGCACTTGGGCCCAGGCCACATCCGGACGGGTTTTTTCGGTCGCGGAGTCGGTGACGATCGCGACGGCCCCGGCCGCGATCGCCAGGTCGATGAATTTGTTTCCATCACTCGATTCGCCCCGCATGGCGACAAAGGCATCGCCCGGCTTGATCCGGCGCGAGTCATACTCCAGCCCGCCGATACCGGGATTGCCGCTTTGCGAAAGCACTTCCGCGCCGTACAGCAGTTCGAGGAAAGTCATTGATTTGGATTCTAGTGCACTGGGCCAAAATCAGTGTCATCCCAAGAGCAAGGTGTCATCCTGAGCGGAGCTGAACGTTTCGCTTGCGAAACGTTCGGCGCAGTCGAAGGATCCCTACCTTGAGTGCATTGCCGCCGCCAGGGGTCCTTCGACTCCGCGTGAAGCCCGCTACGCGGGCTTCACTCTGCGCTCAGGATGACAGATGGTCTAATCGCCATGACGCCGAAGCCCTTCATCGGCCAAACTTCACTGTCACCTGCGATCCTGACGCTACATGGGCACCGGGCGCGGGCGATTGCTGCCGAGCCAGGCCGCTGCCCACGGCATCCAGGTCGAGTCCGCTTTCCTGGGCCATCTCGATCGCGGCCCGGACGCTCTTTCCCAGGAACGATGGGACTACAATTCCACCCTGCTCGACCTCCAGCACCACCGTACCACTTGACGGAAGATGAACTGGAAGTTGAGTTGGTCCGGGCTTGTCTTCCGGCATCGCCTCTGGGCTTCGCTTTGAAACAGCCGGCGCGGCCCGTTCGGAGTGGCGCAGGGCTGCGGGCACCACCACGCTGGCGGTCACGTTGGGCGAGGAGGGCGCGGACGCGACGGCCGCTTGGTCACCGGCATCGGTTGTCGAACTATCGGATGCATCCAGGGTATCGCCCAGGCGGTCAGGCGATCCTTCGTCGACATCTTGATCTTTCACGCGGCGCTCCGCCAGCAGGACCTGGCGGCTGGGGGGCAGTTCGACGTCGTGGGGCGTGTGAAGATATTCCAGGACCTGCTGCGTAACTCTCTGGAACACAGGCGCAGAAACTTGCCCGCCCTGATGCAGGCCTACCGGCGAATCCAGAATGACTGCCACCGTAACAGCTGGATCGTTTATCGGAGCGAATCCAGCAAACGAAGCTACGTACTTGGTATGCGAATACGCGCGCGTGGCGGGATCAATCTTCTGCCCGGTACCGGTCTTTCCGGCCGCGCTGTAGCCTTCGAGCCTCGCCGCCTTCCCCGTGGAGTGTTGTGCCAGAATAACCCCCTGCATCATTCGTTTCATGAGCGCCGCTGTCATGGGAGAGATGACCCGTCGCTGTGCTCCCGGATGAAATGCGACCATCTGAGGCGTTCCCTGGGGCGCGGTGGTACCGGCAATAATTCGCGGGGCAGTCCAGACACCATCATTGGCAATGGTCGAAATCATCGAAACTAGCTGAAGCGGAGTTATGCCGATCTCCTGCCCCATCGAAATCGCCCCAATTGAAACCTTAGACCAGCGATTCAGCGGCTTGCTCAAACCGCGGGTTTCGCCCGGCAACTCGATGCCCGTCTGCTGTCCGAAACCGAAGGCGCGAATGTATTTATAAAAGCGCTCTTCTCCCAGGCGCAGCGCGATCTTGATCGCACCCACATCGCTCGATACGGCCAATACATCCGCGACGGAAATCACACCGTGCGGTTTGCTATCCCGAATGCGCATGCCGTTGATGACGATCGACCCCATCTGGCAGTCGACCATTTCGTCGGGGCGCGTGAGTTTTTCCTCCAGCGCCGCCGCGATGGTGACTACCTTGAAGGTCGAGCCGGGCTCGTACACGTCGCTTACGGCGTGGTCTTTTAGTTTTTGCGGTGTGATGTCCTTGGCCAGGTTGGGATTGAAGGTGGGCCGATTGGCCAGCGCCAGAATCTCTCCCGTCTTCGGGTTCTGCACGACGACTGTGCCAGTCTCGGCATGGGTCTGCTGCATCGCCGTGTCCAGTTCGCGCTCCGCGATGTACTGGATTTTCTCGTCGATGGTCAGAACGACGTTTTGGCCGGGGTCAGGCTGCTTCTCGACGCTGCCGAACCATTTGCGGCGGGCATCCACCGAATACAGCATCCGGCCGGGCTTGCCGCGCAGTTCGTCATCATCCGCGCGCTCGATTCCGCTCAGGCCTTCATCGTCCATGCCGACATAGCCCAGCACCTGCGCCGCCAGTTCACGTTTGGGATAGAAGCGCTTGGATTCCTTCTGGAAATAGATTCCGCGCAGATTCATCGATCGGATGCGGTCGGCGGTTTCGGCGTCCGCCTTGCGTGCCAGCCAGCAGAAAGTGCGGGCGGCCTTGCATTTTGTCAGCAATTCCCGGGGATCCGCCTTGGTGATGCGCGCCACCAGGGAGATGGTCCCGGCCAGGTCGGGGATGTCAAGCGGCACCGCGAATACAGAATCGACGGAAACGGACATGGCCAGTTCGCGACCAGCGCGGTCGTAGATGATGCCCCGCCGGGCAGCGACTTCGGTGGTGCGCTGCTGCTGGCGCTGAGCTCGCTGCTCGAAGTCGCCATAGCGAAAGATCTGCAGATAGACCAGGCGCAGGCAGATGGCGCCGGCCCAGAGCACCAGGATCGCGCCCAGAAGGTAGAGCCGTTTATTCGCGCTGTTGCGGGGTGTGCTCGTTGCCACGGTCCAGGCCCCTTAGACAAAACATGGCGGCCCAATGCGGGAGCCGCCAAGCAGACTCTTGTAGCGCCGGCGTCTCGCCGGCTGTCTGACGGGCGTCCCGCCCGCCTACCGGGCCGGCCGGAGGCCGGCGCTACATTTTCCTATTGTGCCGAAACCACCGCGACCGGAGTCACGCTGGCCAGCACCGGCGTTGCGGCGTCCGGTGTAATCGTATCCATGTGCATCACCTGGCCGGCCTGCGGGGATTGCAGTCCCAGCTTCCGCGCCAGAACGTCAATGCGCTCGGGGTCGCGCAGTGAGGCTTCTTCCAGGCGCAGGGCGCGGTTCTCCTCGGTGAGGCCGTCGCGCTGCACCCTGAGTGCTTCGATCTTGTAGCCGTATTCGATGGCCTTGAAATGCTGCCAGGCAAAGGTCATCACCAGCAGAAACAGGCAGCCCAGAGCAACTCCAAATTGTTTCATTTCGCGGCTGCGCTGTGGATCCTCCACTTTCACCAGCCGCGAATTATCGATGGGCTTGGCGAAATAAATCTCGGGAGTTCCCGTCCAGCTGCGTTTACGCCGCACGACCGGAGCTGCGCACTGCGCCGCCGCCATCTATGCCACCCCTGCCAGACTGGATTCGAATAGCGCAACTTCCTGTTGCGCCACCGCATACCAGTAGGCAAGCTTCTCTTCCTCGGAGCGCGTGTCCTGCAAGCGCCTGTCGGCATGGGCCTCGCTGCGCTCCACCGTGGCAATCAATTCGTCGATCAATGTTCCCGTGTACTTTGTTGCTCGATACATCTGCGGCCTCCGTTCTACCTTCCCATCTCTCCGGGACGGCACCGAAGAAGGTAGAGAGTTGTGTTTCGCCCTTGTTGTGAGAGGCGATGCCGTCCCGGATCTTTTATCCCGGCCCATCCGTCAACGGCTGTGGCCGGGGCCCTGGCTGGTTTTCCAGGGGTAAACTTTGTAGCGCCGGCGTCTCGCCGGCTGTCTGGCGGGCGTCCCGCCCGCCATGGGGTCGGAGACCCGTCCCTACACAATCTCTGCTGCCCGCATCTTTGCGCTGCGTGCCCGCGGATTGCGCTCAATCTCTTCTTCCCCGGCGGTCACTGGCTTTTTCGTCAGTACCCGGTAGTGACCCTGCTTCGCGCCTTCGCGGAAGGCATCTTTCACGATGCGATCCTCCAGTGAGTGGAAACTGATGATCACTATCCTTCCGCCCGGTTTCAGCACTTGCGGGGCCGCCTTCAGCAGCTCCCGCAAGTCGTCCAGTTCATGGTTTACGAAGATTCGGAGAGCTTGAAAGGTTCTTGTCGCGGGATGAATTCTTCTTTCCGCCTGGTTCATTGGCCGGGCCGCGGCTGAAATCACGGCTGCGAGTTGTGCAGTCGTCAATATCGGCCGCGACCGGACAATGGCTCTGGCGATTCTCCGCGACCTCCTTTCCTCACCGAATTCGTAAATCAGATTGGCGAGTGTGACCTCGTCCGCCTGATTTACCACTTGTTCGGCGGTGGGCCCGGCTTGCGGATTCATTCGCATGTCGAGCGCGCCTTCCGCCTGAAAACTGAAGCCCCGCGATGCCGTGTCCAACTGCAAACTGCTTACGCCGAGATCTGCCAGCAGTCCGTCGGCGAACGCCGCTCCGAACCGCTCTCCGATCTCCGCGAAAGAACCGTGCAGAAGAACCACTTCAGGCCAACCCTCCCCCCCGGAAGTAGTCAGCCTGACGCGGGCCTCATCGAGCGCCGCGGGATCCTTATCGAGCCCAATCAAATGACCCGGTGCGCCGAGGCGTCTTGCGATTTCTAAACTGTGCCCGCCCAGGCCCACCGTGGCGTCGATATACGTCCCGCCGCGCTTGATAGCTAAAAAGTCGATCGCTTCTTTTAAAAGAACCGGGACATGGCCACTCTTGCTTCCACCATGCCCACCCCGCTCGGGGGTGTCTGTTAAACCCTCGTCCACTAGATGCCCAGATCGTCGAGCGTCTTCTCATCCTCAGAGGTGAACGCCTGCTCCTCAATCTCGGTGCGGTACGCCTCCAGGTTGCGAACTACGAGATGCGTCAGATTTCCAGTCACCGCGACTTCCCCTTTGAGCTGCGCCGCTTCCCGCAAAAGCTGCGGTAACAGCAGCCGCCCCTGACCATCCATCTCGACCATCTGCCCGTAGTAGTTCACCCGGTCCAGAAACTTTTTCTTCGTAGGATTGAAGGTGGAGAGCCCGGCCAGTTTCTGCTCGATCCGTTCCCATTCCTCGAAGGGATACACTTGGCCAACCTTGCCATCCAGGCTGGTGATGTAGAATTTCTCGTTGTACTTCTCGTCGATCACCCGCTTGAACTCGGCGGGGACTTTGAGCCGTCCCTTTTCGTCGACGCGAGTTGGGTGATTGCCGCGAAACATGTGTTCTGCCCCTTAGGGCGGGAAAACTTTTTAAAACGAGTGCTGCCACAGCGAGGGAGGTTAAAGCGGCCAAAATGCCGGTCATTTCTGGTTCGTTCGGGCTGTTTTTTGGGGTGTCAGCTACAAAATCCACTGGCGCCTCTCAAAGTTCCAACGCTGCCCACGACCGTTACCGTCTAGACCACTTTCTACCACATTTGTCCACATCCTACGCCTAAAGCATTTGTTGTCAATGAGAAAGTTACAGGTCGCTAGGGGAAGAGATGAGGTCTTTTCGAAAGCGCGATTAGTTGTGGCTAACTGAATTGGTGACCACAAGGGGTATGGTTTAGGAATTTGGTTCTGCCGCCGCTACCCGATTGCTTTCAAGTTTATGGGCGCTCCTGCTCGGTGGAAATCCTGTGGAAATCACCACTGGGGAGGGGGCATTTCGAAAGGGTGGCCGCGGGTGACTTGCCCGCGACCTTTATTTGCCTTCTCCTTACTGCCGGATGGCGGTCTCGGGAAGCGTCAATACACCGACTTGTCATGCTGAGTAGTTCGGATCACACCCTTCTCAACCGTGATGGAATAGCCGTTACTGCCGTCTCCCGTCCAAGTCTTGAAATCAAAATGCGCGCCGGCGGGAGCGCGGTAAGCGGAGATGCTGCGGAGGGTAAGAGGAACATTGGGTTTACAAACCTCAGGGGCCACGGTGACCTGCAGGAAGTAAGCGCCTTTCCCGGACCCGATCACCGTACCCCTTCCGTCGGGTTCCACGAGCACGGCGGACTTCTCATCGATGGCCACCTCGCGCGGCGCCTTGGACCAACCGTCCTGCACCAGGCGGGACAGGAAGACCAGCGTCCGTCCCATCCGGTCGCGTTTGGCGAAGTGGCTGTCCGTGAGGGTGTTTTCGAGGTTAGGCACTCTGAGAAAATCGCGGACCAGTGTCACCCGCTCATGATAGGGATTGGGGAGCACGTCGGCGGAGGCGAGGTCGTTGTCGTCCGCTTTATCTCTCAAACTGCCATAAGCGAACTCGCCCAGCACTGCCAAGCCGGCGCTGGTCCCTCCGATAGGCTTCCCGCTCGCGATGTTCGCATTGATGGCATCCTGCACCGGCGTACCCTGCCAGAAGTTGACATAGCGAGACTGGTCGCCGCCCGCAATGAAGACAGCTTCGGCATGCCGGATAATATCTGCAACCGCGGTATCCTGGGCCGCGTTGCGGTCGGGAATGATCAGCGTGGCCACCGAGTTGAGCTTGCACAACCCGTTGACGTAGGAGTTGTAGTCGTCATCGCCGCGCGCCCGCAGGATCAGAAAATCGCCGCCGTTCGCCTTCCGGCACAGCCAGCGGAAGGCATCGTCGAGGTCAGCTCCGCCGCCCATCATCGCCGTGCCGGCCGCCGGAGTCGTCGTCCTGTCAATCTTCTCACCCAGACGCATGTACTGATAGGAAGATGCCGCTGTCGCAGTGGAGAAAAAGAGTATGGTCAGGAGAAGAGACAGAATCGCAGCTCTGGCGTTCTTCGGAGAAATGATTCCTGGGGACATGATTTTGGAGGACACGCGGCCCGGACAATTTATCGCGCCCGAGCTCTGCCCGTCCACTATTTCACCGCGCGGTGTGCGGCATGTTGTAACGTGGCCTGAATCCTATGATCCATCTGGCGAAGTTCGAGCAATGGGTCCCGGTCCCGATTGAGCGGGTGTTTCTTTTTTTCGCCAACCCTGGAAACCTGCCTCGGATCATGCCGCCGCACACGGGCACTGAACTCGTCCGTCTGAAACTGGTGCCGCCTCCCGGAGTGGCAGAGGAACGCGCCACCATCACGGACCGGGCCCCGTTGGCCGGCGCCGGCTCCGAAATTGTTACTTCGTTTCGCCTGGTTCCTTTTCTTCCGTTTCGTGCTCAGTGGATTGCCCTGGTTACCGAGTTCGAGTGGAACCACCATTTTGCCGACGTGCAACAAAAGGGACCGTTCAAATGCTTTCGTCACCGTCACGAACTTACGGGCGAAACGCGGAACCAGATCAAGGGAACCATGGTACGCGACGTGATCGAATACGACGTGGGATTTGGATGGCTGGGCGAATTGGCACAAGAACTCTTCGTCAGCCGCCAGTTGCAGCGCACGTTCGCGTATCGGCAGAAAGCACTGGAGAAGCTGTTATAGAAAGATCGTGTGGGGACGGGTCGAAGCCTGCCCTGAGCGAAGTCGAAGGGACCCGTCCGGGCCGGGCGGAGCTCGGCTGGTTTTTTGTTCTGATGATGAGGTCGAACTTCACACGGAGGAAACCAGCCGAGCCTTGCTCGGCCTGGACGGGTCAGAGACCCGTCCCCACACAATCTTCTATCGGCTGGGCTCAACCACTACCGCGGTTCCGTAGGCCAGCACTTCCGTGACTCCCTGCATCACTTCGGTGGCGTCGTAGCGAGCGCCCACCACGGCATTTCCGCCCAGCTCCGCCGAGTGCCGCAGCATCAGGTCGAATGCCTCGGCCCGGGTCTTCTCACACAACTGGGTCAGCAGAGTAATATTGCCGCCGAGAATGGTTTGCAGGCTGGCCCCGATCGTCCCGAAAATCGAGCGGGAGCGCACCACAATACCGCGCACCACGCCCAGCGTACGCACCACGCGAAAACCGTCGAGTTCGAATTGCGTGGTCACCATGTTGTGGGCAACCATCCGTCCGGACGCACCGTAGCCTGTGGACATCGTGTTCATCCTTCCTCCAGGAACTTGTCGTGCAGCTTCGCAGCTACTATAACGATTCCAGCTGCGCTGTAATCACGAATTCGTGTTCCGCAGTGTCGTACTGGACACGCAGCACATTCGGCTTGCAGCACACCTGGCAATCTTCCACGTAAGACTGATTGCGCCCAGCGGACTCGTCCACCGTAGTCTGGTTCCATTCGCCGCACCCGGCGCATTGGAATCCGCTTTCCATCACTCTTCATTTTCAATTTTCCAGCGCCGCTTGCCAATTGCATATCGGAAGACCCCTATAATGGCGGTTCCTGATTAATTGGAGGTCTCATGGTTTCGCGACGCCGCTTTCTGCAGGCCGGCACCATCACTGCGGGCGCAGCCCTGGCCGCGATCCCGTCGTCGCTACAGGCCGAGGACGCGTGCGCTCCGCTGCCACCTTCCATCGCCACTCTGAAGTCCATGAAAGACCTGGCTAGGCCGATCACCGTGGATGAACGCGCCGCGCGCCAGGAGAAAGCGCGGCAACTGATGGCGGCCAACCATCTCGACGCCGTTCTTCTGGCGGATGGCACGTCTCTCGAATACTTTGCCGGCGTGCACTGGTGGGGAAGCGAACGCCTGTTCGCACTCGTGCTGCCAGCCAAAGGGCGTGCGCTCTGTGTGTGTCCCGCGTTCGAAGAAGGCCGGGCCCGCGAGTTGCTGGCGAATTCCCCGGAGGGCAAGAATGCCGACGTGCGTATCTGGCAGGAGGACCAGAGCCCCTACGAACTCCTGGCACAGGGACTTACAGACCTGAAAATCTCCACCGGCAGACTGGGCATGGAAGAAACCGTGCGCTACGTCTTCAGCGACAAAATCGCAAAGGCGGCGCCGCGATTGCAGATTGTGAGTGCAACTCCGGTCACTGCCGGTTGCCGCATGATCAAGAGCCCGCACGAACTTGAGCTGATGCGGCTGGCCAACCAGCTCACGCTGACGGCTTATCGCGCCGCACACCAGACATTGCATGATGGAATGCCGCAGGCGGAACTCGAAAGAATGATCATGGCCGCCTACACTCAACTGGGCTTTTCCGGCGAAGTAGACATAGAGATCGGCGAGAATTCCTCGTTCCCTCATGGCTCGGTTGTTTCACAGGTGATTCGCAAAGGTTCACTGATCATGCTGGACGATGGCTGCACCGTCGAGGGATATCAATCCGACATTACTCGTACGTTCGTTTTCGGCAAACCTTCAGACCAGATGAAACAGGTGTTTGAAGTTGTGCACCGCGCGCAGACTGCCGCATTGAAGGCCGCCCGGCCCGCCGTGGAATGCCAGGCGGTGGATGCAGCGGCACGTAAAGTGATCAGCGATGCCGGATTTGGTCCAGACTACAAGTTCTTCACTCACCGCGTGGGACACGGCATCGGAATGGACGGCCACGAATGGCCCTACCTCGTCCGCGGCAACCCCACGCCCCTGGCTCGCGGCATGACCTTCAGCGATGAACCGGGCATCTACATCCCGGGCGAGTTCGGCGTGCGCCTGGAAGACGACATGCACATCACAGAAGATGGCGCGGAACTCTTCACACCGCAGAGCCCGTCGCTCGAAGACCCGTTCGGAGCGGCATGAAGTTCTTTTCAATGTCATCCTGAGCGCAGTTCTGTCCATTCGCTTGCGAATGGACAGGCGGAGTCGAAGGACCCCTATGTTCACTTGTGCCCTCGATATCTAGAGAACTGTCCGTATGAGGCGCCGCGAAAACACTCGGCGCACGACCGACGTTCTATTCGGCGATAGGGGTCCTTCGACTGCATGACTGCTTCGCGAAGCGAAGCAGTCACTTCGCTCAGGATGACAGCCGAAAGAAAGAAGCTACGCTTCGGGAACGGGAGGGCATCCTGGGAAGCTGAGCAGGTAGGTGTTTCCCACGTATCCCAGATACTTGATGCCAATCTCGCTGGTGAAGAAACCGTCAGCAGTCATCTCGCGCAGAAACGCGAAGAACTCCACGCCCTGGCTCAAGCCCGCATCTTTTTCTGCATTCTTGCAATAAGCGATCAGATCGAGAATTTCTTTTTGCTGGGCCGGCGGGCAGTCGAGATAAGCTTTGCCATACCGGTCAGTGCACTGCGCCTCCAGCCACATCATCCCGCCGCCAAGCTTCAACTGATACTCGGGATTCTCACTGGTGAGCAGGTCGATAAATTCCGGCGCGCCGGCTTCTTTGGCCCCGCCTGAATCGGCGTCGGCGGGAATGATGGCCTGGCAGAGCGCCTGCAGGGTCTTGTATTGCTGGGGCGAGAAGAATTTTGGAGTATAGACGCCTGCGGTGGTCGCGGCCTTCTCCACTGCGACCACGTGGTGTGCGTACTCAGCCGCTTGCGCTGGAATGACCCGCAGAACTGAACCGGCCATCGCTCCCATGGTCAGAGTCTTCAGTATGTCGCGCCGCGAAATGGACTTGGTTGCCATGTTTCCTTCCTAAAGACTTCCCTTCTTCGCCTGATCGATCAGATATTCCGACGCGCGCCAGGAGAGCGCCATGATAGTGAGGGTCGGGTTCTTGTCCGGATTGGTCACGAAAGATGCGGCATCGGTCACGAACACGTTGTTCACGTCGTGGGCTTGGGAGTACTTGTTCAGCACCGAAGTTTTGGGATTGTTCCCCATGCGCGCGGTGCCCAGTTCGTGAATGATCACGCCCCCATCTTCGATGCCGTAGGGATGACGGCCGTCGGGCTTTGCCTTGCTGATAAATGTCCCACCCGCCGTCTCGACAATCGAGCGGAAAGTTTCCTGCATGTCCTTGGCCATGTTGATTTCGTTGTCGCTCCACTGCCAGTGGAAGCGCAGCACCGGAATGCCCCACTGGTCCACGGTGTCGGGATCGATATCGCAATAGCTGTGCTCGTTAGGAATCATTTCGCCGCGCCCGGAGAAACCGATGTAGGTGCCGTACCTGGTGCGGCAATACTGTTTGAGGGACGCGCCGTATCCTTCGTGCTCTTCACAAAGATCGTCGAAATCGCCCACGCCGGGCATGCCGCGGCCACCACCAAACTCGATGTGGTATCCGCGCAGAAAATCATTCTTGCGATCGTATCTCCACCACGGCATGTACAAGTGCATTCCACCCACGCCGTCGTGATTGTGAGGCGGCATTTTCTCCAACCGCGGGAAATATCCGCCGGCAGAGCTGCCCACTGAATCGGTCAGGTAGCGGCCCACCGCGCCGGAAGAATTGGCCAGGCCGTCGGGAAACAAAGTGGAACGCGAATTCAGCAGCAGGCGCGCCGACTCGCAGGCGCTCGCAGCCACCATGAAGGCCCGAGCATGCACCCGCCTTTCGGAACGCGTGGCTTTGTCGATGTACGCCACCGCTTCAGCCTTGCCATCTTTCCCTACCACGATCTCGCGGGCCATGGCGCCGGTGATCATGGTGAGGCGCCCGGTGGCTTGCGCCGGCGGAATCATGACCTGGCTGGAACTGAAGTTGGAAGCGGTCAGACAGCCGCGTCCGCACTGCGCGCAATAATGACAGGCAGCGCGCCCATTCAGCGGCTTGGTGAGAATCGCCAGCCGCGAAGGCACGCAGGGAATATTCAGTTTATCGCAGGCCTTCTTGATGATGGTTTCTGTACAACGCGGCGGAGGCGGCGGCAGAAAAATGCCGTCCGGGGCGCTGGGAATATTCTCCTTGCTCCCGAACACGCCGATGTAGGACTCGACTTTGTCGTAGTAAGGCGAAACTTCTTCGTAGGTGATGGGCCAGTCGTCGCCCATGCCGTCGGTGGAGCGCGACCTGAAATCAACCGGGGCAAAGCGGAGAGCGATTCTTCCCCAATGATTGGTGCGTCCGCCCACAATGCGGGAGCGGAACCAGCGGAATTGCGAGCCCGCCGCCGAAGTGTAGGGTTCGCCCTCGATTTCCCAGGCGCCGTTGGGCGCGATGAATTCGTCGTTCAGTTCGTGACGGTGCTCGCCGCCGACACCAACCCCGCGATGCGGCAGCTGGTAGGGCCACATGTGCTCCTTGAAATCCTTTTCCGGATAGAGGGGCGGCCCTGCTTCCAGCAACACCACGTTCAATCCGCCTTCGGTGAGCACTTTGGCGGCCGTGCCGCCTCCCGCACCCGATCCAATGACGCAGACGTCGTACACTTTCGGGGAACGAACCACTTGTGCCATCAGGCTCTCCGGAAACGATATTGATCGCTAAAAACGCACCTTCGCAAGATATTCGTAACTCGTCGTGATGCTGGCAAAAGGGTCCTTGGGGTGGTCGTGTTCGACAAAGTAATGCTTGATGCCGGCCTTTTCGGATTGCGCGAAAATCTTCTTCCAGTTGATGATCCCGCTGCCCACTTCGGTCATCTCGTCCAGGGAGTCGCCGAAATTCTGCCCACCCGACGCGTCCGTTTTTGGAATCTTGGTCAGGTCCTTGACATGCACCAGCGGAAAGCGTCCGGGATAGCGCTTGAAATACTTCAACGGGTCCTGCCCGCCCACCATGATCCAGCACAGATCCATTTCCATTTTTACCAGCTTGGGATCGCACTCTTCCAGCAGAATGTCGTAAGGAAGTTTTCCATTGACTGGTGTGAATTCGAACCAGTGATTGTGATAGGCGAACTGGATTCCAGCTTTCTGGCAGGCTTCTCCGGCGCGGTTAAAGGTTTCGGCAGCGCGCTTCCAGCCGTCAGGCCCTTTGCGAACGTCATCGTCAATGTACGGGTTAACCAGATATTGGTGCCCGACTACGTGGGCGGCATCCAGCACGCTGGGAAACTCAGCGCCCAGACTTTTGTACGGTATGTGCGCGGAGGGGCCGGTGAGTCCGTGGCGGTCGAGCATGGCCCGCACTTCCTGGGGACTATGGCCGTCGTAGCCGGCAAACTCGACTTCGCGATACCCGATCTCCGCGACCTTCGCCAGCTTGCCGTTGAAGTCGTCCTGCATCACGCTGCGGATGGTATAGAGCTGCAAGCCGACTTTCTCGATCTTGTGGTCGCCCGCGGCCCAGGAAAGCTGGCGGGACATGATCGTCGCGGCCGTCATCGTACCCAGAAACGTTCGTCGGTCCATTTAGATTTCTCCTCGCTTCATCTGACTGACAGCATAGTCGCAGGCCCGCGCCGTGAGGGCCATGTAAGTTAAAGACGGGTTGACGCAGGAAGAGGACGCCATGCAGGCGCCATCGGTAACAAAAAGATTGCTGGCGTCGTGCGCCTGATTGTGGGCATTGAGAACCGAGGTTTTCGGGTCGCGTCCCATGCGCGCCGTGCCCATCTCGTGGATGGTCAGGCCCGGAGCATTGTCTTCGAGCACGGGCTCGATGTCTTTCGCTCCCGCAGCAGAAAGCATCTCCGCCGCGGTGATCGACATGTCCTTGAGCAGGGCGCGCTCGTTCTCCCGCCAGGCACAACTGATTCGGAGCACGGGAATACCCCAGGCGTCCACCGTGGTCTTGTCGAGTTCGACAAAATTTTCGTGGTTCGGCAGACATTCGCCGAAGCCGTAAAACGACATGGTCCACGGTCCCGGACGCCTTAGGGTGTGTTTGAAATTCGCTCCGAAGCCGCGCATCTCGGTGCCACGTTCCCACTTCGGCCGGCTGGCGCTGCCTTGGAAACCATATCCCCGAAGAAACAACGGATGCTTCTGTTTCACATTGCGGAAGCGCGGAACGTAAATTCCATTGGGACGGTTTCCCAGGGAGATGTGATCTTCGTTTCCCGGAATGCGTCCGGTGGCGCCACCGCCCATGCAGTGGTCCATCACGTTGCGGCCCAGTTCCCCGCTGGAATTGGCCAGGCCATTGGGAAATTCCGGAGTGGCAGAGTTGAGCAGAATGCGGGCTGACTCGAGCGCCGAGGCACACAGGAACACAATCCGGGCGCGAAATTCGATGGTGTCACGGGTCTGACCATCGATCACGCGCACTCCTGTGATTTTTCTTTTCCTGGAATCGAACATCAGGCTATGCACAACGCTGTGCGGACGTACCGTCACCTTGCCGGTGGTCAGCGCGGCGGGCAAAGTCGAGTTCAGGCTGCTGAAGTAAGAGCGGGTAATGCAGCCGCGAGCGCATGGCCCGCAATAGTGACAGGGGGCGCGGCCCTTGTGAGGCTGGGTCAGGATCGCGGTGCGCCCAATGGTCATGAGCCGCTCGCCGGGAAAATACTTGGCGATGGCATCCCTGACCACCACTTCCGCGCAATTTAATTCCATGCCGGGCAGAAAATGGCCATCGGGCAGTTGCGGAAGTCCCTCGCGCTGGCCGGAGACGCCGATGAAATCTTCCACGTAGTCATACCAGGGAGCAATTTCCTTATAACGGATCGGCCAATCCACGCCCAGGCCCTCGCGTTGGTTGGCTTCAAAATCGAGATCGCTCCAGCGGTATGATTGCCGTCCCCAGATAATCGACCGGCCGCCCACCTGGCGCCCGCGAATCCACAAGAATGGTTTGCCCGGTTCGGTCTTATACGGATTCTGCTTGTCGTTGACGAAGAATTTGCTGTTCCACTCGTCCATCCCGCCGCAGGTTTCCTGGACCGACTGGTTTTCCTGCACCCGCTTGCGGTCGCTCATCCCGCGATAGCGCACTTCCCACTCGGGCACATGCTCGGCGTAGTCCTTGTCGGGATCGATGGGGCGGCCAGCCTCGAGGACGAGCGTCTCCAGTCCCTTTTCGCCTAACTCTTTCGCAGCCCACCCTCCGGTGATTCCCGAGCCCACCACGATTGCGTCGTATGTCTTGGCTGCCATGCTTACTTCGCCGCCTCCTCTTCCAGAGGGACGCAAGCAGCATGGCGCGATGGAATAATCTCCCCATGAAGTTCCTGCTCAAACCCCATCTGTGAAGTGTAGTAACCAACCAGCGTGAGCTGCTTGATCATGAAAAAGAAATTGCGTTCGGGCGGGCGCCTGCGCCTGCGTCTCGGTTCCGGTTCAGCGCGAGTAGCGGCCAGTTCATCATCCAGCGCCTCGAGAATTTCGGTTTGCGATTTCGCTGCGCAGTCAACAAAATCCTTGCCGAACAAGTCCCGGGCGCGCGCGTCAACATCCGTCAGACCGGCCATGAAGACCGATGTCTCTTCCTCGTCGTACCACTCGGTAAGGATGAGGTCGATGAATTCATTCACCCGCGCGGCCTTCGCCCCCGGCGTGTCAGTTTGGGGGATGATGAGCTCTGAGATGATTGTGACCGTAGCGTTCTGATGGGGATCGAGGCTCTTCAGTACGGGCTGATCGGGAAGCTGCTCGTGCACCGCCCGGAACATTGAAAAAGCTTCCCGCGACAGCAGCGGCAGCGCGGCAGCCGAGGCCAGGAGCCGTAACGCTTCACGTCTTTGCATGCTTACTCCCCGAAAATGAGCGGAAGGGGCAGCTTACGCCGTAGCGGGAAGCGAGGTCAACGGCTTGCCCAGCATATCTGTCATCCCGAGCGCAGTCTCGAGCCGCGCTCGCGCGGTGAGAGCCAGTCGAGGGACCCCTACGCTGCTACAAATCTATCCGCTGATAGGGGTCCTTCGACTCCGGAAAACGCTTCGCGAGCGAAGCGTTTTCCGGCGCTCAGGATGACACGGTAGGATTTGTAACTCTTACGTCGTCCCCAGAATCTCGTTCCTGACATTCTTCAGAACGTAGAGCGCGCGCTCCACTCCCACTTCACCGGAGAGAATTGGGTCTTCATTCTCGACGCTGAAGATGCCCTGGAATCCGACGTCCATATAGGCGCGCATGATTTCTTTCCAGGTGCCGGCGCTATGTCCGTATCCTACGGCCCGGAATGTCTCCGAAGCCTGCGCGAGGTCGTTCTTGTCGGAGGAGAAGTTCAGCACGCCATATCGATCGACGTTGTGTTTGTAGAAGGTCGTGTCTTTCATGTGGGCGTGAAAAAGCGCGCCTTGTTTGCCCAGCATGTGAATGACCTCGACTGCATCGCACTGCTGCCAGAAAAGATGGCTGAGATCGCAGTTGGCCCCAATCTCCTCGCCCACAGCCTCGCGCAGACGCAGCAGCGTCCTGGGGTTGTACACTACAAAATTCGGATGCATCTCGAGCGCGATCTTATGGATGCCGTGGTCGCGGGCAAACTTGGCCGCCTGCTTCCAGAATGGAATGACTTTCTCCTTCCACTGCCAGTCAAGCATCTGCCCGTACTCCGGCGGCCAGCGGTAGGTGACCCAGTTCGGCATGGTGTCGGTGGGACTGCCGCCGGGACAACCGGAGAATCCCACGATCACGCTCACTCCAAGGCGTTCGGCCAGCAGCACGGTGCGGCGGAAGGATTCCGCATCGCGCTCCGCAATTTTGGGATCTGGGGACACCGGGTTACCGTGGCAGCTGAACGTCGCCACCTGGATATTGCGGTCCTCGAATTTCTTCTTCCACGCTTTGGCTTTGGCCGGATCGTCCAACAGATCCTTCACCGGACAGTGAGTTGAGTTGGGATAGCCGCCGGTGCCAATCTCGACCGCCTCCACTCCCCATACGGCAAACTTGTCGATCATTTCCTCCGTGGACAAATTGGGAAACGCAGGGTCAAAGACGCCGATGGGAATCTTGCGCAGCGCGCCCGTCGTCGAGGCCTTTTCATCTGACTGCGGAGCCGGGCCGCCGGCCAGAGCGGAGGCGGCATGTGGCGCCGCCGCCGCCACCGCCAGCAAACTGGAAGTGGTAAGAAAATCTCTTCGGCTACGGGAGGTGGGCGCGGACTTCTTGTCCATATCCATGGCATGTCCCCGGGCGGTTGAATTGGCAGGTCGATTGAGAACCGCGCCCGCATTATACGCATGCGGCGAAGCCATGATCCAGCATGAAGCACCACCAACCACGTGGAGACAGCCGCCCTCGGCTGTCTGGCGGAGCAGGGCTCCGCGGTTTCCGATAATGATCGCGAGATTCGCCAGCGACAAGATTCGTCGAGCTACGCTCGACCAGACAGCCGGGGGCGGCTGTCTCCACGTGCTCTCAGGACATCCCAAGCGCTCCGTGAGTTGACAAGAGCGGCGCTTTCTACCATGCTTTTGTGCCCCATGAGAAAGCCGCGGAAAGTTAAGCGTTCAGTTCCAGTCATGAGCCCCTCCGCCCGCATCAGCCTCCTGAGCCCCAAGCGGCAGCAGATTATTCGCGTAGCCTTCGAGCGGCCGCGTGAATTTGTGCTGATGAGCGTGCGGGCGATGGCCAAGCGCTTGCGGACCGACCCCGCCACCATGGTCCGGATCGTTCGCGGCATGAAGTTTGAGTCCTACCGTGAATTCCAGCACTACGTGCACGAATTGTCCATTGCCCACGCCACCTCGCTCGACACCATGCAGACCGGCCCGGCAGGAAGGTCCGCCATTTCGACGCAGGTGCGTGCGTCGCTCGACCAGGACGTCAAGAACCTGAACCACCTTGTCCAGACTCTCGAACCGCAGAGGATCGCGGCGCTGGTGCGGCGGCTATACGCGGCGCGGCGCATTGTGCTCATCGGCGGCGATCTGGCCGCCAACCTGGTGAATTTCCTGGAACACCTACTCATTATCCTCGGACTGCCTGTCACCAGCGCCACCACACCCGCGGAAGTGGTGCACAAGGTTCGCATCCTGGGGAAACGGGACCTGGTGATTGCCGTCAGCCACGGCCGCGGCCTGCGGCAGACGGTGGAAGGCTTGCGTCAGGCACGCGCCAGGGGAGCCTATTGTGTGGGCATCACCAACACGCTGGTATCTCCCATCGGACAGTTTGCCCACGAATTTTTTCTGACCTCGATCGCCACTCCTTCGTTTGGCTCTTCCTACGTCGCTCCCATGGCGCTGTTCAACGTTATCGTGCTCGCCTGCGCCAACCACCGTCGCTCTCGCACTCTCAAGCTGGCGAAGCAACTTGAGCAGGAGCAGCGCCACGGCTTCCGCTGGTACGAATCATGAAAATCCGGCTCCGCTTGTTCTCACGGCTCTTTGTAATGGTGGGGGTAACGGTAGCGATGGCGTTTTCCGTCGAGCCTCCATCCCCGCCCGCCTACAACATCCGCATGGAGAACGGGTGGATTCCGATGAAAGACGGTGTTCGTCTGGCGGTCACGTTGTACATGCCGGAGGGCGGCAAAACCGGCAAGAAATTTCCAGCGGTCCTCGAGTATCACCCCTATCGGAAGGACGACGGCACCGCTCAACGTGACTACGAACTCTACTCCTACTTCGTGCGCCGCGGATACGTGTGTGCCCGTGTCGATATCCGCGGCTTCGGCACCAGCGAAGGCGTTCCCACCGGCCGCGAATACTCGGAGCAGGAGCAACTCGACGGCTTGCAGATTATCTCCTGGCTGGCGCATCAGCCATGGTCCAACGGAAACGTAGGCATGATGGGCATCTCCTGGAGCGGCTTCAACTCGCTGCAGATGGCGATGCGGCATGCCCCTGATCTCAAGGCCATCATCGCGGTGGACGCCACCGCCGAACTCTTTCACGACGATGTGCACTACATAGACGGCATGGCGCACATCGATGAGTTCGAATTGAACATGGACATGGCGCCGGGCATGACCGGCGCTCCCGACTACACGCTCAATGAAAGAGTTCTGGGCCTGCGCTTCGACGCTCCGCCCTGGTCGCTGCTTTATCTCAAACACCAGCATGATGGCCCGTTCTGGCGAAGCCCGGTGCGCCCTTACAGCGAGATCAAGATCCCATGTTTTATTATCGGCGGCCTGCTCGACGGCTATCGCGACAGCATCACCGACATGCTGCAGCAGACGAAGGCCCCGCTGAAAGCGATTGTCGGGCCGTGGAACCACACTTTCCCCCATGACGCCGTCCCCGGCCCTCAGATCGAGTGGCGCGCTGAAGCTGTCCGCTGGTGGGACTACTGGCTCAAGGGACGAGACACCGGCGTGCTGAACGATCCGAAGCTGGTCATCTATATGCAGCATTGGCACCCGCCAGACCCGAATCTGCGGAACGTTCCCGGTGAATGGCGACGTGAAGACAGTTGGCCGCCGCGCGATGTGCGCGATGCAGTTTTCTTTCCCCAACCGAACCATACTCTGGAAAACACTGTGCCCGAGGCGGACATCCATCAACTCAAATACATTCCTTCGATAGGCGTGGAAGCTGGATTCTGGTGGGGAGAGTTGTTGAGCGATCCGCGTCCCGTGGACGCCTTCAGCCTGGTTTACGATTCGGCGCCACTCGAAGAAGACCTGGCAATCCTGGGAAGGCCGCGGGCGCTGCTAAAGGCCTCGGCCGCCGCGCCCCTGGCGGACTGGTTCGCGCGGCTCTCGGACGTTGCCCCCGACGGGACCGTCACCCAAATCACGGGCGCGGGAATCAACGGCGCGCAACGAGAATCCATGACGGAGCCGCACGCGCTCGAACCTGGAAAAATGTACCCTCTCGACATCGTGATGCACCTGACGTCATGGGTCTTTCCCAAGGGCCATCGCATTCGGCTGGCGGTTTCGAACGCGCTGTGGCCGATGATCCTGCCCACTCCATATTCGATGACCACGTCCCTTGAACTCGGAAGTAACGGTACGCGCCTGACCCTGCCGGTCGTGGCCCTGAAAGGCGCACCGGCTCCCGCATTCCAGCCGCCGCAGCCTGCCGAGGAGCGCAAAGACATCAAGAGCATCGGCTATCCCTGGCCGGGCGAGTGGACCCTGGAACGCGACGAAGCTAATCAGAAGGCCAGGGTGCACTGGAAGGGCAAGGCGGAAACAGACTATCCCTGGGGAAAAGAAATTGACTACGAGAGCCTGGTCTATGACGCGGACGACGCCCATCCCGAGACCAGCGCAGTTCACGGCGAAGCGGAAAGCATTTTCGCCCTGAAAGGACGCGAACTCAGGTGGCGCGGACATTTATCCGTGACCACGGACCAGAAGAATTTCTACTACAAGTACACCCGGGAATTGCTGAAAGACGGTCAGATGGTGAAGCAGAAGACGTGGGAAGAAACCATTCCGCGCGACCACCAGTAAACCGAGTCCCTGTCATCCCGAGCGCCGCCTCGGGCCGCGCTTGCGCGGCGAGAGCAAGTTCGAGGGACCCCTCTCTTGCCACCGACTCATCAGCAGTTACAGGGGTCCTTACTCGCCGTTTGGCAAGAAACAATTCCCCACGACAACCAATGAGCGAAGTCCCTGTCATCCCGAGCGCCGCCTTGAGCCGCGCTTGCGCGGCGAGAGCAAGTCGAGGGACCCCTATCTTGCCACCGACTCATCAGCAGTTATAGGGGTCCTTCGACTCCGTTAGTGCTTCGCAAGAGCGAAGCACTAACTCCGCTCAGGATGACAGAGCACTATTGTTTGTAAACTTTTCCGTCTTTCATCACGAACTGGACATGTTCCAGCACGCTGATGTCCTGCAACGGATCGCCGGCAACTGCGATCACGTCGGCGTACTTGCCCGGCTTAATGTCCCCGACCACATCGGAATGCCCCAATAGATCCGCGGCCGAGGTGGTGGCTGACTGGATGGCCTGCATCGGCGTCATCCCGTACTTCACCATGAAGGCAAACTGGCGGACGCTGCGGTCGTAAGGACAGACGCCGGCGTCGGTCCCGAACGACAGCTTTACTCCAGCCTTCACCGCTTTGCGAAAGTTCTGGCGGTGAAGCTCTCCCAGTTCCGCGTCATGCTGCAGAAAATCTTTGGGAATTTTTCCCAGCCTGCCGGCTTCCTGGATGCACTCTTCATCGTAGATATCCATGTCCAGGTAGGTGCCATGCTGCTTGGCCAGCGCGATGCCCTCGTCATCGATCATGGTCGCATGTTCGACCGAGGCCACGCCCGCGCGGATCGCATTCTTGATGCCCTCGGGAGAATGCGCATGCGCTTCGACCCGCAACCCGAAGTGGCTGGCTTCGTCTACCGCGGCCTGCAACTCCTCGGGAGTAAACTCTTGCGATTTCGGATTGCTGCCATGGGTCAGCACGGCCCCGCTGGAAAGGACTTTGATGTGGTCGGCGCCGTCGTGCACCAACTGGCGGATCCTCTGCCGCACTTCCCAGGGCCCATCGGCTTGTCCGTAGCGCAGGTTCCAGGGCAGCGTGATGTCGGGCGCGAATCCCGTCATGGCGCCGGCGCCGCCAGTGATTGTGATGTAGGCCCCAGCCACGTACATTCGCGGACCCTCAATGTAGCCATGAGCGATGGCATCCCGCATGGCAAGATCGTTCAGCGCCCGGTAGACGCCGACGTCTCGCACGGTAGTAAAACCCTCACGCAGAAATGTACGGGCGTTGGGCACAGACTCAAACGCTACCTGAGCCGCGGTCTTCTTCATTTGCGACATGGGATCGCCGTCGTCGGTGGGTCCGTCCGCCAGGTGCGTATGGCAGTCGATCAGGCCAGGCAACACGGTCATCTGCGAAAGATCGATGACCTTGGCGTCGCCTGGAATGGCCAGCCCCTTGCCCACCTGTTCAATCTTGTTGTCACGAATCAGAATGATCTGATCGCTGAGTGCGGTGCCCGCTTGCGGATCCACCAGCCGGCCTGCCTTGATCGCAGTCACCTGGGCGACCGCACTTACGGCACACGACAACGTCAACCCCAGCACCAATGCGAGAGCTCTCTTCACTTGCATCACCTCAGTCTCTGGTTGTACGGCGACAACAATTCCAGATTTCAGATTGCAGATCGTAGATTGAAGATTTGAACTCAATCCGCGGCGGCGGCATTGATTTCCACACCACTCTTCAAATCGGCCGCCAGCAAGCGGTGAAACAGGTGCTCACCCGCCTCCCGCCGCACCGACAGCCTGCCTGCGCCATAAGCACGCGACTTCAGACCGCGCTGCACCGCCTCGCAGATGCCCAGGTCTTCGTCCTGCACCCGGGCGCCGACCGCAACACTTTGTTCGTTGTAGGAGCGGCGCGCCTCGCTGGTGTCCCCAAAATAGAAATCGAAGATCACGCGGCAATGATCGACGTCCAGCGGCAGCACCAGGTTGGTGTCCATGTAGCCTTCGTAACAATTGATCATCAGGTTGGGATATTGCCAGAAGTACCAGGCGCGGTCGCCCTGCCGAGTGGAAGCTGTGGCCGCGTCTTCCTTGCCCGCCACCATCGGGCTGGACTGCAGGCAGTAACGGTCCTCATTCTCGATGGTGTACTCCTTGTAATCGAGCACCGAACTCAGGCCTTTATGAAGATGGGGGACGTGGTATCCGCCATCAAGGTAGTTGTCCACAAAGACTTTCCAGTTGCAGTGGATGTCATAAGTGCGGCTGTCGAAATAGTGCAGCTTGCTTACCGCCAGCGGCGCCACGCGTTTGACCAGGCCGCCGAGAAAATCGTGGAGCGGCGCAGCCTGCGGGTCCAGATTTACGAATACAAATTTCTCCCACGTTTCTGCCTTGACTGGCAGCAGGCCATTTTGTTGACGCTCAAAATTCTTCACGCCGTCGAACTCAGGCATGCCCTTTAGTGAACCATCCAGCCCGTAGTTCCAGCCGTGGTAAGGGCAATGCAGAATGGAAGCCTGCCCGCAAGGCTCGGTGACCACGGCTGCGGCGTGATGGCGGCAGACGTTGTAAAAGCCGCGGAGAACGCCGTCATTGCCGCGCACCACGACGATCGGTTCGCCGGCGGTGCTGACAGTCACGAACTGGCCCGACTTTTCTACCTGCTCGACCCGTCCCACCATTTGCCAGGTCTTGCTGAAAACGGTCTGGGCCTCGAGCTCGGCAATTCGCGCGTCCACATACCAGGGCGCGGGGATGGTGGACGCATCCGGCAACGCAGCTTTGTCGTTGTAGGCCGAAAGAATTGACGATACCGATATGTGCCTGTAGTTCATGCTCCGATCGCCCTCTTCAGCACGTCGAGAAACTGGGTAACGCGTGCGTCCTTCTTTTCCTGAGGATCGCCCTGGCGGCGGAACAACCCGGGATCCAATTCTTCCGTGAGCAACGCATCCTGGAAGCGTTCCATCGTCCAATCCAGGATCGAGACCATCATCTCCTGGTCCATTTCACGGAGAAGCTCTCCGCGCTGCAATCCGTAACGCACGAACGCAACCGTACCGTAGGGATCTTCCGCCATGAGGAAGCGGTTGATCTCGCGTTTCAGCGTAAGGTCCGTGCCGTAATTTCCCAACAGCGATACGCGGTAGGGAATCCAGTCTTCATGCAACAAATGTTCCGTGCTTACCAGCCAGTAACGGAGTACTTCGAAAAAGCCGCGCTCGCGCACATCGGCGGGGGCGTCGAGGTAGCGGGGGAAGGAGCGCACCGCTTTTTTATAGACTTCGAAAAACAATCCGTCCTTGCTGCCGAAGTGCTGAAAGATCGACCCCTTGGCGATGCCCAGGGCGGCGGCAATGTCTCCCACCCGGGCGGCATGGTAGCCCTGCTCGGCGAAATGGCGCATGGCGGCATCGATGATGCGGGTCCGCTTGCCTTCGGAACGGGGCCGGGGCGGCATGCTGCGATAGCGCGGGGGGGAGACAAGGCTACTTCCAATTCCACTCATATCTGACCTCAAGTCATAAACACTCTACAGAAATGTCCGTCGAATTTCAATTCTATTTGCAGGGAGGATGCGGTAATGTATCTTGCTTTCATGCCCAGTTTATAACTTTGGGTCATAAACGTGCCGTCGCTTCCATCGTCCAAAATCTATGATGCCGTCGTAGTCGGCGGAGGCCACAACGGCCTTACCGCGGCCGCCTACCTCGCCCGCGCGGGACTCACAACCCTGGTACTGGAACGCCGCGATATCGTGGGCGGGTGCTGCGTCACCGAAGAAATCGCTCCCGGCTGTCGCGTCTCCACCACTTCTTACATCGCCAGCATGTTGCGGCCGGAGGTGATTTCAGATTTGCGCCTCGCGGAATACGGATTGCGCATGGTCCCCTGCGATCCGGCGATTCAGGTTCCCTTCCCCGATGGACACGTCGTCCCCTGGTGGGCTGACCGCGAACGGGCCCAGGCGGAATTCAAGAAGATTTCCGCCCGGGACGCGGAGACCTTCATTCAGGTTGACGACCGCCTGAAAAAACTGGCGCGCTACCTGCAACCGTTTTTCATGGAGCCGCCGCCTGAGATCGACACCAGAAGCGTGCGCGGCTGGACCGACCTGTTTCGCGTGGGCAAGAAATTCCGCGGCATTTCGAGCGACGAAGTCTCGCAACTGATTTCGTTCCTGACCGGAAGCCTGGGCGAATTTCTCGATCACAATTATGAATCCGAAAAGATGAAAACCATGTTCCTGGCCAATAACGTTTATGGCAAGCATGGCGGACCCTATCAGCCGGGCACGGCCATCGGCCTGCTCTTCCATTTATTGAGCGGCGGCGAACACGAACTGCAGGGCTTCTATGGACACGTGATGGGCGGCATGGGCGCAATTACCCAGGCGCTGGCTTCGTCGGGCAGAAACCTGGGAGTCGAAATCAGGACCTCCGCACCGGTCGCGCAAATCGATGTCCGCGACGGCCGGGCGCGTGGCGTGGTATTGGAGGATGGCACCGAGATTCGCGCCCGCATCGTACTCTCGAACGCCGATCCCAAACGCACCTTCCTGAAGATGGTGGCGGCGTCCGAGTTGCCCAACGAGTTTCTGCATGCCATTCGCGGCATCAAGATGGAAGGCCCCTGCGCCAAAGTCAACCTGGTACTCGATGCCGAACCGCGATTCACCGGAACATCCCCCGCTGCCACCGCGCTCGAACGCACTTTCTATACGCTCGTCCCTTCCCTGGCCTTTGCCGAGCGCTGCTATGACATTGCCAAGTTTGGCGAGATTCCCGAAGAGCTTTGGGTCGATTGCGTGGTGTCGTCGAATGCCGACCCATCGCTCGCACCCGCGGGCAAGCATATCCTGACCTGCTTTGTGCAGTACGTGCCCTATCACTTGCGCCAGGGGAACTGGGACGAGAACCGCGAACTGCTGGGCAATCGCGTGATCAAAAAGATCGCCGAGTACGCGCCCAACGTGCCCAATGCGATTGTCGCGCGCCAGGTGCTGACGCCGCTCGATCTGGAACGCACCTACGGATTGACCGAAGGCAACATCTTCCACGGCGACCTTCGCCTGGAGCAGCTCTTCTTCATGCGCCCGGTTGCAGGATGGTCGCAGTACCGCACTCCGGTTGACGGCCTGTATCTGTGCGGAGCGGGCGCGCACCCCGGCGGCGGCGTCACGGGAGCGCCCGGTCACAACGCGGCCCACCAGGTCCTGCGTGACTGGAAGAAAGGCCGGCTCAAAGAGGCCGCCGCATGAGCAAGAAAACTGAGATCCGAGAACTGGCGACTCAAAACTGGCGACTAATTTTCAGACCGGCGGTTCCGATCAACAAATCACCCGAGGCGTCCTCGACATGACTCCCGATTCCAGGACCGGTTCGCGGACCAAGACGGCTGATATCGTGATTCTCGGCGCCGGCGTCATGGGCGCATCCGTCGCGTTCCACCTGGCCAAACGGCGCGCCGGGAAAATCATGGTCATCGACAAGAGTCATGTCGCGCAGGGAAGCAGCGGACGTTCCTCCGCTCTGGTTCGCATGCACTACAGCTATCCGCCCGAAGTGCAGCTCGCTCTGTTGAGCCTACGCATCTTTGAGAACTGGCGTGACGTAGTCGGGCAAGAAGGAGACTTCCGCAAGACCGGATTCGTGCGCATCGTTCATCCCGGCGAAACCGAGCGTCTGAAGCAGAATGTGGAAATGCAGCGCCGGCTCGGAGTGAATGTAAAACTCATCGACCGTGCGGAGCTCAAAGACCTGGAGCCGGACTGGGCGGTCGATGAAGTCGAACTGGCCGCCTACGAACCTGATTCCGGCTACGGCGATGGGGCGGGAGTGGCCAACGATTTTCTCACGCGGGCCCGTGAACTGGGCGTCACCTACCAGTCGAAGACCCAAGCCCTGGAGTTTCTTGTCGAAGGCGGACGCGTGCGCGGAGTCAGCACCGATCACGGGGATATCGCCGCGCCGGTCGTGATCTCGGCCACCGGACCCTGGACTCGGCCCCTGTTTCAGCGCGTCGGGATCGACCTTCCGATTGAGACCGAGTACCACCAGGTGGCGATCCTGAAAAACGCTCCCGGCATGAAGGGAGGCGGCTGCGCCTGCATCGATTCGGTGAGCGCCACCTATTTTCGTTCTGACGGGCAGGACAAATTTCTGATCGGAGATTTCTACGGCCAGCGCGGGGCCGATCCGGACAACTTTCCGCAGCGCGCTTCCGACGACGGCCTGGAAGAGATCATCGAGCGGGCCAGCCGGCGCGTTCCGAAGCTGGAGAATGCCGAAGTCATGCGCGGCGTCACCGGAGTCTATGACATGACGCCGGATTCACGTCCCCTGCTGGGCGAAGTTTCTGGCGTCGCTGGGCTGCATGTTTGCGCCGGTTTTTCCGGCATGGGCTTCAAGATTTCACCCGCGATTGGCCTGGTGATGTCAGAGTTGTTGCTGGACGGACGGGGTAACACAGTGGACATCAGATCGTTCTGTCCGGGGCGTTTCGCGGCGGGCAAGCCGATCAAGGCAGAATTCGAGTACAAAGACGACTAGTTCGTTAGAACATGTCATCCTGAGCGGAGGCTTTCCATTCGCTTGCGAATGGAAAGCCGGAGTCGAAGGACCCCTACCGTACAGGTACTGTTATTGACAGGGATTTTCGCAAGCTGCAATGCAATGTTCGCGCACAGCAGCGTGGAGGAGTAGGGGTCCTTCGACTCCATGACTGCTTCGCCAAGCGAAGCAGTCACTGCGCTCAGGATGACAGCGCGAGAAACCGCAGTAGTGATCAAGGGTGGCAGGACATCGACATCAAGGAGCAAACATGGCACAGAAAAAAGGCATTCTCGAACGCCTCAAGGACGGTCCCGTCCTGGGCGACGGCGGTTACCTTCTCGAACTGGAAAAGCGGGGATGGGTGCGGGCGGGTCCGTTCACTCCGGAGGTCGCTCTACTTCATCCCGACGCGCTCCGCGAACTGCATGTTGAGTTCCGCGAAGCTGGCGCAGATGTCCTACAGGCGCTGACGTTTTATGCCAGCCGTGACAAGCTGGCGACCGTTGGTCTCGAGAACAGGCTCGAAGAGCTGAATCGCGCGGCCGTGCGCATCGCTCGTCAAGTGGCGGGCGACAAATGCCTGGTCGCGGGCAATCTGAGCCTTACCTGGATGTATGAGCCCGATAGTCCCTCAGCCGCCGACCGCGTGCGCAAAACGTTCGACGAGCAACTCGCGGTCCAGGTTGATGAGGGCGTGGACTTCATCATTGGTGAAACTTTTTCCTGGCTCGGCGAAGCCCTGATCGCGGTCGAGCGGGCAAAGAAAACCGGCCTGCCGGTGATGGTGACCATCTGCTTCGAGAACACAGATGAGACCGCCGACGGCAAGTCTGCCGCCGAATCTGCCAAGGCGCTGCTCGACGCCGGGGCCGATATCGTCGGCATGAATTGCCTGCGTCCTCCCGAGCACACCCTTCCGGCGATGGAACAAATGCGCCGGGCGGTCTCCGGCTATCTCGCCTGCCAGCCGGTGGCTTACCGCACGCCCAGGAACAAGCCTGATTTCACCAGCCTGCCGGAATTTCCTCTGGCACTTGATCCGCTGCAACTCACGCGCAAAGAGATGGGTGACTACGCGCTTCGCGCCCGCGAAATTGGAATCAACTACATTGGTTCCTGTTGTGGCTCGGTTGCCATCCACGTACGGGAGATGGCGCGCGCGCTGGGCAAGCTATCCGAAGACGGACGCGTCTGGAAGAAGGGTGGCGAAAAGCCGATGTCTGCCTATGAGTATTACGGGCACGACGAAGTCGCCGCGAAAAAGTAGTTCACTCCCGGCAAGAGAAAAGGGCCAGCCCCCGTGGCTGGCCCAAGTTTTCCTTGGGGAAAGAGACCATCTCGAACTGCTTACGGCAACAGAATTAGATCCCGGGATCAACCATCTAGAACGGGCCAGCAGCGGCCGCCCGTTCGGGTTGTAGAAAAAGCTAAGGCATGGGCGGGCCGCATTTGTCACGCAATTGTCATTTTATTGTTAATGCAAAAGAGGCGCGGCACCGACGGGCGGCCGGCCCGGCCCCACATTCACCCCTAGTGCCGCTCATACGCGGGGCTGTCTGGCACCGGCGAGTCGTAATCGCGTCCGTACAGGTTCTTGTGCGCCGTGGACAGTGTGGCTTCCGTTAGTCGTAACACGCCGAGTGTGGAACTGGCCTCCGACACCGTGACCTCGCGCGTCATCGCCTTCAAGGTTTCGGGGGGCGTGGCTTCGTACCAGACTCGAAGCGTGTACTTGCCGCTGGGAACGTTCGCAATTACGACCTGGCCCCGCGAATCGGAGATGCCGTAATAGGGCGTGTCCAGCGCGATAACCACCGCGCTCATCTCGGGATGGATATTGCAGAAGATGTAGGAGATTCCCGGCTTGTCAAAGTGAACGTCGCGCGTGGTTCCGGCTTCATACAGGCCGAGATCGAAACGCTTCCCCTCGAACAACGAAAAAACATTGTGAAAGAAGGGATCGCGGTTGGGGAACGCCACCACCGAACCGACAAGTACCACCAGCACATGCGGCTCGAAGGTCTTGTTGTGCTGTACCAATCGCGGGACCTGGGCCGTCGCGATTTGGGCCGTCGCGATATGGTTCTGCGCGACACGGCTCTGATGAAACGCCGCCGGCCCGGCACCGCCGCCTTCCGGCACCAGCCACACCACCACATTCTCTGCTTCAGGCGCTTTTGCGGTCTTGTTGCCCTTGATCAGCTCGACCCGGGCCGTCAGCGTGACGTCCTGGGCCCGGGCGAAGCCCACGCAGAGCAGGGCCACGCAAAACCACCAGCAAGGGGAAACCAACAGGTTTTTCAAAACAGAATTCCCATCATCAGGTTCACCTGGTCGGCGGTGGGACTGCCGGCATCGATATCAAACGTTCGCAGGTGACGGTATTCTCCCGACAGGAGCAGGTCCGAGCGTGGACGATAAATGGCATTCACCAAAGAACTTCGGTTCTGCAGCAAGGGCGCGGGATAACCCGGGCTCAAGGGAAAGCCCCGCACATCCGCGGCGAACGGGTTGTCCACTCCGAAGGCGCCGTTGAACTCCAGTTTACTTGTAGCGGTGACTTTCAGCTGCGACCATCCTCCCACCGAATTCAACGCCCGCAACTGCGCCTGGGGAGCGGGGTTGCCGCTGAACAGCACACTCCGGCCCACGCCGCCTCCGAGGCCGCCGATGGCGCGGCCGCGATAAAATTCACCGGTGAGACTCACGCGCCGCGCCAGGGGGACACTCCAGTCCGTCATCGCCGCCCAGCCATCCACATTGTGGTTCATGCTCCAGTTCTGGCGGCTGTAGTATCCGGCAGCACCCAGGGTCAGTGGCATGCCAAAAATGGTCCGCGTCCATCCCGCGCGCGCGGCGTAGGCCGGCTGGCCCGAACTCTCGCCCGCCTGGGCGAAGGGCGCAAATGCGGAAGGGAGCTCTCCGGTTACGTTGTCCAGGATGCCGCCCTGCAGCATGACGCTCTGGCCCTCCGAAAGGTTAAAACGGTGCTCCACGCGAACTTGCGGAATCCATCCCCATAGGTTACCGGCATAACTGAACGCCGGAATGGCCAGCGAGGCAAATGAAGTCGGTGAAAGCGGGGAGAAAAAAGTATTGTCCTGCCCCGCCACGACGGAAGTGTCTTTCCAATCCATCCGCATCGTGGCGACACGCAAGCGGACCAGGCCCAGATTCACTCCATTCGGAGTGCTCGGAGATCCCCCCGCAAAATCGACCTGCAGGTTACCCGAGGTCCGGGCTCCGGCCAGGTGCGGACCAAACACTTCGAGTCCGATCTCCGATTGCCGCAAGGTAGCGCCGAACGTCTGTCCGGACACATTGGGGATATTCGGAATGGCCCAGGTCGGTGTGTCCTGACTGTCCATGCGTCCGTGATTGCTGAACAGATTCAGCAGCACGATGCCCGAAAGGCGCACCCGATACTTCGAGGCCGCCTCCACCTTGGTCTGGTACTGGTCGTCCAGCTTGCTGCTCAGCAGCTGGGATGACTCTTCCAGGGAAGAAACGCGCTCTTCTAGCGGGGCCGGAGCGGCTCCGGCTGGGGTCGCCGCGGCAGCTTCGGGGACCGTGCCGCGGACTGATTGCAGCTCCTTACGCAACTGTTCCGTTTCGGCGCGGTACTGCCCGGCTTCCGAACGCAGTTCGACCACGGCGGTGCGTAGTTCGCGCACCTCGGCTTGCAACTCATGCACCGCATCGGTCATTGCATCGGTTGGCGTAGCCGGCGGCGAAGTGGTGGTTTGTGTCCAACCATTGATGCTTCCCGAAAGAAGAAGCAATCCCATCGTGCCGAATTTTCTGATCCGGCCAGGCAAACCATTCTTGTGTTTCACAATTCGCCTCCCTGCAGAAAAAAGTGCCGGAGACTCGTCCAGCGCGCCCAGGTGGACGCACGGCGGTGGACTGAGTCTCTGCTCCGAAATGCTACTCCGATTGTGACTGCTCGGTACGAGCCATCGATGTGCGCGCCGCTCCCCCCGGATGTCCGGCCTCGGACGAGGCCAGTGGAAGGAGCAGGCGGAAAACGGTTCCCTCGGCCGAGGTTTTTTCCACCGTTACATCTCCGCCATGGTCCTGGACAATTTTTTGCACCACGGTAAGCCCCAGTCCGGTCCCGTTTTCCTTGCCGTGGCTGATGAAGGGCTCAAACAGCTGACCACGAATCAACTCCGGTATTCCGCGCCCATTGTCGCTTACGCGAATCTCGACTCCGCCCCGGACTTCCTTCAACGCCACATGGACGAGGCCGCTCTCGGGCACCACGGCTTCGCAGGAATTCAACAACAGGTTATAGAGAGCGCGCTCCAGCTTCCGCGGGTCAAACCATCCCGAACTGCTGCCTTCCTGGCTGAACGTAATACGCACCGGATGAAATTCCGGGTGCGTACCGATAGCCTGTATCACACGTTCGACCGAGTCCCTGACGTTGCCGTAGGTCCGCCGCAAGGACTCGCGCGTGCGCGAAAATTCCAGCAGCGAATCGATCAGATCGGTCATCTGGTTGACCGCCACTCGAACTTCCTGATAGAGCTCCTCCCGCTGCTCGGAGGACAACCGGCTTTCGCACAAAAATTCCGCGTTGGCCACGATGGCCGCCAGCGAGTGCCGCAAGTCGTGAGAGATCGAACTGGCCATGCGCCCGATGGTGGCCAGTCGCTCCGCCTCCAGCAACTCCTGTTGCGTCTTCTGCAGGCTGGCCCGCATCCGGTTGAAGGCCCCGGTCACTTCAGCGACCTCGTCACCTCCATGGGAGTCCAGGGTGTAAGTGAAGTCGCCCTTCTCCAGAGCGCGAACGCCGGCGACCAGGTTTCCCAGCGGCCGGGTGAAGGTATGCGAAATAAAGAACACCAGGGCGCTGCCACCCAGCACCGCGGCCAGGCCGAGGGCCAGCAGCAGGCGGTTGAGGCTGTCGAGAAAGGCAGTCGCCTGATCGTAGGACTTGAGCACGCTCAGCCGCACCGAAGGATTTCTGGCGCCGGCCAGATCGAGCGACGTAATCAGGAAGCGTTCGTCCCCGAGTTGAATTTCCTCCGGTTCCGACCCTCCCGAGGCGGTATGAAGCACGCGCTGCCGGGCCAGCTCCGATTCCTGCATCGCGGACAACGTGGTCTTCACCACGGCATCGCCGTAATAAAACGTCACCTGGCTGGCCGCAATCCGGCCGACTTGCGAGGCCAGCCGTTCATCGATTTCGTATCCGATCACCAGAAAGCCCAGCAGGTGGTTCTCCTCGGCTGGGCCAAAATAGACGGGCCGGAGAAAAACTTCGTAAAGATGCTGGCCGCCAAACCACCAGTGCCCCGAGCTTTCATCGCTCAGGGTCCCGCCCAGTGACTGCTGCGCCATCTCGCGGGTCAGGCCCGGAGACGCAGTGTGCAAAGCGACCACGCGGCCCGTGCGGTCGGCTAGGACAAAGAGATCGCTGCCAGCCAGACGCCACAACCCGCTGGACGCATCCTGAATGGTGGCCTCATGCTGCGTGGTCATCAGCGCCCGCAGGTTGGGCAGGTCGGCCAGCAGCTCGGCGGAGTGCAGCAGGGTAAGTTCCCGTTCTCGCTGGAAGTTCTGGAATGTACTGACCGAATTACGCAAGTCGGCGAAGATTTCCCGCCTGACCTGCTTCTGCACACTGTGCCGCACCAGCAGAAGGCTGGTACAGGTGAGACCGGCTGAGATCAGCAACATGGAGAGCAGAAACTTGGTGCGCATCCGAAGTTTCAGCATGCGTGCTCTCTCCTGCTGCCGGTCGGCCCTCTCTCCATCACGGTACAAACTTGTAGCCCATGCCGTGAACCGTTCGGAAGTGTATCGGGTTGGCCGGGTCCTTTTCCAACTTCTGCCGCAGCTTCAGAATGTGATTGTCCACGGTGCGCGTAGAGGGATAATTCTGGTAGCCCCAGACTTCATTCAGTAGTTCATCGCGGGAAATCACGCGCTCCGCATTCCGCATCATGAATTTCAGGGTCTTGAATTCCTGGGCCGTCAGCCCGATGGTCTGTCCGTCGCGCGTGACTTCCATCTTGGTGAAATCCACGGAGATGCCATCGAAACTGTTAACGTCACTAGTCGCGGAGCGCGTGCTGCGCCGCAATGCCGCTCGCACCCGCGCCAACAGCTCTCGCGGGCTGAAGGGCTTGGTCACATAGTCGTCGGCGCCGAGCTCGAGCAGCAACACTTTGTCGGAGACGTCGCTGGCCGCGCTGAGCACGATCACGGGGAGAGTGGGCGCCTGGAGTTTGATCTCCCGGCAAACATCCCGGCCGGACATGGCCGGCAAACGGAGATCGAGCACGACCGCGGAGGGAGTGGTGGCACGGTAAGCCTCCAGCGCCGATTTGCCATCCGCGCTGATTTCGACCGCGAAGCCTTCCGCTTCAAACAAACGCTTAAGCGCCTTCTGGACCGCCCGGTCATCTTCGACCACGAGAATCCGTTCCATCGGCCCCCCAGAATAAGGAACCCCCAGGCGCGGCATGGGCTCGCCACGCTGCAGGGTCAAACCGTTGTTCTGTTCCAGTCTCATCGCCTGTGCTCCGCGCTCCCCGCGCAGGGGATGGCAAATCAAGCTTACTACCACGCGATTGATATCTAAGCCCTTCAGTCTTTTGTTGACAATTTTTTTACAACTGGGGAAGCGCCTGAATCGGGGTGATTTCCAGCCGGAAAATCAGGTCCCTCGACTGCGCTCGGGATGACAGCACAGCAGGGAATCCAATCGACATTGTCATCTTGAGCGCAAGGGAGGAACTCGCTTGCAAGTTCTTCCCCGGAGTCGAAAGACCTGCTGTCGCCTAGGTCAACGCCGATCTCGACCTGCACTGAGCCCAATCCAATGACCCTATTCAGCCACGAACAGGTTCTCGGCAAAGGGCCATTCCTGGTCAATCCACTGCGCCTTGCAGTAAAAACCCGCCTCTCGGGCGATCTGGGACATTTCTTCGCGAGAATACTTGTGGCTGCTCTCGGTCCAGATCGTCTCCCCGTCGGAGAAATCGATAGCCAAATCAGCTCGGGGAATGGACACCGTCTGCTTTCGCCGCGAGCGCAGATGCATCTCCACGCTGCGTGCCTCGGGATTGAACCGGGCGACATGCTCAAACTGTTCCAGATTGAAATCGGCACCCAGTTCCCGGTTGATGCGCGCCAGCAGGTTCAGATTGAACGCCGCCGTCACCCCCAACGGATCGTCATAGGCCGCCAGCAGCTGCGGTATCGGTTTTTCCAGGTCGGTGCCCAGCAAAAGCGAATCGCCGGGCTGCAGGATGTGGCGAACTTCCCGGAGAAACTCTGCGGCCGCCGGCCGGTCGAAGTTGCCAATCGTGCTGCCCAGAAACAGCACCAGCAGATTCTGCCCTTCACGACGCCGGGCCGCTACCTCAACCAGGCCGTCGAGATATTCGCGCTCAAAGCCCACGATACTCATGAAATCGATGTCGCCAAGTTCGCGCTCGCACATGGCGAGTGCGGTAGGGGAAATCTCTATTGGGAAATAAGACACATGCTGCCGCCGGCAAAGCGCTTTCAGCAGCCAGCGCGTCTTTTTGCCGCTGCCGCTGCCCAGTTCAGCCACGGCCACCGGCCCCGGTACCTGCTCCACAATCTCGTGGGCATGCCGGCGCAGCAGGCGCTCGTCTGCCCGGGTCAGACCGTACTGCGGCAGAACGCTGATGACTTCAAAGAGCGCCGATCCCACATCGTCATAAAGATACTTGGAAGGCAATTCTTTCTGCCCGGCTTTCGTGAGTGCGACGCGCACTTCCGCGGCAAATTCCAGCCCCGGGTCGGCAGTGATGGCGTGCGTCAACATGAAATGTCCCTTGTGATTCATTCAATTCCTCACGCAGCGGAATCCCGCGTACACATACTGGTAGTGCGGTTGAAACCAGTTCCGGAAAGACCGGCGAAGCATGCTGCTCGCGGTGCGGGCGCTGCCGCCCTTCATCACGTAGTGTTGACCGTCGAAGAAATTCGCCGAATAGCCGGGGTAGAATCCGAAGGGCTCAAAGCCGGGAAACGGCCCGAACGCGGTGGCCGTCCACTCCCATCCGTTGCCAACGAGATCAGCGACGCCGAATGCGCTTCGCCCTTGCAGATAGGCCCCGACCGGCGTGGGGTCCCAACTCTCGAAATCGAAGTTTCCGAACCGGCGGTCGGGAGCGTCCGCGCCCCATGGATATGGCCGCTCCGGTCCCTTCGGCGTGCCGTAGGCGGCGCGATGCCACTGCGCTTCGGTGGGCAGCGCCTTCCCTGCCCAGCGAGCATAAGCACTGGCCTCCGCATGGCTTGCGTAAACCGGCCAGTCGAGAGGTAGAGGAGCATTCTCGAACATGGTGCGGTACTGCCACGCGCCGTTGATGCGATTCCAAAAGACCGGGTGCGAAATATTCTGCTGCGTCTTCCACTTCCAGTCGGCCTCACGCCACAGTGACGCGTTCTCATATCCCCCGGCATCGATGAACCGGAGATACTCGCGGTTAGTCACTTCGTATTGATCGATGGAAAATGCGGGCACCGCGACGGCGTGGGCTTCGTACTCGTTGTCCCATCCAAAAATGTCTGGGTCACGGCGGGAAAGGCCCAAGGTCGCCGAACCTGCAGGAATTTCGATCATGCGCGGCTCAACCGCGGGTACAACCAGTTCAGGCAAACCCGGCTTGCGCACTTTGTTGTCGAAGGGCAACTGGTGCAGCATGTAAGCCAGGGTTTCCGCGTGCATCAGGCGATGTTCGATGGCTACATGCAGAAGTTGTGCTGGTGAGAATTTCTGACCGCGCCGTTGCGACAGCCCTCCCGCCAGACCCTCGTCCAAAGCTTGCCGGACCTGACTCACATAGTCGCGGACCTGCGCCAGGGAAGGCCAGTCGGACGGCTGGTCTGAAGGCAGCCCGCCATCGACCGGATCTATGCCAAAGGCAAACAGATTGTCGAATTCCGAATGGAAACTGGTCCGCCCCAGAACTCGTTCGCGCAGCAAGTTCCAGTCGAATGCCTCCAGGTGCCCTATGTAAAAAACGATGCGATGCCTCTCGGGAATAGGCCGTTCGTAGAGGAACTCGGGCTTTACCTGCTGGAAGAGGCGGTCACTTTCGGCGCGGGCCTTCTGCAGACCGGCAAGAAGTTTGTGTTGAACCTCGATTCTGTCCTGCGCAGCCAGCATTCCGGACCTCCCGGTTCCTCAGCAGGGGCACTCAGCCCCGGCCTTGTGGGCAGACTAAGTAGACCTACTCAGATGATTGAACCGGCGGAAAGTTGCTCACTTTGTTGCGATTCCGGGAACTAAGTAGCGCCGGCCTCCGGCCGGCCCAGTAGGCGGGCAGAGCCTGCCCTGAGCGAAGTCGAAGGGATGCCCGCCAGACAGCCGGCGAGACGCCGGCGCTACAAAATGCGGCGAACTTTAGCGTGGATGCCGCGCGCGGACCCGATTCGCAACCCTAGACCGAAACCGACTGGTAGTCCTCGTAAGCGCCTTTGAAATCGGTGATCTGGTGGTTGCCCTCGAAGTGCCAGATGCGAGTGGCCACTTCATCGATCAGGTCTTCGTCGTGCGTACACAGGAGAACGGTCCCCTGATAGCGCTGCAGCGCGATGTTGAGAGCGTTGATCGATTCCAGGTCCAGGTGGTTGGTGGGTTCGTCGAATACCAGGACATTCGGCTTCTGCAGCATGAGCTTACAGAAAATCAGCCGCGCCGCCTCGCCGCCGGAAAGGACTTCGGTGCGCTTGTCGCCGTCTTCGCGTGGGAACAGCATCTGCCCCAGCAAGCCGCGAATCTCTTCATTGGACGCTCCAGGGTCCCATTGATGAAGCCATTCGAAGGCCGTCATTCCGGGCTGGATCAGGGCTTTGTGGTCCTGGGCGAAATATCCCACCGCAGCTTCGTGCCCCCAAATGACTTTCCCGTCGGTCAGAAAGGGCCCGTCGTATCCGCTGGTCTTGCGTAATTCAGCTTCCGGAACTGTGGGAGAATTAGCCAGCAAGGCATTCAGCAGCGTGGTCTTGCCCACACCGTTTCGTCCCATCAGCGCGATTTTTTCTCCGCGCACGATGCTGGCGGTAAAGCCTCTCACCACTTCCGCGTCATCGTACGACTTGGTCACGCCTTCCAGCTCCAGAATATGTTTGCCGGAGGGCCGCTTCTGCTCAAACTTCAAATAAGGGCGCTGGATGTTCGACCGCGCCAATTCCGTGACCTGCAGGCGCTCCACTTCCTTGCGCCGCGACTGCACCTGGCTGGACCGGGTGCCGGCGGAGAAGCGCGCGATGAATTCGTTCAACTGCGAAATCTTCTTTTCGCGCTGTGCGTTCTGCGACTCAATCTGCGAGCGAATCTGGGTCTTCGCCACCACCATGTCATCGTATGTCCCGGTATAGGTGATGATGGTTTGGTAATCGATGTCGGCGATGTGGGTGCACACCCGGTTCAGAAAATGACGGTCGTGCGAGATCACGATCACCACACCGTCATATTGATTCAGGAAGCCCTGCAGCCAGTGAATGGAATCCAGATCCAGGTAGTTGGTAGGCTCGTCGAGCAGCAGCGCCTGGGGATGCCCGAAGAGCGCCTGGGCCAGCAGCACGCGCACTTTTTGCCCGCCCTGCAATTCGCCCATTTTCCGTTCGTGCAGCGCGTCGGGAATGTCCAACCCTTCAAGCAGGATGGCGGCATCGCTCTCGGCCGTGTAGCCGTCTTCTTCGCCCACAACTCCTTCGAGCTCGCCCAGTTTCATCCCGTCCGCGTCGGTCATCTCGGGCTTGGAGTAAATCCGGTCACGCTCTTCCATGGCCGCCCACAAGCGCTTGTTGCCCATGATCACGGTATCGAGCACGCGGTACTTGTCGAAGGCAAACTGGTCCTGGCTCAAAACTCCGAGCTTTCTGGGACGCACGACCGTTCCCTTCTGCGGCTCGAGTTCGCCGGTCAGCAGGTTCATGAAAGTGGATTTGCCGGCGCCGTTTGGCCCGGTCAGGCCATAGCGCTTCCCCGGCGTGAAGGCCGTGGACACCTCGTCAAACAGAACTTTAGCGCCGTAGCGCATCGACACATTACTTACTGAAATCATGATATTTACGGGAACTGCGGGAATTTGCCCAAAGGCGGGGACGCAGCTTCTCTATTAAGAATATCACGAGGCCTGCCGCTCGATGCGGTTTCCAGGCTCGAAAGTCACAGAGCGGAGTAGTCACCGAGTGAGAGGACGGTTCCCCATTCATTTCGCGCAGTTTGCGAAATGAGTGGGGATCCGGCGCCCTATCCCGCGTGGGATTTGGAAGAAAGCGACGGCACACTCATCAGGCGCACGCTCAACCACGCCCCAACAACCACATCAAACGTCAAACAAAAACCAGGCCACCAATGCGGTACTCCAGGGTTCTCAATGAAAAAGTGATGGACGAAATCAAAAACTCCGTGGCCAACAATGGCAGCAACCGCGAACCAAAGATTCTTCTTAAAGCCCAGTAACGCAGCCACCAGAAACGCACTCGCCACCACAATCTCAATAACCAGCGTCCGGCCGGGAGCCCCCATCACGGCAAACAATACATAGTATGAGGCGATTACGATAAGCACCGTAGGATAAAAACCGCGCTCGCGGTCGAGGCCGACAGCGGTCGCGAATCCAGCCACGGCGACGGCAAGCAGTAACCCAATCAGGTATTCCACTCGATCGAATGCCTCTCTACGGCTTCTCCCACTTGCCCGACTCCGCCGAACGGAAAATGGCCTCAATCACCGCCATGTTTTTGATTGCATCCTCCAGCGGAACCGGCACTTCACTACCATCCAGCACAGCCCGGGAAAAAGCGTCACCTTGAATTGTGTATTGGTCGCAGACCGGAAATTCTTCCGTGACAATGCCGCCCCCCAACACGTCGCGTCCGTCATCGATAAACATCCGGCAGGGACGGTCGGGTGGAGCATTGAACGGAATTTCAATTTCGATGCGTCCCTTGGTCCCAAAAAACTGGCTGCGCTGGTAGGGCACAAGCTGCATGCTGCAGGTGAAGGTGGATTGGCCCGAGGGGAAATCGAGCATGGCCGAGGTCAGCCGGTCAACTTTCATCTGGGGATCGCGTTCGACCAGTCCCATCACCCGCGTGGGTTCTTCCCCGAACACAAAGCGCGAGGTGTTGATGGGATAGCACCCGATATCCATCACCGCGCCCCCGCCGTACGCAGGAATATTGCGGATATTTTTGGGATCGTTGTTGAAGTAACTGAAGAACCCGGTGGCTGCGCGCAGTTGTCCAATCCGGCCGGACAGCACCAACTCGCGGACGCGCAGCCACTGCGAATGGGTGCGCACCATGAAAGCCTCGCCGATCTTCACTTTCGCGCGGTCCCGCACCGTCAAGAGCTGGCGGGCCTCGGCCACGGTCAGGCTGAGCGGCTTCTCGCACAGGACATGCTTGCCGGCCTCCGCCGCCTTGATCGACCAGGGCACATGAAGTTGGTTGGGCAGCGGATTGTAGATTGCGTCAATCTGCGGATCAGCCAGCAGCTCTTCATACGACCCATAGGCCTTGGGAATGCCCAGACCGCGGGCCGCCTCTTCGGCTTTACTCCGATCGCGCGACGCGATCGCAGCCACGTCGCACCATTGCCCCTTCTGCATTCCCGGTATGACCTTCTTTACCGCGATCTTCGCCGCACCCAGGACTCCCCATCGGACTTTGTTGGCCATAGGCGCAACATCATAGCTGGAAATTTTGCCGCGGCAAAACCAGCTCTGGATCGACCTCCCAAAATAAGACCGGCCCTTCGGAACTGAAGTTTCCCAGGACGAGGGCTGCCTGGGGGCGGAGATTGGTAACGAAGCGGACTATTACTATCGGGTCAAACAGCCGGATTACGCGACCTGCCGGGTAGGTTATGCTTGTTCGATGCCGATTCACGCTCCCGCCCGCGACCAGGAACTGATCCAGATTGTGGATGCAGCTCTGGACGATGCCTTCCAAAAGAGCCGTCAATGGCTGGCTTGCCGGCCCGGTTGTTCGCAGTGTTGCGTGGGGGTGTTCGCCATTAATCAACTCGACGCCATCCGGTTAAGAAAAGGCCTGGCGGAACTCGAACTCGACGATCCCCAGCGTGCTGCCCGTATTCGCGAGCGGGCCCACGCCTCGGTCGCGCGTCTCTCGCCCGATTTTCCGGGCGACGTCTCCACCGGACTGCTGAATGACGACGACTCGGATGCAGCCTGCAAGCACTGGGACGAGTATGGCAACAGCGAGCCCTGTCCCGTGCTCGATCCTGAAAAGGGCACCTGTGAACTCTACGAATTTCGCCCCGTAATCTGCCGCACTTTCGGGCCGGCTCTAACCTCGGAAAATGATCTGGGCCATTGCGAGCTCTGCTTTGTCGGTGCTACGGAAGAAGAAGTGATCGCCTCTGAAATGCAACCCGACCCCGATCACATCGAGGAGGCCCTGCTGAAAGAACTCGAAGAGACGACCGGCGCGAAGGGAGAAACGATTATCGCGTTCGCGCTGCTTCGAGGTTAAGAAAAAAAAATGCTCTCGCTCGGAGCAAGAATCGGGAACAATTGCTGATTCGGAAACACCGGAATGTCATCCTGAGCGGAGGCTTTCCCTTCGCTTGCGAAGGGAAAGCCGAAGTCGAAGGACCCCTACCCACGGTTGATTGCTGTTGAACCAGGGATTTCCGCGACGCGCGCGCTCACATACACCTCTATAGAAATAGGGGTCCTTCGGCTCCACGACTGCTTCGCGAAGCGAAGCAGTCGCTCCGCTCAGGATGACAAACTTAGGAGTTGATCTGCGGGCAAATCACCGATTTCCAATTCCAAGCTTCTTACCCTCTCTTCTTTTCCAGCTCCGCCCAGCGCCGATAGAGTTCGTCCACCTGGCCTTGCGCTTCTTCCATCTCGGCATGCGCGCTCAGAAGGCGCGGACCATCGCTGGCAATCGCCGGGTCCTCCAGTTGCTCCCGTTTGGCCTGTAACCGCTCTTCGGCCGCCGCGACGCGCTCTTCAATAGTCGCGTATTCGCGGGCTTCAAGATATGAAAGCCTGCTCTTCGCCGGAGCTCTTCCTTCGGAACCTTCTGATTGAGAAGCGGAACGCGCAGGGCTCTTCGCCGCTTCCTTTCCCTCCGCCTGCCAGACTTCCCACTGCGAGTAGTCGGCAAAACTCTCTGCGCCACCGCGTCCATTCAGGCCAAGAACGATGGTGGAAACGCGATCGAGCATGTAGCGATCGTGCGTAACCAGCACCAGCGATCCCTTGAACTCGAGCAGACTTTCTTCCAGGATTTCGAGGGTCGGAATGTCGAGATCGTTGGTCGGTTCATCCAGCAGCAGCACATCGGCGGGCTGAAGCATGAGCTGTGCGATCAGCACCCGCGCCCGCTCGCCGCCGGAAAGCCGCTCCACGGGCTGGTTGAGCTGTTCTCCGGTAAACAAAAACTTCGCCGCCCAGGACGCCACGTGAATGACCCGGTCCTGATAGATCACCGAATCGCCTTCCGGAGCCAGCGCGCGGCGCAGGGTCACGTTTGAATCGAGTTCGCGGGTCTGGTCGAAGTACACGATGCGCAGCCATTCGGCGCGGCGAATCTCGCCGCCGCCGGCGGTCAACTCTCCCCGCAATAGCCGCAACAGGGTGGTTTTGCCGCTGCCATTCGGTCCCACCAGGCCCACCCGCATCCCGGCGGTCAGAATGAAGTTGAGATTTTCGAACAATGTGCGGCCTTCGATCTGGTAAGCCACATCCTCCAATTCGATCAGCCGCTTGGTCTTGCGATCGGTTGCGGAAAAATCGATTTGCGCCGTCGCCGTGCGCGTCCTGACGTTCAGGTCTGCGAGGTCCTCCATCAGCTGGCCGGCCTTGCTGATGCGCGCCTTGGATTTCCTGGTGCGGGCCTTGGCCCCGCGCCGGAGCCACTCAATCTCGTTGTGGACCAGATTTTCCAGCGCTTCGTGGCGCTTCGATTGGGCGTGCAGAAACTCTTCTTTCTTCTCCAGGAAGGTCGTGTAATTTCCCCGCACCCGCAGGATGCCGTCGGGATACACCCGGCTCAGCTCCGCCATGTCAGTGGCAATATTCTGCAGAAAGTAGCGGTCGTGGCTCACGATCACGCTGGCGAATGAAGCTTGCGCCAGCAGATCTTCAAGCCACTCGATTCCCTCGAGGTCCAGATGGTTGGTGGGCTCATCCAGGAGCAGAAGGTCGGGTGCCTGCACCAGGGCCTCAACGATGGCCAGGCGCTTCTGCCATCCTCCGGAAAGAGCTGCAGCCTCGGCGTCAAGGTCTTCGAAACCGGCGCGGCCCAGGGTTTCCGCAAAGCGCGTCCCGCGTTCCGTGGCGTGGACTGCGCCCCGCTCCATGGCGTTCTCAGCCACGGACCGTACGGTCGCGCGGGACTCGAATTTGGAATCCTGCTCCACGTAGCTGACCCGAAGCCGCTTCCGGAAGGCCACTTCTCCGCTGTCCGGTTCTTCACTGCCGGCCAGAATTCGCAGCAGGGTGGACTTGCCGGAGCCGTTGGGGCCAATGAGCCCGATCCGGTCGCCATCCATGACGGTAAATGACACATTCTGAAAGAGCGGGTTCGCTCCAAAGGCTTTCGAAATTTCCTGAACATTGATGATCGGCGGCAACGGCGGGCGGTCTCCCAAGTCTCTCTCTTGAGATTATCAGGAAGGATCACGTGGGGACAGCCGCCCCCGGCTGTCCGGTCGAGCGCAGCTCGACTCTCGTGTGAGCGACAAACCTGTCGATTAAAGAAAATTGCAAAAACATCTGGTCGAGCTGCGCTCGACTGGACAGCCGGGGCGGCTGTCCCCACGCGATCCCGGAGCGCTACTTCACAAACGTCAATCCGTGAGCCACTGCGTGCGGGAAGACGTAGGCGTATAGCATTACGATGATTCCAACGATCGCGCCCAACGCCAGCGAATGCCAGACCACAAAGCGAAAGATTACGCCTTCATTCCCCACCTGGTTCGTAGCCGCAGTCGCGATGGTGATGGATTGTGCATCCACCATCTTGCCCATCACTCCGCCCGCGCTGTTGGCGGCGCACATCAGCACGGGATCGATGCCGAGTTGCTGCGAGGTGATGCGTTGCAAACTCCCAAACAGCGCATTGGATGAAGTGTCGCTCCCGGTCAACGCCACTCCCAGCCACCCCAGAAACGTACCGAAGAATGGATAAGCCCAGCCGGTGCGGGTAAACGCCAGGCCCAGCACGGCGTCCAGCCCGGAATACCGGGTCACGAAACCGAGCCCCAGCATGAACGAGATCGCGATCACCGCCAGTCGCATGCGCAGCAGTGTGTGCCAGAAAGTCTTGCCCAATTGAACCGGCGACAGACCGAGCAACAATCCCGAAATAATGGCCGCTATAAAACACCCGGTCCCGGTGGCCGACAGCCAGTTGAAGTCATAGCGCGCCGCTTCGGGAGCCGGTTTGTCCACTACCGGGGCAGCTCGATAAACCGCGTTGTGCAGATAGGGCACGTCCCAGCCCGGCGGCCCGGGCCGCACTTTCCCATCCGCCTGCACCACCTTGAATGCCGGAGTGGTGGCCTGGTTCAACGCCGATTTGACCGTGGGCAGACCCCACACCAGCACTACGACCGACAAGATCCCGAACGGCATCCAGGCTTTCAGAACTTTTCCGAACGGATAAGAGCGGACTCCCAGGTTTTTGTCGAAATCTTCCGCCCTCCACTCACCGCCGAAGGAGTCAGCGATTCCTTCCGCCGACGATGCAGCCGATCTTGTCTTAGCGTCATAGTCGAATCGCCAGATTTCCTTCGGCTTCCAGAACTTGAGGAAGGCAACCGTGGCAACGATCGAAATCACTCCGCCCATGATGTCCACCAGGCTGCTGTCCACGTAGTTCGACCAGAAAAACTGGGTGAGGGCGAAAGAAACACCTACCACCAGGATGGCGGGGAGCACTTCAAAGGTTTCCTGCCAACTGACCATGGTCCGGACCAGCCAGAACGGCACCATGACGGCGGTGATGGGCAGGATGCGTCCGATGGTCGCGCTCAGGTCCGATTCCGGCAAACCGCAAACTGCCGCCAGCGTGTGGATGGGAATTCCGACGCTGCCCCACGCCACCGGGGCAGTGTTGGCAATCAGGTTCAGCGCCGCCGCATGAAATGGCTTGAAGCCCAGCCCAATCATCAAAGCGCCAGCAATGGCGACGGGCGCGCCGAATCCCGCTGCGCCTTCGATGAATGCGCCGAAACAGAATGCCACCAGCAGCACTTGCAGGCGCCGGTCGGCGGTAATTCCGGCCACCGACTCTTTCATAATTTCGAACTGGCCGGTGGCGACGGAAATGTCGTAGAGAAATACTGCCGCCAACACAATCCAGGCAATCTTCAGCAAGCCAAACGCGACACCGTATCCAAAACTCGTTACTGCCAAAATTACCGGCATCTGAAAAAATGCAACCGCCACGAATACAGCAGTCATCGCGCCTGCTATGGCACACCAGTGTGGCTTGACCTTGAGTCCAACCAGTAGTCCAAACAATACGAAGATGGGAAGAGTCGCAACCAGGGTGGAAAGCCACCATCGCCCAAAAGGGTCGTAGATCTGGGTCCAGTGCACGCTCCGCCCTCTTTCATAAACTCGACAACCAATGATTTCCTTCGTGTACCTTCGTGTCCTTGGTGGTTAAAGCTTTTTGAAAGGCATTAACCACGAAGGACACGAAGGTACACGAAGGAAATCACCGCCAGTTCGTGGGGACGTCCACGTACGAACGGTCGAGTGCCGCAATGGAGGTGCACCCTAGCAGTTTGAGGGTGCGGTCCACATCCGCCCGCAGGATTTCGAGCGCCCGGGTCACACCCGCTTCGCCAGCGGCAGCCAGGCCATACGCGTAAGCACGCCCGCAGAGAACGGCTTTCGCACCCAGACAGATGGCCTTGACGATATCGGCGCCGCGACGAATCCCGCCGTCCATCAACACTTCGACCTGCGCGCCAACAGCGGCCACCACTTCGGGCAGCGCCCTCAACGACGGAGATACGCCATCGAGCTGGCGTCCGCCATGATTCGAGACCACCACCGCGGCCGCGCCCGCATCCACGGCACGACGGGCATCGTCGCCGGTGAGCAGGCCCTTGATTACGATCGGGCCAGACCAGTGCTTGCGAATCCAGCTCAGGTCGTCCCAGGTCACTGCCGCGCGAGCCAGCGCGGCCGCAACATCAATCAGCTCCATCTGTCCCTTGCCTGGGATGACGACGTTCGGCAGCTTGGACAGACCGCCGTCGAGCAGGTAACTGACCAGCCATCCGGGACGCGCCAGCATTTGGGGAAGAAATGGAATTTTCGACAGCAGGCTGCCGCCCATCAGTTCTTTCATGCCATTGCGGAAGTCGCGCTCGCGCATTCCCTGCTACAGGGGTGTCGATGGTAACCACCAGGGCGGCGCACCCCGCCACCCGGGCCCGTTCGATCACGGCTTCGGAGGCCTCCCGGCCTCCCATCAGGTACAGCTGAAAGCAAACTGGCCCAGTGGAAGCGGCTTTGACGTCTTCCACCCGGTGTCCGGAAATGGTGGAGAGAATGTAGGCCGTGCCTGCGGCGCCGGCGGCGCGCGCTGCGCCCGCCTCGCCGTCGGGATGCATAAGCCGGCTGTAGCCCACCGGGGCCAGTATGGCCGGGAATGAAACCTCGAAGCCCAGCACGCGCGTCCGCAAATCACAATCCGTCAAGGGCACCGCATAACGCGGCCGGAACGTGACGTCATCAAAGACACGACAATTCTCGCGCAGCGTGACTTCGCCGTCGGCCCCGCCATCGAGATAATCAAAAACCGGACGGGGCAGTCGAAGGCGAGCCAGCGGCCGGAAATCCCCGATGCTGACCACATGTGGAGAGGCCACTGCCCGCGACCCTCTGCTCATCGCCTGCTCCCAACCGGAGAACCCATCCGCTTCATGCGCGCCCCCGAACTCTGTTACCCGGATTTACCGAAGCACGCGATTATACCGGAGAGCGGGCGCCAGAGCGCGAGTGTCGCGGCGCTGGCGTCGTGGTAGGAAACTTCGCTGTCGTCCTGACGCTGTCATCCTGAGCGCAGAACGCCGATTCGCTTGCGAATCGGCGTTCGGAGTCGAAGGACCCCTATAGCGAAACCGCTGCTTGAGTCATGTTTGTTTCGCCGTGTTCGCCCGCCAGCCAACCCGAACCGATGAGAAGGGAATAGGGGTCCTTCGACTGCGTTGTGGCTTCGCGAAGCGAAGCCACAACTTCGCTCAGGATGACAGGCTCAGGATGACAACAGCGCTAGGCGCCCGCCAGCGCTGCATTCGCCCTGGCCGGTGTCGCAGCTCTGCCGTTCACCCTAAGCAACAGATCGGAGATGGCCTCGTGACCGGCCGGTTTCGAGAAGTAATAGCCCTGGGCGAAGCCGCAGTCCAGCGCTTTGAGCTGGTTCACTTGATCTTCCGTTTCGGTCCCTTCTGCGACCGTCACCAGGCCCAGGGTCTGGGCCAGCATGATGATGACCTGGACAATCTTGTGGCTCTCAGCATCGCTGTCCATCTGCGAGATGAACGCTCGATCGATCTTCAGCGAATCCACCGGAAACCGCTGCAGCCGGCTAAGTGATGAATATCCCGTGCCGAAATCATCCACGCTCAGGCGGACCCCGAGCGACTTGAGTTCGGAAAAAACAGAAGCCGCCTTCTCCGGGTCGCCCATGGCGATGGTTTCGGTAATCTCCAATTGGAGATGGGCGGGATCGAGCCCGGTCTGCTTCAGGGTTTCTGAAATCCCGTTCGTCAGATTGGGATGCGCGAACTCCTTTGAGGTGATGTTCACGCTCATGCTCAGTGGCTGTTCGGCGGGAAATTGACTATGCCACAAGCGCAACTGCTCACAAGCCTCGCGCAGCAATATTCGATTCATGGGGATAATCAGGCCGGTCTCGTCGGCCACTGCAATAAACTCGGCAGGCGCGAGCGCAGGCGGTCACCGTGTTGCCATCGGGTGAGCGCTTCGAAGCCGGTAATCCTGCCGGTCTTCAAGGAAATGATCGGCTGGTAGTGGGTCCTGAATTCACCCAACTCCAGTCCTTTACGAAGTTCCGTTTCCAGTTCCAGACGCCGCACTGCGCCTTCGTGCATGGCGGTGTCAAAGACTTCGCAGCGCGCCTTGCCCGCCCGCTTGGCCCGGAACATGGCGATGTTGGCGTCCCGCAAAAGGTCTTCAGCGTGGGCGCAAGTTGCGGTACTCAACGCAATTCCGACGCTGGCGTTCACCACAATCTCGTAGCCCTGTACGGTGAAGGGCACGGCCAGCTTGCTCTGGAGGCGTTCCGCCACGCGTATGGCGTCGCTGGGGTTGCGGATATCTTCCAGCAGGATCGTGTACTCATCGCCGCCCAGGCGGGCCAGGGTGTCGTCCTTTTGCGCTTGCCCCACTTGCGGACGGGAGATGGTGTCCACTTCACGCAGCGACGAAGTCAGCCTCAGACCGATTTGAATCAGGACTTCGTCTCCGACTTTGTGTCCCAAGCTATCGTTGAAAACCTTGAACTCGTCAACATCGATGAACAGGACGGCGAATTTGTAATCGGTGTGGCGTTTGGAAAGCACCAAGGCGCGCTGCAACCGGTCGAGAAAAAGGGCGCGGTTGGGAAGATTGGTGAGGCCGTCATGGAATGCATTGTGCGCCAGCATCTCTTCCGCGCGCTTGCGCTCGCTGATGTCGCGGTTCACAATCACCAGCTTTTCGGTCTTCCCCTTCGCGTTCCGGACGGCGCTGGCGGTCGATTCCAGAATGCGCCACGAACCATCCTTGTGGCGTATCCGGTATTCCAGCCTCTGCCCCTGACCCGTGGACCGCGCCTTGTGCGCCGCCTCCAGCACGCGCTGCCGGTCATCCGGATGAATCTGCTCGATCGACGAAGTGGTCTTCAGCTCTTCCGCCGAGTAACCGAGGACGTGCTGGTAGGCCGGACTGTTGTAAATGCGCTGCCCGGCGCTGTCCACCACCGCAATCATGTCCGCGGCATTTTCCGTGATCAACTGGAACAACTGGTCGCGCTCAGCCATACGGCGCCGCATGCGCTGCAGTTGCAAATGCTGATACAGGGTGTAAACGTCAAACAGCAGGACAACGCAGGCAAGTCCGCGGACCCATTCCTTGAGGTCGGTCCAATATGTGCCTTCCACTTGCGGATGCAGCTGGAAGTAAGTTAGAGAGACAATTCCGAAGGTCAAAACCAGCGTCACGACGACAGCCAGGCCCCATAGCCACCACTCGCGCCCCTCGATCTGCCACCCCTGGATCGGAGACGCTGCCGGCTTGTTCGGTTTGGCTTTAGGGAATTCTTCCTGACTCATGCCACCGGTCGCTCTCTGCGCACAGAGACGATTCTAGACCGGTAAAACTGGGGCGAAAGTTACCGAAGTTCAGCGCGAGTAACGCTGAACAACTTCTTTGGACACATCAGAAACACTCGTCCCACGGCGGGCCATCGATTCTATTCGGGACATCAGCGCGACGGCACCACCGGCAGGATCAGCGCCGAGGGATGCTCGGCGTCGTGATACACCGTGTTGGTGGCCGAAACATAGTTCTTTGCGAAGGCAGCATCCTCCCCGGTGTTGAGGTTCCGGTCGAAGCGGGGGAAATTGCTGCTCGAAATCTCCAGCCGCAAGGCGTGCCCCTTGCGGAAAACGTTGCTGGTTGACCACACATCGATTGTGAACTTGTACACTTGTCCGGGATTGATCAGGTCAGCCTTCTCCCTTGAATCGCGATAGCGGGCGCGAACAATGCCTTCCGTCAGGTTTTGCGCAAATCCATCCGGCCCCACGTCCACCAGCTTGGCGGTGAAATCGGTGTCCACCGCCGAAGACTTGGCAAAGAGTTCGAGGCTGACCGGTCCGGTAACTTCAGTGTCCTGGGCAAAAGCAGGTGTGGTGTAAATCAAAACGTCGTCGCGAGCCTCCACCGCGCGCTGGTCGCGAGGGCCGGGAGCCAGGTGGTTCGAATCGCAGCATAAGGGGCCGCCCACGGTGGGCACGGGATTCGACGGATCGTAAACGTAGTGGTCGGCAGCCTCCGACCGCGGAGACACGGTGGAAAGACTGCCGTCGCCGCGCAGGGAGTTCGCGCCCTTCGCCGCATGCAGAAAATATTTTGTGCTTTGCGCGCGGGCCAGAGGCCAGTCATCTTCTTCCCGCCACTGGTTCGCTCCCATGACGAAAATCTTTACCGGCTTACCCGCAAATTCGTTCTGCACGCCTTTGAACAGGTAGTCGTACCACTTCAGAGTAATTTCGTTTTCATCGTACTCGGCGGCGGCGGGCCCAAAATCGATATCGCCGATCTTCCTGCCGGTTCCGGCGTGACCTCCAATGGTCACGAAGAGATGCTGGCCGCGCCTTGCCGCTTCGCTCCCGCCGTGCGCCTTGATCCCCATGTAGTTGCGCAGTGATCCCCCTTGAAAAATGTCGTACCACGCCGCCACGGTGAGCACAGGAACGGTGATGTCACCGAAGTGTTCTTCAATCGAAAGCTGCTTCCAATACTGGTCGTAGCTGGGATGGGCCAGCCAATCGAGAAAATACGGCGCCAGCGTGGCGTTGGAGATCGGCGCCGACGCATCGGAAAAATTGAACAAGGGATAGTTGGCCAGCGGCAGTTTCCACATTCCGCCGAGAGCATTGGTGTTGTTGACGACGCTGCGATTGAATGTGTCCTGGGCCAGGCCCGATGTCCACGATTCGTTGAACCATTGCTCGAATGCGCCGCCCTGGTACGTCCAGTTTTCGTGATAGTTGCTGGCGGTAACCACGGGGCAGATGCCCGCCAGATGCGGCGGGTGCGCGATCGCGGCCAGCATCTGCGTAGCACCCACGTACGAGCCGCCCCACATGCCGACCTTGCCATTTGAGTAGGGCAGCGCTGCCGCCCACTCCACCGTATCGTAGCCGTCATCCGGTTCATGTTTGAAGGTGTACCACTCGCCGTCGGAGGTGTAGCGGCCGCGCACGTCCTGAATGATGACGACGTATCCTCTCGCCGCCGCCTTGAGGCCAAAGGCCACTCCGCTGCTCTTGTTGTACGGGGTGCGTTGCAACAGCACGGGAAACTGGCCTTCCGCTGTAGGCCGGTAAATGTCCGCGCGGAGAATGACGCCATCGCGCATCTTGACGGTCACACCGCGTTCTGTCGTTACCTCGTAGGATTCGGCCGCCTGCAGCCAAGACGTGGCCAGGACCAGGCCGAGAGCAACCGCGCACACAGCAGTTTTCCTGCAGAACATGGAGCACCCCCGTGTTCAAAGAACAGATAAGGTATCAATTTTTATGACTCTTGGGGACATGAAATGCAGAAGTGGGGGGCTCGGTCCAAGCTCCGCTCGGGCAGGGACTTTCAGTGGATAGCTGTGGAATGAAGGAGGATCGCGACAAAGTGTACATACGACCTGAAGATGAGGCGCGTATTTGTCGCGAACCGCAGGCGATGCTTACCAGTAGGTGAGGTTCAACTTGTCCACCTTGACCGAGTACGGGGTTTGCGTCTTGTTCCCGTCCATCTGAAACTTGACCGTGATGCCGTACCAATCGGATGGAGCCGTGTACGGGGCGAAAGTCCGGTTGATGTCGTGGGTCACGCCGTTGAGCGTAATCGACTGGTATAGCACTTTATTGTCGGAGGTTCGTTGAAAGCGAACGACCACGTGGTTCCAGGCATTGTTTAGAGGATTGCAGGCAAAACCAGCGCTCACCCAGTGCCGGTTCACGTTGTCCCAGATGTCCCATGCATGTCCGCCGGCGATCCGGCACTGGGACCCATAGATGAAACTCTTCCCGCCAAAATATTGACTGACGTCAAACTCCAGAACCTGAGCGGCGCCAATGGTGCTGGAAAAGAAATACGCGTCGTAGATGAAGTTCTTGGTGTTCGGGACCAGGGTTTTATTTTTGTCGGGCAAATTCAACACGGACGCCGGGCCAACCATGGGGTAGCTCCACAGGACATCCGAATAGGGTTTGGTACCGCCGATATTGAACGTGGTGGCACCGCCCGTCTGCGTCATGGACCAGGTGACTTCGGGCTGGCAGTCGGTACAGATGTCGTAGGCAGGCGCCAGTTCGCCCCAGCCCCGCCAGCCGTCGCGAGCCTGGATGTTGGTGAGCGTGTTCCCACTCACGTTGATGGTGACCGGTGTAAAGGCCGCGCCTCCGCAGTAGTCCCACTCCTGCACCACGGTGTTGTAGGTGCCTGGACTCAAAGCGACGGTGGTGTTCAGGCTGTCTCCCTTGGTCACGTACACCTTTTTATCCGGCGAAGGCGCGGTGTAGATTCCCATCGAAGCCACGCCCTTGGGACAGGTCGAAGTCGCTGCCGTAGCGGTGAAACGCACCGGCGACCCCACGGTGCTGTTGTTCGCCGGCGAAGTTACAAACACTCCCGACGCAGTGGTGACCGTGAGAGGCATGATGGTGTAACTCGAACCACCGCAATAATCCCATTGCTGCACCACTGTTTTGTGGCTTCCTGGATTGAGCGACAATTTCGTGTTCAGGCTTGTTCCGTTCACGACGTAAGTCAGCTGATCGTCAATGTAAACGCCCATGGAGGCAACGCCGCGAGAACAAGTTGTAGTGCCGGCGCTGGCCACAAAACTGACCGGTGAGCCAACCTTGGCCCCACTGCTGGGACTGCTGACGGTAACTCCCGCCCAGGCAGAGGCCGCAAAGGCCGCAAAAATAAAAATGTATGAGCAGAGCCTTCCCATGGCTGCGGATTTCCCCAACTTTTTGGATTTTGTTTCTTGAAGTGGGCGCTTGATGAGCTTCGATTACCCGAGATTCTATTGACCTGCTCCTTCAACCGCAAGACAAAAATCTGTCCCGCCAATCGAAGGTACAGCCCACCCCGAGGAGCCTTGGTAATCAGGCCATGATGTGATGAGGGAGCCGCAGTAGAAGAAAGGGCAGAGCTCTACGGCAGGAGGCCGTACACGCTCAACTGATTGACCGCGACGACGTAAACCCGACCGTCAATGACGGTCGGAACCGCGAAGACAGCTCCGCGCCCAAGCGCGTCTCTCGCGGCGTCTTGTTGCGTGTTGTAGAGTTCATTGGCGAGGTTCGCGCCGTCGTAGGCATGCAGGATGACAGTGTTGCTCAAGGTGTATTCCGCCGTCCACACAATGCCCTCGGTCGCGCCGTTGGCGGAAACCACCGGGATCGGCCCCCTCCCTTTTTGTCCACTTCTCTGGAAGATGGTAGTTGAGGCCGAGGTTTGAGTAAGCTGCCCGTTCGTTAGCTGGTAAGCGCGCAGATTGCTCCCGACCGCGCCCAGATAAACGAATCCGTTCCAGTAGGAAGGAGTGCCGTAAATGCGGAGGGTATTATTGACGTCCAGCTGGCCGCAGGGTTGAGGATTGATGAGAATTTCCTGCGGAATCTGACTATTGCTCCCTAGGTTGAAATTCCCCAGGGCATCGCGGTCCAGCAGGTAGATCCGTCCTTCCTTGCTCCCACTCACCATCAAATGCGGATGCGCGCCGTCCTGATCGGGCAGCAACATCGGGCCTCCCGATCCGAGGTCGAGATCGTCCTGATCGATGCAAGCCTGGTTGAACGGCATGAACCAGTCCACAACCGAAAACGATCCGCCGACCAGCTTCAGTTTTAGTACCGTGTCGCCCCAGTCCGGCCCTCCGGTGATGTTGAAGTTGTGCCCATCGCCGGTCTGCACATAGATATTTCCCTCGGCATCGGCGGTGGGAGCGGCTCCGGCCTGCCACAGGCCCGCGCCTTCGCTGTTGGGGGACAAGTTTAGAGCCGCCACCTGCGCCAGGGTGGCCGCGTCATACGCGAAGATCCAGCCATGGTACGGCTCGGTATCGGAGAATGAAGCGAACGCGATATAGACCACGCCGTTCACCAGCTGCAACCCGGCACGCTGATTTTGGGTGGGTGGATTGAAGGTCACGTTCCCGCTGCTGTCCGTATCGATTCCCGTGCCCGGCACGGTGGCGGTGATCTCGCTGGGTCCGCCGAACTTTTCCGCCCCGGTGGTGATGTCCAGCGCATGCAGCCTGTGGAATGTGGTGCCGTTCTCTTCGGTCATGGCTGACACATACAACGTTTGCGTCACAGGATCGATCACTGGAGTGCCGGTGACCCCGACCAGCGGTCCTATGCCGGTGCGTCCGCCAAAGTTGCCATCAGCCGGAGTAATTCCGTTGGCAGGATCGATGAAGCTGCGCTTCCATAAGACCTGCGTCGGGTCGTCGGCATCCAGCGCATAGACGCTGTCGTTCTCCGTGCCCAGGAAAATAACGTTGTGCGTTCCCCCCGCGATGGCAAGATTTCTTACGAACAGCGGTTGCGTGAATATCACGCCATCCAGATGCGCCGACTTTGAGAGTCTTCCAAAGCTGCTGACATTTACGTTGGCCGTGGTGAGAGTGGTCTCGCCGAGGTTCGCGCCCGTGCCCGCCAGATCGCCTTTGTACCTAAGGACTCCCGCGATGGATGGAGGAGGCGGCGGTGGGGGCGGCGGAGGAGGCGGGGGGGGAACTGAGGGTTGTCCATATTGCCCGCTGGTACCGCCGCAACCCACCACGTAAATACTCGCTACCACTAAAGAGAACAAGAATACAACCCACAAAAACCTCATGGATCCACTCTCTCCGTTCTCAACCCGACAGTTTGTCTCTACCCTACAGGCACAGAACTGAAAAAAATGGGTCGGATGGCTTGCCGGCAGCTCTTAAGCGCGATTGGGCCAGCAGAAACACCTTTGGCCACAGCTTTCGATGTGCTCGCAGCACGAGCGGTTGGTTGCAACTGCCGTGGCTTGGAAATTTGTCTGAAGCCGTGCTTCAGGGATTCGACAGCAAGTGCCCCTGCAATCGGGAATACGGATTATGACGTAAGTCGCAGATTACAAAAGAGCTAGCGGAGAGGGTGGGATCCGTCACTGACGGGTATGTGCGACACCACGATCAGCTCTTACGAGCAAACATTCTTGGGAGTTGGATCGTGTCGGAAACTCGTACTTTCGACCTCCTTGGGATTCACTGGGGCAAGCCGATGTGCCGGATCAGGTCCTGGAAGCGTGGGTCCGAATGCAGGTTCTCGAACCGTGGATCCATCTTAAGATAGGTCAGCAACGTGGATTTCTCCTGGCGTGCTTGGTCGAGTGATGCGAAGGCCTGGTCCTTCTCCCCGAGGCCTGCATAAACCAGCGCGAGTTGATACGGCGACATCTTCCCTTCCTTCGCCAGGCTCTTCAGTTTGTCGAGCGTCTTCCGGGCAGCCCTCTTGTCGCCGGACACTGCGTAGGCGTGGCCCAACGATGCAATCGTATTTTGGCCGCCCTTCTCGAGGCCTCCCGCCCGCTCAAATTCTGCGATTGCCTCCTTGTACATCCCCTTCTGTTCGTACACTAGTCCAAGTCCCCAATGGGCGACATGAAGCTCCGGCTCCTTCTCAAGCAGGGCCTTCAACTCCTCCATCGCCTGGTCATACCGGCGGCCAAAGTAATAGACCACGCCCACGTTTGCCTTGGCGGCCAGCGCAAGCGGGTCCAGTTCGCGGGCTCGCTTGACTTCCGCGAGGGCTTCGTCGATGCGCCCCTCGCTGGAAAGAAATCGGCTGTAACGATGGTGCGTGTCCGCGTCGTTCGGGTCAAGTACCAGCGCGCGCCGAAATTCCTCCTCGGCCGCTGCCCAATCCCAATCGTAGTAAGTCTTAATGTAGGCTTGGCTGCCGTGCGCCCCCGCGAGCGTGTCGTCCAATTCGAGCGCCTTTGCTACTGCCACTTTGGCTTTTGGGAAAACTTCGTCCGGCGTCGAATTGGTGAAGAACGGAAGAATGCTGTAGTACTCCGCAATTCCCACATAGGCGGGCGCGTACCGCGGGTCCTTCTCCAGCGCTTGCTGGAAGTAGTCAAACGACTTTTTCAGATCTTCCGGCGTCTCTTTGTCCGCGTAGTACACGCCTCGGAGATACGCGTCCTGCGACTCGGGATTGACGCGTCGCGCGCCACCGAGATGCAACTGCTCCTGCGGTGTAAGCGTAATCTTGATTTCATCCGCGATCGTTCGCGCCACTTCGCTTTGCAGTACCAGCACGTCACTCAGGCTGCGCTCGTAGGTTTTGGCCCACAAATGGCGGTCGGTCGGCCCATGGATCAGTTGCACGGTCACGCGCACTCTGCCCCCGGATGAAAGCACCGAACCTTCCACCACGGCGTCCACGCTCAACTCGCGCGCAATCTGGGGCAGCGGTTTCCTGGCGCCTTTGTACTCCCTTGCCGACGTCCGCGAAATCACGCGCAGCCCGCTGATCTCCGACAAGTACGCGGTCAACACTTCGGTCATTCCGTCGGCGAAATATTCCTGGCTCGGATCCTGCGAAAAATTGTCGAGCGGCAAGACCGCCAGTGACTCGATGCGAGGTGTTGCGCCCTGACCTGATACCCGGCTCCGAAGGCCGCCGACATTGAGCGCGAATAACGCGCCCAGCGCGAGCGCAGTCACCACTCCCGCAAACAGCCACGCCCTTCGGCGCGGCGCCCAGGGCGCGGAGACTCTCGCCGCCGCAGTCACCGTCGCGGTCGCGCTTCCCAATCGCCGCAGGTCTACGCCCAGCTCTTCCGCCGATTGGAAGCGATTTTCCGGTTCCTTCTCGAGGCACTTCAGGATGATCCGCTCGAGTTCCGGCGAGATTCTCGCATTCAGCGCGCGCGGCGGTACCGGCAACCGATGCAGGATGGTGTCCGTAAGCCGAGCGGGAATCTCTTCGCGAAAAGGCCGCGAGCCCGTCGCTGTCTCGTAGAGCACTGCGCCGGCGGAATAGATATCGCTGCGCGGATCAGGCGATTCGCCCGCGAGTTGCTCGGGCGGCATGTAAGGCAACGTGCCGCATACCGCCTGGTCTTCCGTGATGCTGTGGGTCGCACCCAGGTCCGCCGCGGGATGCAGGAACCTCGCAAGCCCAAAATCGAGGATCTTCACTCTGCCATCGGACGTCACCCGCAAGTTGCCCGGCTTCAGGTCCCGATGGACTACCTGCTGCTGGTGCGCTGTCATCAATCCTTCGGCAAGCTGCGCCCCGAATCGGACTACCTCCTTTTCCGGGAGCGGCCCCGACGCCAATTTGTCACTCAGGGTGACTCCAGCAATGTATTCGGTAACCAGGAAATCCACGCCATCCTGCGTGTCGAAATCGTACACGGTGGCAATGTTCGGGTGATTCAGCCTGGCCAGCGCCAGCGCTTCCTTTCGGAATCGCTTGCGCGCTGCTTCATCGCCCAGCGTGCCCGCGGGAAGAACTTTGATGGCTACATCCCGGTCTAATCGCTCATCATGGGCACGATAGACCACACCCATTCCACCCGCACCCACCTGCTCCAGAATGCGGTAGTGGCCAAGTACCTTTCCAATCGTGAGAGGAGCTAGGGCCATCGGCGAGGATGTTAGGCCGGGCGTCGGGGCAAGTCAATGTGGAGCATTCCCCATCCCGTCTTTCCCCTTCGCCGCCTGCGCAAGTCAAACAAAGTAGGGAAGAAAACTGGCGGAGAGAGTGGGATTCGCACGCTGGCCCGTGTTGCAAACAAAGCAACTCGCTTTAGAATCAATCGCATCTTCCGCGACAATCCGCAGCTTCCGCATGGGGCTAACACACAAGTAGCACAGATAAGCCCTCTAGCTGTAGTGTGCGAGTTTTTCCGAGTTTGCGACGGTTTATTGACAGTTTTCGGACCATCGTTTGCAGTGCCAACTTTGCACCAGAGTAAGACAAAACGGAAAGAGTAAAATCCTTTAAATCTATGATATACGAGCGGTTAGGATCGGAAGGGATCGTCTTATTCAGTTGCGGACGTCGATTTTCAGTTGCGGACGTCGATTCATAGTCGAAAAAACATGGAGGACCCTTCTGTCCGACGAGAGAGGCCTGGGCTACCCCGGGCTTCTGCAATTTCCCACAGAATGAACCACCACGAAAATAGCTGGAAAAATCGGGCAAAAGCTGTATTGCGGTCTTCTGGCTGCACATGGCTGTGCGCTTATCGATTTCCCCTTCGGGTGGTTGCTTTTCTCGCTTTCTTCCGGGGGACTCGCGCAGTTTTGCGTTCCTTCGCTCTACGTGTCATGGCCCTAGCGGCGGTCTTCGAAGCCTTTGTCGCGATTGACTTGCGCCTTTCGGCCACCATTTTGTTCGTCCTGGCTTTGCGGGCCTTCATGCCCGGTTTTTTTGCAACTCTCGAACGGAGTGCGGTCGTTGACTCAATCTCAAAAATTGCAGAGCCCGACACAATAACCTTGTCGCCCGAGATGAGATGCACTTTGAACTGGCTTCGCTCGAAGGTCTCTGGGAAGTCCTTTCCAAGGACAAGGGATTCGATCCCCTCGATCATTCCACGGCATTCGCCCTCTTCGTTAGACCTCACGACGCACATACAAGTGACCAGCTCATGCATTTTGGATTTAATCTGCCCCTCCATGCTGACATCCCTTGTTCCAGTCATAAGACTCCTCCGAAGGGCCCGGAATGATTCTCACGGGTCCTCCAACACGTACTTCGGTAGCCACGATCGCCAGCTTCACCCGGTTTAACTCGCCCCCGTCCGAAATTTTCGCATGGAGGCTCGATCGCCCACCGAATCCCGTGCAAACGACTGTACGCGACAATAAGCCTCTTGCTCTAGGCGTTTACTCTCACCACCCGGTCAATAATAGAATAAGACTAATGACGGATCTTTTCGGAAGCGCGCAAAAACGGCGTCGGAATTCCGAGGAAGAAAGCCGGTCGCGTGCGCTATTGGTTTGGTTCAGGCTGCAGCTGTCTCGGCGGTATGAGTCACGGGTACTTGGATTCTCACGATGGTGCCCTGACCGTTGGAATCGATCTCCATGCTGCCGCCCAGCTGCAGGATCCGCTCGCGCATACCCCTGAGCCCAACGCCGAGCGTTCCAGATGTTCCCATCTCACATCGCTTTTCTGGCGGTATGCCCTTGCCTCTATCCGCTACTTCAACCAGAAGTAAGCCATTGTGTCGAGCAATCCTAAGCTTGGCGGTTAAACTCCCGGAATGACGATGGATATTAGTCAGGCACTCCTGCACCACCCTAAAGATGGCCGTTTCCAACTCCTGTGAGAGACGTCCAACATCATCAGGGAACTCGCCTCAGCGATCACCCAAAACCGGCCAGTGATTATCACCTGACAACCGGCCAACGAGAGTAGCGTCCGGGACATTGAATCCCGCGGAGGCTTGTAGGCTCCGTGGGCATGGCCAATGTCTTGAACGAAGAGAAGAAACAACAAGTCTTAGCTCTGGGACGGCTGGGCTGGTCGCTGCGGCGCATCCAGCAAGCGACCAAGATCCGTCGCGAAACCGCCAGCGCATATCTGAAAGCGGCCGGGATTGCAGTGCGTCTGCCCAGTGGTTGGGGGCGGTGCGAACCAAAACCGGCCAACGAAGTGATCACCGACTTTGGCGCGGCGAAACCGGCCATTCCGTTTCGCTATTACCAGTACGGCGAGCGCATCGTGCATCTCGATGGTTGCGTCGAGGTCGAGGCCGCCTACTACGGCGCGCCGCCGGGCTGGATCGGTCGCGTGCTGCGGGTGCAATGGGATGAGTTGTATGTCCGCCTGCTCGATCCCAAGACCGGGCAACTGCTGCGCGAACACGTACGCCAGAAGCGCGGCTGGTATCGCATTAAAGAAGAGGATCATCCCAAGCGGACGCCGCTGCGCACTTCCCAACTGCTGTGGCGCGCCGGTCGCGCTGGGTCGCACATCGGTGCGCTCTGCGACGCCATTCATCGCCAGCAAGGCGAGGTCGGCGTGCGCCGCATTCTGGGCGTTCTCTCGTTGGCCAAGAAGTACGGCACCGCGGCGGTCGATGAAGCCTGCGCCGCCGCGCTGGACATGGGAGTGCAGGAATACCGCTTCGTTCGCCGCTATCTGGAACGCTGCCCGCAGGCCCCACTCAGTTTGCAGCAAGTCGATCCCCTGATCCGCGAGCTGGTGCAGTACCGCGACTTCATCAACTACAAAACCAAGGAGATAGAAGAATGAATCTGATCGAACTCGATCGTGCGCTCAAACAACTTCGCCTGGGCGGAATGGCTGCCGTGCTAGAAACCCGCCTGCGTCAGGCCCAAGCCGAACCGCTCGCCCCCATCGACCTGCTCTCGTGCCTGGTCTCCGATGAACTCGCCTTGCGTAGCGAGCGCCTGTTGGAGCGGCGGACAAAGCAGGCGCAGTTCCGCGACGCGCAGAAGACCCTCGACAACTTCGACTTCGCTTTCAACAAGAAGATGAATCGCAGCCTGGTCTTCGATCTAGCCACCGGCGCCTTCATCGCCCGCCACGAAGACGCCTTGTTTCTCGGTCCACCCGGCACCGGCAAGAGCCACTTGGCCCAGGCCATCGGCCAAGCCGCCATCCAACAGGGATACCGCGTGCTCTATCACGAGACTCATACCTTGCTCGACGAACTGGCCGAAGCCACGCTCGACGGCACCCGCAAAGAACACATGGAGTTCCTGGTCACCGTGCCCTTGCTCATCCTCGACGATCTCGGCATGCGCAAGTTGCCGCTCACCGCCGCCGAAGAACTGCTGGAGATCATCATGCGTCGCTACGAGCGCGCCAGCACCATGCTGACCTCGAATCGTCCCGTGGAAGACTGGGGCAAACTGCTGGGAGACGCAGCCGCCGTGAGCGCCATGCTCGACCGCTTACTGCATCACGGCCACGTGCTCAAGTCTGGCCCGCGGAGCTGGCGTACCAAAACCGACTTGCCACCACAGGAGGCGGCAGGGTAGAACATTCTCAGTCCCGGACGGCCAATCCCGTTGGCCGGTTTTGAAGTGATAACCGTTGGCCGCTTTTGAAGTGATCACTGAGGCTCGGCCTGAACTTTGATTTTACTGCGCTGCGTAAATCCCTCGACGTACCACCGTAGAGCCGAAGCAAGTCCTGCCTCATCCAGCAGAGGAGGATGAAGAAGGTAAGAGATCGTGCGCACTTCCTGGCTCATTTCTTGCACCATGGCCTCGCTCTCGCTCAAGGCGCTGGCTGTCTTAGCAAGTCGCTCGATGTCACTTCGCACGGCCGACAGGTTTAGTGAAAGTCCCGCCAGCGACTGGCCCACACTGTCGTGCAATTCGCGGGCGAAGCGTCGTCGCTCTTCGTCTTGCAATTGCAACAGGCGGGCCGAGAGTGCGCGCAGAGTTTGATTGGCACTGTCTAGAGCTGCCGTGCGCTCTCGGACCCGTTCCTCCAAACTGCATTGTTCCCTTCGGATCCTCTCGTTTTCGCGGCGACGTATTTCTCCCATATAGACGACAGTCGCGGAAGCCAACAGAAACGCGAGCATCCCAATCGACTGCACCGCCATGGAGTTAGGTGGCTCGGCAGAGGGAATAACCCAATACTTCAAGCCCAAGAGAGAAAGAATCACGCACACGATCGAGGGCCCGACACCGCAGTACCAAGCGCAGAAGGCTACCGCAGGTAAAAGCGTGACGTACGGGACATGGTCGCCGAGGAAGGGATTGAGCACGCCAAGGATGAACAAGGCAGCAACCGTGGCCAAGAAGGCCATAACGTAGGGCGCCAAAATACTCTTGGAGATACGCGCAGAAACCAAACTCGCCGTCGCCATCGTCCCACTCCTCTTGGAACCGATCGGGCAAGTGTGAATTTTAGCAAGTCAACGGTGATTGAAAACAAATTGTCTCAGTCGGTACGCCATGGCACCGATCAAAAGTCCAGAGTGCCTAGGTAACCCACTTAAAATATATAAAGCAAATCATTGGGCATCAGTCACTTACGGCCATACAGAGAGCCGGGAGAACTATAGGCTCGGCGGCATTGTGGCGGGCGTGGTATAAGCCTGTGCTCCGTTCGAGAAAAACTGCGCACGCACTATCAGACCAGTAGTCGGCAACTGCTCGGCCCAAATTCAAGCGATGTCGAATTAGCTGACCTGCGATAGCATTCTTGGTATGCTGCTCGAAAGAGTGCTCCGATAATAGCTGATTTCCTCTTTTACCTCAGATGCGGTCATATTCCGCAGGTACTTTTCAACGAGTTTTTCTGCTTCGTGCAGCCCTTCGACCTCAGCGACCATCTGCTCCCGATTTCGCTTGTGGTCAACTCTGTAAATCTGATAGTAATTCCGGGGAAAGCGATACATTCTTACTCCTGGTGGAACCTTACTTTGAATCCGGATGGAATGCTTTGGACGTGCTATCCACTCATGGATGAGTGACATCGTAATCATAACACTGACCACCGAAAGAATCTCCGCAGCATTCCAGAGGAAATCGAAGTTCCTCACTCAGCACATTCCTCCAGAGCAGTAGTGTCCGCGCGACGTTCACATCGCTGTCACTGGATACGTGTCGGCATTTGGCAGGTTAAAACTGAGTGGACATTCCTTCCCCTGATGGTGTCAGGTTAGCTAGCCTTGTCGGGCGAAGACCCAAACGTTGGGTGCGGCTCGTGTTGTCAGGGTTCCTGCGTCGATCTGGGAGACTGACCGGCTGCCCCCTCTGCTACAATTCGCATCCGAGTTGGGAAAACAACATTGACGAACTTATCTGGGATTGTGAAGCAGGGCAGGTCAGTGGGATGAAGCGATGAAGCGATCATGAACGTCGGCCTTGTGCCAGGGGATGAGGATGCCAAGTTCTGCACGGTTCTGAGTCTGATCGCAAGAATGGAGGTGGCAAAGATCTGCACTATGTGCAAAGAACAGCCGCCGCTTCCACCAGCAAGAACGCAATAGCGAGTTGACCTGTTTGGTCATATGCCCCAGCCGTCGCGGTGGATCCACGGACTCAAGATCAAAGAACAGTTCCGTTCATGGCTCGATTTCACGACCTCAGTAACGCCGGGCACGCATAAAGGTGACGATCTTCGCGAACGGCAATGATGACGACTTCCAGTGGAGATCGTTCCGTTTTGCGGTGACCTGAGCTGTGTTGGCAGTGCCAGATGGTCTAGAAAGCCACCCAGCAAACTATAGTTCTCCGTGCGACTTGGCGGCATCGTGGTACCCAAACTCTGTCCCGCACGAGGGACAGATTTCCCAATGAAGGACATCCCGCGTTGTCAAACGGAGGTGCCGCAAGTTTTGCAAAGCCGCAGACCGGGTACGTGTGTCCCATAGCAATCCAAAATGATGCTGCTGTTGCACAACAATAGCTGCTCAGCAGCCCTAGCGATCAGCTCTTCCCCGCTAGGTCAAGCGCAGCAAGACCACACTCGTTGCCAACCACAGGCCAAATCCGGCCAGGTTCAGTACGATCCGCCACTTCATGTTGTCGATGATGTGGTTATATTTTGCATCCATGACCCCACTCCTCTTTTTTTACTTCATTGGACGGGAAGGCCAACGGAAGGTTACCTCCGTTGCTTCACCTCGTCATCACATGCTCAGATACGAAGCCGCAGCAAAGACGAGGACTTGCCGAACCGATACGAATATCGCTATCTGCTCATCGGAGCGGAACTCCAGAGCGGCGTTGCCAGTGGTTGTGAAGGGTGAGCCGCCCTCAGGAATTGCAACTTGCCCATCGTGCCAAGAGGGAAAGAATCCGGAGGGAGCCATCGCCTGTAAGGGAACTGGAACTTTAGACCTGTCCGCCATTCCGAAATCTGACGCCCCAGTAAACTGAACAATCATCATGCCGGTTCGTTGAAGGCGCGGCAATTCCTTGAGGCGCAGTACTGTGGGCCGCTTTTTTGGGAACGTTATCGTACACGGAAAAAGGGGTTGACTATCCATTGCTGTTCTATAAGCTGCGTGTATATAGCAGCCAACAGCGAAATTGTTTATCGCGGGAGCTAAGTTTATGAATATTGGCATTTGCAAAGGTTTGGATGCCCGATCATGGAAAGATCTTTACCAAGCGGCGATGTGCGAGTCGGATTTGAATAAGCTGCCGGAACGGATAGCTGACGCGGAGACCGCGCTCCTAATGCGGACACGAGAGTTGTCCTACACATCTGGGGACAAATTTGAAGAGAAGGACAGTTTGGACGACGCGCTGTGCATCCTTCATGCCTTGCGTAGCTCACTGAAGCGCCGACCGACCGCTGTTCCAGCGACGAATAGAGGTAGGAAGTTGATACTCTCCGCTGGTTGAGATTCGGGAATGCAGTGGAATTCAAGTTTTCCTCGTCGTAGGGCGACAAATCATTCTTGTTTTTGTGCAGGTCTCTCCGCCAACACTTCATCCTGTTTCTGCATCTCCATATTGGCGAGACTATCGTCGGAGAGCACAAATGGAATTCAAAAATAAAGAACTACTTCTTGGCGTTCTGCTGGGTACTGGACTGAATGTGCTCAATTCCTTGCGTGAGCGTCTGCCGGACAATTTAGAGGACATCAAAACCCGAGCCCGGAACACATATGACACGGCGTCCGATCGGGTGAGCCGAGCCAGCGACGTGCTTCGCGGCGAGGAAGATTCGCACATACTCGGTAACGTTGGTGCTCTGCTGATAGGAGTTGGAGTGGGCGTAGGGATCGGATTGCTAATCGCACCAGCCAGCGGTGATGACACGCGAGCCAAACTCACCGAGAAGGTTTCGGAGTTCAGCGACAAAGTTCGTGAGCACAAGGGAAACAAGCCGCCGAGCGCGACTGGTACTTACGGCGGATAGCAGCCAGGCAGTAGGCATCGCACGCGACTTAGTATCCGGCAGTCCATTTGCAAAACGTCGACTCGCTTATCCAGAGCTGTCTTGTTCCGAGCATTAGAAACACCCCAGACTTGGTAAAGCATGGGGCGGCTTCATTCATGGCTCCTCCCCCGAGTAGGCCGTCGTCTCGGACGCTCGTGGGCCTGGCGCAAGTTGTCCGACAAACTAACGGCGGACGAAAATGCTTGTGCGGGTTCCGGCACGTGCGGAACTGATGACGGCCCTAGTGTTGGGTTAGGTTCGGGAGGCTCCGGGTCAGGCTCGGGTATGGAGGTTGGGCAGGAGCGGCCTGCCAGCAATTGGTAAAGGTTCTAGTAACATCTCCGCTCCCGGCGACAGCTTCGCCATGGTTCCCGTACCATTATCAATCTCACACCTGCCACTGGGACCGCCGTTGACGATGTAGTTCAACCTCAGCATCGTGGCAGTATGGTCAACAGTGCCGCTGAAGGCGACGATGTCACCATCCGCGTCGCTCCCCGCGAATTCTACACTCGAGCCACTTATCCCACGGTGAGGCGGTGGCTCTTGAGACACTCCGAGACGAGACTCGCATCCCCGACGGTGTCCGCCCGAATCCTGGTTAATTTTCAACGTAGTGGTCAAGGGTGAGATTTCAGATTTCTTCGATATGAATGTTCCAGACCACGTTCCTCTTAGGTCGGGGCTGGTCTGCTGCGCCGAGCCAACACCGAAAACGGCATCGCTACTCTGTCGCCCATCAGAGGCGTACATCCGCTCCCCAGCGGCGACTATCCAAGACGAGAACGTCAAAAAAGGAATTAGGCGCGTTATCGTCATGACTGCCGTTCGTTCTTCTCTATTAAGGGTTGCTGACCATCGAAACTTATCTGACCGCCACCCAGGAGGGTTCTGTGGCGGCGCAGTTCGTCGTGGGGTTGGTCCATCTGGAGGGTTGTTGCTTAGAAAAAAATGGCCTCTCGGCGTACTACTGGCTGAGGCTGGCGGAAGCCAGTTCCTGCGAACTCGGAAACCGCAGCCGGCTGCTGGTCGAGCAGATTCGCAGCAGCGTGCAGGCCCACGAAATTGAGGGGCAGGTCTTCGCCGCGTGCTTCCCACTGCTGCGCGGAGCACTCACGCTGCTGTGTTTCGTCGTGCCAGGGACATTTCGGATGTGGAGGGCCGCATTTCGCTCGCGGTGAAACAAAATAAACTATTCCAGACCCGGCGGCCATTCGATAGGGGGAGGGATCTGCTGTCCCGGTTTCAATCCACGGTCAGTTTTGACGAAGAAATGTATAATCTATAATCGAGGATAGACGCAGCCAATCCGACGGCTCTGCAGTCGCGTACTTCGTCGCGACGGAGAACTCGGCCTTGGCAGAGAACCGTGCGGTGCTTCTGGCCGGAAATCGCCTCCGGCATCTCAAAGACCATCTCAACCAGCGCGAACTCCGGTAAGTGCATCGGCCCATGAAAAAAACGCCCGACTGGCTGAGGTTTTCGACGATGCCCTCACGCCAGATTCCCAGGCCCTTTGCGCGATAGCGAACCGGAGTCTGTAGACTCAGGCGCTGAGCACGAGGAAGACGTGGTTTCTTCAGATTCGAAGGCGGAATCGGTTTGGCGGGGGGAGGCAGGCACGAGTCACCGCGCTTTCGTGGCCGGTAGGCATACAGCCAGACTTGATCTTCACGCCATGGACTGTCGGGCGTCGTGTGCCACTAGAGGTCTACGGCCCCAAGGGTCTCAAGGCCATGACCGAGCATCTCCTCGAAGCCTACCGCATCGACATCGAGGCACGCACCAACGCGGATGGCAATCAGCGAGGCTTCCCGGAAGGGCACAACGTGAATGCGCACGAGATCATCCCAGGGGTTGTCTACAAGGACGCGAACGTGACAGTTACCGCGTTTGCTACAAAGCATGCCATGGAAAGTTACGGGTACCGCTTCGATACGCCGGATCGCAGCATCGTGATCTCGGGCGATACAAGTCCCACGCAAGCAACAATCGACGCCTGCCGCGGCTGCGACGTTCTAATTCACGAAGCGCACACACCTGCCTGGCTCGCGACGCGGCCTGAGACCTTCCAGCAATTTGCCGCCAAATACAATACAACGACGCCTCAGCTTGCGGAGCTTGCACGACAAGCAAAGCCTAGGCTGCTCATCCTCTACCACTATGTGGGCTTGTCAAGCGAAGAGCTGTTTGACGATATGCTCGCTCGTTATTCGGGACACTTCGTTATTGGACGAGACCTCGATATCTACTGAGCTGCGGTCTAGTCGCAGCACGACTTTCCACCTGACTCCGCCTGGATCAGGGGCAAACCGGAAGTTGAACCACTCAAAAGTCGTTTCGCTTATCGACTGCGTTTCGGTCGGAGTGGAACCGGATGCAGCGCACCTTCGAGCCCATGCGGAAACAGGTGGATGCGTGGCAGCGAAGCGAACTGACAGATGTAACGGTGAAGGTCGTCATCTACGAAGCGTTTGTGGAGGGCAGACTCGAAGCCCCAAAGTATCTTGCTCGCGGCGTGCATGACCTTTACTTCGAGCCGAAGTACGAGGAATTCCGCTCGCGGACGATTTGGAGTCTCTCCAACGCGTTCACTTCGGCGTTCAAGGAACTTGATCCGATCCCGCAGTTCAAGGCTACGGCCAAGCTGGGAGAATTCCTGGAAGCCCGGTTTTCACAATCGTTCTAGCTCGCGGGGCGGTTTCGGTCGGCTGCCCCGTCTTTCTAGCCGCGAGTTCCGTTGCCTGAGATGCTCAGTCTGGCCGCTTGACCCTCTTCTTCAGTTTGTGGGGACTGCCACGAACTAGGCGGCCAAACCGATCCACCATAAAACCTTGCCCAAAACGCGCCAGCCGCGACCCGCGCTTAGCGATATCGGCTCATAGTCGCGACTGTCTGGCATAAGCAGCTCGGTACCATCGAAACGCTGCAACCGGGAGACAATTAACCCCTCGTCCTTGTGCCAGGCGATGACGATTTTCCCGTACAGCTTCGAGCGCTCTACTTGAGAAGCGTCCACGGCAATGATGTAGTCATCCAGAATCGATGGAGCCATCGAATTGCCTTTGACGCGTAGACAACTGGTGAACGCTGGATTCGGGCACCACTCGCTGGGCGCAGCGAGCATGGATTCAGGCGGGATTTGATCGAATCTTGGCACACGATCTCCCCCTGCAGCGCGAGTCCCGGCATGAACCGGCAATAAGGGAACAACGACGAGTTGCCGCTCCTTGGTCAACCGTTGGCTCGCGCCAGCATGGATGATCTTTAACTCGGGAGAGATTCGGGCCGAGCCCGGGCGTGGCCCGGTGTCGGGAAGGACACGCCTGAGATCAGCGCTGTGCAGCCCGGCGCGCTCCCAAAAGTACCAGCATTCGGGAGCGCCTGCGAGGTTCCCAAGCTGAAGGTACATGTGAGCAGGAGGCTCCTGCGCGCCTCGTTCCCACCGGGAAACCGTCATCGGAGAGGTGGTTAGCTCGTGGGCCAGGGCACTCTGCCTATGGGACAGACGACGCCTCAGGGTCTCGATCTTGCGCGACCATTCAGGAGCTGCGGTTTTGCGTTCATGACGCCGCATAGCAGGCGCCACCGCGGTGCGGGCAATAGATATTCTAGCGCAAATTGGGTTGGTCGAAATGCCAATTCGCAATGAATTTGAAAGGAACACGTGAGCGAAGACCCACAACAACCGATGGCTATCCGCGGCAAGGCCTCATCCTGCGCTGGGTTCAATCTCGGCTTCGAACCGCTTAATCACCCGGTAGCATTCGCAAACTCCATCTTCTAGCTTTTCCCGATCGAGGATTCTCACCGTTCCGCGTCTGTATTGGATGAGTCCTGTCCTCTGTAAAACCGCAGCCGCGATACTAACGATGGCTCGTCCGGTCCCAAGCATGCCCGCCAGAAATTCGTGGGTAAAGGGCAGAACCTCGCGTTCTCTATCCTGATTCGAGGCGCGTCGGTTCGCCTGAGGTCCCGACGCGTTTTCTGATGCAGGTTTGGTCTGTTCGGTGCCGACGAAGAAATACGGTTTCCCGTGTAGGCAAAATTGTTATAACATTTGGGCAAGTTCCTTCGGCACAGGCCCCCCTATTGTGACCTGATGAACTGAGTTTTGAGGTCCCCATTGGGGACGGAGTCATGACCACTGACGCTTCGCATTGGGCACGAATCTCGGCAAGTGCTTCCGCCCGCTACGGGATTGCGCTGGCTGCGACGGCTGTCGCGCTGCTCGGTCGCTGGCTCTTGGACCCGTTTCTTGGAGACTATACCCCCTTCGTAATCTTTTATGCGGCGGTGGCGTTTGCTGCCATCTTCGCGGGGTTTGGCCCATCCCTGCTCGCCGCCATGCTTGGATGGACATGTGCGACGTACTGGTTCGTACCGCCCCGCGGCTCTTTCGCAGTTTGGGACGTCAGAGCGCACATTGTGGCGAGTCTGGCGTATCTATCCGTTTGCCTATTGATCGCTGCGTCTGGTGAGATCAGCCGAAGATCGAGGTCGAAACTGAATATCGTTGTCGGGAGTCTCCGGCACAGTGAAGAAGCATTGCGCGCATCGCAGCAAGGATTGGAAAGGCGCGTCCAACAACGGACCGTCGAACTTGAGCGGGCGGAAGCGAGATTCCGCGAACTTCTAGAGAGCGCTCCTGACGCGATGCTCGGAGTGAATGGAAACGGCCGAATTATCTTGGTGAACGCCCAAGCGGAAAGGCTATTCGGTTACCGGCGGGATGAACTGATGAACCAAGATATTGAAACGCTCATGCCGGAGCGTTTTCGCAACCTGCATCGCGATCATCGAACGGTTTTCTTCCTTGAACCGCGATTTCGCGCCATGGGCGCGGGTCTGGAGCTGTACGGGTTGCACAAGGACGGTCACGAGATCCCGATTGAGATCAGCCTCAGCCCAATAAACACTGAGGATGGCCTCGTGGTCACGAGTGCGATTCGCGACATTAGCCAGCGAAAACTCTCGGAACAGGGTTTGCGTCTTCTCTCCGGACAGTTGCTGCATCTGCAAGACGAGGAGCGAAGGCACATCGCGCGGGAGTTGCACGACAGTGCCGGACAGACGCTCGCCGCTCTGAGCATGAACCTGAGTCCATTGGAATCAGAGAATGGTCGGCTTTCGCCGGCTGCGGCGCGGGCGATTAAGGAAAGTCTCGATCTCATAGAGGGGCTGTCCCGAGAACTGCGGACGATGTCGCACTTGCTGCATCCTCCGATGCTTGATGAAGTGGGGCTCTCCTCAGCTCTTCGTGTGTATGTAGAAGGCTTCACAGAACGGAGCAAGGTCGACGTCAGCATGGACATTCCCAACGATTTCGGCCGACTCCCTCAGGAGTTGGAAACGGCTATTTTCCGAATTGTGCAGGAGTGCCTCACGAACATTCACCGCCATTCGGGAAGTCCGGAAGCGACGGTTCGGATTACCCGGCTTGACAGCCAGGTTTGCGTAGAAATCGCAGATCGAGGTCGCGGCATACCTCCTGAGAAACAAAAAGCGATGCAATCCGGGGCTAGGATGGGGGTTGGAATTAGGGGAATGCGGGAAAGAATCCGGCAGTTGGGTGGGAGTCTGGATATCAAGTCTCACGGCCAAGGCACGGTCGTGGCAGCCAGCTTACCCGTTGCCAGCAACTTATCAAGAGCGGTGACTTGAGGCAAGGCGCTTTTATGAGAGAGCACGAGCAAGAATGGCTGGAGCTCTGTAGAGAGGCAGCGGTCGAACAGGATCCGGACAAACTGTTGCGTCTGGTCCAGCGGATCAACGAACTGCTGGAGGCAAAACAGAACCGCCTAGGGCCCGATTGGGTGAAGGCTACCCCGACACTCAAAGACGTGTTTCAGATCGCATACGATAAGACCTTGCTGGAGGCGAGGGCGAAACTCCTGAGGAATCGCGGATATCAAGTCAGTTCTGTGCTCGGAAATGCCGAAGCTAGGCGCCTACTGGCCGCCGGCGAGAGCTATCGCATATTTATCGTCGGACATGCCGCCCCACAGGGCGAGAGAGAGCATATCGTGGCATGGTTGAAGTCGAATTTTCCCCGGGCAAAGATTCTCGCGCTGAATCCTCCCCACAATGGCGGCCTCGACAAGGCAGACTTTAACTTCGTCCTCAACGGTCCCGAGGAGTGGCTTTTCGCGGTCGACAGTGTTGCGCGGCAGACTCGTTGAAAGGTAAGTTTCGATCCATCGAGGGGTTTGAACTTGGGCGCAGCAAGGTGTGTATGACTTGGGCCAGCCGCTTGGTCCCTTCTGTCTTGGCAAGAAACGCGTCCGCCCCCGCCTCCGTGGCGGCACTCTCCAGTTGAGCGGATTTCTCCAGAGCAAAGATTAGCACTGGCACAGAAGACGCTAGTGTTTTTATTTCGCGTGTCGCATCCAACCCGTTCATCACCGGCATTTGGAAGTCGATGACTCCCAAGTCAGGGTGGCATTCCTCGGTCTTCTGCACGGCTTCGAATCCGTTTGCCGCTTCCGCGCAAAACTCGATCTCGGGATCGGGTTCGACGATCATCCGGATTTGGTGTCGCATCAACTCGTTATCATCCGCAACCAGAATTCGTTTCGACATCGAACACAGCGTCCGTGGAAAGATTGACGATCAGTTTGATTGTCGGCGGAGCAAAGCTATTTTGATATCCCCTCGGGCATGTAAAATCGCGGGTCAATTCACCTACTTCCACTAATGGCATTTGGCCAGTCTGTGTAAACTTTTCCTAACGGCCGCTTCAAAAGACCATCTCCAGCCAAATGCTAACCGCCTCAGGAACAATCACTTAGGAAACGACAAGAAAGTCTGAGGCGACGGGCACAAAAAGCGCAGTATCGCCTGTGCGTAGCCAGACCTTCCCAGGAGGCGCCATGAAAACTACCAATGATTCAGATGATTGGCGCAGCTTGTGCGAGTCGGCTTCAACAGAAACCGACCCTCAGAGGTTGCTGGACCTTGTCACGAAGATTCATCGCGCGTTGGAGGAACGTAATCGACGATCTCATGACACCCGACTGACGACGAAGAACGATGCCCAACTGTGGTCAGAGCCCGATCCCCGTTAGACTCAGATTTGCGTCGGGATTTTGTTCCGGACGCGCAGCAAGCCGGACGAGCGTGAGGTCTTCGACGATTCCTCAACCGGGACCGCGCAAGTTTGCTTTGGGGTCACGAATACGAGACGTTGTTGCTCAGGGTTGTCCAATGCAGGCATCGTTGATGGTAACGCTCGAGGACGATTGAGGTTAGGGTTGCTAGTTTCATGAATCTCGAAACGGCAATTGCTCAACTCAGTTTTTCCTGGATCGCGCGTTGCGGCATGACCGTTGCCGCTTCGCGGTTCTTCAGAAGTGGCAAACGAGCCGCCGTTGCGACAGAGATTCAAGGCGAACGGCGGCTTGCCCCTCAAGCCTTGCGTTTCCAAGGAGCCATCAAAGCAGCGCCCGGAAAGAGGTCTTTGCTGCCTTCTGAGTTGACATCGGAATCATGCCAAGCGGAGGGTCAAGAGGGACGCAAGGGCCGCGCCGCCGCTAATGTCCGGCAGGATCATTAGTTCCAGCGCTTTGACATTCGAGAGTTCTAGCGAATGATCCTCGGTTTCCCGGATGGTGTCTGGAGGACTGAAGTTCCACTGCTGACGCCAAATCTCCCGGTAAGCCGTTTCGCCATCCCTCAACCAGCGTAGCGCAAATTCTTGTGAACGCTTGATTTTGGTCTCCTCAAATACGAGGTAAATACGCCTGAGCATCTGCGGCGTATCGAACACCAGGCGGATCGTCTGGGTTCCTGCGGTGGCCGCGTACCATCCGCGAGTCTCCTCCGGTAGCAGGGCCGCTTCGACCGGATGGCTGTCGTCCTCGGATGTGACCTCCACCAATGCTGTGCGGCTCAAATCAAGCCAGTCATGCCGAAGAAGCAAAGGAGTGTCCGGAACATCGGCGATCACGTGCTTGCGCATATTGTTCCCCCCTCGAACGTTTTCCATGTACGAATCTAAAACCCGCCGACCCTTGTCACCATCACCCGCCCGGCCACGTCACGGATTTTTTGGTTGTTCGTTTCTGCTCTTAACAGAAGCCGGTTGCGAGTCCCTGGCCTCGGGGTCTGGTGGGACCGCGAAGCGAGCGAGCGAAGAACTCAGATGGACCGATTTAGCTCCGAGCGTCTGAAAGAAAGAAGCGCTCTCTCATACGATCATTATCACCCAGGGCCGGAAAGGATTGCCGGTCTAAATCGATCACTTTTGCCCGGCTTGCCTTGGAATGGCGACCACATTACCGCATGGGTGTGGAGCTGCGGCGCGGCGTAGAGATTGACGGGGGCGAGTGGTGTCGTGCTCAAAGGTAGCCGCGACGAATTTGCCTGTTGTCTCCGGCGGGTGGACGTTGCCGATGCGGGCCTGGGTGTACCGCTCCAGCTCTCCCAGGGGGGCACGCACGCTCTCCCGGTGTTCCTCTCGGACAAGCTCATCGCCGCCGACAAGTGCGGTCAGAGAAGACATTTTTGGGCGCGGAAAAGGTAGCGTCCAAACCTGCGCGAGGTTCCACGCTTGTTACTTCCTTGCCGAACGTTCCCTCAGAGGTCTTCGAGACTTGATGACGAACGAACTGTGCTTCCGTCTCCGGGTGCTGGCCTTCGGTCAGCCTGGCAAGTGCTCGGTGCCAGCCGGCCCCTCTAGACCTCACTGCTCGGCCAGCTTCCCTTGCCCACTCGCTATGTCCCTGCTGGTCGCGGCTCCATAATTCCGCCGCTCCGAAGCAAACTCCCGCTCATGGTACGCCCGTACCTGTGAAGCTGACAGCGGTTTGGAGATCGTCAGCATAGAGAGATTCTAATCCGCTACTCAACAGAAGCCGACATCTCAATACTAATGCGACGACGGTACCGTGTGGCCCTGGGCCGCGATGCAACCCTGGACCGAGGACTCGCAGGCCGCCGGTACCTCCGGTACGGCGACCCAACAAAGCCAGTCGATTTGCTATACCGCTAAAGGAGAGGTGCTTGTTTGGGCGTTCTTTGACCGCATGTTTGCATCTGAAGGTTGTTCATCGCTGTACGCTACAATCTCGTAATGATGAACCATTCACTTTCGAAGCTTGCATTGCTCACGGCGCTCGTGCTTTCACCTTCCGCGCACTCGCTCGCGCAAAAGGCCACGCACACTTTTCCAACCAGCAGCGCCATCGACGCAGAGGTGAAGCAAGTGATGGCACGCACGCACGCGAACGGTCTCGCTATCGCTCTCATCGATCATGGCAAGGTTGGCTATGTGCAGGCCTACGGTATCCGCAACGCTAAAGGGGAACCGCTCACCACAGACACGGTGATGTACGGGGCCTCGCTTACCAAGATGGTCTTCAGCTATCACGTGCTGCAACTGGTCGATCAGGGCAAGCTCAAACTCGATACGCCGATCAAAGACGATCTTGAAAAACCACTGATCGAATACGGCTCTCATTCCGACAAGAAGTTTCTCGACAAATATGGGCCTTATACCGATCTCGCCGACGATACGCGCTGGAAGAAGATCACACCGCGCATGGCCCTCACCCACTCGACTGGCTTTAACAACTTCTGGTTTATTGAACCTGATCAGAAGCTGCGAATTCACTTCGATCCAGGCACCCGCTTCAGCTACTCCGGCGAAGGTCTGAGTCTACTGCAGTTCGCGATCGAGCACGGCAAACGGTCGCAGGGCCTTGGCGTGGATGTGGACAACATGACCACCGCGACCTTCACCCGCCTCGGCATGACGCGCACCCGCCTGATGTGGCGGCCCGACTTCGCTTCCAATCTGGCCGATGGGTGGAATGACAAAGGCCAGACGCAGCCGCACGATGAGCGCAGCAACGTGCGCGTAGCAGGATCGATGGATACGACTATCACCGATCTCTCAAAGTTCGTTGCGGCCCTCGTGCGCGGGGATGGGCTCAGCGCAGCCTCGCGCAGGGAAATGACGAAGCCGCAACTCAAGATCACCACAGCACATGAGTTTCCAACACTTGTGCCAGACGCTCCAGTGGCACAGCAACGCAAAGACCTTTACGCGGGCCTTGGCGTCGCCGTCTTCGACGGGCCGCAGGGTCACGGATTCAACAAAGGCGGACACAATGAGCAGACAGCCAACAACGTCGTTTGCCTCGAAAACGGTCAGCGATGCGTCGTCATTCTCTCGAACGATGTGCGGGCAGAGGCAGGCTTCGCCGATCTGGTGAACTTCATCCTTGGCGATACAGGCGTGCCCTTCGACTGGGAGTACGGAGACCACGCCGGAAAGTCCTAGACTTTTGTCTTCGCTGATACAAAACCGTTGGCAGCATCGGAGGTGCTCCGCTAGCCGTGCTCATGGCGCTCCCGCCTGCCATGGCTCCATCATCCATAGAGTTACCCATCATTTCGGCCGAGACGCTTTGCCGCGGCATCGCAATCGCTTGAACGGAGGCGCTCAACTGAATCTCACGACCGTTCTTAAGCACGGCATGATCGAAGGCAATGCCGACCACCGATTCAGTTTCTCCCTTGCTGAGGGTCTTTGCTTCCGTTATACGGCCGATGATCTTGGAGCCTTTCGGAATGACAACCTCGCATTCGATTTCACGTCTTTCGGTCGTCTTGGCTAACACCTGATCGCCCGGCTTGCACTTGCGAGCATCCACCGCGAGTTGCCCCAAGCTTCAGCCGTTTGCCTATACCGCGGCTGAACTGGATCACCAACTCGACCGGGTGACCAGGGATTTCTTCGGAGACTCGGGCCGGGGTTTGCGGTTGGAACGTAATTTTTAGTGGAAGATAGACTTCCTGTTGCAAGACACTCCTGACCCAATTCTTCCACCTCGGCGTGTAGAGGCCCAGCCAAGCGATGCTCTTCTTCCAGCAATTCCAGATTTTGAATCGCTGATTCTACGTTGGGATTGCGCATCTGACGCAGCCGCGGAAACAGCGACTCCTCTTCATCCGCGGTATGCTTGGGCGCGGTTTCTCGAAAATAGCGCAAAGCGGATTCGAGTGCAGCGCGAGCCTCTTCGATCAATGGGCGATCGATGACCGAGGCCACGCGTTCGAGAGATCCGAGGAACATCTCAATACGACGATGGCAGTCAGACAAAGGCCGGTAGGGTCGGAAAAGTTATGAGCCTTGGCTCCAATTTGAACAGGCATCTCAATGAACCTCCCAACCATCATCGGCAAAGAGAAATGTATTGCCAGTAGCACCAAGTCCCGTATCGCTGCGAGCGCGACATCGCTTTCAGAACTAACGAAGCGCCGTTTCAGGCGAGCTCTGTTTCCGTTTGCCTGCGCGGCGAGATATCTTCCGCGTGTGACTCACTCGCTATATCCCGCAGGATATATGCATTCACAACCACCCCGCACTCTTCGTTGCACCGATGGCAGTATCGAGCTCCACAAGGAAGCTTGCCCCTGCTGGAATTGTCTCGAATATCGTTGCTGCTTCGCGTGTATTCTGCCGTGATTCCTAGCGTCTTGTTCTTCATCTGTCTCCCACCGCTTGTAGCAAGTTGCCTTGTCAACAAGCCTGACAGACTTGCCACTGCCCGCATGTGACTAATGTCACAGAGAGAAATTTCAGAGCATGGGAAGTTGCAACAAATGCCAAAGGAAGAAGTTAAACACCGTTGCCAGAACCGCGCCCCCCCAAATCAACACGATCGACAAACGCATAGAGACCCAGAGATATCAAAAACATGACTCCGGAGAATATGGCCGCCGGTAGCGCAGTATGACGATCTCCGCTCAGGAACGATTCTAGAGTAGCGCTCAACAACCAGATTTGCACGATTAGCAGAATGGCAATCAAAGACATCGCCCCCGAGATCGCCGTAAGGCCGCGATTTGGAGGAGGTAGTTCGTTCGAACTCCGCATGAGAGTTAGCCTTTTACCTCGATCGCAATCAATTGCTCACCGCGGTCTTCGAGAACAATGCGCGGCAGAGGGCGCGACGGGGGACCTTGCAGGACGGCGCCGTCTTTGATCGAGAAGAAGCCGTTATGGCACGGGCACTCCAGCCTGTTCTCCGCCTGCGAATAGTACACAGCGCATGACAAGTGAGTGCATTTCTGGCTGTAGCTTACGTATTCGTCCTCGCCCGTCCGGATCATAATGCAGTGGTCTTCTTTTGTCGGGTAGCGGAACAGTTTTACTCCGCCCACCGGAATTTCGCCAAGTTGGGCTACAGGTTGTTGCGGGTAGAGGGGAGCCTTGTAAAAGATCGAACGAACGAGGATCCAGATATTCCCCACAAACATACCTAGGCTGGTCAGTACGAGGAATTTGGTGAGTTGCCGACGCGTGACGTAGCGCTCGTCCGCGGCGCGAACGGAGAACTCTTCTTTCCAAAGCGGTTCGTTACTCTCTCGTCGCAACCAGCTCATGTTGCTCCTCCCACATGTAGTCCACAACATCCAAAGCGATAGCCTCACGTTCGGCTGGAGCCATCATGAAAACCTTGGTCGTGATCTTCATGTTGCCGAAATAGAAAATATTCGTCGGTTTCTCGCAACGACTCGCAATCTCTTCGGGTCTGACGTAAGCCAGTGCCTGGCTCGGACAAACCGTTGCGCACATGGGTTTCTTGCCGACGGAAGTGCGGTCGTAGCACATGTCGCACTTCATCATCTGCTGCTCGGGAATCATCATTTTTGGGATGCCGAAAGGGCAGGCGATCACGCAGTTGTTGCAGGCGATGCAACGAGGCTTAAGGGCCGAAAAGACAACCCCATCTTCGCCTTTCTTGATCGCATCCGCTGGACAGACCTGCGCGCAGGTGGGATCGTCACAATGCCAGCATACGTACGCGGCAGAACTGATGCTCTCTTTTCGCTCGATAAAGTCGAAGTTGATCATCGACTTTCCCCGGTGAGTGTCACATTCCTCGCATGCCTGCAGACAGGAACGGCAACCAATGCACCGCGAAGGATCTACATAAAATTCGTACCCGAACACTAAACACCTCCCCGTGACGCGCCATTGGTATGTGCGTCGCGATCATCCGGAGACTGGTCAGGGCCCTTCGCTCCGGCGATCCGGCACGCCGAAACCTTGAACTCCGGAATTTTGCTCCGAGGATCGAGAGTCCGATGAGTGAGCCGATTTGCACTACGTATGCCAGCCCAGTGATATGGAATGAAGACCGTGTCGGGGCGGATGGTCTTCACCACCATGACGCGAATGGTTAGATCATCGCGTCGTGTCGTCACCGTTATCCAGTCTCCGTCTTTGACCCTAAATTGTTCCGCCAGTCGCGGATGAATTTCCGCCAGAGGTTCCGGATTCTGGTCCACCAGAGCGCCGATACGACGGGTTTGAGTTCCTGACAGGTACTGGCTGACCACGCGGCCTGTCGTCAGGAACAAGGGATATTCGTCATTGATCGGATCTCCGCTGGGTCGCCACTCCGTCACATTGAAATGCGCTCTGCCGTCATGGTTATAAAACTTCTTGTCGACGAAGAGGCGCGGTGTTCCGGGATGATCGAGCGAAGGGCAGGGCCAAAAGATACCCATCTCCCGATCCACTCTTTCGTAAGTGATGCCGTAGTAGTCGGCTACAGCGCCACGCGAAGCCATGCGCAGCTCTTCCAAAATGTCGGCAGGGTTCTTGAACGGAAAGTACTGGGCGCGGCCCAGCCGGTGCGCCAACTCGATGATGATCTCGGAGTCGCACCTGGCGTCGCCCGGCGGATCGACGCTCTTCTTCCAGTGGATAACGCGTCCTTCGGTATTGCAAGCGAGCCCGTCTTCTTCCTCTTGCAAGCTGCCGGCCAGAACGACGTCCGCATGATGCGCGGTCTCTGAGAGAAAGAAATCGATCACGCCAAAGAATTCCAACTTCGACAACGCCTCGCGCGTGAAGTTTGCGTCTGGAAGTGAAACCAGCGGGTTGAAACACGTGGACAGCAGTCCCTTAATCTCGCCGCGATGAATCGCGTTCATGATTTCCTGTGCACTGTAGCCCGGCTGTGGGAGTTCGTCAGGCCGTATGCCCCAGACACCTGCAACATACTCGCGAGCGGCGGGATCCGTGAGCGAGCGCTGACCGGGAAGTTGGTCGCACTTCTGCCCATGCTCACGCCCGCCTTGGCCGTTTCCCTGGCCGGTAATCATTGTGGGACCAGCGCCGTCGCGTCCGATGTTGCCGGTGGCGAGTGCAATATTAATTACCGCCAAGCAATTGTCGACGCCTTTAGACTGGTGCTCCAGTCCCCGAGCGTGCATCATGATGACCCGCTTTGATTTGCCAATCCAGCGCGCGGCTTTCTCGATGGACTCCGGCGGCACACCTGTCATCTCAGCTACCCGACGGAGATCCCACGGCTTGGCAGATTCGGCGACGGCTTCAAAACCCGTGGTGTATTGCTCGATGAAATCCCGATCCTCCAGACCGTCTCGCAAAATGACGTGGAGCATTCCCATGAGGAGCGCGAGATCAGTCCCAGGACGCAGTGGAAGATAGAGATCTGCGTTGCGCGTAATGGGAGTCATGCGGGGATCGGCCACGATAAGCTTTCCACCCTTGTCGCGACAGCGCCAGATGTAGTCAGTCGTGATCGGGGCGCAGTCGCCGATGTTCGCACCGATCACAAACAGTACCTCCGCCTTAGGGATCTCACTCCACGGAATTGTGCTTCTGTCGACCCCGAACGCTAGTTTGTAGGCCGTTCCCGCAGAAACCATGCACAGTCGCCCGTTGTAGTCGATGTGACGAGTGCCCAACGCCACGCGGGCAAATTTACCCAGTAGATAGGATTTCTCAGTCGAGAGCGATGCGCCGCCATAGATGGCAATTGCGTCTTTGCCATACTTTTCCTGGATGTCACGCATCCGACCCACTGTAAAGCTCAAAGCCTCGTCCCAAGATGTGGGGCGAAACCCCTGTTCGCTGCGCATCAGTGGCGAGAGGAGACGATCCGGATGGTTGTCCTGGAGATAACGCTTGACCCCTTTTGGGCAAAGCATGCCACGGTTAAATGGGAACTCCTCCCACGGCTCGAACCCGATCACACGATTGTCGCGAACCTTCAATTGGATTCCGCATTGTTGTCCGCAAAAGCAGCAATGTGTTTTCACCAGCTTCTCGGGAGGGTGGACCGATTGGTCGTTCCAACCGCCCGGCGGTTTGTAATTGAGATGTGGCCCAAACTTTTCTTTGAGAATCTCTTCGGAGACAGGAGCCTTAGCCATTCGCTTCCTCTTTCAACCTCAATTGCGCGAGAGAAATTGACTTGCGCTTGCAGGCTGGACACAGTTCCTGCCAATTTCCCACTGGCCCCGACATCGAGTAGTTGAATCCGACTTGCGGTAGCACACGTTCGAGGTCGTCAACATGCATACGAGATGCGTAGCGCTCACCACAACGGGCGCAGATTGCACCTTCACCCTCTTCGCCTGCGCGTTGGTACAATTTCACGCCCAACTGGGCGGGGCGCTGAAAAATGTGGAAAAATTTCCCGAAGGGGAGATAGAGCAAAGCCGTAATCACCGTGATCGCGTGCAAAATGGCGATGAAATCGTAGAAGCTTCCTGCCAGCCACTCTTGGGACACCGTCAGGGCCAGTCCGGTGATCGAAATGGCGAACAGCAAAATTAGCGGCCAGAAGTCCATGGTGAAAGTCTGCACGGCGCGTGCGCCTTCATCCCGCATACGCCGCCACAGAGAAAGCGCAATGCCGCCCAGAACCAGAAAGGCTGCAATATCGAGTCCGTGAAATAGAAGCAGCGAAGTAAATGTATGCAGCCGGAAACTGCCTGCGGCAAACCCGAAGAGGTGGGGAACGTAGGTCATCTGGTCGTTCGGGGCGCTGGTGAAACTAATCCATCCGAATACCAGCGGGAACGTGATCAGCATGGCGAGCACGCATCCCCAAAAGATCATCTGATGCATCGCCCAGCGCAGTCTGGAGCGCTTTGCGATGAATGTCTGGGCAAGCAGGTGGGTGCTGACCATCGGGACAAGACTGCCGAAGCTTCGAACTATTCCTGGTTCCTTAAACAGTTGCCATCCGCGCTGCCAATACACGTAAGTTGGAGGCTTTCGTATCCACACGGAGTAGTGGTAAATCACACCCCACGTCGCGAAGATGATCGCGAACGTATAGATCACCAAGGCAGGATCGAAGTACTGCAGATTGCGCGAGCCCAGTACTATGGCGGCGATCAGAACACCGGTCAACAACGTGGCCCAAGCTCCCGCTCGGACTTTATCCGCCGTACCGGTCAGAGTCGGAGGAAACTTCGCTGCAAGGGCTTCTTCTCTCGGCAAAAACACCCGGCCATTCATCCACCACAGAACGCAGGCTACTGCGGAGAGCATGAGGAATCCTGGCCAAACCACACCGAGCCGGTCGCGAAAAATGCCTAAGAGCAAAGGCGGAAAAAATCCACCCATCCCACCCATGGCGCCTACCAGTCCGGTGACGGTCGCTCGCTGTGTCGGAAAAGATCGAGGCACAAGTTGAAATACTGCTCCGTTGCCGATGCCGAGCAAAGCGGCGCATCCGAGCGCGCCAACCGTGAACGGCAGCATTGATTGCACGCCGAGCAACAATCCAAAAGCAGCCAGGGCCGGCAAAATCCAGGAAAGAACTCGCGAGCCGCCAATCCGATCCGACAACCATCCACCCAGCGGCCGGCAGAGAGTGGCCAGCACGACGAAGCCCGCAGTTCGGAAACCGGCGTCCGCCGGCTTGAGTCCAAATTGATCGCGCAGCAGCGTTGGCAAATAAATGGAGAAGGCGACGAATCCTCCGAAGGTCAGAAAATAGAGTGCAGCTAGCGCCCATGCCAAGGGTTCGCGCGCGAGCACGCCGAGCATCTCTGAAAATCCCTTGGGCCGTGCCGTCTGCGGAGCGTTTCGAGCAAAGATGACGAACACACCCGCCCAAACCAGCAGGATGACGGACATGCTCCAATACACCGCGCGAAATCCGTATGCCGCAGCTACGACGGGGCCGAGGAATACCGCCGCCGATTGGCCAATATTTCCTAGACCGTACACCCCGAGCGCGCTGCCTTGGCTCTCCATGGAAAACCAGCGGGAGACGTAACCAATGCCAACGGCAAATGAGGAGCCCGCCATTCCTAGAAGGAAGCCGATGATGAGCAAGTTCCTGTAGCTGGTGGCAGCCGGAACTAATGCCACGGGCACAGCGACAAAGAACATCAGAACCGTGAAAACAGAGCGGCCTCCGAAGCGATCCGCAAGCATTCCTATCGGAAGGCGGGCTAGGGCACCCAGCAAAACAGGAACAGCGACTAGGAAAGCGGTCTGTGTCGCGGAGAGGTGAAACTGTTGGCGAAACTGCGGGGCAAAGGCACTGATGAGACCCCATGCCGCGAAGCAAACGGTGAAAGATACAGTCCCAAGGAGTAGATGCCGATTCTGTGAACCTTGAGAATGCTCCAACGTCTTACTCCTCGCCGATTTCCTAAGAATTCTACTCTTAACACCACACGCCGCGTGGCTGGTGTCGTTAAACAGGCCGGTCCAAGCCTTTCACCTTGTTAGCGTCAATTTTAAGTCGGCGTGGATGGAGGACGGTGTACGAACGTAGCGAGCAAATTAGCCGCAAACAAAGTTACAGCGGTCATCTCGGTGATTGCGGAAACTGGAAGCCACGACCAAGCGGAACGGACCAAGCCCCGATATGCAAGAATTTCTGAGCTGACGCGGAGCAGACATCCGAGGGCGAGAAGCAGAGTGGCAACAAACATAAGTTTGGTACTGAACAGTAGTCGCATCCCGGAGAAGGCTGGCAGCACCCGCTGTCCGATTGTAAACACCATCGTGGCCAGAAAGCCGACGGTTAGAGCGTGACGCGATGCGCCCCAAATTCCTCGTGGGTTCTGGACTGAGGCAGCCCAAATTCCAAGACTGGCTGCAATCAAGCCCCACAAGTAAGCCAGACGAACGAAGACTGGAAAGCTCGTGTGCACACCCTTGACCTTGGCAGGACGCGCTGGCGTTTCTAACAAGCGCAGCGCATACAAAGCAGTCATCAACCCGACGACTAGCACCATGCTTGCAGCCATCATCCAACCCGCGAATGCGGCCAAAACGCCGGCGGAGTTTAGCGCGACAGCCAGCAATAGAACTTTCCCGCGCACGGGACGTAGCCCAAGAAAAACGGGGAGCCACTTGGCACTGAACCCCCAGACAAATGGAACCAGAAATCCCCAGGTCTGAAGAACCAGAAAACGTTGGTCGAAGTCCGCGGGTACTGCCGCCGACGTTCCCCGTAGTGCAAGGAACAATGTCACCCCAAAGTTGACGAGAAGCGTGAGGAGCAGGCCCACTGAACCCGCAATGACTACGAACACCCATTCTTCCAGCTTGGTCTTGCCTGAGTCTTCAGGTCCGGAGTGCTGGGTACGGTGGCCGGAAACCGTGCGAAAGAAAATCGCAAAAGCAGCCAGTTCGAGGACCGCTGAAAACGGCAGAAGTACCCTCCACTCCCACTGGTAGACGCTCGTCAGCCATCGCACGGTAACCCCAACGGTCCACAACGCCCATGCTGACCACACGGCGGATAAGGCAAATGAGTTCAGGCGGCGCAGTTTCGGAATGGAATAGAAACCGATGCCCAAGATGAATGTCCCGATCCAACCGAAGATCTGGGCGTGGCCCTGTGCCTGAGTCCACGCGGGGGACACGGAATCTGCAGCACGATGACTACTGATTGTCAACAAATTCCAAACCCCTAGAAATGTTCCCGGCAGCAACATAAATATCAGTCCGGTGCTGATATAGAGCATCAGCAGCCGCGACAGCGTCGTTTCACGCGCCGAAGTTATGTCGAAGATCTGTAGCGGCGTGAGCGGTCGGCCGGCTTCTTTCTCAACGCGAGTCGGTAATCCGGACATGGTTTTCGCTCCGGTCACTGCGCCTTTTCCATCGCAATCGCGCGCGGAAACAGAATGTTGTTCTCCAGGTGAATGTGCTGGTGAAGATCGGCCTCAAAATCCGCGAGCGCTTTGTATAGGGTCTGGTAGCTGATGCACGCCTCAGTCGGAGCGGTATAACCACTGCTGGCCTCACGCATGGCACGCAATGCATTGCCCGCGGAATCGTGCTCATGCTCCATCATTGAGACGGGGTTTTGCACGCTGCCAAACGGCGACGGCAGGACCGGTTCCTTTTGAATGAAAGCCTCTTCCATCCTTACTATGTATGGAAACAGCACCATCTCTTCTTTCATCATGTGTGTAGTCAGCTCTTGGACCAGGCCACGAAAACTAGCGCGAACCTGTTGTAGTTCGGGATGGTTCTGACCGTGAACCGAACAGACCTTGTCGAAGAGGGGAGCGAGGCGAGCCATTTCATCTCGTGTGTACTTGTGGTGGGTGGTCTTGATGTGCGAGATGAGGTCGGCCATCGGCCCCGTCTGCCACGTATGATCGGCTTGCATGGCACGCGTCGAGTGGTCAGCCATCTCCAACGAATCGATCACCGCGTCCATCGACAGGTTGGCCGCGCGGCAGGCTTCTTCGAGCGATTTATTGCCACCGCAGCAATAGTCGAGACCTAGCTTTTCGAAGACTCTCGTAGCAGCGGGGTTTTCTAGGGCCAATTCACGAACGGTTTTCTCAGCGGTCATGCTCATTGCATTCTCCTCGCGACCCGGCTCCATGCCTAGAGGCCGCACTTGATGTTCTGAGACTAGCGCAGCGGGAGGGCCCTGCCGATGACTTTTGTCACGGGGCAGGAAGACTGCACACGAACCGCTGAGAATACCTCGTCTCATCCCAGAAACTTCAGCTAATTGTGTTCGCAGCGCGCGTTATTGAAATGGCTGACGAGGCGCAGTCGTTCGTTCTCGCGCACGACGGCTCTACTTCGTCCTTTCAACAAGTCCTGAAGGGTGATCGTTCCATTGACGCGTTGGGTCGTGCGATCCACGACGGGGAGGCTGGCAAGACCTTCCGTGGCCATCAACTCGGCAGCGCTGCGGCAGGTGCAATCGGCGTAGGTGAAGAACTCCGGCACCACAGTCTTTTCAACTGCGTTAACGTGCGAGGAAATTGGTGACATCAGGTCTCTGACGATGACGATTTCCAGCGGGTCGATACCGTACTCACGTGTGAGGTGGTATCCGCGGCGGCTCAGCTTTTCGGTCAGGATTGAGCGAGGCATGAGAAGCGCTGTCAGTAGATAGGAGACGACGCAGCCCAACGCAAGGGGCACTAGAGCAGGCAAGCAGTGCGTGACCTCTAGACTGAACAGGATTGCGGTGATCGGAACACCGAGGGAGCCCGCCAGCATCGCTCCCATTCCGATCAGAGCCCAGAAGGCCTGCATGTCAGAAGGAGCGTTCCCGAGGCGCCCAGCCAACGCCCCAACGGCTCCACCAATCATCAGTAGTGGCGCCAAAACGCCACCGGACGTCCCCGATCCGAGGGAGAACGCCCACATCAGGGACTTCGCAATGAGAATACCCAATAGGAGTGCAATCGGCGCGTTTCCATGGAGCAGTTCGGCGATGTTGTCGTATCCGACGCCCAACCCTCGTGGGAAAAAAAGGCCTCCAATGCCTACACCGATACCCCCGAGTGCGGGCCACCACATCCAGTGGACCGGCAACGACTCGAAGAAATCTTCAAAGGCATACATCATGCGGCTCATGCCTGCTGCTATAAGGCCGACAACCGCACCTAGCAGCAAAGCACCGATTGCAAATGGAATCCGATCCACGTCGCTGATTCCGGGCATCCGAAAGAGCGGGCCGGGGCCGAGGAGATATCCACGGAGAATGGCCGCAGTCGCACTCGCGATCGCTACTGGAGCCAAGCTTCTCGGCCTCAGCTCGAAGAGCAAGAGTTCGACCGCGAGAAGGATGGCAGCAACTGGAGTCCCGAAGGTCGCTGACATCCCTGCGGCGGCTCCGGCAACCAGAAGAGTGGTGCGTTCCGCATCCGTGAGATGAATCCACTGTGCGATCAAAGAGCCAAAGGCTCCGCCGGTCATGATGATCGGACCTTCCGCGCCGAACGGACCGCCTGAACCAATGGCGATCGCGGCCGAGATCGGTTTCAGTATGGCGACCTTCGGATCGACCCGCGCACGGTGTAACAGAATCGCCTCAATAGCCTCGGGTATACCGTGTCCCCTGATTTTGTCGGAGCCGAAGCGTGCCATGAGTCCGACGAGGAGTCCGCCTATCAGCGGAACGATGACCATCCACGGCCCCAGCATACTGCCCGCCGGAGAGATGGACACTAAGCTAAACCGGTGATAGTAGAAAAGATTGGTCGACAGTGCGATTAATCGAAGAAGCAGCACTGCGAGAAAGGTCGCGCCAATCCCGATTATTAGGGCGAACCCCGAGAGCAACCAGACTCTCCTGTCCACGGTGAAGTCGCGGAGTACGGAAGATTCAGATTGCATTGTTACTCCGGGCCGCTCGTTTCCCCGGCTTTCTATGAACTGTTTTCAGCCTAGTCAGCGTTCGAATAAGCGTCGGAGCGAGCTCGTCGAGCTCACGTGCGTGGTCGATGGAGAGAGCTTCAAGTTGTTTCCGTCCTCTGGGTGAGAGCTCCAGAAGGATATAACGGCGGTCGGACCCAGCTTGTTTGCGCACTACCAGACCCGCGGCCTCGCTTCGATTGCAGAGCTCGACAACGGTGTTATGGCGCAGACCAAGGCGCTCAGCTGCATAGCCGATCGTTGCAGCCACTTTGTCGGGGGCTCCGGCGATTTGGAGGAGAAGTTGATGTTGTTGCGGTTGGAGGCCGCGATTTTGCGCCGCCGTCTCACTGAAGTGGAGAAACAGGCGGAGCTGATGGCGAAATTCGGCGAGTATCTGAAGTCTGGCTGCTGGTGCAGGCATTCTTTCTTTACCCATCATTCCTTCAAGTATATCGTAACACGACATAGTACGGTGGTGAGCAGAACTGGAAGAGGCAACGCGGTATATGCGTTTGCTCAGGCGACCATGTAGCTCCCCGGTCTGTTTGCAAACGCGAAGCCGGAGATCTAGCGGAGTACCGCAACGGACTTCTGGGAAGTTGGAAGGCCACTTCGAGCGCAGATCGCTCAAGGTAGCACTGATGCTTGGGCGGGACGGGCAGTTTCAGAAGACTTGGAACTCACTCGGGAGAGTCTATTTCGGCTTCCAAAGCTTTCAAATTGGAGATCGTTACGGTGCGGCCGTCGATCTTGAGCATTCCTTCTGCCTGCAGGCGGGAAAGATTGCGAGAAACGAGCTCTCGGACGGTGCCAATCTGCGAGGCCAATTCCTGATTGCTAATGGGCAATGTGATTTCCACGCCTGTGGAAGAACGCTTGCCTTCTTTTTGGGAGAGACGCAACAGAAACGAAGCCAGGCGGTGACGTACTGTAGTGAATGAAAGCTCTTCGATAATACCGACCAGTCTTCGCAGGCGCGCACCGACCACTCGCAAGACCTTCAGTGCCACCTGGGGGTGCGCCAAACACAGTGCCTGAAAGTCTTGTTTGCTGACAAAAAGCAGGGTCGCATCGTCGATCGCGGTTGCCGATGCCGGATAGCTTCCTCCATCGAAGACCGGAAGCTCAGCAATAGAACCGCCCGGACCATCGATGCTGAGCACCTGTTCACGACCGTTGGCCGAACTCTTGAAGATACGCACATGGCCAGACTCGACGACATAGAGTCCAGAACAAGGCTCCCCTTCGCCAAATACGCTTTCGCCTGTCGAGTAGTGACGCGGCACTGCACGCTGCGCAAGAAAGCTTAGTTCGCTCTCCGTCAGCCCGGAGAAGATCGGGACCTTCGCGAGCGTTTGACCAGGAGTGAACGTGGATTCCGACACGAGGGCAATTGTACTGGAGCGCGGGGAAAGCGAAAATGCGGTATTCCGGCCATCCTAGCACTGAAGGCTAAATGGTCGCATCGTTTTTCTGAGGAGACACCGAGTCCTTTTCCTTCGGAGCTGTGCGGACGTCTGACAACAGAAGGCGGTCGTCCTTGCAACCAGGATATGTGATGCACGTGCGTCGCACACGAGCAAAGGAAGTCAGGGAGTGCACTTGGGAACGGTTTTTGCTCATAATGTCCTCGACACGAATTCCGAGCACAATAAGAGCATCCGCGATGAGGGAACGGTGGCACCGCCAGGGCACCGCTTCCGCGCACATCAATGCGGTCCGTTTTTGCCGAGCCAACTTGATCAGCCTCTGTAACCCCGCGTTGAACTCCGAGGTCTGCATGTAGTCGGCAAATCCGCGAAACGAGTAATTACGCCACCCCATGTTCGGAGAATCGCGTCTCGCGTGGCGCAGGCCTCCGAGCTTTCGCAAGTGCACGTAGCTGATCCTCGCGGACCGCAGCTTTGTTCGCAGGGTCTTCTGGTCGAACTGCGGGTTGTGTCGTGAACGCGGGATACCACGCACATCGATGACCCGCTCTACTCGGTGAGCTCGCAACAGAGCGAGAAAGTCTTTCCAGGGGTGTGTGGAATGCCCAATCGTCAGCACAGTGGGCGTCGCGGTTTTCCCGCTCGCCGTTGCACGGCACTTTAAGTTTTCCATTTTCCGTGATGACGCCAATCGGCTGGAACTTTTCAGTGTCGGTGCATATCACGCAACGCCAGCGCTGTGAATTCCACCCTTTCGGGCTGCCTGACTTTCAAGCAGCACTCTCCGTTTCTCTTTCAATGAGGCCAGCAGCTCGTCCAAAGAACTTCTACGTGTGGAGGAAGAAGAAAGACGAGTAGGACAAATTGCACGCCGCCCGTTTTAGGAATTTCTCAAGCGAGGTGCATCCTTTTCGTCCGCCAGAGTCTCAATCTCCAGTCCACGCGTGGTCGAAGCACGATGAACAGCGGCACGAAGGTTTGCCAGTCCAATCCCGCCTATATCCGCAAGCGGGATCTGCATTGCCGAACCGGGAGACAGCGGATGGACGCCTATGATCGGGTAGCGGCCGAGGCTGGTCAACCGGGACTCGCAATGGATTCGGACAAGCTCCGTACGGCCGTTAATGAGCGAGCTTCCGAAAGAGCGGGGTTACATCATTGCTTTAGCCAAGTCCAGGATGCTGGATAACTTCGGAGAGGATGAGGCTGCCAATTCAGTGCTGAAGACCCAATATCCTTATGGATCGATAACGCAGATTGGGCGGGTGGACCTCATGAGCCTTCTGGCATGACGACCGTCACAACGTATGTCTCGGGCTGATTTTCGGCGATGTTCCAACTGTAAAGCGCACTGGAAGAGACACATCGCTCTGTTTCGCCACCCTCCGATTTTCATGGTGACACCTTCTGCGATCCCGGCTCTCGTTTCTGGCGGGAGTCCTCCAGAGATCCTTGAGGGAATTGCTTCCTGCCAGATCCGGTTCGAGTGCGTCGACGCCTTGGGGGCAAACAACCGAGTCGAGGACCGGCGTCCATATCCCATCATCCGGGGTGACTTGACAGGAATCCCGGTACGTTCAAACCGCATCTGAACGACCGCAGGGGACTAGGGTCATTCTGCCTCTGCATTGACAACATGCGTAATCGGCGTTCCACCATCAAGAAACTAACAATTCGCGCGCTCCTGAAGCCGCACGCAACCGCCCTGACCCTCGGATTCATCGCGGTGGTCGGAGAAGGGGTCGCGAATCTGCTGGAACCGTGGCCGTTGAAGGTTGTCCTCGATAGTGTACTGCGCTCGCGGCCGACGAACGGTTGGCTCAGCCAGGTCATCCAATCCACCGTGGGTGACGACAAGCTCGGCGTATTGAAGTTTGCCTGCGCAGCGGTGCTCGGGATTGCCATCCTTGATGCCGTAAGCTCTTACACGGAAAAATACTTCACCACCAGCGTGGGTCAGTGGGTGACACACGATTTACGCCGAACCTTGTATTCGCGGATTCAGCAACTCTCCCTGTCGTATCACGACCATAAGCGCAGCGGCGATCTTATCAGCCGGGTAACCAGCGATATTGATGCCATTCAGAGCTTCATCAACACCGCCCTGCTGGGAGCGCTGATCAACCTCATTACGCTGGTCGGCATGGTCATTGTCATGTTTTATCTCAACTGGCGTTTCACGATGATTGCGTTGTCCGTGGCTCCAGTTTTATTCCTGGTAGTTTACTCATACACGCGCCGTATCAAAAAGGCTTCCCGGGAGATGCGGAAGAAAGAAGGCGAAATTGTCTCGGTCATCGAGGAGGTCCTCTCTTCGATCCGAGTGGTGAAGGCGTTCGCGCGGGAAGACTATGAGCGCCGACGTTTAGAAGAAGAAAGCCTTGAAAGCGTCGAAATCGGGTTGCGCGCACGAGGGTTGAAAGCCAAGCTTTCACCTCTGGTTGACATCATCGTGGCGCTAGGCACCTGTCTGGTCCTGTGGTTCGGGGCGCGTCTAGTGATGAGTGGATCACTCTCCCCAGGTTCCCTTGTCGTCTTTATTCTGTATCTAGGCAAGATGTACAAGCCAATGCAGGAACTTTCCAAGATGACGGATACATATTCCAAAGCGTTGGTGGGATATGAGCGTATACAGGAGGTTCTGGAAAACGATAAGGAGGTCAGGGATGTTCCATCGGCGATAAAGGCTCCAAGATTAAGGGGGGAAATAGAATTTGAGCATGTCGATTTTTCCTATGGCCCCGACAATCCGATTCTTAAGGATGTCAGTCTGACCATCCAAGCGGGACAATTGACCGCACTCGTGGGACCGACGGGTGCCGGAAAGACGACGATTATCGGTTTGATTCCGCGGTTCTACGATCCAGTCTCCGGGGTCATCAAGATCGACGGCACCGACGTCCGGCAATATCGGCAGAAATCACTCCGCCAGCAGATCAGTTTTGTTTTGCAGGAAACCGTGCTGTTCCACGCGCCAATATGGCAGAACATCGCTTACGGAAAGCCCGAGGCGAACAGGACTGAAATACTTCGTGCCGCCGAGCGGGCAAACGCTGATGAGTTCATTCAGAAGCTGCCGGAAGGCTACGACACCGTACTGGGAGAGCGGGGCATGACCCTCTCTGGCGGCCAGAGGCAACGCATCGCGATTGCCCGCGCCATAGTTCGCAATACCCCAATTCTCATTCTGGACGAACCTACGTCGGGACTGGATGCCGCCTCGGAAAAACTGGTGTTCGAGGCCCTGGATCGCCTGATGGAAGGCAAAACGGCCATCGTGATCGCGCATCGCCTGTCCACCATTCGCCGCGCCGACGTAATCTTTGTGATTAAAGACGGTGGCATCGCAGAGAGTGGAACCCATGACGAATTGCTGAAGAGCGGCGGGCTCTATTCCGAACTCGATCTACTGCAGCATGCGGCGGAAGATGACGACTTGGAGAGGGCTGCGAGCAGTTGAATGAGTCGCCCAGGCCGTTCAGGTTAGAGCTTGGTCAGTTCGGCAATTCGCTCCTGTAAGATCTTCGAAAAGCCCTCGACCTCCTGGGGCGAATATCCTGCTGATCGGAATGCATCCTGAATTTGGTCAGGCGATAAGCGTGACAGTAGGTCTCCCACCCACTTGGCATCCTCACGCGGAATATGCCGGCCAATCCAGCGCATGCGTAGTCTTCGGATCAGACCGGGCAAATGAAAAAAATAGATGAGGGCGGGCCTGGTGGGAACATTGAAATCGACGAACTCCGGGTGAACTCTGCTGATGAACCTCGAATGACTGTAAGACTTGAGATTGCCCTTCGCCATGGTCTGAGTCCAGCTATATCCGGTGGTGCCAAAACTGGCTCCCAGGTCGCTGACTACATAAACCTTGTATGGACCAGCCACGTCGGAGTTCAATTCGTAAATTGCGTTGTTTTCGTCCTTCAGATCCCAGTTATTCATCAGCGCCATCATTACTCGCAATCCATTGAACCGCCGCGTGCCTGTGAAAGGGTTGCGCTTCCATTTCCAGTTGCCGGCTTTCTTCTGACCCTTGGGGTGGCGCTCTAGGCGAACATTGTTGATTGTTCCATCCGCTCCAACAAGATTCTGGCCGCGTTCAAGGTGGGAAGGCAGGTTTTCGACGATCAGCCTGGGAACGAAATAGTCTTCGTCGCTGTAATACCCGGCCGCCCACAGTAGATGTGCGGCTGCCGTTTCCGGCCTGGCCTCAACTCCCATTTTCGCTGTCCATTTTGTACCCTCTTGATCCTGAACATGGAATTTGGGGTTCGAACCGGCATGGTCCTCATCAACATAGATCATCGTCCCGCGGGGCTCGTGATCAGCGCCTCCAGAACCGTAAAGAAGGTTACGCGTTGTGATTTCGCCCGGGTCGCGCCACAGGATCTCATCATCGGGGGTCTCCGATGGCTGAGCAGCCCTCGCAGGTGGCCGGGCAGCCAGCAGAACAAAACCGGCCAGACACAACGCGCCGAGCCGGCGCCGCATCCTGAATCTTTCACGGGCAACCTCAAGTTGCCGTTCGCGGGCCGAACCTGCACAAAGTTGGGCAATCGTTCGAAATACGTATTTCGCCGGATATCGCATATTAAGGTACAGTCGTACGACCGACTTGTAGATGCGGCCAGGCCTTTGAGCGGTGGCTCGCGGTTGGCGAGAAATGGCGTCCAACCCCAGCTATCCGCGCGGGCACAACAGGAGACTCATTTGAAGCTTCTTAAACAGCCGAGCGACGGCATCGGACCGTTGGTAAGAGCGATTGAGAAAGCCCGTAAAAGTGTAGAAATCGTCATTTTCCGTTTCGACAGGATTGAAATCGAGCGTGCCCTTGAAGACGCGGCAAAACGAGGAGTCTTTGTCCATGCGCTCGTCGCCTACACGAATCGGGGCGGCGAGAAGAACCTGCGGAAGCTGGAAATGCGTCTTTTGGCGGCAGGCATCACCGTGGCGCGCACCTCAAATGATCTGGTTCGCTACCACGGCAAGATGATGATTGTTGACCGCAAACAACTCTATCTCCTGGCCTTCAATCTCACCCGGCTGGATATCGATCACAGCCGCAGTTTCGGAATCGTGGCCACCAACCGCGCCCTTGTGCAGGAAGCCATCCGACTTTTCGACAGCGACACGAAGCGACAACCCTATGTGCCGGGTAATGCGCGGTTTCTGGTTAGCCCACTGAATGCGCGCACGGAGCTGGCTGCGTTCATTCAGGGCGCCAGGAAGGAGTTGCTGATTTACGACATGAAGATTGCAGATCGGGCCATGACTCGCTTGCTTGAGGAGAGGGCTAAGGCGGGAGTTGAGGTCCGCATTATTGGAAAAATCACTCGTAAGACCAGCGGGCTGATGGTGCGCCGGCTAAGTGGTATGCGCCTCCACACCCGGACCCTGGTTCGTGACCGCGGCCAGATGTTTATTGGAAGCCAAAGCTTGCGGGAACTCGAGTTAGACGCTCGGCGTGAAATCGGAGTTATCTTGCCTGACAAAGAAATCATCAATTCAGTGATCAAAATATTCGAGACAGACTGGAAAGCGGCCGAAGTCTCCCCCAAGGAAACTAATATTCAGCCCCGTAACCCAGTCGTTGCCAGGGCCGCCAAGAGAGTTGCCAAAAGCATTGCCAAGGACCTTCCGCCGGTGGGACCCGTGGTGGAGAGAGTCATAAAAGAAGTGGCTCGGGAGGACTCTGACATCGAGCTTGATCATAAGGATGTCCAAAATGCCGTGAAGGAGGCGGTTCGTGAGGCTGTCAAAGAAGCGGTCCAGGGAGTCATGACAGAAGTAACGGACGGAAAAGAACCCGCGGGAAAATGAACCTGCGTCACGCAGCCCCGTAGGGAGCGGACGCATCCAACCCTAGCGAGGCACAAGTGATCATCCCTCACCGATTCGCGGCCACAACATGGGTGCTGGCTGCATACACGCTGTTACCGGCGCAGAACTCGGTCCCACAAAAGAAGTCCACGAACAACGTTTCTGTAAATCAAGACTCGCTGACGATTCAGGAGTTCAGCAAAAGAGTAGATGAGTATGTGAAGCTGCGTAAGGGGGCGCAAACGAACCTGCCTGCCCCCAAATCCAAAAGCTCTGCTGTCGAGGTCAAACACTATCAAGCATCTCTCGCGCAAAATATTCGTGCAGCGCGAGCCCAGGCCAAGCCCGGCAACATTTTTAGCCCTCCGGTGGTCCAGCTTTTCAGAAAATTGATCGCGATCCCGTTTCAAGGCAGTGATGGCCACAAGCTTTGGGTGAGTCTGCGTCATGCCGAACCGGTGCACGGTCTAAACCTCGCGGTAAATTGTGCGTACCCACAGGTGGCGGCTCTCCAATCCACCCCCCCCACGCTCTTATCGGATCTGCCCAGACTCCCCTCTGAACTCGAGTATCGCATTGTCGGCCGTGAACTTGTTTTGCTGGATAGCGCCGCGAATTTGATTGTTGACCTGCTACCCGACGCTTTGCCCGCGTCTGAAAAGTGAACGTTGAAGCGATGAGAATTCGTGTATTCACTCTTTTCGTCTGCCTGACTCTAACCGGATGCACGGTCAGAGCCGGCCAGGAAGTCGTGCGAGCGGCGGTTCAGTCGCAGGACCACCCTGCGCCTCTTTCTCACGAACAGCGGCCATCGAAGGTGCCGCTCAGCCTGCCGCTGAAGCCAAAGTCGGTTCGATTTGCTGTGATCGGAGACACGGGGACTGGTGAAAAGCCGCAGTTTGAGGTGGCCCAGGAAATGGAAGCCTATCGGCAGGTAGCAGGCTTCACCTTCGTGATCATGTTGGGAGACAACATCTACGGTGGAGACAGTCCTCGAGACTTTGTGAGAAAGTTCGAACAACCTTACAAGGCCTTGCTCGACGCCAACGTGAAGTTCTACGCCTCTCTGGGTAACCATGACAATCCCGACGAGCGCCTGTACAAGCTATTCAATATGGGAGGCGAGCGCTATTACTCCTTCAAGAAAAACAATGTCGCATTCTTCGCTCTCGACAGCACTTACATGAACCCGGCACAGCTTGGCTGGCTGGACCAGCAACTTCGAAACTCCACCGCGGCCTGGAAAATCTGCTATTTCCATCATCCCCTTTACTCTGACGGAAAGTTTCACGGGGCAGATTTCGATCTGCGTTCGACCCTGGCTCCGATATTCCAGAAATACGGAGTCAATGTCGTATTTTCCGGGCACGACCACGTTTACGAAAGACTGAAGCCGCAGAATGGCATCAACTATTTCGTACTCGGCAATTCTGGTGAACTCAGGTTGCACAATCTGCGCCCTTCGGGGCAGATGGAGGCGGGGTTCGATGCAGATAGAGACTTCATGCTCGTCGAGATCGATGGCGACAAACTCTACTTTCAGGTCATTTCGAGAACCGGACTCACCATCGACTCCGGGGTGTTGCAATCCACAGCCTCCGGCGAAAAAAGCGCAATGTAATCTGTTGATTCTCGCGCTTCGTAATTCGCGTAGGCCTACACTCGCGCAGAGACAGAGCAGTACTCTTCGCGGCGTGGAGCAGGCAAAATCCCGTCCCATGCCGACGCCAGACTTCCAACACTACGAGCGGAATCGAGAAGCAAATCGAACGGCGTTATTCTAAAGACGAAGAATCGCGCTGACTGTACAGTATTTGCTGTATTGACCAGCTAAAGGTGGATAGCTGAATGCAAGCGGGACTTGATCAAGGAACGTATCTGGGACCGGAGAAAGTCTCATTATCCCTGGACTAAAGATGGGGGGCAGGTCACGCGCTGTCTTCCAGGTGTCGTATTTGTTTTCTGGTTCCGTCGATCTCGGCCAATAAGGCCTGGATTTCGAAAAGCCGGCGCGCATGTTGCCGAAAAGGGATTAAGTTCTTTTCCGCATCGCGCAGGAGTTTATTCAAGCGTTCAATTCCATCTTTTCATAAGCGACGGGATCGCCTTCGATCTTTTCGGGATCGAGTGTGAGGGTGATAAACCTTTGCAGCTTCAATCGGTCAGCGATCGCCCGAATCGAATGCTTGTATCGTCTTGCCCGGCGGGGACCACAGTGTGAGCATCCCCACGACTTGCAATTCAATCTTTGAAACATAGTCTGCTGGCTTGTCAGGGACTGCCCGGCAAGGGTGAACTGCCCACAGTATGGCTTTCTTTGTGTTGGTCTGTTTCGATTACTCCTAATAGGGTCAAGTGAAGAAGGCCCGGCGGCTTCGCCGCCGGAAACCTCGTTTGTGCTTTTTGGTTTGTTTAACATCACCTTCTCGATTCTGAAAACAGGCACTGGGGTATCAAGAATGGACTACCAATGACCCCAAACTGGAGAAGCTAACCCCGCGCGGGAGGGTAGCCCTTTACCGAAGGGTGCGCCTGCGCCTGCGGCGCAGCCGGAGAACCTTGCGGTTCCCTTCGCTCCCTCAGCCCGGCAAACACCTGCCGGGCCTCGGTCACTACCCTTCCCTGCTCCGACCTGGACGGGGGCGCACGGGCCATCGCCGACACCAAACCAGCCGCACCCTTCCCCCGGGTCGTCAGTTGCCGGACGTTGCCCAGGTTGACTTATACGACTGGCGGGTGACTTTACCTCCGCGACCACAGGTCGCGTTCTCCGACGCGCTTGGCCCGGCGCACCCCGGTGAAAAACTTATCGGGTAAATGGCCCTTTCGCTCTCTTCAGGACCGCTTGCCTTGCGTTCCTCAAGAAATCCATCATCCGATCTGAACTTTCAGTCTCCGCAGCGTCAGCATGTTTGCTTCAGCTATCGCCAGGAGGGCTTTGTTAATCCTGACGCGTTCATCAGCGACGAGCTGCACGTAGCCGTTCTCAGCGAGACTCAACCGAGTGCGATCGATCCGAGCACGATGGGCTAGTTCAACCTGTGTCAAACGTGCCGCTTGTCGTAATCGCCGCAATCTTTTCATCGAAGCCCTCCACAATGTTGTTGCCATACAATGGAATCACAAGCCAAAATGGACTTCGACTTTTTGGGATAAAAAGTGCTTGGGCGGCCAAAACGCGATCGGGCAGAGCAGAAAACACTTCTGCAGTATGAACTGTGGTGGCGGCTAATTTTCGGATGGATTCGTTACGGGATGGTTGGTGGAGACGACAGTATCCCAATTAAGAAACTTGAAGCTCTCGCCCGACTGAACAACGAAACCCAAAAAGCATTCCCGGGCAGCAGGATGCTTGATGATAATGAAATCCAGCTCGACCCCCCTGATGACCTTCCTGCAGAGCCTCGAGTCTGGGAGGTCCTCACTTGTCCTGGCACGAGCCCGACAGAAGTACGTCGGATTTGCAAAACATCGAAATATCTGGGCGGCGCTTGGAACCCCTGGGGAAGAATGCTACGTAAATTCGCGAGAGAATTTTGTGACTCCAAGAATCCTAACGGTAAAGGCAAGAGATATCCGGGCGCCAAGGCCAAGAAATCTTCACTTCGTCCCTCGAGCGACGATAAGCGAGCTGATTACTTCGCACGAGTGCTGGCGGGACTAAGCCTTCAAAGACAAACACCTCTGAGTCCAGAGACCGCGGAGAGATTAGTTCGAGATCTGCACCGGAAAACAAAACACGGTAAACGTTGCCCTTGTTGGCGCTGCGTGAGTGAACGTCTGTCGGGTGTTCCAGACGTAAAGTTGCTTGCAAAGTGGAGATCGATGGAGGGAATGCGGGGAGCCTCACTTCTTCGGAAACGTTGACAACACCAGACAAACAGTCTGGAAACCGCCACGATTCGGAGGCGATTGGATTTCTCGCTCTGTTGCCTGCCATTTTGGGTTGGGTCAGAGAAATTAATCATCGTTCGGCTCCTTTCTCCCGAGCCTGTTGGTTGGTGTTGGCACCACCAACTTTACCCGGGCGTCGGAGCCGACATTGTCATGGAATCAACTACACGCAATATAAAAAGGCGCCCACTTTTGCGATAGGTTGTGATTGTCCGCACCACCAACCTAGCGAAAAGGAGCGCCTTTATGAGTCAAGAGAAGTATATCGGCATGGACGTTCATCAGGCCACCATTTCGGTTGCCGTGATGGATGCTCAAGGCAAACTGATCATGGAATGCCTGCTGGAGACCAAAGCAGCCACGATCGTTGAGTTCATCCAGGGACTGCAGGGAACTCTGTCGCTGACCTTCGAGGAAGGAACGTCCGCTGCCTGGTTACACGATCTTCTGAAACCCCACGTCAGCCGATTGGTGGTCTGTGATCCGCGAAAGGCTGCCCTGTTGAAAGATGGCAACAAGAGTGACCGGATCGACGCGCGCAAGCTGGCGGAGCTGTTACGCACCAACCAACTGAAGCCGGTCTACCACGGAGAGCATGGAGTGCGCACCTTAAAAGAGCTGGGGCGCAGCTATCTGACCCTCACCCAAGATGTCACGCGGGTGATGAATCGGATCAAAGCCCTGTACCGCAGCTGGGGCATTCCCTGTAGCGGTACGACGGTGTACGCTCCCCGGCATCACGCCGAGTGGTTGGCCAAGATCGTGGAACCAGGAGTTCGGGTTCGAGCCGAGCGTTTGTATCAGCAACTCGATAGTCTGCAACCGGTGCGTCTGCAAGCGCGACGCGAACTCCTACTCGAAAGCCACAAGCATCCTGCCGTGAAGTTACTACGTCAGATTCCTTCCATCGGTCCGATTCGCGCCGCCCTGCTGGTGGCCTTGCTGCAGACACCCCACCGCTTCCGTACCAAGCGACAGCTGTGGGCCTACAGCGGTTTCGCGGTCGAGACTCACGACAGTGGCGAGTACCGCTGTGTGCGAGGCAAACTGCAGCGCAACCGCGAGCGCATCACAGTGCGCGGTCTGAATGACAATCACAATAAAGATCTGAAGAGTCTCTTCAAAAGTGCTGCCATCTCTGCCAGCACGCGTCCTGGCCCCTTGCACGATTTCTATGCTGCTCGGATTGCCAAAGGGATGCGGCCGACGATGGCCCGTCTTACCCTGGCACGAAAGATTGCCACCATCACTTTGACCATCTGGAAGAAAGGAGTGAGTTTCGACCCCCAACAATTGCATCGGCAAGCAGCTTGAGCGTCACTGGTGAACAGGCCTTTCCATCTCAGGAGTTCACTCTGATGATGGTCGGTCGGGTTCTGGAGATGCTCGGTTCGAGGAGAGTATCAGTCAATGAGATCGGCCCCGTGTGCTTGGGCACCGAGTCACACATTACACGCTATGCCCCCTCGGATAACCAGAAATAGCCATAGGCCACGAGCCTCGGATAGAACCATGGTTGACCTTGAGCACCAGTTTGGCTTGCCGCTCTTTCGAACTCGATGGCATCGCCACCATCCGCGCAGGAAACTTATGAGCATGGGCAACCGGCCAAACTTCTCCAGAGAAGCGCAATTTCAGTGGGCTGGATCTCGAGAAAAAAATCTCGCCTCCGGTCGAGGCAGAACTTTTTTCTTGACATCCCTTTTTATAGAACTCATTGACCTACGAAAAGGCGAACAAACGGCGCAAGCTTGTGCTAACGCTTGTTTTCAACAATTAACTTCCAGTTTGCCTGTCACTCGACCCGAATCTACTCCGTTTTCGGTTCCGGCGGTTGAACCAAGTCCGGAACGGAGGCGATCACAGCCGGATCCACGGGTTTGAGTCGAAGCTGCTCGGTGAGAAACGCGATGCGATCACGGCGAGCCTCGGCGTTGAGTGCATGCGGTGCATCATAGAGCTTGAAGCGCTTAGGCTCGCTGACGACGGCAGCATATTCGTGATCGCGGTCGGGATTTAAGGAACTTTTCCTGCGATGCATACTGAAGAAACACCATCGCTGGTGCAGCATGCGAAACGTACTTGCCAGGTTCCAGCCAGGAGTACTTAGCCTGGAACGCATCAAACCTGTTCGGGCCGATTTGCTGCCGATACTCCTGCATACTCTTTCGACCGCATGTCAACCTCATCGGACAGGGCCCCAGCCATCAATACAAAAGCTTTGAAGCGCCGGTCAATCCCGCTAAGAAATCCGCCGACCTCAGCGTCATAACTGTGGCCGACGTAGGCCAGGCGTCTGGTATCTGACATCGGACCGCGCCAGCAGCAAGTCGGCGCCGCGTCGCATATCGATGATCTGCTGC
>CAWCPY010000004.1:0-189927 GCA_963797385.1 Terriglobia bacterium
GGCAAGGATCGTGACTTGCCTCTGAGTCCAACCCTGTTGGAAACCCTGCGCGAGTACTGGCGCTGGCGGAAGCCCAGACTCTATCTGTTCCCCACGCGCACCCGTCAGCACAGACTCGATCAGCCGATTTCGGACAAGACCGTCTGGATCGCATGCAGCGAGGCCGCGCGCCGCGCCGGCATCCGCAAACGCGTCACCCCGCACACGCTACGCCACAGTTGGGCGACCCACTTGTTGGAGGCGGGCACCGACCTGCGCACCATCCAGGTTCTGCTCGGGCACGGCGACCTGGAGACCACCGCCCAGTACCTGCATCTGTCGCAGCGGCACCTGCAAGCGGTGACCAATCCGCTGGAGGGCCTCGCGCTCTCCAGCACCGAGAACATCAGCCGCAGCTTTAAACGGAAAAACGAAAAATGACTCGGCCCACCTTCGAGGTGGCCGACATCCTTCGCGCGCAGGGCGATCGCTTCCTGGATCGCTATCGATCGAGCTTTGACTTTCAGCAACTCAAAGCATTTCGTGCCATTCTGCGCTGTCGCACCGCTGCGCTGGGCGGTCATCGCGACGCCTGCCCGAGCTGCGGTCATCAGGCTATCTCGTACAACTCGTGCAGAAACCGGCACTGCCCCAAGTGTCAGACGCAAGCGCGCCAGCGCTGGCTGGCGGCCCGCGAACGCGAACTCCTGACCACCAGTTACTTCCATGTCGTGTTCACTGTGCCCCACGAACTCAATGTGCTGGCGTTGGAGAACCCGCGTTTGTTCTACGACCTGCTGTTCACTGCCAGCGCGCAAACCTTGCTCGAGATCGCCATTGATCGCAAACACTTGGGAGCCGAGATCGGCGTCATCAGCATCCTGCATACTTGGGGACAGAACCTGCTCCTCCATCCCCATATCCACTGTGCTATTCCCGCGGGCGGACTCTCGCCAGATCACCGTCAATGGGTCCGCCCACGCTATGCTTTCTTCTTACCCGTGAAGGTTCTCAGCCGCGTCTTTCGCGGTAAGTTCCTGGCTGGCCTCAAACGTCTCCACCGCCGTAACCAACTATGCTGTTCCGGCCCGGCCGCCGCTCTCGCCGATCCGCAGCAGTTCGCACAACTCCTCCGCCGCTTGCACCGCCACGACTGGGTCGTTTATGCCAAGCAAGCCTTCGGTGGTCCTATGCAGGTGTTGCGCTATCTCTGCCGCTACACCCATCGCGTGGCCATCTCCAATCATCGCTTGTTGGCCTTCGAGCAAGAGCGCGTCACCTTCCGCTGGAAGGACTATGCCCACGGCGGCAAGCAAGGCACGATGACGCTGGGCGCCAACGAGTTCCTGCGGCGCTTCTTTCTGCACGTGCTCCCCAGAGGGTTCGTGCGCATCCGTCACTTCGGGCTTCTCGCCAATCGCTTTCGCACTTCCCGCGTGGCGCTCTCGCGACAACTGCTGTTCAGTAGCTCCTCCACGCTTGTCGAGGCTGGAACCTGCAAAGCTGCGGCGGAGAGTTCTTCTCTCTGGCATTGCCCACGCTGCGGCGCGGCGATGATCGTGGTTCAGAGATTTACCGCTGCGGAATTATCCACATGCTCTTACTTCGATTCTTCGTAGGGGGTCCACCACTGGTGGCCCAGGGATGTGCTCCCGCACGCCGGCGCACTCGTGTGCCCGCCGCCTCACCATCGTCTCTCCGGCCACTTTCCGCGTGCGCTTTCGCTCATCTTCAACACCATTCCGACAATCCTGACGGCATTCCCACCACGCTTCGCTGCTCTCCCCAAGCCCTGTTCAGATCCACGTCGTCATTCAAATCCCATAGCGCACCGCGTCCGCCGCAAACGCCAGCGGCTTCCTCCTAGTCTCCTTATCGAAAACGCCTCGGATCGAGATCCCGCCCCGCCCCAAAAGTCTGCCCCGAGGCGTTTCCGATCAAGGCTAGCGACAACACACCCAGAACCTCATCCTTCACTTCCCACAAGCCCGTTTCTGAATAACTTCCGGTTGCCGACCAGCAAGACACGAACTCGTACCGCCCGTGTCTTTAGCCCCAAGCGGGGTTTTTGAACGTCAAGAGCTAACTCTCGAAATCACAGAAAAAGGTGACCGTGTTCCTATACTGTGTATACTGAGTATACACATATGCTCTATAGTTTCGCGCTTTCCCAAACCGATAAGCGTCCGATGTACCTCCAGATCATGGAGCAAATTAAACAACGCATTGCTGTCGGTGACTGGGTCGAAGGCCAGCCGATTCCCTCCATTCGACAACTGGCCGTTGATCTTCAGGTGAGCGTCATCACCGTCAAGCGCGCTTACTACGAACTTGAACGCGAAGGGATCATCGTCACTCACCATGGCAAGGGTTCGCGCGTATCTGCCACGACGGGTTTGCGCGCTCGACTGCGCGAGCAGGAACTGCAGCAACACCTGGAGCGGGCCGCCCGCATCGCGGCGGAACTGGGAATGTCGCCCGAGGAACTCGAAGACCGCCTGCAGGAAGCCGGGAACCAGCCCGCAAAGAAAAAAGGAGAGCTCGTATGACAGATCTCGCTATACAACTTAGCGGAGTCAGCAAGAAATATCGCTACTTTACGTTGGACAAGGTTGACCTAGAACTCCCGCGTGGGCAGATTATGGGACTCATCGGCGCCAATGGCGCCGGTAAATCCACCACCATCCGCATTTTGATGGGCTTGGTCCATCAGGATTCGGGTGAAGCTCGCGTGCTCGGCCACAGGATGCCCGCCGAACAGGTCGCCGCCAAGTGGGACATCGGTTTCGCATCGGAGGACATGCGCCTCTACGATTCCATGACCTTTGGCTGGCACATGAATTTCATTCGCTCGATCTATTCCGGCTGGGACGCCGGCTACGCGCACCTTCTGCTGGAACGCTTTGGGCTGCGGGCGGACCAGACGATCAAAGGCCTTTCCCACGGCCAGCGCGTCAAATCGGCGCTGCTCCTGGTGCTGGCGCGCAAACCCAAACTGGTTGTGCTTGACGAGCCCACTACCGGCCTCGACCCGGTCGCCCGCCACGAGATTCTCCGTGAGTTGACCGACGTCATGGCGGACGAGGGGCGCAGCATCCTGTTCTCATCGCACAACACCCAGGATGTGGAGCAGATTTCCGATCGGATCACCTTCATCGATCGCGGGCGAATCATCGACTCCATGGACAAGGAAGCGTACCTCGACCGCTGGCGCCGGCTGCGCCTCGAGGTCCCTTCGGGAATCGATCTCCCGGCCCTGCCCGGAATTATCGGAGTGCACCAGCAGGGGAGACTCGCGGTCGCGACCGCCAATGCTTTTGTGCCGGATCTGGCGAACGCCTACGAAAGTACCGGCGCCCGCGTTCAACATATCGAAAACATGACGCTCGAGGAAATTTTCGTTGCCAATGTCGAGCACAGCCGCGAGGAGGTGAAAGCATGAACCGCTCCATAATCGGTCATCTGGTCTTGAAGGATTGGCGTCTCAACCGCCTGGCAATTTCCCTCACGCTGGGGATCGGACTTGTCGCTCTGCTGGTGACGCTGTTCGGCGGGCTGGCACGTATCATCGGCGTCGTGTGGTTCTTTGTGGCGCTCTGCATTCTGGGAAGCATGCTGCCCAGCACCGCCATTCTGAATGAGCGGAAAAAACAAACGCTGGCCTTCATCATGAGTCTTCCCGTCACCTCGGTGCAGTACAGCATCGCCAAAATGCTCTCGATCTGGGCGCTGTTCCTGGCTCCCTGGCTGACGCTTTTGGTATCCGCCCTGGTTCTCATCGCGACCCGCCATGTGGTTCCTCAGGGGGCCGCTCCCATGGTGCTCATTCTTGCGCTGCTGCCGCTGATCGGCTTTTGTCTCATTTCTTCCACCGCCCTGGTCGGCGAATCCGAGGGATGGTTCATTGCCGCAAATATCCTCATCAACTCCTCCTACTGGCTGGGGTGGTACTTGCTGGCCCAGGTCCCGTCTCTAACGGCTAACTGGAATAGTCCGGTCGCAGTTTGGAACGGGACGGAGGTCATGATTCTGGGCTGCGAGGTTGGAACGATCGCTGTCATCGTTGCTGTCACGCTCTTCTTGCAATCCAGAAAGCGTGATTTCATCTAGCAGCTGGCGGGTCCGCCGTTCGCCCAAAACACTCGAAAGGAGAATGCCATGCGATACCTGTGTCTGCTTGTCCTCATCGCCTCCACGCTTCACGCTCAGGATGGTGCAGCAATTTACAAGCAAGAATGTGCCTCCTGCCACGAGGCGCCCGCCGCGCGAGTTCCGTCCTTAAGCACGATCAAGAAGATGAGCGGTGAAGCCATCTACATGTCCTTGACTCGCGGCGTCATGAAAACTCAGGCCGACGGCCTCTCCAGCGCTGAAGTCTTTGCTCTGATTGGCTACATCGCGCCTGAGGGTGGGGCCAAGCCGGCCACCACTGCGCCGGCGAGCACTTGTACAAAGCACCTCGCGTTTCCCACCGAGGCCAACATCCCTGAATGGAACGGGTGGAGTACAAGCGTCACCAACTCCCGCTTCCAGGATGCCCCCTCCGCCGGCCTGGCCGCCGCCGATCTGGGCAAACTCAAGCTCAAATGGGCCTTCAATCTGGGCGCGACGAGCGAGGCGCGGTCGCAGCCGGCTGTCATCGGGCGCTTCGTCTTTGTCGGTAACGGTAGTGGATCTTTCTACGCGCTCGATGCCGATTCCGCCTGCACGATCTGGGAGTTTCGCGCCGCCTCCGGTATCCGTGGCGGCGCTGCATTCGGTGAGGTCGCGGGCTCGCCAGCCGTATTCTTCGCGGATGGTGGTGCAAATGTGTACGCACTGAGAGCGGAAACGGGCGAGTTGATCTGGAAGGTCCGCCCCGTGGATCATTTCGCTACGCTTGCGACGGCCACGCCGCGCTATTACAACGGCGTGTTGTATCAGGCATTCTCTTCGTTCGAAGAAGTACTCGCTGCCGATCCGAAGTACCAGTGCTGCACTTTTCGCGGAAGCGTCGTGGCCCTCAACGCCGCCGACGGCAAGAAGCTATGGCAAACTTTCACCATTTCCGAAGCTGCCAATCCTACAGACAAGAGTTCCGCAGGAACGCAGCAACACGGACCCTCGGGAGCGGCGATCTGGTCGACACCAACCATCGATAAACAAGCAGGCGCACTCTATGTTTCCACCGGGGACAATTATTCGGGCCCGCCGACTGACACAAGTGATGCAGTCCTCGCCATGGATCTCAAAACCGGCAAGCTGCTCTGGTCAACTCAACTTACCGGTAAGGACATCTTTAACAATGCGTGCTCGATTCCAATTCCCGGCAATTGCCCGGAGACGCATGGCGATGACTACGATTTCGGTCAACCACCAATCCTGCTCAGCCTCGGCGCCGGTAAACGCGTCCTGGTGATTGCACAAAAGTCCGGAACGGCCCACGCGCTCGACCCCGACGCAAAAGGCAAGGTGCTGTGGCAAACGCGCCTGGGCGATGGCGGGCCACTAGGCGGCAGCCAGTGGGGCTCGGCTTCGGATGGCACGAACGTCTATGTGGCCATCTCCGATCTTGGACTGAGCGGAGTGCCGGACCCGAAATCGCCGCAGGGTTATCGCCTAGTGCCGGATCCGAAGAAGGGAGGCGGGCTGTACGCGGTTGAGCCTGCCACCGGAAAGATTGTGTGGCGCGCGGCGGCGACGCCCTGCGCCGAGTCTCGGACCGACTGTTCGCCCGCGCAATCCGCCGCAGTCACCGTCATTCCAGGCGTGGTCTTCTCCGGTTCTGTGGATGGCCACCTGCGTGCTTATTCAACAGCGACCGGCAAAGTTCTCTGGGATACCGACACCGCCCGCGATTTCCTCACGGTAAACGGTGCAACGGCGCACGGCGGATCGATGGACGCCGCCGGGCCAACCGTCGTCAATGGCATAGTTTTCGTCAACTCCGGCTACGGCCAATGGGGCGGCATGCCGGGCAATGTGCTCCTGGCCTTTTCGGTACAGTGAGGCCGGAGCTCCGGGCTAAGGGCAGCCGACAAGGGGGAGCCCTTCTCCTCGTGGACCACCTTCGACTTGGATTTGACAGACATGGAAGTGGATACAGGGCCTGTGCTGCTCCTAACTGCCTCGTTCAGGCTTCATCACTTCCTTCAGGCGGCGCATTGATTCCCGACTGTTGTAGAAAATGCGGGCGGAACAGTACCCGCAATTGATGAAAGGCCGACGGGTCCGAGTCACGAAAACGGTGACCTGATGTCCACAAACGCAAGCGCGGTTCCACTCCCCCCCTTTTTATCTTTAGGCGCAAAAACAAAAAAGAAAAAAAAAACTATAAAAGCATTCGCCCCCCCCCCCCCCTACAATCCAGCCCCCCAGCATAAAGGCAGGCAATCCGCCCCCCCCCCCAGATGTTGAGCTATTCCGCCATCGCGACGGCCTTGTCGGCTGGCTAGGGAAACTCTGAATAAGCCTGTGTTTTTCGTCCGGCTAGTGTTCCGTCAGCCATTACCAGCATTCGGAGTCGATTTCTCCCGGTCGCCGACCCGCTTCGGACTCGCTCGCGAATCAACGTTCCTGCGCGGCGGGGCTTAAGCCGGCACCCGGAGCAAGAGTTTTTTCCTCAGCAAATACAGGTTCACGAGGGCGCACACGGCGAATAGCTGGGTGGCATTTTTCTTCAGCCCTCGGTAGCGTAGCTTCACAAATTCGAACTTCAGCTTCATCACCGCAAACACGTGCTCCACCTTCGAGCGTACCGTCGACTTGGTCCGGTTCTTCGCTCGCTCCACTTGATCAACCCGATCCTTATAGCGATAGCGCCGATGGGTGCAGTCCTGCGCCTGCGGTGCGCACTCCCGGATTACTTCGGTCTGTCCACGATAAGCCTGATCGCCCCACACTCGCTTTCTTCGCCGTGCAACAGATCGGGCAGCACCGCCGAGTCGGCTACGTTGGCCGCCGTCGCCACCGCCGTGTGGATGATCTTGGTCTTGCTGTCGACTCCCACGTGGGCCTTCATTCCGAAGTACCACTGGTTCCCCTTCTTCGTCTGGTGCATCTCCGGATCGCGCTGCTGCTGCTGGTTCTTGGTTGAAGTGGGCGCGTGCAGAATGGTCGCGTCCACGATGGTGCCGGTCGTGATCCGTACCCCCTGCGCTTGCAAGTGCAGGTTCACCTGTCCCAGGATCTGTTCCCCCAGTTGGCTCTTCCAGCAAGTGCCGGAACTTGCACACCATGGTCTCATCCGGCACCGGCTCGCAGCCCAGATCCACGCCCACGAACTGCCGCATGACCGCCGAATCCTACAGTGCCTCTTCTGCCGCGGGGTCGGACAGGTTGAACCACTGCTGCAAAAAATAAATACGCAACATGCGCTCCACTCCCACCGCTGGACGCCCGTTCCCCGGCTTGGGATAATGCGGCTCCACCAGAGCGCACAACTTGCGCCACGGCACCACCTGCTCCATCTCTTCCAGAAATATGGCTCGCCGCGTCTTCTTCGCGTACTGTTCAAAACCGGTCATCATCGCTAGAGTCCTCTGCTTCATTACTTCAGACACTCTAACTTGACCGGCTGTGGATAGCAGAGAGCTTAATCAGAGTCTCCCTAGAGGACGTTTGGCCGGAAATCGTACAACCACTTCTTGCGGCAGCTGATCCAAGCGAGGTGGCGGGAATTGTTAGCAAGGCGGCCAGGCCAAAGGACCTGCAGCCTCCGTGGCAGAGCAGATTCTTGGCTCATCCATCTGACTTGCTCGACTTCTTGCGAAGCGAGAGGTTCAGGATAAAACCCCCTAAACAGACTGCCATCGATGCGCTCAATCTTCCTGAGGAAGACGAAAAGCGGAAACGGGCTGCCAATCGTCTCCCGACGCGCCAGCTTGCAAACGCAATGGCGGGATTGCCAGAACTCGAATGGCGCACATCCCTGGACAAATGTTCGAAGATCCCTTGTTCCTATCTGGTGGCACTCAACACAGACCGGCACTATCGGGGCAATGTTCAGCATCCCTTAACCGATCTAACAGAGCAGAAGCAACAAGAAGAATTCGCGTCACGCCTGCAAAGGATGCAAGACGACGAGCGCAGGCGCCGCCCGAGAGTTGCACGACAGCGTCGGTCAGTTGCTCGTGGCTATAAAAATGAATATCTCAGTAGTGAGGCAGGAGGCTATAAGCTTAGTAGGGAAGCCGCCAAAATTCCTGGAGGTTGTTGGGCGACGCCACCAGAAGGAATACCAACTAGGAGCAGAATTAGGAAGGAACAGTTTCGCATTGAACCCCCTATGGAATCGGGGAAGAGTCCTGGGGCAAGCTAGTTCCACGGACGTGTAGATGTCAAGGTCAACCGGTCAACCCAATATACACAAAGCCGCTGAGCGGGCAGTCGCGATGTTCCGAAACCGCCTGGACGTAAAGCCGCACATGCAAGTAGAAGCGACCTTGTTCGCGGCCGATTGGAGGCTGATTCACTCTCCCGGCGGGCGAGGAAATGAGTCCGTGATCACTCAACGCATGCGACAGCCTCTCCTAATGCGAAGCACAGCGTAAAAACATTTAGGGAGTTATTTCTTGCTCCATTTATGATCCACGAACTGTTTCCGTCCCTTACTGAAACCGCTTCAGGTAGCCATCCGTGTTGCGTAGTTTCAGTAATTTACGATCGGACCCAGTGCTTTCACGGCGGTAACACGGGTTCAAATCCCGTCGGGGACGCCAACCACAATCGCCAGTGTTTCTCCGCACCGTGATGGCGCCTGCTAAACCTGATCACAGTTTGAAATTGCGCGAGGACTCCTGATACCATCGACTCTGTTTCAACGAGTAAGGAAAGCGCGATGACGGGCAATGATGGCATGAAAGGCTTGAGTAACCAGCCAAGAGCGGCAACGGCTCAATTTCCGAGCAAAGAGACAATGTGTAAGAAAAGTGTAAGAAAGAATCGCCTTTTCCGCCAATCTTGCCTATTTCGCGTATTGCAGAATCAATAACTTAAGTGGAATCAATGCGGACTAGGGGTTCAAATCCACCCCCCGCAACCAAAGAACTTATTGATTCATAAGGGCTTCCGGATCATCCCGCTAGTGCCTGGCCGCCATACGCAATGACGCTGCGGACCTGACCTGCGCCGACTGACTGGTAATCAGTCGACATCCGCGGTTTTGTTCAGGTTTTTGGCAATCCGGTGTGCGAGTCGTATGCCAGACTCTGAGCAGGCGGTGCCAAAGCCCGCGAATGCTGCGTGATCGTACCGCGATGGACAAAAAATAGAGCGGGAGAAAGCCCGCTCTCCACATAGATCATGAAACCGCCCGAACCTAACGCTTCAACTCGACTTGGATGACCGGACAAAGCCGTGAAGTTCCACCGCGATGTCCTCGGTCTAAAAGTGAAGTTCGAGTCGCCCGGCTGGAGCGAGTTCTTGACGGGCGAAACCACCCTCGCGCTGCACCCGGCTTCCGAAAAGAACCCGGCGGGAAAGGTCGAATTGGGGTTCACCGTCGCCGACGTGGAGGCTTTCTACCGGGACATGAGCGCGAAAGGCGTGCTCTTCAGCATGCCCACCAAAGAAGCAGGATTTCGGCGGCGTGCTGGCGCAGTTCGTCGATTCCGAGGGCGCACATTGCAGCGTGGGCGTGGAGGCGGCGTAATAGCCGAAGGTCGTTTGCTGGATTTCCGGGAAGCCATGGGATTGAAATGGACAATGGCAGCGATTCGAAGGGATGTTCTGCCAATGACCTCACTGGGCGTGGAGTAGCATAAGTGCCTTGCGGGCCTGGGGCATGAAGTGCGCGAATGTCCTGGACTGGGAATGACGAAGGAAAAGTTGTCGAGTGCTGGGTCAAGCAAAGGCTCACAGCACTAGGTTGCAGAGCTGTGCCAAAGCGCCGTCTGTAAGTGAGCGGGGTCATCTTGGCCAGAGAGCGAAATACAGTCCCAAAATAGCTTTGGTCGCAGAAACCGGTTTGCTGGCTCACGTCAGAAATGCTCTTGTCGGTTGAAAGCAGGAATTCCTGGGCCTTCGCAATCCGGAAACGGCGAAGATAATCGACGAATGATTGGCCAGTCGCCTGCTTGAACAGCCGCATGAAATGCCAGCGGCTTAGTCTAGCGGTGCCGGCCGCGTCCGCTACAGTAAGGAGACCAGCAAAGTCTCGCTCCACTAATTCGAAGACTGGGCGTAAGCGTCTGGCCGAATATTGCGCGGCCAGATGGGCCTGTTGGTTTTCCCAATCGTTCTGCATGCAATTGCCCAGCAGAATCAAAATCATCTTCAAATAGGTCTTAATCGCCAGGTGCGACCATTCCGATGCCATCGGTAAGTCCGCGTGAATTCTCTGCATTAGATCAAAGATCTGAGTCGAGATTTCGCTGGGCCCTCTCAGCACCTGAGGTACTAAAGACGCTCGAGGGCAAAAGGTAAAAGGTACTTCGTATCGTCATCGGCTTCGTGCCCGGCATCAATCACCTTGGGCAAAAAAGAAATGACCGCGCTGCGCTGAGGCCGCGAATCGCTGGTCTTTCGGCACCTGTGGCAGGCGTTGTTGCCCACAATCACAATGTCGCCCTTCTTCAGAAGCAACTGTCGTTCCTGATATTGGTAGACCACCTCGCCAGATTCGATATAGATCAACCCGAGATGGTCCGGTCGGTGCATGGGAACATCCGGTTTCCGGTTGAGCAGCACGAAGCGAACGTCGAGGGGGAAGTCGGAGTTGAACGGCCAAACGTGAACCCCCACTCCCTGGGGGACGGTTGCCGGGCCTTGTCAGCCGCACTATCAGCGCAGTACAATTAAATAGTACTGAATTGGTACTATTTAAGCTGCGGGCGGGCCGGCAACCTCTGAGACAGGGGTATTGACTGATGATCCGACTTGGCAAATTGACGGACTACGGGTTGGTCCTGATGACTCACATGGCGCAGAACCACGATCGGTTGCTGCACACCGCGCGCGACTTGGCGGTTGAGTCACGGCTGCAGCTGCCGACAGTGGGCAAGCTGCTGAAGGAGCTTCTGCAGGGTGGGCTACTGGTTTCCAACCGGGGTATCAAGGGCGGGTACAGTCTGGCCAGGAATCCGCGAGAGATCTCGGTGGCTGAAATCATCGCTGTATTCGAGGGTCCTATCGCGCTCACTGAGTGTAGCACCGACATCTCCGGACTGTGCGACTTGGAGCCCTATTGTCCCATCAAGGACAACCAGCGGATCATCAGCCAGGCGGTGCGCGGGGCGCTGGAGAAGGTGATGCTTTCTGATCTCAGTCAACCCTTACGCCTGACCACCATCAGGAATGGGCGCGGAAACCTAGTGCCCACGATTGGTTCTGTCTCCGGGAGAATGCAATGAGCACGAACCTTAACACAATCCGAGACTTGGCGAAGCGGGAATACAAGTGGGGTTTTGTCACTTCTGTCGAGGAAGAAAGAGTCCCAAAGGGACTCAACGAGGACGTTATTCGCCTGATCTCGGCCAAGAAAGATGAGCCGGAGTTGATGCTCCAGTGGAGGCTGAAGGCGTATCGCCACTGGGCGTCGCTCGAGAAGGCACAAGCGGAACCGAAGTGGGCGAACGTCAAGTACGGGCCGATCGAATACCAGGAAATCGTTTATTACTCAGCTCCCAAACCAAAACCCGGCCTGACGAGCCTGGAGGAACTGGATCCGGAGATCTTGCGCACCTACGAAAACTGGGCATTCCGCTTGAAGAGCAGAAGCACCTGGCGGGAGTGGCGGTGGATGCGGTCTTCGACAGCGTCTCCGTAGCTACGACCTTTAAGGCGAAGCTAGCCGATCTAGGAATTGTTTTCTGTTCCTTCTCGGAAGCTGTGCAGAAACATCCTGACCTGGTCAAGAAGTACCTGGGCTCGGTGGTGCCCCATAGCGACAATTTCTTCGCCGCCCTGAACGCGGCCGTGTTCACTGATGGATCTTTCGTCTATGTGCCAAAGGGCGTTCGCTGCCCGATGGAACTTTCCACCTACTTCCGCATCAATGCGGCGAACACCGGCCAGTTCGAACGCACGCTGATCGTCGCCGACGAGGGATCCTACGTCAGTTACCTCGAAGGCTGCACGGCGCCCATACGCGACGAGAACCAGTTGCACGCCGCCGTCGTCGAGTTGATCGCGCTCGACAACGCACAGATCAAATACTCGACCGTGCAGAACTGGTACCCAGGCGACAAAGAGGGCAAAGGCGGGATCTACAACTTCGTGACCAAGCGGGGCAAGTGCCTGGGCGTGAACTCGAAGATCTCCTGGACGCAAGTGGAGACCGGCTCAGCCATTACCTGGAAGTATCCGGGCTGCATCCTGCAGGGTGAGAACTCAGTGGGCGAGTTCTACTCGGTTGCCCTCACCAACAACTACCAGCAGGCCGACACCGGGACCAAGATGATCCACATCGGCAAGAACACGCGCAGCACCATCGTCGCTAAGGGCATCTCCGCCGGCCACGGCCAAAACACCTACCGGGGTCAGGTGAAGATCATGAAGGGCGCCGCCGGGGCGCGCAACTACACGCAGTGCGACTCGCTGCTGATCGGCGACAAGTGCGGTGCCCACACCTTCCCTTACATCGAGGTGAGGAACTCCAGCGCCCGCATGGAACACGAGGCTTCCACGTCGAAGGTCGGTGAAGACCAGCTCTTCTACCTGCGGCAGCGTGGGCTGAAGGCAGAAGATGCCGTTTCCATGATCGTGAACGGCTTCTGTAAGCGTGTGTTCCGCGAGCTGCCGATGGAGTTCGCGGTGGAGGCTCAGAAGCTGCTGGGCGTCAGTCTCGAAGGCAGTGTCGGGTAGAGCTGCGCTCCCGCAACAAAATTACAACGACGCAGCTAGTGAAAGGAAAGGGCATGAGTTTACTGGAAATCAAGAATCTGCACGTCAGCGTGGATAACCACGAAATCCTTAAGGGCATTGACCTGAAGGTGAACGCCGGCGAAGTACACTCCATCATGGGCCCGAACGGTTCGGGCAAGAGCACGCTGGCGCAGGTGCTGGCTCGCCGCGAGACCTACGCGGTCACCTCGGGCCACGTGTCTTACAACGGCAAGGACCTCCTATCCATGAAACCGGAGGAGGTTGCCTGTGAAGGCATCTTCATGGCCTTCCAGTACCCGGTGGAGATTCCCGGTATCAGCAACGCTTACTTCCTCCGCTCTGCCCTCAATGCCATCCGCAGGTACCGCGGGCTGGATGAGATAGACGCCATGGATTTCCTGCCCCTGTTCCGGGAGAAGCTGAAGCTGCTGGACATGGACGAGAAGCTCATGAACCGCTCTGTGAATGAAGGCTTCTCCGGCGGCGAGAAGAAGCGCAACGAGATTCTGCAAATGGCGGTGTTGGAGCCAAAGCTCGCCATCCTGGACGAGACCGATTCCGGTCTGGACATTGACGCGCTGAGGACCGTGGCCCAGGGCGTCGATGCCATGCGTAACCCGGAGCGTGCCATCCTCGTGGTAACTCACTACCAGCGCCTGCTGAACTACGTCGTTCCTGACTTTGTCCACGTGCTGGTGGACGGACGCATCATGCGTTCGGGCGGCCCGGAACTGGCGCTGGAACTGGAAGAGAAGGGCTATGCCTCGATGGAAACAGAGGCACGGCATGCTACAAGAGCCTAAGGAAAACGAGGCAAGAACAACGTGATCACGGCAACTCAGCAGCTAGAAAGTTACCTAGAGAACTTCAGCGAGTTCGAGAGGCTTGCCGCCAGCCATGACCTGCCATGGTTGCGGAAGCTTCGCCGGGATGCTTTTGCGCGCTTTTGCGAGGTCGGGTTCCCAACCACCCGCGACGAAGACTGGCGCTTCACCAACGTCTCGGCGATAGCGCAGACGCCTTTCCGCCGCGCCCGCAACGGCCGGGCTCAGTTGTCTCCGCAGCAACTTGAGCCGTACGGGATTGCGGGCAGTGCTGGTCAACTCGTGTTCGTGAATGGGCAATTTGCACGCGACCTATCGTTGCTAGGCAAGCTACCCAATGGGGTGAAAGTCAGCAGTCTCGCCGAAGAGATTTCCAGCAATCCTGGAGCGATTGAAGCGCACCTCGGGCACTACGTTGATGTGCGCCGCGATGCCTTCTGTGCACTGAACACGGCTTTCGTGGAAGACGGAGCATACGTAAACATCCGACCAGGCACGCTGGTGGAGGAGCCCCTCTGCTTCCTGTTTGTCTCGACCGGGGAAGACGCCCCTTCCATGAGTCATCCGCGCAACCTCATAGTGACCGAGGAGGACAGCCAGGCTACGTTCGTCGAGGACTATGTGTCGCTCGACGGCGGCGGAGTGTTCTCGAACACGGTCACGGAACTGGTCGCCGGCGACCACGCAGTGCTATCGCATTACATGATCGAGCGTGAGCACAAGCAGGCTTTCAACATCTCCACGCTGCGTATCCAGCAGGGGAGAAGCACCAATGTCGTGTCGCACTCAGTGCTGCTGGGTGGGTCACTGGTGCGCAACAACGTACACGCGGTGCTGGCAGGCGAAGGGGGCGAGTGCCTGATTAACGGCCTCTTCATCGGCAATGGCGAACAGCACCTGGACAACTACATGCTGGTGGAACATGCTAGCCCGCGCTGCAGCAGCCGGCAGTTCTACAACGGGATCCTCGATGGCTACGCACACGGTGTCTTCCACGGCCGCATCATCGTGCACAAAGATGCGCAGAAAACCGACGCCAAGCAGACCAACCGCAACCTGCTGCTTTCCGATGACACGCAAATCGACACCAAGCCGCAACTGGAGATCTACGCCGACGACGTGAAGTGCACCCACGGGGCAACTATCGGCCAGATCGAGGGGGACGCCCTGTTCTACCTGCGCTCTCGCGGTATCGACGAAGTGTTCGCGCGCAAGCTCTTGCTCTTCGCCTTCGCCAGCGAATGTCTCGACCGCATGAATCAGGGACCGGTCCGGGAGCACTTAGAAAGGCTGATCAACCGCTGTCTGCTCCAGATGGCCAACTCTGCGCCTGGTGCGTCGACAGAGAACCACCGCGAGGACACAGGGAGGCATTGGGAGGAAATCGGATGACCACCGCGGCGAAGAGATTGCCCAGGGAGTTCCGTCCACCCGACGTGTGCGAACCCAATGGGGAGTTCGATGTGCGGAAGGTCCGCCGTGACTTTCCTATTCTCCGGCAGAGGGTTCGCGGCAGGACGCTGGTTTACCTGGACAATGCCGCCACGTCCCAGAAGCCGCAGGTGGTCATTGATGCGACCCGTTGCTACTACGAGCGGGACAACGCCAACATCCACCGTGGCGTGCATTTCCTTTCTGAACATGCGACGGAAGAGTACGAAGGGGCGCGGAGGACGGTGCAATCGTTCCTCAACGCTGCCGATGCGAGCGAGATCATCTTTGTTCGCGGTGCCACGGAAGCCATCAACCTCGTGGCGCAGACCTACGGCCGCACGAACGTTCATGCAGGCGACGAAGTGCTCATCACGGCCATGGAGCATCACTCCAACATCGTTCCCTGGCAGATCCTGTGCGAAGAGAAGGGTGCAAGGCTGCGGGTTGCGCCCATCAGCGACAGCGGCGAGTTGCTGCTCGCTGACTTTGAGAACCTGCTGGGACCGAAGACCAGAATCGTCGCCGTAACGCATGTCTCAAACGCGCTCGGCACGATCAATCCCGTCCAGGGCATCATCGAAATGGCGCATCGCAGGGATATCCCGGTGCTGGTCGATGGGGCCCAGGCCGTGCCTCATCTCAAAGTAGACGTCCAGGCTCTGGATTGCGACTTCTACGCTTTCTCCGGTCACAAGGTGTACGGTCCGACCGGGATTGGGGTTCTGTATGGCAAATCCGCTCTGCTCGACGCCATGCCTCCGTACCAGGGAGGCGGCGACATGATCAGTTCGGTGACCTTCGAGAAGACGATCTACAACAAGCTGCCCTATAAATTTGAAGCGGGCACGCCCCACGTGGCGGGTGCCATCGGCCTGGGTGCAGCCATCGAGTATGTGAACGGCCTCGGGATGGACAACATCGCCGCGCGTGAACACGAGTTGCTGGCCTATGCCACTGAAACTGTTTCAGCAATCCCCGGTATTCGTCTGATCGGCACTGCGAATGAAAAGGCTGGCGTACTCTCGTTCCTGCTGGACAGCATCCACCCGCACGACATCGGGACCATCCTCGACCAGGAAGGAATTGCTGTCCGAACCGGGCATCACTGTGCTCAGCCCGTGATGCAGCGCTTCGGCATCGCGGCCACGGCGCGTGCTTCGTTCGCTCTCTACAACACCAGGGAAGAAGTGGACGCTCTGGTCGAGGGCATCCAGAAGGTACGGGAGGTGTTCGCCTGATGCCTGATCTACGCGAGCTCTACCAGGAAGTGATCCTGGAGCACAGCAAGGCGCCTCGCAACTATCGCGAGCTGGCGGCGGCGAACCACAGGGCGGAAGGATATAACCCGCTCTGTGGTGACCACTTCACCGTCTACCTGGACTTGGAGGGCGACTCGATTCTTGACATCAGCTTCCAGGGCTCAGGATGCGCGATTTCCAAAGCCTCAGCATCTCTGATGACGCAAAGCGTCAAGGGTAAGACCAGAGCGGAAGCGGCGAGGCTCTTCGACCAGTTCCACAAGTTGGTGACGGGCCAGTCGCCAGCGAACGGGAACCGGGCTGAACTGGACAAACTGGCTGTTTTTTCCGGCGTCTCCGAGTTTCCTGTGCGGGTGAAGTGTGCAACCCTTGCCTGGCACGCATTACACGCTGCAATGCAAGGGAAACGAGAAACGGTGTCGACGGAGTAGCACACGACGCCGAGAAGAGGAAATGTGAGCGCGAGTGAACTGATCACGCTGAGTCGGGCTTGTGAGGTCATCGAGATCCCCAGCGGGACTCGCGATACCCTCCCGGCTGGCGCGGTAGTAAGGATCATGCACTCCCTGGCTGGCAGCCACACAGTGGCGACCGATCGCGGCTACATGTACCGTGTCGAAGCTAAGGATACGGATGCCCTTGGGCTCTCCAACGTGGCGCCGGCACAAGCACATGCGGTCCCCGAAGGGAACTTCAGCGAGCGGATGGTTTGGGATCAGTTGAAGACCGTTTATGACCCGGAGATTCCGGTCAATATCGTGGATCTGGGTCTGGTTTACGCGTGTGTGATTGCGCCCCTGGAGCAAGGCGGGAGCAGGATTCATGTCAAGATGTCCATGACGGCTCCCGGTTGCGGTATGGGCAATGTGCTCAAGGCCGATGTGGAGAGCAAGCTCTTGCGGTTGCCCGGTGTCAAGGAAGTTCATGTTGAAGTCGTATTCGATCCGCCATGGCGTCCCGGCCTGATGTCGGATGCGGCCAAGCTCCAGCTTGGCTTCGACCTGGATTACGGCGCACCACCAGTCTCGCTGCCGATCTATGGAAAAAGAAAGTGATTGCCCACATGGTGGCTCAGGAGCCGCTGCATCCTGGTGCTGGGCTTAGAAATACTCCCCGCACGGCCACGAAGTCCGCGGCGTCACGGTCCACGCTCACCTAAGTGCTGGGCGTTCTGGGACGGGCGTAATTCACATCCAGGGCGCGATCTCTTAAGATGCTGCCGTTCAGACCTTTTATCGCTTGTTCGGCCTCAGCGTCGTTGGTCATTTCGACGAATGCAAATCCGCGTGGTAGCCCGGTGTCACGATCCACGATGATATGAACCTGCACCACCTGTCCGTAGGCTTCGAACAACTGCCGAAGCTCCTCGTGCGTCACCTCAGAACCCAGGTTTCCTACAAAGAGGTTTTTCACGATGTTCCCCCTACTCGGTCACCGTTTAATTGTGGGCTGTTCTCGGGTAATTAAGCAAGAGGAGGAGACTGCGAGAGCAACGAACTCCGGCCTCGGCTTTCCTGCGCTCCCAACCCATACTGGGGAATCCGGTCGAAGGTGAATGCGATTCCGGCCTGAAGCCGAACACCATTCCGTTGTGAAGCCGAACAGCACTCCGGTCTGAAGCTGAACACCGATTCCGGTGGCAACCCGAACCGTCTTTGCCTGCTACCGGAATGGCGTTCGGCTTGGAGCGGAATGTTTTCCACAGACGAACAGCAGGATGTGCAGCGACGCTGGACAATCACCCGGCATTGAAACTCAAAAAATAACAAGGAGAACAGGGTGCCGGCCAGGAGAAAGTCCATGCGGAAAACGAAGGAAGTTCTGCGGTTACGGTTTGAGTTGGGGCTGGGGCAGCGCCAGATCGCACGCAGTTGCGGAATGGGGCTGGGTACAGTTCACGACTATTTGGAGCGGGCGGCTGCGGCCGGGATCGGTTGGCCGTTGCCCGAGGGCCTGAGCGAAGAGGAACTGGAAGCCAAGCTGTTTGGGAGTCAACCCGTCCCGGCCAGAGCGGTGCGGCAGCGGCCGCAACCGGACTGGAAAACCATTCATGAGCAACTCCAACAGCATCGCCATCTGACCCTGCAGTTGTTGTGGGAAGAATCCTTCCCAGCTTAGACGGCGGGAAGCCGAACTCTCCGCGTGGGCATTACCTGCGAGAGCCCTACACTGGGTGGCAGCATCGGAAATCGGCCAGTCCCCTGGTGGACCGTGGGGCTTGGACAACTTAGGTCGACCCGCTCCACCGGCGTCAACTTCGGAGGCTGTCCAACTTTGGACGGGAGACGGTAGGGAAGCTCGAAACTTGCCCTCCCGAAATGGTGCAAAAGCGAAATCGAGTACGTCCTACTCCCTGGCGGATGGCGAGATCGCGAAGCCATCGATAAATTTCTCGGATTCTTGTGATCTTTCTTTCTTTTTTTGTATCGCGGCCCGGAAATTACATGGCTGTGTTTCCGCGGACCCTGCCCCTTGGACAACCCCCGAAACCGGCCAATGGGCCATCTTCGGAGACTGTCCACCTTTGGACGACTTGGCATGATCCAATTCCCAGGTAGGGTCCAGGCGGTCCTCAGGGCAGGAGTTATTGGTGAGATCGCGTTTATCGCCGATTATAGCGAAGCGTGTCACACGCCCAATGCCTCTCTATCAAGTACCTCCCCAAAGAGCAGTCGGCTGATTTGCCTCGCCACCTGCCTGCCTTCGGAATATATGCCGTCCGTCTTGCACACTTCGCGAGTTGCTCGATAGTTCTTACGGTGTTCCTGTTAGGAGGACTTGGATTGCCGTCAATGAAGTCTCGCCGCAGGTGGCGCGCCAAGCTGCGGTCCTGCTCGCGTTTGACGACACTCTCAAACTCGCCTATCAACGACAAGAGTTCCCCTCGGTTAAAGTTGTTGTGGAGCATTATCGTCGACATGAACTCACCCCTTATAGAACGAAAGTTTTTTGACTTCGCCTTTCATACCCATTCAACCCCTGCTACGCCGATCAAGCTGCCGTTCTTGCGGCCATCTCTTGAACTGCAGCGATAAAGGGCTCGAACCTATCCCACCGGAAGTATTCCGAATCGAAGCTGATGCTCCCCATACCAGCTAGTTCCGGAAAGTGGTCGTTCCTTAAAGCCATCACCTCATCGAAATGCGCGTTCCTCTTGCCCTTCGGTGCGATCTGAAAGTAGGTCGGATAAACCCATAGCAATGGCTCGCCGTAATAGCGCGCGCTGCATCCGACCGTTCCTTTGACCACGTCAAAACCTTCGCGCTGTTTCCAGAACGCAATGAAACTCTCATACGCACTTTGCCCTTGCGTTTGCTCGGCTCGTGGTTCAGGCAACCTCTCCACCGCTTTCGGAGCAAACTTTGTTGATACACGCGACCACACGCTCGGGTTCAATCCTTGCTTACGCTCCTCGCTCAGTTCGGCTAACTTGCTTGTCCAGAACTCGAAATTTTCCACCGGCACGTACAGCTCGCCCTTGCACGGAATCCGGTCCGCGGCAGCTGCCCAAACATCTGATGCGCTCAGATCCGGTCCCTGCCTGCGTTCACGCTCTCGGATGTAGTCACGGATGCAGAACGAATCATCTTTCCAAGAGAAGTGGACATAGTGCGCTTCGCCCTCGACCATGGGAGCTTCGAGCCAGAGCAAATAACGACCACGCTCGCCTGGTAGTGAACCACCATTTCTGATACCGCGGATTCTCATCGGTTGCCAATTCATCGTCGTTGCCTTCACATGCAGACTACTCCCTCACTTTTGCTGATGTCAACCTGTGTTCTGTTTGATGCGTAACATATCCTAAACTTTCTGATTGCTTATATTGTTTGACTATGAGGTAAGTCCTACCTTTGTAACAAGATGCACACGCATCCAATCTGGGGAATGACATACTAAAGCGGGTTGGTCGCTGCCTTTGCGCGCCCTGGATAATGGCGGGGCGCCAGAACACATGGACCAAGATAATCCACCGCGAGAGTCCGGTCGCCTCATCGATCGCGTCGCGGCTTCGGACGACGAATCCAAACCGTGAGGCTTCGATTGCCTCATGGTCTACCGTGACCCGTTATGCGTCCACGCTCCGGCTTCTGGCTCGTCTTCGTTTGATTTTTTTTCAAGTCGAAGAGACAGAAATCGGTCGGTGCATTTGGCGACCCCCTGTGGGGTTGGACAACCTCGGTCGGACCCGCCCCACCGGCGTCAGCTTCGGGAAGTGTCCGATTGTAGAAAGCTCGATTAGACGGCGACGCCGGTCGTTCCCGGAGGGCTGGAGGTTTCCTTCTGACCTCGCACAGACCTCCGGTCACGCGGACAGTTGGCGGACAGCGACGGACAAGGCTCTGCGCGGTGCAGGGTTGCAGCGGCACGTTGGGTTGATGACCCAACGCAGACGAGCTTTTGGCCCGAGGCTGCCGAGTTTGGTCGAGATTCTGAGGTCTATTGGGTTGGCAGACAGACCCTTCTCCCGCTATTGCTATCGCGGCCCCGACATATAGCTAAACGCTAGATTCTTGTGACGAATGGACAGCGGAGCCCCCTGGTGTTGCATCGGGTGATCTACTAGTTATGCCCGGCTCACTGCCGCATGGGCTTGCGTCCCACACGGCCAAATCAGAGTTCGTAATGAGAACCTGGGTTTTCAACGATTTTCTGCTATTCTTTTCGGCAAACTTCAGGGCGTGTTGTCCCCCGAACCGGGCCGAGGCTTTCCACCGCAGATTTTTTCAAGAGAAAGAAGTATGAAACCTGAACGTTGGGCGCAAATCCAGCAGGCGTTCGATGCTGCAGTGGAAATGGAACTACCCGATCGTTCCGCCCATCTAGACAGAGTGTGCGGAACGGATGCGGAATTGCGCCGGGAGATCGAGTCTTTACTGCAGGCTCATTCAGATTCCGGGGATTTTCTTGAGCGGCCCGGCGAAAGCGCCGAGGGGAAAGCAGGCTTCCAGCCCGGAGGTCGCGTACACCAATACGAAATCCTCTCGTTGTTGGGCGCGGGCGGCATGGGCGAAGTCTACCTGGCCAGGGACACACGCTTGCAGCGGCCGGTTGCACTGAAGCTGCTACCACGAGGCCCGAACTTCGCGCGGGAACAACTGCTTCGATTTGAGCAGGAGGCGCGTGCCGCCTCGGCCCTATCGCATGCAAATGTGTGCGTCATTTACGAAATCAACGAGACCGAAGCGGGCGACCATTACATCGCCATGGAGTATGTGGAAGGAGCCACGCTGCGAGAGCACCTGGCGCGAGGACCAATACCAGCCGGCGAAGCGCTCGCGATCAGCTTGCAGGTGGGCTCGGGGCTTTCGGCAGCGCACAAGGCGGGCATCATTCACCGGGACATCAAGCCGGAGAACATCATGCTCCGCAATGATAGTCAAGTGAAACTGCTCGACTTTGGCGTGGCCAAGCTTTATGCCGACCAAGAGGCGCCGACGGCGGAGCTCAGCATTCTTCGCACCCAGCCGGGAATGGTCATCGGCACATTCAAATACATGTCTCCGGAGCAGGCGCGCGGGGCTGCCGTCGATGGTCGGAGCGACCTTTGGAGCCTGGGAGTGGTTCTGTACGAAATGCTCGCAGGCAGCCCACCCTTCAGAGCATCCACACAAACTGACGTGCTTGTGGCCATTCTGACCCAGGAGCCCGCCACTTTGTCGCGGGCTTTGCCGAATGTTTCCGAGGGGTTGGAAAAGTTGGTGGGCCGGCTGCTCTCCAAAGACGTGCAAGCCCGTTACCAGACGGCAGAGGAGCTGATGCATGACCTCGAGGGGGCACGCGCGGAATCCTTATTGCCATCGAGAAAGCGGCTTTTGCCTGCTTTGCGGCTGTTCGCGATTGCGGTGATGCTGGTGCTAGTTGCGGGCGCGGGCCTGCTCTACTACCGCAGAGTAGAAGCCCGAAAATATACGACGTCGACCACTGCCTCGGCGACCGATGCTCACCGGCGTGTGGTCGCGCTGCTGCCCTTCGAGAACATCTCACATGATCCGGATCAGGAATATTTCACTGAAGGCATGGGCGAGGAGATCAGCGGACAGCTCTCAAAACTGGCTTCGCTGCAGTTGATCAGCCGGGCCGCAGTGGCACGGCACAAGAACTCGCTCAGCGATCTCCGGCAGATCGGACAAGAGCTGGGCGCGGGCAGCTTGATCACCGGAGCCGTGCGCCAGGACCGGGGGCGCGTACGAGTGAACGTTGAGCTGATTGATCCACAAACCGAGCGCACTATCTGGTCGGAACAATACGACCGCGCCCTTAAAGACATTTTTGCGGTGCAGAGCGAAATCGCCCTGCGTATCGCGCGACAACTGGGTGCGGAGCTTTCGCCGTTGGACCAGGAGCACATTGAAAAGCGTCCAACTGACAACCTTGATGCCTATCGTCTATATCTCCGAGCCCGTGCGCTTCCTATGGGAGTGAGAAAGGACAACCTTGAGGCGATTCAGATACTGGAGAAGGCGTTATCCATGGATCCGCGCTTCGCGACGGCCCTGGCGTACATGTCGTACCGGCAGCAGTACCAGGCGTTTCTCGGCGACCAAGCTTATCTGGAGCTGGCTATGGAGAACGCCCGCAAGGCGCTGGCTATCGATCCGAACCTCGCAGAGGCGCAATTCTCGCTGGCAAGCGCTTATTGGTTCAATGGCGAACTCTCACATGCGCGAGTGTCGTTCCTCAAAGCGCTGGAATTGAAGCCCAACTTCGTAGAAGCAATGAACAATTATTCGCTGGAGGAGCTCGGTTCAGGGCGCGCGGATGACGCGATATATTGGGCAGCCCGCTCATTTCGCCTCATGCCCAACTGGGGAAATTCCTACTACCATCTGACTGCCCCGCTGCTGGTGCTGGGAGACGATGCGACGGCCGAGCGATGGATTTCCGAGGGTGAACACCGCTACCCGAAAGAGGAGCGGCTGAAGTTTACACGTGCCATCTTTGATTTCGTCTGCCGAGGGAAAAGAAACGAGGGACTGCAGAAAATCCGTGACGCGGTTTCCGCCAGTCCAGATAACGAAGAGTTAGTAGGAATATTGATAGATTTGTCGCTGATGGCAGGAACACATGAGGCCGCGGAACAATTGCCGCGCCAGTTTCGCATTGCTCCCGACAGTGGAGGCACAGTATTGGCAGAAAGTAACCGGCTTAAGTACGCCTATGTTTTGCGGATGCAGGGAGACATCCAGACAGCCACACATCTGGCGGAAGAAGCCGAAAAAAAAGCGCAGAAGGAATTGCAGGAGGGCGATGAGTCCTACGTCTTGCCGCTGGAACTGGCGGCCTCGTTCTCTTTTCGCGGCAACCCACAGAAGGCACTCGAATGGCTGGGTCTGGCTTACACCAAGGGCGCGCGGGACTACCGCACTCTAGAGAGTGATCCATTCTTTGAAAAGCTGCACACTGAAGCTCGGTTTAAAGAACTGGTCCGGCGAATGGTGGCGGATGTGGCGCAAATGCGCGCTCATGCGCAGCAGCAGCTTCCGGAGATATTCTCTCCCGACGACCAGGGGCATGCGGCTGTGAGCATGCCTTCTGTGGCGAATGTGAACAATTGACACTCTCCAGCCAAGCGCTACTACGCTGAAGAGAGGAGCAGCATGGAGAACCACGAAGTAACCGAGCTGCTGGCGAGATGGGGTGATGGTGACAAGCAGGTGCTCGACCGCCTCTTGCCGATGGTGTATGCCGAACTCCATCGCATAGCGGCCCGGTACCTGCGCTCGGAGCGGGTTGATCATACTCTGCAGCCGACCGCGCTGATCAATGAAGCGTACCTGCGGCTGGTGGGCAGCAGCAATGTGAGCTGGGAGAACCGCGCCCATTTTTTCGGAATCGCTGCCCGAGTCATGCGCCGCATTCTGGTCGACCATGCCCGGCAGCACGGGGCGGAAAAGCGCGGCGCCGCCTTCGAGAAGGTCGCGATTGATGCGGCTAATGAACCTGGGGAGAAGCAGCAAGACGTGGACCTGGTCGCGCTGGATGCTGCCCTTACCCGCTTGGCCGAGGTTGATCCCGAGCAAAGCCGGCTGGTCGAGCTGCGCTTTTTCGCAGGACTGACGATTGAGGAAACCGCCGCTGCCATGTCTCTTTCGGTAGCGACGGCGAGGCGTCGCTGGACGGCTGCTAAGGCCTGGCTGTACCGCGAGATCTCCATGCGCACATCGTAGGCCCTACAACTGGCCCGCCTGTAGGCGTCCCCCGCCTCTTGACGCCTAAGTTTTTTATCAACAGTGAGCACTTTCGTTTGGGCGCTGCGCATTATCCAGTGAACGCACATTATGCGTAGAGGGTAAGACAATGAAACTACAAGCTCTGAATCGCTCATTGGCTAGAGTTCTGGCCGCATCTGCTGTTGGCTTCATGGTCGCAACCGCCTCGGCCCCGGCGCAGCAGGGACTATGGGGCGCGGACGGGTGTTTCTATATGGCAGTCTTGAGCGCTGCGGCTCGCGGGGCACAGCAGGGCTCCGTGCAAATGGTGCGCCAGGGGTGTGCAGTACAGTCCAGCGATGGTCAGGCGCGGTATTACGACCTGAAAACTGGCCAGTTGTACGTGATGGTAGACAATCCTGCGCAGCAGGGGTCGAAAGTAGGCAAAATTTTCAAGGCTCTCGTCGCCAGCCACAAGCAAGTCCTTCAGGCACTTCAGGCACGGCGCGCGGACCCGGAGCCTATGGACCCGCAGGCAATGCAGCAGGGTGCTTATTCGGCAACGATGGTTCCGCAGGCGATGCAGCAGGGCGCTAATTCGGTACTATGATCCCGCAGGCAATGCAGCAGGGTGCTTATTCGGCAACTATGGTTCCGCAGGCAATGCAGCAGGGCGCTAACCCGTATTTTGAAGTTCCGCACGCTGTCGGGGGAGGCGCCCTGGGAGGCGCCCCAGCGACGAGCGCCCAAGGTACGTGCGGTTTCGACCAACCCAACTGTTTGCAGGCAGGCGGCCCAAACACCCCGGCTGGCAATCTCGGCCTCCCATCAAACGGCCCAGCCCCTGCAATCAAGCCCCAGGGCAAGCAGACTCGTACTAAAGCCATCAAGGCCAGGACTGCACCGAGCTGCGCTGCAAGCTACGCCGGCTGCCAGTGAAGAGTCTGTTAAGCTGGATTCACCTGCTGGCTTCGCATGGTTGGAGGACAAGCCTCCACACGTGCGAAGCCGGCGTTATTTGTGCCCGCCAGCCCAATCTGGTGGCCTCACCCGATTCCTCGTTTGCGATGTCCCTGAAACCCGCGGGTCTGGCCTCCAGATCACACCGCAATGCGTGAGCGATCTCCAGCCACATTCCGACCACGGCGCGGGCGGCTCGCCCGTCCTTTCCGGATGCGTTCATTTTCTCAACAAAAAGTGAGCAGTTTCGTTCCGCCGTTGCGCATTATCCAGTGAACGCACATTATGCGTGGAGGATAAAACAATGGAACCACAGGCTATGAATCGCTCCGGCGCGTCAGCGACAATTACAGGAGAAGCTATGAAAACCGTTTTGAAAACAACCCTGTTGGCCTTGATTTTGTGCGTGGTGGGTATTCCTGCGGTAGCCCAACAGCAACAGTGGGGCCGGGATAACTGCCTCTACACATTGAATGGTAGAGGGTGGCAGCAGACCCGGGCTTGCCGCAGTTTCGTGCAAGGAGACCCAAACGTTTTTGTCCTATACGATTTAGCGGATCGGGGTCGTCGCCCTATCGTTATGATCGACATGAGGTACAAAGGCACGCAGGGCTGGGTATACGCTTATAATTTCTCACCTGCATTTTACCTCAGATACATATACCGGGGCACGTGGGTCCCATCCGCTATCCCAAACGATTACAATGTTTTGGTCAATAGGGCGTGGACAATAGTAGTCCCACCCCCACGCTTTTCCCAAGGCGCACCTACCATGAGTCCGGAGGCGCGGGCAAGCCAACAACAGGCGGCTGCGCTTATGTCCCAAATGCAGTTTGGTAAACTCCTTGGAGGCTTGGCACCTAACAGCGGCAGTTCTAACCCGCCGCCCAACTGTTCGATAATTTCCGGCAACTATTGTGGGGATGGCAATATAAACCCTGACCATTAAAAATGCGTGAGAGGCCGGACAGTAGTCGTCCGGCCCTCGCGCGCCATCGAATGTGCCGTCATTTAACCCGACGACAGATGTCGTGGAAGGAACTGTTTCCGCGCGTCACGATTGTCAACGACCCGAAGAGGCTGGCAGAGCTAAGTGCAGAACTGCAGAGGCACAAACTTGAACTCTCAACAAATGACGGGCAACACTAAGGCGAGGATATGGAGAAAAGCACTGAGAGGTGGATGTGAGCTTGCAGCCTAGGAACCAGACCCCGAATAAATTACTCGCGTTGACCCAAGAAATCGCCTGTCTTCTCGCACACGCGCCGAAATAACGCCGTACCGTGTTGCTCTCAAGATCTGCATATCGCAGTCGGGAGTGGGGGCCTTGAGGTTCAAAGGGAGCGGACTAGGCAGCCAGTAAAGAATGGACGGCGCGAATCACAGAGCTGCCTGCGTCACCCGCCTTTGACAGCACATCGTTAACGCCGACTTTCAGGGCTTCCTCCACGAGTTGTGGGGAAGCGTGCATGGTAAATAGAATGATGCGAGCGCAGGGCGCGATTTTTCTTATTTGTCGGGCTGCGTCGAATCCATTCATTACAGGCATCGAGAGGTCCAACACAATCACGTCGGGGTGAAGCTTTTGGACCAGTTCAACCGCTAACTTCCCATTTTCAGCCTCGCCGCATGTTTCCCAATCGCTGCGTTGCTCGATGCAAGATCTGAGTGAATTGCGAATTACTGGACTATCATCGACGATGAGAATTCTGTGGGACATGCCGCGCTCTTAGGTCCTTGGAGGCTGTGGGTCGCCTCTCTTGATGCAGGCTGACGGACGGCGAGGAAGGACAATTTCACCCTACTCTTTAAACAGCCGAAGTAAATACAGCAAAAACTGTACGCTAGCGCACAATAAGCGGTTCTGTTCTGTACTGCACCCTTAGAAGACGGCTGGTTGCCTCATGGCGTCCCTACGTCGCTGTCACTAGATACGTATTCGGTCTGGCAGAATGGGCTGATCAGGTTACGGATGGAGAAACGGACGGGAGTGCGTTCAAGCGTCAACGGCTGGAAGTGCGACAGAGGCACTGGAATCAGCTGTAGAAAAAGGCGAGAAAGAACCCGGGTTCGCTTACAATGAATGTGGGGCTTCGCCTATCCGCCTAGCTTCGTCTCCTGCCAGAGTAAAACTGGTGCAAGTGTTTTGAGCGTGTCGGCATGGCATTCTCACGAGCTTTCTTCCTCGATTGGTGGAGACCACAGGATCAGCCGTACTCCCGCTGCGGCTATTTTTTGCAACTGGCGGTTGTGTTTGCCCTGTACTTTGGAGCAGGCGAACTAGGTCTCGCCGTACCGTTTACAAGTGCCAATGTCTCTCCCGTTTGGCCAGCGGCGGGTGTAGCGGTTGCAGCAGTGCTGATCTGGGGTATCCAGATCGCCCCGGCTATCGCATTCGCGGCTTTCCTCGTCAACTTCCTCAGCCCAACTCCTACCTCAGCATCAGTCGCTATTGGACTAGGTAATGCGTCTAGTGCCGTCCTTGCGGGTTATCTCTTAACTCGTTTCAGCGGTTTTCAGACTTCACTGCCAAGACTGAGGGATGTGTTGCGATTTGTGATGCTAGCTGTTGTGTTGACGACTACAATTGCGCCTTCCGTGGGGGTCACCGCCCTGACCCTTTCACACACAAAGGCGTGGTCTGGGTATGGGTCAGCTTGGCGAATTTGGTGGCTGGGCGATGCAATGGGTGTGCTGATTGTCGCTCCATTGTTACTGACTGGTCAAGATTTGCTCCGCGTCTGCCGGGGCTGGCGTGTGCTAGAGGTTTGTTCGCTGTCAATCGCAATACTCGTCACGTGTGCTGCGATCTTCGGGCCGTGGGCAGCAGTGCACGACGATGTGATGGCATTCGTAGTGTTTCCGTTCGTGATCTGGGCTGCAATCCGATTCCGCGTGGCTGGGGCGGCGGGCGCAAGTCTTCTGGTTGCGAGCGTTGCTGGTTGGGGCACGGCACGGGGATTCGGCCCCTTTGTCAATCATGCACCCCTGCGCAACGCAGTACTGCTTCAGATGTTCATCGCCGTGACATCACTGACTGGACTCATTTTGGCGGCTGTGATCAACGAGAGGGAACACATCGGTGAGGCGTTTGAGAGTGAGAAAAAGCTTCTGAGCGAAAGCGAAGCTGCAAAGGAGAGATTGGAAGCGCGAGTAAAGGAGCGCACGCGGAAGCTTGAGCAGAATAAAGCGCAACTAGCATATCAAGCCAAGCTACTGGATTTGGCGAATGATGCGATATTTGTTCGAACTGCCGACGACGAAATTTCTTATTGGAACGAGGGAGCCGAACGACTCTATGGGTGGGCAAGGGGAGAAGTGCTGGGCAGGTCGATCCACGAAGTTCTTCGCACGGAGTCTCCCATTCCTTTGTCGGAAATTCAACAGCGCGACCGCTGGGAGGGAGAGCTTCTTCACACAACGAAGGATGGCGCCCAAATCACAGTCGCCAGTCGCTGGACGACATTGCGAGAAGGCAGTGGCAAGCCCGTGGGTTGGCTGGAAATCAACACTGACGTTACCGCCCGTAAGCGGGCCGAAGAAGCCGCTCGCGGTCTCAGTGGCCGAATCCTCACCTTGCAGGACGATGAACGCCGTCGAATTGCGAGAGAACTGCACGACAGTCTGGGGCAATATCTGGCTGCTCTAAAAATGAGTCTCACCCTTCTCCAAGCCTCAAAAGATAACAAAGCCAAACTTTTTTCGGATTGCTCCGAGATTGTAGATAAGTGTCTGACCGAAACTCGCACGATCTCTCATTTGCTGCATCCGCCATTATTGGACGCCGCAGGTTTTGGCTCTGCTGCTCGCTGGTATGTGGACGGCTTCGCCCAGCGCAGCGGCATCAAGGTGAACCTAAATCTAACGCCAGAGCTTGGTCGGTTACACAGGGATATGGAAATCGCACTCTTTCGCGCTGTGCAAGAAGCTCTCACGAATGTCCATCGGCACTCAGGCGCGTCAGCGGTGGATATTCGGCTGAGTTTGGACACGAAGCAGATTCAGTTGGAAATTAGGGACAACGGTCAGGGTATACCGAAGAAACGACTGAAGCGTGTCATCGAGGGTGCTCGCGAAGCGGGGGTCGGGATAGCAGGGATGCGGGAGCGCATTCGCGAGTTGGGTGGATCAATGGAAATCCAGTCCGACCGGACGGGAACGAAGGTCGTCGTGAGGATTCCGACGACCGAAAAGGCATCAATTGATCCAAAGGCAAATGGCGAGTCGGGCGTAAATCACCTATTCTAGAATAGCGGATAAGCCGACAAACCTTCGCTGTTCCTACGCCCAACAATCGCCAGCACTTAACTTGACAGAACCTGTTTTGACGGCTCAATTTTGCCTTTGGGGCGATTGATTCGACAGCACTTAGAGGTAGTCTTCCATTCTCATAACCCAAAGGTCGGTGGTTCAAATCCCCTCCCTGCAACCAACCCAGTCACAAGGTTACGAGCATTTCGCATTTCCGACCTTACGTGTTTTCATTTTTGCAAGAAACCGTCCTGGCACTCCTTGGCTGCGGTCCACCGATTCAAGTCAGTCACAACGTCGGCGCTCAACAGTGCCGGTGCGACCATTCCGATGGTCAGGAGCATTCCGGCACGAACCCAGCATTTGTCTCGTCGTTCCGCCTGACCTGTGGCGGCCACCGCGTCCGAACTTCCGTCACGGCGCTTTTGCCGCTGGTGCTTGACGCCGTCTCCGGTTCGTCGTCATTTGACGCGAGTTTATGCAGATTGTCTCCGGCGTCATCGAGTGCTAGACTTTGTTGGTGATACCTTGCACGATTCAGTTCGAGCCACCGGGCAGCGTGATTTTGTGGTGTCCATGGTGTCCGTAGACGACGGGGAAAGCCTGCTAAAGCATGGGATCGCGCGCACTGATTGCGCTGGCGGCATCCATTGCAATATGTTTATTATTAACACCTTATAGGAGCTTTCGGCACCTTTGTAAGCGAGCGGGAGTAGTTCAGCGGTAGAACGCCAGCTTCCCAAGCTGGATGTCGCCGGTTCGATCCCGGTCTCCCGCTCCATTGCACTTATCCTTCAATTCTTCGAGGTAATTTCATGGCTGAACCGACTTATGAAGAACTCAAGGCACGTCTGTCTGAACTGGAGAAGCAGGGGCCGCGGCGCACTGGCAGCCTGGAATTCCGGGTCAGCGAAAAGGGTGGCGTCAGCGTGTACGGCCTGGGCCGTTTTCCTGTGACCCTTTATTACGAACAGTGGACCCGTCTGCTCGAGGCCTCCGACAAACTTCGGGAATTTCTCGAAGAAAACAAAGCCAAACTCAAGCTCAAAGGCAACTGAGAACCGGGAACTGGAAAACTGGCAACCGGATCTTTAAACTCGGTCTCCGGCCCCAAGACTGCGTACTCCATGCCTGCAGACGACATCCTCACACTCCCGCCGCCCCGAGCCGATGCACGCCTGCCTTACGGCTCCGACCCCAATCAATTCGGAGAGCTGCGCTTGCCCCCAGGCCCCGGCCCTTTCCCGTTGGCGATGAACATTCATGGCGGCTACTGGCGCGCCAAATACGATCTCAAGCACGCCGGACACCTCTGTGCCGCGCTCACCGCCAAGGGGCTGGCGACCTGGAATGTGGAGTATCGCCGGGTGGGTAATCCGGGAGGAGGGTGGCCGGGCACCTTCGAAGACGTGCGCAGCGCCTACCGCTTCACTTCACAAATCGTGCCACGCTACCATCTGGATCCCTCGAAGATGCTGGTCATGGGCCACTCCGCCGGAGGCCAACTGGCGCTCTGTCTGGCCGGGCACGAGCCCGCGATCAAGCGCGTGGTGTCTCTTGCGGGCGTGGTGGATTTGCAGCAGGCCTGGGAACTTCACCTGAGCGACAACGCAGTGGTGGATTTCCTCGGCGGCGATCCCAGCCGCGTTCCTGAGCACTACCGCGAAGCCGATCCCATGCAACTCAAGATTCCTTCAGCCACGCAATGGCTGATTCACGGGGCGGCCGACGACACCGTGCCCCCGTTTTTCAGCCGGAACTACACCGAGCAAAAGAAAAAGCGCGGCGAAAAAGTGCACTATCTGGAAATCTCCACCGCCGGACACTCTGACCTGATCGATCCCCGCTCCAACGCGTGGCCCAAGGTGGAGGGAACAGTACTGCACCTGCTGGGGGAATAAACCGTCGTTGGTCTTTGGTCATTGGTCTTTGGCCTTTGGCCAAACCCTCAAGGCCGGCGGTTGGGAGTCTTTGCATTGACCAACGGCCAACGACCGAAGACCAATGACTAACGACCAACGACCGCTTCACGCACAGTTTCGCAACACCAGCGCCGAATTCTTCGATCCAAAGGCAATGCAGTTGCACACTGCGTGTTCGATCGTTTTTTTTCGTCCTACGTCGGGAACGTAGTCGAGGTCGCATTCCGGGTCTCGTGTCTCCAGGTTGATGGTCGGCGGAATCTGCCCGTTCTGCATGGCGACGATGGTGGCCGCCACTCCCGCCGCGCCGCACGCTCCCTGGGGATGCCCGATCTGCGATTTCAAAGCGGACATCGGCACGCCTCTCGCGTGTTCGCCCAGCACCAGCTTCAACGCCCGGGTCTCGATGCGGTCGTTCAACTGAGTCGATGTTCCATGCAAATTCACGTAGTGCACATCGCTGGCGCCGATCCCGGCTTCTTTCATCGCCAGGCCAATCGCTCTCGCCGGCTCCTCTCCGCATTCCTGCAAGCGCACGCGATGAAACGCTTCGCATGTCGAACCATAGCCGGCAATCTCCGCCAGCATCCTGGCTCCACGGGCGCGAGCGTGCTCGTATTCTTCCAGCACAAACATCCACGATCCTTCCGCCACCACAAAGCCGTCGCGATCCACGGAAAACGGTCGCGAGCCGCGTTCGGGCGCGTGGTTCCATGAATCGGTCAAGATCTTCATCAGAATGAATCCCTTGACAATGCCCAGGGAGATGGGCGCGTCGGCCCCTCCGCTCAACACCAGGTCAAGTCTCCCCGACTGGATTTGCCGTACCGAATATCCGAAGCCGTCGGTGGATGAAGTGCAACCCGTCGTCACCACATGACTGGGCCCGCGCAACCCGAAGCGCACGCTGAGTTCGCTCGACAAAGTCCCCATCACTCCAGTGGGCACGCAGAATAGACTCATCTGCTTGTACTGTTCGTGAAAAAATAGCCGGTATTGTTCTTCGGTAAATTCCTGAGACCCTCCGCCCGACCCCAAAATCACGCCGAAGCGGCGCTTCTGTTCGAGGGGCAGGGAAGCGGCGTCGATACCAGCCGTTCGCAAGGCCTCCGTCGCGGCCGCCAGGGCCAGTGGCAAAACCCGCGAAACATGTTTTCGCTCCCGCTTTTCCACCCAGGCCAGTTCGTCGAAGTCCGGGACCTCGCCCGCAATCTGTACCTGAATCTCCGACGGATCGAAACGGGTGATCCGCCGAATGCCGCTTCGCCCCTGGAGAATTGCATCCGAGAAGGCTGCGTTCCCCACGCCGTTGGGGCTCACTGCCCCCATGCCTGTGATCACCACGCGTCGCTTCACTCATCCCCCTCGATGTCTGGATCTTGCCCAAGAACTATATATTGGATGCGGCGTCGCGACCAGCCGTGCGGTGTTCGGTTGAGGTCCGACGTCCAAGGTCTGGCTTCAGTAGGCCGTGCAGAATTGAAAGTGCATGGGATCGCGAGTTTTGCCGTTCCAGTCTCCTCCCCACTCAAATCCGGCAGCACGAAAGATTTCAACCAACCTGGCGTCCATGTCGCCGGCCGATCCTTGCAGGTTGCTCCCCGGATTGAGATCGATCGCGATGCCCCAACTGTGAGCGGAGAGTTTGCTTCCGGTGCGCTGGGGACGAAAAGCGAAACAGCCGCCGAAGCTCACAACCTTGGACTCAAGCGCGTTTTTCTGGATGCCGGCGAAGACAGAAGCATAAATTCCAGTCATCAGGCGGTGGCACGTCATCTGAGTAATGACGCGCGCAGGGTCCCATGCGAGACGCAAGGGGAAGGGTAAGCTCGTTTTTGCAAGGAAATCCAGCTGCCAGCGCGGTGCGAGCTGTCCGTCCGCCCCGACATATTCGTAGATGTTTCCAAACGTGGCGATGATTTCATCGAGTCCATGCGGCGGTGTCAGGTCATGCCCCGACGTAGCATCAGTGCCTTCGATCTGCGGATTTTTCACGGACGGCTCCTCTGTGGTCAGTGTGGAATTGTGATCCCGGGTTGACGAGTCATCCGGAACAGCACTAAGCGATGATTGCGCCTGGGAGATTCCTGGCGCCGCAGAGCCGAACACGCCGGCTCCTTTTCGGGTATAGGGGTCCTTCGACTCCGCGAATGCTTCGCTTCGCGAAGCATTCCCTGCGCTCAGGATGACAACGTGCGGATACAATTCCGAATCGATCCACGACTCCCCGGGTGCTTCAAGCTTTCGACGCTGTCCTCTGCCGTATAATTGCGAGTTCCAAATGGGGGAACATTTTGGCCTACGAAGATCTGCGGGATTGGATCGCGGCGCTGGAGCGAGCCGGTGAACTGAAGACCATCCGCACTGAGGTTGATCCCGTCCTCGAGATCGCTGAAATTACCGACCGTGTGAGCAAGGGGCTGGTGTGGGACCGGGTCTCTGACACGGTCAGGCCGGGCAAGGCCCGGCAGGCTTCAGCGGGCGGGCCCGCTCTGCTTTTCAAAAACATCAAGGGCCATCCCGGAGCGCAGGTCCTGATCAACCAGTTCGGCTCCGCCCGACGCATGAATCTCGCTCTGGAAGTCGACGCCCTCGACCAAGTGGCTGACCGCATCCGTGCTTTCATGGACGTAAAATCCCCACAAGGTTTTCTGGACAAGGTAAAGATGTTGCCTATGCTCGCCGAAATGGGGAAGTTCTTCCCCAAGAGCGTGGCCACAGGCCCGTGCAAGGAAGTCATCAAGCGGGACAACTTCTCGCTGCTCGATTTCCCCATCCTGCAATGCTGGCCCAAAGACGCGGGCCGTTTTATCACGCTGCCCTGCGTGGTCTCCCGCGATCCCAAAACCGGCAAACGAAATGTCGGTATGTACCGTTTGCAGATTTATGACGAGCGCACCACCGGCATGCACTGGCAGCGCCAGAAAGTTGGCGCCGAACATTACCGCGAGGCACTGCGAGCAGCGGCCCAGGTTGATGTAGGCGCGAGCGTCCCCGCTCGTGCCAGCGCCGCAGTCGATGTTATGGCCCGCACCTCCGGCGGGTCAGTCCTGATCGAAGGTGATCGCCCTCGCGGCAAAATGGAAGTTGCGGTGGCCATTGGCACCGAACCCGCCCTTACTTTTTCCGCGATCGTGCCCGCTCCGCCCGATGTGGAGGAATATCTCATCGCCGGCTTTCTCCGCCAGAAGCCGGTTGAGCTGGTCAAGTGTGAAACGGTTGATCTCGAAGTTCCCGCCACTGCCGAGATTGTCCTCGAAGGCCACGTGCATCTCGATGAACTCCGCACCGAGGGCCCCTTCGGCGACCACACGGGCTACTACTCGCTGGAGGACCTTTATCCGGTCTTTCACGTCTCCTGCATCACCCACCGCAAGAATCCGATCTATTCCACAACCATCGTGGGCAAGCCGCCCATGGAAGACGGATGGATGGGCAAGGCGGTCGAGCGCATCTTTCTTCCGCTGATGCGGCTGACCATTCCTGAACTGGTGGACATCAATCTTCCGGTGGAAGGAGTCTTCCATAATCTGATGCTGGTCTCGATTCGCAAATCCTATCCCGGCCAGGCGCGCAAGGTGATGAACGCCATCTGGTCGCTGGGCCAGGCCATGTTCACGAAATGCATCATCGTGGTCGATGAGGACGTGAACGTGCAGGACATCGGCGAAGTCACGTTGAAAGTGCTGAACCACATCGACCCGGAGCGCGACATCCAGTTCACTCTCGGCCCGGTCGATTCGCTGGACCATTCCTCGCGCCTGCCCAACTACGGCTCGAAGATGGGGATTGACGCCACCCGCAAATGGCCGAGCGAAGGTTTTGCGCGCCCCTGGCCTGACGAAATTCTGATGGACGAAAAGACCAAAGCGCTGGTGGACAAGAAGTGGAAAGAACTAGGCCTGGATTAAGCAAGTAGGGGTGGACGCCCTCGTCCGCCCGGGCCGAGCGCCGCCCGGCAGCGCTCACGCGCTGGCGCACGAGCGGGACGCTCGCGCCCACATTAGCGGCCCAGGGCACGGGAGTTCGCTGGTTCCGCTTTCATCAAATGCCAGGCTTCGCGATATTTTTCGTAAACGCCGCCCTTTTTGCTTCCCAAAGGGGCGAAGTACAGACGGGTGCGAGCCGCGACAACCGCCACCGGGAGCACATACCATGCATCCTCGGCGACGATGTAAACGACCAGAATGTCGATTTCTTCAGCCGTGTATGGCGTCTTTTTCTTGTCTGCAATGTTGCGGCATACATTTACCGAATACTTGGGCGCCCGCGCCACATACGTGGACTTGACTTGTACGCGCCAGAATTTCTTTCCGGTATCCAGGACGAAGTCATAACGTTCGCTCTCTCCCCAGGGCTTGGCGACGCCGAATCCCAGGCCGGCGGCCTTGAGCATGAAGTGCATCTCGGCCAACTCTCCCCGCTGTTTATCCGTGCCTTTCTGTGGCTTACCCTTTTTGTCCCGTCCGGCGCGCTGCCCGGCGGGAACTTCCGCGCTGTTTTCCATGGCCCCAACTAAAGAGGCGCGGCGTTAGGCCCGCGCTTCTTTTCCGGACAGCGCACATTTCAGGTGCGCTCGCCCGGCGTGGGTAGGGCACGCATTTCGGATGCGCCGGGCGTTTTGTGAAATCGCATCGGCAACAGCCTTCGGCTGCTCACGGGACGGGCTCCTGAAAGCTGTGTCCTTTAGAGCTGCAGCCGTTTCGAGTTTTCCTGGGCAAAATCTAAGGCGACTGGGAAACCCGTGATCACGTCCCCGCACTTGCCGCTGGCCGGCACGCCCAAACAAGAAAAGGCGCGAGCTAACCAGCCCGCGCCTGATATTTACTTTCTAGTTATAGGATAGCAGTTTGAGCAGGGAGAATGGGACAGCGCGGGCCAAAGTATTGTGTCCAGCGAATGATGGGGTTGGAGGGAAACGGTGCGGGGCGGGGGATTGACAGCCGGTTGCCTGTGCCCCATTCATTCGCGTTTTTTTGCGAATGAGTGGGGGTTCGACAAGATCGAGCCTCGCTAAGAGCAGTGGCTGCCCCACCCGTGCGTCTTTTGCAAGGGTGGGAACCTCGAACCCGTCCACCGTCGGGGGTGAATTTGAGTGGGATAGTTCGGCCCAACCTGCCCCGGTGGGACCCTGGAATTCGAGTGATCGTAAACGTCGAGCATAGGTGAAGCCTCCTCTTCCCACCCTTGCAAAAAGCGCAAGGGTGGGGCAGCCTCAGCACCGACACGTGCGACGCCGAGAGCTTCTGAAGCTCACCCCGTTACCGAAGTCATTCAACCCCTGCCGCCGTTTTTCGTCGCGCTTTTTTCTTGCATCGTGGGCTTTCCCCTGTAATCGTGCGGTTTCTGCGGGCATCGAATCTCTGACTTGCGAATTTTACCCGGAAGTCCTACGCACTAAAGTTACTGGTGCCGTAACCCGGTTACGTTGACAATTTGTGTCAACGCGATAGGCTGCAACTTCTCCCCTCGAAAAGCAGCAGAAGTCGCGCCGCATTCGTACACCGAAATTATCTGACGCGCAGATAGGAGATCGAAGTATGTCTCAACGGCTGGGTGATCTTCTGGTCAAAGAGAAGGTCATCACCAGGGAGCAGTTGGAGCAGGCGACCAAGGTCCAGAAAGAGACCAACGTTCGTCTGGGCTCGGCTTTGGTGAAGCTGGGCTTCCTCACTGATGAGGATGTCACCAACTTTCTCTCCCGCCAGTACGGCGTGCCGGCTATCAATCTCTCCTATTTTGAAATCGATCCCTCAGTCGTAAAGCTGATTCCGTTCGAGACCGCGAAGCGTTACCAGATTCTGCCCCTGAGCCGCGTAGGCGCGTCGTTGACCATCGCCATGGTGGACCCGACCAACGTCTTCGCCATGGACGATATCAAGTTCATGACCGGTTTCAACATCGAGCCGGTGGTGGCGTCCGAGAGCTCAATCCTCGAAGGCATCGAGAAGGCCTACGGCACCACGCAGCAGGAAGACCTCGAGCAGGTCATGCAGTCCATGACCGAAATCGGCGAAGCTGACGTCGAGTTGCAGGCGGAAGAAACCGAGATGGAAGCGGCCGACCTGGAGCGGGCGGCTGACGAAGCTCCCATCGTGAAGCTGGTCAACCTGGTGTTGACCGACGCGGTGAAGCGGGGAGCCAGCGACATTCACATGGAGCCGTACGAAAAAGAATTCCGGGTGCGCTTCCGTATTGACGGCGTGCTGCAGAGCATCATGTCGCCGCCGCTGAAGTTGAAGGATGCCATCACTTCGCGCGTAAAGATCATGGCGAAACTGGACATCAGCGAAAAGCGCCTGCCGCAGGACGGCCGCATCATGCTGAAGATGAGCCTGGGCGGACGCAAGAAGCAGCTCGATTTCCGGGTCAGCACACTGCCTACCTTGTGGGGCGAAAAGATCGTCATGCGGTTGCTGGACAAAGAAAACCTGCGCCTGGACATGACCAAGCTCGGTTTCGAGCAAGAGTCGCTGACCAAGTTCGAGAAGGCAATTCTGAAACCCTATGGCATGGTGCTGGTCACCGGCCCTACGGGATCAGGCAAGACCAACACTTTGTATTCATCCATCGCGCGCCTGAATACGCCCGACACCAACATCATGACTGCCGAAGATCCAGTCGAATTTCAGCTGGCGGGAGTCAACCAGGTGCAGATGAAGGAACAAATCGGGTTGAACTTCGCGGCGGCGCTGCGCGCCTTCCTGAGGCAGGACCCCAACATCATCCTGGTGGGTGAAATCCGCGACTTTGAAACCGCGGAAATTGCCATCAAAGCCGCTCTCACCGGCCACCTGGTGCTGTCCACCCTCCACACCAACGGCGCGCCGGAGACGATTACGCGGCTGATGAACATGGGTATTGAACCCTTTCTGGTCGCCACTTCCGTTCACCTGATTTGCGCCCAGAGACTGGTGCGACGCATATGCGGTGAGTGCGCCGAAGTCATTGACATGCCGGTGCAGGCGCTGATCGAAGAAGGCTATACCCCGGAAGAAGCCAAGACGGTGAAGATCAAAAAGGGCAAAGGCTGTGGCACCTGCAACAACACAGGCTACAAGGGCCGGACCGGTTTGTACGAAGTGATGGAAGTGGATGACGAGATCAAGGAACTGGTCCTGGTGGGCGCTTCGGCGCTGGAATTGAAGAAAAAGGCGATTGAGCGCGGCATGATCACGCTGCGCCGCAGCGGTCTGATCAAGGTCGCTGCCGGCCAGACTACGCTCGAAGAAGTGGCACGCGAAACCATTCACTAGAGTTCAGGAAGGAAAGGGGAAACTATGTCGCTCTCGTTAAGTGATCTGCTGAAAAGGCTGTTGGAGATGGGGGGAAGCGACCTCCACATCACCACCAATTCTCCGCCCCAGATTCGGGTGCACGGACACCTGGTGCCGCTCGATCTGCCGCAGATGACGCCGGCGGAGACCAAGCAGCTGGCCTACAGCGTGATGACCGATTCGCAGAAGCACCGCTTCGAAGAAAACCTCGAATTGGACTTCTCCTTCGGTCTGAAGGGCCTGGCCCGTTTCCGCGCCAATACTTTCAACCAGCGTGGCGCCACTTCGGCCGTCTTTCGTCTGATTCCGTTCGAGATCAAATCGTTCAACCAGCTGGGACTGCCCGCCATCGTGACCAAGTTGTGCGACAAGCCTCGCGGGCTGGTGCTGGTGACAGGTCCGACCGGCTCGGGAAAATCAACCACGCTGGCGGCGATGATTGACAAGATCAACAGCGAGCGGCACGACCACATCCTTACCATTGAGGACCCGATCGAATTCGTGCACATGAACAAGAACTGCGTGGTGAACCAGCGCGAGTTGCATGCTGACACCAAGAGTTTTGCCGACGCCTTGCGCGCCGCCCTCCGTGAAGACCCGGACGTGGTGCTGATCGGCGAAATGCGCGATCTCGAAACCATCGAGTCGGCGCTGCGCATCGCTGAAACCGGCCACCTTACGTTCGGCACGCTGCACACCAATTCGGCGTCATCGACCATCAACCGAATTATCGATGTGTTTCCGGCCCACCAGCAGCCCCAGATCCGGGCGCAGCTGTCACTGGTACTGGAAGGCATCATGTGCCAAAGCCTGCTGCCCACCGCGGACGGCAAGGGCCGGGCTATGTGCATGGAGATCATGGTCCCGAATGCCGCCATTCGCAACCTGATCCGCGAAGACAAGATCCACCAGATCTACTCTTCCATGCAGTCGGGCCAGGACAAGTTTGGAATGCAGACCTTTAATCAGGCGCTGGCGACGGCTTACTTCCAGAAAAAGATCACTCTGGAAGTGGCCATGGCGCGTTCCAGTAACACCGACGAGTTGCAGGAAATGATCAACCGGGGCGCAGGTCTGAATCGTAACCAGCCCCTGGCGAAGGGCGCCGCACCCAGCAAGCATTGAGCGGCGCCGGCAGGGATTGGGGAATGGCCGGTGACTGCCGCCACGGGCGGTAGAAGCGGGCGCGAGGAGAAAGCGGTTCTGGAGCCGGAACAACGGCGCGGGAAGAGCGAATTGCAGCGAGGAGACGTTTACCATGCCAGTTTTCACATTTTCGGGAAAGAATGAGTCCGGTCAGAAGGTCAGCGGCGAGCGGACTGCAGCCAACAAACAGGCGCTGACCAGCCAGTTGCGGCGCGAGCGCATCACGCCGGGGCCCATCCGAGAAAAAGGCAAAGAATTTGTCATGCCGAGTCTCGGCATGAACAAGGTCAAGACCAAGGACATTGCCATTTTCTTTCGCCAGTTCTCGGTCATGATCGACGCCGGCCTGCCGCTGGTGCAGTGTCTGGAAATTCTGGCGGCCAACCAGGAGAACCCGGCCTTCCAGAAGACCCTGACGACTGTTCGCACCACCGTCGAAGGGGGCGCAACCTTGGCCAACGCCATGAAGGGGCATCCCAAGATCTTCGACGATCTGACCACCAACATGATTGAAGCCGGCGAAACCGGCGGTATTCTCGACATCATCCTGCAGCGGCTGGCCATTTACATCGAGAAGGCGGTCAAGTTGCGGGCGGCGGTGAAGTCGGCTTTGATCTACCCGGTGTCGGTGGTCAGCCTGGCCTTCCTGATCGTAGGCGCGCTGCTGAAGTGGGTGGTCCCAATCTTCTCCAACCTGTTTATCGGACTGGGCGTCGCCTTGCCGTTGCCCACCCGAATCGTGATGGGCCTGAGCGCGTTTGTGGGGCAGTTCTGGTGGTTCTTCATCGTCGGGGTGGTCGGCCTGGTAGTGGGCATGAAGCAGATTCGCAAGAATCCCAAGGGCCGTTACTACTTCGATTATGCCCTGCTTAAGCTGCCCATTCTGGGTACACTGCTGCGCAAAATCGCGGTGGCCCGCTTTACCCGGACCCTGGGCACTTTGATCACCTCGGGCGTGCCTATCCTGGAAGGTTTGAGCATTACCGCCCGGACTTCAGGCAACGCGGTGCTGGAAGAAGCGTTGATGAAGGTACGCAAGGCCATCGAAGAAGGCCGCACCATCGTTGACCCCCTGCGGGAATCGGGTGTGTTTCCCAACATGGTGACCCAGATGATCGGCGTCGGCGAAGCCACGGGCGCCATGGATGCCATGCTGCAAAAGATCGCCGACTTCTACGAGGACGAAGTCGACTCCGCCACCAAGGACATGCTGGCCATGCTGGAACCGGTCATCATCGGCCTGCTGGGCATCATGATCGGCGGCATTGTCATTTCGCTCTACATGCCGTTGTTCTCGATGATCGCCAAACTGGCGGGCTAAGTACAAGTGCAGTCGTCGGTCGTCAGACCTTTCTGATGACTGACGACTAGTACTCAGGGACACTGGCGGGCTAAGCACGAAGGGCAGTCATCAGTTGTCAGTTATCAGTTGTCAGTCGCCGGTGGTCAGCTCTTTCTGACGACTGATGACCGACGACTGACGACTGGTGTTCAGGGATTCGGATCTCGCATGCAATCCATTTTCGATGAGCGGCTCTGGCTGGCCTGGCTGGTCAAGGTTCGCATCATTGTTCTGACCCTGCTGTTGGGAATCGAGCTGGCGATTGCCCGGCTGACCACGAACCCCTTTCCCCTGCGCTTGTTCATCGCCATCATTGTGCTGTGGTACGCGGTTTCAGCGTTCTACCTGCTCCTCCTTTCTCTTTGGCAGGAGCGACGCATCCAGTCTCTGTTGCAAGTCATCACCGACCTGATCATGGTCACGCTGGTGGTCTATGCCACCGGCGGCGTGGACAGTTCCCTGAACTTCTTCTACCCCCTGGTCATCACGGTGGCTTGTATCCTGTTGCCCCGGATCTGGGCCTACCTGACTGGGGCGCTGGCGTTCATCCTGTATGTGGCGGTCCTGGAACTGACGTACTTCGCCATCATACCTTCGTATTCCAGCACCCATCCCGGACTGGGAGCGCTGCAGGCCATCATTTTCGTCAATCTGTTCGGCTACCTGGCGGTGGCCTATCTGGCGGGGCTGCTGGCGGCGAAGCTGCGGCAGGTGGATGTAAAGCTGAAGTACACCAGTGGAGCGCTGGAAGACCTGCAGGCGCTGCACGAAAATATCATTCAATCCATCAGCGGGGGCCTGATCACGACCGGGCTCGATGGCTACATCACGCTGGCCAACGCCGCCGCACAGAAGTTGTTCGAGCGCTCGGAAAAAGAATTTCTGGGTCAGGCGGTGGGCCAGCTTTTTCTCGACCCGTTGCCCGCAGCGGATTCAGAACGTGCCCATGGAGAAGTGCGCTTTGTGGCGGCCAACGGCTTCTGCAAGACCCTGCGGGTCATGGCGACCGTGCTTGCCGTCCCCGGCCGGAAGACGATTGGGTACGTTTACACCTTCGATGACCTGACCCAGATCCGGCGCCTGGAGCGGGACCTGCGCATTCAGGACCGGCTGGCAGCCGTGGGGCGATTGGCGGCTGCGATCGCGCATGAGATCCGCAATCCCCTGACGTCGATTGCCGGCTCGGTGAGCATGCTCTCCGGAATTGTTGACCTGAGCGAAGAACACCGCCAGCTGCTGCAGATTGTGACCCGGGAGTCGGAGCGGCTGAACGGCATCATTACCGACTTTCTGGTTTACTCGCGCGGCAAGCAGTATCAATTTGCGTCCGTCGATCTCCTGCCCCTGCTGGAAGACACGCTGACCCTGCTGGAGCACCGGTTGATGACCGAGAGCGCGGGGATCCGCATCGAGCGGCACTATGGCTGCGAACAGGCCTTCACCATTGCCGATGGCGACAAAATCAAGCAGGTGTTCTGGAATTTTTGCCAGAATGCCGTCCGCGCCATGAGTTCAGGGGGTGTGCTCAGGGTTTCGGTGGAGCAGGTTGGCGAAGACTGGCAAATCAACTTTGCCGACACCGGTCCCGGGATGAGCCGGCAGCTGGTGGAAAAAATCTTTGAGCCCTTCCAGTCGCAGTTCGAAGGCGGAACCGGGTTGGGTCTGGCCATCGTTTATCAGATCGTGCAGGCGCACGAGGGCAAGGTGTGGGTGCGTTCCAAAATCGGAGAAGGCAGTGTCTTCGTTCTGCGCTTGCGCCGGGTGGCTGTGGCCGAGGACATATCCGCGAAACTGCCGGTCGCGAAACCAAAACTCCTGCCTCAGGACGGGGACGCGGTAGCGGCCGCGACGGGCACGGGAGGTCGAGCGCATGGGTAACATTCTGGTTTGCGACGACGAGCGCTCGATCTGCGAAATGCTGGATATTGCCCTGCGCCGCGAGGGCCACAAGGTCGAGACGGTAAAGTCGGGAGAAGATGCCAAGAAGAAGCTCGACAGCGCGCTTTACGACGTTGTGGTCACCGATATCAAAATGCCGAATACCGATGGTATCGAAGTGCTGCGCTATGCCCATCAGGTCTCGCCCGATTCCGCGGTCATTCTGATCACGGCGGTGGACGACTATGAGGACGCGGTGGAAGCGGTAAAAGCGGGTGGGGCCGCTGATTACATCCGCAAGTCACCCGGTTTGGTCAACGAAATCAAACTTGCCATCAACCGCGCTCTGGAGAAGATGTCGCTGAGCCGGCAGAACTTTGCCTTCAAACGGGATGCCGCCACCCGCAACTCGCTGGACAATATCGTGGGCGCCAGCCCCGCCATGGAAAAACTGAAACAGACCATTCGGACCGTGGCCTCCACCCAGAGTACGATTCTGATTTACGGCGAGAGCGGCACGGGTAAAGAGCTGGTGGCCCGGGCGGTGCACGTATGTTCACCGCGGGCCAGCGAGCCCTTCGTTTCCATCAACTGTGGAGCTTTCCCCGAAACTTTGCTGGAGAGCGAACTGTTCGGTTACGTCAAAGGCGCCTTCACGGGAGCGAACCAGAACAAACGCGGCTTGTTTGAGGTAGCGGACCAGGGCACGATCTTTCTTGACGAAATCAGCGAGATGACGCTGACCATGCAGGTCAAATTGCTTCGCGTATTGCAGGAGCGCAGTGTGCGGCCGGTGGGCGGCACGACCGAGATTCCCATCGACGTGCGCGTGATCGCAGCCACCAACCGCGATCTGGACCGGCAAGTGGCCGAGAATACCTTTCGCGAGGACTTGTACTACCGCTTGAGTGTGATTCCGGTCTCGGTGCCGCCGCTGCGGGAGCGTCGCGAGGACATCCCGGTGCTGGTCAATCATTTCCTGAAGAAATATGCTCCGGCAGCCGGCAAGAGCATTTTGCGGGTGAATGGGCATTCGCTGGGCGCCCTTTCCGGATATGACTGGCCGGGCAATGTGCGCCAGCTGGAAAACACCATTGAACGGGCGGTGGCGCTCGAAACCGGAGAAGAACTCACCGTCGAACTCCCCGCTGAGCGTTCGAAGGCCAGAGCAGCGGCGGCCGGAGTCGGCGGACCGGTTTCGATCGCGCCGGGCTCGGTCCTGCCCGAGGGCGTGGACATGGAGAAATACGTTGCCGACATCGAGCGCTCACTATTGCTGGCGGCACTGGCGCAATCGAACGGCGTGCAGACCCGGGCGGCAGAAGTGCTGAAGATTTCCTATCGTTCGTTCCGGCATTTGGCGAAGAAGTACGAACTGTGAAGCTTCTGGCTGCTGGCTTCTAGCTTCTGGCCAAGAGCTAAAAACAAGAGCTAGAAGCCAGGAGCTAGGAGCCAGGAGCTAGGAGCCGCCTTTCTTCAGCTGCTGCTTCCATCCCAGGATTCTGGCTTTGTTGGCTTCGGCTTCGGCCTCTAGAATCATGCCCTTTTTCTGGTATAGGACGGACAGGCTGGTATAGGCCAGTACGTCATCGGGATCGAGTTCGGCGATTCGTTTCGCTACCGCGATGGCTTCATCCAGGCGGTTGAGGTCCTGCAGGGTGCGGGCCATGCCGTGCATGGCTTCGGTAAAGACCGGATCGGCGGCCAGGGAATGCTGGTACTCGGCCAGGGCGCGCTCCTGCTCACCTTCGGCGACCAGATCGAGGGCGGCATAGTAGTGGTCTTCGGCCTTCTGGCGGGCGTCGTCGGCCATGCGCAGAAATTTTAGCAGAGGCAGTCGTCAGTCGTCGGTCTTCAGTCGTCAGAAAGACCAGATTCTGCTGGCGACCGGCGACTGCGATTGATTCTTATGAGTTCTTTATTTTAGTGATCAGTCATCAGTTCTCGGTTCTCAGAAAAAATCAGATTCTGCTGACGACCGAAGACCGGCGACTGATCCACGCTATACTCGGGAGCAGCGATGCGCTACATGCTTCGGTTTCTCTGGAACGCAACCCGCGGACATCGCCTGACCCCGTGGCGGAGCCCCTATCTGCTGTGGCGGGTCGAGACCTATTGTGGAGTCAAGATGCAGCAGATCGGCTTCCTCGAATTCTGGGAGTTTATGTGGCGGGAGCGCGGCAACCTCTGGCGCTTTCTGAAATGGACCGGAGAAATCGAACGTTACGTGCATCCTAAAGCGAAGCGCGGGTAGTGCATGTTCGGCTAGTTTCCGTTGCCGGCGGCCGCTGCGCCTTCGAGCGAGATCATCACCTCGCTGCCTTTGCCGGACCCGACGATTTTCGCCGCGGAACCGCGATTGGAGGCGATCTCCAGGTAGCCCATGCTGCCCAGGATGCCGAAGACCTGGCCAGGTGAGCCCTCGGAATAATTGGGGAGAATCTCCGTGATCTCGTGCTTGCCCACCAGCATCTTGAAGGGGGCTGGTTCGGAGGCAAAAAGCATGGGAGCGTCCTGGGGCGTGATGTTGGTGACGAGGTTGCCGAAGCGGTCCACTTTCAGGATTACGCCGCGCATGGTGTTGCCGTTTACCGATTTGGGTTTGGGCGGATTGAAGCGGACGAAATCAGTAATCTCGTCGCCGAATTTGTCCGAATCAACCCCCTTGGCCAGCCAGGCTGCGATGGGCGCAAAAATATCGCGCCCGTGGAAGGTGTTGCTCACCGGCTGCAGGGAATAGTGCTCGGCGGTGACATGGCGGATGTGCAGTCGCTCTTCCCGCGCATAGACCATAGAGAGCACGCCGTTGTCGGGGGCAACAAAGTGGTGCCGGTCGCTGGTGACCAGGATCGGGCGCCGCGCTGTTCCCACGCCCGGATCGACCACCACCAGATGCACCGTGCCCGAGGGGAAGTAGTTATACGATTGCGCAATCATCAGCGCCCCATCCAGCACGTCGAAGGCCTGCACCGAATGGCTGATGTCCACGATCTCAGCCTCCGGCGCAATGGAGAGAATGACGCCTTTGATCGTCCCTACGAAATGATCGTTGAGCCCAAAATCGGTAGTCAGCGTGATGATCGGACGGTGCGCCAATTTCCCCTCGCTTGCAGACAGAGTTTTCCCCGGAAATGCCGAAAGTAACCTGTCAGGAGAGCAGAGTCAAGGAACGGAGGTAACGGGAAGGCAGTCGTCAGGCGTCAGCAAGACCGAAGAGCGCAACTGGCCGAATGAGATTTTTGACGACTGAAGACCGACGACTGACGACTGTTTTAACGGATTTCTATGTCGCCCGATCCGGTTTCCACTTCCACGGGTACACCTCCGCGACCGACGCGGCCTCGTACTTCCTTGCGTCCGATGGAGCCTTGCACGGTGAGCGGGTGATCGACCGAAATGGAGCCGGAACTGGTGTGCGCGTCCAGATCGAAAGCGGCGTCGGAAGGCAGCTTCAGTTGCACTCCGCCGGAACCGGTGTGCACATTCCATGCCCCGGTGGGGCTGCCTTCGGCCTGAATGTCTCCGCTGCCCGCCTTGGCCTCCAGGGAGCCCTGAACTCCGTGCAGTTCCATGCCTCCGGAGCCGGTGTCGACGCGCACCGAACCGGGCGCGGTTTGTCGCAGAGTGATGTGTCCGCTGCCGGTATCGGCTTCAAAAGCGCCGGCGATATCACTGGCGTCAATCGATCCGCTTCCGGTCTTGGCGTGTACGTTGCCCTTTACCCGATTGATATCGACATCGCCGGAGCCGGTTTCGGCCTGGACCCGGTCGCCGATGGCAGAAATTTTCAGCCCTCCGGAGCCGGCGCTGACCTCCAGCGGGCCGCGGATACCATCCACCCTCTGGTCGCCCGAGCCGCTCTGGACCTTTAAATCGGTCTCCGCCGGCACCACCACCTCGTAGCTGATGGAAATGTTGTGCCGCAGGTCGGGATCATCGATGCGGCCGATGCGAATATCATTGCCGTTCTGCTGGATGGGTGGGTTGGCTTCAATTCGTTTGATCTTTTCCTGGGCGTTTCCTCCAAACCATTCGCCGGCCCGGATGCGTCCGGTGACCTGCACCTGGCCCGAAGGGCCGGTACGCACCTCGACGCTGCCTGAGCCTGTGCTCAAATCCATGTGCACCGGCCCGGTCACTCGCAAGGAGCGCTGGAACGAACCTTCCTCAGCGGCCGCCGCCGGCAGCGCGGAAAGACAAATCAGAATTGCGATGGTGACGCTGGCGACGGTCCAGGCGGGGAGGAAGGAGGAAACAACGTTTCGGTGATTCATGGTTTCTCCCGAAAAGCTCGAGTCAAGATATTCAGTTTCGTAAACCGTGGTGCGGTTTCCGGGCCGGGAAGGGACCCATCGCGAACTTTACGACAAAAGCCCTAACCGCAAAGTGCGCGAAGGATTCGCAAAGGACGCAAAAAATGCCCTGGAACTAGATAGCCAACTAATTCGCTTCCCGGATCCCGGTCTTTACTGCAGTACTACCTGATCGCCTTCCTTCAGGCCGCTGAGGAGCTCGGTCTTGGCGCCGTTGGAGATGCCGATATTGACCGCGATCTTTTTCTTGCCGTCTTTGGCGCTAGGGTCGGGGATTTCAACCGACGCCTTTTTGTCCTTGTCGTAAATAATCGCGCCTTCGGGAATCTGGAGCACGTTTTTGTGTTCTTCCAGAATGATTTCCGCGTTGGCGGTCATCTCAGCCTTCAATTCGCCACCGGGGTTGTTGATGGAGACGCGTACTTCGAAGGTGGTGACGTTGTCCTTCTCCACGCCCATCGGGGAGATCTTGGTGACCACGCCGTTGAAAGTTTTGTCCTTGAACGACTCCACCTTGATTCTTGCCGGCTGGCCCAGGTAAACCTTGCCGATGTCGCTCTCGTCCACTTTGCCTTTGACATACACCTGGCTGGTATCACCCAGGGTCATGACCAGGGTAGCGGCGGAGCCCAGGACAAGAATAGAGCTCACGGCGTCGCCCATTTCGACGTCACGCGACAGGACGACTCCATCAATCGGCGACTGGATGTCGGTATAACTCAGTTGTTCTTCAAGTTGCTTCAGGTTGGCGCGGTCTTGTCCCAGTTGTCCCCGGGCCTGGGCAATCTTCGCTTTCAGGACGGTGGCTTGCGCTTTCGACACATTCTGTTTGTTCAGCGCCAACTCATAGTTCTTCTGAGCGTCTTCCAGGGCAGAGGTGGAAACCACGCCTTCCTTGGCCATCCCGATGGCCCGGTCGTAGGATCGCTTGAGCAGAGGCACTTCCGGACCTTCCGCATCGACTTTGGCCCGCTCATAGTCGGCTTCGGAACTGGTGAGACTGGCCTCGGCAGATTCCACCGCGGCGCGCGACTGTTCTACCTGCGCCTCGATTTCTACTTTATCTAATTGGGCCAGCAACTGCCCTTTCTTCACCTTGTCGCCGGCATCCACCAGCAGCTTCTTGACGATTCCGCTGGCCTTGGACTTCAACTCCACTTTGGTGATGGGCGTGACTTTGCCGGTAGCCACCACGCTCTTAGCCAGGTCACCCTTCTCCACCTTCTGCAGTTTCGAAGGGTCAATCTTGGTGCCGCCGTGCGTGGCGGCAATCAGGCCGCCTGCAATCAGGAGGACGAGTACGAGTCCGATACCGCCATAAATCAGCCGCTTTCGCCGCTTCTTGCTGTTGCCGTTGCCGTTCACATCTGCCTCCTGAACTCGATAATGCCCACGTCTTTAAATTATTACGAACGAGATATGTTGTTTGTTCCAAGGATTGTCGCAAACCTGAACCAGCTCGGCCCCGGGTCAACAAGACACGCTGCTACAGATTAGACCCGCGAAACTTCGAAATGGAAGCAGACAACCTCCGGGATTTGGACGACTGCGGCGAGGAATGGCTCTCATTCTACAAGGCTTTAGCGCTCCAAGTCATGCCATGCTCTTTGGAATGTTAGAATTAGCCCTTCATGATTGCCTACGTGCTGCTGCGGGTGTTCCTCATCCTGCTCCTGGTGGCGGCCAACGCATTCTTCGCTGCGGCGGAATTCTCCCTGGTGAGCGTGCGTGACACCCGAATTCAGCAACTAGTGGCGGCCCGACGGATTGGCGCCCGCATTGTGCAGAAGCTGCACCGCAATCTGGACGAGGTGGTCAACGGCGTCCAATTGGGTGTCACTGTCGTCAGCCTGACTCTGGGCTGGGTCGGGGAACCCCTGCTGGCCCAAATGATGCTTGGACCGGTCCGGGACCTTCCTCACGCCTCGGTTTACGCTCATGGGATTGCGATTGCCATCGCTTTCGCGCTGATCACATGCCTGCACGTCATCCTGGGCGAACTGGTTCCCAAATCGCTGGCCTTGCAGCGTTCAGAGCAGGTGGCGCTGGCCGTCGCCGGCCCCATGGATGTCTTCCTTACGCTGACCCGTCCTTTGCTCTTCGTCATGAGCCGGGCGGCTGGGTGGGTGCTGCGCGCGCTGGGTTCACGCCGCATCCGGGAGGGCGCGGTGCACTCGCCCGACGAATTGAAACTCATCGTGACCGCCAGCCGCCAATTCGGAGAGATCCCGCCCTTCCAGGAAGAGATGATTCATCATGCACTGGAGCTGGACAACATTACGGTGCGGGAGGTGATGGTGCCACGCCCGGCCATTTTCTCCCTGCCCGGCGATCTTACAATCTCCGACGCCCTGGCCCGCGTGGTCGAGGAACAACATTCGCGGGTTCCGGTCTTCGACCCGCAGCGCGGCCCGGAACATATCGTCGGCGTACTCTACGCCAAAGACCTGATGCGCTGGACCCGCCTGCGGCTGAGTACCACGGCCGACCAACCAGCCGCCGGACGGGTCGCGGCCATGAAAATCAGCCAGATCATGCACGATGTCCTGGTCGTGCCCGAAACCAAGGTTCTCACCGAACTGCTGGAGGAATTCAAGGAGCGCAAACGCCACCTGGCGGTGGTGGTGGACGAGTTCGGCTCGACCGCCGGAGTGATCACCGTCGAAGACGTGCTGGAGCAGATCGTCGGCGAAATCGAAGACGAATTTGATATCGCCCCGGCCCAGCAGGCCCTGGTGGAAGGGGAGATTGCGGTCTTCCTCGAAGGATCGGTGAGCATCCGCGACCTGGAATCTCAATATCAGCTTTCGCTTCCCCGCGACTCCGGCTTCGAGACCCTGGCCGGCTTCATTCTCGCCCGCCTGCAGCGGATTCCGCGGCAGGGCGAGAGCTTCGAATATGAAGGCCATCGCTACACCGTCCAGGAGGTCGAAGGCCACCGCATCGCGAAGGTGAAGATTGAAAAACTCGAGCCCAGGCCCGTGACCCAGGCGGGAGACTGAGAACCGGGAACTCAAAACTGGAAACTGGGTTCAAGAAACAAGTAACCTGACCCTTGTGGTCACGGAATGCTGCCAGATGAATGACGAGGAAGAACTGATAAGGGCGTTTATCGTCCCAGCAAAGAGGGAACGCTATCTAGCGATGGTGACGAACGCGAAGCGGCGTTCCAGGTTTCTCGGGGAACTGGGACACTTCAAAAGTCTCGACCCGCGGTATGTCCGGTCCATTCCGTCCAGCAAACAACACCCGCCGGAGATCGCTCTCCTCCTTAGCAAAATGAGTGCGCCGGCAACGTGCAAGGTCACTTCCGAAGACTCTGAAATCGACGGGACCGAGATGCCACTCTTAGATGCCCTCAAAAAGGTGGTGGGTTATCAAATGGGAGCCTTTCTCTCCTGTGTTCCGGGCAAGTTGGCATACTTCGAAGACGAAGATGGACGCTGGATTTTGGAACGACATTCCTAGAAACATGCTTAGCCGACCAACGGCCAACGACGAACGACCAAGGGCTAACGGCTGATGCCGCGATACTTCTCTCTCCGCGTGCTGTACACGCTGCCCGTGATCTGGCTGGTAGTTTCGCTGGTCTTCCTTCTGATTCACCTCGTGCCCGGCGACCCGATTCTTCAAATGCTGGGAGAAGGCGCTCCGGTAACTGATGTGCAGGCCGCCCGCCATGCCTATGGACTCGACCTGCCCCTGGGCCGGCAATATCTGAACTATTGGGAGGGAGTGCTGAAGGGCGATCTGGGACCGTCGTTACGTTTCAACCAGAGCGTCACCCGCCTGATTGCCCAGCGCTACCCCTACACTCTGGAGTTGACCCTGGCGGCGCTGCTGGTGGCGATTCTGCTTTCGGTCCCGGCGGGAGTGCGATCGGCGCAAAGGCGCAACCAATGGGACGATCGACTGCTCAGCGTAGTCAGCCTGTTTGGCTTGTCTTTCCCCAACTTCGCGCTAGGCCCTATTCTGATTTTGCTTTTTGCCATCAAACTGGGCTGGCTGCCGGTCTCGGGTTCGGGCGGCTTGGCGCACATGGTGCTGCCCGCGATCACCATGGGCGGCGCGCTGGCGGCGATCCTGACCCGCATGGTGCGGACCTCCATGCTGGAAGAGTTGGGACAGGACTATATCCGCACCGCCCGCGCCAAGGGGCTGTCGGAACACAAGGTGGTCTATGGGCACGCGCTGCGTAATGCGATGATCCCCGTGATTACGGTGCTGGGCCTGCAATTCGGCGCGCTTCTGGCCGGAGCCATCGTGACTGAAACAATTTTTTCCTGGCCCGGAATTGGACGGCTCACCATCCAGGCCATCTCCAATCGCGACTACTATCTGGTGCAGGGCTGCATCCTGGCGATTGGCTTGACGTATGTAGCGGTGAATTTTCTGACGGATCTGCTGTATTCGGTGGCGAACCCGCGGATACGGCAATGAAGAGAGGTAGCGCCTGCGTTCTCGCCGGCTGTCCGGCCGTCGCGGGGGCAGGATGCCCCGAGCCAGCCGGCAAGATGCCGGCGCTACAGGGTGCGCTGACTTGAATTCGATGGGGCGGGGTTGTCAGACCAATTCAATCATGACCCGTTGACCGACCAAAGCCGCAGCCCTCTGCAAACTCGACAGCGTGATATCGCGTCTGGGATCAAGAATGCGATCCACCTGAGAGCGGCTTGTCTTTAACAAGACAGCCATACGCGCCTTGGAAATCTTTTTCTTCTTCATGGCCTTGGCCAGTTGCCAGGCTACGACTTCCTTGATGGCTTGTGCCTGTGTTTCCTCGAAGATATTTTCCTGCTTCAGGAAATCGTCGATGCTCGATCCCATGTTTCTCTTACTCATTGTTTCAACTCCTTTTGTCGCCTGCGGGCCAGAGTCAAATCATCCTCGGGAGTAGCTCGTGCCTTTTTAATGAAGGCATGCAGTGCCACGAGGCGTCCCTCGTAGAAACAAATGAGAACGCGTGCCGTACGGTTACCGGGCAGATCAGTTCGCACTTCCCATAGACCTCTACCCATCGGGCGGCATAATGGCATGCCTACTGGCCACCGCCACTGCGCGCGCAGTAAGTCAGTTCCGATGGCGCGACGTTCTCCCTGGTCCAACTCCTTCAGCCAGTCGCGAACCGGCTCGCTGCCTGCGTCATTGCGGAAGAACACCAGGGGGATCTTCCGAGGCGTCTTCTCAAAGGCCATTTCCTGACGCTCAGTATGAGTGTACCATAAAAAGTACATAGCCGGCGGCAAAGCAGCGCCATCTTTTGGACGAATAAGTTAGACTGCGTCTGCAGGCACTAAAGTCTGACTTGTCCACACTTTCCATCTCGCTCCCCCGGGCTGTCCGCCGCAACCCGCTGGCGGCGACGGGAGCAGTGCTGGTCGTCATCTTTGTGATCTTCGCCCTGTTCGCTCCCTGGATTGCGCCCCAGGATCCTGCTTACATCGATCTGCCGGCACGCCTCTCGCCGCCATCCTCCGCCCACTGGTGCGGCACCGATGAACTTGGGCGCGACATCTTTTCCCGCCTCATCTACGGCTCGCGTATTTCTATGCTGGTGGGCAGTTCCGTGGTCGCACTGTCGCTTGCCCTCGGCTTGATCGTGGGATCGATAGCCGGCTATTACGGCGGCAACATCGACCGTTTCTTCAACGTGGTGGTGATGAACGCGTTTCTTTCTTTTCCCGGAATTCTGCTGGCCATTGCATTTGTAGCTTTTCGTGGTCCGGGGATTTTCAACCTGGTGCTGGCGCTCTCGCTGGGCGGCTGGGTGGGCTACGCCCGTCTGGTCCGCGGACAAGTGCTGGCGGCACGCGAACGCGAATTTGTGGAAGCTGCCCGCGCCCTGGGCGCGAGCGATTTGCGGGTGATCGTCCGCCACATTCTTCCCAACATTATTCAGCCGGTAGTGGTGCAGGCCGCGATCGGGATGGCGGGCGCCATCCTCGCCGAAGCTACCATGAGTTTTCTGGGCCTGGGCGTGCCGCCGCCGACCGCCAGTTGGGGAGCGATGCTCAACGACGGCCGCGCTCACCTGTTCGACGCTCCCCACCTCGTGCTTTTCCCAGCCCTCGCCGTGATGCTGGCGGTGCTCTCATTCAATTTCATTGGCGACGCACTGCGCGATTTCCTCGATCCGCGCTCGCGTATCGAAGTTGGACTGTAGAACCCTTCTTTCGCCCCTTCGGGGCCCGCTCGCGATCCACTATTTACCCACGGCTTGCGCCGTGGGCTTTATTCTTGCGCCGCTGCGCGGCTTTTTCGTGGATCCGGTACTTGACTCTTTGCCCGCGTATCAAGAGGCTTCCCAGGGCGGCCTCGATGGGTAAGGAATTCCGGCCACGGTGCACCAACTTTCGTAACCCCTAACAGCACTCCGAGGCTTGTGACTGCTGCCGGTTTCGCGCAACATTCTCCGGTGCCCGGTGTTCAAAGAAGTGGACCGAATGCAGGGCAAACCGTAGACCAAGGGACCAAGGGGAGAAGATATGACTATGCACGCCAAAGCCTTTATGTTGACCGTTGTTGTCGCGGGTCTGATGCTGCCCGTAACCGCGCAGACTGTTACCACTGCGCCCCCGCCGGGCACCATTCACCAGCGCAAGGCGAACCAGCAGGCCCGCATCGCCCAGGGGGTCAAGCGCGGACAGTTGACCGCGGGTGAAGCCGCCCACCTGGAAAAACGCGAAGCCAGGATCAACAAAGAAATACACAACGATCGCGTCGCCAACGGGGGCAAACTGACTCCTGCCGAGCGCCGACAGGTCAATCGCCAGCAGAACCGTACTTCGCGCGCCATCTATCGCAAAAAGCACAACGCCCGGGTACAGTAAGCTTCGTATTCGCGCCGTGAAACGCCTCCGGAAACGGAGGCGTTTTTTTCTTGCCTGGGTGGAGCGGATACTCTTGCGCGCGGCTTTTGCAGTTTGGGGCTGGGGACGTGGTACCGGCGGACCGTCCTGAGTTCTGACAGGCGACCTTCCAGATATCAGAAAGTCAAAAGCGCCGGACAAGAGTGTCCGACCCACACCTGCAAATCTTGTCCGTAACTCCAAGAAAAGGCCGTAAATCGAATCCTTGACTGGCATTGCATATCGGAATATAAATATAACGATTCGCTATATGACGCTGGCTGAGAAGTTACGTTACCTGCGCGAAGTGGAAGGCTCGCTGCGCGGTCTGGCTCGTCCCATGACCCAGCAGGAATTGGTGCGCGCCATCCGCAAGGAGCAGGGCAAGAGCATCAGCCAGTCGTACGTATCTCAAATCGAGGGCGGGGTGCGGCCGCACATGACGCAATCCACGCGAACCCTGTTGGCCAAGTTCTTCAAGGTCCATCCTGGGTTTCTGGTGGATGATCCCGAGGGCTATCACACCGAACTGGTGTCCGACTTGCGCACCACGGAAGGCAAACTCGACGTCTGGCTGCTGCAGGGTTCGGAACGCTTTGCCAGTGATCCCGAGGTGAGCGAAGTTCTGATCAAGGCGGCACGGGAGAAGAACACGCGACGCTGCTTCCTTCTTTTGGGAGCGATTCTCGACACCCCGGGGCTGGCCGACCGACTGCTCGAGGCGTTACAGCCCGAGCGGGGGGGAGACCGGAAACACAACCAGGCAAGGAGGCCACGGCCATGACCTGGGCAGACTTTTATCTAATTTGTTTTGCGGTGGGATTTCTATTCAGCCTGCTGTCACTTCTGGCTGGAGGTATGCGCTGGCACCTGCACCTGCCTCACTTTTCGCATGTGCATGGGGCTGGGCTTCATGTTGGACACGGCGCTCCGGCGGGGCAGGCGCCGGCTCATCCGGCAAGTCCGGGAGGAAGTGTAAACCATGGCCACGCTGCCCACATCTCGCCTTTCAACTTCATCACCGCGACCGCGTTCCTGGCCTGGTTCGGCGGGACCGGGTATCTGCTGACGCGCTTCTCCGGCGTGTGGTTCGTTACCGGGCTCGGTTTGGCCGTGGTCAGCGGGCTGGTGGGCGGAAGCATTGTGTTTCTCTTTCTCAGCCGCGTCCTGATTTCTCAGGAAGAGAGTATGGACCCCGCCGACTACGAAATGACCGGTGTGCTGGGCAGAGTCTCGGTTTCCATCCGAGAAAATGGCACGGGAGAAATCATCTACTCGCAGGCGGGCACACGGCGTACCTGCGGCGCGCGCTGCGAAGACGGAAACGCCATCGCCCAGGGAGCGGAAGTGATGGTAACGCGTTACGAGAAGGGGATCGCTTACGTACGTCTGTGGGCGGAAGTATCAGGAGAGCAAGAGCAAATGTAGGCGAGAGCGTCCCCGCTCGTACTCGCTCGGAAAGAAGTTGCAGCAGGGGTTGGCGTCAGACGAAACGCCAGGAGAGATTAAATGGACAGCAAACTCTATCGTGCATTAACAGCGATGCTGTGGCTGGCCCTGCCATTGACGGCCTGGCAGTATTGGTCGGTCTGGGACCAGTTGCCCAGCCGCATGGCCACTCATTTCGGAGGCACAGGCCAGCCCAATGGCTGGATGCCGCGCGAAACTTCGCTCAGCTTCGCCATGGTTGTAACAACGCTGCTGCTGGGAGGGTTGACCTGGGCGCTTACCCGGGTGCGCAAGCCGGATGTTCTCGCCTGGTCGCTGCTGGCGATGTTGTACGTCGTCATAGGTGCCTTGTTTAACATCAACACGGCGCTGTTGAATTTCAACCTCCACGGCCGCCCGCTCAACATTGTTCCTGCTCTTGCCGTGGTGTTCATCGCGGCGATTGCGGTATCGGCGATCGCCCTGGTAAGCAAACGTGGCGTCGAACTGCCACGCCATGCTGATGTGGTCAAGGCTGAAGAGATTCACGGCTCGCTGCTGTGGGCGTCGGTTTTTACCCTGCTGACCGCGGTGGAAGTGAGCGTGATCGCCGTCATCCCGCTGGGCGGCCTGCGCTGGGTCATGGCTTTGCCGGCTTTCCTTTTGCTGGCGGCGGCCGCGCTGGCCTGGAGCGGCTTTCACTATCGCTTTAGCGCCCATGGAGTCGAGATCAGCACGCTGGGTTTTCGCCTGCGCTCTATCCCGGTGCAAAACATCAAGGCGTTTGCGGTTGCGCCCTGGAATCCGATGGGCGGCTACGGCATTCGCGGCATTGGAGAACGCCGCGCTTACGTTTGGGGAAACACTGGTGTGCGCCTCATGCTTTCTGACGGAGAAGTATTTCTCGGTCATCGTGAGCCGGAAAGAATCATGCAGGACTTGAACCTGATCAGGCAAGGCCAGAAAGCTCGCGAAAATACATGAAGAAAGCTCTTTTGGTTTCCTTCGTGTACCTTCGTGCCCTTTGTGGTTGAAGCTTTTTAGTCGGGGCACTCGAAAGAGGAGGCAATATGTTCGGGATTTCACACGTTTTTGAAATCTGGGTTTTTGTTGGCCTGGGAGTCATGGTCATCCTGTTCCTGATGAGCGGCATGGCCAGGCTCTATCGCAAAGCCGGACCGCACGAGGCTCTGATCGTTTACGGACTGGGCGGGACGCGGGTGGTGAAGGGGCACGGCACGCTGGTATTTCCCATGGTGCAGATCTGCCGCGAGCTCTCGCTTGAACTGATGTCGTTCGACGTGGCGCCGCAACAAGACCTTTACACCAAGCAGGGCGTGGCGGTCACGGTCGAGGCCGTGGCCCAGATCAAGGTGAAGTCCGACATTGAGTCCATCCTGACGGCGTCAGAGCAATTCCTCACCAAGACCGACCAGGAGCGCGAAGGCCTGATCCGCCTGGTGATGGAAGGACATCTGCGCGGCATCATCGGGCAGCTTACCGTGGAAGAAATCGTCAAGCAGCCGGAAATGGTCTCGGACCGCATGCGCTCCACGTGCGCGGAAGACATGAACAAGATGGGGCTCGAGGTCATTTCGTTCACTATCAAAGAGGTCCGCGACAAGAACGAGTACATCACCAACATGGGCAAACCCGATGTGGCGCGCATCAAGCGCGATGCCGACGTAGCTACGGCAGAAGCCGATCGCGATACCGCCATCAAGCGCGCCCTGGCGCAGCGCGAGTCCGCTGTCGCCCGGGCTCAGGCCGATCAAGAGCGGGTCCTGGCGGAAACGCTCTCGCTCGCCAAACAGGCGGAAGCGCAGCGCGATCTCGAAGTCAAGAGGGCGCAATACGTCGAAGTCACCAAACGGCAGCAGGCGCAGGCCGACAAGGCTTACGACATCCAGACCAACATCATGCAACAGCAGGTCATCGCCGAGCAGGTGAAGGTGCAGCAGATCGAGAAAGAGCAGCAAGTCAAAGTGCAGGAAGCCGAAATCAACCGCCGCGAGAAGGAGTTGATCGCGACTGTGTTGAAAGGGGCGGAAATCGAGCGGCAGAGAATCGAAACTCTGGCGCTGGCCGAAAAGCAGCGGCTGATGTCAGAGGCAGATGGTCACGCCTCTGCGATTCGCGCCCAGGGCGAAGCGGAAGCCGAGATCATTTTCAAGAAAGGCGAGGCTGAAGCGAAAGCAATGAACGTCAAGGCCGAAGCCTACCAGGAATACAACCAGGCGGCGGTGATCGACAAACTGTTCACCGGCATGCCTGAAATTGTGCGGGCACTGGCCAGCCCGTTGGCCAACGTGGACAAGATCACCATCGTTTCCACCGGCAACGGCGACGCGTCGGGGATGAACAAGATCACCGGCGACATCGCCAAAATGGCGGCGCAAGTTCCGGCGTTGTTCGAAACGCTGTCCGGTATGCCGATGTCGGAGCTGCTGGGCAAGGTGCGCCAGATCGGCGACAAGACAACCAGGCCAGACGCGCTGCCGCCGAATGGCGGAGCAGGGAAGTAGTGATGCTGAGAGTAATGGACGGGCGTCCCGCTCGTCCCAGTGTGGATCGGTGTAGCGCCGGCATCTTGCCGGCTGTCCTGAGGGCGTCTCGCCCTCAGCGCGGCGGGCGGGACGCCCGCCGGACAGCCGCCGGGACGGCGGCGCTACTTGTAGAGTTGGTCGGGTTCCTGTTGGAGATAGTGTCTTAAGGGCACAAAGGTAGCAAGATGAAAAGACCGTCCATGCAAATCGCACTCGGTATCACTCTCGGCGCCGGCGTCGGCACCGCGATGGGCGTCGCCGCCGGTCACGTCGCGGTCTGGCTGGCCGTGGGAATCGCCATCGGAGTAGTAATCGGAAGCAACTTTCGTGGCACGAACTGCGCCCAGTGCGCCGAAGTCCACGAGAAGCACCAAGCCAGGAGCCAGCAGCCAGAGGCCAGAAGCTGATTTCAAAAAGGAGTCCCATCATGGCATTACTAGAGCGAGTTTCCACACTTCTCCGGGCCAATCTCAATGACCTGGTTGACAAGGCCGAACACCCGGAAAAAATGATCAAGCAGGTCATCCTCGACATGCAGAACCAGCTTCTGCAGGTCAAGACGCAGGTGGCGATTGCCATCGCCGACCAGCACCTGCTGGAAAGAAAGCAAAAAGAAAATGAAGACAAAGTGGCGGAGTGGATGCGCAAGGCAGAACTCTCCGTGGACAAGAAACAGGACGACCTGGCCCGGGCCGCGCTGCAACGGGTGGAAAGCTATCGCGACTTGAGCGAAGGCTTTGCGGAACAGGTCACCGATCAGAGGGCACAAGTAGAAAACCTCAAGACCGCATTGCGCCAGTTGGAGCGGAAACTGACTGAAGCGCAAGCCAAAGCCGATCTGCTGATCGCCCAGCATCGCCGGGCCCGCGCCGTAGGCAAAGCCAGCGACGCGAAGATGGCCGCGGGCAACGGTTCCAGCGCCAGCGCCTTCGACCGCATGAAGCGCAAAGTGGCCCACGCCGAAGCCCACAGCCAAGCCAAATCCGAAATCGCGGCTGACGATGTGGAGGAGCGTCTAGCTGCTCTCGAGAAAGAAGACCGCATCGAGCAATTGCTGGCGGACTTGAAGACCAAGCGGGGAGCGTAGCAGCCAGGTGGGACCCCGGGCGATTCGCCATCGGTCAGCAGTAAGGCAGTTTCGCCACAGTGCTGGGTGTCTCGTGCGCGCGCACTTTGCGAAGGGTGAGAGTTCGTCAATTGAATCGGCTTAATGTGCCCAGAGACAGGACTGCTACGATCCTTGTTTGGGATGTGAATATCTGACTTGAAAAGTGGGGTAGGGGTCCTTCGACTCCGCATCTGCTTCGCGAGGCGAAGCAGATGCTGCGCTCAGATCACGGCTCTCTTGGGCTATGGCTTGGTCCAGTCCTCAATCTTCAAAGCCTTCACTCGCCGGAACACGCGGTCATGCGTGACCAGCACTGCTTCCACGGCCAGTGCGTGGGCGGCAATCAGCATGTCCATGTTGCCCATCGGTCTGCCGGAGCGTTCGAGAGCGGCGCGGATCTCGGCATAATGGCGCACGGCGTCCGAGGTCCACGGCAACACTTCGACCCGCAGCAGAAACTCGTCGACCAGGCCTTTCAGCCGGATCGCTGACGGCAGCCGGGCCACCCCGAAGCGTAATTCAGCTTCGGTGATGACGGAAATTCCGATCTCAGCCATGGGTGTGCTCAGCAGGCGCGCGCGTACGCTGGCCACGTTGCCCTTGATGGCATAGCTGGAAGTGTTGGTGTCCAGCAAATAACGGGGCATCAGAACAGCTTCCGCTTTTGCGGGGGCCGGTTGTCCCGGTCGGCCATGAACTCTTCGGGCACGTCGGTGGTGTCTGCCAGCTCGAAAAAATCCTCCCAGGATTCCGGCCTGCGCGACAGGACGACGTCCCCCGTGGCGGGGTCGCGGCGGATGAAGACTTCCGAGCCCTGGAAGCGGTACTCGGAGGGCAGGCGGACGGCCTGGCTGCGCCCGTTCTGGAATAGCTTGGCGATACGAGGCATGAAAACCTCCATGATATATACCATGATACATTACAAAGCGGACTATATCAAGATAGATACTTCTGCGGTGGGGTAGGGGTCCTTCGACTCCGCATCTGCTTCGCGAGGCGAAGCAGATGCTCCGCTCAGGATGACACGATGGAGTTTAGGCGCTGGCCTTGTCGATCAGCGGTAGGGTTGGCTCTTCCTCGCTCTTGGTTGTTGCCGTAGCCGCATCCAGTTCCAGCTGTTCCTGCCCGCTGAGCGCGGTGACCCGGCCGCGGTAGGTTTTCAGGTGCCGTTGCGCCGTATCAAAGGCTTCCTGGGCTTTGTTCAAATTCTTGCCCACGGTTTCGAACTGGTTCTGGAAGTGGTCGAATGATTTCTGGGCCTTGGCCAGCTCCAGGCGGCTCTTCTCGAAGCGGCTGGCGACTTCGTACCATTTATGGACCAGCGCAATGGTCTGCAAAGTCATGAGCAGAGTATTGGGCGAGACTGGGAACACGTGCTGCGCATTGAGCCAGTCCGCCAGCTCGCGGTTGCGGATCGCCTCCATGTAAAGGGTTTCGCTGGGCAGGTACATCAGGGCGATGTCAGTGGTGCCGTGTTCCGGCTGGATGTAGGCCTTGATCCGCCGGGCTTCGGTTTTCATTACCCGCACGAACTCGTGCCGGGCGTCCTCGATTTCTGACTCGACATTGCTTTCAAAGAGCGCCAGGACCTGTTCGCGCGGAAACTTGGCGTCGATGGGCAGGCGGCGATCGGGAAACTGGATGACGGCGTCGGCGCGTCCGTTGCCATCGCCGGCGGAAGACTGCATCTCGAACATGTGAGCGGGCAGAAAATCAGACAGCAGACGCTCCAGGCTGGCCTCGCCAAACTGCCCGCGCAGGTGGGGCAGCTTGAGCATGTTGTTGAGGTCGTTGATGGAATGTCCCAGGGCGCCGACCTCGCGCAACTGTTCTTCCGCGGCCTTCAGGTGCTGCTGCACCTTTTCGAACTGGGCAAAGCCTTCCTTGATGTTCTGGTCGAGTTTCAGTTGCACCTGGTCGGTGATGGCGAGCAACTTTGCGTCCACGCGGTCGCGGATGGAGTCCAGGCTTTGCGCGGTTTTCTGATTGAGGTTTTCAAATTCAACTTTCAACTGCGAAGTCGTCAGCGCCAGCGACGTGGTCAGCTCGGTGCGGGCCTCGCGCAGATCGTGAGTCTGCTCCCGGCGTCCGCCTGTCAACTGGGCCTCGACCGAATTACGGATTTCGTTGAAGCCCTGGGTGAGGCGATCGGTCACTCCCTGACGCAGGTCTCCCTTGGTGCTCTCGAGGCGGGTGGCCATGTCGAGCGTGGCATCGTTGAATTTCTGGCTAAGGGATTCGTGCAGCAGCGCCGTCTGCTGGGCAAGGTCTGTAATTTCAGCCGTTTGAGAAGAGCCGGCTGTCCGGCGAAAAATGGCCGTGAGCAGCACCAGAAGTACAACGTTCACCACCAGCAGTATGCCTATCAGGAATGTCCCCATCGTAAGGTGCTCAGATTGATTTTAGGGTCTAGCGTGAGGGAAGCAAAGCGGAAGTTTGATTTCGCATCCATTGGGCTGCGAGATCGCAACTTATATGACCCGGGCCCTGATAGCTTCTCTCGCGATTTTGCTGGCGACCAGCGTTGTGGGACTTGAGGTTCCAGCGCATGCGACGGAACCACCAGCCACGGCGGATGGACAGCCCTCCCCCTACGACGACGCCGAGGCCGGCCGCCAGCTCCTGGAAATGGCCAACCGCGAACGGGCCAAGGCCGGACTTCCTGCGTTGCAGGCGGATGACGGATTGACCAAGGCAGCGCGGGCCCACGCCGTGGCCATGGCGGCGCAACAAAAACTTTCGCACCAGCTTTCCGGCGAACCCAGTCTGGTGCACCGCCTGGCAGCCAACACCAGGACCCATCTCGACCAGTCCGGGGAAAACGTTGCCTTCGCGAACAGTGTGGACCAGGCACAGGACAGCCTGATGCATTCTCCGCATCACCGCGCCAATCTGCTGAATGCCGGCTACAACGTGGCCGGGTTCAGCGTGGTGCGCCGGGGATCCCTGCTGTATGTGACTCAGGACTTTGGGCACAGCCTGCCCAGCCATTCCGATGCCGAGGCGGAGGTACTCGTCGGGAGGAGCGTGGATCGTATGCGGGCCCAGAGTCATCTGCCCGGACTGCAGCGCATGGATGGCAAGGAAGCCGCGTCCATGGCTTGCGCCATGGCTGAAGCTGATTCGTTGCGCACTCCAGGGCCGAGAGCACGCGCAGTCTTGCGCTACACAACTTCCGAGCCCCAAGTCCTTCCCGAAGGCGCAGCCCGAGTGATCAAGGACCGGTCGCTCGACGCTTTCGCCGCCGGGTCCTGCTACGCCCGTACACGCGCCTATCCCACGGGGGTGTACTGGGTTGCGCTGCTCTTCTATTAGACCCCAAGTATTAGACCGCAAGTATTAGACTGCAAGTCTTGCGCCGCAAGCGGCGGAGTCGCGCGGACAGCCAGCCGCAGGCGCCAAAGCGCGCCCAATTTCAATAGCCTGATGGCACGACTGAAGTCGTGCCCTTCCCAAATCTCGCGGGCTGGACGGGACGCAAGCCAGGCCGCTGCGTATGCTAGTCTGCTGGCATCTAAAGTAGAAGCTTCGCGTGGATAGTCCTTCAACAATACGGGTTGGCACCGCCGGCTGGTCTTACAAGGACTGGGAAGGGATTTTCTATCCGCCGGGAATGCAGCACCGCAAACAGCATCCGCTCGAAATCCTGGCGCGCTGTTTTGACATGGTGGAGATCAACACCTCTTTCTACGGACACATCAAGCCGCACCTGGCCAAGCTCTGGGCGCGGAAGGCAGCGACGGTCAATCCAGATTTCATGTTCACCGCCAAGCTACATCGCTCTTTCACCCATAATCCCATGGCCGTGATGGAGCCCACTTCCGCCGCTTCCATCAAGCCCAACGATGAAGACGAAGCCCTGGCGCGCGAAGGACTGGAAGCGCTGGCGGGAGAAGGGAAGTTGGGCGCGCTGCTGATTCAGTTTCCGGTTTCGTTCAAGAACACATCGCTGAACCGGGAATATCTGGAAAAGCTGCTGCGCCAGTTCATCGAATACCCGCGTGTGGTCGAAGTCCGCCACGATAGCTGGGAGAATCCCGACACCATCAACGACTTTATGCAAAAGAACGTCTCCTTCTGCAATATCGACCAGCCACTGATCGGCCGCTCGCTCGTCCCCACCGAGCACGTTACCGCTCCGGTGGGCTACGTGCGTCTGCACGGACGAAATTACGACCAGTGGTTTGACGCTGACACCGGCGCCGACCGCTACAACTATCTCTACAGCGAGGCCGAGTTGTCGGGATGGAAGGACAAGATCGTTCGGATCGCGGGCAAGGCCGAAGTCACTTACGTTGTGACCAACAATCACTTCGAGGGCAAGGCGGGAGTCAACGCGCTCCAGCTAAAAAGCATGATCACAGGGGAGCGCGTAAAGGCCCCGGAGCCGCTGCTGAAACACTATCCCGAGCTGAACAAGATCGCAGATCCGATTTACGACGACAGGGCGAATCCGGATTTGCCGCTGCTGGCGTAATCAAGACCATTCAGGCCGGTAGCGCCGGCATCTTGCCGGCTGTCGCGAGGGCGTCTCGCCCTCGCTGCGGCGGGCGGGCCGCAGACTTGCGTGGGGACAGCCGCCCCCGGCTGTCCGGGCGGAGCAGGGCTCCGCTAGAGTTGTAGCATGGCACAGAGCCAGTCGAGCTTCGCTCGACCCGACAGCCGAGGGCGGCTGTCTCCACGTAATCCTTTTAGATTTTTGCGGCGAGTTCTTCTTTGGCGGCGTAGTGCGATTCTACGTAGTCATCCAGGATCTGGATGAACTCGGCGACGATCTTGTCGCCCTTCAGTGTGGTGAAGAGGCGGCCGTCCACGTAAACCGGGGCTTTCGGTTCTTCAAACGTTCCCGGCAGCGAGATGCCGAGGCTGGCATGTTTCGACTCGCCGGGGCCGTTTACGACGCAGCCCATGACTGCGACTTTCATCTCTTCGACGCCGGTGTAACGTCCCTTCCACACCGGCATCTGGTCGCGTAGGTAGGATTGAATCTGTTGCGCCATTTCCTGGAAGAAAGTGCTGGTGGTGCGGCCGCATCCCGGACACGCGGTCACCTGCGGGGTGAAGCTGCGAATACCGAGCGATTGCAGAATCTGCTGCCCCACGCGGACTTCTTCGGTGCGATCGCCCCCGGGTGCGGGAGTGAGCGAGACCCGGATGGTGTCGCCAATGCCTTCCTGCAACAGCACGCCCAGGGCGGCGCTTGAAGCCACGATGCCCTTGGCACCCATGCCAGCTTCAGTCAGTCCGAGGTGGAGGGGATAGTTGCAGCGTGCGGCCAGCGAGCGATAGACGTCGATCAGGTCCTGGACTCCGCTGACCTTGGCGCTGAGGATAATCTGGTCCGGTCGCAGCCCGTATTTTTCGGCCAGGCTGGCGGAATTCAGTGCGCTCACTACCATGGCTTCCATGGTTACTTCGCGCGCGTCTTTTGGCTCGGGCAGAAGCGAGTTCTCGTCCATCATGCGGGTGAGCAGGGCCTGGTCGAGCGATCCCCAGTTCACGCCGATGCGCACCGGCTTCTGGTTCTCGACGGCAACTTCGATCATGGTGCGGAAATTGTTGTCGTCCTTGCGTCCAATGCCTACGTTGCCGGGATTGATGCGGTACTTGGCGAGGGCGCGGGCGCACTCGGGATACTTCTTGAGCAGGATGTGTCCGTTGTAATGGAAGTCGCCGATGATCGGCACCTGCACGCCCTGCTTGTCGAGTTGCTCGACGATAGGCGCGACTGCGGCGGCGGCCTCTTCGTTGTTGACCGTTACCCGCACTAACTCTGACCCGGCCCGGGCCAGGGCGGCAACCTGCTGCACAGTGGAGGGAATGTCGGCAGTGTCGGTGTTGGTCATTGATTGCACCACAACTGGTGCATCACTGCCGATTCTTATCCCGCCGATTGAGCCGGTGACGGATTTTCTGCGCTGAATGTCTGCCATGGGGAAGTTTTATTTTAACACGGGGAAAAGAGGCTCTCAGTTGTCAGTTCTCAGTTGTCAGCGCTTAAAGAATGCAGAATGAGTGGATTACGGCGGAGGTCTTACTTGTTCGGTTACATGGTCGAAGCTGGAGAGAACGCACTCCCAAAGGAGGTCCCGGAAGCCGGCAGCTGAGAGCTGACGGCTGTCTTTAAGGCATTCTTCCCATGACGCTGGGCAGCATCTTGGCCACGTCGTTGTAGATGACCATGACCGCGAACAGGACCAGGAAGACAAAAGCCGCCTGGTAGATGCGTTCTTTGATGCGGAGGCTGATGTCCCGGCGGATGATGCTTTCGACGAACAGCAGCAGAATGACTCCGCCATCCATAATGGGAATGGGTAGCAGGTTAAAGATGCCCAGATTCAAGCTGATTCCCGCGGTCAGTTCCAAAAGGGGAGTCCAGCCCTTTTTGCTGGCAGCCTGCCCGGCGGCGCGTCCGATACCGATGGGGCCCTCGATGGAGCGAATCGAGATCTTGCGCTGAATCATTTTCTGCACCAACTCAAGGATCAGGAGCGAGCCCTGCTTGTTCTGCTCCACCGAGCGCCGAAATGCCGCCGCAAACGGCAACGACGAAACCTTCATGGGAGCGCTTCCGATGCCTACGCGGTAGCGTTGATCTCCGTGGATGTCGTCCAAAACCGGCTGCACGGCGAAGGTAAGCGGCTGGCCATCGCGCTTGACGGTGATCTGGATCGGTTTGCTCTGGGAACGCTTCAGACTTTCAATCATGGCCGCGAGGCCGGCAATCGGCTTCCCGTCCACGGCAATAATCTCGTCACCCAGCTTCATTCCGGCCTTTTCGGCGGGCATGCCCGGCTCCAGGTCGGTAATGGGAAAACTCGATTCCTTTGCTTCCCATCCTGCGGAACCCATCTGATTGGGACCATAGGCCTCGGGCACGATGGTCATGGTCAGGATCTGACCACCTCTGGCGATGGTGACTTCAAGGGGCTGGTTGGGGCTCAAAGCCTCTCGCGGGATCACCTGCTCCCAGGTGGGATTCTGGATGCCATCGATGCGGATGATGCGATCTCCGACCTGGATTCCGGCCCTGGATGCGGGCGTATCTTGCGCCACCCAGCCAATGATCGCGGGTTCATCCAGCACCGCGGGGTACTCGTAACGCACCATGTAAACGCAGGTGAGCAGGCCCACCGCGAACAGGATATTCATGGCCGGTCCGGCCACGGCGATCAGGAAGCGGTGCCAGCGGGGATGGGACATGAATTCCCCGGGATCGCCGCTGCGCTCATCCATCGGGTTTTCGCCGCTCATCTTGACGTAGCCTCCGAGCGGCAAAACGTTGATGCGGTAGTCGGTCTCGCCCCGGCGGAAGCCGAAGAGGCGTTTGCCGAAGCCAATGGCAAATTGCTCGACCCGAACCCCCAGCAGTTTGGCCACGGCGTAGTGGCCGAACTCGTGAATCAGGATCATGAAGCCCAAAATCACGCCGACAGAGAGCACCGCGGTTAAGAATCCAGACATATATGAAATTGTCCTACTCTACTTGGATTGCGGTGGAGACCGGTCGTGGGCCCTCCGGCCTTCCCCCCACCCGCTCGACTCTCTCGCGCGCCAGCACCCGCGCGCCTGAGTCTGCTTCCAATACCTGCTCTATAGATTCCAGTTTGCTCGCTTCCGTTGCAGAGAGTACTTCCCGTATCACTTCAGGAATGTGGTGGAAGCCGATGCGGCCCTGCAGAAACGCCTCCACCGCCACCTCGTCGGCCGCGTTGAGTGCAACCGTTTTCGCACCCCCGGCCTCCGCCGCTTCATAGGCCAGACCTAGACAAGGGAATTTTTCCACATCCGGTGGCAGGAATTCGAGATGTCGTAAGTCCATGACCGGGAAACGCATAGCCGACGGAATGCGATCCGGATAGGTCAACGCATACAGGATGGGCAACCGCATATCGGTTACAGAAAACTGAGCAAGTATGCTGCCATCCACAAACTCGACCATGGAGTGAATGGTGGATTGCGGATGCACCATCACCTGCACCCGGCTGGGCGGCAAGTTGAACAAACGGCAAGCCTCGATCACTTCGAATCCCTTGTTCATCAAGGTGGCGGAGTCGATGGTGATGCGCTGCCCCATTTTCCAGGTGGGATGGTTCAGCGCCTGGGCCACCGAGATCGAAGAAAATTGCGACTTGGGTGTGTAAAGAAATGGTCCGCCGGAGGCGGTCAGCCAGATGCGCTCGACCTCTTCCATCCGTCCGCCGCGTAGGCACTGGTGGACCGCATTGTGCTCACTGTCGATGGGCAGGAGCGGCTTGCCCTGGCGGCGTGCCTCGGCGGTGATCAGCTCGCCGGCTGCCACCAGACATTCCTTGTTGGCCAACCCGACCGTCTTTCCCGCTCTGACCGCTTCGTAGGTGGCCTTGAGCCCAGCCACGCCGACAATCGCGCTGACCACAAAATCCACGTCGGGATGAGTGGCCACCCGCACGGTTCCAGCTGGGCCATGCACGACTTCAACACTCTTTATTCCTGCAGTATGCAGACGAGAGCGCAGGATTTCCGAATCGACCGCGGTCGTAATCGAAATGAGTTTGGGCTTCCAGCGGCGGGCCTGCTCGAAGGCGGACTCCACATTGCGGCCTGCGGCCAGGGCAACCACATGGAAGCGCTCGGGATAAGTTTCGACCACGCTGAGCGTACTGCGCCCGATTGAGCCCGTGGATCCCAGGATGGCAATGCGTTTCATGAGCAAGAGTTCGGGTGGGGCGCAGCCAGGGGGGCGGCTTACTGCATCACGCGCCAAGCCGCATAGTACCACAGCAGCGGAGCGGCAAAGAGCAGGGCATCAATTCGGTCAAGCATGCCGCCGTGGCCGGGAAGCAGCGTGCCGGAGTCCTTGATTCCCGCGCCCCGCTTGATCAGCGACTCCACCAGATCGCCCAGTTGGGCGGCGATATTGATGGCCGCAGAGAGCAGGATGATCGGCCACAGGGGCGCTTTCTCGAGGGCGAACAAGCCGTGCTTTCTTTCAATGAGACGCGCATTCAGCAACGCTGTGCTGATGGGCAGCGCGTAGTTGTAGAGCAACATGCCCACTCCGACGCTGGCGATTATCGAAGCCAGCGCTCCTTCCCAGGTCTTGCGGGGACTGATGCGCGGCGACATCAGGTGGCGCCCCAGCGAGCGTCCGACAAAGTAGGCAAAGATGTCTCCCGCCCACACCAGCAGCAGCAGGTAGAGCAGCAGGAATGCGCCCGAGGCCTGCTCCCGAATCTGCACCAGGCACCCCAGAGGCAGGGCAATGTAGGCGAACGCAAATGCCGAGGTCATGGCGGCGGGAAATCCGGTGCTGAGATCGGCGCGCCTCATGCCGATTACCAGAAAGACAAACGGCGCGATAGCGGCCACGAAGGCCGCGCTGCCGGCGAACACGGATGTGGAGAGCAGCGGAGTGTTACGCCCGGGATTCACTGCCAGGAAGAGGAAGAACGCTCCGACGAAAATGTAGGTCGGCCAGTGCATCGGCGTGACCTTGTAGGCCTCTGAAATCTTCAGCAGTTCCTGGACTGCCAGCAGCGCGACCAGCGCCGCGATCAGAGACACTACCGGCACCGGGGCCCGCAGCACCAGCAACAGGACGATCGGGATCAGGACCAACGCGGTGAGAATTCGTTTCAGTAGTTGCAAGCCGTGTCAGCTCCGGCCCGTTTTGGATGGGTGGGGATGAGAGCCGTGGGCATGGGACGCGTGGTCGGCCAGGCCGCCGTAACGCCGCTCGCGTTTTTGATACTCCGCGATGCCTTCCAGCAGGTGCAGACCGCGAAACTCCGGCCACAAGGTCGGCGTGACGTAGATTTCCGCGTAGGCCAGCTGCCACAGCAGGAAGTTGCTCAGCCGCATCTCGCCGCTGGTGCGGACCACGAGGTCGGGATCAGGCAGGTGCCGGGTGTACAGGTTCTGCGAGACCGCGTCTTCGTCGATTTCAAGATGGTCAAGACCTCCGTTGCGGGCGGCGGCGTCCACGATCGACCGGAAGGCGTCCACCAGCTCGGTGCGCGCGCTGTAGTTGAGCGCCAGGGTCAGCACCATGCCGGTGTTGCCTGCGGTCGCGTCCCGTGCCCATGCCATCTTTTCCTGCACTGACGGCGGAAGCTCATGCTGGCGCCCGATGTATTCCAGGCGAATGTTATTTTTGTTCAGGGTGGGAACTTCCGCCTTCAGATAGCGGCACAGCAGGCCCATCAGGAAATCGACTTCGCTGCGCGGGCGCTTCTTCCAGTTCTCTTCGGAGAAGGCATACAAGGTCAGCCAGGGAATTCCGATGCGGGCCGCGGTTTCGACGGTGGAACGAACGGATGCAACTCCGGCGCGGTGTCCGGCCATGCGCGGCAAGTGGCGGCGGCGCGCCCAGCGTCCGTTGCCGTCCATGATGATGGCGATGTGCTTCGGGAGCCGTTCCGGATGCAGCTGTCTGTAAACTTCCGCTTCCTTGCGATCCAGCCCGGCAGGAATCGTCGCTTGCAAGCTAACCTCTGCTGTTTCAAGAAGCTAACACAGGGTGACGGTGGTTGCAATAAGGTGCCGGTATCGCTGTGGAGTGGGTGTCCACGCTCGCCTAGCGTTCCAAGCCTCAGCAGCCAAGAACGTGAACCACCAAGGACACGAAGGTCCACGAAGGAAAACCGTAAAAGACATTGAGACCGAAACCTTCGTGAGCCTTCGTGGCCTTGGTGGTTCATGCTTTGGAAGTTGACCTTGACGCAAATTCTCGCGTACTGGACACTCGCCACGCCTTCGGATTATTCTCCCGCCCATGAACCGACGAACCTTCCTTCAGGCCACCGCCGCCGGCGCGGCATCGCTTGCTCTTTCCCACAACTCTTTTTCTGCTGACGCCAACCCTGACCTGGCCGCCATCAAGAAGGAGATCGAAAAGCGCCATGACGAATCGGTGCAGCGCCTGCAGGAGTGGATTCGCCAGCCTTCGATTGCCGCCGAGCACCGCGGCATGGACGAAGGCTGCGATCTGGCCATGCGCCTGTTGAGCGAGGCCGGTTTTCAGGGAGCGACGAAAGTCTCGACCGACGGCCAGCCCGGCATCTTTGCCACGCTCGACGCGGGCGCCCCGCGCACGCTCGGGATCTACTTCATGTATGACGTCAAACAGGTCGATCCCTCGGAGTGGTCGTCGCCGCCCTTCGACGCGGCCATCGTCGATAAGCCCGGACTGGGCAAGTGCGTCGTCGGGCGCGGAGCAGTGAACCAGAAAGGGCCGGAGGCTTCCTTCCTGGCCGCGGTGCACGCCATTCGCAACGCGGGCAGGAAGATGCCGGTCAATCTCGTCTTTGTGGCCGAGGGAGAAGAAGAAATCGGTTCGCCGCACTTCCCGCAGATCGTGCGCCGGCCCGAAGTGCTGGCAGCGCTGCGCAAGTGCCAGGGGGTTTACATACCCGCCGCCGAACAGGACCTCGACGGCAAAGTCACGATGACGCTGGGCGCCAAGGGAGTGATTGAAGTCGAACTGGTTTCGAGCGGCGAAAAATGGGGACGAGGTCCGCGAAAAGATGTTCACTCCAGCCTGAAGGCCATGATCGACAGTCCGGCCTGGCACCTGGTGGAGGCGCTCTCCACGCTGGTTTCGGCCGACGGCAATACGCCGGCCATCGACGGCTTTGCGGACAAGGCGCGTCCGCTCTCGGCCGCGGAAAAGAAAATGATTGCGGAGGCGGCCCGCCGCCTGGATGAGAATGTTGCCAAGAAGCAATACAGCGTCGAGCACTGGATACACGACGTCAACTATGTGGAGGCGCTCGAAATGCTGCAGTCACGGCCCACGGTGAATATCGAAGGTCTGGTGGGCGGCTATACCGGGCCAGGAGGCAAGACCATTCTTCCGCATCGTGCCGTGGCCAAGCTCGACCTGCGCCTGGTGCCGGACATGAAGGCCGACGAAACGCTGGCTGCACTCAAGGGCCACCTCGCCAAACGCGGCTTCGAAGACATCGAAGTGAACATGACCGGAGGCTACGACCCTACCAGTACTTCGGCTGACGCGCCTCTGATCCGCGCCCAGGTGGCGGTCTATCGCAGCAAGGGAATCGATCCGATCGTTTTGCCGCGCAGCGCCGGATCGTGGCCGGGATATGTTTTTACCGGCGATCCGCTGCATCTGCCGGCGGGACATTTCGGAATGGGCCACGGCAGCGGTGCGCACGCACCCGATGAGTATTTCGTGATCGAGTCGACAAACCCGAACGTACAAGGCATCGACGGGGCTGTGCTCTCGCACGTGGAATACCTGTACCAGATGGCGTCAATCTAGGTGCCCGTGTGGGGACGGGTCTTCGACCCGTCCGGCCGAGCGAAGCTCGGCTGGGTAAGTCGGAAGATGGCTTGTGATCCCCAGCGAGAACCTTTGCCGAGCTTTGCTCGGCCGGACAGCCGGGGGCGGCTGTCCCCACGTGGTTTGTGGCTATGCTTTCACGCGGGCGGGGGCGCCCGCGCCACACTGACAAGTCCTACTTCGATTCTTCGGGTACGACGGCCAGCTCCAGCTTGTCCGTCCAGCGCAGGACGGTAAGGGCGCTTCCGATTCCGACGCGCTCGTCAGTCAGCAGGCGGTGCAAGTCATCCACCCCGGCCACGGGCTGGTCATCGAGCGCGACGATCACGTCACCCTCGCGCAATCCCGCCTTCTGCCCGGGACTGCCGGCGGTGACTGAAATCACGACTACGCCAGTTTCCTGCGGCAGGTTGTAGAAACGCACCAGCCGGCGGTGCAGAGGCGTGGTCTGGGCCTCGACGCCAATATAGCTGCGACGAATCCGGCCTTGCTGCAGCAGGCGTCCGGCCACGAACTTTGCGGTGTTGATCCCGATGGCGAAGCACAGTCCCTGCGCGCCCATGATGGTCGCTGTATTGACGCCGATGACCTGGCCATCGGAGGTCACCAGCGGGCCCCCGGAATTGCCTGGGTTAAGCGAAGCGTCGGTCTGGATCACGTCGTCGATCATCCTTCCTGAATACGAGCGCAGCGATCGTCCGAGCGCGCTTACGACGCCGGCCGTCACTGTGTACTGGAAGCCGTAGGGATTTCCAATGGCAATGGCCAACTGTCCCACGCGCAGTTTCTGGGAATCGCCCAGGGGCGCCACCACCAGGCCAGGCGCGTCGTTGTTGGGGATATCCAATCGTATGACCGCCAGGTCGGTTGCCGGATCGTCGCCGATGGTGCTGGCGGGAAAGCGGCGGCCATCGGCGAAGGAGACTTGAATGCGCGTGGCTTCGTGGACGACGTGGCTGTTAGTGAGAATCAGGCCGTCGGGAGTGAACACGAAGCCTGAGCCTCCGCCCTGCCGCTCGCGCGGTTCGCCGGAGCGGGTCTTGGCCGCCTGGGCGACATCAATCTTGACCACCGACGGGCTGAGCCTCTCCGCGGTGCCCACGACCGCCTGCGAGTAGGCATCGAGCAACGCGGCATCGTTCAGAGCGCCGCCATTGGAGGTCTGGGCAACCGGTTCGGAATAATCTGCGATGGAGAAGGGAACTGCTTCCTGGTTCATGTCTGCTAGATGAAAGAAAGCTGAGGTCGGATTCACAGCTGTCATCCTGAGCGCAGAGTTTGCTTTCGTTCGAAGCAAACACGGAGTCGAAGGACCCCTACCTGTCAATGTGCTGTGTCAGTTCGATGTGCTGCAGCAATTTCTGGCCATCAAGCGCTCGGTAGGGTAGGGGTCCTTCGACTCCGCAAACCGATTCGTTCCGAATCGGTTTGCTCCGCTCAGGATGACAGGTCTTACTGCTTTGGCCGCAGCTTTGTGGCTGCAGTCTGCAGAATGCAGGTCCTGGATGCCTCTGCCAGCGATTCCTGCAAGGCCGCGCCCACTACGGAAAGCTCCTCCGGGTTCATCAGCCGCTGCATCCCTTCGAATAGTTCGCGTTCTTCCTTGCGAATGTGGGACGCCAGCTTCTCCACCAGGACCTGTAATTCCGTCACATGCAATTTGCGCGCGGCCGCGCGCGAGAAAAAATCACGCAGCAAAACGTGTCCGGTGACAAGTTCCATGACCAGGGGCTGCAGTTCTGAAAAGCGTGCGGCTACGGGAAACAACTCTTTCTCTTCGGCGGCAAAATGAAGGCCGATTTCTTGCTCAAACATCTGCTGGATCTCGGCCTGCCATGCCTCGAGGTCGACCTCGCCGGCCTGAATGGCGCGATCCAGGCGCACACACAGCGCCAGGCAATGCTGGTGCTGGTGGGAGAGAGGAATAAGATTCTTGTCACGAAGCATGTTTATCCATTGTCTGCGCGGCGTGAAAACAGCGCAAGCACAAGCGCGCCGCGGCGGGTGACGCTGGTCACCTGACTTTGTGTATTAACATTGATGTCTGGAATCGAGCCACGGATTCAGGCGCTCGCGGTTACCGCCTGGGATGAAACTTCCTTGACCGCGGGTCGCAGTGTCAGCCAGTCGGTGCGCACGCTGTCCCACTCCTGGATCAATATCCCATAGGACTCGAAGAACTGGCGGATTTTTGCCCGCTCCCAGCCCACGGTTTCTTCCAGTATGGGTCCCAGCACGGCGAGGGCATTGGTGCTGAGAACAGTTCTCCTCGCGACCTGAGAGATGTGCTTGGCCTCCGATACTGCGATGGTAAATCCGTCGCGCATCTTGACGTGCAGCATCACGTTGATGTCGGAGCTGCCGTCGCCGGTGTAGATGATATGGTCCGGCCCGATCTGTAACTTGGCCTGCAGCTGGTCGAGGGCCGCCACTTTGCCATAGCCGGCAGTGGCGCGCACCAGGCTTTCGATCTCGCCGGAGGCGTTGTAAACAAATTCGGTGCCGTAAATGTGGTCGCGGGGAACGATCCCCTCCAGCGCCGACTGGATCACTTCCACCGGGGACGCGGAAATTACATAGAAGTCGAAGTGATAGCCATCCACTCCGTTTTTTAGCACCTGGTAAAGCAATTCGATATTTTCTTTCAGGCGGATGTTCTTGCCGACTTCGTACAGATGCTGCTTGCGCACTTTCTTGCGGAACTCGGGATCATGCAGCAGCAGATAAGACAGTTCCGCCCCCTGCTGCACCAGGTTCAGCTTGGCCATGCCCTGCGCCTTACGTTCAAATTCCGCAGTTGGAATGCCGACCAGTTCACTCAGCACGTAGCCGGAATCGTCAAACGTAAGGGTCTGGTCAAAGTCGCTGGCAAAAAGGTACCGCTTTAGAGGCTTCTCGCTCATATGCACATTAGATTCCCCAGGGACCCCGGAGGGCCCATAAATAACATCGATAGGAAGCATTACCAAAGTGATGCGCTCGGGGCTGCCGCAAAGGGACATACCCGGAACAAGCGCTAAACAGTGTGGACGCGAGCGTCCTTGCTAGTGCCAGGTTCATTCCAAAATCCCCGCCCTGTCTCTCCAAAACCCGGAGAGACGAGGACGGGGCACCCTGGGGTTGTTGTCTGAGGGAGCGCACACATGCCTCTGGTGCCTTTACTAATCGGTGCGCACCATTGAGAATGGATACACAGCCCCGTAAGCGCGGCACGAGCGGGGACGCTCGCGCCCACACTTGGCAGGGCAAACAGGAGCAGGTTTAACTATGGCAGCTACCGGAGAACTCATCCGTCTCATCAACTACGTGGACGACATCAACACTACCCTCCGCCGCATCAGTGCTTCCATCCCTGTGATGGATGCAGAGGAACGCAAGCGTCTCGCCGAAAATATTCGTTCCGCCAGCACCAACCTTAATTCTGTCCTGGGACAACTGGAAAAGGGACAGTAGTGGCTGAGGTCCAGACCATCGCCGTCATTGGCGCTGGCCGGCTGGGCCGAGGCATCGCGCAAGTGGCGGCCAGATGCGGCTACAGAACGATTTTGGAAGACCTGTTGCCCAATGCCCTGCGCCGGGCGGAGATGGAAATCCGTCTGCAGCTTGACCAGGCGGTTGAAGCCGGCAAGTTTTCCGCCGCCGCCGCCCAGGCCGCATTCTCCCGCCTGGAGTTTGCCGGCAGTGTGGAAGAGGCTGCCCGCCAGGCCGACCTGGTGATCGAAGCGGTTCCAGAAGAATTGGAATCGAAGATCGAGATCTTTACCCTGCTGGACAAAATCTGCCGTCCCGGAACCATCCTGGCCTCCCACCTTTCAACGCTCAGCATTACCGAGATTTCCCGCGTTACATACCGTGCCCGGAATTGTGTGGGCATGCATTTTGCGGAACCGGTGGAGAGCGAGGGAAGATTGGAAATCATCCGCGGTCGGGAGACTAGCGATGACACCGTGGCCACCGCCGTGGAAGTGGGAAGGCGCATGGGCCGGGAAACCCTGGTATTGCAGGACCCATGGGCGCGATCCGATGGCCTGCCACTTGGCAGTCCATAATTGACAATGTGGCAGTGTGCGGTTAGACTCTAATCATGGGACATATCGGATTAGACCGGACTGCCGGCGTGTCTCGGCCAGGATCGTCGCGCCGGCCACAACGATTCCGGCTGGGCGGCAGGACGCTTGGCCTGACGGCGGCGAGCCCCGCCGACCTGGTGCAACAGCTAGAGCGAGGGTTCTCCTTCAAGACCCTGCAGACGCTTGAATCGCGCAGCGGTCTGGCCATGTCGCGGTTGGCGCATATTATCGGAATTCCGGAGCGAACCCTGGCCCGGCGCAAGGTTTCACGAAGATTGACTCCGGAAGAATCGGAGCGGCTGCTTCGAATCTCCGCCGTGTTCGAAGACGCGTTGGATCTATTTGAAGGCGATGTGGCCGCCGCGGTGAACTGGCTGACCACACCGCGCAAAGCGCTCGGCGACCGGACCGCCCTGGCCTATGCCCGCACTGAGCCCGGAGCCCGTGAGGTCGAAAACCTGATCGGACGGCTGGAGCACGGAATCTTTACGTGATCGTCAGCGCATGGCGTATCACGAAGCGAAAGCACGCCAAGGATGCCTTTAGCGGGGAGGGTGCGCGCCAGTTTGGGGGCCGCTGGAATAATCCCGGGACTGCTATCGTTTACACCGCTCAGTCACAATCTCTGGCGGCCCTGGAGATGCTGGTCCATCTTGATTCCTCGGAGCTGTTGGCAAAGTACGTATTGATCGGCGTGGAGTTCGACCAGGCGCTGATCAAGCCGGTTGACCTTAGAGCATTGCCCAGGCAGTGGAGGTCAGATCCTCCACCACCGGAAGTTCGGGCTGTCGGCGATGAATGGATTCTTTCTGGAAGTTCACCGGTACTGCAGGTGCCGAGTGCCGTGGTCCCGGGAGAAAGCAATTTCCTACTAAACCCTGCGCATGGGGATTTTCCCAAGCTGCGCTTCGGCAAACCCCTGGCCTTTCAATTCGATCCGCGTTTGGCCGGTCACAGGTAGGAGCCGCAGACTGTGGCGTCTTGCCCCTGGAGGTGTGGGTCGGACAGGAGTGTCCGACCCACACAAACAAAACCGCCTATTTGTTGATGTCCTCCTTGGCTTCGAGGCGCTTGGCGAAAGCTTGCAACGGCTTCTTCTGGCCGTCGGGCGCGCCGGCCACGGCGGCATTCATTTCCTTGGCCGCGTTGGCGAAGTCGCCCTGCGCGGAATACATGCGGGACAACCCCACGTGCACGACCCACTGATCAGGGTTCTTTTTGGCATTGTCGCGGTAGATGGCGAAGGCCTCAGCTTGCTTGCCGGCAATCTGCATTTGGCGGGCATAGCTGTGAAGCTGGATGGCGTTGGCCATGGTGAGCGCCTTGTCACGCGCAGTAGCAGCCTCTTCTTTACGGCCGAGGGCATCGAGCACCTGCGACTTGGTCATGAAGTTGTCATAGCGCGCTTCGTTCTGAATCGATTTGTCGGAATAGGTCAGGGCCTCGTCCAGATCGATCTTTTCCTGAAGCAGGTAGTTGGCGGCGTCGTCCCATCCCTCCCAGGTGTACTGGGCCAGCCCGCGAAGCTGGTTGTGCAGGTTCTGCTCGACGATTTCGTGGGTGTTGACGCCGACCTTGAACGGGACCGCGACCTTCTCCCAGCGCAGCGTCACCACGGCGGAATCAGGGTTGACATCGTCAAAGTCGTAGGTCAGGGCTTCGTGAAACTCCGCAGCCTGGGGCTTGACCGTGACCCGCAGCGCGTCTTCCGCCTGGTTGTAGGTAAAGCTGCCCCAGGAAGTCGAGTTCCGGGAAAAGATGACGATCCACTCGTTTTCTCCCGGAATCATGTGCAGGCCGTAAGCCCCCGCGGTTAGAGGCTTGCCTTCGATGGTCACCGGATCGGTAAATGTTATGACGGTGTTTTCATTGGCCCCGGCACGCCATACCTGGCCGTAGGGCACCAGGCCGCCCCAGACTTTCCGTTTGTTCACCATGGGGCGGTGATAGTTGATGGTGAGATCGGTGATTCCGATGTGCTGGGTGATCACGGCATGCTGGCTGGCGCGCGGCAGCTCCAGAACGAAGGACTGTGCCAGGCCGAATGACCCGAGCAGCAGCAATGCTTCCAGTACAAACAGGGCACGCAAAAGCGGTTTGAGCACGGTACAAACCTCCCCAATCTGAGTTGTTTTGTCGTGAAATCCGAAACCGGCCTGGACAAAACCAAACGGTCGTTTAGACGCCTCGCCCCCGGGGTGGTTAGCACTTCGGGGCCGGGACAGGGGTCCTCGAAAATGGGGCTATCCATTTGTCCCCAAAGCGGTCTAACGAAAGAGGGACAAGCGCCAAATTGTGGGAACTTGCCGGCCTGCGACGGCGTAATAAACATTGCAGGTTGTGGCGGGCCGTGCCCTGTGCCGACATCGACGAACCTTTCCCCGGTTGCGAAGGCGAGACCTTTATGAATGTGCTCTTGGAGATTGTTCGCCAATCCCTCGCCACTCTCTGGGCGCACAAACTACGCTCATTCCTGACCATGTTCGGTATTGCCTGGGGTGTGGGTTCGTTGCTCCTGCTGGTGGGTTTGGGCGAGGGCTTTCGCAGCGGACAGGTCCGCAACCTGGCGAGCCTCGGCCAGGACATCATGTTCATTTTTCCGGGAAGAATCCCGGCGGTCGCGGGCAATCTCCAATCCGGCCAGACCTACCACTTTACTTACGACGATTACGTTGCCATCCGCAAAGAATCCCGCACCTTGCGCGCCCTGTCGCCTGTAATCAACCGTGAAGATATCCGCGCAGTCAGCGACTACGGTTCGACCAACGGCCAGGTGTTCGGAGTGACCCCGGAATATAACCAGATTCGCACCGTGCCGGTCGGAACCGGGCGCTGGCTGAACGACGAGGACAACACGGAGCGCCGCCGGGTGGCGGTGGTGGGATGGGAGCTGCTGAAGAATGTTTTTCCCGGACGCCCCGCCGTGGGCGCAACCATGCTGCTGAACGGCATTCGCTTTGACGTGATCGGCGTGCTGGCCAAGGTGGGGAAAGATGGCAACAACGGGACCAACGCGCGCATCTTTGTGCCGGTCGAAACCATGCGTAACCTGTTTCCCCTGAAGCAGCAGAACTCGGAAGGAGCGCTTTCGTTCATCAATTACCGCCCCCTGAACACAGCCGAGCACCTGCGATCCAAAGAGGAGATACACCAGATCATTGCGCGCCGCCACGGCTTCGATCCCAAGCTGGAAGACGCCTTCGAAGACTGGGACACGATTGAAAACTCGCAGCGCGTGGGCAAGATATTCGATGCCATGGACTATTTCCTCGGGGTGGTGGGATTCGTCACTCTGGCCCTCGGTGCGATCGGCATTGTCAACATCATGCTGGTCTCCGTCGCCGAGCGTACACGGGAGATCGGGCTGCGCAAGGCGTTGGGCGCCACTTACAAAAATATTCTGACCCAGTTCTTCATCGAGGGCGCATTCCTCACCCTCTTCAGCGGAGGCATCGGGCTCTTGATTTGCACGGTCTTCGTCACTCTGCTGGCCCAGTTGCCGGCGCCGCAGGGATTTGATACGCCGCGCATCGTGCCCATGTCGGCGGTGGCGGCGATCTTGTCGCTGGCCATCGCCGGCGTTGTGGCTGGAATTTATCCTGCCCGAAAAGCGGCGCTGCTGGCCCCGGTCGAAGCCATGAGGCAGGAATAGCCATGCTCCACGAACTGGGGATCCAGGCCTATAGCGCGCTGCGCCATAACAAGCGGCGCAGCATCCTCACCATGCTGGGCATGGCCTGGGGTATTGCCACCGTGGTGCTGCTTCTCGCCTACGGTACGGGTTTTGAGCGCGGTCTGTGGGCGGCCTTCCGCTCCTTCGGGACCAACCTGGTGTTCGTGTTTCCGGGGCGCACGTCGCTGCAGGCGGGCGGCACCAAGGCGGGAAGCGAAGTCCGTCTCACCATCAAAGATCTCGATTACATCCGCGACGAAGTGCCTCTGCTCAAACGGGTCTCGCCCGAAGTATTCAAGCAGAGCACGGTGGCCTGGGGCACGCGCAGCGCCAGCTACGGCGTCAGCGGCGTGTACGCCAACTACGCTCGCATGCGGCGCATGGAATTCGCGGAAGGAGCGCCCTTCGGCGAAGCCGAGGACTTCACCCACGCCCGCGTCGCTTTTATGGGCGCCGACGCCAAGAAGAAACTCTTTTCCGGCCAGAACGCGATCGGCGAGAGCATCCGGGTGGACGGCATCTCATACCAGATCGTGGGCGTACTGAAACATGTCATCAACAACAGCGACGACAACCTGAATGAACACATCTACGTGCCCTTCAGCGCCATGAGCGATCTGAAAGACACCTACTACCTGAACTCGATTGTGATGGAATACGAGGGCGACAATGCCAAGGTCGTAAAGGCACTGCGGAACTCCATGGCATTCCATCACAACTTCGATCCCAAAGACGAGCGGGCGGTTTTCGTGTTCGATGTTTTTTCCGACCTGCTCGACCTGCGCGTGATTACCACCGGCATCAAGATCATGCTCGGCTTTATCGGCCTGCTCACACTGGGGATCGGCGGCGTGGGGCTGATGAACATCATGCTGGTTTCGGTGACTCAACGGACCCGGGAGATCGGCGTCGAAAAAGCCCTGGGCGCGCATCGCTGGCACATCCTGTTTCAGTTCCTCGCGGAGGCCATGGTCATCACGGCGCTGGGAGGATTGCTGGGCGTGGCGTTTGCCTACCTGGTTTCCTGGTCCGTCCCCTCGCTGACCCTGTGGAGCGCATTTCAGGAAGGCGCCGACGAAGGCGATATCCACCTGACTATCGATGCTGCCACCCTCATCTGGTCCACCGGCATTCTCAGCCTGGTGGGAATCGTCAGTGGCATGCTGCCCGCCATCAAAGCGGCAAAGCTCGATCCCATCGAAGCCCTGAGATACGAGTAAAACTGAGAACTGAGATCCAGAAACTGAGATCTGGAACGGAATCCCGGACCCCGCAATCCGAAACCAGAAATCCGACAACAGGAATTGGAAATCGGACGTCAAAAGCGGCGGGCGAGGGCGCCCGCCCCACACACGATAGAATCATTAGGTGACTGACGCGAATCCGCGGCTTGAACGTGTGCTGGCGCAGCTGAAGCTTTACGAGCACCCTTTGCTCGATTTTTCTGCCCGGGCCAAGGGCGAGGCGGTGGAAGTCATCATCCAGTTCAGAGATCCGCCGGTCCCGGTGCACACCTACTACTTTGAACTTCATCCCCGGGACCTCGATCACGCTCAGTTCGAGTGGGGGTTCCAGCGGCAGCTCTATGACTGCCTGCACGACTACATCGTCGAGATGTTCATCCGCACGCCCCAGGACCGGGCGGAGCGCCAGCGAAAGGGCCTGTGAGCCTGCGCCAGATCATCGAACAGGAGATTGGCGAGCATGGGCCCATCCCGTTTTCGCGCTACATGGAGTTGTGTCTCTACCATCCCGACCTGGGCTACTATTCGCGGAATGCCCAGCAATTCGGTAAGGCGGGGGATTTTTATACCGCGAGTGATGTGAACGCGGTTTATGGACGTCTTCTGGCGCGGCAATTTGACGAAATATGGCGGGTGCTGGGCTCACCACCGCAGATTGAAATCCTGGAACTGGGCCCCGGCCGCGGATTGTTCGCGCTCGATGTGCTGACCTGGGCAGAGAAGAAATTTCCTTTGTTCTTTAAGGCGCTGCAGTACTCACTGGCGGAACGTTCGCCCAAATTGCGGGAGCGGCTTCGGGGCGTGCTCACCCGGTTTCTCGAAAGTGGGCGGGCTACGTCAGTTTCGGAGGGTGCCAACGAAGGCCTTCAGGTGCGAAGGCCATGGTTCCCGGATGCATCAGCCGGCTCGCCTGTCCACCGAACCCGCGACACTGCGGACAGTTTCTACTTTCCGACGGAGAAGAAGCAGCAGGGCACGACTTCACCCGTGCCAAACAATGCCATGGACGAGCGGGCTTTAGACCCCGAGGTCCCGGTCATCGTGTTCGCGAATGAATTCTTCGACGCTTTTCCGGTCGAGATACTCAGCGCTCAGGGCGCGCTTCGCATCTCGGCTGATGCAGGTCGCTTTGTCGAAATCTGGGCCCCGCCCTCGGCGGAAGAATTGGAATTTCTGGACCGTTACGGGGTGCATCCCGAGGCGGGGGAACGCATTGAAGTCCCGCTGCTCGCGCATCGCTACATGGCGCGCCTAACCGCGTCGATGCGCAAGGGAATGATTGTCGCGGTGGATTATGGCTACACCCGCCCGGAGCAACTGGCGGGGCGCCATCGTGGAACCCTGATGGCCTACCGGCAGCACTCCGCCGCCCCTAATCCCTACGCGTCTCCGGGTGAACAAGACCTCACGGCCCACGTGAACTTTACCGCTCTCGCCGCTGCGGCAGAAGAAAACGGCATGCGAGTTCAACCGCTTCTGACCCAGGCACAATTTCTGATGGGGATCGGAGAAGCGAATCAATTTGCGGATGCCTTCGAAGAGTGCCGCCTTCCCCAGGAACGCGCCAAGGTCGCCTTGCAGCTCAAGCATCTGGTATCCCCTGCCGGCATAGGCGAAAGTTTTCACGTCCTGGTGGCGTCCAAGGGATTTGAGCCTGAGCAAGTGGCGAATCTAAGCGGGATGGCTTTCGCCAGGAGCAGGCTGTAATTCAGGCATGAGCAGGAATTCTCCGGTGGATAAGAATCTTTCATACCACGAGCATGGTTCCCGGAGTCATGGAGGAACATCTATGAAGGAACCGTGGGCCGAACCGCAGCGGGACGAGAGGAGAGGCAGATGGAAACTGAAGGCCGGCCAGCTTCATGGAAAATCCTGTTTGCCTTTTCCATGATTTATTTCGTCTGGGGATCGACATTCCTGGCGATTCGCGTAGGGGTCCATGAGGTCCCTCCGTTCCTGCTGGCGGCCATGCGGTTTTTCACCGCAGGCCTGGTCATGTATGCCTGGCTGCGGTTGCGGGGGACACCGGCGCCAAGCCGGCGGGAGTGGATTGCGGCCGCCGCGCTGGGAGGCCTCATCTTCGTGGTCGATTACGGCTGCCTGTTCTGGGCCGAGCAGCGCGTCCCCTCGGGAATCGCAGCGGTGGTGCTGGCGACCATCCCCGTGTTCATCACCCTGATGGAAATCGTCTTTCTCAGGACGCAAAGGCTCACGGTGCGCCTCGCCCTGGCGCTGATCGTGGGCTTGTGCGGGGTGGCGGTGCTGATGAACCATTCGTTTTCGCTGGGGGAAGTGCCTATCAATCGCGCCGGAGCCATCGCCTTGCTGGTGGCTGCGGTGACTTGGTCGTTCGCCACCATCTTCACTCGCCGGCTTCCCCTGCCGGCATCGAAGCCCATGAGCGCCGCAGCCCAGATGCTCACCGGAGGAGCACAGCTTTTCGTGCTGACGGCAGTCTCGGGTGAGTTCAAGGGCTTTCGGATACAGGCAGTGTCGTGGAACGCATGGTTCGCGCTGGTTTACCTGATCGTCGCGGGCTCGATCATAGGCTTCACTGCCTATGTCTGGCTGCTGCATTGGGAGTCGCCGACGAAAGTGGGGACTTACGCCTACGTGAATCCGGTGGTGGCGGTGGCGTTAGGGTATTTCCTGGGCGGGGAAGCGGTGGGACCGCGTACGCTGCTGGGAACCCTGCTGGTGCTGGTGAGCGTGGTGGCGATCACAACCACGAAGAAAAAAGCAGATCCGATTCAGGCCACATCCCGTCTCCAGCTGATTGAAAAAACGGGTGAACAGCCGGTTTGAAACGTATCTAGTTTTGGCAGTCTACTTTACTCTCACATCTCTATTTATCTAAAGAGCAGACACGAATGCAGGAAGACAAAAAATTCGACATCCAGCTTAAAGATGTCCCGATCATCATCAAGACGAAGCCGAAACCGGCGCTCGAAGCCCTCGTATCCGCCGTGTCTCTGGAGAATCGCCATCAGGAGCAGCAGTGGTTTGCGCCAGCCGGCAATGAAGCATGGTAGCGGCCGCGTGTATTCCTGACGCGGTTGACATCGTCAATCTGGCTTCAGATGCGAGCTCCGTAATGACAAGGGGAGCTGCGCTCGCCCGCCCGGACGAGGGCGTCCGGGCCTACGCGGGTCGGGCTACGGCCGCGTCATCCGCTCCGGCTTCATCAACTGATCGAACTCCTCGCCGGTCAGATAGCCCAACTTCAATGCCGCTTCGCGCAGGCTGCTGTGTTCGATGTGAGCAGTGTGGGCGATCTTCGCTGCTTTGTCGTATCCGATCTTTGGGGTCAGTGCAGTCACCAGCATCAGCGAGTTCTTGAGGTTCGCATCAACTTTGGCGCGATCTACCTCGATGCCCTTGATCATGTATTCGACATATCCGTGGCAGGCATCGGTGATCAGCGTGACCGAGTGCAGGAAGTTGTAGATGATCACGGGCTTGTATACATTCAGCTCGAAGTTGCCTTGCGAGCCGGCGAAGCCGACCGCGGCAGTGGCGCCGTGCACCTGTACGCAGACCATGGTCATGGCTTCGCACTGCGTGGGGTTCACCTTGCCGGGCATGATCGAGGAGCCGGGTTCGTTCTCCGGGATGGTGAGTTCACCCAGGCCCGAACGCGGGCCCGAAGCCAGCCAGCGGATGTCGTTCGAAATCTTCATCAGTGAAGCCGCAAGGGTTTCGAGCGCGCCCTGGGCAAAGACCAGTTCGTCGTGCGCGGAAAGCGCCGCGAACTTGTTGGGATGAGAGCGGAAGGAAAGTCCGGTAAGCTCAGCGATCTTTTTTGCCGCACGCTCCGCGAATTCCGGATGGGCGTTCAGGCCCGTGCCTACCGCGGTCCCGCCGATGGCGAGATCGTAAAGTCCGTCGAGTGCCTGCTGCAGGCGCTGGATGTCCCGCTCCAGCAGGCTGGCCCATCCTCCGAACTCCTGCCCGAAGGTAAGAGGCACGGCGTCCTGCAAGTGGGTACGGCCGATCTTGACGATATCGTTGAACTCTTTGGCCTTGGCTGCAATCGCGTCGTGCACCGTCTGAATGGTGGGAATCAGCGCATTCTTTACCCGCTCCGCAGCCGCAATGTGCATGGCGGTGGGAAACGTGTCGTTGGACGACTGCGACATATTGACATCGTCATTAGGATGAATCGGTTTTTTCGATCCCAGGTCGCCGCCCGCCACTTCGATGGCGCGGTTGGCGATGACCTCATTGACGTTCATGTTGGTTTGCGTGCCGCTGCCGGTCTGCCAGATGCGCAGGGGGAACTGGTCGTCGAGCTTGCCGGCAATGACTTCGTCGGCCGCCTGAACGATAAGTCCGGTTTTGTCGGCGGGGAGCTTGCCGAGGTCCTGGTTCACCAGAGCACAGGCCTTTTTCAGGATGCCAAAGGCACGGACCAACTCCGGCGGCATGATGTCGCGGCCAATGTTGAAGTGCAGGAGGGAGCGCTGCGTCTGCGCGCCCCAATAGACGTGGGCGGGGACGTCGATCTGTCCCATGCTGTCGGATTCAGTACGCGTCTTCGGTTTCGCGGGCGCTGCCATGCTGGGTTCCTGATCAGTTTGCCTGGATTGGAGCAACCGGGAATTATAGCGCGGACGAGTGGGTGCTACCCGAGGTCGCGGCACCTGGCAGCTCCTTTGCGACCTTGGCGGTCAAAGATCTTGACCGCTAAGGACGCGAAGAAAACCCGCAAAGGTCGCAAAGAAAAACCTTGCGCTATTTTGTTCCAATCACCACATTGAAAAACGTCGGCGGCAAGGGATGGTTTTCGACAGAGCTGTAACCTGCGTTGCGCAGCATGCGTTGATGCTCAGAAAAGGTGTAGGCATCGCCGGCGGGAGTTGACGCCAGCATGGTCAAGCTGAACTGTGCCGCGACGGGAGGGGAAACCCGATCTTCGTTGGGGACAAATTCCAGAATGACCGCGCGTCCTCCTGGCTTGAGCGCGGCCCGGACCTTGGCCAGCAGCTTTTCACAGGTTGGCACGTCAAAGTGATGAAGAAAATTCGTAATCATCACCAGGTCATAATCCTTGCCATATTCCACATCAAAAGCGCTGCCTGGAATGGTGTGGTAACGTCCGGAAACGCCGGCTGCCGCAGCATTCTCGAGGGCAACTCCGAGCACGTTCGGCCAATCCACCCCCCATACGTCAGCGTTGGGGTTGTGGCGGGCGAGGGCGATCTCAAACAATCCATGGCCCACGGCCAGCCCGAGGACCTTCCACTTCTGTCCTTCGTCCGCCTTTAAGAGTTTTGCAATCATTTCCGCCGGCATCTTCATCATGGGTGCCATGCCGCGGGCGAAGTCCACCCACATGGGATGTTCCGGTTCGGTGCTGTCGTGATCCACAACCGTGCCGCCTTTGCGGACGGCAGCCGCGAGTCCCTGGAATCCCTCCATCGCCTGCGGAGCCACCAGAAACTGGACAGCGCCGCCCACATAGGCGGGCGATTTCCGGTCGAGAAAAACAGCCGAGTCCTGGGTAAGGCTGTAGCTGGAAGCGTCTTTCCTGAGGAAGCCCATGATTACCAGGGCATCACACAGGATGCGTGTGCCTCGTTCCGCGGCCTGGCAGCGGTGGGCGATGGCCGCAGCCGTCTGGTTCCCCTCGCCGATTGCTGTGAAGATTTCAAGCTGAATCGCCGCCTTCAAGGCTTCGGTCTTATGAAAGGCGGTGACCGTCTCGAAGAACAGCTGCGGGGAAGGTGGCGCGCCTGCTTGAACTCCTGGCATGATTGGCACTCCCAGCATCTGAATTTGTATTGCCACATTTTATAGCCAAAGACTTTGCTTTGGGGGCGGGCAGGCAGCGAGCGCCCGGCCCGCATAGGCTGCATGCTAGAATCGTTACCTTTCAGGGACCGCGTATTCATGCGTGTCCGCCTGAATCAACTCTCCGAGACCAACAATTTGGTGACGAAACAAAGCTCCGGCGCGACCCAGCAGATTCCCGACACCCTTCCGCGTCCGCAGATGAAGGGCGAGCCCGATACGAGCGCCGACGTGATCGTGATCGGCGCGGGGCCCACGGGACTGGCCTGCGCCATCGAAGCCCAGCGCGCAGGCTTTAAAGTCATGGCCATCGACAAGGGATGCGTGGTCAATTCCATCTATCACTATCCCGCCAACATGTCGTTCTTCACCACGCCGGAGCTGCTGGAAATCGGCGACATTCCCTTCAGCACCGCCCGGCAGAAACCCACGCGTGAAGAAGCGCTCGAATACTACCGTAAGGTGACCGAGCACTATCATCTCGATATCAGGCAGTATCAGTGGGTGAAAACCGTGACCGGAAGCGACGACGATTTTAACATCACGGCCACCGACACTCTGGGCCGCATCTATGATTACCGTACGCGCAAATTGATTGTCTCGACCGGCTACTACGATCTGTCGAACCCGTTGAATATTCCCGGCGAAGACCTCTCCAAGGTTTTTCATTATTATCGCGAGCCGCATCCGTATTTCGACATGGATGTCGTAGTCATCGGGGGCAAGAACTCGGCTGCCATCTCGGCGCTAGATCTCTGGCGGCACGGCGCGCGCGTGACCCTGGTGCATCGCGGCGCCAAATTGCATAACCACGTAAAGTACTGGATTCTGCCGGACATCGAAAACCGGATCAAGAACAGCGAGATTGCCGCCTACTTCAGCAGCTCGGTTGTGGAAATCGGGACGGACTACGTCGATCTCGACACGCCGCGAGGTCCGGTCCGACTGAAAAACGATTTTGTCTTCGCCATGACGGGCTACCATCCCGATTACGATTTCCTGCGTTCGATGGGCATCGAACTCTCTGCCGACCAGTGCCGTCCGGTGTGCGATCCGCAAACCCTGGAGAGCAATGTGCCCGGCATCTACGTAGCGGGGGTGATCGTGGCCGGGTCAAGGACCAACGAGATCTTCATCGAGAATGGAAGGTTTCACGGCCGGCAGATTGCCGACCATCTCAAGCAAAAACTCTCGGGCAAAGAACCTAGGCGAGCGTGACGACGTCTTCTCCCAATTGCTGATTGATCAATCGAGACACCAGGACCTTGAGCCGTTCGCCGGTCTTGGACAATACAAAATCCTGTTCTGCATCTGACCAGTCGAGCTTGAAGCTGGTGGCCAGCGCGGAAATCCAGATCTGCCGAACCGGGGCGTTGGGAGAGATGACGAACTTGCTGCGATCTTCGAACGAAACATGCAGCGCGCCGGACTGGTCTTCGACTTCGATCTCGGAAGACTCCTCGGCCTGCATGAGCGCTTTCTTCAGGGATTCGAGGGCAGAGTCTGCCCGCTTGCGAAAATCGATTTCATCAAGCATACGTAGATTATAGTCGTTGGCCGGTGGTCGTTGGTCATTGGTCTTTGGCCCTTGGTCGTTGGCCGAAGGCCAGACCTCGCCACTGTCAGTTTGCTAGATCAACAATCAGGAGCCAACGACCAACGACCAAGGACTAACGACCAAGGACTAACGACCAACGACCCGCATGGACCTGCAGCCCGAACGCGCATCGACCTCGATCTCACTGTCCTCGTACCTGCGGCTGGTGCGGTATAACCGCAACTTCCGCAGGCTCTGGCTGGCGCAGATCGTCAGCGAGATCGGCGACTGGTTTTATACGCTGGCGATTTACAGCCTGCTGCTGCAACTGACCGGCCGGGCAAGCTCAGTCGCGCTGGCCCTGGTGCTCCAGGTTTTGCCCCAGACGTTCATTGGTCCGGCAGCCGGAGTCATCAACGATCGCATAAGCCGGAAGCGAGTCATGATCGTCGCCGACGTGGCGCGGATGGTCATTGTTTTCGCCATGCTGCTGGTGCGCTCCCGGTCCGCCGTGTGGCTGGTCTATCCGCTACTCTTGATGGAGACGCTGATGGCCGCGTTTTTCGAGCCCGCCCGCACTTCTGTGATTCCCAACGTCGCCGCACGGGAAGACGTGCTGGTGGCCAACACACTTTCGTCGGCCACCTGGTCGGTGAATCTAATGGTTGGTGCGTCGGTCGGCGGAGTCGTGGCGGCGTTGTTTGGGCGCGATGCCGTATTCGTGCTCAACGCGCTTTCATTCCTGGTGTCAGCGATGCTCATTCGCGGGATGCGCTTTGAGGAACCGCATGCGCAGGCCGCGGCCCCGTTCCGCCTCCGCGATGCCATTGATCTTTCGCCGGTAATCGACGGCATCCGTTATGTTCGTCAGGACCGTCGACTGCTGGCCGCAGTATGTGCCAAAGCCGGCGAGCTTATGATCGGCCCCAGTTGGGTGCTCTTCACCGTCATGGGCAATGGTTATTTCCATGTGCACGTGCGTGGCATCAATCCACAACGTACTGCCATGCTGGGCATGAGCCTGCTGCTGGGAGCGCGGGGGATTGGCGCCGTGATGGGCCCACTGTTCTCCGCCCGCTGGGCAGGTCGATCCGGCCGGCGGCTTCAGCTTGGCATTTTCTTGGGCTATCTCACGATTGGGATTGGATATTTCGGCCTGGGCTGGTCGCCGAACATATGGGTGGCGTGCGCGTTCATTGTCCTGGCACACTGCGGAGGATCGACCGTCTGGGTTTTTTCCACTACCATCCTGCAGTTGAACACCGAAGACCGTTTCCGCGGCCGCGTCTTCTCTGCCGACCTGGGTTTATCCATGCTGACCATCGCCATCGGGGCTTATATATGCGGGGTCTTTCTCGATCGCGGAGTCTCGGCGCAAGGGGTAGCGTCAGCGACCGGAATTAGCATGCTTTTGCCGGCGCTACTGTGGGGCTGGGCGATGAAGGCGGAGATGCCGGACCATGAACCACGTGGGGACAGCCGCCCCCGGCTGTCCAGCTGAGCGAAGCTCAGCCCTTGGTTTACGGAATGTTTCCAATGTTACACCCTGCCGAGCCTGGCTCGGCTGGACAGCCGAGGCAGGCTGTCCCCACGTGGGTTATTTCAAGAGCTGGTCGATTTTGGCGGCCATGATGAAGTCGCTCTGGGTCAGGCCATCCATCTTGTGCGTCCATAGAGTGATCTCCGCTTTCCCCCAGGCGAGCAGGATGTCGGGATGATGTCCCTGATGTTCCGCGATCTCTCCCACCCGGTTCACGAAGTCGAGGGCCTGCTTGAAATCCGGGAAAGTAAACGCGCGGGTGAGGTGATGCTCGTTCACCGCCGTCCACTGTGGGACCAGTTGCTGGATGCGTTGCAGTTCCACTCCCTTCATCGGAGGCACACCCCCGCGGCAGGGAACGCAGTTTTGGCTGGCAAGATCTTCTGTCATGAGAGGTTCTCCTTCTAGCGCGGCGGGCGCATGTCCACCTGATTTACCGCACACTCGCGAGTTCGTGTTGGCAGGCGGCGCCGCTCCCACCCTTGCGCAGAAGGCGCGCAAAGATGGGGCCCCCAGTTGAGGGCTGCTTTAGAAGGGAATATCTTCGTCGCTGATCGGGCCTGAAGCCGTTGCCGGCTCGGGCTCCGGAGAACGCTGGTCGAAGTTGTTTCCTCCCGAGGCTGCGCCGCGCGAACTTCCTCCGAAATCTCCGCCGCCACCGGCCTCGCCCCGGCCGCCCAGCAGGACCAGATCGTTTACGACGATCTCAGTCATGTATTTCTTTTGACCGGTCTGCTTATCGTCCCAGGAGTGGGTGCGCAGACTGCCCTCGATGTAGACCTTCGAGCCCTTTTTGAGATACTCGCCGGCAATTTCCGCAGTGCGCGCCCAGGCGGTGATGTTGTGCCACTCGGTGCGGTCCTGCCACTGGCCTTCCTTGTCTTTGTAGCGATCGTTGGTGGCCAACGAGAATTTCGCCACCGGTGTACCGCTGGGCGTGGCCCGGATTTCGGGATCTTTTCCAAGATTGCCGATGAGGATGACCTTGTTGACGCTTTTACCTGCCATAAGTGCTGCTCCTTTTGCCCCTTCGCGTGGACACCGAACCGGGGAGCCTGAGAAAAAAGTGAATTCGAGGGGCTGGAACGCCACTATACCAGAATCCCGCCGGGGCGGTTGTGACGGATGAACAGGGCAGACCTCGCCCTCGGACGTCAGGCCACTTAAGGCCGCCGCCTGTGCGTTATAATATCGCCGATGCCGCAAGAACCGTTCAGGGGAATCGTCGGGATGGTGCCCGACGAGTTCAAACACGAACCCAGGTCCAAGGGGCTTCTTACCGCACGCAAAAAGAAGCCCAAAGAGCTGGCGGTGATCACTGAATGCTGTACCGGATGTGCGGGTTCGCCGGCGTGCGTGGAATATTGCCCGGTAGAAGACTGCATGTTCTGGGTCCCGGACGAAGACAATTCTCCTTTCGGCCGCATCCAGGTCGATCCCATTCTCTGCATTGGCTGTAACAAGTGCACCAGCAAAGGACCGGATGGCTCATTCCTCGATGGCTGTCCCTGGGACGCAATCGTGATGGTGGACACGGCAGAGATCGAAAAAGAAGTCGGCGTAATGCCGTTCTAACTGCCAACCGGGAACAAAAAACCGACAACTGAAGTCCTAACCAAAGTCCAGTCCAGTTCCTGAACGATTTTCCCACGGGGGCTGAAGCCCCATCCAGAGGACGATTGACGCGGTGCTAAAGCGCCGCTCTTCCACACGACCCCGCGCGAAACTGCCACTCTTGCACTCCCAGAAAGCAAATCGAACCAGGAACCGCTGAGCTACTTCGCCCGTTCCTGTATTGCTTGGTCGGTTGCCAGGGCCTGCTGGCGGATGTGGTCGGGGACCTCCGGGAGCTCGCGCTCATAAGGCCGGATGGCGGGAATGTCATCGGGCTGGCCGATCAGGTACAGAGCGCGCAGAGCTTCCCAGACCTGTTCGGTTCCCGGATCGAGGACGGCGATGGGGTCGCCGGCCGCAACGGCTTGCCCGGTCCTGACGGACAACTCGCGGAGCCTGCCGCTGATGGGCGACCGCACTTCCACGGTCTGGCCTCCCGATTCGAGCTTGGCAATGATCCCGCCCTGGTGGATCGTCGTGCCCGGAGCGCTCGAGTCCGTAATCGCTCCGGCCTGGGGCGCGCTGACCTTCGCTGGTTGCAGCAGCGCCACAATCTGCGGCCTCCCGGTGGCGTCGCCAAAGCGGACCAGCGACAGCGCCGCGTTGCCCCGCACCATGACTGAGGGGTCGTCCAGCATCTTCAGAAGCGCTTCGTGGAATCCTGCCTCCGCCGCGTCTTTGCTGCTCACATCCTGACCCATGACCCAGGCGTCCGTGTTACGGACTTCTTCGATGGGGTAAGCCGCGAGGCGAACCAGGTCCGGGTACCAGCGCATGACACTCGGGTCGTGACGCGTCACTCGTTCGCCGATCTGGACCAGCGCGTGTTGGATGTGACGCGGCTTTTTATCGTCCTGAAGATATTCGGTCAACTGCTTGTCCGAAAGCTGCCGCCCAAACCAGGTGTTCCACCAGAACAGAAACGGCATGAGCACGATCAGCCAGCCGGTCGCGAAAAAGAGCAGGCGGTTGCGAGTGGACATCCGGGGCCTGGAGGGCGGGTTGACGGTTTCCGTGACCGGGGTTTCCTGGGCAGAATCTGGGAGAGCTGACATGCTTGAATCCATCGAAACTATATCAGAAGATGCGAAGGCCGCCCCGGCTAGGTAGCACCCGGCATCCTGCCCTCGGGGCGGTGGGCGGGGACGCCCACCGGACAGCCGCCGGGACGGCGGCGCTACGAAGAGCCAGGCGCGACAATTTCCGCGGGCCAAAATCTCCTAATCCACTACATCCGCATCCAGCACGCGCTCCTGCTCCAGGTAGTGGGAGACGGCGTACTGCGCCAGAAGCGGTGTTTCCAGCCTGATTTCCGCGTTTATCCATTCGCCCTTGGCGTGGGGCTGGTTGGCGGGATGCTTGCAGGTTCCGCTCGATCCGAATTGGGGGCCGAAGGCGGCGCTCTGGATCTCGTCAAACTGGCGCAGGCCGCGCCAGACTTCGTCGCCGACCGTGCCGGATACGTCGATCTTGAGTTTCACGATGGTCATGAAAGCATTTCACCACAGAGGACACAGAGACACAGAGAAGGCGGAACCATTTTTCTCAGCGTCTCCGCGTGACACGTCAAGCGGCAAACAGGTGGTACAACATCACGTAAATCACCACCCCGGTCACCGACACATAGAGCCAGAGCGGGAAGGTCCAGCGGGCAATCTTGCGATGCTTGTCGTAACGTGCCCGCAGAGCCCGGCTCAGCGTGATGATCACCATCGGCACGATGGCGATCGCCAGTATGGTGTGTGAAATCAGAATGCCGAAATAAACCGGACGCGACCAGCCTGGTCCCTGAAAATGCACCGAGCCCACGTGCCAGTGATAATACAAGTAAGAGGTCAGAAACAGCGCGGAAGAAATCAGCGCGGTGATCATCACGGCGCGGTGCGCGGCCATGCGTCCGCGCTTGATGTAACTTCGTCCTACCAGCAGGAGCACGGCGCTGGTGCCGTTGAGCACGGCGTCAATCACCGGGTAGATGGCGTATTGTGCGGCGACTTGCATCATGCGGCGGGCTTTGTGGTGCGGCGGCTCACCATGATGAAAGAGAGGCCGAACATCAGCGCAGAGAACAGCACCAGCGTTGCCAGGGACGAGGCCAGAGGAAATTCGGTCAGGTTCCCGGGATACAGCAGGTCGCGCAGCGCCTCAACTCCGTAAGTCAGAGGATTGATGCGGATGAGAAATCGAATCCAGCCGGACGCCCCCGTCAGCGGGAACAGCGAGCCTGAGAGCAGCCACAGTGGGATCAAGAACAGGTTAATGATGGCGTGGAAGGCCTGTGTGGAATCCATGGACCACGCGATGGTGAATCCCAGCGCGGTAAGTGCGAAAGAAACCAGGATGACCGTGAGCACCACCAGCAGAAAGCCGGTCAAGCCCAGATGGATGCCTACCAGGGGAGCGAAAGCGAGAAAGATCAGGCCCTGAATCGCGGATAGCGTAGTCCCGCCCAGCACCTTGCCCAGCACAATCGCAGAGCGCGGCACCGGCGCCACCAGTACCGAGAGCAGGAAGCCTTCTTTGCGGTCTTCGATCACCGACATCATGGTGAAGATCGAAGTGAACAGCACGATCATGATCAATGCGCCGGGATAGAAGTAATCCAGATAGTGCTGCTGTCCCGCGGCGTCGCCCGATCGAAAGGAACTACCAAAGCCGGAGCCGATGACCACCCAGAACAGCAGTGGGGATGCGATCACTCCCACCACGCGGGCGCGCTGGCGATAGAAGCGGACCAGTTCCCGCCACCACAAGGTGAATGCCGGAAGCAGCACTCCAGTGGTCGGAGAGGCCTGCTTCGGAAAGGTTGCCGTCTGGGTGACCACGTCAGCTCGATTTCCGCGCCGCTGGCGCTTTTTTAGGTGCGAACTTCTTGCGTAGTTCCAGATATACGTTCAGAAACAATATGCCGGAAAGGGCCAGCATGATGATGCTCATGAAAAGCCCATCCACCGTGGTGATCATTCCGTTTTCAACGGTCCAGCCAATTCCCGCCAGCGGAACCAGTCCCAGGACAACTGAAAGCACCAGCATCATAGGCTATCTCCTTGTAGCGCCGGCGTCTCGCCGGTTGTCCGGCGGGCGTTCCGCCCGCCGCGTGAACGATGGCCATCGGTTGCGAGTGACGCTGCAATTCGTACGACTTTCCGTTTGAGGCGGCGAGACGCCGGCGCTACGATGAGGGCTCGGCATCTTCGGTCCAGAACTTGTGGCCGGTGCGGTGGATGAAGACATCTTCCAGCGACGGCTTGCTTACGGAAATCGCTTCAATCTCGCCGGGAAACGCTTCTACCACATCGGTGATGAAGCGGTGGCCGTTTTCCCGCTCCAGGCGGACCTGGCCTGCGAGTACCTGCGCTTGCAGGTTGAAGCGAGCGCGTATCCGTTCCGCGAGGGACTCCACGTCCCGGGCATCGAGCAGAATGACGTCGCCGCCGATTTCCCGCTTCAGTTCGGTGGGAGTCCCCAGCGCTACCAGCTTTCCCTCGTTGAGGATGGCGAGACGGTCGCAGCGCTCCGCCTCCTCCATCAGGTGGGTGGTCACAATCACCGTGACTTTTTCTTCGTCGCGCAGGAGTTGGAGATACTGCCAGAGGTCACGGCGCGCACCGGGGTCGAGGCCGGTGGTGGGTTCATCGAGCAGCAGTACCGAGGGATGATGGAGCAGTCCCTTGGCCAGCTCGAGCCGGCGCTGCATTCCGCCGGAAAAGGTCTCGGCCTTGTCCCGGGCGCGATCGGACAGCCCGATGATGGCAAGCATTTCCGCAATGCGGGATTTCAGGGCCGCACCCCGCAATCCGTAAAGATGGCCCTGGTGCCATAGATTTTCGGCGGCGGTCAATTTCAAGTCGATGCTCTGGGCCTGGAACACGACCCCGATCTGGCGGCGTAACTGGGTGGGTTCTTTGGCCGCATCGAAACCCATGATGACCACCCGGCCTCCCCCTGCGACCATCAGGGTCGAAAGGATGCGGAACATAGTTGTCTTGCCGCTGCCGTTGGGCCCGAGCAGTCCGAAGAGTTCGGCGGGGCGGACATCGAAAGAAACGCCGTCCAGGGCAGTGCGTCCATCGTAGCGGTGGACGAGGTCCTGGACCGAGATGACAGCGGGGGCGCCAGGCGCAGCGTTATTTTGGGAGTCGAGCGCGGCGTAAACGGGGGCTTTGGAAACCACAGGGTATTTTATCTGGAACTGTCGAAGTGTGCTTGGTTTGAGTTTTTCCTGGTGGTCAGTTTCGCTATGCGACCTGCAAAATTCATAAACCACGAAGGACACTAAGGATCACGAAGGGCGGAGTTTACTTGGGGTTGAGCATCATCAGGGCAAACAGCAGGGGCAGGTAGAAGACGGTTGCCTGCAGGAGCTGTCGTGCCTGCTGCATGGAGCGGGCATTGCCGGTGGCTAATTTCGAAGTCGCCAGGCGGCGGCCGACATAGAAAAGCGCAATTCCCAGCACCAGGGCGCCCGCAAAATATGACTTTCCGGACATGCCCAGGAAAGCAGGCAGCAGGCTGATGGGAATCAGGGCCAGGGAGTAAAACAGGATCTGGCGTCCGGTGGATTTGCCGTCCGGTTCCACCACCGGCAGCATGCGGATTCCGCCATCCTCGTAGTCCTGGCGGTAGAGCCATGCGATCGAATAAAAATGAGGGAACTGCCAGAAGAAGACGATGGCAAACATCACCAGCGCGCCCCATTCCAGCTGGGCGCGAGCTGCAGTCCAGCCCAGCACGCCCGGCATTGCTCCCGGGAAGGCGCCGACAAAGGTGCAAATCGGGCTGACCTTTTTCAGCGGGGTGTAGGCCCCAAGATAAACGGCGGATGTGCCCAGCGCGAGCCAGGCGGTCAGAGGATTCAGGGCCAGACCCAGATAGAGGGCGCCGCCGAATGTCATCACAGTGCCCACCAGGGTGGCGTGCAGCAGGCTGAAGCGTCCGGCCGGAATGGGACGCTGCGCCGTGCGGCGCATGCGGCCGTCGCTTTCCCACTCCATCACTTCGTTCAAAGCCGCGGTCCCGCCGGAAACCAGGCCGATCCCCAGCAGGGCGTGAAACAGCCCCCAGGAAAGGGAAGAGACGCCCGACTTCAAAGCCCCGAAGTAGTAGCCGCACCACGCGGTCATGATAATCAGCGAGGTGACGCGCAGCTTGGTCAGTTCGGCATAGTCCCGAGCCAGGGTCATTGCGCTGCTGCGCGAGACCACCAGAGGTTGTGTTGCCGTGCTCATGCCGCCACCTGCTTCCGTTCGCGACTGAAGATACGCGCTTCGACTACCGGGGTGTGCCGCCACACCTGCGCGGCCAAGACCACGGTTGTTCCCAGGAGCAGGGCTCCCACTGCCACATGCGCGACGGTAGAGACTACCATGGGAAGCTCCGGCTGTACGGCATCCTGTCCCCAGGCGACTCGGGTAATGAATGCGATAAAGCCCAGGCACAGCTGAGCGATCATCAGGGCGAGCACGGTGACAGCTGGCCGGCGCACCGCGTCCAGCCCGGAGTATCGCGACAAGGCGCGGATGGAAGTCCAGGTCAGCACGATGGCCACCGTCACCGCATTCAGCACGTGCGGCCACCAGCTCAGTCCGTGATGGCGAAACATCGCGCCCAGAATCAACTGGACGTAAAGCACAAAAATCGAGAACAGAACCAGGGCAAATAGACTGGGGCGCTGGTGATCGATCTCTACCCGGGGAACTTCTTCCACCCAATCCTGACCTGTGAACAGGGCGATCAGGATGACTACGCAGAAAAACGTTTGCGCCAGCGCGGCATGCGCCGAAGAGACCGCGGGAGGCAGGTAAAAGAGCACCGTGATCCCGCCCAGAATTCCCTGAGCGATGACCAGGCCCAGCGCGGTGAGCCCGAGATATTTCATCCAGCGGCGAGGATCGGTGCGCCAGGTCCAGACCGCGAGGATGATGCTGAGAAATCCCACAAACTGGGCGATCATGCGGTGGGTATGCTCAAACTTCACGCCTCCAACCAGGTGCGGGATCTTGTACAGCGAACCAAACGACGTAGGCCAATCGGGTACAGAAAGGCCCGCATCATTGCTGGTTACCAACGCGCCGGCAATGATGAGAAAAAAGGTCACCACCGCCACAAGGACGGCGAATCGATGATGGGCCCGGTTGTACGGTATGGCTACAGCTTTCAGAAGCGGCTCCTGGGGGGTCTTTGTAGCGCCGCCGTCCCGGCGGCTGTCCGGTGGGCGTCCCGCCCACCGTGGGAGGGCAAGATGCCCTCCCGACAGCCGGCAAGATGCCGGCGCTACCTTAAAGCGACTTACTGTTGGAAGCTTTGATCAACGGTCTTGCTGTCTTTGGCGGCCAGCGTTACTTTCTGGGTCTGCTCGCCCATCTTTTCCTGCACAAAAGCCAGCGTGTAATCTCCCGGCGGCAAGCCTTTGATTTCATATTTGCCATCTTCGCCGGTGACCGCGTAGAAGGGTGTCTTCACTACGTTGACGTACATCTTCATCCAGGGGTGCTGATTACACTTTACCGGCAGCATGACTTCTTCGCGGGCGAAAGTTTTCTCGATCGGGGCCGCCTTCGGGGGCTGGGACTCGTTCCACTCCCGGTTGTCCTTCGGAGTGGGATGGATGTTGTGTGTGGTGTCGTCGTCGTTGCGAATCTCGATGTTCTGGCCAGTCATCACGCCCAATACGTGCGGATGATAGCGGCAGCCCTTCTGGTCAATGGCGACCGAATCTTTGGGAACGTCGAAGGTGCGGTCGTCCAGGCCATCCTTCACGTACACGAAAACGTTGGCCAGCTTGCCGTCGTTGACCACGACGGTCTCGGCCATATTGTTGCCCTTGCAGGCCGCGTCCTGACTCATATCAATCTTCGCCGCCTTGGGAGCTGCACCGCCGAAAGTGACGGTGCCGCTCACGCTGGCTGCCGTAGCCGGATCGATCGGCGTTGCGGTGGCCGACGGCTTCATTTCAGAACTCGGCGAGGTGGTTTGCTCCTCGTTGGTGTTTTCTTTCTTACTACAGCCCGCCAGCAAACCCAGCAGACCAAGCACAAATATTGCCGCCCATAGTTTCTTATTCATTATGTCGCCCTTTCCTCAGATGTAAATAACGTCGTTGGCCATTGGCCTTTGGTCGTTGGCTAAAATCGACGCCCCTGGGTAGAGGCTAACGACCGAGGGCCAAGGACCAACGACGGCTTTCAAAACAGAACATTCTACCGCGAAGCTCCGCTGCTTGCCGCACCGGCCTGAGCTGCTGCCTGTTTCTGTTTGCTCCGAGGCCGCGCTGAAGCCTGCCTGCGTCCCATGGATGCCGCCACCCGCCGCTGTTCTTCTGGCGTCAGCTGGAATATGTAGTCCACCAGTAGCCTGCTCTGGTCCTTGTCATATCCCTGGAAGGAGGGCGGCGTCGGGCCAGCGAAGACCCAGTGATTATTTTCCCGTCGGAACAACCCCGAAGGCATGGAGGTGCCCGGACTGACGGCCTGGGGATCCAAAATCCAGCGCTCGGCCCAATCCGGCTTGAGGCGCTCCCGCGCCAGCAGAAAGTTGGGCGCGGTGGCGATCCTGTCATGTTGCGGATCGCCGGTAGCGTGGCACTTCAGGCAGGGCGCCGCCGTGCTCGAGAACAGGCTGCGCGCCATGTCCGTCTCTTTGGTGCTCAGCACCGGCACCTGCTCCGGAATGTAGGGCATGGGCTGCTGCGACAGCGCCTGGAAGAAGCGCACCAGCTTCCGCAGTTCGTTATCGGAGAACGAGAAGGTCGGCATGCGCACTTGCAGATATGGCCGCACACCATTCCGGTTGGTGTCGGTGGTGCTCAGCGCCGGATTGGAAAGGAATTTCCGCAGCCATTCGGGATCGACGCGCGCACCCTCCGTCAACAACTTCGGAGGCAACTGCTCCTGTATGTCCTGATAGTGCTTCATGCCCATCAGGACCGTGCTCTGGTCGGGCGTGAATTGGTGGCAGCCCACGCAGTTGTACTTGCGGACGATCCACCAGCCGTCCTGAATATCCTTGCGGGCATCGCCGGGCTTGTACTGATAGCTTTCGGGCAGGGAACTCTCCTCACTGCCCAACAGGAACGTGGTGAGGTCCTGAATCTCCAGCTTGGAGAGATGCAGGTTGGGCATGCGGAGGACTTCTGTCTCCGATTTGACCTTGCCCTTGTCATAGACATTCGGCTCGGCGAGCTTGTGTTCGAAAAATCCCTTGTGGTCATACCACGGCCCCTTGGCAGGACCTTCCGGCAGGCGCGCCAGGTCTTCGGGATCGGTAATCGGCTCGGCGTTTTTGCCGCCGCGTTCGGCCACATTCGTGAACAGGGCAAAATCCAGGCGCTCGATCGGCTTGCTGCCTTCGTAGGTCAGCTCGGTGCCGATACGGCCTTCGTCTTCGAAGCCCGAGATCTCGTGGCAGCCGGCACAACCATAGTGCCGGATCCACGTTTTGCCTTCTTCCCTCAGTTCGGGATCGTCCATGTAGGAAGCCTGGGCATAAGCTGAAGGCTCCTCTTTTTTCTCCGTCATCAGGTAGGAGGCAATGTCCTGCGCATCTTCTTCGCTCAGGCGAAGGCTGGGCATTACGGTCATGTTCTGCACTTGCAGTTCATGGCCGTCGTTGGGGCACCGGCTGTGCTGCAGGTCAAACTGGTAGGGCAGCCCTTTTTTGGCGTAGTCCTCGGGGCCGATGTCTTTCTTCTCGTACGGACAGTACGGACGCGTGCGCTCCCGGGCATTGTGAATCCAGCGCACCAGGTAGTCGTAGTTAACCTTTTCGCCCACCCGGCTCAGATTGGCGGCAAACGTTCCGCCTTGCAGCTGATCGCCTTCGCCGATGGAGTGGCAGGCCAGGCAACCGCGGGTCTCGAACAGTTGCTTGCCGTGCTCAGCGTTTCCCGGTTTTTGCCTGGGCTGCGCATCGGTGAAACCCGATTGCCAGAGATAGGCCGAGATGGTCTGAATCTGATGATCAGTCAGACGGAAGTTCGGCATCTTGGTGGTGGGACGGAAATCCGTCGGTTTCTTCAGCCAGACCGGAATCCAGTTGGGGTTCAGTTTGAGCCGGACATCTTTCAGGTTGGGTCCGATCTTCTTCATGTCCTCCATCAGGTTGTGGGTCTGGAAATCGAGCTGCTGGATGCGGCCGTCGATCTTGCTGTTGGCCACCCTGAGCGCTACCGCCTCCTGGTTCAGGCGGTTGGCTTCGTCGTTGCTCGAGGCCGCGTCGGCCTGCTTCATCAGGTCTGCAGCGGTCTTTGAATTGTCGATCTTCTGCTGGTCGAACAACTTCATCTGCTGCGCGATCGAGATCAGGTCTTCCGGTTCCTTGTCGTAGCCTTCGTAGCGATGGCAGCCCATGCAGCCGCGCTGCCGGAAGAGGAACTTGCCGTTGGAGATGTGCGCGCCTACGTCGCCCACGGCCAGGTGCATATCGGCGGCATGGCAAGTCTGGCAACCGGCTTCAGCATTCTGCTTGGGAAACAGCGGCCACAGCCAGTGCTCGTAGTTGCCATGCGCTTTTTCGACGCTGGTGGTGGCCCGGCCGTTGCCCTGGTGGCAGGGAGAGCAGCCGAACTTGTCGGGATCATGCGTCTTCAGCAATTCCGATTCGGGGTGGCTGGTGAAGGCCTGAGCGTACTCATCCGGACGCTTCTCACCCTTGAGGGTCATGACCGCGGCCGTGACCCGGATCGGTTCCCGCGCGTTCATGTGGCAGGACTCGCAGCGGTCCACGATATTGGCTTCGGGCACGTTGATCTGAACGATCGTGGGGTCCCACTCCTCAGCCTTCTTTTTCAGACCGTCAATCTGGGTAGGCGTGAGGTCCACCATGTGGTCCGAAATGTAGGCCGAGGCCTGGTTGCTGGCCTCAGTGACCGGCTTCAGCACTTCACCCAGTTCGGCGCTTACCTTGGTGCGTTCAGCTTTGAGCGAGTTGTAGGTCTCCTCCAGTTCCTGGAAGTTGTATTGCTCTTTGTGACCGTCGGGAAATTCGACTGTCGCCTTTCTCTTCTTGTAATCGTCAATGTCCTCCTGCTTGCTCTTCTTGCCGGAGGCGCTGGTCTCGGTCTCGAGCTCGTAAGTGAGCGCGTTGACGTAGGCGCGGCGATCGGTGAAGACGTTCTGGACAGCGAGAATCTTCGCGCTCAGATCGGAAATCTGTTTTTGCAGCTCGTCCCGGCGGGGTTTAGCGGTTTCGTAGGCGTCCTTGTAGGACTTTTCCAGCTGCTGGTACTGAGAATCCTGCTCAACTTCCTTTTCCGACTTCGCCGACTTTGACCGTGCCGTATTCAGGAAGGCGGTATAGCGGTCTTTCCATTCGTGTTGAAAAGCTTTCCAGGGACGCTGCCCGAAAGACTCGTCCCAAAAGGCCCAGAACAGCGTCACCATGAGGATCATCATGGCGATGACGTAATACGCCGCGTAAGACTTGGTTACAATCGGGTCCTTCTCGGGGACAGGTGGCACCTAGATCCTCCAAAACCGTCGTTGGTCCTTGGCCGCTGGTCGTTGGCTACACCTGAACCTGTTGGCTTTGGCCAACGACCAAAGGCCAACGGCCAACGACGGATTTCACACGTTAAACCACGGCGTTATCCACACGTACTTGATATGCCACGCCAGCCGCAGGAGCATTTTTGCCGGCAGGGCCACCATGCTGAGCACAAAAAACATCATGATGGAGTACTGCAGCAGGCTCATGCGCTTGTAATCTTTCGGGTTATAGCGCCGGAACAGGGCGTGCATGATGAAGCCGCCTATGGCATAGAAGCCGCCGACTACGACGCCGCCAAAAATCGCTTTGCCCAGGTTCGAGGTGATGCCAAACAAGTCCGGCAGATCGCGGTTCACTTCATAGATAAGGCGGTTGTGGTCCCAGGTCTGGCCCGGCCAGAACCACTGCCATCCAGGGCCGCGGATGAACGTTCCGATAATGATCATCGCGATCCACAGGATGATGAAGCCGAACAGGAATGTGCCGATGGAAAATTTGCGCTGCTTCCAGGTGTAGTAACCGCTGCCCAGCGGGTTGGTGTCGATGTAGGGAATCGCCATCAGGCCCACAATAATCAATGTAGGCATGACCACGCCGGCGATCCAGGGATCGAAGTACACCAGCATTTCCTGTAGGCCCAGAAAGTACCAGGGGGCCTTGGCCGGATTCATGGTCAGGTTGGGATTCGCCGGCTCTTCGAGGGGCGCGTTCAGCGTGATCGACCACACCATCAGAATGATGGTGACGATCATGGCGGCAAGAAATTCCACGCGCAGCAGAAAGGGCCAGACGTGGATTTCCTTCTGCCAACCGGGGCGGAAGGGCCAGCTCTTGCGATGATGGGTCTTGGCCATCGCCGGATTGGTTTCCAGCTCGCCGATTAGTGCATCGTTGGCCTTGGCCTGCTTCCACGCCAGATAGATGTAGAAAGCGAGCAGCGGAATCAGCCCTACGATGGGCACGTTGTCAGGCGCCGAACATATTTCCCAAAGTTGCCGCCAATCCATAATCGCTCCGAACTTGTAGCGCCCGCCGGACAGCCGCCGAGACGGCGGCGCTACGAAAACCAGCCTACGTAGGCCCGGACGCCCTCGTCCGGGTGGTCGAGCGAAGCTCGACCGGGTTTTGCCGGCCCGAAATCTCGCCGAGCTGCGCTCGGCCCGACAGCCGAGGGCGGCTGTCTCCACGTGGTTCGTGTTATTTCTTCGGTTCCTTTACTTCCGATGCCAGCATGACCGGCGCCGGCCCCGAAATGCCGCCGTCTTTGCGTACCCGCCAGAAGTGCACAATCATCAGCACCGACGCCACAATCGGAATCCCGATGCAATGCCAGATGTAGGAACGCAGCAGCGCGTTCGCGTCCACGATCGATCCGCCCAGCAGTCCGAAGCGCACGTCGTTGTAGGGTGTCATGCGCAAGGCCGCGCCGAACGGGCCCTCGTGGCCGAGCAGGGGAGTGGCCCGCGCCATGTTGGTTCCTACCGTGACCGCCCAGAATCCCAACTGATCGTCGGGCAGCAGGTAGCCGGTGAACGAGAGCAAAAGGGTAAACACCAGCAGCAGCACGCCGATGTTCCAGTTAAACTCGCGCGGTTTTTTATACGATCCGGTGAGAAAGACGCGGAACATGTGCAGCCACACCGCGATCACCATCAAGTGCGCCGCCCAGCGATGCATGTTGCGCAACAGCTTGCCGAAGGGCACGTCATGTTCGAGATAAAGCACGTCGCGAAAGGCCTGGACCTTGCTGGGATGGTAGTAAAACATCAGCATCACGCCGGTCAGGGTGAGCACAATAAAGAGGTAGAAGGTGATCCCGCCCATGCCCCAGGTGTAGCTGTAACGCACGGCGTCGCGATTGATTTTGGCGGGATGCAGATGCAGGAACACGTTGGACAGCACGCCCAGAGCGCGGTTGCGCGGGGTGTCGTCGTGTTTGTGGCGGAAGATCGAGGTATAGACCTGGGTCTTGGTCGGATCTTTCAGACCCTCGATCTGCTCCTTGGCCTTCGCGGGCATATCGGTCTTGAGCGACTGGACGTCTTCCTTGACTCCAGCCTTCACCCGCTCCAGCAGGCTGACCTGCTTCCCGTTCTTCCCGTTCTCTTCAGGCATGTAAACCTCTTGTGATCTCGTGTGGGGCCGGTCTTCGACCCGGCCAGGTTGAGCGAAGCTCGACAGCTTTCTACGTCGTCAGAAACGCCCCCGGATCGTTGAAGTGGGTGGGCTGTCCCTTGGGCCACTGATAGAGCTTGGAAACATCCACCAGAATCTGACCGTCGGGCGCGATCTCCACCTTGGCCCGGTCCATGGGACGCGGCGCGGGTCCCTCGAAGTTAATGCCCTCGCTGTCGTACCCGCTGCCGTGGCAGGGGCACTTGAATTTGTTCTCCGCCGGCTTCCAGTCGGGAGTGCAGCCCAGGTGAGTGCAGCGCGCGTAGATCACAAAAATGCGGTCGGGCGTGCGGTCCACCCAGATGCGGAATTTCTGCTGAAACTTGGTATCCACACCCAGGCCAAAATCCGCGGGATAACCGATCTTGAAGGAAGTGGCAGGCTCGAAGAGAGTGCGCGGCAGAAAGAAACGGAAGAAGGCGATGAACCACGCGGTCATGAAAGCCGCGAACGCGGCCCAGGCAAAGCTCCGGCGCCCCCGGTTGATATCGTTGTCTTCAGGTCCGACCGAGGCCACGCCCGCGGATGCGGCGGCTCTCGAAGTACCCACGGCGGGGGTCCCCACGTAAGAACTTGGCTCGCCGCCCCGTGAAACTGTCGCGGCAGCCGAGGGCGGACCGGTAGCGGGGCGAGCAGCGGCGGCGGGTTTTGCCGCGGCGGCAACGGGGACGGCCGCAGGTGCTTCCGCAGCGGCAGGTTCTCCCAGCAGGGCGGCCACTTCCGCATCGGTCAGGGCAGGCAGGCTCTTGCGGCCACGGCGCGCCTGTTCGGCAGCGATGGTGGACTTGCTCCACTTTTTTCCTTCCGCCACCCACTTGGCGACTTCCGCGCTGATGGGTCCGCTGGGCGCTTTTGCGGCTGGCGCGGCCGCGGCTGGTGTTGGAGCGGCGGCAACTGCAGGAGGCGCGCTGGCTTCTACCGGTTCACCCAACAGGGCTGACATTTCCGCATTGTTCAGCGGGGGTAAGCCTTTGCGGCCGCGGCGCGCCTGCTCGGCGGCAATCGTGGACTTGCTCCACTTGTTTCCTTGAGCGACCCACTTGGCGACTTCTTCGCTGATGCCTCCCGCCGCCGCGGCCGGAGCTGCGGGGGCGGCGGCCGTGGGTGCTGCTACTTGAGCTGGGGGCGGGCTAGTCGGTGCGGATGGGGCGGGCACGCCCCCTTCCTCCCACGACATGGGCTGACCCGCCTTGAGCGCCTCGATGTCGGCGTCGCTCAGAAGCGGCAGCCCTTTGCGCTGGCGATAGGCCTGCTCCATGCCGATCACGGAGTTGTTGAGCGCCGGTCGAGGCAAGGGCGGTAGATGCCCGAGAATTCCCGTCTTGGACTCGTCTGCCATCCGTTCCTTCACTCCTTAATTACCGCTACGCTCCACAAACCGACGATCCACGTAGGCCCGGACGCCCTCGTCCGGGCGGGCGAGCGCAGCTCGCCAAAGCCGCACCCAGCGAATCGTAACCACCGTGGCCTGATTCACCTGAACCCTAATCCAAAGAACCTAACTCCCAACCCTAGCGGAGCTTTGCTCCGCTGGGCAGGTGAGGACACCTGCCCCTACGTGAGCGGTGCTTAGTCTGCTGCGACCAGGCGCTCTTCATCGTGATCGTGCGCCTGATCGGCTCCAATCGCGTTTTTTACCAGAGCCGCTAAAGCCGAAATGAACGCCGGCGAATCATTCAAGCCTGAGGTCATCTCGAACTGCTGGATTCCAAGCGCCGCGGCTTCCTTGCGCGCTTCGTGGTCGATCTCGCCCAGGGTCTCCACATGGTCGGAGACAAAGGCGATGGGCACAACACAAACTTCGCGCACCCGCTCTGCCGCGATGTCACGGATGGTGCGGTGCAGCGACGGCTGCAACCACTTACTGGCGCCAACCTTGCTCTGGTAGCAGAGCCGGTGGCGATGGCGCCATCCGCCTCGTCGCATCACCAGTTCGACCGTCTCTTCTATCTGACGCTGATAGGGATCGCCCTTTTCGATGACCGACAGAGGCACGCTGTGGGCGCTGAATACGATCTCCGGGCTGCCAGATTCGGGGAAGCGGGCCAGCGCTTCATCAATCTTCTCGACCAGCGAGTCCAGGTAGAGCGGATGGCGGTAGAACGCCTCGACGGTCTGCGTCGGCACGTCATCACGAAAGAGGCGGCGCCACTCGTTGAGGCTGCTCCCGGTCGTCGTGCTCGAGTACTGGGGATAGAGCGGCAGAAGCACGACTTCGTCGCAGTTTGCCGCGCGCAATTGTTCCACTGCCTCAGCCGTGAAAGGATGCCAGTAGCGCATGGCCACGAAACAGTGAGCGTCGATGCCCTCGGCTCTGAGCCTGTTCTGGAGCGCGTCGGCTTGCTGCTCGGTGAAGCGCCTGATGGGCGAGGCCCCGCCGATGGCGGCATAGTGGTGCTGCACTTTCTTGGCGCGGGTAGCGGAAATCAGTTTGGCGAGGGGCTTGCGTCCCAGGCGGGCAAAAGGGAAATCAATGATATCGGGGTCGCAAAAGAGATTAAAAAGGAAGGGCTCAATCGCTTGCGGCGCGTCAGGGCCGCCGAGCTGAAAGAGAACTACTCCTAGACGCCGTCTTGGGTTAGCCATCCCCCGGGGTTCCTTGAAGAAGGAGGATGTTACTCAAAATGCGTGGGCCGCGTCAACGAAGAGTTACGGCTGATGCGCTATTTTGAGGTTCGATGGACGTCGATCCTGTCGCCGATTTCGATGCTCATCAGGTCTTCGCCCACTGCGAGCGGCCCGGAATAAGTTTTTCGCGTCTGCGCCACCAGGTTCGAAGCATTCGGAGGAACAATGTGCGAATACACCGCCAGCCTGGGTTTTACCTGGCTGAAAATCGCTCCTGCCTGTTCGGCGGTGGTGTGGTGCGCGATTACTTTCTTCGTCAGTTCCGGGTTGAAGACAGCGTTGCCCCGGCGAAAAGATTCGGGATCGATCACTTCGTGAATCAGCACATCCGCACCCTGAGCGAAGCGGATCAGATTCTCGCTATATCGCGTATCGCCGGAGAGCACCACAGAGTGTCCCTTGTTGTCGACGCGATAGCCGAAGGCGGGCTTGATGGGAGCGTGGTCAACGGTAAAAGCGGTGACCTTCAGATCTCCATTCTGGTACACCACGCCCTGCTCGATGTCTTTGGCCACGACGACCACGCCCTGAGCGGGAAGCACCTCATCGACATCGCGCCGCATATGGATATCGAACTGGTAGGCCTGCTCCAGGTGCGACATCATGTCCGCTGTGCCTGCCGGTCCCCAGACCCGCAGAGGAGTGCTCCTGCCCAGGATCCATCCGGTCAAATAAAAATCAGAAATTCCGACAATGTGATCGGAGTGCAGGTGAGTCAGAAACAAAGCCGTAAGGTCACCGAAGGGAACTTTGAGTTGAAAGAGACGCTGGGTGGCGCCACGGCCGCAATCGAAGAGCAACTTTTCTTTTCCCGCCTCCACCAGAATGCTGGGGCCAAAGCGCTCCATCACCGGACGGGGAGCGCCGGTGCCCAAAAGAGTGACCTTGAGGTTCTGGGAGAATGCCGGCAGGCCAAAAGCGACGGCCGCAATGAGGAGCAAGACGGCTTTCGGCCGGAAACCCTTGACGGGGTTCATAAGTTTACGCGTGGGAAGATTCAGCTTGCCTGGGAACGTGCGTGCTGGTTGCCATGAACTGAATAATGGAATCGGCAAACTCCGAGGTCCCGGCTTTGCCGCCCACATCGCGAGTCCGTTTGTCTTCGGTGCGATAGACCTTTTCCAGGCCGTCGTGAATCATGTCGGCGGCGTGGTGTTCGCCGAGGTGACGCAACATCAACTGGGCGGAACGGATGACCGCCGTCGGGTTGGCCAGGTTCTTGCCCGCAATGTCAGGCGCCGAACCGTGCACGGCTTCGAAGATGGCACAGCTGTCGCCCAGGTTGGCGCTGGGCACGAATCCCAGCCCGCCAACAAAGGCGGCGCAAAGATCGGAAATGATGTCGCCGTAAAGATTTTCCATGACCAGCACGTCATATTGATAGGGATTCATCACCAGCTGCATGCAGGTGTTGTCCACAATGTGCTCGCCGTAGGTGATCTCCGGATATTCCTTGGCCACGTCGCGGCAGCAGCGCAGGAACAGGCCGTCCGAAAGCTTCATGATGTTGGCTTTGTGGATGGCGTGAATCTTCCTGCGGTGGTTCTTGCGGGAATACTCAAAGGCGAACCGCGCGATGCGGGTGGAGGCCTTTTCGGTGATGATCTTCAGACTCTCGATCACGCCCGGCACCACTTCATGCTCGATCCCGGAATAAAGGCTCTCGGTATTTTCCCGGACGATGATGAGATCGACGCCGGGATAACGGGTCGGAATATGAGGAAGGTTCTGAATGGGACGGAAGTTGGCGTAGAGTTCGAACCTTTTGCGCAGGGCAACGTTGATACTGGCAAAGCCTCCGCCCACGGGCGTGGTCACCGGCCCTTTCAGTCCGACCCGGGTGCGTTCGATGGATTCGATCAGTTCCTTGGGAATATATTCGTTGTACTTGGCGAACGCCTCGGCCCCCACCTGAAAGATTTCCCAATCGAACTTCACCCCGGTGGCTTCCAGAATGCGCACCGTGGCCTGCATGACCTCGGGGCCGATGCCGTCGCCGGGAATGAGTGTGACCTTGTAAGCCATGTTGATCTTTGTAGCGCCGGCGTCCCGCCGGCTGTCGTGGGGGCGTCTCGCCCCCACTGTTGAAGCCCCAAACCCCGAGGGCAAGATGCCCTCGGGACAGCCGGCAAGATGCCGGCGCTACCTAACTCTTTACCGCGCCTTTGCTGCGAACGTCGGGCGCTTCCTTGGTCTTTAACAAATCTTTCAGCTCGGCCATGAACTCCTGGACGTCCTTGAAGTCCAGATAGACCGAGGCAAAACGGACGTACGCTACTTTGTCATAGCGGCGCAGGCGGTTCATGATCAGCTCTCCAACTTCGCTGGTCTTGCGCTCGCGCTCGGGCGACTCGATGACGAAACCTTCCGCCTCGTTCACAATCTGTTCCAGCCGGCTGATGGGGACGGGGCGCTTCTCGCAAGCCCGCAGCAGGCCGTTCAGTACTTTCTGGCGGTCAAATTTTTCGCGGCGGCCGTCCTTCTTGACCACCATGTAGGGGATTTCGTCGATCCGCTCGTAGGTGGTAAAGCGCTTGCCGCATTTCAGACACTCGCGGCGGCGGCGGATGGAATCGGCTTCCTTACTCTCGCGCGAGTCCACCACTTTGTCATTTTCGAAGCCACAGAAAGGGCACTTCATGTCAGACGGGAGTCTTCGCTTGCAATTGTAACAGGGGGAGTAAGACAGTACCGGCGCCGGCGCGGCTCACGTAGGCCCGGACGCCCTCGTCCGGGCGGGCGAGCGTAGCTCGCCGAGGTTTTCGGGTTCGGTCAGGAAGAAACCCGCCGGGCCTTGCCCGGCCGGGCGGGTGAGGCACCCGCCTCTACGCAGGCTCAGCCCGCCGGAGGCGAAGCCGGCGCTTCCACTCCCTCTTCTTTCTGGTGACTTTCCTTGGAGAGTTTGCGCAACGACAGGCGTTCCCGGTGGGCGAGCAGCAGGCCTACCGGAATGACCGCCACAAATGTCACCAGCCAGAGCATGATGCCGCAACTGGCCGCCAATTCTCTGGGCACATCGAAGATATGCTCGAGGGCCGCGATGGTGGCGAGTTGGGAGCCGCCGCCAACGCCGGGCAACTGAATCACCGAGCCCACCATGCTGGATCCCATGAGCAGAAGGACCTGGCTTTGGGGAATCTCCAGGGCTTCGGCGTGATAGGCGTGGGTCACTTCCTTGTACGCAACGGCGATCATTGCCCACATGGCCACCGAAACCACCGCGAGCATGGCGAAAGACCAGACGTCGTGGATGGTGTGCAGGCCGCCGCGAAATTCTCGAATTCGCGCGGCCACCCGATGACCCAGATTGGCCGCGACGTGAGCAAATCTGCGCTCAACCCAGCTGGCCAGCGACTCCCCGACCCGGCTGACCACGATGGCGCCAATGGTCAACCCGACCGACAGGGCCAGGAAAATGAGGCCCGCCTCCTGAAAGCTTCGGTGATAGGTCAGCCGCTTGGGCGCGGTGGCGAAAAAGGCTGCCAGGACCAGCAGCAGGGTGAAAGCTCCAATGTCAAAGATACGTTCCACGGCCCAGACGGCCAACTGCGAGGAGAACGTCAGGTCCTCGCGGCGCGCAATCAGATATGGGCGGATCAGTTCCCCGGGGCGTCCCAGCAGGGCCAGGCCGGTAAAGCCAATCAGGGTCGGCGCGACCAGCTTCCACGATGAAGCCCGGGGACGAACCGGACGCAGAAAAATCTTCCAGCGCAGCGCTCGCAATCCGTATCCCAGATAGATCAGGGCCACGGCGTGGAAGAGATGGTAGATGTGCGGGGGCTTGCCCAGGTTCCCGCTCTCCCGCCAAAAGGTATTCCAATCGAAGTGGCGCCAGGTCCGGAACTGCATATAAACCAGCACCGCGAATACCGCGAACGCCAGCGCGTACAGGAGAATGCGTTTTCTATCCATGTTGAAGGGAAGGACCCAACGGCTGGCGGCGCCAAGCACGGCACTGACCCAGGCGAATGACCCAAAACAACCGCTCCAAGGTAAATGACGCTGGGGCTCGGGTCAACGCGTCGGGCCCTGAGGAGTGACTACCAGGCTCTGGATAGGGATACTTTAGCGCGACGCCTGGGAGTCAGGCGCGGCAGGCACGGCCACCTGCCCGGAGGCCACGGACTGGGGCAGAGCCTTCTGCTTGCGATTATTTTTCGCGGTCGCCGCTGCAGCTTTGCGCTGGGCGATCTTCTTGCGATTGTAGTCGCGAACGATTCGCGCCACATAGGCGCGGGTCTCATGATAGGGCGGCACACCGCCATACTGTTGTACCCGCAGCGGTCCGGCATTGTAAGCCGCCAGCGCCTTGATCACGTCGAAGTTGTAGCGCTGCAGCAACTCGGTCAGGTAGCGGGTGCCGCCCTCCACGTTGGCGCGGGGGTCAAAGGCATTGGAGACGCCCAGTTTGGAGGCCGTCCCCGGCATCAGTTGCATGAGCCCTTGCGCACCCTTGGGAGAAACAGCGCGCGGATTGAATCCGCTCTCGGCATGGATCACGCTGCTGATGAAATCAGGATCGATGTGATGCCGGTCGCTGATGGTATTGATGACTTCGTTCAGGTCCTGCGGCTTCAGGTTCTGTGATTTTGCCATTCTAGCTGGCATTACGACGGTCGCAGCGGTTGGAGTATTGGCCGATAAAGCGGCCGGAGCGACCGCCGGAGACAGGTCCTTCTCAAACCGCTCGATCTGGTTGGTCGCAATATCGATGTAGCCCTTGTCGCCGCCAAGGTAGAGACGGGTGGCTGAGCCCACGGTTTCGCGGCGCTCGTGGCGGATCGAAAAGCCGTTGCGCAGGATCGCCAGTTCGGCGCCCAGAGCGGGCAGGGCCAGGAGCAGCACTCCCAGCACGATCCCGATTTTTTTCGATGGCCTCATGTGTGTTGTCTGCCGGCAGCTATCTGTTACAGCCGGTGCGAGGGCGAGACGCCCTCGCGACAGCCGGCAAGATGCCGGCGCTACTAAGAACCAAGACCCAGCACTTGATCGATCGCCGCAGCGACCCCGCTCTGATCATTCGGCAAGGTCACCATCCAGCCGTCGCGGCGCAACTCCGGGGCTGCATTTCCCATGATAAACGGCACCCCTGCGAAGGCAAGCATTTCTATGTCGTTGTGGTTGTCACCAATGGCCATGACCTCTTCTCGGGGAACGCCGCGGTATGCAGCCCATCGCTCCAGGGCGTGGCCTTTGGAACATTCCTGGTTGAGCACGTCCACGATGGAGAGGTCGCGGACCCCGTACTCGGTCCGAAGCACAGTAATGTCATGGCCCAGGTTACTGGCTGCCAGGGCCGCCAACGCCTGCTGCATGCGCGGAATGGAGCCGCAGAACATCGCCTGCACCGGATCGCTGGTCAGCGCGTCTTCAATGGGGATGACGAAGTCTATGTATTGCAGGTTCTTTTCCAGCCAGCGTTGAATGCTCCCATTCAATTCATTCATGTGTTCGAGCACAATCGCGCCTTTGGTTTCGGTATCGAAAGTCAGCACCGTGTTCCCGCGAAATTCCTGCATACTGGCGCAGAGCCGGCGGCAGGTTTGGAGGGGAAGCAGGTCGCGATGAAAGGTTTCACCGGCCAGCGAGCGGGTGATGGCGCCGTTCGAGCTGATCACCCACAGGTCGAAGCCCAGCTGCCGCACAATTGGGAGGGCAAAGGTGTGGCGCCGTCCCGTGACCACCACCACCTCCACTCCTTCCGCGTGGGCCCGGCGCAGAGCTGCCAAATCCGCCGCAGAGATTTGAAATTCGGGGTTCAGCAGAGTGCCGTCGATATCGACACCCAGAAGACGGATGGGAGGTTTCACCAGGAGGATTTTACCAGCAGGGACCAGGTGCGGACAGCCGCCGCCGGCAGTCTCAAACCGGTTACGGCGGTTTATGTAATCACACCCGCCCGCGTACTATACTGCTGCTTCATCGGCATGGGATCACTCCTCTTTTTCGCGTTTTCGTGGTGGGGCATCCTGTTGCAGGCGTTCGCAATCATTCACTTCATCCGGCGCCGGCCCGACACATTCTGGCTGTGGATCATCATCATCGGGGGTTGGCTGGGGGCGCTGGTGTACATCGCGGTTGAAGCCGTTCCCGACGCCGGCCTCCTGCGCCAGTCGTTCAAGGTCTTTCCGCGGCGCAAACGCATCCGTGAACTGGAGGCCGCCATCCTGGACAACCCCTCCGCCGGAAATTATGAAGAACTGGGTGACCTCTATCTCGAGGAAGGGCAGTATGCTAGGTCGCGGGAGGCCTACGACAAGTCAATCTCCTCCCGTACGGATTCTCCCGACCCCTTCTACCGTCGCAGCGTGGCGGCTATCATGATGGGCGATTTCGCGGCCGCGCTGCCCGACCTGGAGCGTGTGGTAACCGACGATCCCACCTACGATTTTCATCGCGCGGCCGGATTACTGGCCCACGCCTATGCCAACACCGGCCAGCCGGAAAAGGCCGAAGCCCTCTTCCGGCAAGTGATCAAAATTTCCACCTCTTCCGAAACCTACTACAACTACGCGTGCTTTCTTGCCTCCCAGCAGCGTAATGCCGAGGCCCGGGAGTGGGCCCGGCAAATCCTGGCCAAGAAGCCCACCATGCCCGGATATCTACGCCGCCGCGAGCGCCCGTGGTTTCGCAAAGCCAACACCCTATTGCTTCGCCTGCCCTCAAACTGAGAACTGACAACCAAAAACTGACATCTGAAAATAGAAAACCAGAAGGAAGGCCTTCGCGCGAAACTGTTCGGCCGCGATGCTAAACTTCCGACGTGTCCCGTATCGCCTATCTGGAGTGCACCAAATGTGGTGCACATGTCAGCGCCGACCAGCCGCAGACGGTTTGCCCGAAGGACGGGGGCGTGCTGTACGTCCGCTATAACCTTAATAACCTAAAGAATAACTTTAACCCTGCCGCGCTGGCCTCACGTCCGGCAACCATGTGGCGCTACGCGGAAGTGCTGCCGGATGCTCCTCCGATCTCCCTCGGGGAGGGTTTTACTCCCATGCTTCGCAGCCGGGAATTCAGCCACGTCTTTATTAAGGAAGAAGGCCTGAACCCGACCGGCTCCTTCAAGGCGCGTGGGATGTCAGTCGCGGTCACCATGGCCAGAGCCTACGGACTCAAGAAACTGGCAGCGCCTTCGGCCGGAAACGCCGCCAGCGCCCTTGCTGCCTACGCCGCCGCCGCCGGAATCGAGGCCCACATCTTCATGCCGAGGGACGTGCCCCTGGCCAATCGAGTGGAATGCGAAAGCTATGGCGCCATGGTCACGCTGGTGGACGGCCTGATCAGCGACTGCGCCCGCATGGTCGCCGAGCGAAAAGAGAAAGAGGGATGGTTCGATGTCTCGACGTTAAAGGAACCGTTCCGGGTGGAAGGCAAAAAGACCATGGGATATGAGGTGGCGGAGCAATTGGGCTGGAAGCTGCCCCAGGGCATCATCTATCCCACTGGAGGAGGGGTCGGCCTGATCGGGATGTGGAAGGCCTTCGAGGAGATGGAAGAGCTGGGCTGGATTGGATCCGAGCGTCCCAAGATGGTGGCCGTGCAATCATCCGGTTGCGCTCCAATTGTTAAAGCGTGGAATGAAGGTGCGCGCACTTCAGATTCCTGGCCTGATGCCTCGACGCTGGCCGCCGGACTTCGCGTCCCCAAAGCCTATGGCGACTACCTGATTCTTGACATCCTGAAACAGAGCAGCGGTATAGCTGTGGCGGCGACTGACGCGGAAATAATGGATGCATTCCACCACTGGGCGAGAGTGGAGGGAGTGTTCGCGGCCCCGGAAGGCGCGGCTTCGCTGGCGGCGTATCGCAAGTTGCGAGCGAGTGGGTTCTTCTCCCCCGAAGACCAGGTCGTCCTCTTCAACACCGGTTCAGGTCTGAAGTATCTCGATGCAATCGAGAGGGAGAAAAAGAGCGGGACGCCGGCGGCACGGCAAATCGGCGGCATCATCGGGCCGTATTGAACCTGCGTTCTCAGCAGTTGTCATCCTGAGCGCAGCTTTTGCTTCGCTTCGCGGAGCAAAAGCGGAGTCGAAGGACCCCTATAAGCTGGAATGCCGTCGAAGGAAGAGGGGTTTTCGAACTTTGAGTGCACGGCGAGGGCGACAGTAAGGCCGTGACACAGATAAGCTCATAGGGGTCCTTCGACTACGTAGCCGCTTCGCGAAGCGAAGCAGCTACTCCGCTCAGGATAACAACGACGTGCTACATTTCCCACAGCGCGTCTCGAAATCATGGAACAGCGGCTCATCCTCATCAATCTGCTGATCAAACTGGGCGTGGCTGCCTCGGCGGCCAGCATCCTGGGGCGTTCGGTGGAGTTCAAATCGCTGCTTTTCCGCGATGAACGAAACTGGAAGCAGAAAATTTATCTGGTTCTTTGGATCGGCGTTCCCCTGGCCCTGGGGGTCTGGATCCGCCTCGGCGCCAGAAGTTTTGCCGCGGGCGATTTGTCTTTCGAAACCACGGTGCTTCTGGGCGTCATCGGCGGACGGCTTACCGGCACCCTGGGCGGCGTTCTACTGGCCCTCCCCGCACTCTGGCATGGGGAATGGGCGACCCTGCCGTTTAACGTGCTGTGCGGTTTCGTGGCTGGACAATTGCGTATCATCGCGCCCAATCGCGAGGACATCTGGTCGTTTTCCCCGTTTGTGGACCTCAGCATTTATCGCTGGATCCGGCGCAACCTGCCAACGCCGCACCCGTTCGAATGGCAGACCATGTTTTTCGTGACGATCGTGGGGCTACGGTTTGTGCAAACGGAGCTTTCGCGCTTTGTCCCGAATCGCACCTTCAGTCTGGAAAGCCCGACCTGGTGGGTGGAACTGCTGATCTACGCCACGTCGGTTACTGTCATCGGAACGGAGCTCAAAATATGGAACAGCGTGCGCATTCAGATCAAGCTGGAAGAGCAGGAGCGCCTGCTGCTGCACTCCCGCATGGAGGCGCTGCAAAACCAGATCAATCCGCACTTCCTCTTTAATACGCTGAACTCGGTGTCTTCGCTGGTGCGATTTGATCCCGACACCGCCCGCCAATTGATCATCAAACTGGCCAACATCCTGCGCCGCCTGCTCAGCAGCAGTGATGCCTTTGTGCCCTTGCGTGAGGAACTGGAGTTCATCGATGACTATCTTGATATTGAAGTGGTCCGCTTCGGCCGCGACAAGTTGCGGGTGGTGAAGGAACTCGAGACTTCGTCGCTGGACACGATGGTTCCCAGCATGCTGCTGCAACCCCTGGTGGAGAACTCGATCAAGCACGGCTTGTCGTCGAAGATCGATGGCGGCAGCATTTACCTGCGCAGCCGGCTCACCGACTCACACCTGATCGTCGAAGTGGAGGACGATGGAGTGGGCATGGGCGCGGCCAACCTGATCGAGCGGCCCAGCGGACTGGGCGGGACCGGCATCGGCATGGCCAACGTGGCGGAGCGCTTGAAAGTTCTTTACGGCGACACCGCTCGCATGACCATTGACAGTCACGAAGGGAAGGGAACTCTGGTCAGGCTGCGCCTGCCCGTTCTGCAGGGATCGGGAGCGATTCCGGAAGCCTTCTATGAAGCGCGTTCCAGCACGCGCCGGTAAAACTCTTCATATTGCGGAATGATCCGGCTGGCACAGAAGCGCGATTGCGCTACCGCCCGGCTGGCTTTGGCCATCTTCCGCAACGACGTTTCGTCGCTCAGCAATTCGATGGCATAGCGAGCCATGGCGTCCACATCACCGACGTCGGCCAGGTAACCGCTCTTGCCGTGCTCGATCAATTCCGGGATGCCGCCCACGCGAGTGGCGATGGGCACAGCTTCGCAGGCCATGCCCTCCAAAGCGGCCAGCCCGAATGATTCAAGTTCGCTGGGCAGGAGCAGGACGTCAGCCAGAGCCAGCTTCTCCTGCACCTGGTCCTGCTTGCCCAGAAAAATTACGTCGTTGTGAATGCCTTTCTGCACCGCCAGCCATTCGGCGCGGGAGCGGTCGGGACCATCTCCGATCATCAGCAGCTTGGACGGGATTTGCTTGCGTACCCGGTCAAAGACTTCGATACAGTCGGTCACCCGCTTCACCGGACGAAAATTGGACAAATGCAGCAGCAGGCGCTCGCCATTGGGCGCGTATTCCTGTTTGAGTTCCGAAGAATCTTCACCTCGGCAATACACGTCGCAGTTAACGAAGTTGTAAATCACCTCAATGTGATTCCGGATATCGAACTCGCGCAGCGTGCGCTCCCGCAGATATTGAGAAATTGCGGTGACCCCGTCGCTCTGCTCGATGGCGAAGCGGGTGATGGGAAGATAGGAGCGGTCGAGGCCCACCAGCGTGATGTCGGTGCCATGCAGCGTAGTGACGAAGGGAAGCTTGCGTCCGCGCGGCTTGGCGGCCATCATCTGGCGCGCCAGCAAGGCACTCACTGAATGCGGAATCGCATAGTGCACATGCAGCAGATCAAGATCGTAGAGCTCGGCCACCTCCGCCATGCGTGAGGCCAGCGCCAGATCATAGGGGGGATATTCGAACAGCGGGTAGCGTGAGACTTCCACCTCGTGGAAGTGAATGTTGGGATGCGGACCGCTTAGCCGAATGGGCTGCGCGTAGGAGATGAAGTGAACTTCGTGGTCGCGCTCCGCCAGCTCGAGCCCGAGCTCGGTTGCGACCACGCCGCTGCCTCCGTAGGTGGGATAGCAGGTGATGCCGATTTTCATGCCTGTCCCTTCCGGATCAGCGCTCGGGCTCTGCACATTCGATGGCGGGCGCTCAGCCGGGATTCAGTTTTTGCCTGCGGTTCTTCGCGAGAGGAGGGGACCTAGTCCGCGCCTTGGGCGTTTCCAGAGGCCCCGCCCTCTGCCGCCATGGCTTCGATCTGTCGCTGCAGGCGTTCCTGGGTGGCTTCGTCGAGGCCGGTGAATTCAATACCCATGCCCACTCCGCCATCACACGAGCGGACTATTGCGGAGGTATTAACTCGTTGAGCGTCCAGCCACAACGTGACGCTCAAGACCTTGCCGACCGGGAGCGGCAGCATGGTCTCGATATAACAGCCACGACCGCTTATGTCCGCCGATCTCGTCCTCATGTGCGAACCAACACCATCGGGGTCGCGCATTTCAATGGGAAAGGGAACCTTGTGGCGCGGAAATTTCCGTTTGTTTTCGCTGGACGGCACGACGCGAGAGGCGGGGTCAGCAGCCTGCTCGCTCTGCTGCATTTCCTTTTCCCAGGGGCAGGGCTGCCCCTCGATCAGGTTCACTCCTACTTCGATTTTGTGCGCCTGTCCGGCATCGACCACCCAGATTACCTTGCAGCGCGCTTTCTGATCACCGACCTGGACCGCGATCACATCTCCCGGCTTCAACTGAGTCTCCAGGCCGGAGAGCTTGGCTCCGTGATGGCTGATATTCCGGGCCTGGGCATGGTTCAGGAATGCATGACCGTCCGTTCCCATGCCAAACACCCGGATCGGCAACTCTACGTTCAGCCGGGGCTCAAGTTTTTCTGACATGCGGGTTGATCCCAACTGCAATGCCACAAAAGGCTCACAAACCGCTAGCATTTAATCATAGATCGGCACTTTTGGGCTCTTTCGTTATGGACGTCCGTATTCCGTCCCGGCCTGGCGGCTGCAGGGATTATCCCGCAGGGGCCAGCTCCCGGAAGGAAATGACTTCAACTCCGTTCGCCGCCAGCAGATCGCGGGTTGACGGGGAGGTCAGAATGCGCAACTCCTGTTCGCGGGAGTCCCGCAGCCGGGTTCGAATCCCCTGCAGAGCGGCATCGTTATAGCCCGGATGGCAAACCAGTTCCCAGGTTCCTTCCGGCAGATTCTCCACCATCAAGCGAAGCAAACGTTCATCGAGGGCGCCAGTGGCCACGATGGCCAGGGTACCGTCCGGCGTCGCGATTCCGGCTTGCTGCACGGCTTCGCGAAACTGCCTGGCCAGACTTCGCAGCACGCCAACCTCTATCCATCTTCTCCATAGACTGGGTGATGCTGCCAGCTGTGAGCCCTGGATCCGCTCAAAGGGATTCCGGATCGCCCGGACGCCGCAACTCTTTGCCGCCCGCAAGACCGGCCGCAGCACACGCGGGAAAAGGTGGGTGTGTTTGTGCGAGTCGAGGTGAGTGACCGGAATGCCGGAGGCTTGCAGCCTGCGGATCTGGGCGGTGGCTTCGGCTTCGATTTCATCGGCCGCCAGGCGGCCCAGCAGGGCGAGCGCCCCAAACTTGCCGATGCCGTTGCGGAAGCGCGGAGCGCCGGCGCTGTTGCCGGGAGTGCTATGACCGTTGTCCAGCAGACTGTTGACCTGGGCCGGGTGAAGCAGGGGAGCACCGTCCACCAGGACGATGTGGCATCCCACTCCGAGTCGAGGCGTGGCCTGAGCCAGTCCCACCGCGTCGTCAAACGCCTGGCCGTTGGCCATCAAGGTCGCGGAGCTCACGACCCCGTGCTGGTGGCCTTCCACGATGGCGCGATTCACGCCCGCAGTGAGACCGAAATCGTCAGCGTTGATGATGAGGCGGCGCACCGCGCCAGTCTAGCAGGGATGCGCGGAAGGGCGCGGCATCCTCGAGCTTAGGTAGCGCCGCCGTCCCGCCCTCGGGACAGCCGGCAAAGCCTGCCCTGAGCAAAGCCGAAGGGATGCCGGCGCTACTTTTCCTTACCCTGCCTTCTTCGCGGCCCGAACCTTTGCCCATCGGGCCTTCTGCGCCCGGCGGATTGCCGCCCGACCCTTGGCGCTCAAGGGACGGCGCGCTCTTTTCTTCGCCGTTCCGCTGCCGCTGTAAACTCCGGCAAACGCGGCCAGCGCCGCATTCAATCCGGATAGTTGTTGTTGCACCCGATCTCGCTCTTTCTTTAACTGCCCGACAATCCTGGATAGATCCGTCATTGCAGTAAGATTCCCCCTGCGCCGATTGTAACAGTGTGTACGCGACGGCTCCCGTGGGCGCACCTTGGCATGAGCTGTGAGTGCGGGCCTTCGGACGGCATGCATCAATGATAGGATTTTGGGCCGAGGCGAAAGCGTGGACAACTCATGAGACTTTATCGCACTACTGCCGGATACGTCGTGGAAGAACACGACCGCTTTTATTTGCCAGAGAAAGACCGCGGCAGCGTCGAGCCCTGGGAATTATTGACTACCAAGAGCGACTTGCACTCACACCTTCAGCGCCAGATCCGGGATGGAAGTTGGACTGAAGGAGCACGCCCCGCACTCCACGACCTGCGAGCTCCCATCGGAAACCAGGAAGTGTGGGCGGCCGGAGTCACCTACTATCGCAGCCGGGAAGCGCGCATGCAGGAATCGGAGTCGGCCGGCGGCGGCGATTTTTATGATCGCGTCTATGATGCCGAGCGCCCTGAACTCTTTTTTAAGGCGACGCCGCATCGCGTGGTCGGTCCCAACGGAAAAGTGGCCATCCGCGCCGACTCATCCTGGTCGGTGCCCGAGCCTGAGTTGGCCCTTCTGGTATCACCGAAGGCGAAGATCACCGGCTACACCATTGGAAACGACATGAGCTCCCGCAGTATTGAAGGAGAAAACCCGCTCTACCTGCCGCAGGCCAAAGTGTACGACCGAAGCTGCGCCCTGGGTCCGTGCATACTGCTTGCGCCCGATCCGCTGCCGTCGTCCACCGAGATCAGCCTGGAGATCATGCGCGCAGGCAGGAGCGAGTTTGCCGCCACTACAACGCTCGCCAGTATGAAACGCGATCCGCTATCACTGGTGGAATACCTCTACAGGAGTGACAGCTTTCCCGCCGGCTGCTTTCTGCTCACCGGCACCGGGATCGTCCCGCCGGACTCGTTCACGCTCGCGCCGGGTGACGAGATTCGAATTGCCATCACCGGCATCGGGACGCTGGTCAATGCCGTGGGTTAATCGCGGTGAGATCCCTCTAGGGGGTTTCTTGGTAAGATAGCAGCACTGCTCCTGAATCGGCTGACCGCCAGGTCGATCTGATTTTGGGAAACAGGATGGGCGGTTAGCTCAGCTGGTTAGAGCGCCTGCCTTACAAGCAGGAGGTCGCAGGTTCGAATCCTGCACTGCCCACCATATAAATCAATTACTTACCAAGTTTACTATTTGGTTACTGTGCCGTAAAATGTGCCATAGCTTCCACGTTCTGGATCGTGGTTGCTGTTTGTCCCGTTCAAGACGCGTCTCACCTGCTCTAGTTCGGGGTGTTGATACTTCATTGCTGTTGTCGGACTGCCGTGCCCCATGGCGCGCATGACGACCGCAAGATTGCCGGTGCCCTGCAGCACCCTGGTTCCATAGTCGTGGCGTCCACAGTACAGGACCAGCTTTTCCGGAAGTTCGGCCTCACGCCTGGCGTCCCGGAATTTCCTGTCCACGGTTATCAAATGTCCGGAAGCTGAGAAGGCCGGGAAGATCCAGCCCTCGCGCCGTTCCCCGCAGCGACCCTTCAGCAAATCCAGAACGCGATCACTGAGTGGAACGAACCTCCGGCCGTTTGCGGTTTTGCTATCGGGAATGAAAAACACACGGTTGTTCCAATCCACGTCCTCGATGCGCGCACAAAAGAGCTCTTTCTTGTTGCGCATCCCGGTATCCCGGACGAGAACAACCACGTCGCGGAAAGTGGCGTGCATATTCAGAGTCCACTTGCCGCTCTCTAGCAAACGGTCGGCAGCAGCCAACAGCTTGCGTTCCGCCTCTTGATCCAGCCTGAGAGTGCGGCCGAGTTCTTTCATCAACTTCAGTTTGGGGGCCTTCGCAATCAACCCCCATTCTTCTGCCTTGTGAAGCATCCGGCGTAGGGTCTTCAGGGCACAGTTGACGTTATACGGGCCGCCAGGAAAGGCCAGCGCGTCCACGTCTTCTGCAGTGATGCGATCTATCTTCATGCTCGCAATGCCTGTCTGCTCCAGGAGACGCCATCCGTTCCGGAGATAGCTCTTGGACTTCGCCGCAAGCTTCGCATTGTCAACATACGACATGAATCGCACAACGAACACCGACAGCACCGGGGCTCTTTTGCTAGTTTGTGTTTTGCCTTCAGCAATTGCTGCCAAAAGCCTTGCTGCCCTCTCAGAAGCGGCAGTTTTGCGGGTTTCTTTAGTTGATCCGCGAAAACGATCCCCGCGGATCGTGAAGTCATACCACCAGTAAGGGTGGCCAGCTCTTTTAAAAAGGTACACGCTTGGTCTCCACGAGCGCTCGCACGGAAGATGTCCGCGTGTTTCTGCGGATGTATTCCCGCAGATGCTCCTGATGGTATCGCACTCCTCCCTCTTCTTTCACGTAATCGGGCCCTCGGCCTTCACAGCGCCAGCGCTCGAGTGTCGATGATGGTCGACCTAGGAGTGCAGCGGCTTCCTTGGTGGTTAACATCTTGGTGACCTGCATTCTTGCTGGTTGTGGCGGCTCTGTTGCCGCGATCGATTGTTTTGGTTGATCTCTGATGACGGGCGGGGTCGAAGACTGGCTGGACATGCATGAACTCCGAGATTGAAATCCGGCAGTCCGGCGTTGCTACTTTGCCGAGTCATTCGGCTCTAGGCTCGGCGCCTGGCTAGCTGAAGGAATTAAGCAGCAACGGCTGCATCAACGTAAGGTTCGAAATCCAGTGTGTTGGTGGTAGGGGTCGAACTGCCGGCCCCTGCTGGGTTGACATTGGATCCTTGTCAGATACCTCACAGAATCCCTTCTCCACGGGGGCGCCCATCAAACTCGCCAAATTCCGTTGCCACAACGTACGCCGCACGCACATTTTTCCAAGCTTTAGCATCGCGGGCAGAAAGACCACTCGCTGCTCATCGATTTATCTTGTTTCATCCGCCCGCCATCCGCACCGCCTGCCGGTGATGCTGGCTAGGCTGAGCGTACGTGCAATAGAGTTCGGTTTCTTTCAAATTCCTATCAGAAGTGTCGGATTGTGCCGAAATCCCACAGCTGCCGCGTGAGGGCCACGGGCGACCGAACGCCTGAAGAAATCGTGCCGAACTGAACGGTCTGTTGGAGAGCTTGGAGGTTCTCCAGCTCAGCCCTTAAACCGAGAAACTGGACTACTTTTCAGGCACCCTGGGAATCGATCGCAATCCTTGCCTGGGCGCATCTACCGCTCGAAAGATGGTCGGACCAAGACCGCCCGGTTTTCCTCTCGCGCGCGCCTGGCGCGGCGCTCCTGTGGTCGGTTCTTGCTACATCGACGGGGAGGTCAGAAAGCCCTCGGGCTTCGACACTTACTTGCTGCAGTGCAGAGATCTGTTCGCTCGGCTGGACTCGTTCCGGGTGGTATACGTCACAGCGGACCAGTCTATGTTTCTGAAGGCGGAGAGCATCTTCTCGCGCTTGTGCGGGGCGGGCCGGTAAAGGACCGAACGGCATGCCCCTCGATCCGGAAGTCCGGTGACTGCTGGATCATGTTTTGTGATCGCGATCTGTTAGAAAGACGGCAGACAGCTTCGTTCGACAAGCGCCAACTGGAACAACTCGGCGATGAGTTAAGGGAGTTCCGAGGGCCGAAGTACGAGGTTCTGTTCCGCCATTAGCAGCAGGGCGAGGGGCTGTTCTCAACGCAATGGGCCTCGGAGGACGACTGTCGGGCTCGTCACAACCTAACTGCTGACTGCTGACTCTTGACCACAGGCTCTGCGGAGACCTCTGGCGAATGACGTCAGCATGAAATGAAAACGTGCCGGATCAGCGGACCATTCCCATCGTTGGTTTGGTCCGGGATGCGGTCCGGGGAATGGTCCGCCGATTGTCGTCGGGAACCAGAGGCGAGAAAACGACTTCCACAAGGAGCCGCGGTCTCCAAAGTACGGCCCGCGGGTCATGAAAAGGGCGGAAAAGGGGCGGGAGCGACCCCGGTTTGTGGGCGGTCGAGCCGCCACAAACCCGCTTCGCTCGTATCCTCGCTTCGGGGGTCGCTCCCGCCCTCGATGGAAATGAAATCTATATGTGTTCTTCATGCCAAACACCATCAATTCTTGAAGCGGCTGGGCAAGGAGAATCCACAATGGCAGGATCGCCATTCCAGAGGGCAAAGAAGTCTTGGCATCTAGTGCGGCTCTTGGTGGTATCGTCCTGGAGCGCGTAGGTGCGTGGGTTGGGTGTCGGAACTGCGGTGATCGTGATCGCTCGGAACCGTCCCGAAGCAGGGACAACTGGTATTCGATTCAGAACACAGTTAATCTATTGCATAGGGGCAAAACACAATGACGATCCAGGTCGAACTCAACGCGGAAATAGAAGCGCAACTGATGGCCGAAGCCCGCGTCCAGGGTATACCTCTGGAAAAAGTAGCGGAACGTCTCTTGCAGGAAGCTCTGGCTTCTCGCTCTGTGCCTCAAGGGATTCTGACTGTGGAAGAGTTCCATGCGATGCTCAATGCGCTGTCAGTAGGTTCCGAGGGATTGCCCAAGCTGCCGACTGCGAGCTTCACCCGCGAGAGTTTCTATGAGGACCGCGCCTAAATGTTGGGCACGGCATACCTAGTTGACAGCAACGTCCTTCTTCGCTGGGTAAAGCCAGATGATCGTGACTATCCCCTCGTGGTTTCGGCGATTGATGCGATTCTCAAGGGCGGCGCTGTGTTCTGCTACACGTCACAGAACGTTGCTGAATTCTGGAACACTTGTACTCGTCCACTCGACCGCAATGGGTACGGGCTTTCTCCCCAGGAAGCTGATCGTCGAGCGCGGTGTTTTGAAGACAAGTTGCGGCTGCTGCCGGACAGTTTGGCCGTACACCACGAATGGCGCAAACTGCTTGTTGCGAGTAACGTCTCCGGGGTTCAGGTTCACGATGCGCGATTGGTGGCCGCAATGCGAGTACACGGCGTCGGCAAGATTCTGACGTTCAACGAAAAAGACTTCGCTCGTTACACAGATATCGAAGCCATTAATCCTCGAACCATTTCAGCGAAACATCCATGAGCATCTGAGTGCGGAGCTGCTCGTCGAGATCTGCAATCAGTCTGCGATCACTTAACCCTGCGTGCCGACAGAAAGCTCTTCGGACAGATTCCACCACGTCCTTACTCGCCCAAATTACTGTGCCGTAAATGTGCCGCGAGTGGTCTAAAGCAATGAGGTTTTCGAGGTTTTTGAGGCCACCTCGGGACCTTCCGTGCGAGCTGATGTTGGGGGTAAGCGATTGATTCATTTAGGCGGACGACACTTTGTCCAGTCCTGTGAAAGTCCGCCTTACAAGCAGGAGGTCGCGTGTTCGAATCACGCACTGCCCACCATCTACAAACAACGGTTTCCCGAGCCTCACAGAGACCGGCTCTTAATAGCCTGGGAGATTTCTGGAATGGCGACGGCCAGGCCAGGGCGCGATGCACTTCAGCGGCGGTGGATCTCCAGCGCCTTAGCGACCATGAAGAATAGTGGAGACTTGCCGTCGGGCTTCAGCCCAGGGAATCGGCTTCAATTGGCCGGGATCCAGTTCCTCGATCCGGTGCGCGATCTCCCCGCTCCAGGCTTCTTCTGCGGACGCACGGTTTCATTCAAACTCTTGAGCGGTGAGCCCGCCAGCGCGGCCCGCGCCTCGGGCGGGAGAGCCAGCGTCCTCTTAAGAAGTTCGGAAACCCCTTCGTTCATGGGGTTATTTTACTTCCGTTGATCGTAAACGACTTCGGCTTCTAAGGCCAGCGGGCGAGGGCGCCCGCCCCACACATTCACTCTTATCTCACCCGATCGTCTGCACCTCCACACTCAGCACCGCCGGCAGGTCCCGCACGATCGGGTTCCAGCTGTCTCCCGCGTCGGCCGAGGCGTACACCTGACCTCCGGTTGTCCCGAAATAAATTCCGCATTTATCCAGCGAGTCCACGGCCATGGCGTCGCGCAGCACATTTACATAGCAGTCTTTTTGTGGAAGACCCTTGCTCAAAGGCTCCCACTCGTTGCCGCCGCTGCGACTGCGGAAGACACGCAGCTTGCCGTCCGGCGGATAGTGCAGGGAGTCGCTGGTGATGGGGACCACGTAAATCGTCTCCGGCTCGTGCGCGTGGATGTCGATCACGAAGCCGAAGTCGGTGGGCAGGTTGCCGCTGATTTCTTTCCAGTTGTCGCCGGCGTCGTCGGAGCGCATCACGTCCCAGTGCTTCTGCATGAAGAGCACGTCCGGACGCTTCGCGCTCATGGCGATGTGGTGCACGCAGTGTCCGATTTCGGCGGTCGGGTCAGGAATATATTGGGACCGTAGTCCGCGGTTGATCGGCTTCCAGCTGGCACCGCCGTCGTCGGTACGGAAGGCGCCCGCCGCGGAGATGGCGATGTACATTCTTTGCGCGTTGCTGGGATCAAGAATGATGCTGTGCAGACACATGCCGCCCGCGCCCGGCTGCCACTTGGGGCCGGTGCCGTGTCCGCGCAGACCGGGGAGTTCCTTCCAGTTCTGGCCGCCGTCGGTCGAGCGGAAGATGGCAGCGTCTTCGACGCCCGCGTAAACCGTGTCAGGATCGGTGAGCGACGGCTCCAGGTGCCAGACTCGCTTGAACTCCCAGGGATGCGGTTTACCATCGTAAAACTGGTGCGTGGTCATCGGCGCGGCCGCGGTATCGTAGGCGAATTTATTGCTTTCGCCTTTTGGCGAACCGTCGGGCGAGGTGGTCGGTTCGCCCTTAGGCGTTCCGGGCTGAAGCCAGGTTTTGCCGCCATCGTCGGAGCGCTGGATGATCTGGCCGAACCATCCGCTGGTCTGCGAGGCATAAATTCGATTCGGGTCAGCCGGCGATCCCTTGAGGTGGTAAAGCTCCCAGCCCGCGAAATGCGGACCGCTGACTTCCCATTTGTCGCGCTTTCCGTCCGACGTCAGTACGAACGCGCCTTTGCGTGTGCCCACTAGTACTCGTACGTTACTCATTCCTTCCTCCTGATGATTTGTTGCCCGGAGATGCTCGATCTATTGCGGTTTGTAGCGAGCGGTCTTCACCAATTTACCCCCGGCGTCGTAGGTGCGCCACTCTCCAACTTTCCTGTCGGCGAAGTACTTGCCTTCGTCATACAGCGCGCCATTGGGATGATATCTCTGCCAGATGCCGACCTTCTTCTCGTCCTCGAAGGCGCCGATCTGCATCACCTCGCCATTTTCGCGAAACCATGTCCACTCCCCGATCATCCTGCCCTGGGAGAATTTACCCACCGCCTTCAGCAATCCATTGCGCAGGTAGTACTTCCACTCGCCGGTCTTCTCTCCGTTGTAGTACTTGCCGACGCACGACAGCGAGCCATCCTTAAAGTATTCCTTGAAGATGCCGTCCTTCGGGTGGCCATCGGAGTCGTGTTTGCTGTCCATCTTCATCGAAACGGTTGCTGCCAGATGCGATCCTGCTTTGCGGGGTCTAAAAATTTCTCCTTACCTTCTTCAGCGGGATGAGCGCGCGCAACCGTTCATCGCGCAAATAGAGTCCCGACCAGATCAATGCACCAAGAATGGGGGGAAAGATGAACCACGCGTCCTGTACGCGAACCTGGGTGGCGGTAGCGCCGCCCAAATATCCGGTCAACAGGATCGCCCCCAGAATCGAGGTACGAGGGATGGCATACAGCAGGACACAAATGAGGGCAATGACTCCGATCGGCTGAATCGTGCTCACGGGGTATCCCAGCCGAACCGTTCCCTCCACGGCGGCGGGCAGCTTCAGAATCTTTACGCCGGCATCGAAGAGCATGAAGACGATCATCAGCGCGCTGATGACGCGTCCAATCCAAAGCATTGTCTTCGATACCGGCGCTGTGTGGGTGCCAGACGGCATAAGTTTCCCTTTAAGTACAGGATTCGAGAGCGGAGAGCTAGGCCGCCTTCTCGCAGTTCACCATCCACGGGGTTCCGAACTGATCGACCAGCATGCCAAAGCGTTTCGCCCAGAAGGTCTCCTGAATAGGCATGACGGTGGCCTGCGCGTTTTCTCCCAGGGCCTTGAAGATGCGTTCAGCTTCGGCCGGTTCCTTCACCTGTATATTCACCGAGAAGCCTTGCGGCTTTTCAAAGCGGGCCGGCGGAGCGTCAGAACCCATGATCACCTGATCGCCAATGGTCATGCGGGCGTGCAGGATTTTGCCGCGCCACTCTGCCGGCACCTGGTCGGCTGCAGGTGTGCCTTCGTGCGGAATCATGGCTTCAATCTTGCCTCCCAGACCCTTGGCGTAAAACTTGAAGGCATTCTCGCACTGCCCGTTGAAAAGAAGATAGGAATTCAGTTGCATGGTGATCTCTCCGTTCTTTATCTTTAGGTTTGACGGCAGAATTTCCGGACGGTCACACCCACCCATCCTGCCCTCTAACAGTAAGTCGAACAGGGGGCGGGCAAATCGACAACCTGAACAAAATTAAATTGCGGGCAGGCTGGGAACCTCAACAATTGGCCGGATTTCGACCGTGCCAAAGCGCCCCGCCGGAATCTTCCCGGCGATATCGATGGCCTCATCGAGGTTCCTGGCATCGATCAGGAAGTAGCCGCCAAGCTGCTCGCGGGTCTCCGCGAATGGGCCGTCCGTCACGACCCGATTGCCGTCGCGGGTGCGGACGCTGGTCGCTGTTGCGGTCGGATGCAAGGGCCCAGCGCCCAGGTACTGCCCTTTATCGTTCAATTGCTGGGCAAACTGCGCCGATTCCTGATAACAGTGTTCCCGCTCCCCCTGGCTCAAGCCATTCTCATCCATGTAGATCAATAACATATACTTCATGTGTGTCTCCTCTTTGGTGAATCGAATAGCCGATCTCCTGATCGACACCCCGGAGACAAAAACTTTACAATCGGCTATGCCTTCTAACGCTGCTGCGGCCGTCGAAGCAGTTTACCGCTCCGACTGGGGACGAATCGTCGCCACTCTCATCAGCCTGGTCGGCGACTTCGACCTGGCCGAGGAGTGTGCCCAGGAAGCCTTTGCCACGGCCGTGCGCCAGTGGGAAGAGTCAGGAGTACCCGACTTCCCCCGCGCCTGGATCGTCCAGACCGCCCGGCATAAGGCCATTGACCGCATCCGCCGCCGGAAGCGCTTCGAGGAGAAACTCGAATCCTACGCGGCCGACGAGTTAGGCCCAGCCTTTACCGAGCCGGATTACGATTCTACTCAAATTCCCGACGATCGGCTTCGCCTGATCTTTACCTGTTGCCACCCGGCGCTCGCGCTTGAGGCGCAAGTGGGCCTGACGCTGCGTACCCTGTGCGGCCTCGAAACCGACGAAATTGCGCGGGCCTTCCTGGTGCCCGAGACGACCATGGCGCAGCGCCTGGTCCGCGCCAAGCGCAAGATTCGCGACGCCGGCATTCCCTACGTCGTGCCCGAAACCGGTGACATGGCAACGCGACTCGATGCCGTCCTGACCGTGATCTATCTGGTCTTCAACGAAGGCTATGCCGCGACTCGCGGCGGGCCGCTGGTGAGGACCGATCTCTGCGTGGAGGCGATCCGCCTGGGACGACTGCTGAGAACATTGCTGGGGACGCAGTCTCCGGCGGAAGCGACTGCGCTGCTCGCCCTGATGCTGTTGCAGGACGCACGGCGCGAAGCTCGCCTCGACGAACACGGCGATCTGGTTATTCTCGAAGAGCAGGATCGCAGCCGCTGGAATCACGGGCAGATTGCCGAGGCCCTGCCGCTGGTCCGCGAGGCCTTTGGCGGCGCCGTCGGACCTTATGGACTGCAGGCGGCGATCGCGGCTGTGCACTGTGAGTCAGCCCGCCCCGAAGATACGGACTGGAAGCAGATCGTCCAACTCTACGATCTGCTCGAGAGTGTGCAGCCGTCGCCTGTGGTATCACTCAACCGCGCGGTGGCTGTGGCAATGGCCGATGGCCCCAAGCCCGCGCTGAAATTAGTGGAGGCCCTGGCCGCAACCAACGATCTTGAAAATTACCACCTTCTGCACGCCGCCCGCGCCGATCTGCTGCGCCGCCTTGGATCTCTGGATGAAGCCGCCAAGAGCTATGCGCGGGCCCTGGAACTGGTCACCAACGAAAGCGAGCGCCGCTTTCTGCAGCGGCGTTTGCGCGAAGTTCAGCCCCCGGCGGCGTGACCCCCTAGTGGCTGTCGCAGTGAGTTCGTTACCACGGACACGGCGGGTGGGGTCGGAGTATTTCCATTGGATAGGCCGTGCGGCGGCGGAGTAGGCGTTGATGTAGCGGCGGAGCTTGCGAGCTAGATCGGAGACCGAGGTGAAGATTCCGCGCGCGATGACGTCGCGTTCGATTTTGGCGCAGATTTCGCTGGTTGAGCCAGGACGAGTACGTGGGGGTGAAGTGAAACCGGACTCGCGGATGTTCGTGCAGGAAGTCGCGCACCGCCTGGGTCTTGTGCGCGGAGAGGTTGTCGAGATGATGTGATCCGTTGCCGCAGCGGGCACAGGGCGACCACCTCGTTTAGAAAAGCGACGAACTCGCGGCTGGTGTGGCGGGCGGCGGTTTTGCCGTGGACGCGGCCGGTGGCAGTATTGAGCGCCGCATACAAGGAGAGTGTGCCATGGCGGTAGTACTCGAAGCCATGGCGTTCGGCGCGTCCTGGCGAGAGCGGCAGGACGGGATCGAGACGATCCAGGGCTTGAATGGCGGTCTTCTCATCCACGCAGACACAGCCGCGTGCTGCGGCGGGCGCAGATAGAGGCCGAGGATGTCGGCGGCTTTGCTTTCGAACTCGGGATCGTCGCTGGCCATGTAGCGTTCGAGACGGTGCGGCTTCAGGCCCGCTCTGCCAAACGCGATGCACGGCGTCTTTGCTGACGCCCAGCGCGGAGGCCAGTTTGCGACAACTCCAGTGCGTGGACCCGTCGCCGGGCTTTCCCGCGTGGCGACAGGATGCGGGCGCGCAGAGCCGGAGTCAGCACACGCGGTTTTTGGCCGGGATGATAGGTGTCCAGTCCCTCCAGTCCGTATGCCGGAAGCGCTGCTCCAGCGAACGATGGTGGGCGCCGTGGTCTGGCTGTCGCTTGAGGGTGTTGAAGGACGCGCCCAGCCAGCATCAGAATCAACTTGGCGCGAAACACGTATCCGGCGGGTAGAGAACGGGACTGGGCAGCGCTCAGGTCGGAATGCTGTCGCTGGTGAGCCAGACGCACCAGTAGCAGACAGCGAGAAAGAGAGAGGAAGCTAGTCGCTAGTGTGCTGTCCCAGAGATACATGGAATATCGAAATGTAAGCGGGGTAGGTCGAGTTGGCTGAAACAGCAGGTCCCTCCACTGCGCTCGCTTCGCTCCGCTTCGGTCGGGATGACAATGTAAATTCAACGAATTTCCGGGACAGGACACTAGCTGGCCTTTTTCATCGGAACCTTGGCGCCCTTCTTGCGCGCTTCCGAAAGACCGATGGCGATCGCCTGCTTGCGGCTCGTGACCTTCCCGCCTTTGCCCCCCTTGCCCGAGCGCAGGGTACCGCGTTTTTCCCGGCGCACGGCGCTCTCCACGCTCTTGCCCGCAGCCTTGCCATATTTCCGGGTGGACTTCTTGCGTAAACTCTTCCTGCCTGCCATGAGAATGCTCCTGCCTCTTAGAGGTGGAGCGCTCGCAGCAGGTTGCCGCGCGAGTAGGGGTGGCCTGTGATGTTGTTTGGAAAACTCTGGGCTGCTCGACTGGTTGCCTGAGTGAATTGTGGAAGGGCGCGAGGTTCAGACGCTGGGGAACAACTTTGCTTCAGGCAGTTTTTCGGGAAGGGCCCGACTTCAGTCGGGCCGCCAAGGCGTCCAAATCGGCTCGCGCTTTAGCGCCTGCGGTCGGCTGCGTCCTTCAGGGAATCAACAGCAGTTTCCCGGTGGTCTTGCGTCCTTCCAGATCGCGGTGAGCTTGCTGCGCGTCCTGCAAAGGATAGACGTGTTCGATGCGCAGGGTGAGCTTCTTGGCCGCAATCATGCTGAAGAGTGCTCCGGCCCGCATCTCGAGCTCGTCTCGAGTAGAGATGTAGTGGTTCAGCGAGGGACGGGTAAGAAACAGCGAACCCTTCTGGGTGAGCACGATCGGATCAAAAGGCGGCACGGCCCCGCTCGAGCCTCCAAACAGCACCATCATCCCGCGCGGCCGCAGGACGTTCAGGCCTTTCTCAAACGTGGTCTTGCCGACCGAGTCGTAGACCACGTCCACGCCCTTGCCGCCAGTCAGGTGCTTGGTCTCACTTTCGAAATCGGATTTCGTATAAAAAATGATTTCGTCGGCGCCCGCCTCCCGGGCCAGCTTGGCCTTCTCTTCGGTAGAGACCGTGCCGATCACGCGGGCTCCGATATTGTGCGCCAGTTGCACCAGCAGCAGCCCAACTCCGCCCGCTGCGGCGTGCACCAGGGCCGTATCCCCGCGCTTCAGCGGAAAGGTGGTGTATGCCAGGTAATGCGCCGTCATGCCTTGCAGCATGAGGGCTGCGGCTTCGCGCTCGCTCACGCCCTGCGGAACCTTGACCAGTCGGTCAGCCGGGACAGCGACGTACTCGGCGTACGAGCCCATGATGCCGGTCCATGCGACAGGGTCTCCGGCGTTGACCGACTTGACTTCCGCGCCCACCGCCGAAACGACGCCGGCGCCCTCCTGGCCAATGACGAACGGCAGCGCGACGGGATACCTGCCCTCGCGATGGTAAACATCAATGAAATTCACGCCCGAGGCGGCCACTTTCACCACCGCTTCGTTTGGCTTGGGCTGCGGAACCGGAATCTCTACGAGTTCGAGGGCTTCCGGACCACCGGCTTTCTTTACCTGAATGGCTTTCATGTACGTTTGGATTAACCCCGGCGATGGAAGGATTCAACCCCACGAAGCTTACAGGAGTGAGCGAGCCACCGGCAAGCGAGGATCGCGCTGCCAACGTAGCGCCGGCGTCCCGCCGGCTGTCTGGCGGGCATCCTGCCCGCCCATTGGGCAGTGTGGGACGCCGGCGCTGATTCTGGATGGCACAGAGTTGCGGCCGATCCTGCGCGACGTGGCCGGCCGGGGCATTCCTTTTCGCGATACCACGCTGATCCAAGCGCCATCAGCTCGTGCCCGATGTGCTCGTAGAAGCCGCACATCCCCGCTTTCGAGAATCACTTTGCTGCGGTCAATCCTTGCCAGTTCCTGAGCTTTCGTGCAATCATTACTGCACCGAAGATTGCTGGTTCACACCTGCCACCACCCGCCATTTCGGTGATTCCGGTTCAACCGGGGGACGTAGTTCAGTTGGTTAGAATGCTCCTTTCTCACCGCCACAATCATGTAAGCATTTACAAATCAGCAACCTAGTACAACCAACATCTGTTCGCCCTGTCACGGTGTCTGCCATTTCCCTGCATTTCCGAAAGCTTGTTGTCCGTTTTCTTGAACTTCCTGATGCCTTCCTCATCCGAGATCGAAGTGCGTCACGTATGGCGAACAGTTTCTCGTCAAGAACTGATAGTCAAACTCTCGATGAGGAGAGTGAATTGGAATGCCGGAACTCGAAATTTATTCCATGATCGGTGCGGAAGGTTTCGGAAGATTAGTCGCCGCCTTTTATCGACAAGTCCCTCAAGACGACCTTCTGGGGCCAATCTACCCGGCTAGTGATCTTGCAGGGGCCGAGCAACGCCTCCGAGATTTCCTGATCAGTAGGTTCGGGGGGCCCCAGACTTACATTGAACAAAGAGGCCATCCCCGCCTCCGGGCGCGGCATTCGCCGTTTCCCATCAATCAGACTATGCGCGACCGCTGGATGCGGCTGATGGACAATGCGTTGGGGGAAGCTGCGCTGCCAAGCAGAGCCGAAGAAGTCCTTCGGAAATTCTTCAATGAGATGTCTACCTTCATGATCAATCAGTCAGAGGCTAGGATCAGCTAGCGCAAAGCGACGCGGAGAGGCTGCGCATGGCCATATCCACGATATGGGAGACTAATTTTATCGGATCTTCTTCGACGCACGAGCGACTAACTCGTCGACTCTTGAAAGCAAAAGCTTGAGGATTGGCGACTGGTTGGACTTTCTGTAGGCAAGGACCAGATCGACAGTTGGCACATCTCCCTTCAGGGGGCGACTCGTCACAGTAAGGGAAGGTTTGCCGACGATCCGTCCGGAACCAGCCGCGAAGCAAGGCCCGAGTTACCAACAATGCGCGCTGATTGGTCCTGTACGCCCATAATCGTCAGATCTTAGACCGCCGCACGTTGCAGCTTTATCCGGCGAAGCAACTGCGCGTTTGCAGCCACGATGATGGTTGAGAGACTCATGGCAACTGCGCCAACGCTCATTGGAAGATCGAGCCCCCAGTGGACGAAAATGCCAGCTGCGACCGGGATGGCAACAAGGTTATATGCGGTCGCCCACACCAGATTTTGGATCATCTTTCTGTAAGTAGCACGAGATAGTTCGATCGCTCCCACAACATCTCGTGGATCACTCCGCACGAGCACGATTCCGGCCGACTCAATAGCCACGTCGGTTCCTGCGCCAATCGCGATTCCGACATCCGCAGTCGCCAGCGCCGGTGCGTCGTTCACGCCGTCACCAACCATTGCGACTCTCTTGCCGCCCGCCTGAAAGCGCTTTACTGCCGAAGCTTTGTCAGCGGGAAGAACCTCGGCGGCGACTTCGTCTATACCGATGCGTTTCGCGACCGAATCGGCCACAGTTTTGGAATCTCCAGTGATCATCGCGACCCGGATACCAAGGCGATGCAGTTCCTCAACCGCTTCCTTGGATTCGGGCCGAATCCCATCCTCGACGGCGAAAGCGCCGAGGAGTTTACCTTCGGCGACGACATAGAGAACTGTCCTTCCGTCGGACTCCCACGCGGTCGTCCACTCTTCAACTTCTGGCGGCACTATCACCTTGCTCTCGGTCAACAGACGGGGTCCACCGATAGTGACCGTCTTGCCGTTTACTTGTGCTTGCGCCCCTCGACCGGGTAGCGCTTCGAAGTTAAGCGGAAAGCAAGCCCGGGAGGCTCGGCGCTTGGCTTAGACGATGCTTTCGCGAGCGGGTGTTCGGAGTTCGCTTCGACAGCAGCGGAATCGGCGAGCAAGTCATTCTCGTTGCCACCTGGGGTGGTCGCAACTCCCGATAATGCGGGCGATCCGCGCGTGAGTGTTCCGGTTTTGTCGAAAATCACGATGTCCAAATTGCGGGCACGTTCGAGTGCGAGTCTGTCCTTGACGAGGAGGCCGTTCTGAGCCCCGATCGACGTGGAGATCGCAATCACTAGAGGAATCGCCAATCCCAGAGCATGGGGGCAGGCGATGATGAGAACGGTTGCCGTCCTGATCAGGGCATGTTCTTTGTCGCCCGAAAGCCACCAGTAGGCGAAAGTAATTGTGCCAGATGCGACGGCCACGTAGAAAAGGATTGCAGCGGCACGGTCGGCGAGATCCTGCGTGTGCGACCAGAGGCCTGGGCAGCGGCGACGAGTCGCATGATGCCGGACAGGGCGGTTTGCTCCCCGACTGCCGTGATGCGGACACGAAGACTTCCGCCCGCGGCGACCGTTCCAGCGATGACTTTGCCACCTGGTCCCTTCGAGACTGTTCGAGACTCGCCAGTAATCATCGACTCGTCAACATCGGCGGAGCTCTCGATGACGTGCCATCTGCCGGAACGCGAGTTCCGGGCCGGACAAGGACAACGTCGTTCAGTTTCAACCCAGAAATTGGAACGCTCTGAGTCTCGGTTCCGTTTACACGTTCGGCAGTGTCTGGAAGGAGTGCGGCGAGCGCATTAAGCGCACCACGAGCCTGGGAAATGGCTCGCATTTCGAGCCAATGGCCTAGGACTATGATCGTGATCAACGATGCGAGTTCCCACCAGACTTCAATCTCGAAGAGGCCAAAGGTTGCGGCGAGCGATGTTCCGAAGGCGACTATGATCGCCAGGCTGATGAGGGTCATCATGCCGGGCTTGCGATCGGCAAGTTCGCCCCATGCCCCACGAAGGAAGACTAGCCCGCCATAAACAAAGACGACCGTTCCAAGGATTGCGGGAATAGATTTCGAACCAGGGAAGGAAGGCGCTGTGTACCCCAACCAATGTTGAACGTCTGTCGACCGGAAGACCACGGGAATCGTGAGAGCGAAGCTCAACCAAAACTTGTCGCGAAACATCGCGACGGAGTGCCTGGCATGGCGATCGTGGTTTCCGTGGGCGCTGGACATATTGCTGCCGGCATGTGGCTCGGCCGCTTGTCTGTGGCCTTCATGTGTCATGTGATCTATTTAAACTTCCAATCCATAAACCGAACGCCGCCGAATTGCGCGCGAGTATTTGTTAGACTTGAGAGTCTACCGATCGGCCGCGAGAGTGATCAGTCTTGCTGAAGGCTTGTATCCCTATGACTGCGGCGGTGATCCCCGTCAGAGCCAATGTTCACGATTGCCTCGCTGCTGGCTGTTTTGTCAAAGCGCTATGCCGCAGCGCACGGCGCTTCAGTAAGAAGAAGAAAACTGGCACCAGAATCAAGACGTGAATGGTCGATGTGATCATACCGCCTACGATAGGAGCGGCAATCGGTTTCATGACATCGGATCCGATGCCGACTCCCACAGAATAGGCGCAAGACTAAGAATTACGGCGGTCACGGTCATTAGCTTGGGACGCAACCGCTGGACAGCGCCTTCGATAGTAGCCTGCTCTACATCAACGTCGGTTAAAGACGTACTGTGGCGAGCCGGTGTTGAAGCGACTCGTGCAAGTAAACCACCATCACCACGCCGGTTTCGACTGCGATACCGAACAGCGCGATGTATCCGACCCAGACAGCGACGCTGAAGTTGTAACCGAGCACCCATTGCAGGATGAGCCCACCAGACATGGCATAAAGAGTCGGGAAGATCAGCACCGCGCCTCGGCCGCGGACTTGAAGACTATGTAGAGCAACAGAAAGATGACGAAGAACACGATCGGCAGGATGATTTTCAGTCTCTCTTTGGCGTGAAGCTCGAACTTTTACTCGCTGGCTCAACGCTAGGTGAGCCCTGCGGATATATCGAGCTTGGAAGCGCATCACTTGTCGCCCGGTCACGAGCCAGCCGATAGTCTTTTTTTTTCAAGAGGAGAATTGACTTTGCCGGTGAGTGCACCGTCTTCATCGCGAATCATTGCCGGACCTCGCGAGAACGAAAGGCGCGCTACTTCACTGATTGGGATTTGCGCTCCCGACGGAGTGGCGACGAGAGCGTGGCCTACGGCTTCGGGATCGCCGCGGAAATCGCGCTCGTAGCGAACTTTGATCGGAAACCGCTGGCGGCCCTCGATATTCTGAGCGATATTTGCGCCGCCGATGGCAGAGGTAAGGACAAGCTGAACGTCTCCCACAGTCAACCCGTACCGCGCAGCTTCTGGTCGATTCACTCTACGTTCAGGTAAAAGCCTTGCGACACTCGCTCTGCGAATACCGAACTGGTCGCTGGTATGCCGGTAAGAATCTGTTGCATTCGTGCGCCGATATCCTGAATCTGCGCCAGATCGGGACCTTGGATCTTCAGACCAAGCGGGGTTTTGATGCCCGTGAGTTCCATGTCCAGCCGGTTTCGCACTGGCATCGTCCACGTGTTGGTAAGACCAGGAAATTGGAGCTTGGCATCCATTTCCGCGATCAGTTTTTCGTAGGTAACACCCGGTGCGCCACTTCTCGCTGGGGCTTCAGCATGATAGTGGTGTCGTACATATCGAGCGGAGCATTGTCAGTGGCGCTGTCGGAACGTCCCACGGTGCCGAATACGCTTTCCACCTCCGGAAAGGAGCGGATAATACGGTACTGCTCTTGCATCAGCAGGCTCGCCTGCTGAATGGAAATACCGGGCAGTGCCTCGGCATGTATAGGGCTGATCCCTCGTACAACGCTGGCATGAATTGGCTGCCTAGTTTGAAATACAACGGAATGGTCACAGCCAGAAAGATCAGATTGATCGCGATCAGCAGTTTCCAGTGCCGCAAGCACCAGCGCAGGACGGGCAGATAAATCGCTTGAGTGATCCGCGCCGCTGGGTTTTGCGATTCAGGACGCAAGCGGCGCGAATGAACAGTGGCATCAGCACGGGGACCAGCGTGATCGAAAGCATCGAGGAGAACGCCAGCGCCGACGTCTTGGTCCAAGCTAGAGGGCGGAACATGCGCCCTTCCTGTGCCTCCAGCAAGAAAACGGGCAGGAACGACACCAGGATGATAATCAGCGAATAGAATAGCGCGGGACCAACCTGCTTCGCCAGCGACCAGAATAGATCTGCGCTCCTGAGAGCTGAGTTTGTCTGTATGTTCGCCGGCGCTGAGTCCGCTGCGTTCCGCTAAGTGCTTGTAACCGTTTTCGACTATCACGATAGCAGCATCGATCAACACCCAATGGCCAGAGCCAGCCCGCCCAACGACATCACGTTAGAACTGACGTTGAGGTAGTACATCGGGATGAAGGCAGCCAGCACTGCGATCGGCAGCGTGATAATAGGCACCAACGCGAACGCAGATGGAACAGGAAGGCAATGCATACGAAGCTGACGATGATGGCTTCCGAGATCAGATCCCGCTTCAGAGTTTTGATCGATTCATTGATCAGCCATGAGCGATCGTAACCGGACGATTTCAACTCCAGGAGGCAGAGAAGGTGCAATCTCGCGCAGTTTGGCTTTCACGCCAGTGATCACGTCAAGCGCGTTCAAACCGAAGCGCATGACGACAATGCCGCCAACGGCTTCACCTTCGCCCTGCCAATCGGCAGCTCCGCGACGCACCTCCGGCCCGAAATCGACGCTGCCGAGATCGCGTAGCAGCACCGGACGTTCCATTTTTTGTCGCTACGGGAACGTTCTCCAGGTCTGCGATTGAACGCAGGTAGCCAAGACCTCTCACCATGTACTCTGCGCGGTTCTGCTGCAGAACATGCCGCCAGCAGTTGGTGGTGTCGCGCACGCCTCCATACGGTAGAGACGGATTCTCCCGTCTGAAGAAACAGCTGTTGGGATCGAGCTTCACCTGGTATGCCGGACGTAACCGCCGATGGTCGCACTGGGGCTACGCCGGGGACGGTTTCGAGCTGGTAGCGGAGATACCAGTCTTGCAGAGCTCGTAAGTCAGCTAGGCTCTTGGTGTGAGTTCGATCAATGACCGCGTATTCATAAACCCAACCGGCTCCGGTGGCATCGGGTCCGATGGCGGGATGAACGTCCGCTGGCAACCGTCCACCGATCTGCTGCAGATATTCTGTGACCCGCGAACGCGCCCAGTAAAGATCCGTTCCATCTTCGAACACTACGAACACATATGAGTCACCGAACATGGTCTGCGCACGTACAGACTTAACGTGAGGTGCTGCCAGCAACGTGGTGACGATAGGGTAAGTAACTTGGTCCTCGATCACATTGGGCGGCTCGCCTGACCATTCGGTGTGAATGACCACCTGCACATCGCTGATATCGGGAAGTGCATCCAGCGGGATGTGGCGCAGGCTCCAAACACCAGCTATCGTTAGCAGCACGACCGCGGTAAACACCAAGAAACGATTCTGCTCACACCACTCAATAATTCGGGAGATCATTACAGCCTCCCGTGACGCTCACGCTGAGCTGCTTGCTGGCAATCGTCTGACTGCCACGTTTCGCCACTACCGTGACTTGCCAGGTCCCGCTGGTCTCGAGATTCAGCGGGCCTTCGTAAACGCCATCCCTTTTTCCGGGATCGTGACGACGCTTCGCTCTGCGGCCATTCCCTATGCCGCATTGCTGCCATAAAGAAGATCGCGGTACTTCCAGCCTGGTGATCTGGTTTGCAGGTCGAACTGGTGACCTTCACTCGGACCGAGTTCGCTCCTTTATGTGGCGGTGACAGATCAGTGCTGAAATCGACAGCAATGCGCTCGGTCGGTTCATTCATCGCCGCTGCCGCTCCTGCACCCGGCGGAGGAGGCGTGAACGACCGAATCGCTGCCTGCAGCTGCGATTCTGAATCGACAAGGAAATTCGCCGAGCTGACAATGCGTTCGCCCACCTTCAAACCCTTCAGGACGACTGCGTTGATCATCTTGCCGCGGTCCGACCTCAATCTCACGCGGTTCAAAATAACCGTCGCCACGGTTGATAAAGGCAATTTCCTGCGTGCCGGAATGCAGGACGCCAGAAGCAGGAATAAGAAGTTGACGGCCAAGTGGAACCTAATGCTGACGTTGACGTACATGCCAGGCTTGAGCGCGATTCCCGGATTGTTGAAAACGAAGCGCACAGGTACTGTGCGCGTCGTGACGTCGACCTGAGGAAGGACTTGATCATGCGTCCTTTGAACGCACGTCCTGGATAGGCATCAACCGTCACTGTCGCGGGCATTCCTGGCTTCAGTGCGCCGATGCCCGTCTGAAAAACGTTGGCGTTTACCCAGACCGTGGAAAGATCGGCGATGGTGTAAAGCTTCGTTTCCGGTTGCACATATTGATTGGCCAGCGCGTTGAATTCGGTGATGTAACCGGATGCAGTGGAATCTATGGTCAATCATGTTGCACCGTCCGGGTTTGCTACAGTCTGGCGATCTCGCTCGGCGGGACGTCAAATTGAGGCAAACGATCGGCAACAGCCTAAAGCAGCCAATCGCTCTCGTGCGATGCCGTCCCATGCGTGTCGCTCGCAAAGGTCTGCTGGTTTTGCTTGGCCAGTAGATACTCTTGCTCGGTACTGACCAAATCGGGGCTGTAGATGGTGAACAGCGGCTGCCCCTTTCGCACGTACTGATATGTGGCATTGGCAAACACCTTTTGGATCCAGCCAGGAAAACGTGTTTGCACGTAGGCGCGCTGCCTCTCATTCATCTCGACGTTACCCGGCACGCGCAGCTCATTGCTGACGTTTCGCATCTCAACCAGCGCTGTCTTCAGATCTATGGCCTGCATCCGCTGCGGAGAAAGTTGCACCGGAGCGAGGGATACAGATGCACTGGGGGAAGGCAGCGTTCTTCCCGACGGTTGCTCCGAAACCTCGGGGCCTTTGGCCACTACAGGGTTCGCATCATAGGTTGCCGGTGCAACACGAACGCGACCCCGGATGACATACGCAAGCGTGCCGGCCAACACCACGCAAATGACTACGCTAATTACAAAGGCTTGCTTATAAGTGCCTCCGCTCATTTCGTCACCTCCGGAGTATTGGGCTGTCCAGTCCTGTCGATTGGAGCTCCGACGGCGAGTTCCAGATCAGTGAATCGCATTTCGAAGTCTGCCATGGACTGGAAATAAGCTAGATCTATGTCCACAACGGTTGTCTGGCTATCGAGGAGATTGAGGAAGTCCGTGCGGTCATTCTCATAAGCTATGACGGTCGAGCGCAGAGTGGCTTGAGCTTGCGGCTGCAGCAGGCTCTTATAGAGGTCTGCAAGCTTTTTCGCCGACTGCACCTGTGCCAGCGTTTCCTGAATTTGGCCGAATGCGGCGTTCCGCAAAGCTTCAAGCTCGGCATCTCGCTCGCTGACCTGAGCCTTGGCTTCAGAAATCTCGGCGTCATGCTTGCGCCGGTTCAACCAGGGCAGGTTGATCGAACCCTCCACCATGTAGTTGTTGCGGAAAGTCGAGCCGCTCGGCATCAGCATATAACCCGCTGAAACGGTCAAATCGGGGTTGTAACTCTTGTCTGCCAGCGCTTGTTGCTGATGACTCTTCTCCAAGGCGGCGTGCGCCTGGGCCAAGTCAGGCCGCGAAGCAAGGGCCACTTTTTCCAGCGCTTCTGTTCCCGGCAGTTGTTGCGGAATGGAGTAGTCACCGCGAGCACTGATGGACGCGGCCGGGTCATGCCCGAGCAGCGTATTCAAACGAGCGCGCGCCACTTCGGCATCCTGCTCGAAATGAATCAGGTGCTCGGCCAGGCGTGTCAGTTCGACTTGTGCTTTCAGGATGTCTTGCTGAGGCACTTTGCCCACCGTGTATTTGATCCTTGCGGCCTCCACTGCCTGCCGGGCGATGGCCACGTGCCCGTCGTGGATACGAAGCTCATCCTCCGCGCGCAGCAGATCATAAAAGGCCTTACGCACCCGCACCCGGATATCGAGGCGCGCGTTATCGAGCGCCGCCTTGGCTTCGGCCACATCGCTATGGGCAATGTCAGTGCGTAGCCCTCGTTTTCCAAATCCCGGAAACGTCTGGCTCACCATGAACATGTTTTGGGCTGCGTTGTAATCCCAAGGGCGGCGCAAAGGTACTCCCCAGCCTCGATACATCAATAAGGGATCGTCGAGTGCGCCAGCCATGGGTACGTGGGCTTCAACGACAGCTAACCGCCGAACCGCGACGCGAATGTCCGGATTGCCGAGCAGCGCCATCTGCTCGATCTCGTCAAGCGTGAAAGCGGGCCCCGATGCGGCCGAATGCTCGTGCTGCGGCAATAACGCATTTGCAGCGGGAAACGGGTCCTCAGCTGCAGCGCTCAGCGCGCATGCGCACACTAAGAGCACTACGTATGGAACTCTCATAATTCTCTCCGTCAGTAGAAATACACTTCGGGCTTTGGCCCAAAAACAAACAATAAGACGGAGAACTGCCTAGACCCTCAGGACAGTGGTTTTAGGTAAGTATTCGTTTGGCGGATGGTCTGAATTGTTGTTGTGAAACCGATTCGAGCACGGCGGCGACATCGGAACAGGAAGAGCCACAACTACTTGCAATATTGGACGAGCTTGCTGGTTGTGTGTCACAACCATTGTTGTGCCCGGTCGAACTACCGTTTTACAACAAGAGTGCGACTGGGGCATGTTCGCCGATCCGCACATCTGGGCCATATGCTTGCAGCATTCCATCTCCGGAGCTGTCATCGCTCTGTCTGGGATCATGCACGCCAACAGCGGCGCAACAGTCCAGCAGATCACCAGGAAGACGACGGCCATAGTGCCGAAACGTCGCATAATGTGAGTCTAGGCCGGTAGTGTCTCCGACGCAAGTGATCCCAATCACAGTGCTAAGTGACCTTGGTCTCGCGACTCCGACTCCTTATTTTGCAGAGGCGAACGATCTGTTCGGGATTGACGGCCTTGTTTCGAGTGCAGCACTCCGCGTATAGGAACTGAAGCAATTCCTGAAGTGCATCCGTGTTGGCGATGTGTCGGAGGAACATACTTTCGCGCCGAACGCGGACTAGGCCCTCGCCCTTAAGTTTTTCCAGGTGGTGGGACAGGGTGGAATTGGGAATCTCTAATTCGTCTTGAATTTCGGTGACGACCAAGCCACTCTGGGTGAGCCGACAGTAGCTGCATGACCCGTAGGGGGTGCCGAACCCATTGCGGAAAGCATGTCGGCCAGCCTTGCAACTTTGTCTGGCGCTTCGGCTGCTTGGGCTAGAGCACAACGACGCCCTGCCTGCCCGTTCATGTCGTTGAATTCCTGACCGAGCCCGGCCTGTTCATCCGTGTTCGTGAGCTGAGGAATGAGGCACGACTACTCGGTCTGCATATGCCGATAAGTTCGGGACCAGCCACCGAAATAAGAAGGTCGCGGCCAAGGCTCCCGCCAGTTGTGCCGCGATAAATGGAGGGACGTCTGACAGTTTAATCCCCGCGAAGGTGTCGGACAAGGAACGGGCAATGGTTACTGCTGGATTGGCAAACGAGGTTGACGCCGTGAACCAGTAGGCGGCGATGATGTAGGTCGCAACAGCGAACGGCACCGCTCCCGAACGTAATCGTGAGCATCCCCTGATCTGCGGACTCTTGGTATCCTCTGGTAATGGAGATCGCGCTAGACCGTCAAGCTGTAGCTCGACGCGGAAAGCAGTTGGAATATTTCACGATCGCGTGGAACAGCTTAGAGGGAGTGGTAGCGGTGGTCGCAGGCGCACTCGCAGGGAGCATCTCTCTTGTGGGGTTCGGTATCGACAGTTTTATAGAGGTCACCTCCGGCGGCGTTCTGCTCTGGAGAATGTCAGTTGACGCGGACCTGCGGAAACGGGAACGAAGGGAGAAGCTGAGTCTGAGGATTGTGGGCGTCTGCTTTTTATCACTGGCCGCTTACGTCGGTTATGAATCTATCTCCGATCTCGTAAGCAAAAAGCCTCCTGACCACAGCATCCCCGGAATAATCTTGGCTTGCGTTTCCCTCGTCGTGATGCCAATCCTTTCTCGCGCAAAGAAGAGAGTTGGCACCGAACTTGGAAGCGCAGCCATGCACGCCGATGCCAAACAGACAGATTTCTGCGTTTATTTGTCGGCGATTCTTCTATTAGGGTTAGTTCTCAATGCGGCTCTGGGATGGTGGTGGGCTGACCCGGTCTCTGCGCTCATCATGGTTCCTCTCATTGCGAAGGAAGGAGTCGAGGCCATGAATGGTGAGACATGCTGCGATTAAGAATGACTCCACTCACAATTTTCGGCCTTTCTCAGTGACCCTAATTCCTGTCAGAAAATCCGAGCATATCGCCAAGTCTGTACTGATCTGAATTGGCTCTGCTACAATTCATTTCACGGGGCAGGGACAGCTGCTCTGGGTTCGTATTGCCTGCAGCACAGTTTTTGGACAACGGTTTTGGCTTGGTGTCCATGGTGTCCATTAACCTCGGAATTTGGTTCTACGAGGTTGAAACAGGCGACACAGGCGAATCGATTGAACCTGAGGAAAGCCACTAAACACGCGGGTTTCCGATAAAGGTAAGAAAACAAAGTGGGGACGTAGTTCAGTTGGTTAGAACGCTGCCCTGTCACGGCAGAGGTCGCGGGTTCGAGTCCCGTCGTCCCCGCCATTCCTTTCAAGCACTTGCAACCCTAGCATCCGGCAAATCAGGGGATGTTAGGGGACGATAAGCGCCGAACGAGAATGGTTCCATTCGAGAACGATTCCAAACAGCGCTCATTGGATTAGGTTTGTCTTCGGCAAAATACCCGTCGGCAAAATGGCGTCGACCAATTTGTCTTGCGCCAAACGTTTGGTCTTCGATGTCGCCTGCAGGTACTTGTTCGTGACATGAAGGTTGCTGTGCCGCAAGTAGTCGCGGATTGTGAGCTGATGTTCGCCCATCTCCGCCAGCATAGTTCCAACCGAGTGCCGAAACGTGTGCCAGCCCACACCCGTAATTCCGATCCGTTTGAATGCAGGCTGAATTTTCTTTTTCAGAACTGAAGCTAGATCTAAAGGCTTGCTGCCTCGCAGTCTTTCGGATGGGAAAACGAAATCTTCCGGTTTGTTGTAGAGGCTTTGTGATCTCCACTCCTGCAAGGAATGCCTCAGGCTTGGATGCATCGGCAGCAGTTTTGCAGACGCTTCCGTTTTTGTGCTCTTCAGGTTTCCACCTCGGCGCCAGTAATACGAGTGTTGGACGCTGATGCTCATGTTGTCGAAGTCGCACTCCAGCCAGCGCAACGCCCCGAGTTCGCCTTGACGTATACCCAAGGCCCCTTCTAAAAACACGAGCAGCTGATCCCGAAACTCCAATTCTGCCAATGCGAGCTTGACTTGTCCCGGTGACAAAACCAAGGGGGATCTCTGTCGTTTGGCGCTGATCCGGACGCCGGTGCTCGGGCCTCGCTTGCCCCCAGTTCCCACCGGTATCCCTGAAGAGATGGGATTGTGGCCGCAGAACTCCCACCGAACGGCGTGCGAAAACAAAGCCGACATCACGCACTTGATTTTGGCTTTGGTCCCATCCGCCACTCCGGTCGCCCGTAGCCAGCGCTCTACCTCGACAGTTTTGACTTGTTCTAGTGGCAGATTGCCCCAGCGTGGGACAATCCAGTTCTTTACGTAAATTATGTACGCATCCTGTGTGGATAAGGCTTTGAGGGGCAGCTCCTCTTGCGAGTAGTGCTCCCAGAGCGTGCTGATCGTAGTTCGCCGCAGGTTCCGATGTTCGCAGCGATTGTTGATGGTTAACCGAAGAGCGTCTGCTGCTGAATGTGCCGCAGATTCGGTCGGGTATTTCTTGACATTCCCAACCTGGGCTTTGCGGTGCACCAGTTTCCCGTTGATGTCTTCTTCCCACCATCGGTACACCCAGACTGCCGGTCCCTTCTTCCGCTCTTCTCGTTCGACGCTTCCGTGTTGGTAACGTGTCCGTCTAAACAAAGTTTCTCCTTTGTTTAAACGGTGTCGGCGGACACCGCCAGAATAGATCGCATGTGGGTTTCGGTCGAGATATTTTTTCCTAGCTTCCGTTTGTTCAGCTAGCGAGTTTTCCCAGCCAACGATCTAATGTGGAGGCGCGAAAGCGCCACCTATTTCCGACCTGAACACCAGGGATTGCGCCCGTACGCGCCTTCACCCGAAGAGTCCTAGGGTGCATTCTGAGAAGTCTTGCCGTTTCTTCAGTGTCTAGCAGAGGCTCAAAGTTCCGATCGTTCGGGACGCTCTTTTGTTCCCGGTCGTCGGGCGCCTGAGCATATTCTTGATTTCCATCCTCTGGCATCGGAGGACCACCTCACTTGCGGAAAGCGAACCTGTTAGCGCTCACGAACCTTTGAGCTCATGTGTGGTACGAGCCACCAACATCGTAGCGATGAGCATCAGTGTTTTAAGAGATCGCTTGGAAGCGCCACGCACTTTGATTATCCGGTCTTTATAGTTTGACAGTCTTCCGAAGGGATAAAGGCAGTATCGAATTCAATGAGAAACAATCAGATCCGTTACCTGGCCACCGAAACAAAAACCTTGAGTTTTTGTGGGCGCACTTGGGTTGAGGCTTCCCCTGCGAATTTATCGCTCGCGTAATGGTCGTGGGCCAGACTACCCGGTAATGGACAAGTTCCCGCTGCTTCTCTCTGGCGCGTCCATAGCGCCAGTGCCTGTGGTGACGTTTTTCTACGAAGACGGCACCCTCGGTTGGCCCGCCGGCTTCGACACCTACCGTCTCGAAAATACAGAGAGCTTTTCGAGCGACAGGAATCCGATCAGATGGTGTATGTATCGACTGACCAAAGGACGTTCCTGAAGACGGAACGCATCTTTCGGCGCCTCTGCGGGACGTTGGCAGCAAAATCTGCGGTGTACCATCGGATCCAGATCTGGATCGCTTACTAGGGCACTTCCGCGCTCGCGTTCTCATCGAAAGGCGGGAGACCGCGTGTTTCGACAAACTACAGCTTGACCGATTGCGGGATGAGTTGCGGGAGTTTCAAGGCCCAGAACATGAGGAACTTTATAAAATATAGCGGAGCACGAAGACAAGGCCGCGCTTTGTAGAGTGCAAGGTCTAAGCACTGGATTGGCCCACTGCGACGTATCGCCCGACCACGACTACAGGTTCTTCGGTCCACTCCCCAGGGGGTGACGGTTCGAAGCGGACGGATTATTTCCGTCGACAGCAGGGTCCGCACAAAGATCCGGGTCTGAACGCCGTTGTGGCCGGCTTCGCGCGTAACGATACAACGGGTTGCAGAAGAGCGATGCTTCGAGAAACACGGACTGCAAAACAACTCAAGGGCGGGAGCGACCCCGGTTTGTGCGGCCGTTGAGCCGCCACAAACCCGCTTCGTTCCTATCGTCACTTCGGGGGGTCGCTCCCGCCCTTGAGGAACTGCCGTCAATGATGAGTTCCTCTAGCCTTGAGAACTTAGAAAGCGCTGATAGAACCGCAGTGAAGTCTTCGGAGGGAGAAACCTGGCATCCTCATTCATTCCCCAAAGTGTCAAGCGAGCCAAGCAGCAGATCACGGTGAAGCTCTACCAGGACCAGCTCGCCATGCTCAACAAGTATGGCTGATTCATCGATGACAGCCGGGATTACATCATCAGCCAGGCACTAGAACTGGTATTCAAACGGGACAAAGAATTCGCCCGCTGGGTACAGCAGGACAGAAATGCTGGGCAATGTGGAACGCACGCTCACCCGCACTGAATCTTCATGGTTCAGCATCACCTCTGGACCACAGCGGGATGAGAGAGGAAAGCGTCCTTGCAGAAGTCGTGGGCGAGATGTAAACAGAATCAGCATATGCCAGCGGAGGATCGAGTCGTGAGACGAGCGGTCGAGCGCCGAAATCTATTGAGCTTTGGAGGGTGTAAATAGCAACTGCCACCCCGTTGGGGTGGTTGTCCGAGTCAGAAACTCTCTCAGTAGCACTCGGTACCATCGAGCGCTGGGCGCAATTAGAATCGGATGCACAACATGGCTCGGCAGCTAAGGCCGTATTTTCTCTGGAGCGTTCCTGCCCGATAAATAGCATGGCTCCGGTATTGGCGATTGTGTAGATGGTGGCGGCGTTTACCCTGAAAAGGATAAAGACCGACCCCGCTGGAGAGACTGTGGAAGTTTCGCCGACCGGGCCGAGTCAAGTTGAATTTCAGCGTGGTAGGTTGGCATGAAACCCAAACAAGAGGAGAAAACCAAGAACGCAAGCTGTCGCCCTACGCCGAACCATTGGCACGAGATGAACCGCAAGCAGCGGCGAGAGATGACGCGGAAGATCCAGAGCGAAGACCTCAAACTGGAGGTGATACATCCGGATGCTGCTGGCATTGATATCGGCAACGAATCCCACTATGTGGCTGTGCCACCGACAAGAGTGAGCGAACCGGTACGTCGCTTTGGGTGCACCACAGCCGAACTGAAGCAGATGGCCGATTTTTTGAAGCAATGCGGGATTCGGACCGTCGCCATGCAATCCACAGGCGTGTACTGGATCGCGGTATACGACATCCTGGAAGAAGCTGGGTTGGAAGTGTATTTGGTCAACGCCCGGGAGACGAAGAATTTGCCGGGGCGCAAAAGCGACGTGCAAGAGAGTCAATGGCTGATGAAGCTGCACACCTATGGGCTATTGCGGAATTCGTTTCGGCCTTCGCAGGAGATTCGCACGATGCGGACATACTGGAGGCAACGTATTGATCTAGTGCGGGCGGCGGGGCGGCACATCCAGCGGATACAGAAGGTGATGACGCAGATGAATATCCAGTTGGCGAATGTGTTAAGTGACGTGAGCGGAATAACTGGACAAGCAATCGTTAAGGCCATTCTGACAGGCGAACGCGATCCGCATCAGCTAGCTGGGCTTCGGGATTGCCGGGTGAAGGCGAGTGAGGAGGAGATCGCGCGGAGTCTGGAGGGCAACTGGCAAGAAGATCTGCTGTTTGTGCTGAAGCAGGAACAGGATGGTTACGAGTTTTGCCAGAAGCAGATGGCGGAGTGCGATCAGCGGCTGCAGCAGTACCTCCAGCAAAGGGAAGACCGGAGCGCAGGGGCGAATTTGCCGGAAGAGAAACGGAAGGAGCGGCTTAGGAAGAAAAAGAAGGGGAATGCGCCACAGTTCGACCTGCGTACAGAGTTGTTTCGCACGACCGGTACGGATCTGACGCAGATTGACGGGATCGACGTTATGACCGCGACGACGATTCTCAGCGAGGCGGGATGGGATATGAGCAAATGGAAAACGGAACACCATTTTGTTTCCTGGCTGCGGCTGTGTCCGGACAATAAAATCAGCGGCGATAAGGTCATTGGTAAAGGGCGGCTGCCGACCAACAATCGGGTCACGACTGCATTGAGAATGGCGGCCAGTACCTTACGACTCAGCAATACGTATCTGGGAGCGCAGTTTCGCCGACTGAGAACCAGACTTGGCGCCCCGATTGCGATCAAGGCTATGGCCGCCAAGCTGGCCCGATTGGTCTACCGCATGCTCCGCTACGGGATGCAATTCGTGGACCAAGGAGCGGAGTTCTACGAGGCCCAACATCGCAAGCTGCAGATCAACTATCTCAAATGGAAAGCCGGCAGCCTGGGATTCCAGATCATCGAAGCTCCTGCAGCTTAAAGGCCGGAGTTTCTGGAGAGAACTGTGTAAACGACCATGGGCGGAAGAAAATAGGAGACCCCATGGCCATCGACAAGAAGCTGATCGATCAACTGCTCACCGACTACAAGAACCCCGAGGATATCATCGGGGAGAACGGTCTGCTCAAAGAGTTGACCAAAGCCATCCTGGAACGAGCCCTGCAAGCCGAGATGACCGATCATCTGGGCTACGAGAAGCACGACCCTGCGGGCCACCACCGGGGCAACTCGCGCAACGGGAAAAGCCAAAAGACTCTAAAGGGCGACTTCGGCGAGCTGGAGTTAGAAACTCCGCGCGACCGCAAGGCCACGTTCGATCCCAAGATCGTGGCCAAGGGCCAGACCCGCTGGACGGGTTTTGACGACAAGATCATCTCGATGTACGCGCGGGGCATGACGACGCGGGAGATCCAGGGCCACTTGGAGGAGATATACGGCATCGAGGTTTCGCCGACCCTGATTTCCAACGTGACCGATGCGGTGATCGAGGAAGTGAAGCTGTGGCAGAACCGGCCGCTGGAAGAGCTGTATCCCATCGTGTACCTAGACGCGCTGATGGTGAAAGTGCGCGACGAGGGCCACATCCAGAACAAAGCCATCTACGTGGTGTTGGGGGTCAACCTGGAGGGCCAGAAGGAAGTACTGGGGTTGTGGGTGGCGCAGACGGAAGGCGCGAAGTTCTGGCTGCAGGTGCTGACGGAGTTGCAGAACCGGGGTGTGAAGGACATCTTCATCGCCTGTGTCGATGGGCTGAAAGGATTTCCGGAAGCGATCGAAGCGGTGTATCCGCGCACCGAAGTGCAGCTCTGCATCGTGCATCTGGTGCGAGCCTCGCTCAACTATGTGCCCTGGAAAGCACGCAAGCCGGTGGCGGCGGACCTGCAGTTGATCTACCGCGCGGGCACGGTGGCCGAGGCCGAGCAACACCTGGCGCAGTTGGATGGCAAGTGGAAAGCCTATCCCAGCGTGAGCCAGGTATGGCGGCGGAACTGGGCGCGCATCACGCCGTTTTTCAATTACCCGGCCGACATCCGCAAGGCGATCTACACCACTAACAGTGTGGAATCGCTGAATCGGTCGCTGCGCAAGATCATCAAAACCCGAGGCGGATTCCCCAACGAAGACGCGGCGCTGAAGTTGCTGTTTCTCGCGCTTCGGCAAGCCGCGAAGAAGTGGACCATGCCGATCCATCATTGGCGGGAAGCCCTGAACCACTTCACGATTCTCTGGCCGGAACGGATGCCGGCCCTGGAGAGAGTTACGCAATGAACGCGCATCCCGCTTCTACGGAGATGGGCTGTGCCATTTGTCCCCGCCCTGGGGGATAGATCGCCGGTGAGCATCGCCTCGCTAAAATAGGCAATTTGGGGTTATCTGTATCATCGATATCTCCGTCCTTCGGGTAGATGCCGCCCTTCACCAGAACGAGGTCGCCAGGCATAATGCCCGCATCGATCACCGAGTCGCCCGACACCTCGAGCATATACGTCGCCTCCTTGTTGCCGATGAGGAACTCATTAAGATTCATCGTGTCGATGAGTTCCTCCTCCACCTGGAAGGCCAGCCAACCTCGACTATCCCCAGAACGCGAATGTCTCCGGTGAGTTTCTGCCGAATCAGTCGCCCGCCGGCATAGGGTCGTATTGTCCAGTGTTGTTGCAGCGGACATTCGCGATTGATTCCCAACGGTACGCTGAGTGTGTAGTATGGACGGCGCAGTTATTCCAAACAAATGTGAGGGGGAAATACCATGGCGAATCTCGCCGCGGTGTTGAAGGAACTAGTACTACTGTGTTGTGCGCCGTGAAAAGCGCTGGTCCGCTGCGGGTGAAAGTCCCGCCCGAGAACTGGTTCGTTCCACTCGGTAGCAATCGGAGCGGCGGTAGAGGTAACAAAGCCGTCGGAGCCTCCGGTGTAGAGGGTCACATGGGTGACTTGGCGAGCATGTAGGCCGTAACGTGAGTGAACGCTGAGCAGGCCTCGAAACGTATAACGCAGGAGCCGACCCGCCGACACTCGAGGGAAGGCCGAAGCTGATGGGACGGTACGAGCGAACAAGTTCCACCAGACCTGCCGGGGTATTAGCGACGGCATGCAGGCAAAAGGGACCAGAGGCAACACGGGAAGCCCCAGCGGTGGTTGCAGACGCGATCAACTGGCAACTCGCGAGAGCCAGGCCGGGCCGTATGGGGTGGCGGAGAGGCTCGTAAGACCGACGAAGCCGGGTAACGCCGGCGGAGGGAAGGGGCCTCAGTTGAAAGGAAACGCAAGAAGCGACGAAGACGGAGGGATTGGCGTTGAGCCTAGCAACCCCAGCAAGCGTTCAGAAGCTGCAGACGGCGTTGCACGACAAAGCGAAGGAATCGCCCGACTTTCGTTTCTACGCTCTATACGACAAGGTGTACCGCAAGGACGTTCTGACTTTTGCCTACGAATGCTGCAAAGCCAACGGCGGAGCAGCGGGAGTAGACAGCCAAACGTTCGGGGACATCGAGGCGTATGGAAGAGAGCGATGGTTGGACGAACTGGCGCAAGAGCTGAAAAGCCGAACCTATCAACCACTTCCTGTGCGGCGGGTGTACATACCAAAGCCGGACGGGAAACAGCGGCCGTTAGGAGTGCCCGCTATCCGAGATCGGGCAGCGGAAATGGCGGCAGTCTTGGTGCTCGAACCCATCTTCGAGGCCGATCTGCAGTCAGAACAGTACGCCTATCGGCAAGACCGCAGTGCACTGGACGCGGTGAGACACGTCCATAAGCTGATCAACACTGGCCATGAAGAAATCGTTGATGCAGATCTCAGTAGCTACTTCGATACCCTTCCACACTCCGAACTTCTAAAGTCGGTAGCTCGTCGGGTCGTAGACGGGGCCATGCTCCATCTGATCAAGATGTGGCTGGAAGCACCGGTCGAGGAAACGGATGAGCGTGGAAATAAGCATCGAAGCACGCGCAATCGGGACGAAGGTCGAGGGAGTCCACAAGGTTCTCCGATCAGCCCGTTGCTGAGTAATCTGTACATGCGTCGGTTCGTGCTCGGCTGGAAGAAGCTGGGACACGAGAAGCGTCTGAGGGCGTACATCGTCAACTATGCCGATGACCTCGTGATCTGCTGTCGCGACAAGGCGGACGAGGCCTTAGTCACGATGCGGGACATGATGACAAAGCTGAAGTTAACGGTGAACGAAAAGAAGACGCGGGTCTGTAAGCTGCCGGAAGAGAAGTTCGACTTTCTTGGGTATACCTTCGGTCGATGTTACTCGCCGAAAACGGGGCGGGCCTATCTGGGCACGACTCCCTCGAAGAAGCGGGTGCAACGCATCTGCGGAGCGATCAGCGAGGAGACCCGCCGGAGCAGAACCCAGCTGGACCGGAAAACGGTAGTTGCGACCCTAAATCGGATGATGATTGGGTGGGCTAACTACTTCTGCCTGGGACCAGTCAGTAAAGCCTATCGAGCGGTGGAACGTCACGCTCGCAAGCGGCTGCGACAGTGGTTGTGCGCCAAACACCACAAGCAGGGGACGGCGACCAAGCAATTCCCGGAAGCCTCCCTGCACGGCAAGCTTGGCCTCGTCCGGCTGACTTCGCGGACGCGCAGCCTTCCGTGGGCGACCTCGTGAACTTTCTCCGAGAGCCGGATGCGCGAAAAGCGCCTGTCCGGTTCGATGAGCGGGAACAGGAAACAGAGCCATGCCAAACCGGATTGAGGCGGCGCAGCGAAAGCCCAGCCATGTGCCACCGGGAGGCTACAGCCACTGCGCCTGTTCTCGACTCCACATAAACTGGATACCTTGAGCTGAAAAACTACCCGGTCTGCCATTCTTTAATGTTAAGTTGCCGGTCATGAGCGCCCATTCTGTTGCGCCAGGCGCCCAGCAAAAACGCTTCGCGGCCTTTCTGAATCGCCTGGCGCAAGCCGCGGGGCACCTGGATCGCGTGGTCCCTCTGAAGTCCTATTGCACCGGCTTGCTGCTTCCCGGGGAACGCAAGAGTGTGGAACCGATGGCGGCCCGCCTCTGTCCCGACAAGGTGCGTCAGACCCATCAGTCCTTACACCATGTCGTGGCTCACGCGCCCTGGAGGGATGAGAACATCTTGGAGGCGGTGCGCCAGTACGCCTTACCCGCCATGCAGAAGCAAGGACCGATCGAAGCCTGGATCGTCGATGACACCGGGTTGGTGAAGAAGGGGACGCATTCGGTAGGAGTGACCCGACAGTATTGTGGGCAGGTGGGCAAGCAAGAGAACTGCCGGGTGGCGGTGAGTTTGTCGGTCAGCACCCGAGAGGTGAGTTTGCCGATTGCCTGGCGTCTCTACTTACCCGAAGTGTGGGTTCACGATAAGAAGCGGAGGAAGGCCACGGGCATACCGCGGGAAATCAGTTTTCAAACCAAGCCGGAAATTGCTTTGCAACAGATTCGCACTGCCCTGGACCGAGAGATCCCCACCGCTCCGGTACTGACGGACGCCGCCTATGGCAACGACACCGGATTTCGCGATGGCATCACCGAATTAGGTTTGCTGTACGTAGTGGGTATCCAGTCGTCGGTGAGCGTATGGAAACCAGGCCAGGCACCGCTAGCCAAACGGAAGTGGAAAGGAATCGGACGCCCCACCAAGCTGCTACGCCGCGATGGCCAGCACAACCCGCTTGCGGTGCGCGAGTTGGCGATGAGCCTGCCTTCCTCCGCCTGGAAGATGGTGCGCTGGCGGCAAGGAACTCATAAGCCCCTGCGTTCCCGGTTTGCGGCCCTGCGCCTTCGTCCCGCACACCGCGACTACGAGAGCAGCGAGCCCCGTCCGCAAGAGTGGCTGCTGATCGAGTGGCCGAAAGCGGAAGCCGAACCGACCAAGTACTGGTTATCGACTTTGCCCGTCGACACCCCGCTTGCCGATCTGGTGCGCTTGGCCAAGCAGCGCTGGATCATCGAGCGTGATTACGAAGAACTGAAGCAAGAACTCGGCCTGGGCCATTATGAAGGACGAGGCTGGCGCGGCTTTCACCATCACGCGACTCTCTGTATTGCGGCTTATGGGTTCCTGGTGGCCGAACGGAGCCGTTTTTCCCCCTCCGCTCGCGCCGGTCAAGTGGACTTACCCGTCGCCGAAATGCCGCTCAAGTTCCGCCCTCGGGGTTCGCCCAGTGCGCGTGGAGCGGCATAACCCCTGGTCCATTGCTACGCTTCGACAAACCATCGCACGAGTTCTGCTCCGGCAACTCTCGGGTTGTCCTTTTTGTGGAGCTCCTTTTTTATAACACAGTAGTACTAGCAGGATGCTGAAAAACGACTCCCAATCCACAGGATGACGTGTTAGTAGTGGCAGCATGCGAGGAGACGATCAGCAGCAAGATGGGATGTTCAGCTATATCTCACCCAACAAACGAGTGCCGCAGGACCATCCGTTGCGGATGATTCGAAGCCTGGTAGACGGAGTGTTGGAGCAACTCTCACCGCGGTTCAAAAAGCTCTATGCGCGAGCGGGGCGACCGTCGATCGCGCCTGAGAAGCTGCTAAGGGCGTTGTTGCTGCAGATGCTGTACTCGGTGAGAAGCGAGCGGCTGCTGATGGAACAGCTCGATTACAACCTGCTGTTCCGGTGGTTCGTGGGACTGAGCATGGATGACGAAGTGTGGGATGCGAGCACGTTCTCCAAGAACCGGGAGCGCTTGCTGGAGGGAGACATCGCCGAAGCTTTTTTTCAAGGGGTGTTGGGAGAAGCACGGGCCGGGGAACTTCTCAGCGACCAACACTTCACCGTGGATGGGACGTTGCTGGAGGCGTGGGCATCGCACAAGAGCTTCCGGCCGGTCGATCCTGTGGCCAAGGATAAGAAGGACAACGAACCGAAACCGCCGGCGCCCCGGTGGGACGAGAACAACCCCACGATCAACTACCGGGGAGAGAAACGCAGCAATCAGACGCACTGTTCGACGACGGATCCGGAGGCGATGCTGACCCGCAAAGGGCGAGGCAAGGAAGCGAAGTTGAGCTACCACGGGCACCTGATGACGGAGAATCGAAATGGGCTGGTGGTGAACACGCTCGTGACCACGGCCTATGGTGCAGCGGAATGCCATGCAGGCCTGCTGATGGCGGAGAAGTTGCCGGGGTGTGGACGAGTAACCTTGGGAGCAGATAAAGGATACGACCAGCGCGAGTTCATCGAAGAGCTGAGACAAATGGAAATCACGCCTCACGTGGCGCAAAACCAGAGTCGTCGCCGGAGCCGGCTGGACCAGCGCACGACTCGACATCCCGGTTATGAGGTTAGCCAGAGAAAGCGGAAACGGATCGAGGAAGTCTTCGGTTGGATGAAGACGGTCGGGCTGTTGCGCAAGCTAAGGCACCGTGGGTTGGAGCGAGTGGGTTGGATGTTCACTCTGGCAGCGGCGACCTACAACTTAGTTCGCATGCGGACGCTGATGCCGAAGTGTGCCTGAAACACTGGAAGAAGTGAGGAAACAGCCCTTGCGAGTCCCAATCCGGCAAATCGGCAAGCCCCAGCACTCATAAAATCACGAACAAGTGAACCGAATCGCATCGGAGCACGATTTTCAGCGTCTGCTAGAGCAGGAACGCGCTCGCCTAGACCAAGTCATCCAAGTAATTGGCAATTTAGTCGGGCGGAATGGCACGGGCATTCGAATTAAAACGAGGAGGTCGAAACGGGCGCTGTCGGCGGCCGCGCGCAATAAAATCTCACTCGCACAAAAAGCGCGATGGGCAAAGACAAGGCGGACGGCGGCACCCGTTCGCACAATGAGCCAAGCTGGACGCAAAAGGATTGCTGCCGCACAACGGGCGCGCTGGGCGAAGGTGAGGCAGCAGAAGAAGGCAGCGTAACGGTCGTACATCCGAGCAAAAAGAAAGAGAGCGGGGACTCTGTCTCGCTCTCTTGTTATTTTTGCGGAGTTAGTAGCCCTCCGGGTACATGGCGGTCCAGCCGCCAACCTCGTTCCGGACGAGCCACAGCTTCGGAGGAATGCGGTAGATATCTCCGATTTCGCCGGTGTTGCCCGGGTCTCCCGAGGCAAGGCTGCACTTTGTCCGGAGGATCGAGGCAAGGGCTCGATAGAAATCGCCGCTCGAAAGGGTCGCTTCGGCTTCAACGAAAAGGCGTAAGCTCCTCGAAGAGGTGCCCGGTCATGCGATTGATAGGCAGACCCCGAAACAGTGCCGGGCTATAGAGTTCCGCGAGGAATCCATCTTCGACCGCCTCTGCGTCCGTGTAGGACGAAATTACTTCGCCGAAAAGCTCGTCGGACGGGACCGGCAGCTTCTGGTTGTGTGTACGACATAGAGTTAACAAACCCAGCCTTAGTGTTTAGCCGTACGGGTCGGGCTGGCGACTCGCCACGCCTGAAGGGAAGCGAGTGGGGTCCCCCGCCGGGTCAAGGTGGAGCGCCGGAGGCAGAAACGAAAAAGAAAGCCCGCTTTAGGCGGGCGTTGGAATCTCAAGGACCTTGATCGGGCGGGGTGCTTGCTACCCTGCGAAGAAGGCGAGGAGAGAGGTCTCGGAGTTTGCGTCTGAATTTGAATGCAAAAGGCGCGCCGGAGCGCGCCTTTAATTGGTGGGGTAAATGATTACGCAGCCTCGTCGCGGATCGCTCCCCGAACTCTTTCAGCGACCTCTGGTGGAATTTCGGTCATGTTGTGGGCCGTACGCGCATGCTCTGCGGCCTGCTGCATGATGTCCTCGTTCGTTTCGCCCCTAGCCACAAAGTCGCAGTCCATGCCAACGTCTCTACAGCTTACTGTTTTTGCCATGGTGATCTCCTCTGACGGATTTTTCAAACGAACGTACGACTGTACCGTCTTGACCGACGAATCTTAGTCTCTGTCTGCGTTTGAAGCAAATATGAACCGAAAAAAACATACTCGCCTGAGTCTTTCTTTACGACCTACTCGACCGGAAGCCCTGGTAGGCAAGATATGTCGCGACGGCGAGCCCGATCCAGCTAATCCACAGTGGCACGGCAACGCTTTCTACCGTCACATGCCAGCCGAAGAGGAGACGAAGGGCATGGCCGAGAGCTATCAGCAAGAACAACGCTGCAGTGATAAGGCAAAAGATTCTTGGTGTCATTCTCCACCTCTATCCAATAAAGAATTGCACACGGTGAGGCCGTTACATTCCCTGCCCCGCTCTAGCGAGCTCTGATCGCCTCGATCTTGGGCACAACCTCTGCCTTATATATCGCGCCTGCCACAGCACCCTCGATCGCATGCGCAATTACCTGGAAAACGGATTCCGCCATTGTCAAACCGACCGAGATGTACGTGACGCTGAAGTACTGGTAGAGATCTCCAATGACCGGCGACAAAACGGCGACTAAGACGCCGAGTTTCACCCCCGCGATTCGTCCTCCGCCAAGCGCCGCTCCAACTTTCACGAAAAGATAGGTAAAGGCGATTGCAAAAATCAAATCAGTCAAAATTAAACCGGGCACGACTTCACGGAAAAGCCCGGGGTGAGCAGCGGCGATCTGCTGCGACTGCTGGCCTATGACATGGGTGTAGAACGTCCAGTTAAGCGCTACACGAACCAGCCAAACGGCAGCTGCGCATGCGAGAAACCGAGTTAGGTTCATAATTCTGCTCCGTCTTCGAGTGCCGGGGAGGCTTTTCCTGTTTTGATATGCTTAATTGGGTTCGCTGAGGAACCGGCGCCCGTCGCCTCAGGGGGTGTTGCGCTTCCGAACGGTTGGAAACTGCTCTTCGGAGAGGCAATTCGGGCAAAGTGTGCGCCGAGAAGGGGCGGGAGTCAACAGAAATATGAAAAGCCCCGAGGCCGCTTGGGGCTTTTTGGATGTATCGGAAGTCTTCTAGTGGCGCTTGGCGTCCCTTACGATCTCCACCTCAACCACGTATAGCTTGACCACCTTCGCGCCTGACACTCCCGTTAGGCTTCCGGGCATACGCGACCCTTTGAAGATCAGCCAGGGTGGTCAGCGCGTTGCGGAGTGCAACGCGTTCCGAGATGCTGCCCGGATGTTCGTCTTTCTGCAATTCTTCCATTCTCCTGTGGATCGCTTCCGTCGCGTGTTCCATGCGACGCCGCAGGTTGACCCTATCCGCCTTGAACAATACAACATCCAATAGATCGCTCCAGTCTTTGGTGTCATTCGTAGCCATGAGGTGACTCCTTGATGCTAGCGAGCTACAGCGATACATCCGGCATTATGTTTTCGTGTCGTGCCATTTGTGCCCATTAGACCTGGTGCGAGTCTCCTCGCACCAGCCGGTTACTGCGTCGCATTGTTGTCCAGTCATATTGGTACGCGGCTCCGCAACGGAGACAAACCTGATAGTGCTGACCACTCAAACTGATACGTGGCCAGGCAAACCGGTGTGTGCAACACCCGTAGAGAAGCCGTCTAAAGAGAGACGCCATAGTCCCTATCCTTGCCTGTCGAGCAAGTTACCACGAGAAACGGGAGAACAGGCTTCACACGCCAGTTCATTCGGCCCGGGATGATGGCCACTGTCCCGCAGGTTACCGAGCGAGCGGGCGGATTGTGCCCCTAGAGTAGTGCAAGAGTCAAGGAGAATATAAAAAGCCCCGAGGCCGCTCGGGGGCAGACTCTCGGAATTGCAGCTGCGCTTCCAGGGAATCTAGCCACGCCTCGAAACATGAACGAGAGCCAGGTTCTATACGGAGGAAGCGTAAGCCCATCGTGGCAGCGTCATGCCAGACTACCGCGGCTTTCGCTTGAAAGGTCTGTGGCTCCGCGCTGGGTAGCGCGAACTGTACGGTCACTACACCTTCGAGTGCGGCAGGCCCAAAATGAGTAAGGGCAACTCCCCCTGCACTCACGTTGATGAGTTTCCCCGCGAGAGTCTCACCCGTGTAGCACACGAGCTCGACCGGCAGGTCAACTTTGTGGCGAAAATATCTGCGGTGCTCGCGTTCCATCCGGGGAAGCGCTACGTCGAGAAGGCTTTGCAGTTGCTTATCCAGAACCGGCTTGCCGAGCACGAAATTGGCTCCCGCATCAACCGCCGTGCTCACGCTGGTTGTGCCATTCACGACGGCGACGACGACCGATGTCTTGTTGGAGCGACTGCCGCGTATCTGGACGAGCAGATCCATGGCTCCAGAGACACCATCGCAGTCAATGACGAAGCCATCGAGGTGCCGCCGAGCCGAGAGTTCGATGGCGCTTGCAGCATCGGTGCGCATTTCGAGTTCGACACTCGTCGCGCCAAAAGCCTTCCGAAAGACCTCCAGTAGCGTCGCGTCACCTGTTAACAGTAGGCAGTTCAGACCCATTTTTCTAAATCTACGTAAACGATCTGAATTGTCAAAGTGACAAAGGTGCAGTGAGTGGTAGGGTGGTTTAACTTTTGGGATGGAAAAGCCGCCCGGGGGCGGCTTTTTTGTCGGCTTGGGTGACTGGTGAGATTTTACGCTACATCTTGACGGTGAGGGGTTCGGTGAGTTTGAAGCTGAGGGCCGACTCGGCGGGCAGGACAATCTCCTTCTCGCCGGTGTAGGCTGCTCCCGCGGTTCCGGCACCTGCACCCAAGGCTGCGCCGATGAGTGCGCCTTTGCCGCCACCGGCAAGACCGCCAATGAGGGCTCCGCCTCCGGCGCCGCCGCCGATGAAGGTCGCGGTGCGTTTACCTTTGCCCTTCTGGGTGCGGCTGACCGAACTTGTCTGCACGTCATAGCTGTCTTCGTTTAGCGTGACGGTCTCGAGCACCAGCCGGAGTACGGCGGCACCCTTAAAGCGGCCCTGGGGTACGGCTTCTACGACTTTGCCCAGCACCTCAGCGCCCTTGGGAAGCACTACTTTGCCGTCTACTTGCACCGGGGTCGCGACGGTGGCGCTGAAGTGGTCGCCTTTTGCGCTGATCTTCGAGCCCACGGCGCTCGACAGGCGAACGGTCACAACGGTACCTGCGGGGAGGGCAACCTGCTTGCTGTCGGACGTGGATGACGTCGCGGAAGATTCGGTGTTTTCACCTGCGGGTTTTGTTGAGCAGGCAACTGATGTGAAGAGAAGAAGGAGCAAGAAACTATGTAGAGCCAAGCGCCGATTCACGGATACCTCCTAATGCGTAGGCTTGATCGTAGCTCGACCGGGTTCTACGTTGGAGTTGGAAGGGCTAAGGCAGGTAACGAAAGTAACGACGTTGCAATTCTCGAGTACACTGACTGCTCGGAGCGGTAACTGCTCATCCAAGCTGGCATGCGAATCCTGGTGATTGGCGGAAACGGATTCATCGGCTCACCCCTGGTGCGTGAGTTACGCGATTCTGGACATGAAGTCGCTGTGTTCCACCGCCGCAGCGATGCTAATCTTGTCGGCCCCGGCATAGAGCAGATCCAGGGGGACCGCGACCGGCTTGTGGATTACCGGGACCAGCTCCGCCGATTTGCGCCCGAGCTGATCGTCGACTTGATCCTGAGCTCGGGCGAGCAGGCCCGAGGACTGATGCGCACTTTGGGCGACGTTGCCCGGCGGGTAGTGGCGATCAGTAGCATGGACGTTTATCGCGCGTGGGGTGTGCTACACGGAGTCGAGCCTGGCGCCTTGGAGCCGTTGCCACTCACGGAGGATTCTCCACTCCGCACGACGCGCCAACTCTATCCGTCCGAAACGCTGAAGATGATGCGGAGCGTCTTTTCGTGGCTGGACGACTGCTACGATAAAATCGCAGTGGAGGAAGCCATTATGGGCGATCCTCAGCAGTTGTTGGGGACTGTTCTACGGCTACCCATGGTGTACGGGCCTGGAGATCCCCTCCATCGATTCTTCCCGCTGCTGAAACGCATTGCTGATGGCAGATCTTCCATATTGCTCTCCGACGATTTCGCTGCGTGGCGGGGCCCACGAGGGTACGTAGAAAACATAGCGCATGCCATCGCGATTGCAACGACATCGGATCGAGCGGCTGGGCGAGTCTACAACATTTGTGAGGAGCCGAGTCTGCCGGAGCTTGAATGGCAAACGAGGATCGCAAGACAGATAAATTGGGCGGGAAAATTCGTTGTGCTGCCGCGGGAGCACGTGCCTAAGTATCTGTTGCCACCCGGCGATGCGGCGCAGCACGTGGTCGCAAGCTCGAAGCGGATCCGATCCGAACTGAGTTACCGGGAGCTGGTCGAAAGCGACGAAGCGATACGACGAACCATAGCCTGGGAACAGCGGAACCCGCCAAACACCATTGACCAGTGGCAGTTCGACTATCCAGCCGAAGACGCGGCGTTGGCCAAAACGATATGATTGTCGAGCGGCTCCTTACACCCTACTTCGGCGCTTGATGCTGGGCGAACTCTGCGGGCGTGAATTTGCCGCCCTGGACGTAGCTTGCGTTGATCTCCGTAAAATGGTTCCACTTCTCGGGCAGGTCGTCCAGCGCAAAAATGGCTGACACCGGGCAGACGGGCACACACGCGCCACAGTCTATGCACTCGATGGGATCGATGTAGAGCTGCAAGACTTCATCGAAGCTGGGACGGCCATCATCGTAGGTCGTGCCCTTCTTGGGGTGGATGCAATCTACGGGGCAGGCATCGACGCAGGCGGTGTCCTTTACCCCGATGCAGGGCTCGGCAATGACGTAGGTCATGGGCCGCCTCCTTTTCCTTCACGCTATGCCTTCTGGAGGGAAGATTCAAGCGATGCTGGGGGTACACTGCTGGGGTTATGACAATGCTGGTCGAGAGGATTTCGGCTGTTACGCTTCGGGTAGCGGACATGCGGCGGTCGGTGCGGTTCTATGGGGATGTTTTGGGCATGGAGGTTGTTTTCGGAGGGGAAGATGCGTTTTTCTCCTCGCTTCGCGCCAAGGTCGGCAGCGCCCCTATCCTTAATCTAGAGCAAGGTCGTTCGGTTACTGGCTGGGGGCGGATGATCTTTTACCTGGCGGACGTGGATGCGTTCTGGGAATACCTGCGGGGTAAAGGATTTAATCCAGAGACTCCGCGCGACGCCTCGTGGGGTGAGCGGTATTTCCATATGCCAGACCCGGACGGCCATGAATTGTCGTTCGCGTCTCCAATCTAGCAGTCTTTCAACAACTGCACGAACTCATCCTGATCGAGGAGCAGTTTGCGAAGAGATTGGCGCAACACTGGTGGACGCAGGTTTTGCCCGGGATGGGGTTCCCGGAAAGAAACAACACTGGGGATGCGTCCCGGGTTCACGAACGATCTTGCTGATCCGGCCTTGCCCTTTTGCGGCGTATAGCCGAGCTTGCGGAGAACGCAGACGAAGCGTCTCCACGGGAGCTGAGTTGGCAGCTCGGACATCAGTTAGACTTTAGGCCGCTGGCGGTCTTAAGCGCAAACGACGAAAACGTGGTGCGCGTCTGTTGAAGGGGCCAAAACTACCCAAACGCATGGGCGACGATGGAGTGAAAATCACGAAGCAGACTCCGGCGCCGGGAGGAGGTGCGATGGCGTATTACAAGGTTCGGATTGAGGTCTGGTGCGATTGGAATCCGGCGGAGAGCGACCTCGATGACATTGTCCAGAGTATGGGGGTTGGTGAGACGATTTGTACTATGCGCGAGGTCGTTGCCGTCGTGAATCGCCCGCAAGATATTGAAGATGATGAAGCCATGAGTTTCTTTGGGGGATCAGAGGGTGATGCAGACGAGAGTCAGGGGTAGCGAAAACGGACGTCACGGCTGCGGCGGGGGGTCGCCTGCCGGTTTGGCTCGATGAATCAGCCGATCTTCTTTTTCGTCCAAGAGACGAATGATTTCAGCGGTGAGATCTAACAGCTTTTTAGGGTCTTGTTCGACGGATGCTTGGCGGCAGAGTTCCATCCATTTCTCACGATCTTTCATTTCGGTTCCTCCCTTCACGCATTCTGTGTTGCTGGTCGGCTTCAATAGAGCACGAATCGTGCCAATGTGTATTTTGTATAACTTGGCGTCCGGGTAGGCAATTACGCCGGAACTTTATCCAAAGAGACAGGAAAATCTGCGCTACACGAAACGCTGTACTCTCTATCTCTCTTGATTAGCCAACGCAATGGCACACGGGCGAGGACTTGCAGTGTGATCTGAGCAAGCACTATGCGGCGCCGGTGAGGTCTGAATTTACGGAGATGTTCCAGGCTTTGAGCAGCCATTCTGGGATGTAGAAATTGTTACGGTTCCTTTCGCACCATTTGCGCAGGTGACTGGAGGCGACGTACTCGGCCGGTGTCAGCTGTAAATGCCTCGCCTGCAGTTCGAATTCGGTGCAGAGGACCGAAGCAGGCTGCATGGGACGGCCCCAATTGAGATTGCCGCGTTTGTTATGCATGAAGGTTAGCCCCGCCCAATACTACTCCCCCGACCTCAACTCTGCGATTGGATTGACGGGTGGGGCCCGATTGTACGAAAAAAGGCCCCGGAGCGTGTCCGGGGCCCGCCTCACTTTCTGGCTGGGAGTGTCTGCACAAATCAGGCGGAGGCGGTGCGGTATTTCTTGATTGTGATCTCCTCTTTCGCGCGGAGCCAATCTTCCTCTGCGTGGCCGTCCTCGTGGCCTCTTTCCTCGTAGAGTTCGTAGGCGCGTTCTCGGATCTGCTGCTCGAGTTCGAGGTCTTGTGGTTCGCCAGTTACGGTCGCTGGTTTTTTCTTCGGGGGATTGTCATTCATGAAAGACTCCTTTGAGGCAAACGTACGCCCGGTGGAAGAATGGAGTCAATTACCCAAGATTGGTGCAGTGAAAAGCGTACACTGCAGCGGTACGGCGCGGTGAGAGATGAAACATCAAATTGTTCACGCGCTCCAAAAATACGTCCTCAACCCGCCAATTAAGCTGCTCTTTGCAATCGGCATCGCGCTGCCCGGATATGCGCTGCTTGAGACGACTGGTCGCAAGACCGGGAAGGCGCGCCGGACTCCGGTCGGCGACGGACGCGTCGCCCATCAGTTCTGGCTTGTGGCCGAGCACGGCATGAAGGCAGGTTACGTCCGCAACATTGCGGCGAACCCGCGCGTGCGGCTGAAATTGCGTGATGGCCTTCGAGCGCGCTGGTACACGGGCACAGCGCAGATGCTGCCCGACGATGATGCGCGAGAGCGCCAGAGGTGGCTTGCTCGTCGGCTACTAGCGAGCGCAGTGAATTCGGCTGCGGTGCGTCTCTTTGGGACGGAACTTCTTTCGGTGCGGATTGATTTGGATGGGTGAAGTTTGCTGAAGCGTGCTTAGGCGGCCATGCCTTCATCCATCCAGCGCTTGAACAGCGCCACATGGTCCTTCGGCCAAGGGTTGTCGCACGGCATGCTACCGTCTTCCAAGGTTTCGTAAATCTCCTTGGCCTTCTCTTTGACCTCTTCGTGGGAAGAAAGATCAAGCCCATACCGCTTCATGGCCACGATATCGGGCTCATCGCGGAAGAGCGGCAGGATGTCGGCTTCGAAACTTAGAGGCATTGGGTTTCCCCGGCCGCCTCGCCGCTACGGCGGGGACAGTCGCAGATTGTGTGCCCCACTCCTGGACGAAGTCAAGAAAAATGGAAAAGCGCCAATACTTAGTTGGGGCTTTCTCGCCTGTGTGCTTTCCTGTCCAAGTAAAACGTGCTTTGACGATCGATTTGAGGTAGCGGGTGTCGGCCATTGTCTATACGATCCCCTATGCATTAAGAAGTTTGCAGCCCTGTCGTCGAAGCAACCGGACGGTGAGGGACTCGACCGCTGAGCGTAGATCAGGATCGTGAATTACGACGTACGAGAATGTGCAATTGCCGCGGACCCAATCTCGAAGCGGCCTTCCGGCAGCAATTCCGTGAATCTTATTTACGCTTCTGCGGAACGTGCTGGTAGACATCTTCTCGTCCCCGCCGCAATGATCGGCCCAGATACGGCGATTGAGGTTAGTTCCCTGGCCGACGTAAATCACCTCGCCATTGTTGTCGTAAATGAGGTACGCACCCTGTGACGTAGGTATTTCTGAGGTGGCACAGCGGGGCCGGGACATTCTGATTCGAGCCGGTCTGCCCGGTGGAAAGATGACCGTCAAACCGAATTTTGTTCCGGCATCGAGTCTGGTTCCTGCCGCCAGGTCTTTGCGAGTTGTATGTGCCGGAAGCATGACACGCCATAAAGGCTTGCACGTGTTGTTGGACGCCTGGCGCCGCGTTCATGTGGACGGCAGTGAACTGATCTTGATCGGGGACGGGCCGGAGCGCGAAGCGCTACAAACCCAATTCCGTGGCTCCCACAGAGTTTCGTGGACCGGCAGTCTAAGCCACCCAGAAGTGTTGCGCTGCATCGGCGAAAGCCGCGCGCTGGTGCTGCCGACTCTGGCATATGAGAATTGCCCCATGGTGCTGCTGGAAGCTTTCTCCGCAGCGACTCCCGTGATCGTGCCCGACCTTGGCAGCATGAAGACGATGGTCAGCGATGAGAGTAATGGCTTGATCTTTGAGGCGGCAAATTCAGCCGCACTGGCCAATGTGCTACAGAAGGTGCTGCGGGCGCCGAGCGATGTCTGGTCGCTATGGTCTGCCGCCGCTCAACGGGCTCACGAACGGCTCTACAGTGAAACCACCAATTACCGGCAGCTCATTGCGATCTATCGGTCGGTCATAGAAGCCCATGCCGAAGCGTATCGCCTGAAAGAACCGAAAAGAGTCCCAGCTCTCACGGATGCCCGCCCCTCCAGTGTTCCTTTCGAAGCGGATTGATTTTTCAGCAGAACTCTAACTCGACTCTCAACCAAGAGGTGCACATTTATGAACCAGCGAATGCGTGTTCTAGTTACGGGTGCGGGAGGTTTTATTGGACATCATTTGATCAACCGCCTGAGTGCAGAAGGCCACTGGGTGCGGGGCGTGGATATCAAGGAGCCGGAATACGAAGCCACTCATGCGGACGAATTCGAGCGTCTGGATCTGCGCAAGTTCGACAACTGTCTGATGGCTACCCGGGGAGGCATTGATCAGGTTTACAACCTAGCGGCCGACATGGGCGGCATCGGCTTTATTTCCTCAAATCACGCAGATATCGCTCGCAACAATACGCTGATCAACGTGCACATGCTGGAAGCCAGCCGACTTCAGGACGTAAAGCGATTTCTTTTTTCTTCCTCTGCTTGTGTTTACGCTCAGTCGAAGCAGACGAATGCCGAAGTCGATCCGCTGCGCGAGGAAGATGCCTTTCCCGCTGAGCCTGAGCCTGGTTATGGCTGGGAGAAGCTCTACACCGAGCAACTCTGTCTTTACTTTGCGCAGGACTACGGCCTGGATACCCGTGTGGTGCGGTTCCACAATGTGTACGGCCCGCTGGGAACTTACGACGGAGGCCGGGAAAAGGCGCCAGCAGCGGTGTGCCGAAAGGTTGCACTGGCCGAGGACGATGGAACCATCCAGATCTGGGGCGACGGGGAACAGACACGGTCCTTTATGTATATCCAGGATTGCGTGGAGGGCCTTTTGCGCATCATGACTTCTGGTTTTGACAAGCCTCTCAACCTCGGAACCGACCGCCTGATCACGATCAACGGCCTAGTCGATCTGGTGGCGGAGATCGCTGGGAAAAAACTGACCCGACAGCACGATCTCACCAAACCGCAGGGAGTTCGCGGCCGGAACAGCGACAACAGCCTGCTGCGGCAGGTGCTGGGATGGGAGCCTTCGATCTCTCTGGAAAAGGATCTCGCCGTCACCTATGCCTGGATCGAGCAGGAACTTGCGCACGCGGGTAGGGGTCGCCATCTCATCCTCCAAAATGCGCGTCGAATCGCCTAGCCACAAGCCTGCGCCCGCAAATATTGAAAGCAAAGGGATTTCCGAACCAATGCGAATCCTGATTCTTGGAATTAACTACTACCCGGAGCACACCTCCGTCTCTCCCTTCACCACTGGGCTGAGCGAACATCTTGCCGCGCAGGGCCATAGCGTCAAGGTGATCACAGCATTTCCCTATTATCCTGACTGGAGGACTTGGGATGGCTATCGGGGAAGAATCACTCAGAAGGAGTATCTGAACGGCGTTCACATACGGCGGGTGCTCCACTTCATTCCATGGAAGCCGAGCCGTTTGATTGAGAGGTTGCTTCACGATTTTTCGTTTGCAGTCGCTGCGTTCGTCGGAGGCCTGGTCGAAGGCAAGTGCGACGTCATTTACTGTTCTTCTCCTCCTCCGGCGGTTTCCCTGGCTGCTTATGCGCTCTCGCGCTTGAAGCGCGTTCCATACACCATCAAGCTTACGGACCTGGCTTCCGAGGCCGCTCTCGCTACCGGAATTCTGCGACCAGGCACACTGGTTGGATTGGCAAGGAGACTCGAAGGCTTTCTTTACCGGAATGCTGAGGCTGTATTTTGTCTCTGCGGTGCATTCATTGATAGCCTTCGCGCTCGTGGGATCGCCGCGACGCAACTGCATCGCATACCGGACTGGGGCGACACCGAAAACATCCAGCCACGTCCGGGCGACTCTAGTTTTCGTGCCGCGAACAATATCTCTCCCGACCAGTTCCTGCTTCTGCATACCGGCAACATGGGCAAGAAGCAGGATTTGGTGAACCTAGTACGCGCCGCCGAACTGACGCGCCATGATGAGCAGTTGGTCTGGGTCATTGTGGGAGAAGGAGAGGATCGCGAGCTGGTTGAATCGGAAATTCAGGCCCGGGAGCTTGGGAACGTCCGCCTGCTGCCGCTACAGCCGCGTGAAGCCTTATGCCGGATGTACGCGGACGCCGATGCCTTGCTCTTGAATCAGAAGGCGTCGGTTAAAGATGCCGTGATCCCTTCTAAGCTCCTGACTTACATGTCTTCGGGACGCCCTGTCATCGCGTCGGTCGACACCGGAAGTGAAGCGGCACGTGAGATTCGCAGGGCAAATTGTGGCCTGATCGTCGCACCAGAAGATCCCGCCGCCCTGGTCGAAGGAGTTGCTTCGCTCCGCACCGATTCTGTCTTGCGAGCTTGGCGGGGAGCAAATGGGCGCGCTCACGCGGAGGCATATTTCACGAAGGCCTCTGTCTTGGGTGCCTATGACCGATACTTCGAATCTCGTTTTGCCACCCAACCCACTGAAGGGCTACTCCCCGGCGGCTCAGCCACCGCTGACTAGCAATCACTTTATTCGGCTTCGGTCATGGCTCCACAAGCATTCTTTCAAGCAGGACCTTTGCGCCGCCCTCCTAATTAGTCGATTTAGGAAGAGAGTTTTCCTACCATGTTTCTGGCGCTACGCCTCTACCGCCTCGTCCTGGTGACTGTCACCTGTCTGTTACCTTTCGTAGCCTTTGATCTGGGCTATCGGTTGTGGGCAGTCCTCGTCTCCTACCTCGGACGTCCGGTCCTGTATCCCTCGACCGGACACTTCAATCTTATCCTTTTGTGCTCGTTCGTCTGGGCTTTCATGGCAGAACACTATCGAGTGACCCGCATCGACGAGCTTTTTCGGGAAAGAACCGGAGGGAAAGCTGCCACTTCTGCCGTGCTCGCAACCGGAGTAGTCTTGCTGGCCCTTCTCTTCTTCAGTCGCGATGACGTCGTCCCTCGGGGTCTCTTTGTCTGCGGCTTATTCACCCTGTTCGTTCTCTCTCTGTCGGTGCACGCTGTATTCCGGGCATACATCAGGAAAAATAAGGAATGGGGGCATCCCGCGCGCATCCTGATCGTCGGCAGCGATGCGTTCGCGCATCGGGCGGCAGAGCGTCTGGAGAGGCTTTCCTGTGCTCCTTGCCGTGTTGCCGGATACGTCTGTCTGCCGGGACAGGAGCCGGTCGTCAGTGAAAGTCCGGTCTATCGCTTCGAAGAAATCGGCGGTCTGAATGCCAACGGCCGTTTCAGTGAAGCGGTGATTGCCATCCATCCTGCTCAGTTCGCTCAAATTCCACAGATCGTGGAGGCCATGGAAAAGCTTTCCCTTCCCGCCCGTGCCATCGTCGATCTTCGCGAGGGCATTGTGGTTCGTGAAAGGTTGTTCCAGCTTGGGCGGATGCAAATGGTGGATCTTACCAAGTCGCCGGCTGACTCGTTAGACTATGCATTGCTGAAGCGGGCCTTCGATGTCGCTCTTTCTCTTACGGTGCTGGTCCTGACGGCGCCTTTGTTAATTCTGATTGCAGCGGTGGTTCGGCTGACTTCGCCGGGTCCAATCTGGTTCGACCAGGACCGAGTAGGAATGAACGGAGAAACTTTCAAGATGTACAAATTCCGAACCATGCGGGTCTCGCCGGTCAACGAGAGTGATACGGTTTGGACCACAGAGAAGGATTCGCGCCGGACACCCATCGGTGCGTTCCTGCGGAAGACGAGTCTGGATGAGCTACCCCAGTTTTACAACGTTCTCCGGGGCAATATGAGCGTGGTCGGACCGCGGCCGGAACGCCCATACTTTGCCCAAAAGTTCCTGCAGCATGTCGCACGCTACAACAACCGTCACTGCCTGAAAGTCGGCATTACCGGATGGGCCCAGGTCAACGGCTGGCGTGGTGATACGTCCATTGAGAAACGGATAGAACATGATCTCTACTACCTTCAAAACTGGAGCATGAGTCTGGATCTGCGGATCATCGCAATCACAGTCATATCCACCCTGATGCACAGAAATGCGTATTGACGCCAGGCGTCGCCGCCCTGAACTATTGCACCAAATGAGCCTTGCAAGATGATGGCAGGTCCGCGCGCCGTTATTCTAACCTATCAGTGGTTGGGGTAATCACTCAGGCCGTGGTCAGTTTGGTAGTGAAATGCGCACGCGAAGCGCAGTGTGATCGGACCCTCCTCTGAGTCACAACCGCCCGGCCCGCGAAACAATCTGTGATGAACTTCGAGATTTGACCTAGCGCCACAGCATCGGCATTGCCAGCCCGGGATCTGGGTGTTTGCACAGTTTGAAGTAGATGATCTGATGATCTACCATCGTTCTGTCTCCCGCTCTGTCAGTTCCTTCTCTACCTCCCACTTAAACTGATCCTTCGGCAGCGACCGGGCTTTGTACAGCCAGGTTGTGCAATCGGTACTCCTGCTTATCCCTCCTGGTCACCTTCGCCAATTCCAGTCTCTTCGTCCATCCCACTCCCGCCTGACCCGCGTCTGTAGGTCCTCATGGATCGACATCAGGTAGTAAGCCTTCCGCTGGGGTATTGCTCCAACGACCCAGAAGTGTTGGATGCCCGGTGCGACGACCGTTGCCCACTCTTGCAACCTGCCATGAACTGTGGCCGTGGTCTCGGCGAATCCATTGCGGACAAAAGTTCTAACGGAAGACCTTCTCCGCCGGAGCCTGCCCGAGCGTACCGTCCGTGGGACCGGACACACTTGGGGCACGGTCGCATGCGGCAATCATTGATCGAGCAAAAGTTGAGCACGAATGCCCGGGCCTAAGATCAGGCACTCTGAAGCTTGATCGTAGCGAACCGCACGGCATTCACTCTCCCCACGGTACCGAAGATTATCGGTGCGTTTTTATATGCGGGTCGAGTTTCGTGCGTTTGTTAGGGTCGACATTATCATCAAACTCGAAGACCGGCTTATAAGTAAAGCACTTCTCCCCCGCGCCCGGCCGGGCCGGTCCCGAATTGACGTGATACGCAAACTCGATATTGTCTTCCGGGAACCGCCGATAGAACAACTGTGCAGGTGCACCTGCAGCCTTGGAATCATCATCAGGATTCACACTCACTACTCTAAATTTCTTCTCGCGGCAAAACCAGTGAATGGAATCCTCCATGCTGACAGAAATCTCTACCTCTGGATGCGCTTTAGTCGGCTTGTCGTACAAGACCTCATATTCAATTTGCCACCCCATCGGTTGCCGCGGTGGCTGCATTGTCAGGATAACTCCTGCCGTTTTTGGCATACACATCTCCTTCCCCACAGTTCGCCATGATACGTCATTTGCCGAGAATTAGCCTCTGAAATCGCGGCTCAACCCGCAAACTGTCGAGCTCGGGAGATGCCCGGATTTCGGCTGGGGAATACCCTCGTGCCCGGGCCTTCTCTAGCCACCCAAGGGCCTCGTCTTTTTCTCCAAACTGGTTGTGGACGACGGCGGCAATCGCAAGATATTCGGGGATATCTGAATTCAAATTCAGGGCCTCCTGCAGATATTTGACAGCCTCGGGGCGGTCACTCAGCATCGCGTAATAGTTCGCCATCGAGGCGAGAGTGTCTCCGTCTCTGGGATTGACGCGCAAGTTCTCTTCCGCCATGCGAATTGCCCGCTCATACATCTTACGAGCCTGGTTTCGCCTGCTCGGACTCCAGTAGTAGGCGCGGGCCAGGTTTCCGCAAATATCGTAGTCCCTTGTGTTGGCCGTACAGGCGTATTCAAGCGCACTCACAGAATCATCAAAGCGGCGCAAGTTGAAGTAAGCAATGCCAAGATTAGAGTAAGCCTCGGGTGTCGGAAAGAGAGCAATGGCGTGTTGCAGAACTTCAATCGCCTTGGCGTAATCTCCCATGAAGATGTAGACGCCACCCAGCATGCGATAGCCATGGGGATCATCGGGAGCGAGGGCTATGGCGTGGCTGAATTCGCGCGCGGCTTCCGCGTATTTGGCCTGGTGAGAGTAGAAACTGCCCAGCCAGCCGTATCCCGCCCAATATTCGGGACGGACCTGAATGGCAAGCCGATACGTATTTTCGGCTTCGGCTAACCTGCCTAACCGCTCATAGGCAGAGGCCAATCCCCGATAGGCGCTGTCGCTGGTCGGGTCCGTCTGTACCGCGCGTTGGAATTGCTGCACCGCTTCTTGGTATTTGCCTCTGCTTGCGTACACCGTACCTAAGCAGGTGCGGCCCTTGGCCGAGTCCGGGTCTAGAGCCACGGCACGCTCGCAGGCTTGCATCGCCTTGTCCAACCATTCTCGTTCGTATGTTGCGTCGTAGCTTATTGAATAGGCCTCTCCCAGACCAGCGTAGGCCAATACATAGTTGGGATCCCGCTCCAGCGCGCGGCTGAAAAGTTCAATGGCGCTGCTTACATTCTCCGCCTTGTGGTAATCCTGCAAATATCCGAGGCCACGCAGGTAGTAGTCATAGGCCGCCGGTTCCTGAGTGCCGTGTGCGACAAGGACTCGGCGATCGCTTAGCCGGAGTTGCAGGCCGAGCATGTTTACGACGCTCTCGACAACACGGTCTTGCAGGCCGAAGACGTCGCTCATGTCGGCAGTTATGGTGTCGGCGGAGAGTTGCCGCATGCTGGTCGCATCCACGAGGCTATACGTGATCCGGACCCTGTTACCCGATTCCTGCAAGGAGCCCTCCAGCACCAGAGTCACGCCGAAGCCTTTGCGCGCCTGTACTACATTGCTGATACCTTCCGCACGAACCTCACTTATGGGAACAACCTGGAGCGGGTGAGTGCCGGAGAGCTGGGTAAGTTTGACAGCCAGCGTCTCGGTCAGTCCATTACAGAACGCCTTGGTACCGGGATCGTCGACGCTTGATGTAAAGGGCAAGACTGCGAGATGAACGGGTGCCTGCTTACTTAATTCAACACCCTTCAGCTTGGCGTTGTGGTAGAGAATTGCCAGCAAACAGGCAGCAACCAATGCAGCAGCGACTGCCACGAAGACTGCGTACTTCGGCTTAGGCGTCGCCTTTCGCGGAAGCACTCGCGATAATCCAGTTGGAGTTATACGGCTCTCGACAAGGCACAATTGCTCCAATAGCTCGCGGGTGCTGGCATAGCGCTGTCCGGGCTCTTTGGCCATTGCCTTATTGACCAGCTTCTCCAATTCTTCCGGGACTTCTGCATTAAAAATATGGATAGGGGCCGGCGTCTCGCAGCGTATTCGGTCGCTGGTAGCCACGAAACTGCCGGCTAAAAAGGGGTGATGGCCAGTCAAAACTTCGTAGAACACAACTCCCAAGGAGAAAATGTCGGCGCGACCATCGGGAGTCTTCTCCAACAGAACCTCAGGCGACATGTAGCCGGGAGTACCGCTCATCGCGCCCGACCGGTCCACCGTAGTACTTTGGTCGGACCGTGGAAGATGCTTGGCCACGCCGAAGTCGAGAATCTTAACCTGGCCCTCCGGAGTCAGCATGATATTTTCAGGTTTGATGTCGCAGTGCACGACACCGTGTCCGTGCGCCGCCACTAAGGCCTGCGCGCATTGCACTGCAATCCCGAGAAACTGTTCCAGGCTCATAGGTTTCTGGATCCGCTGACGCAGGTTTTGCCCTTCAACAAACTCCATGACGAGAAAGATCTCGCCTTGTTCCTCGATCACGTCATGAACAGCCGCGATATGTGGATCGTTGAGGCAGGACGCGCGTTCGGCTTCTTCCTCGAAGCGGCGACGATAGAAGGAATCCGAGCGCAGATGGGCCGAGAGCCGCTTGAGGGCGACGGTGCGCTTCAAGCGAGTGTCTTGCGCCCGGTACACTTCTCCCATGCCTCCTTTGCCCAGCCGCTCGCCAATCACAAAACGGCCTACGGTACTTCCGCAAAGAGACCCGGACACCTGGCTATCCGCGCCTTGCGACGAGTATTCTGGCATGGGGAGGACCCTAGGTACCTATTGACGCGCCCGGCGTACAGACGCACGCTTGTCAATGGTATTCAGTCTGGCCACTAGCCTGCGGAGACGAATGTTACTCTATGGCTTTCAGGCGGGCAAATCTGGGGCGGAGTGCTCATATTCGCTCATAATTCAACGCGACTGAGCAGAACTAACGGTGTTTTTGCGAACCTGAGTCATTCCGTCCGTGCTTCAGGTTCAATCAGTTAACTGAATGCGGTCGTTCTCATAACCCAAAGGTCGGTGGTTCAAATCCACCCCCCGCAACCAACGCGTCTCTCGAAATGACGAGCCTTGCAGTTAATTCGCTTTCTATTTGCTAACATGGGACATTTTCGGGCATATTACTATTTAGTTAACATGGAAGAAAAAATGGAGAGTATAATCCGGCCAGTTGGTAGGGGAGTTTGCTAGGGAGTGCGCTTGGTCCATAATACAGTTAAGTAGTTTATAATCAATGCTATCAGAATGCTGCAATCTAGAAATGGGACGGTCGTATGTACTGTTGAGTAAACACCTCTCTAAGTAGAGGCCGTGGGCGGCCCCAACGGGTGAATTTTGATGGGGAGCGTGGGAGCTCCCTGGCGGGACGGTCAAATAGAAATTGGGGCCCCCTCTGTGATCACGGTTGAGCTCGGGGCCGACCGCAACGGTGCACACTGTGCTCGAATTTCATTCGGGCCCGCTCGCCCCTCACTCTCGCGTCTTTTCCCGTCCGCCCGTTTCCTTCACCGTCACTACCTTGCCTGCTGCCCAGCGGAAAAAATCTGCCGCCGCGGCACACTCGTCTCCGCATTCGTCTCTCGAAGCGGCCGCCCCAACGGGTGAATTTTGATGGGGAGCGTGGGAGCTCCCTGGCGGGACGGTCAAATAGAAATTGGGGGCCCCTCTGTGATCACGGTTGAGCTCGGGGCCGACCGCAACGGTGCACACTGTGCTCGAATTTCATTCGGGCCCGCTCGCCCCTCACTCTCGCGTCTTTTCCCGTCCGCCCGTTTCCTTCACCGTCACTACCTTGCCTGCTGCCCAGCGGAAAAAATCTGCCGCCGCGGCACACTCGTCTCCGCATTCGTCTCTCGAAGCGGCCGCCCCAACGGGTGAATTTTGATGGGGAGCGTGGGAGGTAGTTCAGGATCCTCGGGGCGGCCTGCCCAAAGGCGTAACAGCGATTGTGTCTCCGTTGGGTGCCGGTGGCATGGGTGAGCTATATCGGGCTCTGGATGCCCGGCTCGGCCGCGAGGTCGCCATCAAGATTTGCCAGGAAAGGTTCAGCGCGCGTTTCGAACGGGAAGCTCGGGCGATCTCATCCCTCAATCATCCACATATCTGCACCCTCCACGACATCGGTCCCAATTATCTTGTGATGGAGTTGGTAGAAGGCGAAACTTTGCGCGATTGGCTCAAACGTGCACCTGCCGTGGAGCCCAGTCTCGAGATTGCAAGGCAGGTCCTGGAGGCGCTTCGCGCAGCCCATCGTGCGGGCATCATCCATCGCGATCTGAAGCCAGAAAACATTCTGGTGCGTTTTGATAGCTATGTGAAGGTGCTGGATTTTGGTCTGGCTAAAATGATGCCGACGTCTCCTCTCCTCGGGACTCAAGCAACGGCGGGGGAGTCTTTGAGTCGGCCGGGGCAAGTCGTCGGCACGGTCGCCTATATGTCGCCGGAGCAGATTCTGGGTCAAGACACCGATCAGCGCAGCGACTTGTTCTCGTTTGGCATCATCCTCTATGAAATTCTGACCCGGCAACATCCGTGGCCCCGCAGTTCATCCGTGGACAGGCTGCACGCGATCCTCCACGATGACCCTCATGCCACTGCTTTGATGAGCGCGGAATTGGCCGCCATTGTGAACAAACTGCTGCGCAAGAGTCCCGCGGAGCGGTATCCGTCAGCCGAAACGGTTCTCGAAGCCTTCGCCAGCCGCGGGTCTTCCCCAGGAGTGCTCGCGGTCGGCGCGAGTTCGAAGCCTCTAACTCTCCATTGCCGTACTGCCCTTTGTGTTTTTGAGTGACGAATCCGGGGGGCAGGTCGGGGTGTGCGGCGATTGTTCACTATCCCGACCATCTAGATTACGAGGATGAGCAGATCGTCGATTTCGGTTGCGAGGAGAGCAGCAATAATCGGATGGAACTACTCGCCTGCATTCGTGTGCTGAAATGGGGTTCGCGAAAGCGGCCCGTGGACAAGCGTAACTCGGGTTCAGGTCTTTACGGATTCGCAATATGTTAAAGACAACCTGAACCGAGCACGGGAGTGGAAGAAAAACGATTGGAGAAATCAGCACGATGAACCGAGAGAAAACTCGGACTTGTGGAAGCAGTTGTTTTCGGCTCACGCGAAAGCCGGAATCACGGTTCATTTTGAATGGACTTCGGGCAAGAGGACGCCAGTTTTGAAGAGAGTTGACAAGGCGGCTAAGGCTGCGGCAACTCGCGGAGGCCCAGATGTGGATCGGGGCTACAAGCCCGGAGCGATTGCACGTTCGATGGTTCACGGAGCAGCCAGCCGTTTTCCCGCAAAAGGCCAGTTGGTCGTCATTCAATGATAACCCGAAATACCCGCAAATATTAGAACTCGTCGAGGAAGTACCGCTTCCGAAACGACCCGCACTACGGTATTCCGATCTGACATAATTCCTCCATCTGTGGGCGCTACCGACTGTCGTCGCAGATCGTTCGCTGGGCGTGGGTGAGAGGGATACAATTGCCGAGCCGGAGGAAACGATGGGCAGGAATACTGGAGGTAATGACGCTTGCGGGTGTGGCTCGGGGAAGAAGTACACGGACTGTTGCGGAGCGCCAAAAGGCGAAGTTGCGAGCATGCGGGTGAAGGATGCGAGCGTTTTCGAATTGACACCCGGACTGGCGGATGCGCTCTCAGCATCTCTGGACGCCTCGTATCTGGAATACTTTGCTGCCGCGTGTTCAGGAAGAAGGACGAAGGAAGCAGAGACGCGAATTGCGGCCATACCGGAGGAAAAGCGTTATCTCACAAGAGTACTTGACTCGTTGGATTGCGCATTTGCCGACTTCGATACCGAGACAGCGATGCTGGACTTGCCCCACATGCAGAACCGCAAACCTGAAGCCATCAAACGTTATCTTGAGTTCCGCCTTCGGCAATTCAAAATGCTGCTTGATACGGTTGAAGATGACGCTGGAGAGAAGTATCCGGCAAAGGGAGGACATTCTTAGCTCTGCCTTCCAATCTGCAATAATCTCTCTCATGTGCGGACGGTACCGACTCTCGCGAAGGAAGCAGATTGTCGAGGAATATTTCGGCAGCGTTTCAGAGGAAGAGGACTGGGCTCCTCGCTACAACATCGCGCCGACCCAGCCAGTCCCCGTGATCTGCCAGAACCCGAAAGAACCTGTCCGCGAGTTGTCGCTGATGCGCTGGGGTCTCATTCCATCATGGGTGAAAACAGCCTCTGGCGCGGCGAGCATGATCAACGCTAGATCGGAAACGGCGAGCACGAAGCCAGCGTTCCGCGATGCGTTGAAATCCCGCAGGTGCCTGATTCCGGCAGACGGCTTCTACGAGTGGCAGAGGAGGGTGAAATCCAAGCAGCCGTTCTGTTTCGAGGTTAATGACGGAGAACTGTTCGCGTTCGCCGGGTTATGGGATCGCTGGAAGGACCCTAGCGACGGCTGGATCAAGACCTGCTCAATTCTCACAACGATCCCGAATGCCGTGACCTCAGCCGTGCATGACCGCATGCCTGTCATCCTCGATCTCGACAGTTATGATCTTTGGCTCGATCCGGGCGTGACGGACGAAAGCGCGGCATCCGAGTTGTTAAAGCCCTACGATGCACGACTGATGCGGTGCTATCCCGTCAGCACTCGCGTCAATCACGTGGCGAATGATGACGAGGCGTGCTCGCAACGCGCCGAGCCTGCTCAGACCCAACTCTTTTCCTATTAAAGCTGGCGCAGTATGCTTCATCATCCCTTCCACCTATGACCGACTTGGACAGACTCGTGGCCTACATCCGGCGCACGCTTACAGACTTGAACGAGCCGCCCACTGATGCCGCATACGAATACGCGTCCCTGCCGCTGTGCATCATTGATGCGGTGTTTTCGATTGGCGTAAGGTACGAGTCAACAGAACGCACCGTCACCGATTTCTGCTCGCGATACCGCTGGCAGAGAGATGGGCGAGGCAGAGCAGAAGAGCATCCGATCAGCGACCTCTTGGGAAGTTTGCAGCATTGTGAAAATCGCTGGGAGGACATGGCAAACGATGTTTTCCGAAACCGTCAGAGAACCTCGACAAGATCAGGCATCCTAAAGGCTGAGGCTACGTTCAGATTCGCAAAGGCACTCCAGCATTTCGGGCTAGGGAAACTCTGAATAAGCCTGTGTTTTTCGTCCGGCTAGTGTTCCGTCAGCCATTACCAGCATTCGGAGTCGATTTCTCCCGGTCGCCAACCCGCTTCGGACTCGCTCGCGAATCAACGTTCCTGCGCGGCGGGGCTTAAGCCGGCACCCGGAGCAAGAGTTTTTTCCTCAGCAAATACAGGTTCACGAGGGCGCACACCGCGAATAGCTGGGTGGCATTTTTCTTCAGCCCTCGGTAGCGTAGCTTCACAAATCCGAACTTCAGCTTCATCACCGCAAACACGTGCTCCACCTTCGAGCGTACCGTCGACTTGGTCCGGTTCTTCGCTCGCTCCACTTGATCAACCCGATCCTTATAGCGATAGCGCCGATGGGTGCAGTCCTGCGCCTGCGGTGCGCACTCCCGGATTACTTCGGTCTGTCCACGATAAGCCTGATCGCCCCACACTCGCGTTTCTTCGCCGTGCAACAGATCTGGCAGCACCGCCGAGTCGGCTACGTTGGCCGCCGTCGCCACCGCCGTGTGGATGATCTTGGTCTTGCTGTCGACTCCCACGTGGGCCTTCATTCCGAAGTACCACTGGTTCCCCTTCTTCGTCTGGTGCATCTCCGGATCGCGCTGCTGCTGCTGGTTCTTGGTTGAAGTGGGCGCGTGCAGAATGGTCGCGTCCACGATGGTGCCGGTCGTGATCCGTACCCCCTGCGCTTGCAAGTGCAGGTTCACCTGTCCCAGGATCTGTTCCCCCAGTTGGTGCTCTTCCAGCAAGTGCCGGAACTTGCACACCGTGGTCTCATCCGGCACCGGCTCGCAGCCCAGATCCACGCCCACGAACTGCCGCATGACCGCCGAATCCTACAGTGCCTCTTCTGCCGCGGGGTCGGACAGGTTGAACCACTGCTGCAAAAAATAAATACGCAACATGCGCTCCACTCCCACCGCTGGACGCCCGTTCCCCGGCTTGGGATAATGCGGCTCCACCAGAGCGCACAACTTGCGCCACGGCACCACCTGCTCCATCTCTTCCAGAAATATGGCTCGCCGCGTCTTCTTCGCGTACTGTTCAAAACCGGTCATCATCGCTAGAGTCCTCTGCTTCATTACTTCAGACACTCTAACTTGACCGGCTGTGGATAGCAGAGAGCTTAATCAGAGTCTCCCTAGCCCGCATTATTCGTGAAGACATCGCAAGCGCCCAGTTATTGGTGCGCAGTGGGTTGTAAATCCCGATAGTTGGGTTTGGTCGAGCAAAGGAGCAAAGGAATCGAAGAGTTCCAAGATCGGGATGTTCAAGTTGCCGGATGGAGAGACAGGGGCGCCGTGACCGTCGTCGGTGTGGAATTCGGTTGAGCTAGTAAACCGGAAAAGGGATTTAGCCGGTTGCCGCGCCGAGCGCCAGAGCCACACGACGGAAGGCGGGTAGAAACGGGAAGGAAGCGGGCAGATGGACGACGACGCGTCGTACCGAGACCAAGACCCGAGCGCCTAGCTTCAGCAATCGTTCGCGCAGCGTGCCAACTTGGGCGCGGGCACAAGCGGTGCCGGCAGCGCGCAAGCGCAATTCCTGCATTAGCACGTACGCCGCGGCGGTGAGTAGGACGCGAAACTGGTTGGCCCAGAAGCTGCTGCAACTGGTGCGGTCGATGTCGAGCTCGTGCAATTCTTTTATGCGATTTTCGATGTCCCCGCGCTGGCAGTAGACCCGTTCGTAAATCCATTGCGGGCTCTGTTTCATGTTGGTGATGACAAACCGGGGATTGTCTTTGGGGTCCTTATCGGCAGCGCGGACGACCTCGGCTTTGATGATGACGCGGCGCAGGCCTGGCCACTTCCCGGCCTTGTAGCGGACTTCCCCGTAAATATGTTCGGTCTTTCCGCTGCGCCGCGAGAGCTGGCGCGCTCGCTGCATTCCGCTTTCGACCACGCGCTTCAACAATGTATTCTTGGCCATCGCGACTACATATTCCAGTTTCGGCTGGGCGTCCAGAAACTCCAGCACGGCAGGATGCGCAAAACCGCCATCCAGGCGTACCCGAATCTGTACTCCAGAAAGATGGTGACGAATCATCCTCACCAAACGCCGCAGGATGCCAACTGCTCCCGCCGCTGCGCTCACGTTGCCGGGCCGTAACACCGCGGCGCAGAGATACTGTTCGGCTTCGTCGTTGAAGCTGACAAAACCCATCACCGGCAGGTAGCACCAGGTGTCGTAATGTCCGTTGAAGAACGACAACTGCTGCACGCCGTGCGTGGGATCGTCGGTCGGGTCCAGATCGATGGTGACGCGATAAGTGCGATGACGCAGCCGCTTGGCGTGACGCTGGATCACACTCTCGGCCATGAACTCGCCCGAACGATAAAGTTCCTTTACCCCAACTCCGTTCTCGAAACGCGACAACGTCGGCTGCGAAGCCAGGCTCCGACCCTCGATCGGATCGCGATCCAGAAGTAGTTTGTGAATCGGATCCTCGGACAGGCGGGCTGAATCGTTGGTGTCCGGGTAGCCGCAGGCGATCGCAAACACTCGCTGCGCCACCAACTCGCACAACGAATGATCGACCTTGCCCGCTTGCCGATCATCTCGAAGGCAGGAACTCAGTCCAGCCACCAACCCATAGTGTCGATCCGCGGCCTTCAGCAGCAGAGCCCCGCCGTCGGAACTCCCCTCGCGCTGATCGAACTGGGCAACGATTGGCTTGCGAAAAATTCCTGGGAACAACAAACACTGTGTTGTGCTATCGTCTGACATTAAGGAAGCCTTTTTTGTTGCTCAAACATTGTCTAGTCAACATGTTTGTAACAGAGGAGGCTTCTTTTGTCTTCCGATCTCTTCACATTCACGAATAATGCGGGCTAGAGACTTTTGCGGACGTGTTCAAATCAGGATTGCGATATGACCTGCGACAAGCGATCAAAGCGATTCCGGGACAATCAAGCGGTTTGTCCTATGCCTATTTCCTGATCTTGGCTGGAAATCAGGACGGGGTGAGGGCGGATAGGATGGTGATCAGATTTGTTGCGAATGCGTTGGGTGTGCGGAATGTCACGCCGGAGTTGGCGGAAGAACTGGTGCGAAATGCAAGCACCGTCCTGCGGGCAGAGTTTCCAAGACTCGTTCCCAGTAGCCTCGACAATAAGATTTGGAAATACCAACGCGCTACGGAAGACGGCGGGCCATCCAATTGCCGTCCCTGAGGCAAAGGAATGAGCTCCAAAACTGACACTCCGACCCTAGTGCCGGATCGCGAGGTTGAGAAAGAGAAGAGCCGGGAGCCATCTGGCCCTCGCATCCGCTGCCCGCTCTGTGGCTGGTCTCCCCGCAAGGAAGACCGATGGTTTTGCACCTGCGGGCATGAATGGAACTCATTCGATACTGGAGGCGTCTGCCCCGCCTGCGTCCACCAGTGGCCTTCGACTCAGTGCTTATCTTGTAGCCGCTGGTCGCCGCATTCAGATTGGTACACGCAGTAATGTCACGAGCGGCAGCAAACTCCATAACGCTGCCAAAGTCGAAACCACGGACTGTGCGCGAGCACATCGTCGTGTCTCCGATTCGCAGCCGAGAGGTCACTCGGAGTCAGCGGTCTGGTGTCCGGCACGGTAAAAATTCGCTCTAGCCACTCGATTTCAGCAATTTTCTGCTCGGTGTCCATTCCGTCTCAATATCCAACATAAGCACGACAACCGTCAAACGGGATGGCATCAATGACCGCTCCAAACGCGAGCAAAATAGAGCACGCCAGCTTTCAGAATCGGCATGCCAGGTTGCTGGCTCTCGGTACCCCGCCGATTGTTGCTACTGCCACGGGCTACGAAGACTACCATTGGATATGAGCAGAATACATCCGGAATGCCCCGACTCAGACCCTTGTGATCGGTCGGTAGCCGCCGATGTCGTCGTTCGACAAGAGCCAGAAGAGGAAGACGAAGAGGAAGACGGAGGCGACCGCAAAGAAGATGAAGATGATGACGACCAAGACGACGACGGCTACTCGGAGTGGGCGTGCCCGTATTTATTTCAGTGGGTGAAGGATGAAGCGCGAACATTTCGTCAAAGTGCTCGAGGAGGCGCTCGACTCGCTCCCACAAGAATTTCGCAGTCGCATTCAGAATGTTGCGGTTCTGGTCGAGGATGTGCCGCCGAACCAGCAGTCACCACCCCAGCCGGGGCAACAACGGCGATTGCTTCTAGGCATCTTTCACGGCGTGCCTGCGACCCAGAGGAGCGTCTTCAACCTCCCCACGGGACCGGATCACATCGTGCTTTATCAGAGGAATATTGAGGCGGTCTGCTCAAGCGAGGCCGAAGTGCGTCATCAAATTCGCCAGACTCTCATACATGAACTGGGGCACTACTTCGGCATGACTGAAGAACAGCTTAGGGATGCTTAGGCTTTTTCCTGCTTCCTGTTGAAGTTTTCAAGCGAGAGCTTATGGAACCGAACGCACTTAGGAGACTGAAGAGGATAGCGGGCAAGCGGACGACGACCCTGACTCATTATGGACGCAAGACCGGGAAGCCCCACGCAGTCACGATTTGGTTCGTTCTGGATGACGATAAGCTCTACATCGGCACCGCGAACGTGAACCGCCAGTGGGAGGTCTGGGTTTTGGTTTGGATCGGTGTAGTATTAGATTGAATTCATGAGGATGGACATGATTGCCAGGACATCGGTGTTGCTACTTCTTGCATTCGCTTCTGTTGGCCAGCAGAATGGAAACGGCTTAGGCCTATCTCAGCTCAACGGTGTGAATACCGCCAATGGCAGAGCCGACTTCCTCAGCGAAAAACTGGTCTCATCGAACAAAAGGGGCAAACCTTCTTGCGAAGCTGTTTATCCGCTACCAAGAAACTACGAGGCCTGGACTAAGTGCAAATCAGACGGCGAGTCCAGTAATTGCGGAGGACCCGATCAGTGCTTTTGCGATGAGTCAAAAAGATTGGTGACTTTTTCCTGCGATCAGGGTACCTACCGCCAGTGCTGGGGCGAACGGGGCAACGGTTGTCCGGGGCAACCGAGCGTTTGATCCCAGCGCTGAAGGACTAGGGCTAGTCCATCGTACCGGCTGGGGTCTCGCAAGGGTGCTTGCGGAACCGGGCTAATGTAAAGGCTTGCCATTGCGAGACGGACGGTCCGACCCCGTGAACCTTCAGAGAGTCAGGCGCTTTCAGTACAGCACTTCTTTTTCACCCTTTTCGGAGATCATCTTCTCGAACTGGGCGACGATCTTGTCCCGTCGCACCATCACCGCCTTCACTTCATCCTTAGAGAGATAATCCTTGGTCTTTGTCGCCAGTTCGTTCGCGTCCAGTGCTTTCAGCTTTTCGAACAATTGCCGGTCGCAGCGCACCAAGTCTTTGCTGTTTCGCAACTCCCTGTAGGCTCGAAATGCACGGCTAAAATCAACCCTCCAAATCTTGAAGTTCTGAGTGATTAACACGTTGGTGAGATTTGGGTCGTCATCGTAGACCAATTGGTCAAAAACCCGTACCTTGTACATCTGATTGTTCCAAGCATCCGGATCGGGAACCGGTATGTTTTGTTTGATGCGCTCTGCTTCATCCATCTTTACAGGCAACCACCAGCTCAGCGAGCCCGCGCTGCCGTGCCATGATCGCTCCACATACACCGGCACCATGTCATCGAGGCCAACCAGTTCAGCCAAGGCATAGGCGGCGATGTTGTACTTGTATGAATCTACGAAGTTCATTTCAACTCGGCCGCTCGCCATCGTCATGTTGATCTTGTGTTCGTCGATAGCCTGGAAGGAAGCGTCATGGGTCAATGTGCCATCGCTCAGCGTAAGCCGCCAGGGCTGAGTAATGCCTATGTTGGATTGCTTGCCGCTGACGATCTTCGCGGTGAGGAGGAAGTGCTTGATCTGTTCCCTGGTAAGAGTAGTCTCATCCGTTGCGCTGACGAGGTATGGGCAGATCAAGCAAACGGTCGCTATGATGAGCCTCCACCATGGACGATGAAGTGTGCACACCGGAGTACCTCCCCGAACTGAATGGCTTTTTCTGCCTTTGAAGCTTCAAGCCTTCGTAACCAGCGCGTCCAGGCGTAATTTGGCTGCCCTGGCGGTTTCCCGTAGCAGCGGATCCGAATCGTTCAGGCATCGATTCAACTGATCTTCCAAAGATCTCAGGCCAAACGCGCCCACGGCATAAGCGCCGCAGGACCTTAGCCAGGGATCGTCGCTGGCGACAAGGGCCGCGACCGCCTGTTCCTGGTTTTCGATTTTGCTGCGCACTAACCGTTGGGCGAGGTGAGCCCGCTCGCGCACCGTGACCTTGTTATCCAGCAGCGGCACCAGCATTTCCCGTAACCGAGGTTTCAAGACGTTATCCAGGAACTCCAGAGCGTTGTCGTGAACGGCTACGCTCTTGGATTGCAGACCCAGATGAGCGCTGTGCACATCAAGATGGGGATACAGCAGGCCCAGCAGGCGAAAGACGCGCTCCAATTCCTGCTGCATGGACTCGTTCAATGCGCGTGCCGCGGGATCTTCGCTGTCAACGGTTCCCAGCTGGTCGAGGATCTGGCACGAGCGGTAGTGTCCGAGGATTTCTGCGGCCAACACGGTCTCCAGCATCTGGGTGTCGGTTTCGATCTCAGGGTGGAGGCGTTGGAGCTTGTTCAGTGAGCTAATGATGCGGAAGCGCAGAGTGGTATCGCCTTCCATAAGGTTTTCCATGAGCACCTGCGCCGCCGCCGGCGTGCCAACGCTTACCATGATGCTCGGGATTTCCCGCCGCACCTCGATGGCCACGGAAGTGTCAGCGAGATGGTCACGCAACGCGCCGATGATCGAGTCTCCGAACTCTCCCAAGGCCTTGGCGGCTTCGGCACGCAGCTCGTGATGGGCCATCCGGTCCAGGAGGTCGGGTACCAGCCGCCGCTTGCGCAGTTTTCCCGCGGAGTGGATGGCTTCGCGCGCGACCGCGGGGTCGGGGTCGGCCAGCAGGTTCGAGAGCAGGGGATCGAAGCAGTCCGGGAGCTCGCCCAGCAAGCGGGCCGCCTCCACCCGGTGGCGCTGCCGCTCGGGCGCAGGTTCACCGACCATGGTGGTCAGAATCTGCTGCGCAGCCTCCAGGATCTGAGTCTCGCCCGGCCGCGCCAGAAATGCCACGACCGCCGAGCTGACCGAGAAGTCGGCGAAGTCGCCTTCGTCCCGCATCAACTCCAGCGGGTCAATATGGGCACGGTGGGTAAGGTAAAGCAATGCTTCGGTGCGCACATTGAGATCCGGATCCCTGAGCAAAATTTCGATTTCCGGCCGCACCGTATTGTCGCCTGTTTCGGACAGGATCGTGATTGCCTTCTGCCGGACCTGCGGCGATGAGTGGTACAACAAGCTCCGGATTACGGGGTGTGCGGCCTTCTGCCGCTCCACTTCAAACAGGCTGAGGGCATAGAGGATCTCTTTGGGATCCGAGGCGGAAAGATTGGTCGCCAGCAACTCCGCGGTCGAACGGTCGAGTACCGAGTGGGAGGCGTGCTCCACGTCCACTCGATGTTGTGCGATGCTTTCTCTCAGGGAGGCGACATATTCTCGCCGCGCCACCACAACCGCCACCAGCCAACCGCTGACCAGCAGCAGCGCAATCCAACTGATTTGCTGTGCCGCCAGGTGCAGGGTAGTGGCGAAAATCAGAACGGTCAACCCGGCCAGGCCGTCGCCCAGACGCCAGACTACAGTGTCGATGAACCATTTTACCTGTAACTTGATCCGGACAGAAAGCGGGAGATAGAGCAATTCCGTGGTGGATTTGTCGAGCGAATAGCGCAGCACCTGGTCGCAACCCTTCAGCGCTACCGCGGCGCCCAGCGTGCCTAAGATCACAAGGCCGGTCGATCCCAGCAACACCGTAATTGGAAGCACGAACAGGGCCGTACCTATGCCAAACCTGCGCAAGAACCTGCTGGTGAACACCAACTGGAATACAAGCGATGATATGCCGGCGTAAAAATTGAAGGTGCCATAGAAAGCAGCTATCGCGTCTTTCTTCACCAGGAACTGCTGCATCAGGGCGAGGAACTGCCAGCCCGTCAAGGTGGTTACCAGAGATGAAATGCAGATCAGAGCGGCGATGGCTCTCAAGTATGACGAAGAGAACACCAGCCGCATGCTGGCAATAATGTTTCGCGGGCCGGATTCGGCGGATCCCTCCGTCCCATGCGCTCCGCCGACCGCGACTTGCCCGCTGCGCCAAATGAAGACGATCAGTCCGGTACAAATCAAGAGGAACAGGGCCATGCCCAGCAGAAGACTTTCCGTGCCGAACGTCCTGGCGATCGCTTTGGAGAAATAGCCGGCGAAGATCCAGCCCGCAATGGCGCCTCCGCCCACCATCCCGAAGACCCGCTTGGCCTCCCGGGTGGTGAGAACATAGTTCGCCAGAGTCCAGATCTGGGTCGGCGCCAGCACGCCAAAGACTTTCACCCAGATGTAGAACACCGGAAACAGCCAGGCCAAGTGGGGGCGATAGTGAGCCAGAGCCCAGAAGATCATGCAATTGCTGGCGAAAAATATCGTGCTGCCGATCAGCAGGCCCTGCAAAGCGACTCGCCGCACCACGAGCACGTAGCCCGCTACCACCAGGGCCACGATTACAGAACTGGAAATATCGGCGTAGGCGAGCTGTCTCGCCTGGAAGCGCGACAGAAACAACGCTGCTCCCGCCACTTTGCCGATTACATAGCTGCTGATCACAAGGAACAAACAGGTGGATAGCAGGGTACCGCGCCCCAGATCGCCGGAGTGGATGTTCAGCGCGCGTTCGATCCATTTCTTCATCCGCGGAAGACTCTCTCTTGCCACCGTTCCTATTGTGGTGGCGGAGTCGTTGCCTGACAGACACCACCGGCCGTTGGTAAGACGTCAGGTTTTTCCGAAGTCCTGGCCGCATCTTCAACTCCCGAAGCCAGCCCGGAACCTGCCTTTCCGGGCGAAGCGCCGGGGTCGATCAGTACTATCTGCTGGTCCATATACTTGGCTGTGAATTTGGCATCGCCGCAGATTTCGAGGGCTGACGCCCTGCCCCCGGGGTAGTAGCTGCTGAGCATGCCGGTATCGATCAGGAACACCTTGTCTCCAAAACGAGGCCGGATGCGCCCGCTCCGCTGAACCGTATGTCCTACGACAATATGCGCTACCTTGTAGGCGTCCAGGACCTTGTCTATCTGCGCCGTGCCCTCTGTGTCGTTCCACTGGTCGTAACCCCGAAACCATAGGGGTCCATCTTGCCTAACGCTCAACCACTCCCCGTACTTCAGGAACTCGAGGATCTTGGCCTCGCGTTCCTGGTTCGCTGGAACACGCGACTTGCGCTCGGCGATGACTTCAGCCTGAGCCGCATAGGTGATTTCCTGCATATTGAAGAACGGCAGGATCACTCCTTCATCTTGCAGGTACTGCTTCATCGCATCGAACGATCCGATTTCGTCGCGAATCCGCTTATTCAGCGCATCAACTTTCATTTTGGCCAAGTCAGGATGGATGCCCCCGTGCAAGAAGATCTCAGCTCCAACTTGGGCCAGGGCGTTGTGGCCGCGCAGCCACTTACCGTATTCTCCCTTCGGGCTGAAGGCCTCGCGCTGCTCAATGAAGCCCAGCGGATGCCTCGCCATCCACTCTGCTTCAGTCAACTCCATGGGCTGGGAAAGCTCGGCTATTAACTCGGGGTGCTTATTGCGCCATTTGGTGTACTCGTCATAGGCAGATTTTTGCCGTTTCTCGGAATTGCTGTCGGCAAAACTGGCGTAGTTCACGGGTGTGACGTAGCGCAAATCACCCATGATATTCATCATTTCGTGATTGCCGAGCAGGCTTACCACCCGGCCGCCGGCCTGGCCAGCTTCCCTCTCCAGTGCCATCAATAGGTCCATGACCTCGCGCGGCTTGGGGCCGCGATCCAGGATGTCCCCAACCTGCACCAACGTGGTCTTACCGCCTGTCCAGTGGTCTTGCTTGTCTATGAGACCGATGTGTTGCAGGATGGCGACGAAGTCGTCAAAATCGCCGTGAACATCTCCGATGGCGACCAGGGATTCTGAAGGCTCTACCGAAGTTTTCTTTGGTTTCGCCCATGCCAGCCCGACCGACAGAAGTAGTACGAGGAGGGAAATGCAAGCGCGGCGGGAATAAATCCAGACCGGAGGGCTGACCATTTTCCTGCCTCCTACAGCCGAGCCCTGCCGGATTTGAACGAAACCACTGAGTTCCGCAGGACGTCCTTTATTGCGGTGCACCTTAGGCCGACAAAGTCAAATCAGTCAACAAGTTGAAAACATTTGGCTAGTCCCATGAGCCATTAACCCGCAAATGTACAGCCAGCAGGCGGCCTTGATACCGTGGGTCTCGGAGGAAAACCGGGAACTACCCACGAACTTGCATACCACCGCATTTACCATTTCAATTCAAATGGCCTGTCCCCCCGGGTCAACTGCTAATTACTATCTTTCGAGCTCCCTACTACATGCCGGTGAGCCGTTTCGAGATCAAGGTGGCATGGAGCACGCCATCTTTATCCCAGGTGCCCTTACAGATCACCCGGTCACCGTCCTTTACTTCGCTGGCATCAATTTCGTTGACCTTTTTACTCCCGTGTTCCTGACTGACCCAGTGCGTCGAGTTGTCGTACTTAACCGTCCGTTCGTCCGACCCACCCACCTTGCGCACAGTCAGGGTGGATTCATCTTTACTGCTCCGTATAACGTTGCCCTCCCATCGGCTCTCCTTTGCGACCTTCTCTTTGGCCGGAGCCATTTGCGCAAACACCGTCGTGGCCAGCGGGAATGTAAGTACCGAGGTGAGCAACCAAACCAGTAACTTTTTCAACATGATTTTTCTCCTTATTCACCGGCTCGCCGGGAAGTTATGGTACGTGGCCGGAAACAATGGCCCTTGGGCCCAAAAGAGTTCAACTTGGCACGAAGCCAATCCTCGCAGTGTCCCCGACGAGGTTGCCTCTGACAGTGCCTGATCTCCAAAATGCACCGCAGTGCGCGGCACAGCGAAAGACAGAGGGCAGTGCGATTCAGTACAACACTTCGCTCTCGCCTTTTTCAGCGATCAGTTTCTGGAACCGCTTCACTATCTCGTCCCGTCGCTGCATCACCGCTTTCACTTCCATCTTGTTGAGGTAGTGCTTGGTCCTTTCCTGCAGTTCGTTCCCGTCCAGCACCTTGAGTTTCTCAAACAAGTGCCGGTCGCAGCGGACCAGATCGTCGGGACTTTTCACCTTTCCTTGAAGGCGAAAGGCGCGGGTGAAATCAACTCTCCAGAGATTCCAATCCTGACCGATCAGGACGTTGGTCAGGTTGGGATCGGAATCGGAGACTAGTTGGTCGAAGACCCGAATCTTGTACATCTGATTGTTCCATCCGTCCGCATCCGGGGGCATCAAATTCTGCCTGTGGCGCTCGACCTCATCCATCTTCACCGGCAACCACCAGCTGAGCGAGCCCTCTTCGCCTTTCCATTTGCGATCGACATACACCGGCAGCATGTCTTCTATGCCAAGCATCTCCGCCAGCGTATAGCAGCGATGTTGTACTTGTAGGAATCCACGAAATTCAGTTCCGTACCGCTGGCAAACTCCACGCTTTGCTTGTGTTCATCAACTGACTGGAAGGAACCGTCGTGGGTGATGGTGCCGTCGCTGAGCGTGAGACGCCACGGGTTGGTGATACCCTTCTTGGACTGCACACTCTTCACTACCTTGGCAGTGAGAAGGAAGTTCTTTATCTGGTCTTTGGTCAGGGTTGGTTCATCTGAGGAAACCACGAAGAGCTGGCAAGTCAGACACGCCACCACGGCCAGAATCAGGCCGCGGCACCGAAGGCGAAGTACGTTCATCGAAAGCCTCCCTCGGATACCGGCGGAAGTCTACTCCTTTGCGACCCAATTGGACACATAATTAAGATGGGCCAGGCAGCACCACCAATTCTCCCAGGCACGAGCGCCTCTGCCACCCCTTGGTTCCACGCCGTTGCCGTGGGTATTGTTCTTTTCCGTCC
>CAWCPY010000005.1:0-538072 GCA_963797385.1 Terriglobia bacterium
TCCTCGGCATCAAAAGGTGGGAAACGAAATCGGCGGCATCGCCGATCAGGAAGGCGCCCCGGCTTGAATTTGCCGTCGCCGTCGCGCAGAATCCTGCGCCACAAGGACGCACGATGCGAATCAGCTTCTCCTGATCCTCGGGCTGGCCTTGACCTTGGCGCCCGCCGCCAGCAGTCAAACCAAGATCAGCGGCACGCTCTCCTGCGTAAGCCCGACCCGGCTTACTCCATCGAAGTCGGCGACCGTCCCGGCCATTCCCTTGCCATCACAAGTTCGCCTGCACCTGGACTACACCGATGGAATACGGCGAAGTGCAGGCCAAGGACGGCTATGACGTCGCCTACAGCGACGCCAGTGGCGCCAAGGTGCGCGGTTCCGGCTATCACGTTTCTAATCTGTCCAACGGGGACAAGATCTATGTTCACTTCCAGGGGAACGACACCATGAAGGATGGCAAGCCCAGCACCACCGAGGGCACATGGAGTTACACTGGCGGCACCGGCAAATTGAAGGGCATCAAGGGCAAGGGAACATACAAGGGCAAAGCCGATTCTACCGGCAACATGGTCACCGAGATTGAAGGCGACTACGAGCTGCCGGCAGCCCGAAAATAACAATCCAATCCACGCCGGTGCTTCGCTCGACTGCAGCACCGGCATTCCTGATTGACCCCGAGTTCATGAAGTCCAGGCTGGCCGCTCACAGTGTTCCCGGTAAGAATTCGGACAACGTTCTGTTAAGCTGTGGCGAAGCCGGTGTCACAGGCCTGAGGAGAGAATTGTGCAAGTCGTGGCCGGAGTCGATCTGGGCGGGACCGCCATCAATTACACGTTGCTGAACCAGCAGGAGAAGTTCCTCATCGAAGGGCTGCTCGAGCATCCTGCTCTGGCGAAGCAGGGGCCGGATATTTGTCTGCAGCAGATCGCGGACGGCCTGAAGATCGCTACGCAAAAAGTCGGCGTTCGTCTCGAAGAAGTGGTCGCCGTCGGCCTCGACACTCCGGGCCCAGCCAGCGCCGCGGGCCAGCTCAGCGCGCGGGGCTCCACAAACTTTGTCCACCCCAACTGGGCCGGATTCGATATTCGCGAAGGCCTGGCCCACAAGCTCGGTAAACCGGTGTCCTATTTGAACGACGCCAATGCCGCGGCGCTCTGGGGACACTACGCCATCTTCGGCTCCAACAGCCGTGAGACTTCGATTTCAAGCATCATCGGCACCGGCAATGGCGGCGGGGTCATCCTCGAGGGCAATGTGGTGAAAGGCAAGAACGGATTCGGCGGAGAACTGGGCCACGTGCTGATTCCGTATCAAAGCATCGCCGGAACCAGCGGCATCAAGCCGGAGTGCAACTGCGGACGCACCGGCGACCTCGAGTCGCTATGCTCGCTCACCGCTATCGAAAAAAATATCCTGCCCTATTTTCTGCCGCGTTATCCTGGTCACGAGCTGGCGAAAATGGATCTGCACCAGGCCGCCAAACTGGTGCGTGGCCTGGCGGAAAAGGGCGATCCCTTGAGCCGGGAAGTCTTCCGCGTGCAGGCCCATGCCCTGGGTCTCTTTTTCGATGAGATGGTGAACACCTTCGACCCCGACGCCTTCATCGTCGGCGGAGGCGCCCTCGAAACCGCTAAGCCGTTTCAGGATTGGTTTATTGAACAGATCCGCGTCGCCATGCCGCCCCAGCGCGAGGAGCAGGCCGGCATTCCAATTTATGTGATGCCGAATGGCGATACCGCCGGAGCCCGCGGCGCCGCTATCGAAGCCCTGAAACTCGCCCGGGAAGGCGGCCTGGCGTAGCCATTTCTCTGTGACCTCTGTGTCCTCAGTGGTTATTGGTTTGAATTTTCAGTCCGGCGATTGCTGGGCATCGAGCGGTCCACAGCTGATGGCGCGAGGCTGTAAACGCTCGGAGGTCGGGCAGAGCACTTCTTAACTGGCCATTCTGGAGTCTGCCAACTCCTGGCATTTCGGACAGCGGCACGAATACGCGGCATCGTCGGGATACGCCGTATGACCGCACTTGCCACAAATGTACCTGCCATCCACGTGAGCGACCATGGCGAAAAACTCAGAGCCTGACACACAATAGGGGCATCGAACTGTGTCTCTCATTTTCTGAACCTCCGGGGACAGGTTTGAGGCCCGAGCTCAATCGTCGATCTTGCACCGGCTTCGCGCCTCTTCACTCCCCTGATGTTTTGGCCCGTGTTCATGCAACCTTCGCCTTTTTCGGTTCCGCGCCGCGGCGGGCTGCCTCAGGGTCATGTCGTTTGAGCAGTTGCTCGATACGCTGGATCGTGCGTTGCAACTGGTGGATCAACTCATCATCGGAAACCGTGAGCAAATCGGCAAGCAGCCGGCGAATCTGCGCCCGGATCTCCGCATATTTCTCGCTCCGGGTCTGCATTTCAAGAAGGTATTTGCGATAGACCACATACCCGATGGCCACGCTCACTCCCATGAACAGAGCGCGAAAACCCTGCAGCAGCCAATGCGGAGCACTTTGGAGATGGGTCACCAGGAAATCCACATCCATGCTGACGAACCAGGCGCATCCACCCCAAAGCGCGGCTGCGGCCAGAATCTTCTGCTTTCGCTTCACCGGTGTTCCCCTTCTTCAATGCAAGGAGCAATTTAGCCCTTATTAGACTGTGGATAAGCTGTGAATTCCTTCGATTTTCTGTTCAAAAAGGAAAACTCGCCCTAAGCCGGCTAGGGCGAGACGTTGTTGACCCAGAACTTCAAAATTCTTGCCGGTTCGCTAAGGAACCACGCCCTGGAGGAGCGAGCCTTCCAGCGCAGCATCCGGCAATGAGGCGTTGGGCTTCAGTCCGGCGGAGCCACCGGGCCTGAAGACAGGTAATCACGTGTGCTAATGCCGGTTGTCGTATTGAATGCCGGCCTCGACCTCCCCGATGGCCTGGTTGACAAGCCTCACCGCATTCGCCCGGTGTCCGCCCTTGTCGCGCGAGGCCAGTTGCAGGTTTCGCTGTGCTTCACGCAGGTTCTGGAGGGCTGCGTTCATCTCGGGTTGTGGTTCATAGCCGCCGCCCTCCCACTTGCCGTTCCAGCCGCCCTGGCCCCAGTCACCACGGCCCCAGCCGCGGAACTGCGAGCCGTCCACTGTGCTGCCCTCGCGAAACTCAAACATGCGCTCCTGCCCATTCGGTCCGCGGGTATAGATGCGGAGCGTCTTGTCCCGCCCTTTGTCGGGGTCCACGCCAAAAGTGCTGTTGCCCATGCGGAAGGTGCGGTCCTGGCGCGCCAGCTCCTTCAGGCGGTTGGTAACGTCCACGTGGTGCTGGGCAGTGCCGTATTGCGCGCTGAGGATGACGTATTCGCCGGAGTCTCGGTCGTTGCCGCCACCATAGCCGCTGCCTTCCCATCTGCCATTCCAGCCGCCCTGGCCCCAGTCGCCACGACCCCAGCTGCGGAACTGGGAGCCGTCAACCGTGCTGCCTTCGCGATACTCAAACATGCGCTCCTGCCCATTCGGTCCGCGGGCGTAGATGCGGAGCGTCTTGTCCTGCCCGGGATCAGGGTCCACGCCAAAGCTGCTGTTGCCCATGCGGAAGGTACGGTCCTGGCGCGCCAGCTCTTTCAAGCGGTTGGTAACGTCCACGTGCTTTCGGGCAGTGCCATATTGCGCGCTGAGGATGACGTACTGGCCAGCGTCACTCGAATTCATTTGGGCTGCAGAACTGCCTGGCAGGAACACCAATGTCGCTAGCATTGCGATGACGAGCCGGATTTGAAACATGAGAACCTCCTGAAATGATTTGCACGGGGCGCGAGCGCATTCTCTGGACACTCTGCCGGATTGTCAAGAAGGAAAGTGCCACCGAGCCCCGGGGAAACAAGAATGGGACTGCAGTTTTAGGAATCTGCCCGATTCGGGGCTGTAAGAGTACCATCACGCTCGAGCACTGGAATCGAGCCTCTCATCTCAATCACCGCACCACACCTTCCAGCGGAGAACTCGCCGTCGCGTAAAGTTTGCGCGGCATCCGTCCCGCGAGATAAGCCTTGCGCCCGGCCAGCACGGCATGCTTCATGGCTTCTGCCATCAGCACCGGGTCCTGCGCATTGGCAATTCCCGTATTCATCAGCACCGCGTCTGCTCCCAACTCCATCGCCAGCGCGGCATCGGAAGCCGTGCCCACGCCCGCATCCAGCACCAGCGGCACTCCGGTAATCATCTCCCGCAGGATGCGAATGTTGGCGGCATTCTGAATCCCCAGCCCGCTGCCAATGGGTGCTCCCAGCGGCATCACGGTGGCCGCCCCAGCATCGAGCAACCGTTTGGCAAACACAATGTCATCAGAAGTGTAGGGAAGAACCGTAAAACCTTCCTTTACTAATACACGGGTCGCTTCCAGCGTGGCTTGCACGTCGGGATAGAGTGTCGCCTGGTCACCAATCACTTCCAGCTTGACCCAATCGGAGAGCCCGACCTCGCGCCCCAGCCGCGCCGCCCGGATGGCTTCATCTGCGGTGTAACATCCGGCAGTATTAGGCAGCAGAAAATATTTCTTCGGATCCAGATAGTCGAGCAGCGATTCCTTGCTGCGATCCAGATTCACCCGCCGCACCGCCACGGTCACCATGTCCGCGCCGCTGGCTTCAAGCGCCCGTGCAGTTTCCTGAAAAGACTTGTATTTCCCCGTGCCCACAATGAGCCGGGAACGGAACTCGCGCCCCGCAATAATCAATGAGTCAGGCATGCACCATATTGTAATGAAAACCAGCCCCATGTGGCGCGGGCGCCCTCGCCCGCGAAGTTCCGCCCCCCGATAGTGCCCAGTCGCCTGCGTGGGGACAGCCGCCCTCGGCTGTCCAGTCGAGCGCAGCTCGACCGGGTTTGAGAAAGTAGGATTACTCAAGCGCACCAGACCCGCTCAGCCCAGAGCGAAGTAGAAGGGACGCACCGATGTGAGTGTTTTCGGGTTCGTTCTATACCGAGGCCTTCGTAAGAAGCGCCGCCGCGCTCGTATCCAGATAGACAGTAGTATTGGCGTGAGCGCGCAAAATGGACGCAGGCGCAAGTGGACTGATCTCGCCTTCCAGGCAAGCGGCCACGGCCCGCGCCTTCCGTGCTTCTGACACGGCACAGATAATTTCCCGCGCTTGAAGAATCTGGCGAACGCTCATCGAGATGGCTTGTCGTGGGACCTCGGAGAGATTCGTGAACCAGCCTTCGCCCAGTTGCTGCCTTCGGCAGGCGTCGTCGAGAGTGACAACGATGTACGGCTCGTCGGTTTCAAAGTCCGCTGGAGGATCATTGAAGGCCAGGTGGCCGTTTTCTCCTATCCCTACAAAAGCCACGTCGATCGGTGCTTTGCGCAGAGCGTCTCCGACATCGCGGATCACTTCCGCCGGTTCCTGTTCGCCATCGAGCAGATGGTAATGTGTGATCCCGACTTTATTGATCAACCGGGTCAGCAGATAGTTTCTGAAACTGGCGGGATGATTCGCGGGCAATCCAATATATTCATCGAGATGAAACAGTTCGATTCGCTCCCAGGCAATGTCCGGCAGACTGGTAAGAGAATCCAGCAATTCAAACTGGGAGGCGCCGGTCGCAGCAATAATTCGGGCCTGTCCCGTTCTTCTGGATGGCCCGCCGAATGGCTTCGGCAGCCTGTTGAGCGGCAGCCTGGCCCAGCGAAGGCTTATCGTCGAATACTTTGATATTCATTAGGGCTCTTTGCAGATTTGAACAAGGTTTCCTTCGCAGTCACGGACCTCGAAGAACTGCGTGTCGCCACCATCCTGGATTGGTCCAACAAGAACACCTCGGCCAGAGAGCTTTTCGTGCGCCTTTTTCAGTTTGTCGCAGAAGATGACGGAAACAACGGGCGAGGACCTGTCGAAACTCGCCTGTTGCACTTCCGCTCGGGCGCTCAGGAGGATTGTGGGTTCGTCGTTGCCGGGAAGCTTTAATGCGACATCGGAGGACAAGGGGTTGTCCCAATCGGGCGGCACTGTGGCCGCCTGACAATCAAATGTGTTGATCCACCAGCGCTTCGCCCCCTGAATATCTGCGTAGGTGAGAACCACGGAATCTGCGTAGAAAAGCATGCTTCCAATGATAATCCCATGCCCCGCATGAGACTCATAGTTGTTGTCACCGCCCCTCCATACCTCACGCATCCTCTATAACCTCTGGTAGCGGTATGTTTCGTCTCAACCCGGTCCTGCCGCCGTTCGGTAGAATGAGCTTCGGTGAGTTGAGGGAGAATTCATGATGCAGCAGGCATTCGGACTGAATATTCCACAAACGCTCGAGGATGTTTGTGATCCGACGCGCTTGGCACTGGTCGTATATGACATGCAGGTTGGAATTGTGAACCAGATCAAGAACGGGCATGAGATTACCGCGAAAGTTCTCCAGGTTCTCGAAGCGGCACGGGGCGCGGGAATTCGCGTTTTCTTCACCCGGCACATGTCGCTACCGAAAGAACTGATGGGAGTGTCCCAGTTGCGAATGGCCATGGCCTGGCAACGCCTGACGTCGGTCCATGAAGTCAAGCCCTGGTTCCTCCGCGACTCGCCGGGCTTTCACCTGATTCCCGAATTGCAGCCACTCCCCAGCGAAGTCGTGTTCGACAAGATCATGATGTCGGCTTTTGAAGGCACACCGCTGGACATTGCATTGCGCGATTGTGGGATTGACGCCTTTGCCATTGTGGGTATCGCCATGGAAATCGGGATTGAACCGACCGTGCGGCACGGAGCCGATCTTGGCTACATTCCAGTGCTGGTTGTGGACGCCTGTGGCTTTGGCCACCAGGAGGCGGCAGAGCGTTCGGAAGCCAGCCTCAAATTCGCAGGCGATACTTTGCTGACAAGTGTCGAGGCCATCAGCGCTCAATTTCAGCGCATAAAGGATCGGCCGGCCTAAGGTTTTTTGGGGATGCGAGAATCTCTTTGTTGAACATAGTGCTCTCCCGTACTTCCCTGTCATTCTTGTGGTGTGGGGCAGCGAAGGCGGTATGCTATCAGCACATGACGCGGATCAAATATTTCCTCTCCAGCCTCCTTTGCATCATTTCGGTTTCATCTATCAACGTTGGGGCTGACAGTGGCAAGAACCTTGAAGACGATCTCAAGAATGTCTATGAGCACCGGATGCTGTCGCTAAGAAATCCGAATGGGGCGAATAAATTGCGGTTCGATGCCCAAGACACGGTAGCCGGTTCGGTAATGGTCTGTCCCTGGTCAATTTGTGGACTGCTGCAAGTTGAAAAGCTTGCCTTGGATCGAGGGCACCTGGAAATCAGGGGTAAGCGGGTCATTCTTGCCCTGCGCTCGGGTAAGTCAGATGTCAAAGTCATTCCGCTGGCCACCGACCGTGCGATACATATCAGGGTTGATCTACCCGACTCGCCGCTAGACCTGCCTCAGGTGAACAGGATTCTATCGAAGATATTCGAGGGAGGGGAGCTACTGGGCAGGGTGGCTAATTACTGGAAACCTAACTTTGATTTAGGAGGGCCCAACGCAACAGATCAGATGAATGCTCTTCGCGATCGTGTACCCAGCGTGATTGTGGCAGAACTGGAAGGCAATCGGCCAGTGTATGTGGCCAGTCCTGGGAAGATCGACCCCCCCCAGGCCCTTCACATGCCAGACCCAGAGTACACCGACAGTGCGCGACGGCAACGAGTGCAGGGCAAGGCGGTTATGATGGTGGTCGTCAACGAAAAGGGGTTTCCCGAAGTCCTGGAGATAACGAAAGGGCTTGGTGAAGGCTTGGACCTCATGGCACTGACAGCCGTGTCCCGCTGGACTTTCAAACCCGCGATGAAAAGTGGTGAGCCTGTGGCAGTGGTGATCAATGTCGAAGTGAATTTTCGTCTGCAGTGATGATGATTTTCTCTAACGTATTGACGACAGGATTTCAGCGCTTCGGGGCCAGTCGGCCGCGTTCAGCCCTGTAAAACGGGCGATTACTTCAGTAACCGGGTACTCCCGAAACCTCGCCCACCCCGTGTGCAAGCTTTTTCCTCACAGTCGCAACTCGTGGCGCGATTTTAGGGCCAATCCAGCCGAATGAGCCAGTTCCATCGCCATTACTTTGGCAACAGACATGCGCCAATATTGCTGTAGGTCGATCGGTTCCAGCCGAGACCGAGGAGTAATAAACATGACTGATCAAGCCTGGCGCCACGCGAATCTGGTTCGTCTTCAAAAAGCAGTTTTGTGCGCCAACTGCGAGGTAATCAGTGAAGGCCTAAGCGGTCATTGTGCCAGCTGCGGAAGCCAGTCCCTGCTCGGTCTAAGCAGTGTACTGGGTGGGATGATTGAGCCGGAAGCGTCGTTCGGCCGCGCCCATTCCACGCCCGCCGCCGATGATGTGAGTGTTTGCTCTCTGGCCGCCGCAGCGTAGCAGATAAGGCACGTCAGCTGGCGATGCTCACTGCCAGGTCAAGCCGAATTGTTGCCTGCCGCGTGCCCGCCGGGATTCCCTTGTCGCAACGTCCCCACGCGATGTGGGCCACTACTTCCAGGCTAAATCGACAACCTCCCGCGCGTGTCAACGCAAAGTAGAAAGTTCCGCTTCTTAGCAAGATAGAAAGTTCCGCCTTGGAAGCCAGGATGGGGGAGCGCGAGGGGCAAGGGATGGCGTTTGAATCCCTTGCCCCTCGCCATCGCTATCGAAGCCCTGGCGCTCGCGGCGGAGAATCTCTCACCGCCTGCCAGATCGGTCGACCGCGAAGATGGTCGAAGCTTTCTCTCCATCTTTGACGGCCATCCAGACGCCGCTGTTTCGCTCGCGCTTTCTCCTCCGCCGATCTCATCAGGGTAACGCCGCCTTGGACAGGTCGCTTAGCCAGCGCCCGTGGTGGGGTCTCACAGCGTTCCAGTGCCACCACGCGGTTTCGCCAATGCATCCACCTGCTTCCATCGCGCCGTCGCTCCACTTGCACCCGGGCTCCCCGCATGCCCGCCGTAATCTGTTCGCGCTCGATTCGATAGATCACGCCCTCCCAACGAACCGTGTAATCCGCGGTCACGGTTCGGCTCATCCGTATGCTCAACACCGAATCCAGATTCATTCCCTTTGGCATCCTACGATGGGCGTCGCCCGCCAGTTGCGGCGGGTAACGAAAGCGCTCATTCCAGAGAGGCAGAAATACTTGCTCCAGATACCCGTTCGCCGTCTCCACGTCCTTCGCTCCCACTCGTCGCAATCCTTTCACCAGCCGGTCCTGCGCCGTTTTGAACGAGCGCTCAATCCGTCCCTTGGCTTGCGGCGAATGGGCCGCGATCCACTCAATGTTCAGCTCCTTGAGCGCCCGTCCGATCTGGCTCTGCTGCTGCTCCGGAGCATCCCGGTGATGGATGGCGCGGGGCGCGATCTGAAATAAGCTGGCCTTGTCGGTGTACACCGCTACCGGCCGCCCATGCTGCTCTACATACCGTCGCAGCTGCCCCAGGTTCTCCTCCGTCGAATCATGTCGCACGAAGCGCGCTGTCAATTGCGAAGTGGCATCATCGATCATCGAGATCAGGTACAGCTTCTCCCCCCGACCTTCCAGCCAGTTGTGTTCACTGGTGTCCCACTGCACCAGCTCGCCATAACGCGCACGCCTGGGACGCCAGATGTGGGCGCGCTCGATGCGGCTTCGCCGTGCTTGCCACAACTTGGCCGCGATCAGCCATTGCCGCAGCGTTTCCCGGTTCACCCGGATCCCATAGTCCTCCGCCCACTCTTCGGCCGCCAGCGTTGGTCCGTAGTCGTGCCACAACTTGGCCTGCCGTTTCTGCCGGAACAGCTCTACCACTCGTCGTTTTACCGCCTCCGCCGTCTTCCGGTTCGAAGCTCGCCCTCGCAGCCTGTGTCGCAGGGCGCTGTCTCCCTCCTTCCGCAGCCGCTTCAGCAATGTCCGCACCCAGCGCACGCTAAGCCCCAACTCCACCCCGGCCTGCTTCTGGGTGATGTGCCGTTTCCTGACCTCGTGCAGCACCTTCAACCGGTCCCGCTCTTTTGCTGACATCCACAGTCCCTCTTGTGCTTCCGCCATGTCCCCATCAAAGCGGAACTTTCTATCTTGCTCAAAGAGGAACTTCTCACGTTGCGGCTACAACAACCTCCCGCGCGTTGACTTGCCCCGGCAATCCGCCTAAGATGAGGCGCCAGCGCTGCTCCACGTCAGTCTGAAGATCAGGCAAAATTGTTCGGCCCAGAATGATCAGCCCAGGAATGATCACCCCAGAGTGACCCGCTTATAAATGATCGGCCAAACCATCTCGCACTACCGCATTGTCGAAAAGCTGGGTGGTGGCGGCATGGGTGTCGTTTACAAGGCCGAAGACACCCGGCTCGATCGCTTCGTCGCCCTGAAATTTCTCCCCGAAGACGTAGCCCAGGACCGCCAGGCATTGGAGCGCTTTCGCCGGGAGGCCAAGGCGGCTTCCGCCCTCAATCATCCCAACATCTGCACCATTTACGACATTGGGGAAGAGAATGGCCAGGCCTTCATCGCCATGGAGTACCTGGACGGCCTGACCCTGAAGCATCGCATCGCCGGCCGCCCGCTGGACTTGGATGTGCTCCTCGGCCTGGCCATCGAGATCGCCGACGCCCTCGATGCCGCGCACAGCGAAGACATCGTCCATCGCGACATCAAGCCCGCCAACATCTTCGTCACCAAGCGCGGACACGCCAAGATTCTCGACTTCGGTCTGGCGAAAGTTACTTCGCCCGCGCGAGTTCCTCCGCGCCGGCAGGCTCACACACCGAGGTCACGACCGGCGTTAGCCTGGAGTATCTGACCAGCCCCGGGACCGCCATCGGCACCGTCGCCTACATGTCACCTGAGCAGGCCAAGGGGAAAGAACTCGACGCCCGCAGCGACCTCTTCTCCTTCGGGGCAGTGCTCTACGAGATGGGGACAGGCATCGTTCCATTCCGCGGCGATACTTCCGCGGTCATCTTCGACGCCATCCTGAACCGCGAGCCGACTCCCGCCGTGCGCGTCAACACCGATCTCTCTCCCAAGCTGGAAGAGGTGATCAACAAAGCCCTGGAAAAGGATCGCGATCTGCGCTACCAGAGCGCGGCCGAGATCGGCGCCGATCTGAAGCGCCTGAAACGCGACTCCACTTCAGGACGCGTTCGCGCCGCCCATGACTCAACCCCGAGCGTGGCCGCCTCGGAACCCGCCGGCGCCGCATCTTCGCAGTCAGTGCCTTTGCCCGTCCCGCTTGCGCCCGCGAAAAAGGGATTGCCCAAGCTCGCCATCGCCGCTGGGGTTGCGGTCGTACTCGCGGCGGCCGGTTTCGGCGGCTACAAACTGCTTACCCGCCCACCCGCCTTCAATCTGCAAAACATGCAGATCACGAAGCTGACGGAAAACGGCAAAGCCAACCAGGTGGCCATTGCCCCCGACGGACGCTACATCGTTTACGCCATGCGTGACGCGGAGAAGCAGAGTCTGTGGGTGCGCAACGTCGCTACCAAGAGCGATGTTCAGGTTCTCGCCCCCGATGTCGTCGAGATCCCGGGACTCAGTTTCTCTCCCGACGGCAACTACATTTATTTCGTGCGTTCCGATAAAAGCACGGAGAACTACCGCTACCTCTATCAAATGCCGGTGCTCGGAGGCTCGCCGCGGCAACTGATTCGTGACATCGATTCCTCGATCGACTTCTCACCCGATGGCAGCCACTTCGTATTCGAGCGCGGAGTTCCCGACCGCAGCGTGATCGAGGTCTGGACCGCCCAAACCGCGGATGGCGGCGGGGAACGGCTGGTGGCCACGCTCCCGGCTTCTGCGGGTTTCATATTCGGCGCAACCTGGTCTCCAGATGGCAACACCCTCGCCGCATCCACGCTGGGCGTGGGCGGCGACCCCACCTGGCAATTGAACGTCATCAACGTCGCTGACGGCCGTGTCCGCACCCTGCTTCCCGCTGGCGGACGGGCTGTCGGACGAGCGGTCTGGATGCCGGACGGCCGCTCTCTCATAGCCCCGGTCGCGGAAGCCATGCTGGGCCGGGGACAACTGCAAAGTATCGACTATCCCAGCGGCGAACTGCATCGCTTTACCAACGATCTCTCGGACTACACCGCGGCCCTCGATGTCACGCATGATGGCAAAACCCTGGCCGCCATTCAGCGTGCCCGTGTCTCCAACGTCTGGAGCGCACCGGCGGCCGATTCATCGCAAGCTCGCCAGCTTACCTCAGGCGAGCCAGCCTACACCCAGATCGCCACCGGCCCATCCGGCAAAGTTATCGCCACCAGTAGAAATGGTGATGTCTGGTTGATGAATCCGGACGGCAGCCAACGAACGGTCCTCATCCCGGACGCCCACAACCTGAATTCCATCTCGTCCTGTGGCGACCGCTACGTGCTCTTTGACACCTACCGCAACGGTAAGTTGGAACTCTGGCGGGTTGACGCTGACGGTTCGAATGGAAAGAAAATCGCCGATGTGCTGGGCGAATCCCAATGTTCGCCCGATGGCAAGTGGATCTTCTACAGCGGCAAGGACAGGATTTATCGCATGCCGTCCGAAGGTGGCGACCCGGTCACACTCGTGACCGTGCCCGAGGGCGGCAATTCACCTCGAGTCTCACCTGACGGCACCCAGCTTGCTTTTGGTTACCAGGAAGGCAATCCGGTCCCCATACCTAAACTTGCGATGGTTCCGATCGCGGGCGGCCCCATGCATTTCATAAGCCAGGTGCCTCTGGGGACGCGCGGCCTGGCCTGGTCGCCCTCCGGTAAAGGCCTGCAGTACGGACTCACCAGAAACGGCGCCTCCAACCTCTGGGAGCAACCGCTGTCCGGCGGCCCACCCCGCCAGATTACGAACTTCACCTCCGACCTGATCTTTGGTTTCGCCTGGTCGCGCGACGAAAAGCAGCTGCTCCTGATCCGAGGCAACCTAACCAGCGACGTAATCCTCATCAGCAACTTCCACTAACGGATTCATCCCCTTATTTAGATAGGGCGTGCACTTCGATGTAGTCCAGGGGCGCGTGTTCTTCTCCATCCGGGACGCCCTCGATGCGAATCTCATCGCCCGGATGAAGCGCCAGCGCCGGAATTGTGCGCCGCGTGGAAGAGTCACCGCCTGCTTTGGTGGCTGGAAGATGATCGTCGGCAATCCATTCATCCACCTCCTTATCGCCCACGCAAAACCCGAAACTTCGATGCGCCATTCCTCTGATCGAAATACTGCACATCCATTTCATATCGCCCCGGGGCGCGGTCGAAGCGGAATGTAGCCACGCATCCTGAAGCCTTCATGCACTCAATCGCCTTGCCCCCGGAAGCGTTCTCCCAGGGATCGACGTCAATCGGCACGAAGCCCTGGAGCTGCATGGCTTCCGCCTCGACCCGGTCAGGATGATTTCCGACTCGTCCTTTTTCATCGGCAATCCCGGAAGCTCGAAAGAACCAGTTGCATATCGCGTCCCGCCAGACGATAGCGTGCCCGGCCTGATATTCCAGGCGCGCCAGCACCGCGGCATAGCGCTCGCCGTCGATCGAGTGCTGTAAAGATTTCCATTGCCGCACGAAATCCGCCGCCTCTGCCGCGCCGGCGTAGTGCGAGTCATAGATATGCTGGATCACGGTCTTGCCCGAGTGCAGCACGTAGGTGTACGGAACGTGATGGAAAAATAAAAGTAGATCGTCCGGAGTAGCTTTTTCTGACTCGTACAAACGCTGAATGGCAGCAGGGTATTGCGCGACGAACCCGGTTCCCGTTGCCATGCTTCGATCCATGCCGATACCTTCGTGGTCGGCGCGATGCCACTGTCCCCAGCCATTGCGCTCCGACGATTCGATTCCCGGCCCGTAGTGGCTGCCCAGAATATCGGTCAGCGTTTGCGCCCCTAAAGGCCCGGTATAACTTTCATAGGCGTGCCAGGACGCCATTTGCAGTGCGGTGATGGTCTTCACCACCGCTGGGTCGTTGCCAAATGTCAGCCGCGTCCACTCCTCCGCGATCGTTTCTGCGCTTAGATTGGGGTTCCACGCCAGCCGGCCGAATCCGTAGAGATTGGCCATGGCCAGCGGATGCCCCAGCCAGTTCGCGTCCATGCCGACATTGACCACGCCCACGAACGCGCCTGCCGGACGATGAAAAGTCTTTCCCGCGACCAGTTCCTTCACCGGAGTCGCGCCGCCGTTCACCCGCAGGTCGAAATCCAGGATCTCTTTCCACATCGGCGGCAGAAAACATAAATGCCGCTGTTGTCCCGTGTACTCCTGCGTGACTTGCAGTTCGATGCCCTGGTTCGTCTTCTCCAGTCCGCCAAAAAGCGGCGACACCGGTTCGCGGGCCTGAAAATCAATGGGGCCATACTTGATCTGGATGACGACGTTATCGTCGAACTTTCCGTCCAGCGGATGGAAGATGTCATAAGCGGCGCGGGCGCGATCGTTCTTAGGTTTCGCCAATCCAGATGATGGTCATAAACAAATGCGCGATAGAAAAGTACGCCGCCATGCGGCCGCAGCGCGCGCGCAATCACGTTGGCCGCGTCCGCCGGCGTCCGCCCGTAGGATGACGGACCCGCCCGCCCCTCCGAATCGGCCTTCACCACGAACCCGCCAAAGTCAGGAATCTGCCGGTAAATCGTATCCACCTTCGCCTTCCACCATTCAACGACGCGACGATCCAGCGGATCAAAAGTGTCCAGGCCTCCCGCGGCCTTGGGGCTGCTCAGATCAACCGACACCGCCAGGCGCACTCCCCAGGGACGAAAAACATCCGCGATGCGCGCCAGTTGTGGAATGAAAGTGTCGTCCAGAATCCGCAGGTCGGCATTCACATTATTGATGGTGCACCCGTTGATGCCGACCGATGCCAGCAGACGCGCGTATTGCCCGGCGCGGGTCAAATCGGCGCGGACAGCGCCCGTTCTCGAAAAAAATGGATGGCCCCGCATACCCGCGTTCAATCGTGCCATTCAGGTTGTCCCACTGATCCACCCAGCGCATCGAGACGAGGGGCTGGCTTACTTCGTCGAGAGCGGCGACATTCTCACCGCGCGCCATCTTGCTCAAAAACGCGAACACGCCATACAAAACGCCCCGCTCCGTCCTCGAAGCAATAATGATGCAATCGAAACCGCGCACTCGCCTGCTCGCCAGCAGAAAGCCATCGCCTTCGAGTGGCGTGGAGGATTCGAATCCCGGGACGATCTTCCGGAGAGCGTCGATCGTCCCACTAATAATGGCCTTTTCCTTGATCTTTCCGTCGAGGCGCAAGCGGCGTCCCATCATCCCCATCACCCCGCGGACCATCTCGTCCCTTGCCGCCGTGAGCACGGACGAATCGCCTGGCACAATCAGCGTTGAGGGAAGCGCCTCATATTTCGCCCGGGCCACACTCCCGAGGCGTGCATAGCGCAACCATGCGTCCTGCCCGGTGTCGGCCTGCAAGGCGGGCAGAGTCACGCCGCCCAGCACGATGGTGGCAAGAATTCCCGCACTAAGACGTTGCCTCATTGAGTCCAGTGGAAAATCTAACACGCCCGTAGGATGGCATACTCGGCGTTCTCACGCTGGAAGGATATCGCCCGCGGGTGCCTCGCCCTTGTCTTCGATTGTTCTCGCCTAATTCTAATTGAGGCTGCCCCACCCTCTGCGATGTTCAGAGGGTGGGTGGCTGTGCTGCCGACACCGCCACGCTTCGCCGCTTTCAGCTTAGTAAAGTTTTGGAGTGGAGAAATTCAGGCACAACCGGAACGTTCCCATTAACTAGTTTGAATCGCAACCCAATGAGAACCGCAGGGCAGCACAGACTTCATTCATTCGTGCGGAACTAAGCTGGGCCACACGCTTCCCTAGGCGCTGTTGCGATACCGTGACGGCATTGTGCAGGTTCACCGCGCACGGGGACTTCATGCCGTCCTCCTCATCTAGAACGACTTCCGATGGCACGCCGCGAATCGTGGAAGTGACCGGCGCAGCCGTGACTGTGGATAAATACGCGATGGCGCTATTGCGGGTGAGCACCAGGGCCGGTCGTTTCTTGTCGGGCGCGGCAAACTGGTAGAGCCGAACCTCGCCGCGGGCTATTCGTCCTCCGGCTATTCTTGCGGCCACATGGCCTCCGATTCCCAACCCCGCACTTCCGCATCGCCTTGCGGATGTCGCGAGTAGCCTTGGCGGTCGCGCTCTTCACTGGCTCGCAGCTCCAACTTGCGGAGATGTTCCCGCAGAGCATCGCGCACCAGCGCGGACCGGTTTCGCCGAGTGCGCTTCGCGGCTTGGTCGGCGGCCTGTAATAGCTTTTTATCCAGCACGATTTGAATGATTTGCATATGTGGAACCAATTCCACAGTATACTCCACATATAAGACATTTGAAAGCAAGCGGGTACATTCCAGAAGTCGGACAGGTGGCCCATTCAAGCCGCTTTTGGCTTGAGTGGGGCAGTTCACGGAAATGCCGGACAGACGAGACGTACTCCCTTTCTCTCAACGATATCGGGACCGGCCGGCCTCTCCCGAACCGGGTGCCCCGTCCTCGTCTCTCCGTTCTTTGCAGAGAGAGGGCGGGGAATTTCACCGGGCGATTCAGGCCGCAGGCCCCGCCGTTTCCGCCTGCCGGGTGCTCCACACATCGCGTACTCTGCGATGTGTGGGAGGGTTGGCCCAACCCTAACGCCCGACCTTGCCCGAGGGTTGCCGCCCGACAGATCGTTTGCGCTCGTTAAGGCCATCACGATTCGGGGGCTGGCCCACCCTTAGTCTTCGATTTTTCTCGCCCTAATTCTAATTGAGGCTGCCCCACCCTCTGCGATTTTCAGAGGGTGGGTGGCTGTGCTGCCGACACCGCCACGCTTCGCCGCTTCAGCTTACTGAAGTTTTGGAATGGAGAAATTCAGGCCCAGCCGCAACGTGCCCGTAACTAGTGGACTGTCGCAGAGTAACCATTACTAGACTGTTAGCATCAAAGCTGTCATGGCTATTGGTAGCGAGATCTGGCTCACCAAGCGACAGCATTCCGACCTGAGCAGCATCGCCCAGTCCCGTTCTCTACCCGCCGGATACGTGTTTCGCGCCAAGTTGATTCTGATGCTGGCGGAAGGCGCGTCCTTCAACACCCTCAAGCGACAGCTCCAGACCACGGCGCCCACCATCATTCGCTGGAAGCAGCGCTTCCGGCAATACGGACTGGAGGGACTGGACACCTATCATCCCGGCCAAAAACCGCGTGTGCTGACTCCGGCTCTGCGCGCCCGCATCCTGTCGGCCACGCGGAGAAAGCCCGGCGACGGGTCCACGCACTGGAGTTGTCGCAAACTGGCCTCCGCGCTGGGCGTCAGCAAGGACGCCGTGCATCGCGTTTGGCAAGAAGCGGGCCTGAAGCCGCACCGCCTCGAACGCTACATGGCCAGCGACGATCCCGAGTTTGAAAGCAAAGCCGCCGACATCCTCGGCCTCTATCTGCGCCCGCCGCAGCACGCGGCTGTGTTCTGCGTCGATGAGAAGACCGCCATTCAAGCCCTGGATCGTCTCGATCCCGTCCTGCCGCTCTCGCCAGGACGCGCCGAACGCCATGGCTTCGAGTACTACCGCCACGGCACACTCTCCTTGTATGCGGCGCTCAATACTGCCACCGGCCGCGTCCACGGCAAAACCGCCGCCCGCCACACCAGCCGCGAGTTCATCGCTTTTCTAAACGAGGTGATCGCCCTGTGCCCGCTGCGGCAACGGATTCACATCATTCTCGACAACCTCTCCGCGCACAAGACCCAGGCGGTGCGTGACTTCCTGCACAAACATCCGCGAGTCCGGTTTCACTTCACCCCCACGTACTCGTCCTGGCTCAACCAGGTCGAAATCTGGTTCGCCAAAATCGAACGCGACGTCATCGCGCGCGGAATCTTCACCTCGGTCTCCGATCTAGCTCGCAAGCTCCGCCGCTACATCAACGCCTACTCCGCCGCCGCACGGCCTATCCAATGGAAATACTCCGACCCCACCCGCCGTGTCCGTAGTAACGAACTCTCTGCGACAGGCCACTAGTTTGAATCGCACTCGAAAGAGAACCGCAGGGCAGCACGCACGCTTCCCCAGGCGCTGTTGCGACACTGTAACTGCATGTGTGCAGGTTCACCGCGCAGCCTCGGGCTATTCGTCCTCCGGCTATTCTTGCGGCCTCCATTCAGTCCACTGGCCCCGCCCCTTCCGCCTGCTCATACATCTCTTCAATCTGCCGCCGGTAGCGTTCCGCTACCACTCTGCCGGCGCAGCTTCATGCTGGCGGTCAGGGTCCCGTCCTCGGCGGAAAACTCATCCGCTACAAGCAGAACTTTCTTCAGCTTTTCAAACCGGGCCAAATTTCCGTTTAGATCTTCCACGATGCCCTCGTACAGAACGCGTACCTCGGGACGAGGCCACCAACTCCTGCCGCGAGGCGAAAGCTACTTCGTGGCCGCGGGCCCACTCTTCCAGCAACGGAAAATTCGGTGCAATCAGTACCGCCGGGAACTTGCGCTTCTCCCCCAGCACCACAGCTTCCGCGACCAGAGCATTGTGCTTGAGCGAATTCTCAAGCGGCTGCGGCGCGATGAACTTTCCTCCCGAGGTCTTGATCAAATCTTTCTTGCGATCGGTGATAGAGAGAAATCCGTCTGCATCCAGATTGCCGATGTCGCCGGTCTTGAACCAGCCATCCACAAAGGCTTCCTGGGTTTCTTTCGGCTTGTTCCAGTATTGCTTGAACACGGAAGGACCCCGCACCAGGATCTCGCCGTCGTCCGCAATGCGCACCTCCACGTTCGGGCAACGGTTTTCCCACCGTGCCAATCTTGTGTGCTCGCGGCGTATTGACCGCGATCACCGGAGAAGTTTCGGTCAGCCCATAACCCTCATGAATGCGGATCCCGATGGCGGCATACCATTCCGCCAGTTCACGCCCCAGGGGCGCCCCGCCCGAAATGAAAACCTCAATGCGCCCGCCCAGGCCGGCGCGCACTTTCGAAAACACCAGCCGGTCTGGCCAGCCTCCACGCCCGGGAGGTCGGCGTCCTGGCCCGCCAGGACTTCCGCCCGATGTTCTCTCCCCACCGACATCGCCCAGTTATAAAACGTTGAATTGGGGAACCCCTGCGCTCTTCTGTTCGGTTTGAAAGTGTATTTTTTCGTACACCCGCGGCACGGCCACAAAAAATGTGGGCTTCACCTCCAGCAGCGCCTGCGGCAACTGGTTCACAGGGCCAGATGCGCCAGCGTGACCCCGCGATACAGCAGGGCGAAATCCACATGGCGGGCGTGACATGGGAGAGTGGAAGAAACGAAATGCTGACATCGCCCAATCGCACCGGAAATTCCGCCAGCGAGCAGTTGAGGTTCGACGCCATGTTGCCGTGCGTCAGCATCACTCCCTTGGGAGTGCCGGTCGTGCCCGAGGTATAGATAATGGTAGCGAGATCGTCCGCTGAAACCGCCCGGGCCGTGGCCTCGAGCGCCGAATCGTGGCTGCCCTGGCCCTCGGGCTCCAATCTCCGACATGCGCACCGCCCCCGCGCTGTCGGAAGCGTCCATCACGACCAGTTTCTCCAGCGCAGTCTGGTCCCGAACGGAGAGAACTTTCCGCAGCTGCATTTCGCTGGAGACAAAAATAACGCGCGCCCCCGAATCCCGCAGGATGTAGGCCGTCTGTTCGCCTGTGAGCGTGGCATAGATCGGGACCGTGACCGCTCCCAGCAGCAGGGAAGCGAAGTCTGCAATGGTCCACTCCGGACGGTTCTCGCTCAGAATGGCAACCCGGTCCCCGTGACCGATGCCCCACCTCCGCAATCCGCCCGCCACAGCTACGACCCGGCGGCGCAGCCCCTCCGAAGAAATCGGGACAAATTCTTCCCCCAGCCGCTCCAACATCACCTTGGGATGCTGGCGCTCCACCACGGCAAAAAACACATCGTTAAGGGTGCGCAGGCTCATTCGAAAGAAGGAAAGAAGACGAGATTCTAAAATGTACTGGTTCACCCAACCACTAAGCAAACCGCCGAAGTTTGACCGCTCCATAAAGACATTGCTATGATGGTTCCGCGGGGTGGAGCAGTCTGGTAGCTCGTTGGGCTCATAACCCAAAGGTCGGTGGTTCAAATCCACCCCCCGCAACCACTTACAAGTTTCGCCAACCCAAGAAAACCCAAAATAGCAGCAAGCTAAAACAAGAACGTGGCTGCGAGCCTTTCGGTTCATGCCATTCCCAGTGCCATTCGTGCTACCCGGCTGTTGGCTTCGCGCTTCGAGTCCATCAGCGCGTTGCCGTAGACGTTCATAGCGGTCGAGATTTGGGCATGCCGCATCAGCTTCTGCTGCACGCCTAGTGACCTGTCGCAGAGTAACCATTACTAAGGCTGTTAGCATCAAAGCTGTCATGGCTACTGGCAGCGAAGTCATGCTTACCCGAGCAACAGCATTCCGACCTAAGCAGCATCGCCCAATCTCGTTCTCTGCCCGCCGGATACGTGTTTCGCGCCAAGTTGATTCTGTTGCTGGCCGAAGGCGCGTCGTTCACCGCGATCAAGCGACAGCTCCAGACCACGGCGCCCACCATCATTCGCTGGAAGCAGCGCTTCCTGGCAATACGGACTGGAGGGACTGGACACCTATCATCCCGGCCAAAAACCGCGTGTGCTGACTCCGGCTCTGCGCGCCCGCATCCTGTCGGCCACGCGGAGAAAGCCCGGCGACGGGTCCACGCACTGGAGTTGTCGCAAACTGGCCTCCGCGCTGGGTGTCAGCAAGGACGCCGTGCATCGCGTTTGGCAAGAAGCGGGCCTGAAGCCGCACCGCCTCGAACGCTACATGGCCAGCGACGATCCCGAGTTTGAAAGCAAAGCCGCCGACATCCTCGGCCTCTATCTGCGCCCGCCGCAGCACGCGGCTGTGTTCTGCGTGGATGAGAAGACCGCCATTCAAGCCTTGGATCGTCTCGATCCCGTCCTGCCGCTCTCGCCAGGACGCGCCGAACGGCACGGCTTCGAGTACTACCGCCACGGAACGCTCTCCTTGTATGCCGCGCTCAATACCGCCACCGGTCGCGTCCACGGCAAAACCGCCGCCCGCCATACCAGCCGCGAGTTCGTCGCCTTTTTGCAAGAGGTCGTTTCCTTGTGCCCACCGCGGCAACAGATTCACATCATCCTCGACAATCTCTCCGCACACAAAACTCAGGCCGTCCGCGAGTTCCTCGAACAACACCCGCGCGTCCGCTTTCACTTCACGCCCACCTATTCGTCCTGGCTCAACCAGGTCGAGATCTGGTTCGCCAAGATCGAACGCAAGGTCATCGCCCGCGGCATCTTCACTTCGGTTTCCGACTTAGCTCGCAAACTCCGCCGCTACATCAACGCCTACTCCGCCAATGCTCGTCCCATTCAGTGGAAATACTCTGACCCCACCCGCCGAGTTCGCGGTAACGAACTCACTGCGACAGGCCACTAGCCTGCTTAATTCATGAGAGCTGAAGGTTTCTGTTTTCGGGCGCTGTTTTTGAGGTTGAGAGTGATGGTGAGGATCGCAGAGCATCTGGGGGCGGAGGAATCGCGGGGAACGTGAGGCGGGCTGTTTTTGGGGCAGGGCTCCGCCCGCACTGCGGAGGAAAAATGGATTCGACAACACGAACGAGTGTTAGCCCGGGTTAAAAGCCAGCGTGGCGTTGCGGAACAGAGCTTGAAACGGCCAGCCGGTGGCCAGGTGAACGCGGATGCAACGGGCGGTCTGGCGGATGCGAGCGCCGAGTTTGAACAAGCGGGCACGCAGAGTTTCGATCTGCGCCGAGCGCCAAGGCTGGGGCAGATGCTGGCGAAACAGGTTGACTAGGTTGTAGGCGAAGCCGTGCAGCAGCAGGCGGAAGGCGTTAGCCAGAAAGCGATGACAGCTCAGACGGTCGGCGCGAAAACCGTTCTTGAATTCCTCGATGCGGTTCTCGCATTCGCCACGATCGTTGTAGAAGGCGAAGAGCTGGGAAGCGCGACCGGAACCGTTGGTGATGAGGAAACGCAGGTTGGTGCCGGTGGTAGTGTGTTCGGCTTTGTAGCCGATGCGGCGCTGGCGCGGCCAGGAGCGGGCGCGATGACGGAAGCTGGAGAAACTGCGTTGGGGTAGCTGGGTGCGTCGATAGCGCCGTTTCAGTTGCTTTTGCAGAGATTGGGCACGGCGCTGGAACACGCAGTTGGCGGGGATACCGAGGGCATACTCGATCTCGAAGAACTCGCAGAACTGGTAAAGCAGGGGCAGGGCGAAACCGGCGTCGCCGCGCAGTTTGATTTTTACGCCGGGGAAGGCGGCTTCCAGTCGCGGCACCAGACGCACCAGCATGGGCACAATGCGGGCATGACTGGAGGCGTTTCCTCGACGCAGGCGCGCCGCCAGCAGGCATCCACTGTGGCGTTCAAAAATCAGCATGGGGTGATACATGTGCTGGCCGTAGGCGCCGTTGAAAAAACTGAGCTGCTGCTGGCCGTGCGTGGGATCGTCGGTGGAATCGATATCGAGCAGAATCTCGCCGCGCTGGCGGACTTGGTCGCCGCAGAGATGGGTGAACTGCTCGACCAGAGCGTCATTGAGGTGCACCAAGTCGCGGGCGCAAGGCGCGTTCTCCCAGCGGCTGAGGGTGGGCTGGGAGCCAAGGGGGCGGCCGAGTTTCTGATCGGCGACGATCTGCAGCATGGGATCGTGGCGCAGGCGGTCGGCATCGTTAGCGTCTTCGTAGCCGGCCACGATTTGGTAGATGCGTTGTCGCAACAGTGCAAGCGAGTCGTGACGGACGCGGTCGTCCTCCCGCGGATCACTGAGCAGTGCAGCCAGATCGCGAGTCAGATGATGGCATTCGTCGAAGGCGCGCAGCGGCAGCAGACCGGCGTCGCTGGTGATCTGCCCGCCGGAAAAATCGGCGCGAATGGGTTGATGACGGTAGAAGGAGAAGTTCAGTTGTGGTAAAACACTTTGTATCAAGCGATGGATGCTCCGAAAGGGAATGCTGGGTGCCGAAACCCAGTGTTCATCATTCCTTTTAGAGCATCCTTTCTTTTTTGGCTAGAGACTGAGTGAATAATCCAGGCTAGTGGAGCCCCGGTCGCGTCGAGCCACGACCGGTACATGTGGCGGAATGTATGCCACCCGACTCGCCCCAGGACGCCAGCAGCGTCCCAGCGCTCGTCATGCAGCCCCCGCCTTTTTCCGTTTTGGTCTATGCACCAGATCCCGGAGCCAGCCGAACACGTCGGGCATGGTGCCAGGCAGCACCCTGCGGGACGGATATAGTCCTGCTGGATCGGACTCGCGTGGAAATTGCGCCCCGTCACGTGGCTGGGAAAGACCTGCTCGGATTGCGGGGCGCGGGTCTTCCAGGCTAGCAGCACTGTGGCAAAATCTGGGTCAAGGGGTAACTCGTCCTCCGAATACTCCGTTTTTACCGTTTTGACCCGGCCGTGTACTACGGCCCTCGACGCATGAATTACCTGGTGGTCGAAATCGACATCTGACCAATGCAGCGCCAGAACTTCCTCCGCCCTCAGCCCCAGGCATTGTGCCACAACGACCATCGTGCGATAGGGATCAGGCAGAAGATCGAGCAGCCGGAAATACTGCTCGACCGTCAAAATCAGCGGTTTCCTCAGGCGTTTACTGATGCCTTTGATTTCGACCAGCTGCATCGGGTTTCGGTTGAGCTCGACCATCTCCCATAACATCGCCTTTTCATACAGACGGTGCATGAGAGCCTTCATGTGACCCTTGGTCTTCGGTGCGGCATCCAGAGTCTTGAGCCACTCCTGTACCGCCACCGCCTTCACCCGATTAAGGCGGGTCGCGCCCCATTTCGCACGAATGTGCTTGAGCACGCTGAGGTAAGAGCTCACGGTTCCGTAGCTGAGCCCCTAATCGCAATTCCCCAGGCCACTGCTTCTTAATTTCGAGAAGCCGCTCCTCCTCGATGAAGCGATCGATCACCGCTCCAAACGTCGGCTCGTGAACCGCTAGAATCGGATTCTCACAGTTAAGTTTGAGCACGAATGCCTCCAAGTGCCGCTCGACCACGGCTTGGCTTGGAAACTGTTCGCAGCTCAAATACATGGATTTTTGTTGTTGGGTAGCGGGGTTCCGCATCGACAGCAAACAGTTGGTCCACTCGCGCCACAATCGGAGTTGCCACCGGGTCTCGGGGATTTACCTTTACCGCTTCGAAAAACTGTCATCTGGCATGAGCTTAACAAGCTGCATGTACCATTCCCGGCCCACCGATCTGGTCATAAGCCGCGTAGCCGTCAGTTTGCAGAATGCCCTCGAACTGTCAGTGACGTCAATGAGAGACGCGCAGTAGAATTACGAGCAAGGAGACCTCTTGGTTACGGGACCCCAGGGAATCTAGTTTTGGGATGCGCAAAAGCACCATCTCGCGACAATCGTCATGCCTGAACAGCCCACCGATCTGGCTTGGGGAGACTAGGATTACCGCACGTTGTATATCACCGCCACAACGTCTGTATATTGCCTGCGCACAAAGGTCCGGGGATTTGTACCGTACTCGGTGCACCGACGGCGCCACCACTAAATGCCGAGCGCACGATCGAGGCGTAACTTACCTGCTCTTTTCAATCGTTCTTTCGACTCTGATCTTCTCCGGAACAGCGTTTTGCAGCGCACAACTAGATGAAGCACGGGCCCACGCCGACCATGGTCTTCAGCTTGCTCAATCCGGTGACTTGCAGGGCGCGGAAAACGAGCTTCGCCAAGCAATTAAGCTGGAACCCACGAATCCGGAATATCTCAGTACGCTTGGGACTTTGCTCGCAATGGACAAGAAGCTGGACGAGTCCAGCACCCTCTTCCGCAAAGCCCTGCAACTTGCGCCGCAGGACTCGACCAGCCGCCGCTATCTCGCTGCCAATCTGTGGCAACTACATCGCTACCCTGAGGCGAAGCAGGAGCTGCGCACGCTTCTTCGGCAGCGTCCGAACGATGCGGCTGCCCGCTTGCTCCTGGGAATGGTCTCGGAAAATTCCGGAGACTACAGCACTGCCGCAAAGATGCTCAGTTCTGTGCCCGATGAGGTCTCGAAACAGCCTGAGTCCGTCGCCGCACTCGCGCGTTCTTACTACCAGCTGCATGAACGTGAGAGAGCGCGCACGACTCTTTCCGTGCTATCAAAGCAAGCAGCCGAACAGGGAGTCCTGTTAGGCGCGCAAATTGCGGATCAGGCCGAAGATTTCGAAACAGCGCAGAAGCTACTCGAATCCGTCTCGTCATCTGGCGCCCACTTTGCGATTGTCCAGTATCGCCTCGCCCTGGTGGAGTACCATGCGAAGCGCTTCGCGGAGAGTCAAAGCAGATTGCAGCGGCTCATCGACTCCGGACACGAGACCAGTCAGGCTTATAACCTGATGGGCTGGTGTTATCAACAGCAGGCCAATTTAAAGGCTGCCGCGGAATCTTTTGAGCGAGCCATCGCACTTGCCCCGGCGGACGAATCTAATTATCTCGATCTGGGCAGAATATTGTTAGCACATGGTTCTTTACGCATCGCTCTCGATGTCGCCAAACGCGCTGCGATCCAATTTCCAAACTCTGTCGCGGTGTTCGATTTCAAAGGGCGCACCGAGAGTCGACTGTTGCAGTTCACAGATGCAATCCGGTCGTATGAACGCGCCACTCAGCTCGACCCTTCGAATGCAGACGGGACGCTCGGGCTGGCCCGTGCTCAGACATCCGCGGGATTGGACGCGGATGCAACGTCCACGCTGGATACAGCCCTGAACCGCTTTCCGAAAGATGCACGCTTCCAGGTTGAGTATGCTTTGATGCTGATCAAGCAGGCGGAAACTGGCGACGCAGTCGCCAGGACTCGCGCTGAGAGGATGCTTCGATCTGCGCTGGCAATCGCTCCAACTAACCAGCAAGCACTCTACGAATTAGGAAATCTGGAATTGAATGACGGCCGGGTCACCGAGGCTTCTCGACATTTCGAGCAAGTCGTTAAGCTGGCACCGCTGAGCAGCCAGGCGCATTTCGCGCTGGCGCGTGCCTATCGACGTTTGAAGCGCGTGGAAGATGCCCAAAAAGAGATGGATCTCTATAACCGATCGAAGGAAGCAGATTCGCGAGATGGGGGAGCGGCATCGCACAGGGATGAGCCGAAAAACTAACGCTTCGAGGCTGCGATCTCACGCAGTGTTCGCAGGTCTTGCTCTAGCCATCGCGTTGGTCGGCGCTTCCACCGCGTTCACCGCCCTCGCAGTTCCGTCCAAAGAACTTTTCACAGACATCACCCAGGAAGCGGGGATCACCTGGCGGCAGTTCAGTGGCGAATCGCCAGATCGGTTTCTGATCGAAACCATGGGAGGAGGAGTTGCCTTCCTCGATTTTGATAACGATGGGTCGCTGGATATTTTCTTCGTGAATGGAGGCGAGACTCCCGGCGGCAAGAGCCCGGGTCCGATAAAGAATGCGCTTTATCGCAACCTGGGCAATGGGAAGTTCGAAAATGTCGCAGCCAAGGCTGGTGTGGATCACATCGACTTCTACGGGATGGGAGTCGCTGCCGGTGATTTCGATAACGATGGCCTCCCGGATTTGTATGTGACCGGTTTTCCCACCAGCGCTCTCTTTCACAACAATGGCAACGGTACTTTCACCGATGTCACGGCGCATGCCAGAGTAAACAACTCCGGCAGATGGGCGGCAGGCGCGGCGTGGTTTGACTACGATCGTGACGGATTACTCGACCTGGTCGTCACCAACTACGCGGAGTTTTCCTTTGACCAGCCGAAAAAATGCGAGGTGAATGGCGTGCCCTCGTACTGCGCTCAGGTGGCGTACAAAGGAATGCCGCTGACGCTCTTTCACAACAATGGCGACAGAACGTTTACCGATGTCAGCGCGCGCTCTGGGCTGGACAAGATGATCGGCCGCGGACTGGGAGTGGTTGCCGTCGATTTCAATGACGACGGTTGGCCCGATCTGTTTGTGGCTCGCGACGCCTCTCCGAATCTGCTGCTTATCAACAAGCGTGACGGGACTTTCGAAGACGCCGCGCTCGATGCCGAAATTGCCTATAACGCCAATGGCAATGCGAAGGCTGGGATGGGGGTAGACGTTGCTGACGTCAATGGTGACGGCCTCCCGGATCTGGTAGTCACGAATTTCAACGACCAGTATCACTCGTTGTTTATGGGGTCGGCGTCGTTCCCCTACCAGGACCGAACTGTCGCCTCTCACCTGGCACAGTTTTCCAAAGCGGATGTTGGCTGGGGAACGAAGTTCCTTGATTACGACAACGACGGGGACCCCGACCTAATCATTGCCAACGGCCACATCAACCAGTCGATTGAACTGATGCGAGGAGACGTCAAATACCAGGAACCTCTTCTGCTCCTGCACAACGAAGGCCAGGCTGTGTTTCGAAATTCCGCGCAGGAAGGGGGACCCGCATTCAATTCGGGTTACATCTCGCGCGGCCTCGCGGTGGGAGATGTTGACAATGACGGCGACCCGGATGTAGTGATTACGCGTTTGAACGGAACGTCGATGTTACTCCGCAACAACGTCGGCGAGGACAGCAATTGGGTCGGTTTCGAGCTCCAGGGAACCAAAAGCAACCGGGATGCGATCGGAGCCAAAATTACGGTAACCGCCGGAGCCCGGCGTTTGGTCAGGTGGATTCTGGGCGGTTCGAGCTATATTTCGTCTTCTGACAAGCGAGTGCTGGTGGGACTGGGGCATTCCCAGGTGAAGGCGGTTGATGTTGACGTCCTGTGGCCCAGCGGTACCCGGCAAAAGCTCTCAAACCTGCAGGTAAATCGTTATCTCAAGATCGTGGAGGGAACCCACTAGGGGGTGCCTGTGCCATACAGGCAACCAGACATCTTTTTGCTTGACAATCGTGCTCCTTCCAAGTGATAAATCGTTTTAATATTTCAGCGCGGAGGGCGGGCCATGTCACGGATTGAGAGGAGGCGCGCTCATTCCGGCGCAGTCAAACGTTTCTATCCCACTACGCAAACAGACGGAGGGTGAGATGCAACGATCTATTTCGTTCATATGTAAGAGTTCTACCTCTTCATTGTTCGTCCTCCTCATGGTCGTACTCACCGCTGTTCCGGCGATGTTTGGCCAGGCTTACTTCGGAACAGTCAGTGGCGAGCTGACCGACGCAACGAGCGCCGTGGTTACAGGGGCGAAGGTCATCCTCACCGACCAGGAAAAAGGATTTAGTTTCCAGACGATCTCCGACAATAGCGGGCGATATCTGTTCCGCTCGATCCCTCCGGGGGTGTACGTTGTGGCCGTCGAAGCTCAGGGTTTTGGCAAGACAGAAAGCGCCAAATTCAAGGTCGACGTAAACGAGAATGCGACCGCCAATCTAATGTTGAAAGTGGCGGGCGCCACGCAGACTGTCGAGGTGGGGGCGCAAGCGCAGGCAATCCAGACCGAAGATGCCGGAACCGGGCAGGTGGTCAACCGCCGCTTCATCAATGACCTGCCTTTGCTTGACCGAAATGTCGCGTCCCTAACCGCTTTGGCGCCGGGCGTCACCGAGATGAACGATTCGTGCCCGGAGCCCTGTATTGGCACAAACTTTGTTTCCAACGGCAGCCGTGGAGCTACATCTGACATTCTGCTGGATGGCGCTTCCGCCACGAACTCCGAGCCCAATGGGGGAATCACATCAGTGACTTATTTGCCCTCACCGGAGGCAGTGGAAGAATTCAAAGTTCAGCAGACGAATTTTAGCGCTGAATACGGATTTTCCGGTGCCTCGGTGGTCAATGTGGTCTCGCGCTCCGGCACGAACAAGTTTCACGGCAGCTTGTACGAATTCTTGCGTGACGATAGCCTCGATGCAAACGACTGGTTCGCAAACCGCAATGGAGATCCCATTCCTCCGCTGCGCCGCCACAATTATGGTGGCACGATTGGCGGCCCTATCTTCAAGAAGAAGACTTTCTTCTTCTTCGATTACGACGGCTTGACTCGAACCGGATTGAGCACGGCTACTGGAGCTGTTCCCAGCGACGCGATGCGGACCGGTGATTTTGGCGAACTTTGCGCCGCACAGGGAGGAACGTTCGATGGCGCCGGACGATGCGGTGCGAACGCTGGTCAGATTTGGGACCCATACTCAGGAAGTTTCAATGGCACTATAACGCGCAGCACCTTCATTCCCTTCAATAACATCGCCACCTATGCGAGCCCGGGCGGTCCCAACCCCAATGTCGCCGGCAATCTGATTGACCCTGTGGCGCAAAAGATGATGACCTACTTTCCAGAGCCCAACGTCAGCGGAAGCATTTACCAAAACTGGTTCGGGTCTGGTTCGAGCCACAGCTCCAATAAGCAGTTTGACATTAAGATCGACCATCGCTTTACAGAAAACAATCTGATGAGCGCGAAGTTTGCTTATCAATACAGTCCCTCAGGCACGGGCCTCGATTGTTTCAAGAACTTTACCGATCCATGCCAGGGCGGTCCGGGTTGGACTAATGCTCACGCGTTCGCGATCAATGACACGCATACTTTCAGCCCAACCTTATTGCTGACCACGACATTGGGGTTCACTCGTGGAGTCTGGCACATTGATGCCTACAACCCGCGTGGGGAGAATGATCCGCTCGGGACTTTGGGATTCCCGTCCTATCTGGAGGCCAACGGGTTCAAGGGAGTTCCTGCGATCTTTATCGACCAGTACACCCCCGCCGGCTATGCCAATATCGGCACGGATCCCTATGGTAATTACCGCCTGGGCCAGGACACAGGACAGTTATCGGCCACCCTCGACAAAGTACACGGCCAGCACGATATCAAGTTCGGATTTGACGGCCGGATTCACCAGATTAACTACATACAAACCAACGCTCCCGTTGGATTCTTCAGCTTTAACACCGATGCCACCAATGCCTGCCCCGACGGATTGGACCTTTGCGGCGGAGATTCCATGGCGAGCTTTATGATGGGCCAGATGACGCAGGGCTGTGCCAGCAACGGTTGTGGGTCCTACGAAGAAATCCAATACCGTCCGGCCACTACGAACTACCAATACGGATTCTTTGCGCAAGATAACTGGAAGGTCACGCCCAAACTTACATTGAATCTGGGCTTGCGTTATGACGTCACGTTGCCGCGCACAGATCGCTTTAATCACCAGAATTACTTTGATACGAATGCCCCCAGTCCATTGAATGGTGGAAGCGTGACGTATACCGACCCCGTTACCGGCCAGCCCGTGAACCTTGCCTTGAAGGGGGGGAAGTCTTCGCTTCTTCGAAACAACGCACGAACTATGTGACCGACTGGAGCAACTTCCAGCCGCGCTTCGGCTTCGCCTATCAGGTCGTTCCAAACACAGTCGTACGCGGAGGCTACGGCATTTACTACGGGCAGTCGCGCTCCGGGGTCACTGGTGTTGTCCCCTACGGAAGTGCAGGTTTCAATCAGTTCACAAATGTGATCACTGTTAATCCAAACGACCTTGCAACGCCTTTTGTGAACCTGAACAATCCGTTCAAGTTTGGGTTGATTCAACCGGCAGGGAATTCGCTCGGGCTGTTGAACGATGTGGGTTTTGGTGCCAACGGTCCGATTCGTACCCCGGCCTGGAACCAAACACCCTATGAGCAGAGCTGGAGCTTCGGGATCGAGCACGAATTGCCGAGTCATATCTTGATCAACGCAGAATATATCGGCAAGAAAGGCACTCACCTGCCGTTCAGCGGCTCGACAGAGCGAAACTTTTTGGGGCCCCAGGTGGAGAGTCTGCCGATTGGAGATTTCACCGCAGCCACCCCATGCCAGGCCGGCCTGTCAATCGCATGTCTCAGCTCCGCGGTAAGCAATCCGTTCGCCGGGCTTATCAGCGACCCGAACAGCACCATAGGCAGCAGCTTTCCGCAGATTCAGTACTATCAGTTGCTGCTTCCGTTTCCTCATTTCACCGGCGTTGCTACAGAACCGCAGTTGATCGCGAATTCCATTTACCACGGGCTGCAGTTGACCGCCGAGAAGAAGTACTCTAACGGTTTGCAATTACTGGCAACGTTTGCCTGGTCGAAGTCGATCGACAACGCTTCCGCGGCCGACACCAATGTGTCGTGGGCTGGTAGCTTCGACAGCTTGCAGGATCCCAACAAGCCGGAACTGGAACGGAGTTTGTCAAGCTTCGACATTCCCTATGTAATACAGTTCAGCTACAGCTACGATCTGCCGGTTGGGCGCGGGCGAGCATTCCTGGGTAACATGCCGCGCTGGGCGGACTTGATCATCGGTGGATGGAAGACCAACGGCATCTGGCGCATCTCTGATGGACGTCCGCTGGCCTTCTTCCTTGACGACGGTGGACAGCCACTGCCCACATATGGCTCACAACGGCCCAATATTGTGGGAACACCCAAGCGTAACCACGGTTCCGATTGGGTGGACAACTACTTTGCGGATAACAGCGTGTTCCAGCGGCCGGCACGTTTCACCCTGGGTGATGCTCGGCGAACGCTGGGCAGCGTTCGTTCACCGTGGTCGTTCACGACTAATCTATCGGTCGGTAAGCAGTTCCAAATCCGCGAGGAGATGAACTTCGAGTTCCGGGTCGAGGCGAAGAATGCGTTTAATCATCCGGTGTTCGGTACACCGGACACTTCGGTCGGCGATGATACCTTCGGGACGATAAGTTACACGTCAGTGGGACCACGCGAGATCCAACTGGGATTCAAGTTCAACTTCTGACGATGTCATTGACGATGTCATGATCGTCAATGCGGATTTGATTCCCCGACAGCGATCATAGTGCTCCAAAGGGTGCGCAGGATAGAAACCTCTTGCGCACTCTCTGACTTATCTCAATTCCGTTGAATTCAGTGGTTGGCGCAAGGCATGAACTTGAACCTGAGGCTTTACCGGCTTCAATTAACTCCTGTATTGTTCTGAACCGATTGAGGCTCTGCTCAATCTGCGCACCGAGTGTCCGAGGACCTATGCAATTCATTGATGGGACATGCCACAGTCTTCGGAATTGCATTCTGCTCGTTTTGAGCATCACGACTCTGTTGGCTGCGCTATCTTTCGCTCAAACTATTCGGGTAGATTCGAATCCCTCGCATGTCGCAAAGACATTTGTTCCTACGGAAGCTTTGGGCGCCGGCATCGATCGAATTGACACTTCAGCGACCGATAAGCTCTTCACCGATCCAGTCATGAAGCAAGTGCTCTCGGCGGGCTGGCAAACCGTGAGTTATCGGCAGAACACGGAGCTGTTCATCGAAGCCTGGCACTGGAACCCGCAGGGCACGTGGAGCGATCCAGCAGGCCGCGGCTATTTCGTTGGCAACTCCAAGCCGGGCGATTTTATTCGACATTCGTTCGGCTACAACCTTCCGCATCGAGGTTTCACGCGTAACGACGGCACAGATGCGAACGGCTATTCCCGTATCACGGACGGTGATGAGCAGACTTACTGGAAGAGCAATCCCTATCTGGCAAAACCATTCACCGCCGAAGACGATTCCAGTTATCCGCAATGGGTGGTCGTGGACCTTGCCAGCAACCACGATGTGGATGCAATTCGAATCTCCTGGGGTGAGCCTTATCCGCGGCGTTATCTGGTCCAATACTGGACAGGCGAAGATCCTATCAAGCAGCCAACCGCCGGCGCGTGGGTCACATTTCAAGGTGGAGAAGTAACTTCAGGAAACGGCGGGATGGCGACCCTCAGGCTCGCCTCCGCGCCGATGCTGGTGCGTTACCTGCGCATCTGGATGACGCAATCGTCGAACACCTGCGACGACCACGGATCTTCCGATAAGCGCAACTGCTTGGGATACGCAATTCGGGAAATCTACCTGGGAACCATGTCAGCAGATGGCAAGTTCTATGATCTCGTGCGGCACACGCCAGATCCCGATCAGACCACGACCTATTGTTCGTCCGTCGACCCCTGGCACGAACCAAAGAATGTGAACGAAAAACGCGATCAGGTGGGATTTGATCTTTTTTATACCAGCGGCTACACGCGCGGCCTGCCCGCAGTAGTGCCAATCGCGCTCATCTATGGCACGCCGGAGGACTCTGCGAATCAGATTGCCTATTTGAAAACGCGCGGGTACCCAATCTCGTATGTCGAGATGGGCGAGGAGCCGGATGGGCAATACATGCTACCGGAAGACTACGGCGCTCTATACTTGCAATGGGCGACGGCTCTCCACAAAGTTGACCCAGCCCTCAAGTTGGGCGGCCCAGTGTTTCAAGGGGTCAATCGTGATATTCAGGTCTGGCCGGATTCGCAGGGCCGGACCTCATGGACAGGACGCTTTATCGCGTATCTGAAAGCACACAACCGTCTCAAAGATCTGGCTTTCTTTTCGTTCGAGCACTATCCGCTCGAGCCCTGCAAGATCCAGTGGAGCAGTCTGTACGATGAACCCAAATTGGTCACCCACATTCTTGACGTTTGGAGAGATGACGGCGTGCCTCCGAATGTCCCGTTGCTGATTACCGAGCTCAATATCGCTTGGAACACGGGTGAGTCGTTCGTTGACACCTTCGGTGCCTTGTGGCTCGCGGACTTTGCCGGTGCGTTTTTCACTGCCGGCGGCGACGGACTTTACTACTTCCATTATTTGCCGATGGGCCTGTACAACGGTTGTGGCAACTCGCCAGGTACTTTTGGCATGTTTACTGTGGACTCGAGCTACCAGATCAAGCAGTACACCTCCCAATACTTCGCCAGTCAGTTGATCACGCAAGAATGGGCACAACCGGGGAATGGCACGCATAAAGTCTTTGCCGCGACCAGCGACATCACCGACCCCGCCGGACATGTTTTGGTGACGGCTTATTCGCTGCTTCGGCCGGATCGCCAATGGGCATTAATGCTGATCAACAAAGACCAGATGAACTCCCATGAAGTACAAATTGTGTTTCAAAACGCCGGGGAGGCGACGCAACATTTCAACGGGCCAGTCGACCGAATCACGTTCGGCAGTGAGCAATACCAGTGGCACCCTGCCCCTCTTCCCACGGGCGGATCGGCCGATCCGGATGGTCCGCCATCGAGGTCCAAAATTAGTGCCGGTGCCGGCACTGCGTATACTCTTCCGAAAGCGTCGATTACTGTATTACGAGGAAAGACGTCGGATCAGTAAGGCATCGCTCGGCGCTGGAACAACTGGGATAGCAGAACCAATCACAATATATTCGGCCCCTTTCATAGAGCCATTTTTTGCCCGTTAAACTGAACCCTGGTCACCGGAGATCCAACATCGAAACTGTGGAGACCTTTGTGTCGTACGCACTCAAACACCACTCGCTAACCCCAAACCTCAGCCGAAACCATGTACGTCAGCTTGGACTCTGTTCTCTCCCCCACCTGAGAAATATGGCGTCACTGGCGATATGGTTGTGAACCTCCCACTACGCATCCGCAAGTTGAGTCCCTACGCGCTGGCGGGAGGTGGGGGCCTGATCTTTCATCCAACCGGCAACGGCGGCGGATTTGTGCCGGGCGCGGACACGCAAGGAAGAGGCGCATTCCCTTACGGCGCTGGTGCTGACTACGTCCTGACCCGTCACTTTTCGGTGCGCGCGGAATACCGGGGTTTCGTGTACAAGGATCCGGACTTCAGCCTTCAGAGCCTGAAGACTGACACCTGGACGCACACGGCTCAGCCCTCCGCTGGCTTTGTGTACCGGTTCTAGCAGCGCGCGGGCAGCCGGGCGAATCATGCCCTCCCCTCTTCCCGGCTGCCCTAGCTTTCTCTAGAAAAGCCCATACAACCTGCGGATCAGAAGGTCGCGCCACCCCGCCGTCACAACCGACAGGGATCGATCTCCTCCTTAATATAGTTTCCAGAAGAGTCTCAATCATAAGGATCGGTAGGTTGGAGCAGGCGGGTCAGGTGCAACTCTTCTACCGGAGCTCAGCGGATCCCGGAAGTCTCGGTACTGAGTTTGAACTCCGGGTAAATCGGGGCAAGCTGTACGCTGCATAGATGGGATCGTTGCCGGCAGGCCACACCCGTAGTCGGCGTCGATAAGCTGGGCGAAGGACGCCTATCGACGGTCAGGACTTCCGCCGGCCGCGAAACGCTGAAGGGCGCTGGTCTGAGGGCAACATAGCCGCCCAGCAATTCTCGAGGGCCACGATAGATTAGCCGGTTGGCAACTGACAACAAAGTGTCGAGTCGAATCTGGTACCGCGTGCGCGTTTGCAGCTCCCAGCCGATATAAGGTCACTACAAGTCACTTTTACGGTCCGGCCCCATCTTTTGAATGGGATAAGGGATCACTGGATTGAGTGCGGTTGGTACTCAAAATGCAGTGTGTATGGTCGGCGGTGAGATTCAAACCAAGGCATTTCACCTGGTTAGAAATGGAGACTTACGAAAAATGGCCACACCGGTGCTTACACTCGAGTCCTCTAGCTTTGCGCCGGGGTCCGCCGGCGGCAAACCGGAAGCTGCCAGACAAGCGAGTCCAGAAATCCGGATGGAATTCGAGAGGGTTGTGCAGCACGGCCTGCCCCAGTTCCGGCGGGCGGCGATGCGATGGCTGCGCAATCCCGAAGATGCAGAGGACGCCGTGCAGGATGCGATGCTGTCGGCGTACAAGCACATCGCCGCGTTCGACGGCCGGGCGCGGCTGTCCACCTGGGTTATGGCGATTGTAATAAACGCGGTGCGTATGCAGATGCGTCGCCGTCCTCGAGGCCACTTCGTTTCCCTTGACCAGACGCCGGAGGACGGTCAATCCGCGGTTTCGGAAGCGATTGCCGATCCGAGCCCCACACCGGAGCAGACAGTGATGTACAGCGAGTTACGTGACCTTGTCGCCAAGTTAACCTGTGGTCTTTCAGATTCGCAGCAGGCGGCTCTACGGCTCCACCAACGAGAGGGGCTCTCCATAAAGGAAGCGGCTGAGACGCTGGGCGTCCCCGAAGGGACTTTGAAAGCGCAACTCGCGCGTGGCCGGGCCAAACTGGTGCAAAGATTTCAAAAGGCTGCTGGCAGGCCGCGAGCCAAAGCCGTGACCGGCGACGCCATGGCAAGACGCAAAGAGTATTCCTCCAATATCCGGCCAGAATCTGTGCGGTACGTTGTACCTGTGCCGATCTTCGAGCAACAAGGAGGATACGAAGGCCAGGCTAGCGCATAGGGCGGTTTTCGTAAGCCGCAATTTGCGAACAGAGCAGCCCTACAGTTCCTGGGAAGTCGCCGTGGAGGCTCTCCGGTTCCGGCGTGACTTTTCTCACTTCCTGCCGCGCGGGTCCGGACTAACCGACCCGGCCGGAACCATCCTCCCTTTTCTGAGCAAGATAGTTGGAATTCGAACTCTCCAGGTTTGCACCGTATGACCGACCTACCGCCTTGCCGCGCGGAAGATGGCGCCGAGTTGCAGGTTAAGGTGAAGGCTTTGCGGGATGCCGACCGGCACATTGGCGCAAGAGTTCTGAAAAAGGCTCCAGCGATAGAGCCCGGTTGGGAATTAACCCCGCGATGCCGTGAGGGTAAAAGAGATTGGGTAGTGGTCCGACGCCGTGACCCGGTTGTGTACCTGTCCGGAGCCGGCCCGTATCGGACCGCGGACGAAGGCCCAATCGATCCTGTGTCCAGCTTCAAACAGGCCGCGCGAGCGAGTCGTAGGTGTGCGCGGAACTGCCACCGCATCCTTAAATCCAGCGGTCGCGAAGGCTGCGGCTACCGCACCTTTCGACGCGTCCAAGTTGAAGTCACCTGCCACAATGACGGGGCATTGCGAATCCAGGTGTGCCGCATCCGACAATACTTCCGCTGCTTGCGACAGACGTAATTCATTATTTGACTTGCTTTCCAGGTGAAGATTGTAGGTCACGAATTTGCTTCCAGCGACATTGATTTCGGCCACCAGCGCGATTCTTCCTCCAAGTCTTTCCTGAAAAGGTTCGATCTTCGGCAGGAACCAGTGGGGCTGCCAAAAGCGCGACTGTTGCGAAAAGCGAATCAAACGCGGGTTCGAGATGGGCCATTTGGAGAGAGTGGCCTGCCCATGGTATGCGGGATACGCTTTGGACCCCTGAACAAGTTCCTGAAACTCGCGCCCGAACACATAGTTCATCTGCAACTTCCGAGCGATCTCTTCTGCAATGTTCAGACGGTGGGTGCGGCGCGCATTGAGATCCGCTTCCTGCAGGAGAAGGATGTCTGCACTTGTGCCTGCCAGGAAATCTATAATGCCTTGCAGATGCTGGCCGCGGTCGAGGTTCCAGTCGACAATGCCTACCGACCGGGGCGGCCACATCACCAAGCGCAGAGGCGCGAAGTTGCCCGTAACGATTTCTTGCATTGCCACATTTACACTCCAGCCGCCAACGCGAGTTGAGGGAACGCCTTCTGCATTCCGGCTGTCTAGGCGACCGATTGACTTGGCATGGTCGATGGTCGGGCCGAAGCAAAGGTAAGGTAGGAATAAAGAGCAATACTCCAAACTATATTTGCACCTCCCGCCGCTCCAATCAAAAGCCAGTTCATGATGTGGAAAAGAGCAAAAAACAGGAAGAGATAGGGTATGAAACAGCGCCGGATGATGAACTCAGTATGTCGCCCGAGGTACAGGAAAGGGTTCGAGCGGCGACTGTCGGCTTTCTTGTGCCATACCGCCAAATATTGTTCCGGCCGTCCGCTGGCCAGCTGTTGACGTTGCAGGCCGGTCGTGAGAAAACTGGCAAGCGCGCCAAAAAGCAGGAGACCGCCCCAGAGCAGATAGGTCCGGTTGCCTGTGCTTCTCACGAGCCCGATGGTCAAGCCCGTGAAGGTGAATACGTAATATAGATTGTCGCACATGGTCTCTAGCCAGCAGCCGAATGCGGATTCCTGAAGCTTCAAACGAGCGACCTCCCCGTCGCATCCGTCGAGGACGCTCGACAACCACCCCAGCGCCGCGCCCGTCAGCATATTCCAGTAGCCACCGAGCGCGAGGAAGACGCCACTTGCGAGGCTCACTGCCAGAGTGAATATGCTGACCATGTTCGGTGTGATCGGGTACGGGATGATCTGGCGGCTGATCGGTATGGAAATGCGGCGGTTCGTCCTTGCAAAAATCCCGTCGGTCGGCTTCATCAGCCAGCCGTTCAACTTTTGCTCAGCCGCCAGCCGTTGGCGCTCGTCGAGAATAATTTGCCACTTATCTTCCGGTACCGGCTCGTTCTCCACCGCATGGGTCAGGGTGAACCAGGCGTGCAGTTCCTCAATGGAGCTGGCGATCGCCGGGCAACGGCGAGAAAGGTCGATCGACGTTTCTCGAGAGAGCGAACAGATGCCGACAAGCTCATTTCCGGTCACGAGCGCCAAAGCATGGCCTCGTTGATCCCATTCGCCTGCCCGCCGATGCAGCGACGGATGATATACCCCATCCCCTTCGATCAGCACCAGATGTCCTTGTCCTTCGGAAGCGAGCTGCCCTAGCAGGGATGGGAGAGATCCTTCGCCCAAGCTGAAATCGCACCACTGTACGCTGCGAGGCAGTCGGCCGGTGCGCAGCAGGTCGTGTTGTATCCGCGGGCCTTTCGCACGATCGATCACGACGATAATCCGCGCCGCCCCAGCTTTATGCGCTCCCAGGATGTTTCGCAACAGGATTGGGAGGGCGCCAACCTTGGGCATCGGTGAGCTGAAACCGGCAGCACCCAGGTTCGTCGCGAGAATAACCGCAGTATGAGAATGGGAGGCTGTTTCCCTCTCTGTGTGAGGTTCCTTGGGCAGAACTGGTTCAGGATCGATTTGCATGATGTCCTCGGCACTTCCGGTGAGCTTGTTTTGCTTTTTGGTCAACATGAAGAGGCAGAGGCCGCCCACAGCGGCCCAGAAGATGGCGCGCAGACGTCGAACGAATGCCAGAGTCAATCCGGTGGCTCCCGTGAGGCCGAACATCTTCACGATCAGCATGTTCCCGCCCTCGTAGGTTCCGATGTTTCCTGGATTGAATGTGCCAGCGATATTTACCAGCTTGGTCAAAGCCTCAATTGCGAGCGCCCCGAAGAAACTGACCCTGGCGCCCATGAGGTGCAGGATCAGATAGACCTCGAATACAGCCGCGGCGTGGCCGGCCAGATTGAGCGCGAAACTGCCCCAAAATGAGCCAGGGGTGCGGTGGTAGAAGTCGAAAAGTTTTTCCTCAACCGAAAGAATCAGCGATAGCTTCCGTTCGATCGCAGCCCGAAAATGCGGGATCCGGCCCAGCAGCTTTGCCGTTCCCGAAATCATGGGCCAGCGTTTTCCAACAACGAGAGTCGTCAGAAGGATTACGCACAGCAGCGTAAATGCAAACAGTCCCGCGTAAAGCGCCAGGGCATGGGGCAGAGGCAAGACGACCAGCACCGCCAACAAACCCACGATGCTGACGACTGCGGCACTGAGGACAAAAAGCGCGCGGTCAAGCGTTACCGACGTGATTCCACTGGCGAGCGGCATGGCCGGCCCCAGCAGCGATACCCGCAATCCTTCACCGAACAGTTGTCCCAAACCGCCAAGCTGACCAACCGCTTCCGAAGAGAGCCGCAAGCCGAGCATCCGTCCGAAGGAAATCCGATGTTTGTCGTCGAGTAGCGTGAGACGCCAGGCCCAGGTCTTCACGACATGGGAGACCCCGCCCCAGGCGATCACCAGACCCAGGCCCCATCCCAGAGCAGCCATGCTCTCGATGAGTTTGGCAGGTCCGGCCCGGCGGACCAGGTAGGCGAGCAGCAAAACACCGAACGTTCCTGCCAGCAGGCGGACGGGCAATCGCGCCCTCAGTGCAGCCTTAGACACGGGCGAACCTCTCAAGACTCTGCTCGGGGTAGAAGTGGCCACCAAAAACGCCTTCGGCGTGCGCCAGGGCCTCTGGCGTATCCACGTCTTGCCAGTGGGCCTCGCCGATCTCCAGGGCACGCAAGCGCCGCTCGGCAGCCAGTTGCCGCATGCCATCGGAGAGCGAACAGTTTCCATCTCTGGTGGCTGATTCGAGCCGGTCGAACAACGTCGGGCTGCACAGGAACATCCCGGTGTCGAGGGCGTCGTAGTTTGCGATCTCTTTACCGATGTCCACGATGCGATCACCGTCGCGCCGAACCTTGGTGGCATCGTCGAGATCGAAGATCTGGTCAATGTTGGGATCAACTGCGAGGATCGACTCGTCCGGTGCGAGGGTTTGTTCCATCATCATCCTCGCTGTCTGCGGCTCAAAGATGTGATCCGCCATCAGCAACAGGAAGTTGCCATAGATCTCATCTTTGGCCTTCAAGACGGAAATGCCGTTGGCTTTGTGATAGTCCGGATTTTCAACCCAGGTGATTGAAATCTTACCGAGCCAGTGTGTGTCAAACCAGCGACGAATCAGGTCCGAGCGGTATCCAACGACAATCACGAACTTGTCGACGCCGGCTTCCTGCGCCCTCGTAATGACGTGGTCGAGGATGGGCTTGCCACGGAACTGGACCAGCGGTTTCGGGAGCCCGCCCGATACCGACCGGATCCGGGTTCCGTTACCCGCAGCGAGAATGAGACATTGATTGACTTCCTTCATAGCTGACCTTTCTGTGTGCCGACCGTATTCTTGCGCTTGCCTAGAATCCGAGAACAAACTTGCCCCTGAACGTGCGGTTCGGCCCGTTAAAGAATTCGCCGAAGCGGCTGCTGTCCAGGTCGTTCTGTACGTCCCTGGGATTGAAGTGATTGAAGAGGTTGAAAACGCCAAAGCCGAACTTGACCTTGTGTTCCTTGCCGCGAAACGGCAAGTTGATTTCCTTCAGCACCTGAAAATCAAGGGAACTGAACTGCCGGAATCTTCGGTCATTCCGTGGCCCAACGAACTCACGTAGCTGGTTTTCTACGGAATACGGAAAACCGGTGTGAAGATCGAAGACCGGCATCACGGTCATCTTCCAGGGAACTGCGATCTCTCCCCAGGCCAGGAACCGGTTGGGCGCGTCGAAAGACAATCGTCCACGTCCGTTCGGCTGGATGACCGCCTGTGGATCATTCCCGAAGAACTGGTTGAAGTCGTTGAGATCACCGGAAGCCTGGGATCTCACGTAGGAAGCGTTCAGCGTATGCCGGCTTATCTGGTAGCGGCCGGTGATTTGAAATTCCCGGTAGAAGTCGCGGCCGCGATTGGCCAGCGACAGCAGCGCACCGTTGGGCGACATGAGGGGGGACACGACAAAGTTATCGATGGTATTCCGTTGCTGGTAGGCAACCCTGACCAGCAGGTTGTTCAGAACCTGCCGATCAAGTTCAACGTTCCATGCTTCACTCTTTGGATTTCGGATTCCGCCGGTGATTACGTTTGCGTACGATGTGGAATTAACCGTCTGTCCTGACGAATCCAGTGCCAGAACCGTGCGATCGGGGAATCGGGGGAAAACGGGGATGTTGAGGGGAACGCGGTCGTAGAACAATCCCGCGCCGCCTTTCAGGAGAGTTCTGCGATCGCTCGTCAAGGCGAGGGTAAAGCCGGCGCGCGGAGCTGCATGAGTCGAGTCGGTTACGGAATCGCGGTCAAACCGCAGCCCCAGATCGAAGGTCAAGCGCGACCCAGTTCTCCATTCGTCTCCCACAAACCAGGCGATCTCATTCTGGTCGACAGAAAAAGTTGTGGGTGGTCCAAACTCGATCCGCTCCAGCGGGTAGCCCGCTGTGCCCACAATGTCCACGGGCATGAACTGTTGACGTCCATCGTAGGAACTGTGCGAGTAGTCAATGCCAGCCTTCAGTTGGTGAATGCCATAGAAATGCTTTGGACTTGTCTGATAGACCTCCTGCCATTCAATCCGATCGCTCCGCCGATTCTGCCGGTCGAAGAACCCGCCTTGAGTGGTTTCTACCAGAAGCCGGTAGGGATCCGCGCTGTTGGGCAGCACGTCAGCGTTGAAGCGCTCGTAACTTATTTGCGAATTTAGCAGGCCACCGGAGTCTGTAACGAAGCGATGCTGCAAGGACGTTTGATACCCGCGCTGGTGCAGGTCTGGCGTGGCAGGCTGCGGGGTGAAGGTATTCAGCCCCAGATAATCGAACTTCTGAGGAAAGACAGAGAAGGAGAACGTAGCCGTCTGTTTATCACTGATTGTCAGATCCAACTGGCTGAACGAGTCGAAACTCTCAAGTTTCGTGTCCCGCTTCATTGGAGGCAGGCTCTCGACTGGAGTTCGCACGAAGCGGTACTCAAAGGACTGAGTGAAGGCAAGGCGGCCCTTCATGAGCGGTCCGGTAAAAGTAGTGCGGGGCGTGAAAGCGCCGATTCCCACGATGTGGCCATTGCGGTCCCTGGCCCGCGGGGCCAAGTTTTGCACCGAAACGTGAAACTTATCGGGGTTACTGGTACGAGTTTCAACGCTGGAGACGGCTCCGGTGAACTTGCCATACGCAGGGTCGTAGGGATTGGAAATTACCTGGACGGAGGAAACCACGTCGATGGGGAGGCTGATGGCCTGTTCGCCCGTGGCAGGATCGGTTACGTTGGCGGAGTTCACCAGCCAACCCGCCTGAGTGGATTGCGCCCCCTTCATATTGATTCGGCCGTCGGGCCCGCGGACAACGCCTGGAACGAGAGGCAGCAAACTCTCAAACCGCTCGTTCTTATTGGGGGCAGCCTCAACCGTTTTTTGAGTGATCGTGGTCGATTGCGCTGACTCGGCGATGGGCGCGGGGTCGCTTGCAGTAACCGTGACCATGCTGGTCACGGCCACCACGTTAAGTTCGAGTGGCGCCGCGGCGGTTGCGCCAGGGCTGACCTCAACCTCCAACGTCGCGCTCAACCCGGGGGCGCTTGCTTCGAGGACGTACTTTCCGGGAGGAACGGAGTCGAAGGAATAAGCGCCGCGTTGGTCCGACTGGGTTTCTTTCGCTACCGGACCGCGTAGCGTGACTTGCGTGGCGGGTAGGACGGACCGCTCTCCGCCTGCGTCCTGGGTGAAAACTTCGCCACGGATCGAACCCAGCGCAGGGGTTGCGTCTTCGGGGAAGCAGCGGATTCCGATCAGCAAGACGGAGAAGGCGATCAGCGCAGTTGTTCGCATTGGGTTTTCCTTCGAGATACGGATAGTGCAGCGCGTGTTCCAAACTAAGAGTTGAAGGGCGCACCAGGGCAACCTGTTGAAGGAAAACATCTTGCGGGATGTCACGCGGAATGATCGGATCCCGATTCGTCGCCTGACAATGGGCACTTCTTGGCATCTGCCCAAATCCGGTCAGAGTTCTTGGCGCAAGCCCAAGAAATGTCACGAACAAATGGGCGGCGCAGGGAACGGACGGTGCCGGGGAAGGGGTCCGTTCAACTACCTCTGCCGCTGCTCCATCTCTCACCCCTTGCCTTTGCCGTGGTCGGGATGGGGGCGCTGTTCACGGCCAGCGTTCGCGCGCCGCTGACCGGAATCGTGCTTTCCGTTGAAATGACGGGCCGTGGCGACCTGACTCTCGTCTTGCTAGGGGCTTCTCTGGCGGCGATGGTAGTTGCCATGCTGCTCAAGAGTGAGCCCATCTACGAAACCTTGAAGCGCCGGATGCTGCAGCAGCAAGCTCGGCCAGCCTGAATTGGTCGTCGGAGTCGACGGTCAACTTTGGACGTGGAGGACGAATACGCGGGCAGTTATTTCCCCGCATTTCCGGCCATGAGGTGGCAGCGACCGTTGTGAGCGGCGCCAATGGTTTCCAGTTGCTGGCGGTTTTACGTGGCCTTTTTTCCAGGCCGATGCAATCCCAAGATTGGGTCCATTGGGTCCGAGAACACTCAACGAGGAGCACTGTCCAGAGCTGACAAGGCGCGATCAGAATGGCCGTGCCGGGTTGTGTTCACCCGCAAGAGAAATCCGATCGGCCTCCCATCACGCACACTGACGGATCAAGCCAAATCGATAGTCGTGTGAGCCGAATCACAGCCAATCCAGTGCCGCTCTGTTCTAGTAAGGAACGAAACCAAAATCTGGTTGCTCGTCGATGTATGACTGGAGGAGGTTCTTATGAGTGCTCCATTGATCGGAATGCCGTTTCCTTCTTTTGTAGTTCTGCTGATCGTCAGCGGAATTGCCGGTGCGATCGTCCACTGGGGTTTCCGCTATCGCCTGTTTAACGGGATCGATGGGTGCCTGGGCCAGTGGATGGTGGCATGGCTTGGTGCATGGCTGGGGCCTGCGGTGCTGGGCCATTGGTTCGACTCCGCGATAGTGGCCAATATCTACATCATTCCAGCGTTCCTCGGGGCACTGGCCGGGGCGTTCGGTGGAACGGTCAATGCCAAGGTGATGGCGGGAGTGGCGTCACAGAGGGGAACTTCGACCTAGGCACACGCACGGCTGATTCGCGAGTGACATTCGGGGCACCGGCTACAGAGGATGGTGGAGGAGCTGGATGCTAAATCCGCAACTTGAAAATCGCCACTCCACGGGTGCCTGAACCCCACGCCCAGGTGTGCATTGCTGTGGTTCGGGCTGAGTGGGTCGGTCGTCTGTAACTCTTCGTCCAGGGAGAATGAATGACCAGGGAGCAGAGCTCCGAAATGCAGTGGGCAGAACCGATGCCGGCGAAAGCGCAGTTGAGCCAGTACGGAGCAGGATGGTGTCGGCTCGTGAGTTGGGTGTTCGCGGGCAGGGGGGTCAGTGAATCAGTGACCACCCGGGTCCACTTCAAGGCCAGCCCGGAAGCGGTTTGGAATCACGTTATGTTTTATGAGGAAGTTCCCGGACGCCCGCCGTTCATTCTACGTACGGTGTTGCCCCATCCCCTCCGGGCTGAGGGGGAGAAGACCCGGGTTGGGGCCACGGTACGTTGCGTATACAGGCGGGGAGACTTGATCAAGCGCATTACCTCTGTTGAACCACCACACCGCTTGCAATTCGAAGTCATGGGGCAGCGTTTGGGAATTGAGGGTTGCATCCACACACTGGGTGGGTCGTATCAAATCTGTGGCTCCGCCGACGAGAGCGACGTTGTGCTGACCACGAATTACCTGGCTTTCCTGCGTCCGCGGTACCTGTGGCGTTCTCTCGAAGCACTCCTGGTGAGCCAGCTCCACCGCCACATTCTCCGCGGGGTCAGCACCGCATTTCGTTCCGGAACCGCAGTCACGCGTCCGGCGGCGGAATCCATCACGCCACTGTGCACCCGCTAGTGTGCTGTCCCAGAAATACATGGAATATCGAAAGGTAAGCGGCGCAGGTCGAGTTGGCTGAAACAGCAGGTCCCTCTACTGCGCTCGCTTCGCTCCGCTTCGGTCGGGATGACAATGCTAATTCGACGAATTTCCGGGACAGGACACTAGGAGGTCATGTGTGCACTTGCTCGCAATCGTGTTCCCGCCGTTAGTGCTCATACGCGCCAGTATCGCTGCCGTCTGGCTGTACGAAGGACTATGGTGCAAGATCCTGGGCCGCGTGCCATCGCAAGTCGAAGTGGTGACGGCTGTCCCGCGGCTGGGACCGCGCTTCGGAGCCCCCTTCCTTAAGGCGCTCGGTGTAGTGGAGGTCGCGCTCGCCGTGTGGGTGATGGCTGGAATTGCTCCGGGTGTGTGCGCGATCGTGCAGACGGCCTTGCTCGTCGTGCTCAATGCGAACGGACTCCTGTGGGCCCGCCGCCTTATCCATGAACCTGTCGGCATGGTGGTGAAGAACTTCGCCTTCCTCGTTCTGGTCTGGGCTTGCGGCGCCATTCCAGGGGGACGGCCGTGAGTCGGGAAACCCCGTGGGATGCCGGACGGCTCGATCGGCCGAATGGCCCACACCGTCTGCTCTTCGGGCACATGCACGAAGACGCTGAGATCGAGCACGTGGCATTCAAAAGCAAACATCGCGTCTTTTGCATAGCCTCTGCTGGATGCACGGCGGCCCGGCTCTGCGATGACCATGAGGTCATCGCTTGCGACATCAATCCGGTACAACTGGCGTATGCAGAGCGCCGCCTGCTGGGTGCCGGAGCAGAGGTTGGCGACGCCGAGCGCGCCATGGCCTTTACGCGCACCTTTATGCCTCTGGTGGGTTGGCGTGCCAGGGTGGTTCGCGCGTTTCTGGCTCTCACCGACGTGACGGAACAAGTTGCGTTCTGGCGAAGGCACCTCGACACGAGGAGATTTCGCGCGAGCTTTGACCTTCTCATGTCGCCCGCCGTCTTGCGGGCCGTGTACGCACCCCGGTTTCTTTCATTTTTACCCTCGAAGTTCGGGGCGGTGCTTCGAGCGCGGTTGGAGAGGGGCTTTGCCCGACATGCGAATGCCACAAACCCCTACGCACGGGCGCTCCTTCTGGGTGAAACGGACGCCCCGCCTCCGCCGAAGACGCCTAACGTTCGCTTCGTGCTGTCGGACGCGGCTTCCTATCTGGAGTCGTGTCCTGCCGGCTCTATTGATGCATTCTCTCTCTCGAACATCCTCGACGGCGCCGAACCGTCTTACCGCGACCGGCTCTCGCGGGCTGTCCGCCACGCGGCGACCGAGGAGGCCGCCGTTGTACTGAGAAGTTTTGGAGATCCCCCGACTGAACTGCCTACGAACTGCGCCGCGGATGATCGCGCCATGCTCTGGGGAACCGTGGATGTGCGGCTCGCGCACTCATTCTGAGGAATTCTGCGTTCCACACTTTGCCTTGTCGGCACATGTTATCGTCTAAACCGCCATGCGCTCCGAAATCGAACAGGCGATTTCCCTGTTGAAGCGGGGAGATGATAAGGCCCTCGAAGAAGCCCTGGCTCTACTCCAGAACACAGTTTTTTCCTTCAGCATGAAAGTCTGTGGTCAGCGCCAGGACGCGGAAGACACCATGCAAGAGGTGCTGGCGAAATCGGTTGCGTATCTGCCCAAGTTTGATAGCCCCAAGGCGCTCGCGGTTTGGCTGTACAAGGTCGCAAAGAATCGTTGCCTGATGAGCCGCCGCAGAAGCAGGTTCGCTCCCAAAGAAGATCTTTCTCTGGAAGAACTAATGCCGGACCGGCAGCGCCTGGAGCGGTTGGTCGGCGAGGGCAGCATAAATCCCGAAGCGTTCGCTATCCGAAGTGAAGAAGCGGCCCTGCTAAGAAAAGTAATTCAGAGACTTCCGCCGCAATACCGCGTGGTTCTGGTCCTGAGAGATATGGAGGGTCTCAGCGACGAGGAAGTTGGGGAAATCACGGGTCTCCGTTCCGGAACCGTTCGGGTTCGTCTGCATCGGGCAAGGCTGTTTGTGCGAAACCAGTTGATGAAGTCGCGGAAGCCGCGTCCCAGCAGGAAGGCTGCGACGGTCAAACCGCGGGCCATGGTCGCAGAGCAACCCAGGCCCCGCCTGTGCAAGGCGATGTTCGCGGAACTGTCGAACTATCTGGATGAGCAACTCGACGACTCTTTATGCGAAAAGCTGGAGAAGCATCTGGACGGTTGTAGTCCCTGCCAGGCCTTTCTTGCCAGTCTTGAAGCAACCATCGAAGACTGTCGCCGGTTGCCCGCCCCGGCCCTGGATCGTGTCCAGGCGGCCAGGCTGCGAAAGGATTTGATGGTGCGCTATCAGCAGGCGATGACAAAGGCAGCCGGGTAAACGGCATGGCTCAATGCGTTGAAGGGTCCGTAGCTTGCAGCTGCGCTTTAATCTCGCGGTCCAATGTGGCGATGTCAGTCGCGCCGATATGCTTGGAGTAAATACGGCCGTCCCGGCCGATCAGGAAAGCGATCGGTAGTCCGAGAACTCCTCCAAAGAGCTCACCAGTCTTCGCGTCGCCCATCACGACCGGGTAGTTCATTTTGAACTGCCGGTAGAACTCTCGAACCGGTTCCGGGCTGTCGTCCATGGAAACGCCGATGATCTGAAAGCCCTGGTCCCGATATTGGTTCTGGAGTTCCACGAAGTGTGGGATCTCCTCTGTGCATGGCCCGCACCAGGTGGCCCAGAAGTCCAGGAGAACTACTTTGCCCCGATAGTCTGAAAGATTGAGTTTTTCTCCGGTCAGAGTGGAGAGTGAGAATTCCGGCGCGAGCGGATGTTCTACAGCCGTGACTTTCAAGCGAGGGGAGATACCCTCGTGACGATTCAGCAGGTAGAGCCCGAGCCCGACCGCGATGACGGCAATCCCAACAATAGTTGTCTTCTGCAGATGCCTTTGGTTGACCGGAGAGATCAGCTCTTATTCTCCCTTGGAAGTTGGATAGCCCTTATCCACCCAATTGGCGCCGAAATTGTCAGCGATATACAGCACCTTGACGTTGGTGAAACCCATCGCACGCAACGCGTCCCTGGCAGGTTTGACGTTCGGGCAGTGGCTCCACGGGCAACAACCGCAATAAATAACGATGAACCTGTTTCGGGGGAGAGGCTCAACCCGCTTGCTCAACCGCTGCAGGCCGCTCTCGCTCGAGGCAGGACCGATGTACTCGGAGTCGGGAATATGAGCCTGCTGGAAAAGGACGTGGGATCCCACCTGGATCACGAGTGGCTTCTCGCTCTGGGGCGATTGAAGGATCTTGACCAGTTCGGCGGGGTTGAGAAGTTGCGAGGTGGGTATCGAACTCGCCTGATAGGCGAACATAGCGGCCAACGGCATCAGCAAAATCACCGTGATCACCACCCCACTGCTGATGATCTTCCCATCCTCGATCGGCGATTTCATAGTCGGAAACGTCAGGCTTTGATTATAGGGAATCGGGGCCGGCGTGGCGAACGTGTGGAACCTGAAGCGCTGCAACTTGTTCGCCGGAAATGAATTTTGTGTCAGGGAATGGCAGTGACGCCAGGCACCGAGAGATGTGAGGACAATCACGGCCCCGAACAAACACCAGGAGAACGATGAAGAAGACACATCAGGCAGGTTCTACATGCCCTGAGGGGAGAGGTTTCAGTGGCGGTTAGCCCTTACACATCCGCGTGCTGCATGCTCAGCGATTCGGTGCAAGCGGTATCCCCTCGATTTCCTGTAACAAATCCATCTCAATTGCATTTGTTCTATTGATCGCAAAACAGAAGTTGAAGGAGACAGCCATGATCAGCGCCAAAGTTGAGTTAAATCAATCGCTTAGGCAACAACGGCAGTTTGTGGCCCAGACCGGCAGCGGCCATCACCTGTTGTTGGACGATACCGCAGGCGGGACCGGCCCCAAGCCCATCGAGTTGGTGGCGGCCGCGTTGGCCGGCTGCACTGCATTTGACGTCATCACCATTCTGCGGCAGAAGCATCACCAGAAGGTGACTGGATACGAGGTTCGGGTTGAAGCAGAGCAGGCGGACCGTCCGCCGCAGGTGTTTACGGCGGTGCGGATTCATCACCTGGTCACCGGTTACGAGATTGACGCGGCGGCTCTGGAACAAGCCATCCGTCTCTCGGAAGAAAAGTACTGTTCCGTAGGAGCAATGGTACAAAAAACCGCGACCTTCCACACCACCTACGAGATCGTCGAGGATAAAACCGAGTGGATGAAGCCGGCACAAGCGACAGCGACTCAGAATTGAGGATCATGAAACCGGCAACCATGCATTCTTCGAAAGGAGCCACATCTCCGAAGTTGCGCTGCTCTTTCTATCTTGTGATCCGGTTGGCGCTCCTGGGTACGCTTCCCTTATGGACTTCGGTTTCAGCGCCGTCCCAACAGGCGACGGAACCCTCACCGCTTACGCTGCAGCAGGCGATCCATGTCGCACTGGAGAAGAACCCGCTGCGCAAGGCAGCGCTGGCGGACACCAGAGTGGCATCCGCCGATGTTCGTGAAGCACGATCACTCCTGATGCCGAGGCTGACGTTTTCCGAGACCGCGACTCGAGGAAATGACCCAATTTATGTGTTCGGCACCAAGCTGCGACAACAGCGCTTTGCTACTTCGGATTTCGCGCTCAACCAGTTGAATACGCCGCTGCCGTTTGGCAACTTCAGCACACGTTTTGCGGGAACCTGGAACCTGTTTGACTCGTTCGCCAGCTGGCACGGTGTGAATCGGGCAAAACAAATGAACCAGGCCGTGGGGCATCAGTTGGAACGTACGGACCAGGAAATTGTCTTTCGTGTTGTCAATTCTTACTACGACGTTCTGCTGGCGGGCAAGCAACTCCAGGTCGCGGAGCAAGCGGCCAGGACCGCCCAGTCGATCATGGAACGCAGCCAGGTGAGATTCGACAGCGGTCTGGTGGTGGAGTCGGACCTGCTGACCGCGAAGGTGCGAGTAGCATCGCGACAGCAGGAACTCATTCGGGCCCGGAACGATCTGGATCTGGCGAGGGCTCAATTAGACACTGCAATGGGCTTGTCGGTGGATACATTGTTCCAGCCTGCCGAAGCCTTGGCGGAACGCTCGCTTCCAGTTCCCGTTCTCCAGGAAGCGGAAAAACAAGCCCTCACGAATCGGCCCGATTTGAAGCGCATTCAATCGGAAGAATCTGCCCAGCAGCAGAGCGTTGCCATGGCGAAGTCGTCCTTTGGTCCGCGTGTGAACGCCTTTGCCGGCTGGGAGATGGACAATCCAACTTTTCTGGCCGGCGGCGGCGGGAACAACTGGCTGGGCGGATTGGAAGTGCAGTTCGATCTTTTTCAAGGCGGCGCCAAAAGAGCGGAACTGTCGCGCCAACGGGCGCTGGCCGACAAAACGGTGGCGATGAAGCAAGCGGCGACTGATGTCATCCGCCTGGAGGTCCGCCGCGCCTATTACGACGTGGATGCCAGCCGGCAACAGGTAGAAGTTGCGCGGGCTGCGATTGCCCAGGCACAGGAGAGTCTCCGTATCAATCAGGATCGTTACGACGGAGGGCTGAACACAATCACGGACCTGCTGGGTGCGGAAGAAGCGACACGACGTGCTCAGACCGACTACTGGGAGGCTGTGTATCGCTTCCATACCAGCTACGCGAACCTGGAGTTGGCCAGCGGGACTCTGAATCCTCAATCGCCGGTGGTGACGCCATGACTGGTACCCATTCCAAACTTTCGGGTCTTCTTCCCGTGGCCGTGATTCTGGCAGGCGGGCTCGGCGGCTGCGCCAGTGAACCGCCACCGAAACCTGTGTTGCCCGAAACTGTGCGCAATGTGTCCGTGGTCGTGGTACAGCGGGCAGACGTGACTGACTTGCTGGAGGCGGTCGGGACAGTACGGGCGGCGCAGACAAGCCAGCTGGCGAGCCAAATGGTGGGCAATATCGTAGAGCTCCGCGCGCATGAAGGAGATCGCGTAAAACGGGGACAGGTGCTTGCGGTCATCGACGACGCCCAACCGCGGGCTGCACTCGAACGGGCCACCGCCGCGGAGAGTGCGGCAATGCAGGAAGTGGCCGGGGCGGACTCCGACCTGGATCTCGCACAATCGACATTGAAGCGCTACCAGAATATGTACGACAAGAAATCGGTCAGCCCGCAGGAATTCGATGAAGTGAAGGCCCGCTACCAGGCCGCACTCACTCATCGCGACATGACGCGCGCCGGCCTGGCGCAGGCCAAGGCGGCGTTGACCCAGTCGCGCACGTCGTTCTCTTACACGCGCATCCTCGCGCCGTTCGATGGAGTGATCGCCGAAAAGAAGGCTGACCCAGGCACGTTAGCCAGTCCGGGCATTGCGATTTTCACAATCGAAGGCCTTGGCCGATACCGATTGGAAGCTACCGTCAACGAGAGCGATCTGCGGTACGTTCGGATGGGAGAGCGAGTACAGGTCATGGTGGACGCACTGGAAACTCCGGACCTGAAAGGAAAAGTCGTACAAATAGCACCCAGCGCTGACGCAGGCAGTCGCAGCTTCCTGGTGAAGATCGAACTACCTGCCGATCCGCGACTGCGGTCGGGAGTATTCGGACGCGCACAAATCACTCGCGGTGTCCGGTCGTCCCTATTGATTCCGCTGAGCGCGCTGGTAGAGCGTGGTCAACTGCAGGCGGTTTACGTTCTGGATTCAAATGGGATTGCAAACCTGCGTTACGTCACGCTGGGGAGGGCGGCAGAGAAGGAAGTGGAAGTCCTCGCGGGGCTTCAGGGTGGCGATCGCCTCGTAGCCACGCCCGGTCAACTCGATCTGAACGGCAAACGCATCGAGGCCCAGTGATGAGACACGCAGGGGCCAGCTCAGGCGACCATCCCGGGCAGCGCCTTGGTCTGGCTGGACGCATCGCGCACGGATTCATCGACTCCAAGCTGACTCCGCTGGTCATCCTGGCCGCTCTGCTGCTGGGCGCCTTCAGCATTCTTGAGACTCCGCGCGAGGAAGAACCGCAGATTGTTGTTCCCATGCTCGACGTGTTCGTGCAGATGCCGGGAGCGTCGCCGGAAGAGATTTCGCAACGGGTAAGTCTTCCCATGGAAAAACTCCTGCGCGAGATTCCGGGCGTGGAGTATGTGTATTCCATCAGCCAGCCGGGCATGAGCATGCTGATCGTGCGTTTCTACGTTGGTTCGAAAGAGGAAGATGCCATCGTCCAGACGTACAACAAGCTTTACTCCAACTTTGACCGCATCCCGCCGGGTGTTTCACAACCGATCATCAAGATCCGCTCGATCAACGACGTTCCCATCATGGCGCTCACGCTGTGGGGCAAGAACTATGACTCTTACCGTCTGCGACGCATCGCAGCCGAGCTGGAAAGCTCACTGCAACGGCTGGGTGACGTTTCCGAGACCACAATCATCGGAGGACAGCCCAGACAGGTGAGAGTGGATTTAGACACACAGCGGCTGGCCGCCTATGGCCTCACGCCGGCCGCAGTGGCGGAGCAACTTCAGAGTGCGAATACCCGGGGCGAGGCAGGCAGCTTTGCCCGCGATAACCGGGAGTTCAAGGTCGAGGCTGGGAAATTCTTTACCCGCGTCGAAGATTTGAAGCTGGTCGTGGTTGGAGTCCACTCGGGCCGTCCGGTGTACCTGCGCGACGTCGTGGAGAAGGTGGAAGACGGTCCGGCCGAGCCGGACAACTACGTGATGTTTGCGAATGCCCGCGGGGGCGCGGGCCAGACAGCGGGACCGGAATTTCCGGCAGTCACGATCACAATTGCCAAGCGCAAAGGCGCCAACGCGACCACGATATGCGAGAGTGCACTGGAGAAGGTCAACTCCCTGCGCGGTTACATACTGCCCGATGACCTGAACATCACGGTCACGCGCAACTATGGCGAGACCGCGAAGGACAAGTCCAACGAACTGCTCAAGCACCTGCTGATCGCGACGCTCTCGGTCACTTTGCTGATTGCTCTGGCCCTGGGCTGGCGGGAGTCTGGCGTTGTGCTTCTGGCCGTTCCCGTCACGTTAGCGCTCACCCTGGCCGTTTTTTATTTCTATGGCTACACCCTCAACCGGGTCACGCTGTTCGCGCTGATTTTCTCCATCGGCATTCTGGTGGACGACGCCATCGTTGTCGTGGAAAATATCGTGCGCCATTTCCGTTTGCCGGAAAGCCACGGCCGTCCTTTGGCAGAAGTGGCAATTGAGGCAGTGGATGAGGTCGGCAATCCCACGATTCTCGCAACCTTCGCCGTCATCGGAGCCATCCTGCCCATGGCGTTCGTACGCGGATTGATGGGTCCCTACATGCGTCCGATTCCGGTGGGCGCCTCGGCGGCGATGCTGTTTTCCCTGATCGTGGCTTTTGTGGTTTCTCCCTGGGCGGCGCTGCGTTTGCTTCGCAAGTATGCAGCTGGGGATGTCGCAGCCACACATGAAACGGAGGGCTGGACGACGCGCGCGTATCGGCGCCTGATGAATCCGCTCATAAGGAATCCCCGTCGGCGCTGGATGTTTCTGGGTAGCGTGATGGTGTTGTTGCTGGCCGCAATTGCGTTTGTCCCCCTGAAATGGGTACGGGTGAAGATGCTCCCTTTCGACAACAAGAGCGAGTTTCAGGTCATTATTGACATGCCCGACGGAACTCCACTGGAGCAAACCACCCGCGTGGCGCAGGCGCTGGGGAGCTATCTCGGCCAGCAGCCCGAAGTCACGAACTACCAGATCTATGCGGGCGCGTCGGGTCCCTACAACTTCAACGGACTGGTGCGACATTACTTCTTGCGCCGTCAGCCCAATCAGGCAGACATACAGGTCAACCTGTTGTCACGCCACGATCGCAAAGCGCAAAGTCACGAGATCGCGCGTCGGCTGCGTCCAGAACTGGACAGGATTGCGCTGCCGTTCGGGGCGCGCATCAAAGTGGCAGAGGTCCCTCCCGGGCCGCCCGTATTGCAGACCCTGGTCGCGGAAGTTTACGGGCCGGACTACAAAAGTCAAATTGCGCTGGCAGCACAGATCAAGAAGATCTTCCAGCAGACGGCTGGAGTGGTGGACGTGGACTGGTACGTCCAAGACCCGCAGATCAAGTACGACCTGAAAGTGGATCTCGACAAGGCGGCGCTGCACGGGGTTTCTTCTGCCGATGTCACACACACTTTACAGGTAGGACTGAGCGGCGCGAGCGCCGGGCTCCTGCACGATCCGCAGTCTCGCGAAGATATTCCGATCGAAGTTCGGTTGGCGCGGCCCGATCGGTCGGGAATTGAAGACCTTGAAAACATGAAGTTACCTACTGCTTCCGGGGGGCAGATTGCACTGCAGGAGGTCACGAACCTGCAGCGGACCACGATTGACCCGAGCGTTTATCGCAAGAATCTGCAGCCAGTAGTGTACGTGACCGGGGATGTGGCGGGCGGGGAAGAGAGCCCCGTCTACGCCATCATGAAGATGAGTGATGCTATCGATCAGATCAAGTTGCCACAGGGTTACGCTGTCAGGCAGTACAAGGGCACGACCATGCCAGAACGTACCGACCGGCTTTCCGTGAAGTGGGACGGAGAGTGGCACATTACGGTAGAAGTGTTTCGTGATTTGGGGTTGGCGTTCGCCGCGGTGCTGGTGCTGATCTATGTGCTGGTCGTCGGCTGGTTCCGCTCGTTCGTAACGCCGTTAGTCATCATGGCACCGATTCCGCTTACCCTGGTTGGGATTCTTCCGGCGCATGCGCTGATGGGCGCGTTCTTTACCGCGACTTCGATGATCGGTTTCATTGCTGGAGCCGGGATCATCGTGCGCAATTCCATCATCCTGGTGGATTTCATCGAGCTGCGGCGCGCGCAGGGGATGTCACTGGAGGACGCCGTCGTGGATGCGGGCGCAGTACGGTTCCGGCCCATGTTGCTGACCGCCGCAGCCGTTGTAGTAGGAGCAAGCGTGATTCTGTTCGATCCGATTTTCCAGGGGCTGGCGATCTCGCTGATGGCAGGTGAAGTGGCTTCGACTGTACTTTCCCGCATCGCGGTGCCCGTGCTCTATTACCTGAGCCAGCGTGGCCGCTCTGCGAAGCTGTCACCTCAAGCAGTTGCAGCAGTAAACTAAGTTCAAAGGAGGCAGGTATATGACAATCGAACGTTACGTGAGAATGATTGCAGGCGTCTTCATTCTGGCGTCTCTGGCCCTGGGATACTGGGTGAACGCCTACTGGTATCTTTTCACCGCTTTCGTTGGGCTGAATTTATTTCAGTCGGCCTTTAGCAACTGGTGTCCGATGATGACATTCCTGCGCAAACTCGGCGTGCGTGCAAGTGTGTGAGCGGGTCGCCGACCTGATCGCCAAATCCATGGAGTCATGGGGTCCCCAAAGAGTCCGGCCTGATGACACCGCCCCGGTACAGGCGAAACCGGTTGCGTGCTTTACAGAAGAGCGAGTTCAAACGGCTGGGCGGCGCGCATACCAGGAAGGTGCATAACTTCAGGAGAAGAATGATCCGCCCCGGCTCCCAGATGGACAGCCGCTACAATATTCCCTGGTACCCGCTAGCGATTGATTGCTTTTTGACGGCATCCGTGAGTTCCTGTCGAGCGCGTGGGAAAGAAGCTATTTCAGGGCAGGACGCCCCCCCGACCCTTCAGCCGGGCCGAAGAACACGAGAAGCTCGAGCCGCTCGATGATGTCGAAGAAGGAATGATGCACCAGGGCCGGAACGAAGATGATAGTGCCGGGACACACATCGAAAGTGCTGAGATCTCCGTCTGAATCGATGGTCATTTTTGCCCGTCCCCTGGCGACGTAGTAAACCTCGTCCTCGGAATGGGGCTTCTGATAGTCCTTCGCTCCGCCATCCAGCACGTAAATTCCCACGGTAAATCCGGAGACACGCACAAATTCAAGATATCGTTCCGTGGTTTGTGCAAGAAGTTTCGAGAAGTCAAAAACGTTTACATGCATGCGATGCCTCTCATCCCAGTCTCAGACGGCTTAAGGCCCTGCCAGGCGAGCTACCACTCTGCGCGAGGTCTTTGATCAGGCGAACTACTCAAGACTGATACGCCAGGAAGAAGTCAGCCAAGCTAGTAGAGAAGCGTAGCAGATGTCAAAGGCAATTTTCGGGGGGTTTAACTTTTTCCTGGTGGGTTATTTTCTGAAACCGTTAACCACCAAGGACACGAAGGTACACGAAGGAAACCTTTGAGACTCCACTGCCTTCGTGGTATCTCCTGCTCGTGGTTGATGCGTTTTGTGAACGCATCGTGAAATGGGTGCACTCAGAGCTCGAGCACCGCCCGTGTCGAGGCGGCATCGTTCGCCATCTGGGATCGGAAGCCGAGCTTCTTGGCGACCTTCTTCATGGCGAAGTTGTCGGGCAGGATTTCCGCGGTAACCTGACTGAGCTTTTCGTCTCGCGCAACCTGGATGACGCGCCGGAACAGTTCTATTCCGAGGCCCTGGTTCTGGCACGAATCGGTTACCAATACCGCAACTTCGCCTTCGTTTCGATCGTGGGATTTGACCAGCCGGCCGACCCCGAGAATTTGGTGCTGGCCAGTCTTTGCGTCCCGGTGGTCCGCGACCATTGCCATCTCCCGGTCGTAATCCACGAAACAGATGCGCACCAGCCGATCGTGCGCCACTCGCGAACTCAGGCTGAGGGAGTAAAAATAGCGCAGGTACACGGTACGGTCGGAAAGAGTCTGGTGAAATTTCACCATCAGGGGTTCGTCTTCCGGCCGAATCGGCCGCAGGGTGACCTCGGTGCCGTTCTTCATTGCCCATTGGCAAACATACTGTGACGGATAGGGCCGGATGGCCGGTCTGGAAAGATGAGCGGGATCCGTTTCGGGTGGGTGCAGCACCACCCGGGCGTCAAGCGCCAGCAGTCGCTCCGGTGAGGCCAGCAGGGGATTGATGTCGACTTCAGAGATCCACGGCTGCTCGACCACGAGTTGGCTGAAACGGACAAGCAAACTTGCCAGCGCCGGAACGTCGATGGGCTGGCGGCCACGAACGCCCTTGAAGGCTGTAAAGATCCGGGTTTGCTCCATCAGGCGCTGGGCCAGCGTGGAGTTCAGCGGGGGCAAGGCGAGGGCACGATCGCGATAGACCTCGACCAGCGGGCCGCCCGAGCCAAACAGGATTACCGGTCCGAACTGCGAGTCCACGCTGCTGCCGAGGATCAGTTCGTAGCCTTCGAGGCGCACCATGGGTTGCACGGTGACGCCAGAGAAGTGATCGGGCCCGACTGCTTTGGAGACCGAAGATTTGATGGCCTGGAACGCGGATCGAACCGACGATTCGTCTTGCAGATTCAGCTTTACGCCGCCGACGTCGGTTTTGTGCGTGATGGTCTCGGAGAAGATCTTAAGCACGACCGGATAACCGAGACTGCGCGCGCAGGCTACGGCTGCGTCTTCGCTGCGCGCGATCTGAGTTTCCACGATTGGAATACCGTAGTGCGACAGAACCTGTTTGGATTCGAACTCGTTGAGCAGTACCCGGCCCTGGCTGCGGGCGGTCTGGAGGATGCTTTCCACCTGGCGCCGTGAATCCGGATCGAGTTCCTGGTCTTCAGCCAGCGACGGGGTTTCATAGAGTCCGCGCAGGTTATAGGTGTAGCGCCACATGTAGGTGAATGCCCGGGCAGCGGTGTCGGGGTAGGGAAATGTGGGGATGCCGGCAGCATTGAGCGTGGTCACGGCCGAAGCGATGCAGGCCCCTCCCATCCAGCTGGTAAGCACAGGTTTACCCGACGACTTGGCGTAGGGCTTCAAACCTTCCGCAATGGCAGCCGGATCGGTCATGCCCTGGGGCGCGAGGACGACCAGCAGACCGTCGCTATCAGGGTCGTTGGCGGCGATCTCGAGGGCTTTGGCGTAACGCTCGGAGTCGGCGTCGCCGAGAATGTCGATCGGATTGTTGTGGCTCCAGTGCGCCGGCAAAAACCCGTTGAGCGCCTGCAGAGCTTTTTCAGAAGGAACGGCCAGTTCTCCGCCATTCGCCACCAGAGCGTCGGTGGCCAGAACGGCGGGCCCACCCGCATTGGTGACAATGGTGAGCCGCGGCCCCTTGGGGCGCGGCTGCTTGCTGAGGACCTCCGCCATGTAGAACAAGTCGGCGATCGCGCTGACCCGCAAGACGCCGCAGCGCCGAAAGGCAGCATCGAGCACGTCATCACTTCCGGTCAGAGCACCGGTGTGCGAGGCTGCAGCCCGGGAGGCAGCTTCCGAACGACCGGCCTTGATCACGATCACGGGCTTCCTTAACGCCACCTCCCGGGCAGCCGAGAGAAATGACCGGGCGTCGCCGACTGACTCCATATAGATGAGAATGCTTTGCGTGTTCGGGTCATCGCCAAAGTGGTAGATCAGGTCGCCCCAACCCACGTCCAGCATGGAGCCGGTGGAGACGATCGCGCTGAAGCCCACCTGCTCCAATTGGCCCCAATCGAGAATCGCGGTCAGCAAGGCCCCGCTCTGGCTCAGAAAAGCGACGTTGCCGGAACGGGGCGCATCCTTGGCGAAGGTAGCGTTGAGGCCGATTGTGGGATTCATGATCCCCAGGCAATTGGGACCAATCAGTCGCATGGCGCCCCGGCGCAATTGCTCCTGAATCTGGCGTTCGAGTTTGACGCCTTCTGCTCCTCGTTCGCGAAAACCGGCTGAGATCACAACCGCGGATTTCACGCCAGCGTCAACGCACTCGCCGATGATTTGTGGAACGGTGTTGGCGGGCGTGGCCACGACCGCCAAATCTATTTTGTCCGGAATGGCGGCAATGCCGGGGTATGCCTTGAGCCCGCAAACTTCGGCGTGCCGCGAATTGACGGCATAAACCTTCCCCTGAAAGGAAGGATGCCGCAAGTTCTCGAGAACGGTTCGTCCGACCGTGCCGGGACGTTCGGTGGCCCCGACCACGGCCACGGAAGTGGGCAAGAACAACGCATCGAGGCCAGTCCTCGAGACTGGTATGGTTTCGTCCCTCACACTGGATACTTTATTCCCGGGACCGGCAGTTACGATATTCACAGGGAACTCCTGATCTATGACTCTAACTCTTGTTGCAAACTAATGTGATCTTCTAGCCAGCATAACCGGCATCAAGGCAAAAAACGACAGCATCGCGAGGTAGACGGTTTCCGCAATCGGGTCCCGACCTGCAAGATATTGAGCGATCGTGAGATTCCTGATCCAAAGCACGACGGTAAATTCCGCAAGCAGCAGCAGGCCAAGGGCGACAAGGCCGACAACAAGGAGTGGCGCCAAGGAAGGCGGGCGGGTCAGCCGGCGTGCCACCCATCGCGCCGAAAAGAAGATCACCACCAACATGACAGGCGCCTCCATGAGTTCGGCCTTCCGGGTACCGAAAAGCGGGGCTACCCAGAGGGTGCGAATGGTCCCCAGGACAAAGCCAGTGGCAAACACGAGAATGAAATAGAGAGCGCCGCCCTTCAGAATCCGCAGAGCTGAATTGTGCGCAAGCTCTTGCCATCTGTTCATTGATGCTTTTTGTCTTCCGGTGGAGAGTCTTTTTTGGCCAGAGATCGAACGTAGTTCACCAAGCTCCAGAGATCGTCCGACTTCAGACGGGTACCTTCCGGCGGCATATCGCCTTTGCCCTTCTTGATGATGTAGAAAAGCTCGCCGTCGGTCCTGTCTTTCAAGGTCGCCGGGTCGGACAAGTCGCTTACTTTCAGCTTCATGTCCGCTCCGACCTCACCCTTTCCATCACCGTTTTCGCCATGGCACATGGCGCAGTCATAACCGTACCATTTCTTGCCTTGAGCAGTCGACTCTGGAGTGGGCTTGACGGGGTTGGCCTGACGCGCGGCCTCGACCGGAATCGTGTAAGGAGGAGCGGGTGCTGGCTTCGGAGGCGGTTCGTTTTGTTGCGCGTGTGCAGCGCACCCGAGAAAAAATAAAAGGAACACAATCGATAAGGTCTTCGACACGGCATCCCTCCTGCGTTCTACCGGCGTGATGAAATCGCGCGAAAGCACGGCGAAAAGCTATTGACCCCACACTTCCGGTTCTTCCGGTGAAGCTTCCTTTACGTCCGGCTTTCCCCCCTTCAGCAGTTCGGTCATCTCCTGCTGCTCTCTTTCAATTTGCTGGACCAGGGCGCGGCCCGCCTCGCAACACCCGGCGACATTCTCCGCGGCCTCGCGGGCATGGTCGAGCAGTGCATGCGCCACCCCGTAGTCCTGGTAGTCGCGATGGAGGTTGGCGAGGACACGAAGGTCTTTGGCAAACGCCATCCACTGTTGCAGGCGAAGGCCGTCCGTTCCGTCCGGTGGAGTGGTGGACCGGTCGCCTTCCTGCGGTGCTTCGATGGATCTGATTTGTTTGTGGAGCCAGGCGGAGAGGGCCTCTTCCAGTTCCAGCTGAGTTCCGCAGCGATAGAAATAATCGATCGTCTCACCTTTTTCGGTGAGCGGAATGAGCCGGCACGGCGAAGGCTGGTCCTTGAGCTCGTTGGGAACAAACCTCATCAACAAACACTCGTCGCAGGGATGAGGCCGGGCGGGGTCGCCAAAGTTGGGACAGGTAAGCGAATCCTCGAAAACGAGCTGGCGACGCCAGGGAGTGTGGGGAGAGCGGCCATAGCCTCCATCTTCAAGGAATTTCAGCTCGAACTTGAGCAGATCCAACAGTTCATTCGGTTCTTGTGCCATGCGCCACCTCACTGTTAAAACCAGCCTCGCACAGGCACTTCTGAGACGCGGTATCTGTGGTCACCGCCCTGGGTGACCAGGATCACAAGCCCTAGGTCCTATTGATCGGTGAGAGTAGCGGTTCCAGGTCGGCACTACACGGCTCGAGCATCGCGATGCGCCTGCGGCGCTCAGCCTCGCTTTTTACCAGCCGGAGCGACATGCGGCGAATCAACACGACACCTGGGGAAACCAGGGCCCAGTAGCGCCGGAATGCCGTCCGGGAAGCCTGGTCGGTGGTTGCGACGCGGGTCTCGGTGCGGACTATCGAATGGGTGGCATCGACCGGATCCGCCCGTAACGTCCATGCGATCCTGGCGTAGCCGGGCTCGTGAAACTGGGTAAACTCCGAGGGTGGCAGGGGCCGGAAGACAGGATTGGCCACCCATGGAATCGTGACTGCCCCAAAGACGATCTCGCGGTCAGGAATCTCGGCCACGACGGCCCACCCCAACTCTTTTGCCCATGCCAGCAAGGTCTGGGGGCGGCGCACGGCGTCCGGATGGCTGCCCAGAATGAGCTCCCGACCTCTCAAGATGCTGCGGATGATCGCCGATTGCGTCAGGTCCATGTCGCAAGCGGAAGCCAGCGTAATCTCAGGCGGGGCGGCGACCGGCAAAGAATGACGCTCCACTACTTCATACGCAGGAATAAGCTGATCGAGTAATGGGTCGATCTCGTCGCTGGCCGGGCCCGGTGGATGGCCATACCGCAGCCAGGTGAAGCCGGCGTGGGTCGCGTATAAAGCGGCGGCGAACCCCGCGCCGGCCGCCAACCAGCGAAGCGCTGGCCGACCATGTCGTCCTTCCGCGTTCATAGTCGCCGTCCTTTCAACCAGGAGGACTCGCCAAAACAATTGACAGATTCGCGACCTGCTCTAGCCGCGCACCGTCAGTACCGGGCAGTTCGCTTGCGCCACCACTTGCGACGCTGTGGGCCAGGGTGAATGCTCCTGCATGGCACGCCCCCCTGCTTGTTTTACACCCATGACGATCAGGTCGACGCCGCGTTCCCGGGCGAGGCGCAGGATCCCCGGAACCGGGAAGTCGAAGCGCGCTACAAACTCAGGTTTGCACCAGTCTTCTGCTTCTGCAGGCACTAGCGCCCGCAGCGCCTCTCGAACGCTGGCCTCTTCCGATTCCTGACCCTCGGTGTAGGCGAGGGGCATTATCCGCAGGAAGATAAGATTGGCCTGGTTCTCTTCGGCCACGGACAATGCATAAGGAAGGGCCTTCAAGGACGTTTCAGATCCGTCCGTAGGAAACAGGATGGTCTTGACTCTCCACTTCGAGTCGTTCAGGACAGGAGCGTGCGGGCCGATGGTCAGTACGGGACAAGTTGCGCGGCGAAAGATCTTTTCTGCCGCTGAGCCCATCACCAGCTTCCTCAGCCCTTGCCGGCCATGGGTGGCCGTAACCACGAGGTCAATTTTGTTCTTCTGGATGATGCCTGAAATCACATCCCAGACATCCCCGCGCTCCAGCAGCATCTCTGCGGATCTTCCCTCGAGGGAGTTGCCCAGCGCGAATTCCGCCAATTTGCCTTCAGCTTCAAGCCAGGCCAGGTCGGCCTCGACCGGTAGCCTGTCCAAGGGCACTCCCAGTGGCGGTTCCGGGCTGAGCGCGTGCGCCACCAGAATTTTTGCCCCATATTGGCCAGCCAGAGCCGCGGCGTAGGGCAGGGCAGTGTTCGAAATCTTTGAAAAGTCCGTGGTCACCAGGACGTTATTGAGCGAGATGCGCGTGTTGGTGTGAAGGGCTTGCATAGATCACCTCCTCCAGTGGTTGGCACTGCTTCTTCACTTTCACATCTACAGCAATCCGAAAAATCCGACTGTGACGCCGATCACTTCCCACGGTGAGGCCAACTACTGTGCTTCCCGGCCCCACCCGATAAAAAAGGGACATCGATGAATCGATGAAGGGAACAAGAGACATGACGGGGAACACAGCCATTCTGGACGGGAACGAAGCCGCCGCGTCGGTAGCCTACCGGCTCAACGAAGTGATTGCCATCTACCCCATTACCCCGGCTTCTCCCATGGGGGAGTGGGCGGACCAGTGGAAAGAGGAAGGGCGCCAGAACATCTGGGGTGCGGTGCCTACCGTGATCGAGATGCAGAGCGAGGGAGGCGCAGCCGGGACCCTGCACGGCGCGCTTCAGGCGGGCGCCCTCGGGACCACGTTCACCGCGTCTCAGGGTCTGCTCCTGATGATCCCTAACATGTACAAGATCGCCGGAGAGCTGACGCCGACTGTGATCCATGTGGCCGCCCGCTCGGTGGCCACCCACGCCCTCTCTATTTTTGGCGACCACAGCGACGTTATGGCCGCGCGGGCAACCGGCTTCGCGCTGCTGTGCTCGAATTCTGTACAGGAAGCGGGCGATTTCGCGCTGATTGCGCAAGTGAGCGCGCTCGAGTCCCGCATCCCCTTCCTCCATTTCTTCGATGGCTTCCGCACTTCCCACGAAGTGAACAAGATCCTGCTGCCTGAGGATGAAGACCTGCGCGGGCTGGTTGACGACACGCTGGTTCGCCAGCACCGGCAGCGGGCGTTGTCGCCCGATCATCCTCAGCTGCGCGGAACGGCGCAAAATCCCGACGTATTCTTTCAGGCCCGCGAGGCAGTCAATCCGTTCTACCGGGCATGTCCGACCATCGTGCAGGGCGTCATGGATCGCTTTGCGGCGCGCACCGGCAGGCACTACCGCTTGTTCGACTATTTCGGCGCCCCCGATGCTGAACGGGTGATTGTGATGATGGGCTCCGGAGCCGGTGCGGTGGAGGAGACGGTAGAACAACTGCTGCGGGAGGGCGAAAAGGTCGGGCTTCTTCAGGTCCGGCTCTTCCGGCCTTTTGCGGCCGAAGCGTTTATTTCCGCGCTTCCGAAGACTGTGCGGACCCTCGCCGTCCTGGATCGCACCAAGGAACCAGGCAGCCTGGGCGAGCCGCTCTACCTCGATGTGGTGACCGCTTTCAGCGAAGCGCGGACGGCAGGAAGCACGGATTTGCAGTTCGTTCCTGGGGTGATCGGCGGCCGCTACGGTCTGGCGTCGAAAGAGTTTACTCCGGCGATGGTGAAGGCCATTTTCGATGAACTCAAGAAGTCGAAGCCGAAGAACCATTTTACGGTCGGGATTCACGACGACGTCACACATACCAGCCTGGACTATGATTCCGAATTCTCCACCGAGGATCCCGCGACGGTCCGTGCGCTGTTCTACGGACTCGGCTCCGATGGAACCGTGGGAGCGAACAAGAACTCGATCAAGATTATCGGAAAAAATACCGACAACCATGCCCAAGGGTACTTCGTATATGACTCGAAGAAAGCGGGGTCGGTCACGGTTTCGCACCTGCGTTTTGGTCCCCGTCCGGTCCGGTCTTCCTATCTGATTACCCGGGCCAGCTTTGTGGCGTGCCACCAGTTCCAGTTTCTGGAGCGCATGGATGTTTTGGATTGCGCCGAACCTGGCGCCACGTTTCTGCTGAATGCTCCCTTCGGAGCGGACGAGATATGGGACCACCTGCCGCAGTCGGCACAGGAAGTCATTATCCAGAAAAAGCTCAAGTTCTATCTGATCGATGGCTACAAAGTCGCGCGCGAAACCGGGATGGGCAACCGCATCAACACCATCATGCAGACCTGCTTCTTTGCCATCAGCGGAGTTCTGCCGCGCGAGCAGGCAATCGAAGCCATAAAAGACGCGATTCGCGAGACCTACGGAAAACGCGGGGAGGCCGTCGTCGCCAAGAACTTTGTCGCCGTGGACCACACTCTCAGTCATCTCCAGCAGGTCACGGTCCCCGCCGGGGCGAGCAGCAGGTTGAGAGTTCTGCCGCCTGTCCCCGGGCGGGCGCCGGCGTTCGTGCGCGATGTGATTGGCCCTATGATCGCCGGTCGCGGAGACGATCTTCCGGTCAGCGCAATGCCTGTGGACGGCACCTTCCCCACCGGGACCGCAACGTGGGAAAAGCGAAACATAGCGCAACAGATTCCGGTGTGGGACGAGCATATCTGCATTCAGTGCGGCAAGTGCGTCCTGGTTTGTCCGCATGCGGTCATCCGGGCCAAGGTCTACGACGCCTTGCTCTTGGGAGATGCGCCGGCAGGGTTCAAATCTGAAAAGCCGCGATGGCGGGATTTCGAGAGTCTGCGCTATACGCTGCAGGTTTCCCCGGAAGACTGCACGGGTTGCGAGCTGTGCGTCGAGGCCTGCCCGGTAAAGAGCAAGAGCGAGGCCAAACACAAAGCCATCAATATGCAGCCCCAGGCTCCCCTGCGCGAGGCGGAGGGCACGAACTGGGATTTCTTCACCAAGCTTCCGGATGCCGACCGGAACCACCTCGCGCACAGCCAGGTGAAGGACGTCCAGCTCCTGGAACCACTCTTCGAATTTTCCGGGGCGTGCGCCGGCTGTGGGGAGACGCCGTACATCAAGTTGATGACCCAGCTTTTTGGGGACCGTCTGCTGATCGCGAATGCGACGGGGTGCTCGTCGATCTACGGCGGCAATCTGCCGACGACTCCCTACACCCTCAATTCTCTGGGGCGAGGCCCGGCCTGGTCCAACTCGCTGTTCGAAGACAATGCCGAGTTTGGTCTGGGCATGCGTCTGGCGGTGGACCAGCAGGCCGCCTATGCACGCGAACTGGTCACCCGGCTGGCCGCGCAACTCGGTGATTCGCTGGCAAGCGGCCTCCTGAATGCGGATCAATCGAGCGAGGCTGGCATTGAAGCTCAGAGGGAACGCGTAACCGAATTGAAAAAGATGATCACTTCGCTGGACTCTCCCGCCGCGCGCGATCTGCTGGCGATTGCTGACGCGCTGGTGCGCAAAAGCGTCTGGCTGGTGGGCGGCGATGGATGGGCCTATGACATCGGCGCCGGTGGACTCGATCACGTTCTGGGCTCCGGGATGAATGTCAATGTCCTGGTGCTTGACACGGAAGTCTATTCCAATACGGGCGGGCAGATGTCCAAAGCGACGCCGCGGGGCGCGGTGGCGAAATTCGCCACCGGAGGCAAGCATTCCGGCAAGAAAGACCTCGCGATGGAGGCCATCAGCTACGGATCGGTTTATGTGGCCCGTGTAGCCATGGGAGGCAGCGATACCCACACGGTGAAGACATTCCTCGAAGCCGAGGCTTACAACGGGCCGTCACTGATCATCGCTTATAGCCACTGTATTGCTCACGGTTATGACATGAGTCAGGGGCTGGCCCAGCAAAAAGCCGCTGTGCTCTCGGGTTACTGGCCCTTGATGCACTACGACCCTGAGCTGCGCGCGGCAGGGAAGAACCCGTTCCAGCTGGATTCCCGGGCGCCCAGTATTCCGTTCAAGCAATACGCGTATCAGGAAGCCCGCTACACCATGCTGGCACGGAGCAATCCTGAGGCCGCGCGTGAACTGCTCCATCTCGCACAGGAAGATGTTGACCGGCAATGGAACGTTTACTCGAGTCGTGCGGGTACGACAGAAGTTGCAGAAAGTTCCGGCAGCGGCTCCCCGAAAGCAGCCTTGGTCACACTGCAACCAGTTGCCGCAGGAGAAGAAAAGAAATGATCGATATTACAACCACCTATCTGGGCTTGCCGATGAAGTCCCCGATCGTTGCCTCGGCTTCTCCTCTGTGCGAGTCGCTGGAAAACATACGTCATCTGGAAGACGCCGGCGCCGGCGCTGTCGTGCTGCCCTCCCTGTTCGAAGAACAGCTCGACCTGGAGAGCCAGGCGGTTGATTCCGATCTCTCGCGAGGCAGTGAAAGCTTTGCCGAGTCGCTCGACTACCTGCCAGACCTCCACACCTATAACCTTGGCGCCGATGGCTACCTCGAACTCATTCGAAAGGCCCGGGAACGGGTTTCGATTCCCATCATCGCCAGCCTGAACGGAGTCTCCCCCGGCGGCTGGGCCCGGTACGCGGGCATGATGGAGCAAGCGGGTGCGGACGCGATCGAGTTGAACATCTACGCGATTATTACCGACCCCAATATCGTCAGCGCCGACGTGGAGCAGAACTATTGCGACCTGGTGCGTCAGGTGAAGGCGAACGTCAGTATTCCGGTGGCGGTAAAGTTGTCGCACTTTTTCACCGCAGTCGCAAACATGGCCAAACAACTGGACGCGGCGGGGGCAAACGGGTTGGTTCTTTTCAATCGCTTCTACCAGCCGGATTTCGATATCGAGACTCTCGAAGTCGTACCCAGCCTGACTCTGAGCCGTCCGCAGGAATTGCTGTTACGGCTGCACTGGGTCGCCATTCTCTATGGGTGGGTCCGCGCCGACCTCGCGGTTACGGGAGGTGTGCACAGTGCAGAGGACGTGCTGAAATCCATGATGGCGGGCGCCCATGTGGCGATGATGACTTCCGCATTGTTACAGCACGGAATTGACCACGTGGCTTCTGTGCTCGCGCATCTGGTTCGCTGGATGGAAAAGCACGAATACGAATCGATCAACCAGATGCGTGGGAGCATGAGCCAGCGCTCGGTGTCGGATCCGGCGGCGTTCGAACGGGGAAACTATATGCGCGTGCTCAGCTCCTACACTCTACAAAAGGTGCGTTGAGGATCACAACGAAGGGTGACCGGCATCACCGCCTGCGACCTGCCGGCGTGTGATCCTCTATTACCATGGGAGGAGGTCTGGCATGAGAGAGTCAGAAAAAAAACAAATCCTGATTGTCGACAACGACGAGGAAGAAGCGCGGACGCTGGAGGCAATGCTGCAGCAGGCCGGCTACGCTTCGAGCACCACATGGAGTGGACTCGAAGCACTTGAGCTGTTGAAATCGCGAGCGTATGACATACTCCTGGTGAGCAGTTACCTCCCCGACCTTTATGTGGGAGATTTTTTTGAGCGTTTGAACCACCTACCCACCCAGCCCTGCACAATTCTCATGCAGGAGGAACACGACGTGGCTTCGACGTTGCAGAGCGTAGGCCGCGTGATCGTAGAGAAAAGGCTTCAGGCACGATGAAGTGGCCCCGAGGACTCTTGCGGGAGTGATCCCAAGGCGATCTAGAATAGTCGTGACTTGTTTAAACGACTGCACTCGAGAGTCTGTAAATGAAGGCCGCCATCCTGAACCCGGTAGAAGCCATTCCCGGACATCCCCTTCTCCGTATTGACCAGGTGCTACAACCCGCAGCCAGGCCGGGGCAGGTTCTTCTGCGGGTGCTTGCCTGTGGTGTCTGCCGGACCGACCTGCATATCGCGGAAGGCGAACTCCCACCTCTTCGCAAGGACCTGATTCCCGGTCATCAGATCGTAGGGGAGATCGTCGAAGGCGCCACGCCGGAACTTCCGACAGGTACCCGCGTTGGGGTTTCCTGGATTGGGGGCATCGATGGGACGTGCTGGTATTGCCGGCAGGGCCTGGAGAACCTTTGCGACGCGGCCACTTTCACCGGCTATACGGTGGACGGCGGGTATGCCGAGTATGCGCTTGCCCGGGCTGACTTTGTTTTTCGTCTGCCCGGCGGGCTGGATGATTTACACGCTGCGCCTCTTTTGTGCGCCGGGATCATTGGTTTTCGCAGTCTCCGTGTAGCTGGCGTGCAGCACGGAGAGCGGGTGGGGCTGTTTGGTTTCGGAGCCTCGGCGCATCTGGCCATCGCGGTCCTGCATGCGTGGCAGTGCGAAGTATATGTCTCCACCCGCGGCGCCTCGCATCGGCGGCTGGCGGAATCGCTGGGCGCAGCCTGGGTGGGAAGCGAGAAAGAGAAGCCGCCGGTCGAGTTGGACCGCGCCGTGACTTTTGCTCCCAGCGGGGATGTAGTGGTCGCCGCTCTGAGCAGCCTGCGAAAGGGCGGAGTGGTTGCGATCAACGCAATTCACCTGGACCGGATTCCGGAGTTTGACTACGACCGGCTGCTGTGGGGAGAGCGCCAGTTGCGCAGCGTGGCCAATATGACTCGCTCCGATGCGCGGGATTTTCTTCAAGTCGCGGCTGAAATTGGTCTTCGGCCCAGAGTCACAACTTTTCCTCTCGATCAGGCCAACGAAGCTCTGGTGGCCGTGAAGAACGACGCGATCGACGGCGCGGCGGTCATCGTCCCATAGCCGCCGGCGAATGCGCCCTCAGCCCCCGTGCGTTCCTTCAAGAGAAATCCGCGGGTCGGAAGCTTGCGCGTGAGCCTGATTACCTCACCCGGTGACCCAGGTCACATTTTTCGGAACTGGTGTGGGAACAGACTGTGTACAAGCGTGCTGGAGGCTGGACATGGTGAACAAGAAGCGCGATCTCCTGGAGGTTCTAAAACTTGAACTCGAGTTCCTCAAGAGTGGCGGCTACCGAAAGATGTCCTCGTGGCGCCCGCAGTTTATGTTTGAGGATTCTCCTACCTGCTTGAACTATGGGAATCCAGAGCACCGGCGACCTTGCTCCGAATGTGTGCTGATGCAGATGGTGCCGCCGGAATTTCGCGATGGCAAGTTCCCCTGCCGATACATTCCGCTCAACGATCAGAGCGAAACCATCCAGTCGCTGTATCAATACGGGACGCCCGAGGAGGTGGAAGCCGCAGTGGGTGATTGGCTGATGAACACGATCCAGAAGCTGGAGCTGGAACGAACGCCAGGTCAGTCCGACCCCGACGGCCTGGCCAAAAGGAGCGTCGGCAACGCATAGAAGAAACTTCGCGGGAGGGGACAATGTTCTCCAAGTGTTCCAATCCGAAGTGCGAGAGATCCTTTGACTATCGCCAGGGCCGATTGTTTCGCTTTCACAACAATCGGCCGAATGGTCAAACGCCTGCCGACACCTGCAGTTGTGTGAGGCATTTCTGGCTTTGTGATGGCTGCTCCCGAACTTATGTGCTTGAGTATCACCTCGGTATGGGCGTGGCGATCCGGTCGCGGCTGGGGACGGAGCCGCCCCGTCCAGTCTGCTGTTGCCCGACGTCGAGGGTAAGCCCGTGTCTGGCGGAGTGATGAGTTGGGGTGGCCTTGCCCTCGACCGGGCACAATCCTAAGTTCCCCCCAGATGAGGCCGACCCAAACCGACTACAATGGCAGTTTGAGCCACAGGGACGAAAAGTTTCGCCGTCTGCTGGAAGCCGCGCCCGACGCCATGGTCATTGTGGATCGCGCCGGACGGATGCTGCTGGTCAACTCGCAAACGGAAAGCATGTTCGGCTATAGCAGGGAAGAGTTGCTCGATCAGCCAGTCGAACTCCTTATTCCGGAACATTTCCGCCAAGAACATCAACAGCACCGGGAGGCCTACCACGGCGCACCTCACCGGCGTCCGATGGGCATCGGTCTGGCACTGCTCGGACGACGTAAGGATGGCAGCACGTTTCCTGTCGAAATCAGCCTCAGCCCTTTGGAAGAAGAGGGCGGTGTTCTGGTCACGGCCGCGATTCGTGATGTGACCGAACGCAAGCGGGCGGAAGAGATCCTGCGGCAGAGTCAGGAGCGTTTTCGTCGGCTGGTGGAGGAAGTGAAGGACTACGCCATCTTCATGCTCGATCCCAATGGAGGGATAGTGAGCTGGAACGAAGGTGCGCGAAAAATCAAGGGTTACGCTGCCGAGGAAATCATCGGGCAGCACTTTTCATGTTTCTACACCTCCGAAGATCTGGAGAGGGGCAAGCCAAACGAGGCGTTGACCCTGGCCGCGGCGGAAGGCCGCTGGGAAGAGGAAGGCTGGCGGCTGCGGAAAGACGGCTCGCGCTTCTGGGCCAGCGTGGTCATCACAGCGCTCCACGACATAGACGGGCATCTTCGAGGATTTACCAAGGTTACGCGCGATATCACGGAAGGGAAGCGTGCCCGGGAAGCCTTCCTGCTGGAGGTGACGAATGCGCTGGTTTCGAACCTTGACGTCCACCAGTTGCTCTCCGCTATCGCCTCCTGTGTCCGTCAGGTAAAGGCGTTCGACTACGCTACTCTCGCTCTCTATGACGCGCACAGCAGGCGACTGCGCGTGCACGTGCTCGAGCCCTCGGCCGGCGCCGAGGTGAGCGCTGTGGTTGAAGAAGAACTTTTGGCGTCGCTGGACAAATCACCCGCAGGTTGGGCTTACACAACCCGGAAGCCCCTGCTGCTCAAGGGACAGCCCGACGAAAAGTGGGCCTTCGAAACCCCGCCCCAGTTTGCTCAGCAAGGGTTGAAGTCCGGCTGCTGGATTCCGCTGGTCGGCCGGGAAGGTGCAGTGGGAACGCTCAATGTGTTTAGCCGCCGCCCGGGTAACTTTACCGCTGATGATGTACATCTGCTCAGCCAGATCGCAGGTCAGGTGGCCATCGCGCTGGGGAACGCCCTGGCGTTCCGGCACCTTTCCGAACTCAAGGACCAGCTGACCGAACAGAAGCAGTACCTGGAAGACGAGCTGAAAACCGAATTTAATTTCGATGAAATCATCGGCCACAGCAAATCCATCCGGCGGGTCCTGAAGCAGGTCGAAACGGTGGCGGGAACTGACTCTACGGTGCTGATTCTGGGAGAGACCGGTACGGGAAAAGAATTGCTGGCTCGCGCCGTCCACGATCTGAGCCCGCGGCGCGACCACACTTTTGTTCGCGTCAGCTGCGCTTCCATACCCGCGGGCCTTCTTGAAAGCGAGCTTTTCGGTCACGAAAAGGGCGCATTCACGGGCGCCATCGCGCAGCGCATGGGGCGACTGGAGTTGGCGCATCGGGGGACGATTTTTCTCGACGAAGTGGGCGACATTCCACTCGAATTGCAGCCGAAATTGTTGCGGGCGTTGCAGGAAAAAGAATTCGAACGGTTGGGCAGTACCCGCACCATCAAGACCGATGTCCGCATCGTCGCCGCCACCAATCGCGATTTGACGAAACTTGTGGCGTCAGGGCAATTCCGCAGTGATCTGTTTTACCGTCTGAATGTTTTCCCCATCGTGGTGCCGCCGCTGCGCGAGAGGCGCGAAGACATTACGCTTCTGGTCCAGTATTTCCTGTCGAAGTTTTCCCAGCGCATGAAGAAGAATATCGACAGCGTGCCACCCGAGGGTATGCAGGCCTTGTGCACATACTCCTGGCCGGGCAATATTCGTGAACTGGAACACGTCATCGAGCGCGCGGTCATTCTGTCCCCCGGCCCGGTCTTGAAGGTTCCAGCATTCGAGCCTGCTCCCGACGAAGCTGATTGGCCCTCCACCTCCCCGTCCTTGAAGACATCGGCGCTGGAAGATGTCGAGCGCAAGCACATCATCCGGGTGCTGCGCGAGACGAAAGGAAAGATCGGCGGGCCTGGCGGCGCGGCCGAGGTTCTGGGCATGAATCGCACAACCTTGAACTCGCGTATGCAGAAGCTGAAGATCACCCGCAAAGGAACCTGATCATCCCGGGTGCTTTCGAGTGTGACGGATCACGTCCCGTGGTGACCTCCATCACTGCTCTTTCTATTCCTTTCTGCGAGTCTCTATCTGCAGCCCCAGTCTCCCCATTCGTTGTCTGCATCAGCCCGTTGCAAGAGCTAAGGTTGCCGGACCACTGGGAGCGGTGCTGCATAGCCCCAGGGAAAGAGAGGTAACTACCATGTCCGAGAAATCGGTTGCTGTACAACGTGCCGAGGAGGTCGCCATTAGTCCAATCGAGCGGCTAGCCGACCGGATCCACGAGACATCTCGGGCGATTATGCAGAAGGCCTACGAGATTTTCGAGCGAAACGGACACCAAGTCGGGCACGACCTCGATGACTGGTTCAAAGCTGAGATGGATTTGCTCCATCCCGTCCACGTCCAGGTCGCTGAGGTTGGCGACAAGGTCGAGGTGCAGGCCGAAGTGCCAGGATTTAACGAGAACGAAATTGAAGTCAGCGTCGAACCGGGCCGCTTGACCATTGTCGGCAGGCGGGAAACGAATACCAAAAAGGAAAAGAAGGGAAAGACGGTCTACGCGGAATCCTGCTCGAACCAGATCCTGCGAATTGTCGACCTTCCTGTAAGCGTCGATGCCGGGAAGGCAACGGCAACTTTGAAGAATGGTGTTTTGCAGTTGACGATGCCGAAGGCGGCCAAGGCAAGGGAGATCCAGATCACACCCAAGGCAGCATGAAACGGTAGAGTCACCTGGACGGGCGGGTAAACCGCAAGCCATCCGGTTTGCCCGTCCGGCTGAGTTCCGGAGTAGCTGCAATGGCGAAACGGACGACTGACGACATTTCGTCGCTGACGAAATGTCATCTCGTCAGTGGCCTGTAAGTCTGGTCTTCGTCTTCAGTCCCTTCACTCTATCTCACTCCAAAATTACAACTTAGATACGATGCGACGTGCGATCGTGCTTCGGCAACCGCCGTGCACTAGAAAGATGTGTGTTAAGGATCACAGTTCAGAACACGGCTGGTGGCCTCCTCTTAACGCTCGAAGGAAGGGTCAAGGGGCCCTGGGTCGAAGAGTTGCGAAAGTCCTGGCTCACGACGGCCGAAATGGCGGCCGGGGAACCCGTGAGTGTTGACCTGAGTGCAGTGAATTTTGTTGATGCGGGGGGACTCGACCTGCTTTTGCAAATGCAGAGAGAAGGGCTCGCTTTGAAAGGAGCCTCGGGCTTCCTCCGGCAGATGCTGGTGGAGCGAAATGGGAAGGCCAACGAGTTCAAGAAAGACAGGACACCAAAATGAAAACGCCCGCGCCGTACGGAATGGAAATCGCCGATGACTGCGCAACCTGTCCGGTCCGAAAAGACGGATACTTTTGCCAGATGAATCCCGACACTCTCGCGGAATTCCAGAAAATGAAATTCACCAGCCTGTATCCTTCCGGGGCTGTCCTGTTTGCGGAAGGCCAGGTGCCACGCGGCGTTTACATGCTGTGCAAAGGGCGGGTGAAACTGACCATGGCCTCGCCATCGGGGAAGACGGTAATCGTACGGGTGGTTGAGGCTGGCGAACTGCTCGGCCTGCACTCCGCCATTTCCGGAGACGCGCACGAAGTCACGGCCGAGACTCTTCAGCCCTGCCAGGTGGATTTTATCCGCCGGGATGACTTCAAGAAGCTACTGCATGAGCACGGTGACGCCTCGATCAATGCAATGCAGCAATTCAGCAACTACTACCGCGGGGCCTGCCACCAGATCCGCTACCTGGGACTGACTCCTTCGGCGACTGAAAAAATGGCCAGCTTTCTCCTGGAATCAGCTGCGCGTGGCCAGGAAACGCCCAAAGGGATTCGCTTCAACTTGAGCCTGACCCATGAAGAGATCGCGCAAGTGGTGGGCGTGACGCGCGAAACCGTTACCCGAGCTCTGACCGAATTACGGAGCCGGATGCTGATTTCCACCAAAGGTCCCAGCGTGCTGATCAGAAACAAGCCAGCCCTTGAGGCGATGGTTCTCGCGTCGGACATCTGAGCTGGCGCTTGATTTCCAGGGCTCCGATTCAGACCCTTTGTAATCTTGTCCAACTATCGGCGGCGGCCGCGCCTCGCCGCTGCCACCCTTCCGGCAGGACTCTACTTTCTCATTACCATGTTCCCGTCCGAACCATCCGGGATCACTGCGGCCGGTGAAGCATATCTGGATATGATGGCCGGCGCCGAAGCTCACGTTCTGGGCTGTGACCCGGATCACATCCTGTTTTGACGGTGGATACAGCGCGAAAACAAAGCCCCGGCATAGGATCCAGGCAGATGGCCAGGCATTCAGCCATCCGTGGAGGTGAGCGTGAAAGATCGATTGGATCGCCAACGGTACGGCTTTCCTGACCGGGTAAGCGCCGGGTCCGTGCTTTCGGATTCTCTCGTCCGCCTTATCGGAGTCAAGGCAGGCGCGGACAGCGCTCGTCCGGAAGGGTCGGTTCTGTTCAGGGAAGGACAAAAAGTCCTCGGGATATTCATCATTCGGGAAGGGCGGGTCAAACTTTCGATTGGCTCGGGCAACGGCAAGGCCCTCATCCTGGGAGTGTTCGGTTGCGGGGCCGTTCTCGGCCTTCCGGCGGCCCTGTTGGATCGGCCCCATGCCGCGACGGCTGAGGTAGTGGAATCGGCCAAGGTCAGTTTTCTCTCGCGCGGCGATCTTCTGCGAAACCTCCGCACCAGCGAGAGGGCAGCCTGGGCTGCCGCGGAAATGGTGAGCGAGATGTCCTATTCGATCCTGGCTGCGATCAAGATCATCCACCTGTCCCAGTCGGCGGAACAAAGGATGGCCCGGTTCCTCCTGCAGCTCCGACCAGTGCACAAGAGTCCCAAAGGCGAAACGCATGTAGTGCTGGAGTTGAACCAGGAAGAAATTGGTCAGATGGTGGGGCTCTCCCGAGAAACGGTGGCAAGGGTCTTATCGGGTTTAAGGAAGAGACGCATTCTCGAGGTCAGAACTCCGATCTTCATGATTCACGACAGAAGTGCGCTGGCAAGGCTGGCTGGCGTTCCAGAAGAGCGCGACCACGGCAAGTTAGAAGCCTAGTTTCCTTTGGTCCAGCTGCAAGTGCTCCTGCGGAACCGGAGTAGATAACGCCAGACGAAATTAATTTAAGTCATGTGACGCCGATCACAGCCAAGGCCGATTCTGGTCGTATATAAGAGTGAAACTCGGCGAATGCTGTGCACTCGCTTGCAGGCTATCGAATTGAGTTGAGAGGGAGTCCAATGGGGCGCTCGAAGACTTTCGGCTGGCTGGCAATTGCGGTCTTTGGCCTGGTTTACCTGCCATTCACTTCCACAGTGGCACACGGGCAAGCATCGACGAGTAGCGCGAAAGCTTCAGAAGCGGCCGCCCCGGCTTCGACGGACTCCGGCTCATCTGAGTATGTGGGTGCGGACACCTGCAAGACCTGCCACGAGGACATCTACAACGATTGGGAGAAAAGCCCGCACTGGAAAACCACGCTGAATAAGGAGAGCGATCCATCACACCGAGGCTGCGAGGGTTGCCACGGGCCGGGGGCTGAGCATGTGGCGGGTGGTGGCGACAAGACCAAGATCTTCACCTTCAAGGGGGTGACGGCGGAGGCGGCCAGCCAGCGCTGCCTGGCCTGCCATACCTACGGAGAGGAACACAGTAATTTTGCGCGGGCCGCGCACCTGCAAAACAACGTGGGTTGCATTGACTGCCACTCTCCCCACCACGCCAAAGAAAGTCAGGGACTGCTGAAGGAGAAACAGCCGCAGCTCTGCTACGGCTGCCATCTGGAAATCAAACAACAGTTCAATCGGCCCTTTCATCATCGCGTGAATGAGGGCATGGTTCAGTGCAATGATTGCCACAATGCGCACGGCGGTTTCGAAACCCGGCAACTGCGAGCGACGGCTGCGCAGGACGTGGCCTGCATCAAGTGCCACTCGGAAAAGGCGGGGCCGTTCGTGCATGAACATGCTCCGGTAAAGACCGAGGGGTGCGTGTTTTGCCACACGCCACACGGCTCTTCCAATCCGCGTTTGCTGAAGCGGAGCCAGGTAAACCTGCTATGCCTGGAATGCCATTCGCTCACGGTCGATGCTGGCGCCCCGGCCACTCCGACTTTCCATAACCAGGCCCAGAAGTATCAGGCCTGCACGCTCTGTCACACTGCGATTCATGGGTCGAACTTCGATCGGTTCTTCTTCAAATAGGTGGGAGCATGGGTACAAGCATGGGTACAAAAGATACGCCGAGACGATCAACGCGGGGGCCGCGATCAAGATGGGCCTTCCCCGGCCACGTCATCCTGCTGCTTTTCGTTACCCTGACCGCTGCATGGGCCCAGCAAGGGGCCGAGGAGCAGGGCATCAACTCAGGAAACTACAACATTAAGCAGTCAGTGGAATTTGGCTACCGCTTCACCGATTTCACCGGCAATCAGGCCACCTACGATACCTTCGTGAATCTTCAGCAGGGCCCTCGCTTGCTGGATATGACGCTGGAGATGAGATCGCTCGATCATCACGGCTCGCTGTTCGACAGGCTCTACATGAGCAACTTCGGGTATGGAGGCGATCCCAACAACGTCTCCCGTCTGCGCATTGGCAAGAACAAATGGTATGACTTCGACGCCATGTTCCGCCGCGACCAGAATGTCTGGGACTATTCGTTGCAGGCTAACCCGCTGAACCCGGCGAGCACATTTGCCAATGCTCCGGCTGGCTTTAATCCCGTCATCGGCTCGTCGCCGCACCTTTTCAACACCCGGCGCCGGATGGGCGACTACAATCTGACGTTGCTGCCGCAGTCGAAAATACGTTTCCGCCTGGGTTACTCACGAAACGTGAATGACGGTCCCACGTTCAGCAGCCTGCATCAGGGGACGGAGGCCCTCCTGCTCCAGGACTGGAGAAACACGGTCAATGCTTACCGGCTGGGCGTGGATTTCAGATTTCTGCCCAAGACCAACATCAGCTACGACCAGGTCTGGAGCTACTACAAGGGCGACACCGGATACACTGACCAGAACCGGAATTACCAGCTGGATAATGGGACGCCGGTAGATATTGGGGTCTCGCTCAACGATGCGGCCAATCAGCCTTGTGCGGGAACATTTCTGGTGACCGGAGGCATCAACCCTGTATGTAACGGCTATCTAGGCTACTCGCGGGACGGGCGGGTGCGGACCAACATGCCGACCGAGCAGCTCAGCTTACAGTCGAACTACTTCAAGACGGTGGATCTCTCCGGTCGGGTCAGCTACACCGGCGGCGACATGAACGTGGACGGATATCACGACCTGTTCCGCGGACGCGAGAGCCGCACCAGCCTGAGAAATAGCAATGCTTTTGGCCCGGCCTTCGGACGCCACGTGGCGGCTACGGTTGACTTCGGGGCCACCTGGCACGTGACCGACAGGTTCCGCGTATTGGATACGTTCACCTTCTCCAGCTTTCGCAATCCGGGCCAGTTTGATTCCTCAAATTGTGAGTTTTTCAGCCCCGATCTTGCGACCGGGCCCAGTGTCTTCACTCCGGGCATCACGCCGTTCGTTACCTGTCCGGTGCCCGGCGACGGTGTTCTGGGCACGCCGGTGCATGGTGGGTCGTCGGGGCCGGACGTTTCGCGGTCAATCTCGGGACTGCTTCTGAAACAGGACGAGAAAACCAACCTGTTTCAGCTGGAATATGATTTCACCCGGAAATTTGGGGCGCGCTTGGGCTACCGTTTCCGTCATCGTGCCATTGCGGACTCCGATTTCGAACAGAAGACTGAACTCTTTTATCCTTCCAACGCCAACCGCGGGGACTGCGCGCTGGTAGCCGGCCTGCTGCCGGCGGGATGCACCGACAATGGAGATGGCTCCTTTACCTTCCGGACGCCCATCCCGATCGAAACCGATACCGGCCAGATTCTGATCAATGAGCATTCCGGCCTGTTCGGCATCTGGGCGCGACCGCTGGATGGCTGGCGAGTCAATTTCGATATGGAACTGGCCAGCGCAGACAATTCCTTCACCCGCATCAGCCCGCGGCAATGGCAGGAATACCGCTTGCGCACCACCTACCGGTTGGCCAGCTGGGCCAGCGTGAGCGGCTCCATTAATGCTCTCGAGAAGCGCAACAACGTCTCCGAGATCAACAATCTGCAGCACAATCGCATGTATGGATGGAGCGCGATCTTCGACCCCAACGAGCGCATTTCCTTCGAGCTGGGATACGACTACAGCGACGATTATTCGCAGATTCTGGTCTGCTTCGTGAGCAGCACGGCGCCGGCCGGGATCGCGAAGTGTCCGGGCTCGACGGTCCTGAGCGAAGACCTTTCGATCTACACCAACAAGTCGCATTACGGTTATTTCGATGTGATGTGGAAGCCCGTGCGGCGGCTGACCACGCACCTGGGCTACAACATCACCAGCACCACCGGCAGCGCTCTCTTTCTCAACCCCAACGCACCGTCCGGACCGCTCAACTCCAACTACCACCGGCCCTATGGCGGGTTTGACTACGCTTTCGCCAAGGGTTGGACCGGCAAGGCCTATTGGGGCTATTACGGCTATCACGAGGACCCGAGTGCAGTCGCGCAGGACTTGTTTGCACCGCGGAATTTCCGGGGTAACCTGATCACGCTTTCGATGCGGTACGCGTTCTAGGCCAGATGTAAACTGAAGTGCGCAGTTCTCAGGAGGAATCATGGCAAGCATGAAGCAGGTTCTGCGGCTCGCTCTTCTTACTGCGGCGGTGGCTGCAGTCGGCTTGTGGAGTACAGCCCTGGCAGCGGATGATGCCGCTGCCACCTACAAGGCCAAGTGCGCCATGTGTCACGGTGCCGACGGAAAAGGGGAAACCCCGATCGGAAAGAAGATGGGAATACGGGACCTTACGTCCGCCGATGTGCAAAAGATGAGCGACGAGGAATTGATCACCATTACCACCAAAGGCAAGAACAAAATGCCCGGCTATGAAAATAAACTGAGCGCCGCGCAAATCAAGGATCTCGTCGCCTATATCCGCCAGCTAGCTAAAGGTAAGTGAACCGCGCTGCAATGATGCGCGCAGCGGCACACGTTGGGTGCCTCGTATTGGCCCTTTTGTATGCCGTCAGTCCGGCTCTTGCCCAGAAGCCCACGAACGAAGACTGCCTGGCCTGCCATAGCGACGCCAGCCTCACGCATGAGGTCAATGGCAAGCAGGTAAGTCTGTACGTCGATCCGGCTAAATTCAAGAACTCGATGCACGGTGGCATGTTTTCCTGTGTGGATTGCCATTCCGACATCAAGACTTCCCCTCACGAGAACCTGCCGGCCAAAGTTTCCTGCGCGACTTGTCATAGCGAGCAGCAAGAAGCCTTCGACCACAGCCTTCACGCCCAGCGACGTCAGGGCGAGACCCGCCCCGCAGCCACGTGCACCGATTGCCACGGTAGTCCCCACGAGTTGCTGCCGTCGAGCGATCCCGGGTCACGGACCAATCACGCGAACATTCCCGCCACTTGCGGCACCTGCCACAACCAGAAGTTTGTGATGGCAGCTGCGGGCGGCACCACCCAGCAATTTATTTCCTACCAGGAGAGTGTGCACGGCCAAGCCGTGGCGAAAGGACTGGAGAAGGCCGCAGTCTGTACCGATTGCCACGGCGCGCATGCCATCATGACGGCGGCCGACCCCAAGTCGCCGATATTCAAGTTCAACGTTCCCCATACCTGCGGTAAGTGCCATGGCTCGGTCGAAAAGGAGTTCGAGCAGAGCATTCACGGCCAGGCCATCGCGCGCGGAAACTGGCAGGCGCCGATTTGCACGGACTGCCATGGCATCCATTCCATCAAGTCACATAAGGACCCCACTTCGCAGGTATCGAGCCCAAATCTGGCGTGCGCGCATTGCCACGAAGGCGTGCGGCTCAGCCGGGAATTCGGTTTTGAGGGAAACCGGGTGTCAACCTATCAGGCGAGTTACCACGGTTTGGCGTCACGGCGAGGTTCGACCCTCGTAGCCAATTGCGCCAGCTGCCATGGCGTGCACAACATTTTGCCCTCCAGCGATCCGCGCTCCAGCATCAACCCGGCCAACCTGGTCAAGACCTGCGGCCAGTGTCATCGTGGCGCGACCAAACAATTTGTTGCCGCGAAAGTGCATGTCAACGCGCCGCTCTCGAACGACATCGGCAGCATTGTCGTCCGCTGGGTGCGGCAGTTTTATGTGGCGCTCATTGTGGTGCTGATCAGCGGCATGCTTACACACAACTTTATTATCTGGAGGTTCAAGGCCATCGCCCTGCGCAGAAGGCATGGCGGCCGCACCATCACCCGGATGAATCAGGGACAGCGCATCCAGCACGCCGTTCTGTTCTCCAGCTTTACCGTCCTGGTTCTTACCGGCTTCGCCTTGAAGTTTCCCGACTCCTGGTTCAAGTACCTGGTGCTGGGAATGAACGAAAACCTGCGCAGCATTGTCCACCGCATCGCGGGCGTCGTGCTGATCGCGGGCGCCTTCTATCATCTGGCATATCTTGCCCTCTACGGCGACGGTCGCCGGTTGCTGCGCGACATTCGGCCGTCGGTCGGTGATGTGGCCGAATTCTGGAATAATTTCCGTTACTATCTCGGCTTGACCCCGCACCGGCCTCCATCTGGGCGTTTCAGCTATGCGGAAAAAGTCGAATACTGGGCCCTGGTGTGGGGCACTCTCATCATGGCGGCCACAGGAGTGATGCTTTGGGGCGCGACCACGGTAGGCAGTCTGGGTCCACGCTGGTGGCTGGATGTGGCCACGGCTATCCATTTCTACGAGGCCGTCCTGGCCAGCCTGGCCATTGTGGTGTGGCATTTCTACCAGGTTATCTTCGACCCGGATGTCTATCCGATGAACTGGGCGTGGTGGGACGGGAAGGTACCGCTTGAGCATTACCAGGCGGAACATCCTTTGGATTTGGAGGCCGCGCAGGAGGATGGGCTCGCTGCGGCCCCGAGACCGGAGATGCAAGAGCAGGGGCCAAAGGAACCAGAAGGCACCAACAAAAGCGGCAAGAACACGGAGAACGAGCATGGGTCTTGAATACGAGTTACACAGTGACCGCCAATTGCCAATTTCGGTGTACGATCCTCCCTCGATTGGAATCGGGGCGGGAATACAAATGGGGCGGTTCCCGCTGACAACTTAAGACAGACGGTCAAGGAGGAAAATAAATGAAAGGCGAGAAAGAAAGCACGCGGATTGCTGTGTTCACGGCAATCGTGCTCGTAGGGTTCGCGGTCACAGGGAGCACGCCGCTGGCGGCACAGGATGGGCCATCCTTGTATAAGGCAAAGTGCGCCATGTGCCACGGCGCCGATGGCAAGGGCGAGACGCCTATGGGCAAGAAGCTGAACGTTCGCGATCTAGGTTCTCCGGAGGTGCAGAAGCAGACCGACGCGGAACTGACCGCCATCATCTCGAAGGGCAAGGGAAAAATGCCGCCCTTCGGAGGCAAGTTGACGGCTGAGCAGATTGGGCAGGTTCTGGCGCACATCCGGGAACTGGGGAAGAAGTAGATCGCAAACTGGAGACGAGGGCGAACATGGAGAACACAGCGGTTCCCGAGAGGGAACCCACGCGGCGGCGTGTAGTAGAGCTATTCCTGGGCAGCAGCCTGTTCGCTTCTCTCGTCTCGTTCGCGTACCCTGTGCTCCGCTATCTGGTTCCGCCGCCGGTGGCAGACCTGGGTGGCGACGAAGTAATCGCAGCCAAGGTGGGGGACCTGAAATTGAATAGTGCGAAGATCTTCCGCTTCGGCAACCGTCCCGGGCTCTTGCTCCGGGTCGGCGAAAGTGAGTACCGTGCCTTTTCCGCCACCTGTACCCATTTGAGCTGCACCGTCCAGTACCGCACCGATCTTCACGAAATCTGGTGCGCCTGCCATAACGGCATGTACGACCTTAACGGACGCAATGTCTCGGGCCCTCCACCGCGCCCGCTAGAGAAGTATCAAGTTCACGTGCGGGGCGAGGACCTTGTAGTCAGCCGGAAGCGGGAGGCCTGAACTTGTTCGCTGGGGTTCGCAAATGGCTGGATGCGCGCTTTGACTGGGCTGCACTGACGGCGCCCCTGCGCAAGAAGACTGTCCCGGTCCACAAGCTCTCGCACTGGTACTTCCTGGGCGGCATTACATTGTTCTTGTTTGGCATCCAGGTCTGCACTGGCATTCTGCTCCTTCTCTATTACCGCCCCAGCTCGAATGAAGCTTTTGAGAGCGTGCAGTACATCATGACTCGGGTGCAGTTCGGATGGCTGGTGCGCTCCATCCACTCCTGGGCCGCGAACCTGATGATCTTCACTGCCTTCTGCCACATGTTCAGCGTGTTGTTCCTCCGCGCCTACCGCAAGCCGCGGGAGCTTACCTGGGTCAGCGGGATGATCCTGCTGTTCCTCGCTATGGGCTTTGGCTTCAGCGGATATCTGCTGCCCTGGAACACGCTGGCGTTCTTTGCTACCAAGGTGGGCACGGACATCGCCGGCCAGGTGCCGTTCATCGGCAAGCCTTTAATGATTTTCCTGCGCGGCGGGGATGAAGTCACGGGTGCCACGCTGACCCGCTTTTTCGGATTCCACGTGGCTGTCCTGCCTGGTATCACGACTTTACTGATCCTCCTGCACCTGGCACTGATTCAGCGGCTCGGCATGAGCGTTCCCCCTGCTGTCGTAGCCCAGCGGGCGGCCCACCCCGAGCAATCGCGGGAGATGCACTTCTTTCCCAACTTCCTCCTGCGTGAATTGATGGCCTGGTACATTGCGCTGGGCGTGTTGGGCGCGTTGGCCGCTCTTTCGCCCTGGGGACTGGGTACAAAGGCTGATCCTTTTGCCTCGGCTCCGGCAGGAATCAGGCCGGAGTGGTACTTCATGTTCATGTTTCAGACGCTGAAATTGATTCCGGCGAAGATCGGGCGGCTGGACGGGGAAGTGATTGGCATTCTGTTATTCGGCGCGGCGGGAGTGATTTGGACCTTACTTCCGTTCCTGGAGCGCAATGGCAAGGGCCGCAGCCAGCGTTGGATTCTGGGAGCGGGTATTTTTGCGCTGGCGTATATGGCCTCGATGACTGTCTATGGATACCTCGCGAAATAAGTACGCGGCGAAGCTCCTGTTTCCGCTGCTGGCAACACTGTCAGTTGCCACCGTGGCCTACGCCCAGACGCCGAACAGTTGCCTGGACTGCCACTCCGCGCTCGATCCACCCTACCAGGTTACCGAGGAGCAGTTTTCCCAGGATATTCACGCGCAGAAGGGTCTGACGTGCGCCAGTTGCCATGGTGGCGATCCGAGCAAGGATGATCAGGACGCGATGAGCAAGCAGGCTGGCTTCCGCGGCAAGATCGCGCGGAAGGACGTCCCGGCGCTGTGCGGGAAGTGCCACTCCGACGGTGCCTATATGCGCCAGTACAACCCGTCGCTGCGCACCGATCAGTACGCCCAGTACCTGACCAGCGTGCATGGCAAGCTGCGCGCGAGGGGTGACGAGAAGGTCGCCGTCTGTACTGATTGCCATGGAGTTCATGATCTGCGGCCGGCAAGCGATACGCGTTCAAAGGTCCATCCCGTGAACATCGCTCAGACCTGTGCCCGCTGCCATGCCGATGCGGCCTACATGAAGGGATACTCCATCCCGACAGACCAGTTCGCGGGCTACAGTGCCAGCGTTCACCATGAAGCCCTGACCGTGCGCGGAGACCTGAGTGCTCCCACCTGCACCACTTGTCACGGTAACCACGGTGCAGCGCCGCCGGGTGTCAGCGCGGTGCAGAATGTGTGTGCAACCTGCCACGTCTTCCAGGCGCAATTATTTGAAGGCAGCCCACACAAGGCCGCCTTTGAAGCGGCTTCGCTTCCCGGATGTGTCACCTGCCACAGCAACCACAGGATCGCACATCCAACGGACGCTATGCTGGGCACAGGGCCGCAGTCGGTTTGCACGAACTGTCATACTGAGGGCGACGCGGGATACCAGGCGGCCACTCAGATCGCACAGCAACTCGATCGTCTGGACACTTCGGTAAAGGGCGCCAGCGAAATTCTGGACCGTGCTGAGTCGGCAGGCATGGAAGTCAGCGACGCGCAGCTGGAACAGGACCAGGCACGAGACTCGCTCACCAAATCGCGTGTTGCCATCCACAGCGCCAATCCAGCGCGGGTGCAGCAGGACGTCGACGCGGGCCTGCAGATCGCTGCGAAGACTTACCAGGCGGGTGCGGGCGCGCTCAAGGAACGAGATTACCGGCGCAAGGGCCTGGCTTGGTCCCTGCTCGCAATCGCGGCGGTGGTGATTGGGCTACGTCTTTATGTTCGCCAAATCGAAAGGCGGCCGAGCTGAGGCCCGGGGGGGGCCCACGACCTGTCCTGCAGTAAAATACACTCTACACTCGGGTAAAAAGCACTCATGGCGCCTGAAAATCAAACGTCCCATCCCAAAGAGCACTGGCACAAGTTGCGCCTGCTGCTGCGCAACCCTATCAGTCTGGCAGGCGTGGCCCTGGCGCTGGTCAGCCTGGGTAATATTCTCCTGTTCTCCCTGGTCGGGTTGATCGCGGTACGACCTAGCCCGTACATCGGCATCCTGGCTTATATGGTGGCGCCGGCCTTCTTGATTAGCGGACTATTGCTCATCGGTGTAGGCGTCTGGCGGGAGCGGAGCAAGCAGGCCGGCGAAGTGCCCGTATACCCCCGTATTGATCTCAACGATCCCGGCCAGCGCAGCGCTGTGATCTCTTTCGGCGCGTTTGTGGTGATGTTCGTCATGCTCAGTGGAGCGGGCAGCTACAAAGCCTACGAGTTCACAGACTCGGTACAGTTCTGCGGACAAACCTGCCACACCGTGATGAAGCCGGAATTCACCGCGTACCAACTCTCTCCGCACGCGCGCGTGGGATGTGTGGAGTGCCATGTGGGTTCAGGAGCAACCTGGTACGTGAAATCGAAGCTGTCAGGAACAAGGCAAGTGTTTGCGGCTATGTTCAACACTTTCCCGCGGCCCATTCCCACGCCCGTACACAACCTGCGTCCGGCGCAGGAGACCTGCGAAGAGTGCCACTGGCCGAAAAAATTCTACGGAGCGCAACTCAAGGTCTTCACCCACTATGGCAGTGACGAAAAGAATACGCCGCGCCAGATCCGGATGCTGATTAAGACTGGCGGAGGCGATCCTGCCACGGGCGAGCCGTCGGGGATCCACTGGCACATGAACATCAGTAACGAGATTGACTATGTCGCCGCCGATGAAAAAAGGCAGGTCATTGCGTACATCCATGTGAAAGACCCGCAGGGACGGGTGACCGAGTACTACGCGCAGGACTCCACGTTAACCAAAGACCAGATCGCCAAAGCTTCCCGACACCGCATGGACTGCGTCGATTGCCACAACCGTCCAACCCATATTTACATTCCGCCTGACCAGGCTGTGGACCAGGGACTGCTGTCTCACAAATTGGATGTTTCTCTTCCTTACATCAAGCAGCAGGCGGTCGCAGCACTGACAGGCAAGTACGACACGACCGAAATAGCGGTACAGGCGATTGCGCATGACATTGACGGGTTTTACGAAAGCAAATACCCCGAAGTCGCAAAGAGCAAACGACTTGAAATCCGCAATGCGATTGATGAAATCCAGCAAGTATTCCGCCGTACCACCTTTCCCGAGATGAAGTTGAACTGGGAGACCCATCCCAACAATCTCGGCCATTTCTATTTCAATGGTTGTTTCCGGTGCCATGACGGTCAGCACGTGAGCCCGGAAGGAAGAGTGCTGAGCAAGGATTGCAACCTCTGTCACACCGTCATGGGACAAGAAGAGGGCGGAGTCAGCATGGCGGCATTACCCAACATTAGTTTCCAGCATCCCGTGGACCTCGGCGATCTAACCGAGGTGAATTGCAGCGATTGCCACACGGGAGGGACAGGGCCGTAGGTGTGGTGAGGGGATCAACCTAAGCTGACGCGGGTTGAATAATTTTCGCGTTGCCCTCTGCGTCTGCGCGATCGTGCAGACGCTCCCTCCAGGCCGCGGCCGGAATCGGTTCGTGAAAGTGGTGGGGAATTTACCTCGAGTCTTTCGTGGTGAAGCAAATCCAGATGGTCTAGCCAAATAGAGCGGGTTCTTATGAGTGCTCCATTGATCGGAATGTCATTTCCCCTCCTTCGTGGTTCTGCTGGTGGTCAGCGGAATTGCCGGTGCGATCGTCCACTGGGGTTTCCGCTATCGCTTGTTCAATGGAATCTTTAACCGTTGCGGTGCCTGCGGGGAAGCGCGAAACCGCCGGACGAAAGGCGGGGTCCTGCCGCGAGGAATCCTACGCGTGGCCAGTCGCGCTCCCGCCACATTGAGGACAAGTATGGATCTGAGCGACGAATCCACCGAGGGCTAGATCCGCCGGCGCGCTGTCTGGCGGGTCAGGGTTGTACAGAACCTTGTCGCAGTGGTGGTTCATCTCCACTTTGCAACCTGGGCAAGTCATCTTGTCTGGGCTGGCCATTGTGGTCATCATCGTCTCCGCAGGGCGGTCCATGGATACTTGCTCACGGCCCTGGCGCAACGTCGTCGCCATCCAGATGAGTTCCTTCAAAAACTTGTCGATGCGCCGGATGTAGGATTCGTCGAGGAGTTTGCCGTCCTCGGCAAACACTTTCTGGACATTTGAGAAATTTACATCCCAGAAAATCGTGACCAGCCCGAGCTCGCGCATGACGGGCAGCAGATTTTGAATGACTCGCGCCCCGCCGAACGGACCTGCGGACACTCCCACGATGCCAACCGCCTTATGAATGTACTCTTTGAGGCAACTATCCAGGACATGCTTTAAAAGCCCGGAGTAGCCGTGATTGTACTCGGGCGAAACCACCACCACCGCGTCCGCCCGGTTCATCTTGGCGGAGAAATCGGCTTGCTTGATGGCCTCACCAGCGTCGTTAGTGGGCAGAGGAAGCTTGGCGATATCGATGAGGTCGGTCTCGATGCCTCCGCGCTTGCCCAGTTCCTCGGTGACCAGGCGGGCAGGGTGCAGGCTCATACGGCCCATTCTGGCTGTCCCCAGGATCACCGGGATGAATAGTGGACGACCTGTTTCCATGCCCCAAACTCCTTTGGCGGTGTCGAGCGGGTCGAGTTGCAAGCCTGCGTCAGTTGCAGGTTCGATTCCCAGAGTAGCAAAAGGTGACGGCCTCCAGGGTTGAGACAACGGCACACCCCTCAAGATCGCGCGGATGTGCCGGCTGGTCGGAGGCACAGGACCCAGTGGCCGCTACTCACGTATTATCCGCTGAGATGCGAGCCGCAGGAGATAGTTTCGGGCCGGCGTAACGTTTTGTTGACACTGGAATCTGATGGCCAGTGAGATTGGAGCACTCGATGAAGGGCAAGGTTGTACTCGTAACCGGGGCCGACGGTGGATTGGGAACTTTCGTGACGCAGGCGTTTCTCGATGCCGGCGCGACCGTCATTGGCACGTCGCGAAAAATACAGCAGTCTGATTTCAACAGCCCAAACTTCACCGCCCTGGCAGGGGAGATTTCCACCCGCGAGGGCGCCAAAACCGTCGTCGATCAGGTTGTGGCGGGTTTCGGAAAACTTGATGTCCTGGCGCACACAGTCGGCGGTTTCGCGGGTGGACAATCGTTAGCGGACACCGACGACGCGACTTTCCAGCGCATGTTGGATCTCAATCTGAACTGCGTATTTCACATTCTGCGGGCGGCGGTTCCGTCTCTGCGCAAGACCGACAACGGTCGCATCATTGCGATTGGAAGCCGGGCCGCGCTGGAACCTGGCGCCGGCGTGGGCGCGTACAGCGCTTCGAAGGCGGCCATGGTCTCCCTGATCAGAACCGTGGCGCTCGAAAATAAGGACGCAGGACTAACTGCAAACGTGATCTTGCCGGGCACAATGGATACCCCCGGCAACCGGAAAGCCATTCCGAACGCCGATGTCAGCAAGTGGGTGCAGCCGGCCTCGGTCGCCGCATTGGTAGTCTGGCTCGCCGGAGAAGCCGGCAAGGACGTCAACGGATCCGTGATCCCGGTCTACGGCAAAGATGCTTGAGACCTTCGCCAACGCGTTGGTTTACACCCTGGCGGTATACGCCGCCTTTGGATTGCTGTTTGCGGTGACCTTCGTTTGGCTGGGAGTGCAGCGCCTGGATTCCGAAGCCCAGGGATCTGGCATTGGCTTTCGAATGCTGATTCTGCCCGGGGTCGCCGCATTCTGGCCAATGTTCCTTTACCGCTGGACCCGGAGGATCGTCGAGCCTCCCATAGAAACAAATCCGCACCGGTTGTCGAACCAGCCATGATTCAGCCGCTCAGAGCCGTCCATCGCCGCGCATTTGTTGCGCTGGCCCTGGTGCTGCCCGCGACCCTGTTGATCGGGCTTGGAGCACGGCACCCCCGCCTGGTCCCGCATGCAAATGCCACCGATACACCGGGCGGGGCGAGTAAGGTGAAGGAGTCGAGCAATTTATGGCAGAAACATGCAATTCGGTCCACCTTCTATGTTCAGCCGAACAGTCCGCTGGATCGATACGTCGTACTGCATCCAGCGCAAGATTTGAACGAACCGGACCTGCTGCTCTATTGGGCCGCCGCCGCACCCCAGGGAAACGTTCTGCCTGCGGACGCGCAGCTGGCAGGCGCCTTCACCCCGGGCCAGGCTTTTCTTCTTCCGCTGAGTGAGAAAAGCGCAGGCCATCTGGTTTTGTTCAGCCCGGCTCATCAGAGTGTGTTTGACACTGCCGCGGTGGAGTTGCCATGAGCGTTCAATATGGCGCCATCGGTTGGAACCGGCAGAAAAAGGTGTACGACGTCACACTCGTGTCATTGCTGGCGCTGTACCTGGGGACCTTCGTCGGTGTGGGTGCCTGGCGCCATCCCAGCGTGACCGCAGAGACGCTGCTGATTCGCGCTCTGGGAACAGCTGCGTTCCTGCTGCTGAACGTAGTGCTGTGCATCGGTCCACTGAGCCGGCTGGATCGCCGTTTTCTTCCACTTCTCTACAACCGCCGGCACCTGGGCGTGACGACATTTCTGTTAGGTCTGGCCCATGGAGGGTTTGCGCTCGTCCAGTTTCATGCGCTGGGGAATGTGAACCCGCTTGTCAGTTTGTTCATCAGCAATCCGCGGTACGGCAGTGTCGCCGACTTTCCCTTTCAGGCGCTGGGTTTCTTCGCACTGATCATTCTCTTCCTGATGGCTGCCACCAGCCACGATTTCTGGTTGCGGAACCTGTCCTCGCCAACCTGGAAGCGGCTGCACATGATGGTCTATGTGGCTTACGGGCTGCTGGTCGCGCATGTGACCCTGGGGGCGCTGCAGTCAGAGCCGAGTCCGGTGCTGGCCTCCGCCCTTATCGTGGGAGTGGCTACCGTACTTACACTTCATCTTGCAGCGGCATTTCGCGAAAGGCGAATTGACCGGGGACGACAGCACGCGGCCGGCGAAGGTTTCGTCGAGGTCTGCAAGGTGGATCGCATAGCGGAGAAATGTGCCACCGTCGTGTCCCTTTCGGGGGAGCGCGTTGCGGTCTTTCGCTACGATGGCAAGGTCTCTGCGATCTCAAATGTTTGCCAGCATCAGAACGGACCGCTGGGGGAAGGGCGCATCATCGATGGCTGCGTGACCTGTCCATGGCATGGCTACCAGTATCAGCCTGAGTCCGGAGCGGCTCCTCCGCCCTTCAAGGAAAAGGTCCCGACCTTCCGCGTCAAGGTTGTCGACGGATCTGTTTTCGTACATCCGAGCCCTAACCCGCCTGGCACCCGCGTAGAGCCTGCCCAGATTGATTCTGCCCCGGCAGAACCCCAGGAGGCGCAATCTCGATGAACGATTTCTACGTAGGGTATTTGCCGAAGGCCCCTGCCGTGCTGGCGCATTTTGTGCGAAAGGTCATCATTGCGCTTGGCTTGGTTGCGGTGACCATGGCCCTGGTGCTGGTTGTCGGACTGATGCCGTTTGCCAATTCCGTCTTCGAGTACGGAAAGCCGCGCACTTTTGAGGGAGTCGTTGTGACCCGGCCTTTCCCGACTCTACTCGTCGCCCGTCCGGGCGAAACCGGACAACAGGACAAATATTCGCCCTACCTGTTGGTCGCGCCCGGTAAACATGGGGCCGACGACCTCGTTGCCAGCTTCGATGGCAAGCATGTCCGTCTGCAGGGCCAGTTGATCTATCGTGACGGCGGAACCATGGTGGAAATCACACCCGGCTCGATCACCGTGGTGGACGCCGGGCCTGCCGTTCAAGAGGCCACTCGCGACCTGGGAAGCGTGACGGTCACCGGTGAGATCGTGGACAGCAAGTGTTACCTGGGCGTGATGAATCCCGGCCAAGGAAAGGTCCACCGTGACTGCGCGGCGCGCTGTCTGAGTGGAGGGATTCCGCCGATCTTTGTTACGACCGACGGGCGTGAACAGTTCTTGCTCGTGGGCCCAGATGGACTTGCCCTGAGACACGATGCCCTGCGCGAATTCATAGCGGAACCGATTACCATTCGCGGAGAGCTACTGCAAAATGGAACGAGTCACTTGCTAAGTATCGACCCGCGAACCCTCAATCACTCGATTAGAATGGAAGTGGCACGAGGACCAGGCTCTCCGAACTAGGCAGAGCGGCCGGAAAACTTGGCGGATGCCATCAAGGGTTCAGGAAGCGGGCGCGCACGCGCGGGTGGAGGGCTTCCAGGTCCAACATCGTTAGGAAGTCAATCGTCTTAAACTCCCGATCGATTGCCGGCGGGCCACAAATCCTCGCCCCAATGGCCAGGTAGGCTCGCAACAATTTCGGAACCTTATCACTCGCGCTCCCTGCGGATATCAAGGGCATTGCGAAGCCGGGCTGCGGTGTGGTTCGCAGCCCGGGGTCTACCAGATGTTTCCGCGTGGCTCCATAGACTGCTGTACCGTGTGCCGGGTCCTGCGAGGTCAGCGAAGAACAACCGATGAGATACCGTCCACTGTGGCTGGCAGCGTACTGGGCGATTCCGCGCCACAGCAGGTAGAGCACGTCCGTCGATCGATGATCCCGGTGCACACAAGCGCGTCCCAGCTCGATAACGGCTTCGCCCAGTTGTCTGTAAGGTGAGAAATCAAATTCCCGCTCACTGTAAAAACCTGCATTAGCCCAGGCCATTGCGCTGGTCTGTAGTCGATAGGTTCCGACAATTTTGCCGGTGGGAGCATGCTGCACGATCAGGTGGTCACAGACGCCATCGAATTCATCGGTGTCTTGGCCGGTTGCATAAGCAGCCTCGAGACCCTCATTTAGCTCCAGGTTGAAAACGAGAAACCGCAAGCGGAACGCTGCCCTGCGGTCCAGTTCGGTAGTTGCCAGGCGGAGGCAGTACGGGCCCTGGCGAATGTCAGGCGACCAGCCGGCCTCGGTTCGAGGGCGTTCGATGGGTCGAGAGGATGCTGAGGACGAGGCCGAAGCCTGCGAGTAGGGTTCAACGCTGACGTTGCTCCCAGAACCCATCACCGGTGAGGCCTCGCATGACTCTTGTTGGACAAGTCCCACTCTCAAAGCACGCCGCTCTATGGTACTGGCCATACGATGCGCGAGGGGGAGGAAAGTGACAAAGCCGGCCCAGCAACCGTTGTCTCGAAGTACGCCCGTCGCGTAGCCACTTTTCTTGTCACTTCCGTGTACCTGGTGAGTCTCACGATGCATAAGGGACCCATGAAGGGTGTAGGAAGGAACCTGTAATGAGGGGACTGCTTCTTGCCTTGGCGACAGTCGCTGCCATGTCAACATTGGCACCAGCCAAGGAGCTGCTCAACCTGGATAACGGCGTCGCTATCCAGGGATATGACCCGGTAGCCTTTTTTACCGACCATCGGCCGATGAAAGGCGATGCGCAATTCCAGTCGGAATATCGCGGGGCGAAGTACTACTTTGCCTCGGCGGAACACAAAGCCGCCTTTGAAAAAGAGCCGGCTAAATACGAACCCCAGTTCGGCGGCTATTGCGCCTACGGTGCCAGCCGGGGAAAAGCCATCCCGATCAGGATCGAGACCTGGGAGATCGTCAATGGACGGCTCCTCCTGCAATACGACCTTGATGTCAAGAGCAAGTTCGACAAGGACCCGCAAGGTACGCTGAAGAAGGCCGACGAGAACTGGTCTGGTCTGGTCGAGAAATACGGCAAGTGAAGGAGCGCATGATGAGCACCCCAGCCATTTCAAACATGAGCCGCCCGATGACAACTCCAGTTCTGGTTTTCAGTTGGGCGTGCAGAATTGTCGCGGCGATCATTCTGCTGCAGACGCTCTTCTTCAAGTTCACCGCGGCGCCGGAGTCGGTTTACATCTTCACCAAACTGGGGACGTTTATCCACAGCTACATTCCGGTTGCGCAGATCGGCGCGGTCGAGGTCTCAGGACGCATCGGGTCGGGGATTATGGAATTGATCGCCGCTGTGCTGCTGCTGACCCCGCGCTTTATTTGGGCAGGGGCCGTTCTGGCGATGGCGGCTACAGGCGGAGCAATTGCCAGCCACTTGACCTTCCTGGGGATTGAGGTACAGGGGGACAAGGGACTGCTGTTCATCCTGGCGATCACCGTATTCGTGACCAGCGCCATCGCCTTGTACTTGCACCGCATGCAAATTCCGGTATTCGGGAAAAGGTCCTGACATGACGACTCGGTCGTTGAATGGCGCGGTTACGGATGTTCTGCAGCAGGGCTGCACCTTTTTGGATCGCATCGGCGATGACAATTACGCTCGCCCTCTGGAGGACCCGGCGAAAGGCACGCCAGCCTCGTCCCTGGGTGCGCACTACCGGCACGTGCTCGATCACTTTCTCTGCCTGGCGGAAGGAATTCGGACGGGCCAGGTCAACTACGATCAGCGGCGTCGGAACCCACAAGTGGAGAGCTCAGTCACTTGTGCACGGCTCGTCACCGAGGGTCTGATTGATGAACTCGATGGACTCTCTCCCGAAATTCTTCAGCGTGAGTGTGCTGTCACGTACAGCGTGGGTTACGGCGAAACCGAGGCAGAGGCCGTGAAGTCGAACTTGGCCAGAGAAGTCATGTTTTGCGTCGGACACGCCATCCACCACTTTGCCATTCTCAGGCTGCTGTGTGCCGGAGTGGGGGTGAAGCTGCCGTATGAATTCGGCATCGCTCCCTCGACATTGAAACATCTGGAAGCTGAGAGGGCGGAACGAGGATAGCCGACAATGCTTCTTTCTCAGTCACTCCCCGAGACCCAGGCCGCGCTGGCGCTCTCCATCTTTTTGGCGACCTTTATCTACGAGGACGGGGCAACTCTGCTGGCGGCGACCGTGTCGGCCAGCGGGGCGTTGGATCCCCGGGTCGGACTTCTGACCACGTTCCTCGGTATCTGGGTGGGAGACATGGGACTTTATGGACTGGGCTCAAGTTTCGGGCGGCGCACGGCGCAGTCCGTCTGGCTTAGGAAGCACCTGAAGCCAGAGTCACTGGCAAAGGCCGAGGGTTGGTTCGCGAAACATGGATGGTTCGCCTTGATCATGAGCCGCGCGATTCCAGGGAGCCGTTTACCGCTTTATGTGGCCGCCGGCGCCTTGCGGCTTCCGGTTCGACTGTTTGCCAAAACTACGGCAGTCTGTTCGGCGGTGTGGGTCTCCGCGATCTTTGCCATCTGGCGGTTCATTCCCAAAGCCTCGTTGGGCCATCAGAAGTGGCTGCCCTGGCTCATCACGGCCCTGGTACTGTTCGCCCCGTGGCTGCTGGGCAAGACGGCGGTCGGGGTGGGCCGGCGGATGCGGCCAGCACGGAATCGCGGGGACCGCGACCTATGTGCACTCTGAGCGTTGTGACGGGTGACAACGGCTACCTGCTTGCGATGAATCGCGACGAGAGAATTGAACGCGGCGCGGGAGAGCCTCCCGAGATTCATCAACGCGCTGGCGCAGCGGCCATTTATCCGAGTGACGGGGCGGGCGGTACCTGGATTTCAGTCAATGACTATGGCATCACTCTGGCATTGCTGAATCGGAACGACATTGCTCGACCTGCGCTGGACGGTGCCAAGATTCGAAGCAGGGGGCAGATTATCCCTGCCCTCACGGGTGCATCTTCGCTGGCGGCGATACAAGCGGCGTTCCGCGCTTTCAGTCTGGAACGAACTCAACCGTTTCGACTCGTGGGAGTGTTCCCGGACGAGGGGGCAATTGGGGAGTGGATATGGGATTCGTCGCAGCTCATGTTCCAGACCCAGGGCTGGGATTCCCGCCACTGGTTTTCCTCAAGCCTTTCGGACAAACAGGCCGAGCGTCTGCGGGGTACTGCATGCCAGAACGCCCAGTACGAAAAGGATGCCGGCTCTGTGCCCTGGCTGCGACGACTTCACGCCTTGCACGCGGAAGGAGCGGGTCCATTCAGTCTGTGCGTCCACCGGGACGACGTCAAAACGCTAAGTTACAGCGAAGTCATGGTTACGCCTGGAGGCGTGCAGATGAGTCACTTCCGGGGCAGCCCTTGCACGATGGGTTCAATTCATTCCATCGAAATCGAGAGACACGATTGCCCGGATTTGAGGGCCTAGGTGCGGCAGACCGGTGAGTTGAAGATAATGCCTCTCGCATTGGAACTCGATTCTCAGCAGACAGGGACCGCGTTTACAACCGTGAAACGCGGATGCCGGAAGTTTGTGGGTTGGTGGAAGCGTCTGTATCGCTGGGAGTTTTGGCCTCCTTATTTGTTTTATCCGCCGGTGGTTGCTTACATGGCCTATCTCGGGATCAGGTTCCGAAGTTGGACATTGTTTACGGCGGCCAATCCGGCAATCCCGGCGGGCGGATTCGTGGGCGAGTCGAAGCATCAGATTCTGGAGCAACTAAGAAACGCCGCGCCGTGGCTGCCGTATTCCATTCTTCTCGCCTATGACGCGCCGGCCCGGTGTATCGCTGCTGCCGAAGAGTTCATGCAGCAACATGGGCTGCAGTTTCCGGTCGTCGTGAAACCCGACGCGGGGCAGCGTGGGTCGGGAGTGTCAATCGTGCGGTCCTCGCAGCAGTTGTCCGAGTATCTGGCGCGTGCGCCTTTCCCTGTCATTTTGCAGGAATATGTCCCGGGAGAAGAGTACGGGGTCTTTTACTACCGCTACCCCGGGGCCGAACGCGGCCGGGTTTTCTCCGTGACCGAGAAGCGGATGCCGGTTCTTCTCGGCGATGGAAGGTCCACGCTCGAAGAATTGATTCTCGCGGATGACCGCGCTGTCTGCATGTCAGATTTCTACCAGCGCAAGAATGCAGAGCGTATTCAAGAGGTGCCCGTGGCGGGGGAAAAAGTTCAGCTGGTTGAGATTGGGACCCATTGCCGAGGCGCCATCTTCCTTGACGGGGGCGAAACGATCACTCTCGCCCTGGAGGAAGTAATCGACCAAATTGCGAAGAGCTTTGATGGCTTCTTCTTCGGGCGCTTTGACATTCGGGTCCCTTCGCGGCAGGATTTCATGGCGGGCCGCAACCTGAAAATTGTGGAGTTAAACGGCGTGACCTCGGAGGCAACGCACATCTACGACCCCAAACTCAGTCTCTTTGAAGCCTACCGCGTGTTGTTCCGACAATGGCGGATGGCTTTCGAAATTGGAGACCTCAACCGGGCGCGGGGTGTGCGGCCGGCTTCTGTGGCGAACCTGTTGAATGCGACTCGCGAGTATCGCCGCCTGGCGCGGATGTACCCGGAATGACCTGGCGGCGCGGCTTTCTCAGCGGGGTAGCGGTTCGTGGAGATTTCCCCGCGAGACTCTGCGGTCCGAGTTGGCCGCTGTAACAAACGAGGAATCGGATCGAGGCCTCGACCCTGATGCGAGTGATCACGGTGTATTCATGCGGGCCATTACGTGGTCCGCGAACCACGCATCTTGCAGCGAGTGATGTCCAGACTGATCTGCCGATCTGACCGCCCCCCAGCGCGAATACTTGTCATGAACCGCCGGTACCGGTCATGGAGACTTCCGGTGTCCGCGTTTCGTCACGAGCCCGTGAACCGTCTTTAGCCTTTGCAGGCAGCTGGCGGCGCCTGGCTGTCAATCGGCTGCGCTGGGCGAATGCCTTTCACATCCTCAACGTAGGCCCGCAGGATTTCAGCCACACTCCAGGCTTGTGCCACGCATCCACAAGGCCGCTGAGGCGCATCGCCATCGAGAATTTCCGAGATGTGGCCGAGTCCGCCATCCGCCAGATGTTCCTGCAACGGCGCCAGCCATTCGCCAGCCTGGCGGCGGGCGGCTTCACTGTTTTGATTCACCTTGACGTATGCCGTGATGAACGGTCCCAGCAACCACGGCCACACTGTTCCCTGGTGATACGCCCCGTCCCGCTCGACCGGACCACCGGTATATCGACCACGGTACTGCGGGTCGGTTGGTGCCAGACTGCGCAGGCCGTAGGGCGTGAGCAGATGCTCCTGAACTTTTTCCACCACGGCCCTTGCCCGCTCGGGCGACAACATGCTGTTGGTCAGGCTGACGGCAAAGATCTGGTTTGGCCGGATTGACGGGTCCGGCGGCGCGCCGTTGGTGACGTCGTACAAACACCCGGCGTTTTCATTCCAGAAGAGGCGATTGAAACTCCAACTCGCAACCGTTGCCATGTTGGCGAAACGCTTCTGACCCGGTTCGTCGCCGACTCTGCGGGCCAGATCTTCCATGATGCGGAGCGCGTTATACCAGAGGGCCTGAATTTCGACGGGCTTGCCGCGGCGCGGCGTCACCACCCAGTCGCCGACCTTGGCATCCATCCAGGTAAGCTGGACGCCGGGTTCGCCGGAAGAGAGCAGGCCGCTGGAATCCACCTTGATTCCGAAGCGCGTGCCGCGCACATGCCAGGAGACGATGTCGTTGAACACGGGATAGAGTTCGTCGCGCACAAACTTCAGATCGCCAGTGTAGGCGAGGTAAGCGCGGGCGGCCTCGAAGAACCAGAGGGTTGCGTCCACCGTGTTGTATTCCGGAGTTTCACCGGCGTCGGGAAATCGGTTGGGCAACATGCCCTGGTCCACGTGCTGGGCAAAGGTGCGCAGAATGCTGCGCGCGACCTCGTGCCTTCCGGTCGGTAAAGTAAGGCCGGGCAGAGCGATCATGGTGTCGCGGCCCCAGTCGCTGAACCAGTGATAGCCGGCGATGACAGTCTTCTTGTCTCCGCGAGAGACGATGTACTGGTCAGCAGCGGCGATAAGATCCTGGGCGAAGGTATCCTCAACCGGCGACGATGCGGTTATCTTTCGCCGGCGCGAGATCTCCGCTTGTCGAAATTCAGGGGCCTGGGCGACATCGGGGCGTTCCGTGGAGGCAATGACCGTGGCCTGGCGGCGAAGACGCAGGTCAAAAATGAGGACCAGCGGGTTGAAGAGGTCCTCCGAGAAATCCAGACCGCGTTCCCGCTCCGCGTCGTACTCAAAGTTTCGGTACCACTCTCCCGTTTTCCGTAGCTCCACGGCGTTGTGGGCCAGATTCAGGGAAGGCAGCCCCTGGTAAGGGGTGACGGTCGCCAGGCCCGGCCGCTGTACCACTTCAGAATTTATCGCTCCATTCTGGTGCGTGGTGCTGTGATAGTCGCGGAATGCGATCAGGGGCCTGAGTTCAAGACGCAGATTCCTGATCCGCTCGGGATGATTGTTCTTCTTCAGTTCGTACTGCACCACCGTGCTGTTTTCGCCTTGCATCATGAACACGGCCTTCTCGATCTCAATGCCCTCGATTTCGTAGGTGAAGACGGGAAATGGATCGAGGCGGAATTGCTTCAGGTATCGAAATCCCTGAGGGTGAACAACGCCGGGATAGCGGTTCGCCGAGAGGTCAAAGGGCTGTCCTTCGATGAACAAAGTCTCTTCCAGCTTGGAGAGCATGACCACGCGGCCTACGGGCGGCTTGGTAGCGGCCACCAGCAACCCGTGGTAACGGCGGCTGTTCAGCCCGATCATTGTGGAGGACGCAAAGCCGCCGAGTCCATTGGTTTCAAGCCACTCTCGGCGGACCGCGGCGTCAAGGTTGCCGCATGTTTCTTTTGTGAACTGAATCATGTTTGTTGTCCCCCAAGCAGATGCCTGCTCTTTGGTGAGACGCAGCTGACGCCGGAAAGTGACAGAGTGCGAATCCAACCGGGTCGTGCGCTACCGACGCCGCGATGAGAAGTGCCTCAGCGCGCGGCGGAGCTTGCGCTCCGCTGGGCGGACGAGGACGTTCGCCCCGGCGCGAGCTTCGGTGATTCATGCCCTACGCTACTTCGCAAAATACTTTGATTGCCCCATTCGGGGACGTCAGCTTGTTGAACAGTTCGGCGTAGTTCTCCAGACCCTTAACGGGGTCTGTTAGGAGCTTGCTGAGCCACCCCGGGTACTCCGCTTCGGCCTGCGCCATGTCACCGACACCCATTTCGAAGTATTCCCGGTTGGCGTTGACGGTTCCGACCATCACCTTGTTACCGAGGACAAATTCAAGATTGATCCGGTCCGCCGGGACCTGGATCATCTTGTCTCCGCCGGTGACGCTGGCGAGCACCAGCACGCCATTCTTGCCCAGGGCCTGCATGCTTTCGAAAACAACGCCGGAATTTCCAGTGCCCTCGAAAATGAGATCGAAGGGCCCATATTCCCTGGCCGCGTCCGTGATCGCTACATCTTTGGTCGACAGGTACCGGGCGCCGAGTTCTTCGATCAGATTCGAGTTCAGATAGGGCTTGGGGGTGCGACCGAACGTAGTGACATCCAGGCCTTTCAGGCGCAGAACCAGCGTGGCGAGCAGGCCGATGGTTCCGGCCCCCATGACCGCAGCCTTGCGAGGGCGCCACACTTTGAGCCGGCGCTGGATCTCGTAGGCCTGGTGAATTCCTTTTTCTACCACGGTGGTGGGCTCGAGCAACACACCAACATGCTTGAGGCCCTTCGGCACCTTAACGATGAATTCGACGTCGTCGACGTAGTGCTCCGTCAGGTACCCGTGGCGCAGGTTGATGCCGCGCTCGTAGTAAGTATCGTCGGTGGTCATGTCGTTGGTGCCGATCAGGTCGTAGATGCTTGTGCCCGGCCGGCGCACCGTGGCCACGACGTAATCGCCGGGCTTCACCTCCGTGACGTTCGGTCCCACGGCTTCCACCTGCCCGAAGCCTTCGTGGCCGATGACCAGGAAATCGTATCCTGGAGGCGCTGCGCCGTATTCGGCGGCATTGATTTCCTTGTCGGTGCCGTCCACGCCCACCCGCAGAACTTTCACCAGCACGCCGCGGCCGTTCGAGACCTGGTCCAAAGAGGGCTTGGGTAAGTCTGCCACGTGGACGCTGTTGGGCTTTCCTGGGAATACACTGATGGCTTTCATTTCCATTTCTCCTTATGAATTCAGTCTGCGGCGACGGAGGAGAGCGCGGGCTCCGTCTTTTTTCCCCGGCGAGATCGTTCGCGAGACTCGCCACTCTGTTGCATCAATTTGGTGACTACGCCGGTCCATCCCGTCTGATGGCTGGCGCCGACGCCGGCCCCGGAATCGCCGTGGAAATATTCGTGAAACAGGACCAGGTCGCGCCAGTGCGGGTCGGTCTGAAACTTCTCGAGATTGCCGAACACCGGCCGTCGGCCGTTGTGATCCTGGAGGAAGATGCTGGTCATGCGGCGCGACAGCTCCCCCGCTACCTCCCACAGAGTAAGCATCTTTCCCGATCCGGTTGGGAATTCGACTTTGAAATCATCGCCGAAGTAGTGATGAAACTTCTGCAGCGACTCGACCAGCAAATAGTTGACCGGGAACCAGATGGGACCGCGCCAGTTGGAATTGCCGCCGAACAGCCCGGTGGAAGACTCGCCAGGTTCGTAGTCAACACGGTGCTCCGTGCCCTGAGCGGTAAGTCTGTACGGGTGGTCACGGTGAAACTGCGACAGGGCACGAATACCATACGGTGACAGGAACTCGCGCTCGTCCAGCATGAACTTGAGAATGCTGCGGAGCTGCTCTGCACCTGCGATGGACAACAACCTCCGGTCGCGCATGCCCTCGGTGCGCATGCAGGCCAGGTTCGCAGTGAGGTCCGAACGATTGTCGATGAACCATTCCAGGCGCCGCTTGAAATCGGGCAGGCTGTTAAGAACCTCTGGTTCCAGGGTTTCGACGGCGAACAATGGGATCAAGCCGACCATGGAACGGATCTTCATGGGGAACTGGTTGCCGTCGGGCAGCTTGAGCACGTCGTAGAAGAAGCCGTCTTCTTCGTTCCACAGCCCCATGTGTTCGTCGCCACGATGGCTCATCGCATTCGCGATGTAGATGAAGTGCTCCCAGAATTTACTGGCAACATCTTCGTAGGACGGTTCTTCGGTCGCGAGTTCGAGCGCGATGGAAAGAAGGTTCAGGGTGTACATCGCCATCCAGCTGGTTCCGTCCGATTGTTCGATGTAGCCGCCGGTCGGCAGCGGAGCGCTGCGGTCGAACACTCCGATGTTGTCGAGACCCAGAAAGCCGCCCTGGAAGATGTTCATGCCATCGGCGTCCTTGCGGTTGACCCACCAGGTGAAGTTCAGCATCAGCTTGTGAAAGACGCGTTGCAGGAAGGCGCGATCGCCCTTGCCCTTTCGCTTTTTGTCGATCTTGTAAACACGCCACGCCGCCCAGGCGTGCACCGGAGGATTCACATCGCCGAAGGCCCACTCGTAGGCGGGAATCTGTCCATTGGGATGCATGTACCACTCGCGCAGCATGAGCGTGAGCTGCTCCTTGGCGAAGTCGGAATCGACCAGCGCCAGGGGAATGCAGTGAAACGCCAGGTCCCAGGCCGCGTACCACGGATACTCCCACTTGTCCGGCATGGAGATGACATCCGCGTTGTACAGGTGAGTCCACTCGTGGTTGCGGCCCTTGCGCCGTTCCCGGGGAGGGGAAGGATTGCCGGGATCGCCCTGCAACCAGTCCTTGATTACGTAGTGATAGAACTGCTTGGACCACAACATGCCGGCAAAACCCTGGCGCATTACGTTCTGTGCGTCTGGTGAAAGGTCTTGCGGAATCACCGCGGCATAGTACTCGTCGGCTTCACGCTGGCGCAGGGCAAACATCCCGTCGAAGCCAGTGAAGGCGCTCTTGCCCTTGAAATCGGAATTGGTAAGGCGCAATCGGACGACGGCCGTTTCACCGGCGCCGATCGTGAGCTGGTAGTGGGCGGAGGCCTTGGTCCCTTTGTGTTCCGGGTTGACCGCTTCCCTGGAGCCGTGCACGACGTAGTCGTTAATTCCGTCTTTCACGTAGGCCGTGCGGTTCTCGACTCCAAAGAGCCGGCGAGCATTGGTTTCGTTCTCGGTGAAGAGCAACTCCGGAGAACCTTCACAATGCAGCCAGCGGTTGCCGGGCCGATCATGATTCAGTTCGATCACCGGGTTGGGCGATGGGCGCGCCTGGTGCAACTCCGGACGCCTCTCGTGTCCTCCCCACGACCACGTGTTGCGGAACCACACCGTGGGCAGCAGGCGAATATTGGCCGCTTCCGGCCCGCGATTTGCGACCGTGATCTGCACCAGGATGTCTTCGGTGTCGGCCTTGGCATATTCGACGAATACATCGAAATAGCGATTGTCGTTGAATACTCCGGTGTCGAGCAGTTCGAACTCCGGCTGGTTCTTTCCACGCTGACGGTTTTCCGCCACCAACTGACCGTAGGGAAATTCCGTTTGCGGATACTTGTACAGATACTTCATGTAGGAGTGCGTGGGCGTGGAGTCGAGGTAGAAGTAATACTCTTTGACGTCCTCGCCGTGATTGCCTTCATTGCCGGTGAGGCCGAAGATCCGTTCCTTCAGGATGGCATCACGTTCGTTCCACAGGGCGAGAGCAAAGCAGATCATCTGCCTGCGGTCACTGATGCCGGCCAGGCCGTCCTCATTCCAGCGGTAGGCGTGCGAACGGGCGTGATCGTGAGAGAGATATTCCCATGCGTTGCCGTAGGGGCTGTAGTCCTCGCGCACCGTCCCCCAGGCGCGCTCACTGAGATAAGGCCCCCAGCGCTTCCAGTGTTTCCGGCGCGCCCCGGATTCCGACAGTCGAATCTCTTCCTGAGTCATGAGAATTCTCCTATAGCCAGATCGCGTCGGCGAAGCTGGTCAATTCGGTAATGGGCGATTGTTCGCCGGTCTCCTCGATCTGCGCCGAGGTCTTGAATTCGGCCCCGTTTTCCTGCAGGAGGGACACTCTTCTGTATTCGAGTTCCAGGGCGCGTGTGGTGGCGAACAGCCTGCTTAATATGGCGCTGCTCATGGGCTTCTCCTGTTTACCGTTCCTCGAGTTCGATTGCGTGGCCGTCGGGATCGCGCACCAAAAGAGCCTTGCTGAATCCCAGCTGTCCCGTTGGATTCGCAACCACGCCAGAAGAAACAAAGTTCACCCTGCTGGTTTGCAACTGACTCGCCGCCGCGTCGGCGTTTCTGGTCAACAGGATGGTCTGCCGATGAACAATGTCATTTGCATGTTCGTCCGGGGGGAGGGGCCGTCCGTCACGAGGCGCGAGGTATTCCAGCAATTCAATTCCGGGCCCACTTGCTCCGCGCAGCGCGGTGATGCGTAGGTGGGCGCCAAAGACGTTATTCAGGTGTTCCTGCTCCGTCCCGTAGTTCTCGCTCTCCCCGGCCACGCGCATACCCAGTACATCGCGATAGAACCCCACACTGGCGTCGGTGTCCCACACCACGATAGCGGTATGGTCGATACCAAGAAACAACTTGTCGGTGGGGCGGTGCCATTTCTCGAGGCCCTTGTCTGGAGGAAATTGCAGGATTTCCACCGGATGCTGATCCGGGTCCTTGAAGTAGAAGGCCGAAATGCCCGCCGCGTTCCGGTTCCAGTCCGGAAGGCGCTGTGGTCCTGATGAAGCATGTTCGACCTTGTGCTGGCGCAACCAGGCATAAGCCTTGTCCATGTCGCTGACAATGATCGCGATGTGCTGAAACCAGCGATCGTTGCTGCGCGAATCGATCGGGATCGGCCGGCCTTTCGGCGCGAGATACTCGGTCAGTTCGATCCGCTCATCACCGAGCCTCATACGTACCACCCGCATTCGCACTCCGAACACACCTTGGAGGTGCTCGTAGTTCTCGCCGGCGACCTCGGCGTCCGATACCTTTTCGAATGTTAGCACCCTGGAATAGAAATCCACCGCCTGGTCCATGTTGGAGACTGTGATTCCGATGGCGTCCACGCCGCCAACCAGCGCTGGCCCGTGCTGGGCCGAAGCCGGCGGAATGGCCAGTATCACCAGTAGCGCAAGGAAGACCCCTGCTCTGTAGCCTGAACTGTACATTCGAGAGTTGTGCTTCATAAGTGGTTTCCAGGTGTAGCGCCGGCGTCCCGCCCAGGGGCGGCCGGGGGCCGGCGCTATTGGTCAGACCTAGGCAAAAGCTGGCTGTGAAGTCTTCTCCAACTGCGCCACGCCCAGGCGCTTCATCAGGTGATCGCCGACGCGCAGTGCGTTCGCCATGATGGTGAGCGCCGGATTGACGGCTGCGCTCGAAGGGAAGAAGCTCCCATCCACAACGTAGAGGTTGTCAACGTCATGGGCTTTGCAGTTCACGTCCAGAGCCGAGGTTTTTGGGTCGTGCCCAAAGCGAATGGTGCCGTTCTGGTGAGCCACGCCGGCAAGAGGAATTCGCTGTCCGACATACAGGTTTCGGCCAAACAGCCCTTGGTGGCATTCATGGCCATGCATGGCGCAGTTTGTCTGCTTCATGGCCTGCTTCAATTTACCCTGAAGCCTTTCGTGCGCCTCCAGGTTGTTTGGCGTGTAGCTCAGAACAATCTTGCCGTCGCGGCCGATGGTGACGCGATTGTTGGGATCCGGCAGGTCCTCGGAGGTGAGCCAGAAATCCAGGGAGTGTTTTGCCATCAACTCCAGGGTGAAATTCGGGGCGATGGCCGGGGCCCCGGCCTTGAGGGTGATGGCATCGAGTTTGCCCACGAAGGAAATGTGGCCCATGGGATATTCGAAGTCTTTCGAGCCAAAGTAATAGTCGTTGACGCCCAGTGTTTTTTGGAAAATGGTTGGGTTGGGACACTTGGAAATGGCCATCATCACCGAATTGGTGTGTCCCATGTAATGGCGGCCCACCATGTCGGAGCTGTTGGCCAATCCAAGCGGGTGCTTATCGTTGGCGGAGCGCAGCAGCAGGGCAGCTGAGTTGATTGCGCCACACGCGACCACAATCACATCCGCGGAATAAATCTCCTGGCTGCCGTTGCGTTCGACAACCACACTTTTCACCTCGCGACCCGAGGAATCTGTTTCCAGGCGTTTCACGAGCGAGTTGGTCAGAAGGGTGACGTTGGAATGCTTGATGGCCTCATCGACGCAGACAACCTGGGCGTCCGATTTCGCGCCCACCAGGCAGGGAAAGCCGTCGCAGGTATTGCAGCGGATGCAGCGGCTCTTGCGGGGGTCCTTTTCATCGAGCATGACCCCAACCGGCACGTGGAATGGATTCAGACCCGAGCGCGCGAAGTCGTCGGACAACTGCTGAATGCGCGGCTCATGGCTGACCGCGGGCCAGGGATAGGGCGAGTTCGCCGGCGGCTCAGTCGGATCTTCTCCGCGATTGCCGTGTACCTGATAGAGATTCTCGGCCTGCGTGTAGTAAGGCTCGAGATCGTCGTAGCTGATTGGCCAGGCCGGTGAGATTCCACCGTGGTGACGCAGTTCGCCGAAATCCTCCTTGCGCAGCCGAAACAGCGCGGCGCCGTAAAACTTGGTGTTGCCGCCCACGTAGTAGTTGGTGTGGGGATGCAGGTCCTTGCCGTCCTTATCCAGCCAGGATTCCTTGGCGTTGTAGTGGGCGTCCACGTTCACCACCTGCGGGTCCCAGTTGGCTTTCTCGCGAGGAACATAGTCGCCGCGCTCGAGAATGAGAATCCGCTTTCCCGAAGGCGCCAGGTGGTAGGCCAGCGTTCCGCCCCCCGCGCCGGTTCCGATGATGATCACGTCATAGCGATTGTCGGTCATGATGCGAATCCTCCATTAGCTCCGCAAAAGATGCAGCGCTGGTTGTTGTCGTGGTGAAGTTTGCAGCACTTCACTGCCAGGCGCCCCTTGCGCCACAGGTAGATCTCAGCCGCCGCCAGCATGCCCAGCGGAGGCGCGGTCAGGTAGATCCAGAGTCCATCCCAGATCATGGCCGGAAAGGCCGAACCAAAGGTTCGGGCAGGATTCATGCTCATGCCGGAGAACGGGGCCTCCAGAGTGATGTAGGTGGCGACCAGCAGGCCGGCAAAGAGTCCGGTATAGCCCTCGAGGCGGTGATGGTTGGAAAAATAAAGGACGGCGGACATCAGGACGAACGCGATGGTGAACTCCGCCAGGAGCGCCACCCAAGGCCCATGCGGCCCGGGTAAGGTGACGACATAGCGTACCGCCGGATCCGACAGTTCCTTGCCCAGAAAACGCGCCACCAGGAGTACTCCCAGCACCGCCCCCAGGAACTGCGCGGTCATATAGAAGAGCGCATCCCAAACTTTGATTTTGCCCAGCCGGAAGAAAGTGAAGGTGACCGACGGGTTGATGTGGGCGCCCGACTGTTTTCCCCACGGCGAATAGATGATGGCGATTGCCGTAAGGCCCATCGACATCCCCATCAGCAAGCGGCGCAAGACAGGAGAGCTGATCGCCTGATGGATGGGCGACTGCGGGAACTCGTACAGAGCGCCAAAGAAGCAGGCCGACACCATGAACGCACCGAGCAGTCCTGCTTCGATCAGGTATTCCGGCCAGTGGAGGCGTACAGACACCAGGGCGCCCAGTTTGGGCGCCGGCAACATCGCGGCTTGAGTCTGGGCTTCCATCCGGGTAACCGCCAGGTTCAGCGGCTTGTCCTTGGGGCTATCCATCACCAGGTTGAGGTCGGTGCGGTTCATGGAATCTGGCGGTGTGATTCCGCGGGTTCGTGAAAGTGACAGAAAAAGTGAAGGGTCTAGTTGCCGCCGAACGGCAGACGCTGGCGCAAACGCCGGCTGAACCCCTCGGGCAGTTCAATGACCCTGGCGTCGCCCAGCAGCCGCAGGACATTCCTCACGCCGTCGTACACCGCCGCGCAGCGATCACAGTCCTGAAGGTGCTTGTCGATCCGAAGTCGGAGCTGAAGGGGCAGATCGGCCTCGAGGTAATTGGATAGCTCGTCGCGGACCCGATCGCAGTCGATTGTTGTGACAGCTGATTTGCCCGGCACGAATTCCACCGTCCATTCGATGTCCCAACTCTGCGAAAGTGACTGTCGCGAATCGATCCTGCGTTCGGAGCTGTCGAGCTGCGCTCGCCGCGTGAAACATTCCCGCGAGTTCTGAATCCTACTGCCACGTGAGCAGGTCAGCACGGCACATGAGCCCACAAACAGGGTTCGCGAATCGTTAACGATTCATCGCCCAGTGCATGAGCGAGCGCACGAATCAATCTCAAGCACTAGCAAAGGAACGAACATGAACAAGACGACGCAGTTTCTACTCCGGTGGCTGGTGATGGCGACGATGCTTTTCGCCGTCTCAGCCGTGGCTCAAGACATGCACACTTCGAGCCAATTTCAGGGCCCGAAAGCCAACAAAGGGCACGTCACGCACAGCACGCAAGGCGGCAACAGCGTGCTCACACTATCGGATGACTTCGTGGTGCCGGACACGCCGGACCCGCACTGGCAGCTGGTGGATTCCGACGGCAATGTTTACCTGGTCGACAAGCTGAAGACCAAGGCGTTCATCGGAACCAACTACAAGAAAGAAATCGTCGTGCCCAGCTACGTGAAGAACGTGTCCAAGGTGGTGATCTGGTGCGCGTTTGCCGAGGTCAATCTGGGTGAGGCCAGCTTCAGCTCGCCCGTCAAGTAATGAACCGTTAAACCCAAGGGGCGCGGGCAGTTCGAAGCTGGACGGCGCGCCCTCAAATTTAGAAAGGCGACAAACTTATGAACATTCAAGTGAACTCAATTCGTTATGGATTCGCGGCGATAGTTTTGTGCCTTGCGAGCCTCGCGAATGCCCAAATCGTGGAAAAGAAAACTCTCACGCTGCAAGGCGCGGAGCGTGTTATTGGGGCAGCAAAAGCGGAAGCTCAGAAGCTGCAGGCTCCCGGAGGCGTAATCGCCGTCGTGGACGATGGCGGCAACCTGATGGCTCTGGAGCGACTGGACGGAACATTCTCCGCCGGTGCAAACATTTCGATCGGTAAAGCCAAAACCGCTGTCATGTTCAAGAAGCCGACGCGTGTGTTCGAAGAACTCATCAACTCCAGCGGCAAGGGCCGCACGGTGATGACGGCGCTGGAAAATTTCACCCCGCTGATCGGCGGCATTCCGATTGTCGTTGACGGCCAGATTGTGGGTGGGGTGGGCGTGAGCGGCGCGGCCAGCGCCGATCAGGATGAGCAACTGGCGATTGCGGGCTCGAAAGCGTTCGATGGCGGCGCAATGAGCATGAGTGGGGACCCTGCGCCAGCGGTGTCCTACTGGGAGAAAAGTAAGGTTGACGAAGCCTTCTCCAAGGGCGCCGTGCTATTCGACGCCAGCGACGGGCGCAACTACATGGTCCACGCCAGCCGGCGCGAAAAACCCGGACAGGCCGAGGTCCACACCAAAGACGCGGACGTTATTTATGTGTTGCAGGGCTCGGCAACCGTGATCACCGGGGGCGAAGCTGTTGACGCCAAAACCGTCGCACCTGACGAATTGCGGGGCAGCAGCATCCGCGATGGGGAAACCCGCCAAATCGCCAAGGGGGACGTTGTCATCGTGCCTCACGGCGTACCTCACCAGTTCGTGCAAGTGACGAATCCGTTCCTGTACTACGTCGTAAAAGTTCGCTAGAAGGCAGACACGAATATGAATACACAATGGCAGATGCGGATTGCGCGGGCAGGCCTGGGAATCGTCCTTTCGCTCTCCTGGGGCAGGGCGGGAGCGCAAATGATTCAAGACCCGCCGGTGGGCCGCCCGGATGCGGTGATTGATCTGGCCTCGCGCGAGGGCGTGCAACTGGTGAATGGCCAGTGGCGATATCACGACGTGAAAATAGAGGACGCCGACTCCCGTGCGGTCGGCCCCGACTTGAAGCCGAGCGGCGCTCCGACCAAGACTTACGACTACTCTCCTCACGCGGGCCCGGCGGATTTCGACGATTCGCAATGGCAAGCCATTGAGGCCACTACTCTCGACCAGCGACGATCGACGGCCAAGGTCTGTTTCAACTGGTACCGCATCAATGTCACTGTTCCCGAGAAGGTGGGGAACTTCAGCACCGCTGGTTCGACCGTTGCTTTTGAAATCGTCATCGACGACTACGCGGAAGTCTGGGTCAACGGCAGAATGCCGCGAGTCCTGGGACAGCCGGGCGGGCCCATGGTCAAGGGATTCAACGCCCCCAATCGCGTGATCATCACCCGGGACGCTCAACCCGGGCAGCGCATTCAGCTTGCGGTATTCGGAATCAATGGGCCGATTTCCTACAGCCCGCAGAACTTCATATGGATCAAATCGGCAACGCTCGATTTCTACAAGTCGCCCAAAGTTGCAATCAGCGAAACTGCCGCACAGATCACCAGGAAAGATCCGGCGCTGGACGAGATTGTTCCGGCAGGGGCGAAGATCGAAAAACTGGCTGGGGGATTCCTGTTTACGGAAGGGCCCATCTGGGTGCCGCGCACGGAAGAGAGCGACGGCTATCTTCTGTTCAGCGATCCCAATAACAATCTGATCTATCGCTGGACCCAGGACGGCCAGCTCTCGATCTTCATGACCAAGAGCGGATACCGCGGTATGGACATTGGCGAGTATGGTCAGCCCGGCGCGAATGGCCTGACCCTCGACAAGCAGAAACGCCTCACCATCAATCAGCATGGCAATCGCCGCGTGGTTCGCATGGAAAAGAACGGCCAGCTTACCGTGCTGGCGGACCACTACGAAGGCAAGCGGCTCAACAGCCCGAACGACCTTGTTTACAAGTCGGACGGAGCACTCTATTTCACCGATCCGCCGTTTGGATTGCCGAAGTTCTTCGACGACTCGCGGAAAGAGTTGGATTACAGCGGAGTCTTTCGCGTGTCGCCCGACGGGAAGAATATCCAGTTGCTGACCAAAGAACTCAGCGGACCAAATGGGCTGGCGTTTTCGCCGGACGAGAAGTACTTCTACCTGGACAACTGGGACGAGAAGAAGAAGGTCATCATGCGGTACGACGTGAAGCCGGACGGAACGCTCTCGAACGGAAAAGTGTTCTTCGATATGACTTCCGTAGAGGGAGAAGACGCGCTCGACGGGCTGAAAGTCGACCAGAAGGGGAATCTTTATGTCTCGGGTCCCGGCGGTTTGTGGATCATTTCATCAGAGGGCAAGCATCTGGGGACGATCGTGGGCCCGGAGCATCCGCATAACTTCGCCTGGGGGGACGATGATGGCAAGACCCTGTATCTGTGCGCCAAGACCGGCCTGTATCGAATTCGGCTGAACATTCCGGGGATTCGTCCGTAATTTGATCGTGAGGAGATTGTCCATGAAGACGATGTGCGGTTTGGTTCTCGCTTTCTTGTTGGCTGCCACGACGATGCTGCCAGCGGAGCTGCCCAGCAAGAAGGTATTGACTCTTGGGGTGGCCAAGAAGCTGGCGGCGGCCGCGGAGGCGGAAGCCAGGAAGCGGGGCGCCACGGTGGTGATTGTCGTGGTGGATGATGGCGGGAACCTGATTCTGCTCGAACGCCTCGATGATACTCAAGTCGCCAGCGTTGAAGTCGGTATCGGCAAAGCACGGACAGCGGCGATCTTCCGCCGTCCCAGCAAGGTGTTCGAGGACCAGGTGAAAAATGGGCGAGTGGCTGCCCTTGCGCTGCCTGGGGCCACACCTCTTCAAGGCGGAATTCCCATTACTGTTGACGGCAAAGTCATCGGGGCCATCGGCGCCAGCGGAAACAGCCCGCAAGAGGACGAAGAAATCGCGCTGGCCGGCGCAGCCGTGACCGCTACGGCGGTTCAGGAAGAAGGAAGGTGAGTCCGAAGGTACACAGGCGTTCGAGAGCAATCATGGACGATAGCTACGCGATTCGATTGGCAAAGACGAGGCTGCGAGACGCATACCGCCGGGGGAGCGTGAACGGTGTCCTGTCAGTTTTTGCGGAGCGATATGTTGACATGTCGGCTGGCCTGGCATCCTTCTACGGGGATGAAGCCCGGGCAGTGCTGAAGTACCGGATGAAAAAACTCTTCGCGCGATACGATGTGAGGCTGGCAGTCACAATCGTTTCAATTCGAGTTCAAGGTTCCCTGGCATTCGACCGGGGCTACCATCAGCTCACGCTGACATCCAGGAAGAGTGGAAGGCGGATTACCATCCGTACACGCTACCTTGAGATCTGGCAGAGGTCTGCCGCCGAAAAGTGGAAGATCGCAGTTTATATGGACAATGAGGAGGTTCCACCCCAGATGCCGCCCAAGGGGGTCTTGGCAGAGCTCGCAGCCAGACGCGTTGTCGAAGCTCGTCCCTCTGCACGCAAGCGGGGTTCGAAGAGAGGACAGAGTGTCTAAGTTACTCATTGTTCTCAGCATTGATTCCTGGTGAATTCAGGTTGGTAAAAAGTGTCACCTTTCCGGGGCTGATGTGTCTGATGGAGAGAACAGGTGATCCCTCCGCAATCGGCGGTCGAAAGCTGTGGGCCGGATGTGGAGGCTGGATTTACGAACCTGGGACGGAGCAAGGTGAGTGCCCAAAAAGCCTATTGAAATCGATTGCGAAGAAGTATGGCGTCAGATTTCAAACTATCTCGACGGCGAAGGTGATCCTGAGCTTCGTGCCATCATGGCTTCGCACTTTAAGGATTGCGCCCACTGCAGCGCGGTCCTGGACGGAACACGGAACGTGGTCAGGCTGGTGGGCGACGGTAGAGCTTTCGAGATTCCAGCGAGTCGGAAACTCTACACGAAACTCGCAGATCACCTCGCCGCTCGCGGGCCCAAAAAGAACGGCCCGGCAAAGCCTCGAGGACTTTCATGACTCCGCAGAGCCACCATTAGTTTCGGCGACAGTCCATCTTGCGCACGCTTTCCTGCCCATACGACGGGTGCCACTTTGTCCCCGGCTACGAATCAAACGATATTCAGACCTTCGGGAGGAAACTGTTGTGGTTCGCAAGGCAGAGTTGATTGCCGCGCTCATCGTAGTCACTCTTTTATCGGCAAACGCGCGAGCCGATCGTAAAAACGAGATAGGGCTGATCCTGGGTGCTACGGTGACGCCCGATCTTGCCGATATCGCGCCAGGTGGAGGCCCGCTGCAGATTGGTTCGGGCATCACGTTCCAATTGACCTATGCGCGGCAACTGATTCGGAGTCGTTTGGCGGATCTGTATTTCGAGGTGCCGGCAGTGGCGATTCCGCTGCAGGACGTCATCGCGTCGAACGGTGCGGCTCCAATCAACTACGACTCTTTCTTCGTGACTCCAGCCCTTCGAGTCAAACTGGCCCCGTCGGCTCGCCTGTCACCCTGGTTTTCGGCGGGTGGAGGTTATGCTCTTTTCGAGGAGAGTGAGAGCCGCACCAACGGGACGCACAACACTACGCGAGGAACCAGCGGGGGCGCTCTACAGTTCGGCGGCGGCATCGACGTGCGAACACCGATCAAAGTGCTGTTCCCGATTGGCCTCAGGGCTGAAGTCAGAGACTTCTATACAGCCAATCCGAATTACAACCTGAACACGGGGGGAGGGTTTCAGCACAACGTTGTGTTTTCGGGAGGACTGGTGCTGCACTTCTGAGGGTGGTCGCCAATCCATAAAACTCCCGAGCCGGTGGGGCGAGTCTGTGATCCGTCCCCGAACAATCCCGTCACTGATCAGGGCAGGGAAGCGCATTTGAGAAACATTCTTAAGCCAAGCGCAGGGAGAAAATGAATACACAAATCGAATCGCATCAACCACCGGTCATGTCCAGGCCAGGTTCGCCATCGCCGCAGGCGCGCTGGTTGGCATCAGCCGGTACTCACATCTCACGTTACTCACTTGTTCTGATCCTTTTCTGGATCGGCATCCAGAAATTCACACTCGCCGAAGCCGAGGGCATCAAGCCGCTCATTGAGCACAGTCCGCTCCTGTCGTGGATGTACTCGTTCCTGAGCTTGCAGGCGGCTTCCAACCTGATTGGTGCCATTGAGATATCCGTGGCGCTGCTGATGGCACTGCGGCCCATCTCACCGAGGGCGTCCTTTGTCGGGAGCCTGGGCGCAGTCGTTACATTCGTGACTACGGTGAGTTTCCTGTTCTCTACACCAGGCGTGATCGACCACAGTCATGCCGTTCCACTTCTGGGGGGCGTGGGCGGTTTCCTGATCAAAGATTTAGTGCTTCTCGGGTGCGCCGTGTGGACAGCAGGGGAAGCCAGAGACGCATATTCTTCATCCCTCGGCTAGGCGGGAACCCTGGTTTGACGGTTTTCGGCCCGAGCCTTGCCTAATTCTTCCGCGATTCTCCGATTTTCAAAGTCAGGCACGGTGCCCAGGCCAAACGCAACCGTGTTGGCGAATTTTGCCCAGCCCACCAGGAGCACGGCCTCGAGGATCTGCTGCTCGGTGAAGCCGTAGGTACGAAGGGCCTCGACATCTCCCGGTCCAATTTTGGATGTCTGGTTGTTGAGCTTGCTGCAGAAATTCAACAGGGCCTTGTCAGCGACCGGGATGCTGGCATGAACGTAGTCGATGGCGATCTGCTCGGGCTCCGGCCCTTCCAGGCCGAGCATGCGCACCATTTCGCAATGTGCGGTCACGCAATAGGTGCTGAGATTCGCCGCTGAACACACCAGGAAGATGTATTCCTTTTGCCTTCGCGCCAGGGCGCCTTCTTTGAGATTCAGGTTGCCGGTCATGGCAATTTCGGCGTCAATCATGTCCGGACGTGTGGTTTGAGCGACGAAGAAATTGGGCAGAAATCCCAATTGTTCCTTGATGGCGGTAAATGCAGGAAAGTCCTTCTCGTCATACGGCAGGTTCCGTAAATAGCTCATAACAACCCCCCAAGCAGTGGACAAGTTTATACCTTTCGGGGTGTTCCACGGTGCAAACACCAGACGGGGGCCCGGGATATACTGGCAGGCCGGTTGGCGGCGTCCCCGAGTGAGGATATGACCACATCCAGCAAGGCGTCGAGGTCATACCCGCAACTGGTTGCTATGTATGGATTTGTACCTAACCTGTTCTTGGCGCAGAGCCTTCTGCCACAGGCCATCGAGGCCGAACAGCGCCTCATCGATACGGTTCTGGTCCATCAGATACGCCTCAGCAGGAACCAGAAAGACGCGATTCTTCAGGGCGTAGCCGCCGTCCGGCAAAGCGACTATTGCCGGACCCTTTTCGCCCAGGCTCTTCCCGCATTCCCCGGTCGAAACTCCGGGCTCTTCAAGTTTTCTTTCAAACTCGCAAAGCATGGCCCGTGGATCTCGGGGCGCGATGTTGAGGCTCTCAAGAATTCCGGATTTGACGAAATGGCTATCCTTGAGGCCGTTGTGACGACCGGGTTGGGTCTGATGCTTTGTACTCTGGCGGACGGGCTACGCCCGCAGCCGGACCCGGAATTGGGGTCGCCAGCCCTCCGCGAGGCTCCATATGTGCAAGAACCCGCGGATTGGCCCAAGACGTCAGGGCCGCATCTTAGCCTGTCCTCAGATACCGGCGACGATTCTCCCGTCTGCGCTGTACTTCGCGAACAATACGGGTTTTTGCCGAAACTTTTCCGCCTTCAGAGTAGCGTTCGAGAGTTGCTGGATGCTGAAGTGGGATTGCTTGACGGCATCCTGTTTCCCGAAGACGGGTTGAGTCGTGTTCAAAAGGAGTACATCCTGTTGGCTAATTCCGCCGCCAATTTGAACACCTACGGCGCCACCCTCCATAGCCAGGTGCTGAACATACTGGGAATTCCGCTCGAGGAGGGTGAGCGGATCGTCGAAGATAATCGGCAGAGTAACCTGTCGGAGAAGGATCAGGCGTTGCTGGACGAATGTCGCAAACTGGCGAGCCAGTCTGCCGGACCGGGCCCAGGGTTTGACGCGGAGCGCCTCAGGACCAACGGCTTTAGCGAGGAAGACATCGTCGAAGCAGTCGTGGTGGCGGGCTTGGGCAACTTCCTCAATACTTTGCAGGCGGGCATCGGTGCCGCGCCCGACTTTCCGCCGCGGCGAGTCTTCGGACCAAAAGATTTGTATCCTTCTGCCGGCAAGTCCCGTCCCATCTGTGATGCCACGGTTCCCGAGGATCCCGACGCGGCCCTGGTGGCGCGAGTCCGGGGTGGGGACATCGACATATTCGAGGAACTGGTACGCCGGCATTCGAGGCGGATATTCGGGACCCTGGCGGGACTTTTGGGGAACATAGACGACGCACACGATGCCACGCAGGAAGTGTTCTTGAAAGCGTTTGAGAATATCGGCCGATTCCAGGGACGATCCAAGTTCTCGACCTGGCTTACCAGCATTGCGATCCACACCGGGACCGACATTCTGCGGCAGCGCAAGCCTTCGGAGTCTCTCGATGAAGACGATGAAGGGTTTCGGCCCAGGCAAGTCCAGAAATGGGCCGACGATCCAGAGCGGTTGCTGGACGCCGCGCAGAGGAGTGACCTGGTTCGTCAAGCGGTCCTGCGGCTGCCGGAGAAATACCGGGTTGCGGTGCTCTTGCGCGATATCAACCAGCTTTCGACGGAAGAAGCGGCGGCAGTGCTGGAGTTGGGCGTCCCTGCTCTGAAAGCACGGGTTTTGCGGGGGCGGCTCATGCTTCGAGAGAGTCTCGCTCCACACTTCATTCGCCGGGAGAGACCCGATGATTAGCTGCGCTGACTTCCTGGCCGAATTCGGGGACTACATGGACGGGAGCGCCGGTTCCGGCCTCCGGGCCCACCTTGAGGAGCATCTGCGCGAGTGCAAGACGTGCCAGGTGATTGTGGATAGCACCCGCAAGACCATTCAGATTGTGACCGAAAGTGGTTCCTTTACGCTGCCGGCAGAGGCGGTGGAGCCCCTGGTGAGCAGTGTCATGTCTCGCGTCCGCCAGAGGACAAACTGAGATGGCAGGGGAGCTGTCTCAAATTCTCTGCATCCCGGCGGTCGGAATTCCGTCTTACTTTCGACCGAATACAAGAGGAGTCGTGTGACTGTTTCTCAACACGATTACGAACGCCTTCAGGCCCTTGAGCTGGAGCTACGCAGTACTCAGGCGGAGTTGGCCCGGGTTGCCAGAGAGAACGAGCTGGCCGGTGAGTCCCTGCGCGCCAGCGAGGAGTTGAAAAGCCGCCTGATCGCCTGCAGCCGGGACTGCATCAAGATCCTTGATCTGCAAGGGCGCCTCTTGTTCATGAATGAAGGCGGAATGCAGGTGCTGGAAATATGCGATATCGGTCCGTTCCTGAATACTCCCTGGGTCGAGTTCTGGGAAGGTGAAGACCGCGAGTCCGCGAAGGCCGCTTTGGCGGCAGCCAGAGATGGAGGCATCGGCCGGTTTGTAGGCTATTTCGAAACCCGAACTTCGCGCCACCCCAGATGGTGGGACGTGGTGGTCAGCCCCATCTACGACGCGAGTGGAAAGCCAGAGCGATTGCTGGCGCTGTCGCGCGACGTTACCGAGCACAAAAAGAACGAAACGCTTCTATGCGAGGCCCTTTCTTTTAACCGGGAAATTTACGAGGGAGCAGCGGAAGGGATAATTGTCTATGACTCCGAGCTGCGCTACCAGCTCTTTAATCCCTTCATGGAGCGGCTGACGGGTAAATCCTCGCAGGAAGTGCTCGGCAGAATAGCGACCGAGGTGTTCCCTCGATTGGGTGCGAGCGGGATCCAGGCCGCGTTGAAGCGCGCGTTACAGGGAGAAGTAGTACAGGTAGAAGATGTCCTAGTGCCCAGGCACTCGGCCGACGACCGCGATCTGTGGGAGTCGTGCACTTTTGCGCCCCATCGCAATGCCCAGGGCGAAGTGATCGGTGTCATTGGCCTGGTGCGCGACATCACAGACAGGCATATTGCGGAAGAGACTTTCCGCTCCATTGTCGTCGGCACCGCATCCACCACTGGAAATGATTTCTTTCCCTCGCTGGTTCGCCATCTGGCCACAGCTCTTGGCGTCCGTTATGCGTTCATCACCGACTGCGATGATCAGAAGCATGCAAAAGCGCTGGCCTTCTGGAACGGCGATCAGTTTGGGGAGAAGTTTGAGTTCAATATTGCCGACACCCCGTGCATGAAAGTGCTGAACGGAGAAACCTGCCACTACAAAGAGGGAATCCAGGGGCTGTTTCCCCTCGATACAGGCTTGGTGGAGTGGGAGGCGGAGAGCTACCTGGGAGTCCCGATGCTCGACCGGGAGGGACGGGTCATTGGCCACATCGCGATTCTTGACGACAAGCCGATGAATCGCGACCCTCGCGCCATCGATCTGGTCAAGATCTTCGCCGCCAGGGCTGCGGCAGAATTGAAACGCCAGCGGGCTGAGGCAGAACTGCAAAGTGCTCTTCAGCAGGTCCAAACCCTGCAAAAGAAACTCGAAGCCGAGAACGTCTATCTCCAGGAAGAAATAAAAAGGGAACATGACTTCGGAGAAATCGTGGGGAATAGTCGTGCGCTGGTCGAAGTCCTGGACCGGGTGGAAACGGTGGCGCCCACCGATTCCACGGTGCTGATCACGGGAGAGACCGGCTGCGGCAAGGAATTGATCGCACGCGCCATCCACAGCCACGGGTCGCGCAAGCATCGGCCTCTGGTGAAATTGAATTGCGGGGCCATCCCCACCGGACTGGTCGAGAGCGAACTCTTCGGGCACATGAAAGGTGCGTTCACGGGAGCGCTCGAACGAAGAACCGGCAGGTTTGAACTGGCGGATGGCGGGACTCTGTTCCTGGACGAGGTCAGCGAACTTCCGCTCGACACTCAGGTGAAGCTGCTGCGAGTCTTACAGGAGCATGAGTTCGAACCTCTCGGGAGCAGCCGCACGATTCAGGTGAACGTCCGGATTATCGCGGCCAGCAATCGCGACCTGGAGAAGGCTGTGCAGGAAGGCCGATTCAGGGCTGATCTTTACTACCGCCTGAACGTTCTTCCGATCGTCTTGCCACCGCTGCGGCAGCGCCGTTCCGACATTCCGCTCCTTGCCGCTTTCTTTGCGGAGAGATACGCACGACAATTCGGCAAGCAGATCAGCGGCATTGCGCAAGACGCCATGGACCTTCTCTCCAGGTACGACTGGCCGGGAAACATTCGCGAGCTGCAGAACGTGATCGAGCGCGCCGTGGTCCTGTCGCGGGGGCCTGTCCTGAGGTTGGGAGCAGATCTGCTGCCTGCTGCCGGCGCAGCCGCGACCCCCGGAAGTGAGCCTGCGGCTTTCGAGTTGGACCGGGGCAAATCAGAAGACACCGCCGGAGGAGCTTCTTCTCTGGAGCAAGTTGAGCGGGGTCATATCACCAGCGTCTTACAAAGAACAGACTGGGTCATCGAAGGTGAACGTGGGGCCGCAAAGATCCTCGATCTCCATCCCAACACTCTGCGCAGCCGCATGAAGAAGCTTGGGATCGAGCGCGCACCCTCAAACTCCGCTCAGCCCGCCACGAAATCTCGTAGCCACGAAGCCACGAACTAACTAAACCCCGAAAGTTCGTGGCCACTTCGCAGACAGTTTCGTTAATAACCACCTAAGTCCTTGAAAATCACCAGCCTGATTTTTTCCTCCCGGTCGATCCGAATGGCACGCCTCCTGCATTAGCCAGGGTGGCATTCGGAGGAAGCAAGCAGTGCTCAAGATTTCAGTTACCCGCGATTCAGAGCCGGTGATCGAGTTCCAACTGGAAGGCAAGCTCGTCGGTCCCTGGGTCGAAGAGTTGCGCAGACTCACCGATGAGGCCTTCTCGCTACAGAAAGCAGTGAGCCTGGACCTCGAGAAAGTCTGGTTCGTCGATGCGCGAGGAGTGACCCTGCTGCGCGACCTCGCGAAAAAGCAAGTGCTCGAACTCAACTGCTCTCAGTTTGTGAGCCAGCAACTGAAGGAGGCGGCGCAATGATGACCGCACACACGGAAACCGTCCCGCTGTCTGTTAACGATCGGAATCGCATGCAGAAGGGTACTGTCTCGGCAGTGGAAATCCAGGTCGCCTCGGGAGAAACCATTCTGATTCGGCAGGTGCAGAATGGCGATTCCAATGCTTTCTTTGAGCTTGTCCGTCCCTATGAACGAGCCGTGTTCCTGGCCGCTTTGTCCCTCATGAAGAATGATGCTGACGCGGAGGACGTCGCGCAGGAAGCGATCCTGAAGGCCTTTAAGAATCTTGCACGTTTCCGGCAGGAGGCGAAATTCAGCACATGGCTGATTCAGATCGCGATCAACGAAGCGAAGATGCGACTGCGGAAAGACCGGCGGCACCTCTATGAATCGATAGAAGAAGGAAAGGTCGGCGACGACGGTGATTACATCCCCAGAGATTTTGCGGACTGGCGAGAAATACCATCCGAAGCCTGGGAACAGAAAGAGCTTCGGATGGCGCTGACCAAGGCACTGGATTCTCTGCCTGAAAAGTACCGCACGGTATTGATTTTGCGGGACGTGCAGCACCTCAGCATCAACGAAACGGCAAAAATCCTAGGCCTCTCGGAAGCCAACGTAAAGACCAGGCTGAGTCGCGCCCGACTTCAGATGCGCGACGCCTTGGCGCCGGGCCTGGACGGAGCCTGGATTCGGGGAAAAAGCTACGAAAAGGTCCGCGCCTTCTGATGGCGCCGAGTGCGCCGCTCGCCGCGATCCGTCGTTGAATGAGATCGGGGCTAGCCGATCTTTTTCAGGTGTTTGCTGATGGCCTTGGTCATCTGGAACATATCCAGTCTGGCCTTTCCGAAGACCGGCTTCAGTTTGTCGTCGGCCACGATCTCACGCCGCTTCTTCGGGTCCTGGAGTTTATGCTTCTTGATATACGCCCACACCTTCTTCGCCACCTGGGGTCGGGAGATGGGCGCGGGTGATCCCAATACTTCGGCCAGTTGTGGTGAAGGCTTCAGGGGCATTTGGGCCATCTTCAGGAAGGCCGCGTTTGTTTTTTTCTTGGGCATCGATAAATCCTCCGTTTTCTGCTTACATATTGTAGCTTCGTTGGGGTGTAAGGTCGGTGGGGATTCGGGGAAAGCTGAGCCTGCAAGGTAAACCTTTGTTTTTTGGGGCTATCCAGAGTCGCAGCAGTTTGCCTCGCTGTGCTGCCCAATGACAGGGCCCGCGGGCGGGCGCATGATCCGGCAGGGGTTCTGTTCCAGATCGGCCCATATCGAACCTACTTTAACGCTTCATCCCACTCGACGCTGCCCCGACCCAACAGGGGCTCACGATCTTCCTTCAGAACCCAGCGCGCTTTCACCAAAGCGTCAACCGCCTTTTCATACCGGCTGAGGTAGTCTTCGCGGCTGGAGTAGCGCTCGGCGATGGACATGCGCGGATCGCCAGTTTTCTCACGCTCGGCTGCGGTCCTGGGAAACGGCAGGTAGGACCCCTCAAATGAGACGCGCTCTATGGGCGCACCGATCGAGCGATCGCGCAGGTTCCATCCCGTGTACGTTGCCAGTGGCACCGCAATTTCCGGGAGATGAATGCCTGCCCGCTCATTGCCATCGGGATCGACCTGGGGCACCAGCACCGTGAACGGTTCGCCCACCTTCGGAGGCTGGATGCTGATGATGCCGCGGTCCCACTCCGGCCCGAAACTCAGCCGGTACGCGCGGTTCGCTTCGTTCGGCAGGTTGACGTGGGGAATCGCGGGGAATGCGTAGTCACTGATCTGCACCAGAGTATGGTCGGCAATCTTCGGGTAGCTGCTGTCCGGGGGTGCGGTGCCGTTGCGAACCCACGCATCCATGTTGGCGACCATGGCCCGCCAGAAGTATCGGACCGGCAGAGGCGACTGAGGTTCCTGTCCATGCAAATCCCCAGCTCCCTTCGCCGGCGGAAAGGGCCCCGAAAAATGCTGCAGTCCTGTGAAGAAATAGATGCGGACATCTGGAGAAATCACCGCGTCCTGCTTTGCGTCAGCCGTCGTATGAATGAGCGAGGCTGCTCTTCCCCAGTATTCGTACGAGGTGTTCGAAAGAAAGACGCGGGGAACGACTTTCTCTGCTGCCGCGCGATCAAGCAATCCTCCCTTGTCCCCGTTTAAAGGATCGGTCTCCAACTGGTCGGTGAACGGAAAGATGTCGGTGGGGAAGAAGACTGATGATGTGGGCTGGGCATCGCGTGACGGTTGCGCAAAGCGGAAGTTGAAACTGCCCCGACCCGCCCCCGCGACATGAGCGAGCACGCCATCCAGCGCCCTTCTGCCTTCTTCGTCCGCGTTAAATCCCTGATAAAGAAAATCGCGAAGGAAGCGTCCGTTCTGCGAGATGCCCTCCCCATATACGCGTGCTGCGGGAACCAGCGTGTCGGGCGCGTGTTTCGCGTAGGCAGCAAAGTCGCGCACCGCGGCGAAGCCCAGCCCGGCAACCACCGGGTCGCGGACCACGTAGATGTATTCGTAAATCCGGCCCGGCTGAAACCCTCCGTTGAGATGGATATGCCGGTCGCTGGCAACGAGTTTGCCATCCACCATGTGCGCGAACCGCCACTCAGACCGCGGGACCACGGTCCGTTTCGCTTCGCGCGAATCGCGTACTGTCAGCTGGTTCCGTGGATCCTGTGAGTCGGCGACGGGATATTCGCGGCCGCCGAGGTCGCCGATGATCAAGTGTCCGAGCGGAATTTCTTCCATCACTTTCGAAGGCATGAGGTCGCCACGGAGCAACCCGTGGATCGTCTTCCCCTTGTTTCTGGCGACAGGCGCATAGAGAAGCAGTGCGTCCTCGCTGGCAGCATCCCACTGCCATCCGAGCGATACCACGCTGTAGCCGTTGCGCAGCAGCCATCCGTCTCCGGCGTCGTGCGCAGCATTCCAGTCGCCACCATCGATCAGGCCGACGATGCGTGCCCGGCCTCGGTTCGGGATCTCCAGCAGCAGGGAACCGTTGCTCTTGGCGGAATCCTTGGGCCGCAGGGCCATGAAGTCGGCGGAGAATTCGACCTGGCCGTGGTTGAGGTTCACGGCCTTGTCGAGATCGACGACGCCCCGGTTGTGCGGATTTGCGATCGCTACCGAAAAGAAGACACGTCCGGTGAGCCGCTCATAGGCGCCCGCATCGCCATATACTTTGCCGCTAGAAATATCCTCGCGCGAGCCAATATCAACGCGGACCACCCGGGCGTTGAGCTGCGGGAGAGTGATTATCAGAAGATTTAACCACAGAAGCCAACCCACAAGGCGCATGCGCCGAAGCATAGCAGATCAAACGCGGCCCTTCAGGAGCTTCCATGCGACCGTCATTCTGGGTTGACGCAGATCGAGAGCGTCGAGGGAACCCGGGACAGAAAAGATACCGGGTCAGAGGCTGCGGCTCAGGAGACGGGCAGCCCGCTGGGCAAGATGTTTGGTTTGCCGCCGGTTCTGTCTGAGAATGGAAGGCCTCATGAAGCCAAATTCGAAACCTAGAGAGATCAGCGCATGGGCAAGCATCTCGATGTCTTCATTCGAACAACCCGGCCTGTACAAGCGGATCCGCTGAGCGATTAGTTGCGTCCGTGCGGGCATGTATTTGCGCAGAAGATTGCCCAGTCGAGGCTGCAGAATGCCACAGGAGAAAGCGAGACATAGGAATTCACGCTCCTTCCAGAGATGCTCGAGTTGCCAGTCCATCAGTTTCTCGATTTCCGCCTTCAAGGTGGCGCTGGCGGGGCGCTCGATTGTACTGGCTGCGTCCTGGGCGAGATGAACCTTCACGATATTGAAGAGGAGTCCAGACTTTCCCCCAAAATACCTGTGGATCAGACCCTCCGCACATCCCGCGCGGGCGGCGATCTCGCGGGTGGTGGTTGCTTCATACCCGCGACGAGCGAACAGGGTGGTTGCCGCCGAGACCAGAGCCTTTTGTTTGGCCGAGCGGTTATTCGATAGTTTCCTCATTGGACAGACAGGCGAAGACATCTGCGGAGCCGACACTTGTCTCGAGCAAATGGGGACGCAATGCCCGACCTCCCTCGATCTCCCTAGATGCAACCATGTTGCATATAACCACTAACGACCTGAAAGTTAAGTTCATTTCTATCGGCCAGTCAAGACCGGTTACAAGTTTTTGTTGCGCACGGCTTGCAACTAGCTGCAACAACGCCGGAGAAATGGCCGCCAAGGCAAGCGAAAACGAGCGTATCCCAGGAAGAATTGCCGTTGTCGGAAGGGAAGCCGTCAGGGGCTGGCGGCCAAGGTAAAGGCTTCACGAGGGTCGAAGAGGCAGCGGCGCCAGAGCGCTTCGTCGGACAGTGCGCCGGCTTTCCACTGGCGCAGCGTTGGCACAGTCCCGGCAATCATGCCACCATCCTCCGAATCAAAGATCACCACCACGCCAGCGACGCTGCTCGACGTACGGATGAGGTCGGAATATTCCCGGTCAAACACGGACTTTGCGAACGCCAGCTTGGCTTCGGGTCCAGTGGTGGTTGGGTTGTCAACGCCCTTCTGCACGGTCACAATCCTTACCGTCTTCCCGGCGAGCGGTGCCCAATTTCCGGGAAAGGTCGCGACCTGTTCATTCTGCATGCGGAATGGCTGGGTGTCACGCTGGGCGGGCTCGCTTTCGGCTGGTGTTGGTAGGGGCTCAGGCACGGGATCGGGGCCAGGCATTTCCAGGCTGGAGCGCCGGATCCATCCCCGGGAGAGTCCGGAAATACGGACGTGAACCCAGTTGGGGTTTGCGTCCAGCATTTCAAACTCGTCTTCGGCCGTGGCCAGGAAAAGCACTTTGGCATTTTCAATTGGGTTGGCAAGTACGGGCGTGTTCGTTTTCTTCACCGCCACCAGGTTTGCGGGATGGGCTTGGTTGCGCAGGATCTCCTCCAGGCCCTTCACTTCTTTTGATTGCTCCTCAGCGCGGCGGTCGATCACTGCTTTCCTAGTGGCCAACGACGACATGTGATCCAAACTCAGCGGGTCTCCTAGGTTGAACGGCGAACCGGGCGGCAGCTTGGATCCGGCACTGCCAGCGGCATGCGGCGGCGAAGGGAGAGTTGCTCCCGGCGGACTGGACTTGTTCCTGGAGTTGGAAGGTGGAGAGTTCGACCGCGGCGTGGCGCCCGCTGGCGATCCCTGATCGCCCAGCGCTTCCTGCAAGCGGTCGAGGAAATCACCCTCCAGACGGCCATTGGATGGAAGAACCTGATATCCCGACTTTCCCGTAAGCGGGTCGGCGTACCAGGCGGTAATGGTGGCGTTGACCCTCACCATCGATCCGCCGGACGGGGTCGATCTGACCTGCGCAGTGCATTGATAATATCCGCGGTGGAAGCGATCCAAAGGACGATCGCCGGAAACGGCAAAACCCTCCAGGGCGGGGAGATGGCCGGCACTTGACGATTGCATTTGCTTGACCTGTTTCTCTACCAGTGCCGGGGATTGAGGAAACGCCCGCTGGTAAGGAACGCTCTGCGCGCTGCTGACTCGGACAAATGCGACCGCAAGGAGGGCGGCGGCCGCAAGGATGGCGGAGCGCCCTCTCAGACGAAACCTGCCGGCGGATCTCACGGGAGCGGCTCCAATTGTGCGTGGTTAATCCAGCCATGCTGTCCATCGGTGGTTTCCACGCCGTACCAGTATGGAGTCACGATCATGATCACGACTTCGGCGCCGGCGTCCAGGGATTTCACGTTCGTGGCGCTACGGAAGGGGGCGCTTTTGAGTTGTCCCCCAGGGGCCTTGACCACGCGCTCCGCCTGGTGCCGCAAGGAATCAAGGCGTTGGTCCAGAGTCTGGGAGGAAGCTTGGGCGGCGGAAAGCGCGGATGCTTCCTCCTGCGCGCGCTTGCGTTCCAACTCCTGTTCCGCCAGTTTCTCCAGCCGCTGTTTCTCGCGCTGCTCTTCCTGTTTCTTTTCCGTCTCCACGGCGTCAATCTGATTTTGGATCTCCTGACTCTCGGCGTTTTCCACGCTTCCGTCGGAGGCATGCACAGTGCGGCGGAAATTCTCGACGAAGACCGCGTCGATGCGCAGGATGGACTTTGACGCGTCCTTGCTCTGCACGACATAACGCACGGCCACCGTTCCTTCATCATTGCTGTCCTTGAAATGCAGGGGCGCCAGGACGCCGGTGCGCACTTTGTAATAGACCTTTCCCGGCTCCTTCCATTCCGGAAACAATGGCGACGAAGTAGCGGACGTGGCGCTTTCGATGTACTGGTCTTTGTTGAATTCCTTGCTGCCCTGGATGGTCCCGTTGTTCACGACGGCCTCTACGGCCTTGACCACTTCGCTTTCGGGGGCTGCGATCTCGGTGGAGAAGCCCAAGCCGTAGTCTTCGGATGCGACTTTCTTTTTGTGCTCGCGACCATGAAGGGGAGGAACGACCCCCGGCAAGAAGACGGTTACGAACAAGATGATCCCCAATGAATTGCGCCGGGGAGGGCGGTGGGTAAGGGGTCGGCGGGTTTCGACAGCAGAAAAGAAGTGGCCTGACGCCTTCCACACTGCAACCGGGCGCATCGGCAGGGGCCTCCGGGATCCTGGTGCTGAAACTACTCCCATCTCCTGTTCCTTACTCTCGATCGAGTGAGGCTGTCAACTGTGGGGGCTACTGGTAAATGATTCAGTCTGAACAATTCTGTAACCCGGGGTCGCCAGAGCGACTTCAGTCTCGAAGGATACGCGTGGCCACCGCGGGCGCCTGCCCAAGCCGCGCAGTTGCTGCACGCCAGGTGCTTCACAACTTTCTTCGCCTTCCGATTCGATGAGCGCGCGACAGCCGTTTGGTGACAAATCTTTTACAACCGTTCCACAAAATGGGTGTTACGCTGGCAGAATTATTTGACAGACGGATTGGTCAGTGCCATGAAGTTGTCCAAGCGGAACCCACGCAAGCAGGCGGTTTCCAAGGTGAGTCTCGATGAACCCAAATCCCGATCGAGGCGGACCCGAGACCGTGCCGGCAAAAAACAGGCGCTCATCGTTGCTGCCTTGAAATTATTTGCCAGCAAGGGATACGACGCTACCACGACCCGGGAAATCGCGGCTTCCGCGGGTTGTGCGGAAGGCCTGATTCACCGCTACTTCAACGGCAAAGCGGGTCTGCTGCCTGCGCTCATGGAGTACCGTGTTTCGCGGGAGGTAGCGGACCTGGCGCATCACATTCGTCCCGCCCACACTTTCGAAGACGAATATCTGCAACTGGTCAGTTGGGCGGTCGAGCACATGTGGGAGGACCGCGAGTTTCTGAGAGTAGCCATACCGCGGGCGCTGCTGGATCCGGGCTTTGGACAGGTGTTGCGTCAGGTGGGTCCGCTCCAGAGGGCGCGTGCTATCGGCCAGCGGCTAAAGAAGTTCAGGGAATGCCGGGACTTGCCCGAAGCCGAGTTCGATGCTCTGATTCAATCGGTGAGCGTGATCGGCTTCATGTTCGGCTTTATGCGTCCGGCCGTGCTTCGGCAGGACCGGAAAACCTCCACGCGGACTGCCTCTGCGATCGCCGGACTTTTGGTCCGGAGTCTTTACCCGAAGATGTGATGGGTTTACCGGCTCCGCAAGCGCCGCTCTTACCAAGTTAGACCCGCCCCCTCCCCGCTCACTCGAATACAGTATTCATTGTAGTTTCGCCTGAAACATTTTTCTTGACGGTTTTCTTGCGCACATGATATTACCTTCGGCACGATGTAAGTGCGCCTGCACGCACTTGCAGCTTTCTGAAGAGCCGAATTCGGGGCCCACGGTCCACGTGGGTAATCAAAGGGGCAATAGCTTTTGGTTCGTTGTAACTGGACCCGGTTGTTCCAGTTTGGCGTAATACCAGGAGGACTCGATGACCTCTGCCCGGAAACGTTTCGCCAGCGGTGTGCTCCTGGCGTCCTTCCTTCTCATCTTTGCCGCCAGCGACGCCAATGCTCTTCCCGCCTTTGCGCGAAAGTATGGCTTGCGCTGTTCTGCCTGCCATGAAGCCTGGCCGATGCTTAACTCCTTCGGCCAAAAATTCAAGGACAACGGCTATCAGCTGATGAATGATCGGGATGCTCCGATCTGGCAGAGCAACGGGTACTGGCCGGTGACCATACGAATCACGCCGAGCTGGCATCGCGAGAGCACGGACAAGGTGGCCATCGACCAGACCGGTGGGCAGCAGCGGGTCACCGCCTCCGGTTTTGATTCTGGCGGCTTGGACCTGCTTTCGGGAGGCACGCTGGACAAGAATCTTTCCTTCCTCTTCGTGCTTTCGTCGGACGAAAATGCCGTCTTCGGCATTGAAGCGGTTAATGCGCGATTCGACAACCTGTTTGGCAGCCCCTGGCTCAACGTCAAGGTGGGAAAATTCGAACTGGACAACATCATTTCTGAGAAGCGTGGGCTGACCCTGTCTGGGAGTGGCGGCGGCTACCAGCTCTATCACTTTATTCCAGTTGGAGACAACAATTTCGTCGGGCAGATGGGCGATAACCAGTTTGGCTTGGAATGGATGGGGCACTCGGCGAACGATCGCACGCGTATCTCGGCCACTCTGCTGAATTCGAGCGACGGAAGTCCGGACCTGCTCGCAAACAACTCCGCCTACACCGGATTTTTTGCGGGCAGTCATGCCTTCGAACTAGGCAAGCTTGGGACCCAGCGCGTCGGCTTCTACGCCATGGTAGGACAGGCGCCGACCAATTTTCTGACCTCGGGAGGTGAATCGATCCCGGGCGGGGGTACGGGGAACAAGACCTTTAGTCGAGTAGGTTTCAACGGAATCTTCTATCTCGGCAAGCTGGATTTCCAGGTGCTGACGCAGCACGGTTCGGACAGCGCATATTTTGCCACCTCGACGGCGTCCTCCGACCCACTCCCAGCCGGAGCACGATCGGCGGTCTGGAATGGAGCGTTCGTTGAGACCCACTACGTATACAGCCCACAGCTCGTATTCATTCAGCGCTCAGAGTGGATACGAATGTCGCAGCAGGCGATTCCAGGTACGCCTTCTAATTTGGGAGATATTGACAATTATGTAGTTGGGTACAGGTTCTATCCCATCATGAACAGCCGGGCGGGGTTCGCCATTCACAACGAATACTCCTGGATCCGCCAGCGCGGAGGTGCGCCGGATGGCTCTGACTTGACCAGTAACAGCTTGATGCTGGGATTCGACTTCGACTTTTAGGAGAGGGAACGCCAATGCGAAGGATGATATTTAACGGGTCGCTGATCTTGACGGCAGTGGCTGTGCTCGCTCTTGGCAGCCTCTCCTGGGCACAAGTGACGGAGTATGAAGAGCACCAGCGGCTGGGAATGGAGAGCCACATCGGCAAGCTGACCGGCCATGCTGCCGCCGCTCAGGGCAACTACCGCAGGTATTGCGTTGGCTGCCACGGTGAACTCGGAGACGGGGAAGGCGAGAACGCCCAATGGATCGATCCCAAGCCGCGCAACTTTACCCTGGGGATATTCAAATGCCGCTCGACCACAACCGGGACTTTGCCGCTGGACTCAGATCTTTTCGACACCCTCGGGCGCGGTCTGGACAGCTCGAACATGCCGGCGTGGAACCCGCTCTCGGCCCAGGAACGCGCCGACCTGGTGGCGTATGTGAAGCATTTCTCGGCGCGTTTCGTCACAGAAAAGCCGGGAACGCCGATTGAGATACCGCCCAGACCGGAGGTCACCGCCGAGAGAATCAAAGCGGGGCAGGAAGTCTTTCAGCGAGTGGAATGCTGGAAATGCCACGGGCCAACCGGGAGAGGAAACGGGCCGTCCGCCGCAACCCTGACCGACGACCAGAACCGTCCCATTCAACCCTTTAACTTTCACGACAACGACCGCTTCAAGTGTGGCACCAGTGACGAAGACCTTTACAGGATTTTCATGACCGGACTGGACGGTACGCCCATGCCTTCGTGGTCGGACAACATCAAACCGGATGAGGCCTGGGACCTGGTGTTCTTCCTGCGTACTCTGCAGCCCATGAAGAGCAAAGAGAAGGAGATCGCCAAACAGATTGGATTGAAGCCGGGTGCTCCAATCGCCGCTCCAGCGCCCGCTTCGCAGCAATAAGGCCACAGGGGAATTTGGGAAAGAAAGGGAAAAACGAAATGAAAGCGCATTACAAAGTGGCAGGCATGACCTCCATGTTGCTGGTGCTGGCGTTTGGTCTTTTGTGGTCGACCCGGAGTGTGAGCGCGGCGGCCGAGGGCAAAATCACGGGAACAGTCAAACTGGACGGCGCGGCCCCTCACATGAGGGGCATTGATATGTCGAAAGATCCGTTCTGTGTCAAGCAACATGAGAACAGCCCCGCCCACCTGGAAAATGTGGTGGTGGGTGAGGGTGGGGGCCTGCAGAATGTTGTGCTTTACATCTCCCAGGGGCTGAGTGCAGCTGAAGCCAGCCAGGCACCGGCGAAAGAGCCGGTGTTCGATCAGAAGAATTGCGTGTACACGCCGCATGTTCTGGCGATGGACGTCAACCAGAAATTCAAAGTGATGACCAGCGATCAGACCACTCACAACATTCATCCGCTGCCCAACCCGCTTGCCGGCAATATTCCGTGGAACAAATCGCAGCCGCCGGGAGCCCCTCCGATTGAGTCCAGTTGGAAGGCGGAAGAAGTCGCGATCCCGGTAAAGTGCAATATTCATCCTTGGATGCATGGCTACTTCGTAGTGGTGAAGGGACCCTACGCCACCACCGACGAGAAGGGTGCATACACCATCGAGAACGTGTCACCCGGCAACTACACCGTAACCGCGTGGCAAGAACAGTACGGCACGCAGACCGCGAAGGTTACGGTGGCCGCGGGCAAGCCCGGGACCGCCGACTTCACGTTCAAGGCCAAATGAAGAGTCTGGGATAAGAATCAGTCTGAGCTGCTGTTCCCCCGTTTCTGACACTCCGAAGAAACAGAAGATGGCCGGAGATGCCAGTGTGGAATCTTGCTCAACGGGGCAGGAGGATTCATGGAAACCGCGATCGGGGTGTTCTCCTCGCGTGATAGCGCGGAGGAAGGCGTAAAGGAGTTGTTAGAGCGCGGAGTACCGGAATCATCGCTTGTTTTCCTGACCCGTTCCGAGAATGAAGCCAAAACGGTTGGCAAACAATTGGGTGCGTTCGCGGGAGGTTTTGCTGGCGGGGCCGCGGGGATGACGGCCGGAGTAGCGGCAGCGACCCTGCTCCTGCCTGGGATCGGAGCAGTGTTTGCGCTGGGCTTTGGCGCGGCCGCGCTGCTCGGGCTGGCTGGCGCCGGAGCCGGCGCCTCAACAGGCGCGGCCATTGCGCATCAGTCCGGAGCTCCCCAGCCCACTCCTGATGCGAAGAGTTCTGAGGATGCCGCCTTCTTCCGCGAGGTCTTGAAGGAGGGGCGCTCCCTGGTGGTGGTTCGAACGGAATCTCAAGCTATCGCGACGACCGCGTGCTCCGTCCTCGACCGTCTGGCTTTGGGCATGCAGGGATCGGCTCCGGTCAAGATGAAGACCGTCACCCGTCAGGTGGGGCAAGTTGTGATCCTGGACGTCAGCGGCCGGATTACCCTGGGTGAAGGCAATGTGATGCTGCGCGAGATCGTCGGCGATCTGGCAGCGAAAGGAAACACCAGTATCGTACTGAATCTGGGCGAAGTGGTGTACGTCGATAGCTCAGGCGTCGGCGAGCTGGTCAAGGCCCACGCTACGATTCGTAGTAGGGGCGGCGTCCTGAAGCTGACCAACCTGAACAAAAGGGTGCACGACCTGCTTCAGATGACGCGGCTTTCCAGTGTGTTTGATATTGAGAAGGACGAAGCTAGCGCACTGAAATCTTTCGGGGATAAAGCCTCGAAGGGGGTGGCCTGAGACTCTTGCACTATGTTTTCACACCTCGGGCCCTCTTCATGGAATGCACAGTTTCAGATTCGAAGCCAAGGAAATGAATCTTCAGAAGGGTTCAGCTGACCTTCACGCGGTTCAGTAGCGTGAATTTTCAAACCAGTGAGTATGGCCGGACAGGAAGCCGGCTAGCTAGAAGCGAGACCTCATGGCCAAATTCTTCGCGGTAACCATTATCATTATTGCGATCGCTTCCGCGATTCCCATCCTGCGCCATACCTGGCCGGAACCACAGGACATTTCGGTTCATGGATACCTCATCGATGAACAGATGTCGGAGACCATGGCGGAAGCGGGAATCTCGTTTCTCGCGGCGCAGTTCATCCTGGCGATTTTTGTCTGGAAATTTTCCAACCGACCGAAGGACGCGAAAATCGGAAAATTCCCCGGCGGCGCCAAGGGATTGGTTATTGCCGCTTTTCTTTTGGTGGGCACTGAAGTCCTGGCCCTGGGAATTTTTGGGACCAGGGCCTGGGCGAGTGTATATTTCACCCCTCCATCCGCCGACGCGTTGCCGGTCCAGGTGCAGGCCGGGCAATTTGCGTTCTACTTTCGCTATCCCGGACCCGACGGGAAGTTCGGTCCGCTTCACGCCGCGCTCATCAACGAAGCCAATGCCAATTTTTTTGGGCTGGATTTGACCAATGACCAGGATTCCAAAGACGACATCGTGACCGCTGAAATGGCGATTCCGGTGAATCGCGAGATCCATCTCCTCATGCACGCCAAAGACGTCGGGCATTCATTTTATGTTCCGGAGTTGCGGGTGCAGCAGGATTTTGTCCCCGGCCTGGATCTCTCGATCCATTTCACCGCCACCAAGATCGGGAGGTACGAAATTGTTTGTACCCAGCTTTGCGGTCTGGGGCACTACAACATGAAGGCCTATCTGTCAGTGCTTTCGCAGTCAGACTTTGACGATTGGATGAAAAAGGAAGCGGCACTGCAGTAGACCGTCCATCCGTGCTCGAGGTGAGAGGGCGGGGCATTCGGTGGTTTGAGGAGACTCCATGCACGATGTTTCGGCACATGCGGCACAACACCACGCCCCTCCGCAGGGCTTCATTCGGAAACACGTCTTCAGCCTCGACCATAAGGTGATCGGCAAGCAGTATTACGCCCTGGCCCTGGTAGCGGTGTTTGTGGGGATGGTGCTCTCCTGGATCATGCGGTTGCACCTGGGTTGGACCAATCTCGCTATTCCCGGGCTGCATTTCCTTTCCAAGAACGGGGCTCCCGGCGACCTGATGACGCCGGAGTACTACCTGCAACTGATGACCATGCACGGAACCATCATGGTCTTCTTTGTGCTCACCACGGCACCGTTCGCAGCCTTCGGCAATTTTTTCCTGCCCATCCAGGTGGGCGCCGAGGACATGCCCTTCCCCCGTTTCAACATGATGTCGTTCTGGGTCACCTTTGTGGCCTTTCTGGTCCTGATCTCGTCGTTCTTTGTGGGTGATGGACCAACCTTGGGTGGATGGACGCAGTACGCGCCGTTGAATGCCGTTGGCCCGGTGGGTGGCCCCGGCCAGGGCATGGGCGTAGTTCTGTGGGCAGCTTCCATCGCCATCTTCTGTATCGGACAGTTACTGGGTTCATTGAACTTCATTACTACTACCCTCGATCTCCGGGTAAAGGGTATGAGCCTGATGCGCCTGCCGCTTACCGCCTGGGCATGGTTCATCACGGCCTGCATGGGCCTCACGGCATTCGCCGTGTTAATGCCGGCCTGCATTCTTGTGATTCTGGACCACGTGGCCGGCACCAGCTTTTTCGTTCCCTCGAACCTGGTCATCAATGACCAGCTACAACCGCACTCCGGCGGATCCACACTGCTCTGGCAGCACCTGTTCTGGTTCTTCGGACATCCCGAGGTCTACATCGCCATCGTTCCCGGCATGGGCATCGTTTCTCATATCCTGGTAACCAACATGCGCCGGCCGCTGCTGAGCCACCGGGTCATTATCGGTTGCATGTCGGCGATTGCCATTCTCAGCTACATGGTTTACGGGCATCACATGTTTGTCAGCGGGATGAACCCGTTCTCCTCACTGGCGTTCTCGTTCCCCACGCTCATCATCACGATCCCTGCGACTATTATTGTGCTGATTTGGATTGGCAGCCTGTATGGTTCCAGACTGCGCATCAACACGGCTTCGCTGTTCGCTCTTGGCTTTATCTCGATGTTTGTCGCCGGCGGTGTAAGCGGCTTCTTCCTGGCGCAGCCCTCGATTGACATCATGCTGCACGCCACCTATTTCGTGGTGGGCCACTTCCACATGGTGATGGCGGTCGCGGCCATCTTCGGCATCTTCGCCGGGACCTACTTCTGGTTTCCCAAGATGACCGGACGCATGATGAACGAGACCCTGGGCAAGGTTCATTTCTGGCTGAGCTTTGTGGGCGCGTATTGCATCTTCATGCCATTCCATTATCTGGGGATTGCCGCGAACGTACGCCGCTATCAGGCGTTCGTGGATGAATATCTGCAGCCGCTCATTCCCCTGCACCAGTTCATCACGGTTGCCGCCATCGTGACCGGCGTGGCGCAGTTTATCTTTCTGTACAACCTGATATACAGCCGTTTTTGGGGCAAACCGGCGCCGGAGAATCCGTGGGAAGGGACGTCGCTGGAGTGGAGCACTCCGACCCCGCCGCCTTTCGATAATTTTGGCGGTAAACATCCCGTGGTCTATCACGATCCTTACCAGTATGGGGTGCAGAGTTCGACTGGCGACTATGTGATGCAGGCGTCGCCCGAACAAGTTGAAACCGAGCACGACGAGAAATAAGCCGCAGGATTTGAAGTTTGACGGGAGTCTGTACGTTTATGGCGACTACGGTTCACGAACAACCGAAGATCGAGCCACGTGGTCAACGGGGCAACGGCAACGGCGGCTGGCGGAACCTTGTGCCGGCGGATGGAGACCGGCGGGTCGTGCAGGACTATTCTCCCCCGCCGGCGAGCACGGGCATCTGGGTGGTGTTGTATGCCATCACCATGACATTTGCGGCGCTGACCAGCGCGTTGATTGTGCGCAAGGGCTCATCGCTGGACTGGCAGAGTTTTACCTTGCCGTCCATCCTCTACCTGAATACCGCACTGATTTTGTGCAGCAGCGTTACCCTGGAGATCGCGCGGCGCCGCATCGCCACGTTCATGGGAGGCGTCGCGATCCCGGGTGAGAGTCCGGCACGCTGGCTCTACATCACCCTTATCTTCGGTTTGCTCTTTGTGGCCGGGCAGTATGTGGCCTGGGTCCGGCTCAGGGCTGAAGGGCTTTATCTTGCCACCAATCCCAGCAGTTCTTTCTTCTACCTGCTCACGGCGGCCCACGTGCTGCATGTGCTGGGAGGGCTGGTCGGATTGCTTTATGTGGTTGGAAGGGTCAGAAAGTCCCAGCTGCGACGAAGCACCCTGGATGCGACCGCGCGCTACTGGCATTTCGTGGACATACTCTGGGTGTATCTGCTGTTGCTGCTTTGGATGAAACTCTAGCGCGATCGTCGAACAGGAGACGCTGTGAGTCAAGCCGATATCACGATGCAAGGGCACTCCGCCAGCATGCTGACGGATCGCCCCTTTGCCATCCCTACCAAGAAGTTGGCAATGTGGCTGTTCATTATTGCAGACACGATGACGTTCGCGGCCTGTCTTGTGGCCTACGGATTTCTGCGCAATGGCACCCCCAATTGGCCCAGACCTTTCCATAGCGTCGTCAACGTGGCGGTGATGACCTTCATCCTTCTCACCAGCAGTCTGACGATGATCCTGGGCGTACAAACGGCGAAGCGAGGGGACAAAGCCGGAGCTTTCCGCTGGACCATGATTACCGCGCTGGCCGGAGTTGTGTTCGCTGTCCTGCACATTCGAGAGTGGCTGGGTTTGATCGGCGAAGGCATGACGCTGTTCAAGAATCCCTGGGGCACGGGGCTGTTCGGTGCGGCATTTTTCAGCGTCACTGGCTTGCACATCACACACGTTCTGTGCGGCGTGATCGCCTTGATCATCGTGGGCCTGCGCTACAAGGGCGGCCGTTACCATGCGGATGACATTGAGGTCGTCGGACTGTACTGGCACTTCGTGGACCTGGTCTGGATGTTCGTGGTTCCGTTTGTCTATCTGCTGAATCTCGCCCACTAATTACAGCTGGAGCAGAACACTATGGCAACAGTCGCGGAGCAAGAACACGAGGGGATGGGGAAGTACCTGGTCGTATATCTCTGCATGCTGGCGCTGGCGGGGTTGCAATTCGTGATTGCCTATCAAAATATTACGGCAGGGCAAATGTTCCGGCGCATGTTTTCCGTGGCCCTGGTTGAAGCCGGGGTGGCCGTCCTGTTCTTCATGCATCTATGGGCGGAAAAACGTGGCTTCCTGCTGTTTGTCGTGCTCTTCACGATTTTTGTGCTGTTGTCGATGCAATTTGGGTGGACTGACAGTTTCCGGCTCATTCATTGTGGCGGATACTGTTCCTGAGGGTTCGTCTGGGTTATCGTTTGCTGTCCTAAAACTGAACCGCACGGGTCGCAAAGAGAAGCTTTGAGAATCATGAAGAAGGAAGCGCTGCCGATAAGGCCCACGCTGGTGGTTCTGGGGGCTGTGCTGCTCCTGGCCAGCCCACTGCCGGCAATGGCGCAGAGTTGTGCGCTTTGCTACACGCAGGCCGCGTCGGCGGGTACCCGTATGATCGACGCGTTAAAGAGCGGAATTCTGATCCTCATTGTTCCGCCCACTTTGATGTCGATTGCCATGGTTTTCATTATGTATCGCAATCGGACGCGGTGCCGGGATGCGGCGGGCACGGCGGAGCCCGACGGGAGCTGGAAGAACGCAGACATACCGATTGCATCGACGAGCCCATGGCCTCCACTCACACGATAATCGAGTCTCCGGCGACAAACCACATTTCTTCCAAGCTACTGGACTACTACGCGCTGACCAAGCCGGAAGTGAACCTGCTGATTCTGATGACCACATCGGCCGGCTACTATCTGGGATCGTCGGGGCCGCTGCGAGCCGGCAGGCTCCTCGTCACTCTGGTGGGCACGCTGCTGGTTGCCAGCGGTACGGCGACGCTTAACCAGTGGATGGAGAGAGCCTACGACGCTCGGATGCGGCGTACCGCAAACCGGCCGCTGGTTTCCGGCCGACTCAAGGGCCGCGAGGCCTGCTGGTTTGGGGTGGCGTTGAGCGCCGCGGGCGGCGGGCTGCTGGCCGCGTCGGTCAACCTGACGTCGGCCTTCCTGGCGATCGGGACCCTGCTGGGATATCTGTTGGTTTACACGCCTCTGAAAAGAAAGACGCCGCTGTGCACGCTGCTGGGTGCTGTGCCCGGCGCCATGCCTACCCTCATTGGTTGGGCGGCCGCGTCCGGCGGCATCGGACGAAATGCCTGGCTGCTTTTTGGAGTGCTCTTTCTGTGGCAGTTCCCCCATTTCCTGGCCATTGCGCTACTGTACCGGGAAGATTACGCCGTAGCCGGCTTCCGGATGTTGCCGGGTTTCGATGTGGACGGCCGCTTCACCAAGGCAGAGATCGTAGTTTTCGCGGTCGTCCTGGTGGGGCTCACGATGCTGCCGCTCGCGGGCGGAAATGGCGCAGCCTACTCTCTGATCATGTTCACAGCAGGAATATTTTTCATTTATCACACCGCGAAATTAGCTGTTTCGCGCTCCCGGATCATGGCCAGTCGTGTAGTTCATGCCTCGGTCATCTACCTGCCCGTGGTGCTGGCAACCATGATGGCCTGGAAGCCGTGAGTCCCCGGGTGAGCGTTGTGCCAACCTCGCCTTGAGACACGCTGCGAGGAAGGTCAGATGGGGGCGGGGTTGCTTCGAAGTCGGTTTCGCTGTTCGATCCTTTTGTTTAGTATCGTGGCTGGCGCGGCAGCGGGCCTTGCCCCGGGGCCGGCGGTAGCCGAATCGGTTCAAAGCCAACCTGAAGGTCAGACGGACCGCCACCACTTTCGCGGGTTCCTGCCCCTTACAAGCTTCTATTCGGTTCCCAACCCGTTCCCTGCGGGCCCGCCGGGGAAGTTGATCCGTGCCGCAGAGTTCGGCGAATACCAGCTTCCTGAGGGAGTGTCCGCATTCCGCATTCTGTATCATTCGAGCTCTGCCAGTGGAACCGATGTGGCTGCATCCGGTGTGGTTCTCACTCCTGACCAGGCAGCGCCCGCCGGGGGCTGGCCCGTCATTGCCTGGGCCCACGGCTTCACCGGCATAGCCCGCCACTGCGCTCCTTCTCTTATGAGAAATCTGAATGAGGGGCCCTTCCTCTCCATGTACGTCAAGCTGGGCTACGCGGTGGTGGCGACAGACTACGTGGGGCTGGGAACAAATTTCAAAAACGCGTCGGTGGACATGCAATCGGATGCAGCCGATGTCATCTATTCGATTGCCGCAGCGCGCGCGGCGGTGCCACAGCTGGGGAGAAAGTGGGTGGCGATGGGAGAATCCGCCGGGGGCCTCGCTGCGCTGGCCGTCGCCGAACTGGAGGGCGACCTCGGCGATCCCGATTATCTAGGCAGCATTGCAATTTCTGGCATTGCCGATGCGAAAGAGTTCTACGAAGTGTCGGCAAAAGGGAGATCGCCGGCCCAGTTCGTCGTCTTGGCCTATGAAATCCAAGCGCTGTATCCGCAGTTTCAACTGAACCAGATGCTCACAGAAAAAGCGCTGGCGCTGTACCCCCAGGTCGAGAAGGCCTGCGGCATGGCGTCCACCGATTCGGACACGACCGTCGCGCAGGTCTTGAAACCTGGTTGGCAGGACAATGGTGTTGTGGAGCAATTTTTCGCCCGGAATACCATTGGCCAGAAACCGGTCTATCGCCCGTTGCTTCTGGTCAGCAGCGACGCCGATCCGGCCGTGAGGATGGGCATGACCGCACAGATCGTGGCGCGCTTGTGCGGGAAGCGCGACGTGGTTCAGTTCCACGATTACCAGAAGTCTGAATTCGCCGGTGTGCTGGGAGACTCCGTGCGAGACCAGCTCACCTGGATTCAGGCGCGCTTCGCGGGACGGCCCGCCTCCAGCAATTGTCATTGAGTGTGGGCGGCGTCGGCCTGTTGGCAAGAGGTCGCGAGTGATTTTCTATTTTGCGCCGATGACAAAGTTGATGACAGCGGTTTCGTCGGGCGCTACTGTGACTGGCTTTTCCCAGGTTTTAGGCTCCGAGAATATTGGACGGCGAATCTTGTGTTCGGTCAGGACGTCGAACGCGGCTTCTTCCCGTTCGAGCTTCCAGCCCTCGTGCCAGGCCACGAGCTGGTATTGTCCGGGTGGCACGTCCGTCAGTTCGAACCTTCCACTCTCGTCGGTCACTACATAATAAGGATGGGGCACAACCAGGATCTCCGCGTTCATCCAGGCATGACCACCGTTACACCTCACATTGACCAGCCCCGGAGTCGGCATGGTGCGAGTGACAGGACGATCGGTGAAAGGGAATGGCAAGTTGTATGAGGCCGCTCCATTCATGTGGACGGTGTGCAGCACCGCGTCCGAGCTCTTAATCTGCAATGGGCCGTTCTCGGGCACCAGAAGGATGTGGGGCTCGTAGCGACATTGCTTCTGATCCAGAGAGCGCCTGGGTGCCGGAATGTCCATGGCCTTTCCCCGAGAAATGTCCTTGAGGAATACCACTGTGTTGGCCACTCCGCTCTGAGGTCCCACGATCAAGCGATCGAGGTCGCGCACCTTGTGCGAGTCGGGATCGCAAACCTGTGGATCTTTGTCGATGGGAAAGGCCGCGATGCGGGGCAATGGGCCGGACCACTTGACCGTACCGGAAATTGTCCCCGTCCGGGTGAGTTGGACCTCCAGATATCCGTTCTGCGCGACAGCGCCGACCGCCATGGCGAGCCACAACAAGGAGGCGACGAGTTTGAATGCTTGAGACAAGATCAAGTTCTTCCAGGATTCATGTCAAATGCTAGCTCTACTCCATCGTGCTGCAAGTAACGAAAGTAATCAGGTAAGAGATCGGGAGCGGGGTCGGCGGGAGGTTTTCTCGCGCCGTCGACTTTACTTTCGCGGCACGGGTTTGATGGCCCGGTCCAGGGCCTGGTCCCCTCCGCGAGGTCATCATGGCCGGGCACTTTCGGAGCCGGTCGGAATCACCGCAAGACTCATATCCGGACAAATATTTCCTTGTCCAGCGTCGATTTACCGCCCTTCCGTTCGACATACCCCCAGAACGGGCAATTCGTCTGTGGATGCTGATGAGGGGAAGGGTCTTCCGGCTCCAACAAATTTGCGGTGTCTTGTCTGGAATTGTACCGGCGATTGAATTAGCTCGAATCCTGGCCGGGCCGAGCTGAATCAAAGACCAATCGGGGTTTGACTCCGGGCGCGAGGTTTGGCATTCAAGTTTCCCGGTGCAACCGGGATGTCACCTGCCGGGAGTTGCCGGCGATTAAGACAGGTGTTTGCCTTCAGATAAAAGGGGAAGTCATGGCGAAGAGAATGTTGCTGATGTTGGGCGTCGCGGCGGTGTTGATTGCGGCGCTGGGCTTCATAAAATTCAAGCAGGTTCAGTCCGCGGTGCAGGCTGCTTCGTTTCAGCCGCCCCCCGAAGCGGTTACCAGCGTGGTGGTTCAAAGGGAGCAATGGCCATCGACGACAGGTGTAATCGGCACGGCGGAGGCAGTCCGCGGAGTGATGGTCAGCGCCGACCTTCCCGGCACAGTGGCCCGGATCAATTTCGATTCCGGCAAGTCTGTGCGGGCGGGAGACATCCTGGTCGAGCTTGACACCCGCCAGGAGCGGGCCCAGCTGGCCTCGCTCGAAGCACAACGCGATCTTGCGAAGGTGAATTTCGCCCGCATGGAGCAGTTGGTGAAACAGGGCGTGATCTCACGCATGGAGTACGACCAGGCCACGGCGCAGCAGAGACAGACTGAAGCGAATGTGGGAGAAATAAAGGCCACGATTGAGCGCAAGACCATCCGGGCGCCGTTTTCCGGCACCCTGGGCATCCGCAAGGTAAACCTGGGCCAGTACCTTTCCGCAGGCAGTCCGGTGGTCCAGCTTCAGGACCTCAATCCTATTTACGTGAACTTCGGCTTGCCCCAGCAGGCATTAGGGCAAGTGCGGGTGGGCCGCAGCCTGCGCGTGACCTCCGACGATCTCGGTGGCAAGTCGTTTACCGGCCGGGTAACGGCCCTGGATTCGGTGGTGGACCAGTCGACGCGGAATGTTCAGGTGCAGGCGACCCTGGCCAATCCGCAGGGCAAGTTGCAGCCCGGCATGTTTGTGCAGGTGGAAGTGGCCCTGGGCGCAAGCCGGCCCGTGATCACGCTGCCGGCTTCGGCCATCAGCTATGCCCCGTACGGCGACTCGGTCTATGTGATCACTGACCTGAAAGACCCGAATGGGCAGACCTATCGTGGAGTGCGGCAACAGTTTGTGAAGGTCGAGGGATCGCGTGGCGACCAGGTGGGAATTGTTTCGGGCTTGAACCCGGGTGATGAGGTGGTGACGTCGGGCGTGTTCAAGCTGCGCAATGGCGCCGCCGTCCAGGTCAACAACAAAGTTCAGCCGGGAAACAATCCCGCTCCCAAGCCCGAGGAAAGCTAAATGAAGTTCACCGACCTGTTCATCAAGCGACCCGTCCTCGCGATGGTGGTCAGCCTGGTCATCCTGATCGCCGGGCTGCAGTCCATTCGCTCGTTGAGTGTCCGTCAATATCCGCGCAGCGATATCGCGGTGGTGTCGGTTTCAACGGTTTACGTGGGCGCCAACGCCGACCTGGTTCGCGGATTTATCACCACTCCGCTGGAGCGTGTCATTGCCAGCGCGGATGGTATCGACTACATGGAATCTTCGAGTGCGCAGGGGATCAGCACCATCACGGTGCACCTGAAGCTCAACTACGATACCAACGCGGCGCTTACCCAGATCCAGGCGAAAGTGGCGCAGGTCCGCAACGACCTGCCACCTGAAGCTGAGGCGCCAATCATTGATCTGCAAACCGCGGACAATCAATTTGCCGCCATGTACATTGGTTTCTCGTCGCCTGACCTCGACCAGAACCAGATCACGGATTACCTGACGCGGGTCGTACAGCCCAAGCTCAGTGCCATCAGCGGAGTGCAGCGCGCCGATATCCTCGGCGATCGTACCTTCGCCATGCGCATCTGGCTGAAGCCGGACAAGATGGCGGCGCTGGGGATTTCTCCCTCCGCGGTGCACGACGCACTAGCCAAGAACAACTACCTGTCCGCGCTGGGAAGCACGAAGGGCTCGATGGTATCGGTGAACCTGGTCGCCAACACCGACCTGAGTACCGCGGATGAGTTTCGCCAGTTGGTGGTGAAGAACGACAATGGCGTGGTGGTGCGACTCGGCGAAATCGCAGATGTCGTGCTCGGCGCCCAGAATTATGACTCGGAAGTCCGCTTCAACGGCGAGACCGCGACCTTCATGGGCGTCTGGGTGCTTCCGACGGCGAATTCCCTGGAAGTGATCAAGAGAGTTCGCGAGGCGATCCCAGGGATCCGGGCCGAGTTGCCGACGGGCATGAAAGTTGGCATTCCTTACGACTCAACGGCGTACATTCAGGACGCCATTAACGAAGTGCTGCGGACCCTGACGGAAACGCTGCTCATCGTCATCGTGGTCATATTCCTGTTTCTCGGCTCCATGCGCTCGGTGCTTATTCCGGTCGTGGCCATCCCGATTTCGCTCATTGGCGCCGTGTTCCTGATGCTGGCGTTCGGCTTCACCATCAACCTGCTGACCTTGCTGGCCATCGTGCTCTCGGTCGGCCTGGTGGTGGATGACGCGATCGTCATGGTGGAGAATGTCGAGCGGCATCTGCAGATGGGCAAGTCTCCGAAGCGGGCTGCGATCGATGCCGCCCGTGAACTGGTGGGCCCGATCATTTCGATGACCATTACGCTGGCCGCGGTCTATGCGCCCATCGGCATTCAGGGCGGACTGACCGGTGCCTTGTTCAGGGAGTTCGCATTCACGCTGGCGGGCGCTGTGATCGTCTCCGGCGTGGTGGCACTGACGCTTTCTCCGATGATGGGATCGAAACTGCTGCGCGCGGGAGACACCGAGCGAGGGTTCGCGGGATGGATCAATCGCCGCTTCGAAAGTGTGCGCAGCGCGTATGAACGCACTCTTACCGGCACGCTCCGCTACCGGCCGGTAGTGCTCACGCTGTGGGCGATCGTCGCCGTACTGATGATTCCGTTCTACATGTTCTCGCAGCGCGAACTGGCTCCGTCCGAGGACCAGGGCGTGGTTTTCGGGATAATCCAGGCGGCACCCAATTCGACCATCGACCAGACCCGGTTGTTCACCAACCAGGTTTACGACGTCTATCATGCCTTCCCGGAGAGCCAGAGCATTTTTCAGATCACATCTCCAAGCGGGGGGTTTGGCGGCATGGTCACCAAGCCGTGGAGCGAGCGAAAAAAAACCGCGCAGCAGCTGCTGCTTGAATCCACCGGGCCACTTTCGAAGATCGCGGGCATTCGAGTCATCCCCACGACTCCGCCGGCGCTGCCTGGGGGAGGAAATTTTCCGGTTGACTTCGTGATCGCGTCGCCGGGCGAGCCGGAGCAGCTGCTTGGCATCGCGAAGCAGTTGGTGGGTGCGGCCTTTGCCAGCGGCAAATTCATTTACGCCGATTCCGATTTGAAGTACGACCAGCCGCAGACTGAGGTCGTGTTCGATCGCGACAAGCTGCGCTCCCAGGGAGTGGACCTGAGCCAGGCCGGACAGGACCTATCCACCATGCTGGGTGGTAATTATGTCAACCGGTTCAGCATTCAGGGGCGGAGTTACAAAGTCATTCCCCAAATCGAACGCGCCGAGCGCTTGACGCCCGAGCAGCTGTCGCAGATTTACGTCACCGGATCGCAGGACAAGCTGGTGCCGCTTTCCACCTTCGCGACCCTGAAGACGACCACCGAGCCGCGCGACCTGAAGAAGTTTCAGCAGCTCAACGCGGTGCGAATCCAGGGAGTAGTGCCGCCGGGAGTGCCGCTGGACCAGGCACTCAAGGTGCTCGAAACCAAGGCCAAGGAGATCCTGCCGCAGGGCTTCACGGTTGACTACGCCGGCGAGTCGCGGCAGCTCAGGACGGAAGGCAGCAAGTTCCTGGGAACGTTCCTGTTGTCCGGAATCCTGATCTATCTGGTTCTGGCGGCGCAGTTCGAGAGCTTCCGCGACCCTTTTATCATTCTCGCAGGATCGGTCCCGCTGGCCATCTCGGGAGCATTGTTGTTCTCGTTCCTGGGGCTAACCACGCTCAATATATACAGCCAGGTGGGGCTGATCACGCTGGTCGGCCTGGTATCAAAGAATGGCATTCTGATCGTGGAGTTTGCCAACCATCTGCAAGAAACGGGGAAGGACAAGCTGGCTGCGGTCATTGGGGCGGCCGAGACCCGGTTGCGGCCCATCCTTATGACGACCGCGGCCACGGTCATTGGACATTTCCCACTGGTGCTGGCCAAGGGGCCGGGAGCCGGAGCGCGCAACAGCATCGGCATCATGCTGGTCAGCGGGATGATCATTGGAACGGTCTTCACGCTTTTCATCGTGCCCTCGATCTACATGCTGGTGGCCAAGACGCACACCCGAAGTCCAGAGGCTGACGCGGAGCCGGAGAGCATGCTGGAGCCGGCCGGGGCGGCATTCTAACGGGAAGCCGCTATACAAACAGGGCCCGGACTTCGAGTCGGACCTGCATGAGATAAGTTGGGTTTGCTCTGCCTTTGCCGACAAAGCGATCGGGCGCACCTCTGGCGCGCCCTTTTTTACAGCTTGCGAATTGCCTGCCTGGCCGCTGCGATGGCTGGCCGATAGCTACTCGATCCAAGCTGGCAATAGAAACCCAGTTGTTCAGATTTCAGTTCTCGGTTCTCAGTGTTTCAGGTTGTGAGGGGTTCGGAGCCGGTGTTCGCCGCTTCGATTTTGGCACGGCTGCGGAAAAAGATCGCAATGAGCAGCAGAATGACAAAAGCGCTCAATGCCGAGCTAGTCCAGAAGGCCCGCCAGTCGCGGATTACCTCAGTGCCGACGGTTTGGCTGAAGTAATCCACCGCCCGGCCTGAAATCAGAGAGCCGATCAGCATTCCCACTCCATAAGTGAGGAACGTAATCAAGCCCTGCGCTGCGCTCCTCAGGTTGCCCGGAGCTTCCTGGTCGGTGTAAAGCTGCCCGGTCATGAAGAAGAAGTCGTAGCAGATGCCATGGAGCAGGATCGCCACGTAGAACATCCAGATGCCGCTGCCGGGATCGCCATAGGCCAGCAGCATGTAACGCACTGACCACGCAAGCAGACCCATGATCAGAATGCTTCTGACGCTGACCCGCCGGAGGATGAACGGCATGAGGATCATCATCACAACTTCGGAGGCCTGTCCCAGGGCCATCTTGCCGGCGGCGTTGGGAACGTGCAGCGAGTTCAGATAGGCATTGGTAAACGAGAAGTAGAACGTGAGCGGGATGCAGGCCAGGATCGAGGCCACGGCGAACACCGCGAACGACGGACGCTTGAGCATGACCAGCGCGTCCAGCCCGAGAATGCGCCGGAGTGTGACCGTCTGGCCTTTGCTGGGCGGCGGAGTGTGGGGGAGAGTCAGGCTGAAGATACTCATGACCACGGACGCTCCCGCGGCCAGCAAAAACGGGACGGTGGAGGTTTCGACTCCCAGGCGTCCGATGGTCACGCCAATCGCGATCCATCCCAGGGTCCCGAAAACGCGAATCAGGGGAAAATCACGGCCCGTATCTTTGAGATGTTGCAGGGTAAGTGAGTTGGTGAGCGCGATGGTGGGGAAGTAGCAGAGACAGTAAGCGAACATCAAGGCGTACACCGCGGCAAAACTGGTGACCTTGGTGACGAAGAAGAGAAGCACCGCGCCCAACAGATGCAAGGCGGCGAGGACCCGCTCCGAGGCGAAGAAACGGTCCGCAATCAGACCGACAAAAAAAGGGGAGATCATGCAGGCCAGGGCGGTCGTTCCAAACACGGCTCCGGCCTCGGTCCCCGTAAATTTCAAGGTGATGGTGAGATATGCGCCGAGGGTAACGTACCAGGAACCCCAGATCACGTAGTTGAGGAACATCATGAGGCTGAGGCGGATTCTGTCTGCGATGGGCATGTTAGTGGGCACCAGTCGGTGGATTTACGTGGCCCGCCGCGCGGGACCATTCAGCCATAGATCGATCGGCTTCTTCACTGCGGGAGCCTGAAAGGGAAGCGAGATTTTTCTGCCTTCGCCTGCGGAGGCGTATCCCGCATAGAGCGCGTGCATCACGACCAGTCCATCTTCTCCCGTGACCCGCGGAGTTTCTTTTCCGCGGACGCAGCGGGCAAAATGAGTCAACTCTTGCGGCGTGCCGTAGTTCCAAAGCTCCTCGAAGACTGGATAAGTCCACCCTTTGGTCGTCGGGGCTTTCTCAACGGCATAGCCATAGCCGTTTTCGCTATACGTGGGCAGCGCATTGCCCATGTGCAGGTTGGCGTAGGTTACGCCCTCTGCGCCGAAGACCTCGATGCGATCATCCATGCCGCCGCGGCGTGCCCAACTGTTTTCAATCATTGCCACCGCGCCGTTGCCGAACTCCATGATGCACAGCGAATCGTCTTCGGCTTGTGTCTTGTCCCCGTGAACGTAGGTGCCCATCTGGCAATAAATCGACTTGATGGGGGAACGGCCCAGAAACCAATAGCAGAAGGCGATGCCGTGGCAGCCGAGGTCCATGAAAGCGCCGCCGCCGGATCGGTTCACGTCCCAGAACCACTCGCTGTGCGGGCCGAAATGCTTTTCGCTTTGCTTGATGAGATAGATTTTTCCGAAGGCCCCCGCATCGGCCATTTCTTTTGCCTTTAAGTATTTCGGAGTGAAGACGAGTTCCTCTCCGTACATCAGGAGAACGCCGTGGCGTTTGGCGACGGCAATCATCTCCTCGCCCTCCGCGATGGTCATGGCCAGGGGCTTTTCACAGACGATATGTTTGCCGGCTGCGGCGCAGTCTTTCGTCATCCGTGCATGCAGGCTGTTGGGAGCGGCGATGGTCACCATCTCGATGTCTTTTTCTTTGAGCATCTCGCGGTAGTCGGTGAACACGCGCGGAATGTTGAATCTCCCCGCAAATGCGGCTGCGTTGCCTGGAGTAGGGGAAGCCACGGCAACGACCTCGGCCGCTTCCGGCATGATTTGCAGCGAGGCGGCATGAATGTCTGCTTGAAATTGTGATCCGATGATCCCGACTCTGACCTTGCCGTTTGCCATGCGCTTTTGCGCTCCTTGTGTGCTCAGGGCTTCTCCTGCGGCCCCAGGGGTTTGACTCTGACATCGCGAAACCATATTTCCGAACCTTCCGCCTCCAGCAGAATCCTTCCACTCTTGAGCGGAATCATCCGCGAGGGATTGGCCGGGTCGGGTTGCTGGAGGTCACGGGCGTGGTTTACGATCCGGCCGTTTACCAGGTGCGTGGATTGATCTCCCTGCAGAATTACATCCACGCTGTTCCACCCGTCGCGGTTCTCAAAGTCTCCCGATTTCAGGACGCGCAGCGAGTCGCCGGGCGCGCTGCGGACCCGAGTGCCGGCTTGCATATCGTCGTCATACATCGGAAAAGAGGGAGCGATGAAAAAAGCGGTCACCGATGCGCCGTTGACGATCCACAGATCTCCGACATCGGTCTCCTCAATCTGGCACTCCAAAGATGTCGGATAGATCCTGTCAGGGCCGACCGCAAGGTAGAGCAGTCCGCTATTCCTCTTGCCCTCCGAAGCGCGTTTCGTTCCCCACTTGTACTCGACGTGAATGCGAACGTTGGAGAATTCCTGGGTAGTCGCCAGGTAGCCGTTGTCCGATTTTCCATCGGACATGGGCACGTCGAGGATGTGAATCATCCCATTCTCTATTTTGAAGACGCCATTCGGGTCCTTGTTCTTGCCGTTCGATTCCAGATAGGAATACCAGCCGTCTAAATTCCTGCCGTTGAACAGAGGCACCCATCCCTCACGATCCGGCTTCTCTCCGGACGCGGCAGATGCGAAGGGAATAGTCAGGATGCAGGCCGCCAGAAGCAAGCCAAGGAACGGGCGCAAGAGCGCTGATTTCATGTGGACCTCGTCTGACTACATTTACGCGCGATTATGAAGACTTGGGCGCGGGATCGTTGCAGCCGACAAATTCCAACAGCAGCCGGTTGCCCTTGTATTCCATTTCGTCGTGAATGCCGATCTTGGATGTGTAATAGCCGCGAACGGTCAGATGTTTCAGTTCGCTAAAGAATCGGACTTCTGGAAGATCGGTCATTTGATCGTTGTCGGAAAGGACCGTGAGCACCGCGATTCGTTCTTCGGAAGCTGGAATCGACAAACGATTTTCCGTGATAGTGCTGGCTCATAAGATCGACCAGACGAAGCCCTTCATGCCAGGTTGACTTTCGGTTGTCATCGGTAGTCCCGCGTAATTCCTGCTCGATGTAGTCGGCGACTTGGGCGGCCTTGGCGCCGCCGGAATGGTTGTCGGCAGGAATGATGGTCTCCGACAACTCTTCGACCAGCGTGTGTTGAGCGGGAGTGAAAAAGCGGGCGGTTGATGCGTTCCCGGCGGGCTTGGCTGGCGGCGTCGCCGGAGCGCGCTCGGCCTGCAACGCTTCCGAAGCCACGGCTGGCAACGGCAGGAGGGATGCGCCGAGCACCGTGGCGGAGGTCTTTCAGCCATTGGCGGCGGTCGTGCTTCAGATCGATTGGGTTGTTTTTCGACATTGCCTCTCCCTACAGATTTCCTTTGCCCAGTTCGTCGGCGAGATGGTCGCAGGAGCGCCAGCACAACGCCATGATGGTCCAGGTGGGATTCTGGCAGCTGGCGTTTACGAAAGCGCTGCCATCCACCACGAATAGGTTCTTCACGTCATGCGACTGCTCAAATTGATTAAGCACCGAGGTCTTCGGGTCGTTGCCCATGCGCGAGGTTCCCATCTCATGGATGGACCAGCCTTCCGTGAGGACGCGGTTGCTCACGTGCGTGATCCTGAAGCCCGCAGCCTCGAACATCTCCTGGGCGGTTTCCTTCATGTCTTCGGCCATGCGGTGTTCGTTGTCGCCGAACTTGTAGTGAAATCGCAGGGCAGGAATGCCCCACTTGTCTTTCACCACGGGATCGAGGTCCACATAGTTTTCGTAGCGCGCCAGCACTTCGCCAAACGCCCCCATACCGATATACGAGCCCTGGTTCTGGCGAACCTCCTCTTTAAAAGACGCGCCGAAGCCGTGAGCGTCTGTACCTTGCGGAAACATGTGGGCGCCGCTGCCGCCTTCAAATCCGTAGCCGCGGATGAATTTGGGATGTTTCTCGGTAAGGTTGCGAAACCGGGTCAGGTAGAAGCCCCCGGGGCGGCCGTCATCCAATGTGGGCGGCTTGCCCACAAGATTCTTCGCCTGGCCGGTGACGCCAGGTCCCATAATATGCTCGCAGAAATTGTGACCCACATGGCCGCTGGAGTTGGCCAATCCATTGGGATACAGACGCGATTGTGACAGCAGCAGAAGACGCGCCGACTCGAGCGTCGAAGCCGCGACGACGACCACCTTCGCGCGAACGTTGTAGTCCTTCATGGTCTCCGAGTCGATGAAGTGCACTCCGCTGGCTTTGCCAGTCTGGGGATCGACGGTGACTTCGCGGACCACCGCGTTGGTCCGCAGCGTCAGGTTGCCGGTATCCGCCGCGGGATAAATCAGGCCGGTGGGAGAATCAAATGCCGCATGAATGTCGCAGCCCCCTTTGCGCTCACAGGCGCCGCGGCCCCAGCAGCGGCTGCGATACTTGTTGTGCTTCAGCCCATCGGTGGTGACGCCGGCACGGTACTGGGTGAGGACCCGGCCCATCTTCCGCACGCTTTGCTGAAGCGTGACCTCGGCGCAGTTCAGTTTTGTGGGACGCTGAAAGATGCTGTCGGGAAGGTAAGGAAGGTTTTCCTTCACGCCCGTGATGCCGAGGTACAGGTCCACTTTGTCGTAATAGGGAGCGAGGTCGCTGTAACTGATGGGCCAGTCTTCGCCGAATCCATCGCGGCTCTTGGCCTTGAAGTCGTAATCGGAGAGACGCAGCGCCAGGCGTCCCCAGATGTTTGTCTTGCCGCCCAGGCAGCGCGCCCGCACCCACGCGTAGTTGGTGCCGGTGAAAGGATTCTCGCGCTCATCGACCACGATGTTCTTCACATAATCGGTGTTGCCGATATAGCTGTGAAGATGCTTGGACTTCTCAAAGCCCGGACCGTAAGGAGGATTGCGGATGGTGTATTCGTTGAAGGTGAGAGAGTGGCGGTCGGGCGGGAGCGCGCCGCGATGGGGATTGTTGTAGGGCCATTCCATCGACCGCAGTTCCTTCTCGATGGGAAGTTTCTTTCCTGCCTCGAGCATCAGGACCTGCAAGCCGCGGCTGGTCAGGACATGCGCTGCCATTCCGCCGGCAGCGCCTGATCCAACCACGACTGCATCATAGGTTTTCTTTAGGTCAATTTCTGGTTCTGCCATCGGGAAGACTTTCTGTCCTGGGGTTTGCGGAACTCACGACTATAACAATCACGGCGGCTGCTTTCGAGCGAAATTTACGCCATCATGTCTTTACTGGCTATGGTTTCGGGCTCCAGAAAGGCTCGCGCGCCGGAACGAACTGGATGGGGACCCCGGTCATGAAGGTCTTCAGCCAGCGCGTACACTCTTCCATGCCGGCCTGTTCCGACGGGATGTGGCCAAGGATGATCAGCGATTTCTGTTTGCCTTCGCTGATCGCGTCCGCCACATACTCGACCGTCTCCCATTCCCGCGCCTCGCCGATGACCAGCGCCTGCACTCCCGCCATCTCGAGCGCCTGAGCGTGATTCGTAAATCCGGCAGCGCCAGGAGCGAATGCGAGTTTGGTTATACGTAGGCCAGGGTCCCCGACCACCCGCATGACGTGTATTCCCAGCTTGCGCTTGATCTCAGACGCAAGTTTCTCGAGCGAGGTCTCCGGCAGGTTGAACAAGTACTGATTATGCGCATCCTGAAACTTTTCCCATCCGAGGGCGTGAACCATGCCGGCCTCGATGCCGTCCGGATTGCGCGCGTGCCAGTGGTCGTGGAAGCGCCAGACTACCAGGCCATGCTTTTCGATGAACTGCCGCTTCTCCACCAGCACCGGGTCGTTATCTTTCTCCGGCAACTGGTCGGATGTGTCCAGGTGATCGAAGAAGGTTGGTTCGTGAGTGATGATCAGATTATCGCCGGCGGCAGCGGCGTGCTGCAGCACATCGAGAGTGGCCATCATGGTCACGGCAATGCCTGTGACCGGAGTGTCGGGATTGCCGGCCTTGAAGGTATCCACCGTATCACTCTGCCAGGGAACACCAACCTGCTGTTGAATGCGAGCAATCACCTCGCGAGCGGTCAGGGGCTTGTCCCGGGCAAACCCGGCGCTGGTCAACACGGCGATGGTTGTCAAGGCGACAGTAGTCAATCTGATGCGTGTCCCGATGGTGGACATTCGGCCTCCGGCGGAGCGGCCATGATAGTATCCCATTTCTTTTCTTTTGACCTGACGTTCGTTTTGACCGCCTAGGAATCGCCTCCGGCGCAAGGAAACAGTTGATGATTGGATTTGGATACGTGATTCGGCGCAATGTTCGGGAACTCACATTCGCGGGTGCGATCGTCATGGTGTTGGCCATTCTTGGTTTGGCTGCCGAAGCGCAGGGCCCGACCAGGTCAGGCGGAAATGCACGCGTAAAGCGTAGCCCAGCGCAGGAGCAGCGCGACTGGCCCGCATACGGCGGAACGGCTGAGAACAATCATTACTCTTCGCTGGCACAGATCAATCGAGAGACGGTAAAGCAGCTGGCGGTGGCATGGAGCTTTGACTCACAGGAAGAAGGTGGCCTGCAGAGCACGCCAATTGTCGTCGAAGGCGTGCTCTACGGGATCACGCCTACACAGAAAATCTTTGCTCTTGATGCCGCCACCGGTAAGCTGTTCTGGAAGTTTGACCCGGGCATCAAAGGGACCCAGCCAGACCGCGGCCTTGCCTACTGGGCCCAGGGCAAGGACAAACGGATTCTGGTTGGGGTGATGAACTTTGTGTACGCCCTCAACGCGATCACGGGCCGTCCCATCGCCGGCTTTGGACGCCACGGGCGAATTGATTTGCGCGAGAACCTGGGCCGCGAGCCGGCCACTTCGCAATCGGTCGATCTCACCAGTCCGGGGATTGTTTACCGGGATTTGCTGATCGTCGGCGGCCGGAACCCGGAAGCACCTCCGTCCCCTCCGGGAAATGTTCGCGCCTTCGATGTACGGACTGGAAAGCTGCGCTGGTCATTTCATACCATCCCTCACCCCGGGGAGTTCGGATACGACAGCTGGCCGCGGGATGCGTGGAAGACTGCCGGCGCCGCCAACAATTGGGCTGGCATGGCCCTCGATGCCAGTCGCGGAATTGTTTACGTTCCAACCGGCTCCGCCGTGCCTGACTTCTACGGGGGAGACCGGGTGGGCGATGATCTGTTTGCCAATTGCCTGATCGCTCTGAATGCGCAAACGGGAGAGAGAATCTGGCACTTTCAGGCTGTCCGTCACGATATTTGGGACCGGGATTTTCCCGCGGCGCCCGTGCTGCTCACGGTGAAGCGTGACGGCAAAGATATTGACGCGGTCGCGCAGACCACGAAACAAGGGTTTGTGTATCTTTTCGATCGAACCAATGGAACGCCTCTTTTTCCGATCGAGTATCACAAGTATCCTGCCAGCGCGGTACCGGGCGAAGTTGCCGCGGCCGAGCAGCCCCTTCCCATCCTCCCGGCGCCTTACGCGCGACAGTTTCTCAGCCAGGACCTGCTTACGAACCGGACTCCGGAGGCCCATCAGTGGGCGCTGGAAAAATTCCGCACGTTCCGCAGCGAAGGACAATTCGTTCCCTTCAGTGTGGGAAAAGACACAGTGGTCTTTCCCGGCTTCGACGGCGGTGCGGAGTGGGGTGGGCCAGCGGTCGATCCGGAGACGGGAATCATTTATGTGAACTCGAACGAGATGGCCTGGACCGGCGACCTCGCGCCCAACACCGGAGAGAACAGCGCTCAGGGCATTTACCTGAGCCAGTGCGGCATCTGCCACGGCGAAAAAATGGCGGGTTCGCCTCCCGCCATACCAGCGCTGGCAGGAGTTGGAGACCGTCTCTCTCCCCAACAGATTGCCGCAACCATCAAGAGTGGAAAAGGCAGGATGCCCGGATTCCCCAACCTCTCGGAGGACCAGATGTTCGCCCTGGTGGCGTATCTCAACAGTGGCGAGAGCAAGGAACTCACGGGCAGTGGCCCACCGGCCGCACCCATGAAGTATCGCTTTACCGGATATCACAAGTTTCTTGATCCCGACGGATATCCGGCAGTCCTCCCGCCGTGGGGCACGCTGAACGCCATTAATCTGAACACCGGCGACTACGCCTGGAAGATTCCCCTGGGCCAGTATCCGGATCTGGCCGCAAAAGGTCAGAACGACACAGGGTCGGAAAACTACGGCGGCCCGATCGTGACCGCAGGTGGCCTGGTTTTCATTGGGGCGACGAATTTCGACAAGAAATTCCGCGCCTTCGATAAATCCACGGGCGAACTGCTGTGGGAAGCAACTCTGCCATTTGCGGGCAACGCAACACCTGTCACGTATGAGGTGAACGGGCGCCAGTTTGTGGTGATAGCGGCAGGAGGCGGCAAAGATCCCAAATCTGGCTCCGGGGGAGTGTATGTGGCCTTTGCACTGCCACGATAACCCCACACGGACTATGCCGTGCCGACTATTGTGCAAAATAGAAATACCGGACATCGGATGTTGTCCATCGATGTCCGGTATTTTCTTTCTGCCTTACGTTAAGGGTCCGCGTTACGGAGCTCGCGGCCGGTTAGTGGTTGCGTACCCTGTGATGGCCGGAGCGGTGGCTGCCGCTAGGACCAGAGTTGCTCATCGCCTGATGCGCGTCACGGTCTGAATTAAACAAGGTCAGGAAATTGACCACCTGATCGGCTTTGGGGGAGCCCAGGCCGGTGGTGGCATCCCACCGGCGTCCGGCATGGAATCCCTTTACCAGCACCGGGTTCCCGTCGGCATCCTCTTCGAGGACCGAGCTATTTCCGCTGGTCACATCGTTAAAGAGCGCGGAATAGGTCTTGGGAAACGCGCTGAACAGGTAGAGAGTTGCGTTGATGAAGCCCAGACTCCGCCTGGCCTTTTGACCGGCAATGGCCACAATGCCTGCCCACTGCGGTGAGCCGGCGCTGGTGCCGCCGAAAAGGTAGATACCGGCCGGAATCCCTGGAATATCAAGATAAGTCAAAACGCCATGGGCCACGGCGGCGTCGTAGGCCACGTCGGGAACACCCCTCCCCTTGCGAAGTGAGACGCTTCCGAGTTGATAAAAAGGTGTCCGGTATAAGACGCTGAAGCCCCCGCCGGTTGCGCCGAAGCCGAAGTCCCCTTCGTTCCAGGCGACTTCGCCCTGGTAGGTTCCTGGCGCCGGATTCGTTGTGGGATCGCAGCCCAGAACCAGCAGGCAATAATCGGAGGCGTGAAGTTCAGTCCCACCCACGGCGGTGACCAGCGGATCGCTGGCGGGCGATGAGGCTGCCCGAACGAAGGATGTGCCGTCGCAGGTCAGTTGCGCTGCTCCATCGTCGCCGGAGGACGCGATCAGCGTGATGTGCTTCAGGGTCGCCTTCACAAACAGCTTGTGCTGTGCTGCCAGCAGGCTGGAATCGACGCAACTCTCGTTCTCGCCGAAGCTCTGGGAAATCACGTCGCCGAGATTGTGGTCCACGGCATATTGCGTGGCGCTCAGGATGTCGGCATCGTCGTTGGTTTTGGCCAGGACCAGGGTAATGTTCGCACCGGGCGCGATGGCATGCGCCCACTCCACGTCCAACGAAATCTCTTCCGCCCAGCCAATCATGTTGCCGTCGGTCGAATCGAAAGGAGTCAGCCCGTCGGGGGCGACCTGCTTGAAGTTGCTGAGACTGGCATCATGGGGCGCGCCAAGTCCGTTCAGGCCCGGCAAGTCGAAGGTTTCGTCGAAACCATTTAATTCGGCCGCGATGTTCGGCGACTGGAAGGCGTCCACAATAACGATCGTCTTTCCCTTGCCGGTAAAGCCGGCGTTAATCAGGGTGTCAATGTTATAGGCGTGCCGCATCTGGTAGGGGTCGTAACAGACAAACGGCGGTGTCAACCCCACCTGGCAGGTGAAAATATCAGAGTTGGTGCGAACGGTGTTACCGGACGGAACCGCTCGCGGGCCCTTAACGATAAACGGTGATGCGACCCTGTGCGGGCGGGCAACCTGCGGCGTACTGGCAGCAGCGGCGGGAAGGGTAGTGATGGATAGGGCAACAATCAGCAGCAGTGGGGAGAGACACCTTGCGTTCATCACAAAACTCCTTTGGTTTAGACCCGAATCTCCTTTTGGAATTTCAAAAGGGGCGTCGATTGTACACTTGTCTAGTGTCTAGGCAAGCTGTGAAACATTTTTCGACGACGGTCTGCAACATGCACCGTGACTGGGCAAAAGCCTTGTGTACCATGCTATTCGGGGCGGGAATTCCCAGGCTGCAACTGCACAAAGATCTGAGCAGGAGCAATTCATTCTGTCAGCAGATTCAGAACTAATCAGCGCGCGATGAGAGTAGGGTGGTTTAGGCAACCTGTGGAAAACTTTGACGCCAGCGTCAGATGGCAAGCCCGGGTTGGTCTGAAAGGTGCTGATCAGCAGAGGCCGGCGGTCTGGATTGGCTGGTCTGAGGTCGGAGTCGATGGCGAGGTCGGAGTTCCGACCTTTGCTACTCGTAGCGCAATGCTTCGATGGGGTCGAGCCTGGCGGCCTTGCGGGCGGGGTAGAAGCCGAAGAAAATCCCGACCGCCATCGAAAACACCACAGCGGCGACGATCGCGGTGGGAGAAACCAGCACAGGCCATCCCAGAGTCTGCGTGATCAGGTAAGAGGCTCCCATGCCGGAGAGAATTCCAATGCTGCCGCCCACCACGCTGAGCACGACGGCTTCGATCAGGAACTGCTGCTGAACATCTCCCTCGGTTGCGCCGATGGCCATGCGGATGCCGATTTCGCGGGTGCGTTCGGTGACCGAGACCAGCATGATATTCATGATGCCGATGCCGCCGACGAGCAGCGAAATGCTGGCGATGGAGGCCAGCAGGATGGTAAATAGACGTGCATTCTGGTCGGCCAGGTCCGCCATGTCGGCCAGGTTACGCACGAAGAAGTCGTCGTCCTGTCCTGAGCGGATGCGGTGGCGGTCGCGCAGCAAAGCCGTGATCTGCTGCTGCGCCGTGTAACTGGCGTCCTTCGAGGCAGCGGAAACCATGATCCAGCGCAGCCAGTCCTGTCCAGTGATTTTCTTTTGCAAAGTGGTGATGGGCACGACAATGATGTCGTCCTGGTCCTGGCCCATGGCGGCCGAGGTGCCTTTCGGGGCCAACAACCCCACCACCTTGAAGGAGAGGTTGTTGATGCGGACCGTCTGGCCGATGGGATCCGTGGCCCCAAAAAGGTTCTTGCGCACGCTCTCGCCAATGACGGCGACGTTCGCTGCGGTGGTCACGTCATCTTGCGTGAAGGAAGTGCCCTCGGCAAAAGGCCAGCTGCGGATGTCGAAGTACTGCGGTTCGGTGCCGTTGATGTTGGTGGCCCAATTGTCATTTCCAAAAACCACCTGGGCGGAGGACTGGCTGCCGGGGGCGGCGGCCACGACCGACGGGCACTCGCGCATAATCGCCAGCAGGTCGTCGTAAACCAGCGTCTTGGTGGCGCCCCACCCCATGCGCATGCCACCCCGGTTTACCGTTCCGGACTGCACGAACAGCATATTGGATCCCATGGCCGCGATCTGCTGCTGCGCCTGCTGTTGCGCGCCTTGTCCCACGCTGACCATGGCGATGACCGCGCCCACTCCAATGATGATGCCCAGCATGGTGAGCATGGAGCGCAGCTTGTTGCGGGCCAGGGCCCGCATCGCAATGCGAACGATCGCGACTACATCCATAATGCCTTCCTACGCTACCTTGGGGCCAAACATATCCAGCGGAGTGTTAGGCCCGATCTTTCCCAGCTTCACCAGCCGCGCGATAATCGAGCCGATGGTCCGGTTGTGCGTCCTGGCGATCTGGTGGAAGTCAATTCCCCGGCGCAGCTCCTCGCAGACCTGTTCATCTTCCGCGCGGGACCAGGACTTGCCCGCGTTCGCCGGCGGCGCCTTCCTGGAACGCTCGCGCTCTTCCACGTATTCCAATGCGAGCACCGCACGGTGAAGCGCTCTTACCACCGGCGGGTACTGGTACACCGCATCGGCGCTCAGGACCTCGCCGGTCTCAGGATTCACTCCATCGGCCAGGGCTCGCATGATTTTCAACGCCTCTTCAATTTCCATGACGGACCTCCCGACGCACATCGTAGAAGGCCGATACCGCCCAGGCTGTGACGACTGAACCAAAGTGATGTTCACTCCCGCGACGGGAATCGGGCTTCATCCCGATCGTCAGTCCTCCAGGGCCGGCATGTTTTTCAAGACCTCGGCTGCGACCGGCCGGCTTTGTATCAATTCGTCACGACGAATGGTTCCGTCACGAAAGTGAATGCCGCGTTTGGCAAATTCCGCAATATCAGCCTCGTGGGTTACCATCACAACCGTGAGCCCATCGTCGTTCAACTTCTGAAACACTTCCAGGATCTCGACCGAAGTCCGGCTGTCCAGATTGCCGGTGGGCTCATCCGCCAGGAGGATCGAAGGATGATTGACCAGTCCGCGGGCAATGGCAACCCGCTGCTGCTGACCGCCGGATAGCTGGGAAGGGTAGTGCTGCATGCGATCTTCCAGCCCCACCAGTTCGAGAGCTTCCCGTGCCCGCTTCTGCCCTTCCTCTTTGCTGACCTGGGCGTAGAGCGTAGGCAGTTCGACATTCTCCAGCGCCGTGGTGCGGGCCAGCAGGTTGAATCCCTGAAAAACGAAACCGATCTTGCGGTTGCGGATGGTGGCCAATTCCTTCTTGGTGAGTTCGGAGACAGCGATATTTTCGAGCAGGTAGCGGCCGCTGCTCGGTTTGTCCAGGCAGCCCAGGATATTCATGAAAGTGGATTTGCCGCTGCCACTGGCACCCATGATGGCCACGAACTCGCCGCGCTCGATGCACACATTGACGCCGCGCAGCGCGTGCACCTTGGTTTCCCCCAGATCGTAATACTTATGCACGTCGACAATCTGGATGAGGTTTCGCGAGCTTTCATGCGAAGACGCGTCCAGCGCGGATTGTGGCGTGGTTGCCATTATCGTCCCGGAGGCCGGCCGCCTCCCAATCCTGGCGCCCGAGTGGCCCCTGAAGACGTCATGCCACCGGTGACCAATTCATCGCCTTCGTTGAGCTGGCCCTTCAGCACCTGAGCGACCTCCGTCACGGTGTGGTCGGTAATGCCGGTGCGAATTCTGACCGGTTCCAGAGTCTTCTCGGGACGCAGCTTCCAGACCACGGCGACGTCCACCCGGGGAGCGTGCTGCTGCCCGGCGTCTGCGCCGCCACCCTGGCTGCCTTCCGCATGGGCGCGCTGCTGCTTGGCAGCAGCCCCGGTGTCTCCCGCACCCTGCGTGCTTGCCGCCTGCGCGCCGCCACCCTGGCCGGAAATCAACCCATACTGCTTGTAGAGGACGCGAACCTGTTCGGCGGGCATGTCCGGCTTATAGCGCAGCGCTCCGTTGGGTACGCGTAGCGTGTTCTGGGCGTTGGCGACCGGAATCGTGATGTAGGCAGTCATGCCGGGAAACAGCTTCATGTCCGGATTATCGAAGTCGATGATGGTGTTGTAGGTGACGACGTTCTGCACCGTGGTCGCGTTCAATCGCACTTGTGAGACCCGTCCGGTAAACGAGTCTTTGGGAAACGCGTCCACCTTGAAGGTGACGATCTGCCCGGTGTGGATCATGCCAACGTCGGACTCGTCGGTGCTGGCATAGACTTGCATCTTGGTAAGATCCTGCGCGATAGTGAAAAGAGTTGGCGCCTGCAGCGACGCGGCCACCGTCTGGCCCACATCCACACTGCGCGCGATGACCGTGCCGTCGATGGGCGCATGGATGGTGGTGTAGTCAAGATTGGTCTGCGCCACCGTGACCGCTGCCTGCTTTTGTTGCGCCTGCGCGACCGCCTGGGTGATGGTTGCCTTGGCCGCGGCCACTGCCGCATCCGCCGAATCGGCGTTGGCCTTGGCCAGGTCGAGCTGCTGCTGGCTCATCACGCCTGCTTTGGCGAGGCCGGAAGTCCGTTCATAGTCAGCCCGCGTCTGCAACGCCGTAGCTTGCGCCTTTTCCAGATTGGCCTGGGACGCCACTACGTTGGCCTTGGCGTTCGCCAGATCAGCCTTGGCCTGCAGCAGAGAACCTTGGAACAATGAAGGATCGATCTGCGCCACCACCTGTCCTTTTTTCACCCGCGAATTGAAATCGGCATTCAAGCGAGAAATTGTCCCCGAGACCTGCGAACCCACCTGCACCGTCGTGACCGCATTGATGGTGCCCGTGGCCTCCACCACCTGGTGGATTTCGCCGCGATCGACCTTGGTGGTGAAATACTTGGGCTGGTCATTTCCCTTGAACTGAAAGGCGGCGAAGACAGCAATGGCCACAACCACCAGACCCGCTATCAGCCAATGACGTTTCAGTATGTTCACTAAGCCTCACTTTGGGGATTCTTGTTTCGGATTCGGTATCGCATCACCCCACTCATAGAAACCCCGAACCAGGGCCAGGGTTGCGGATAGAATCACTAGCTTACCGGGAAGTGCCGCAAACCTATCTTCATGGATGGTACATCTTGCGTGATAAATGAGGGGATCGGGTAAGATTTTACAAAAGTTTACTTAGATGAAGTTTGGCTGAAGATGAAAGTTTAATGAGTTTGGGTGAACGAAAGGGTCGAGGGAAAACGCTGATGGATGGACAGGCATTCTGGCTCACGGTCCGGCTGTCCGCGCTGGTGGCGGCCATTCTCGTGGTGGTTGGGCTTCCGCTTGCTTACTGGATTACCTATTCCCGCTGGCGCTGGAAATTTCTCGCGGAAGCAGTCTTTGCCCTGCCTATCGTGCTGCCTCCCACCGTGCTCGGCTTCTATGTCCTGGTCGCTCTGGGACCGCGCAGCCCTCTGGGCCGCGGCTGGGAAGCACTCACCGGGCACACACTGGCGTTTACTTTCGAAGGACTGGTTATCGGCTCCATCGTGTACAGTCTTCCGTTCGCGGTACAGCCTTTCGCTGCCTCGTTCTCGGCCGTGGATCGGCGGCTGCTGGCGGCTTCGCAGACGCTGGGAGCTTCCCGTGTCCGGACATTCTTTCGCGTCATCTTGCCTTTGTCCCTCTCCGGACTGGTGACGGGAGTGGCCCTCAGCTTCGCCCACACCATGGGCGAGTTCGGTGTGGTGCTGATGGTGGGCGGCAATATTCCCGGAGTCACGCGAACGGTCTCGATCGATATCTACGACAAGGTGCAGGCCGTCAACTATTCCGGTGCCAATGCCACGGCCCTGGTGCTGCTGGCCATCTCGTTTGTGACGCTTTCCGTGGTCTATGCCTTGAACCGGAGAGTGTGGATCTGGAAGCAAATGCATTAACCACGAAGGACACGAAGTACCACGAAGGAAAGAGGGAATAGAAAAACGATATCGCGGGGACAGCGGGAATTCCTTCGTGGTACTTCGTGTCCTTCGTGGTGATCGGTTTTAAGTGAGCCGCCGTTCATGGCTTCAATGGTAAACAACGCCACTCCAGTAGAACTCCACGAAGCGACGCTGCAAATTCGCAAGCGGCCGGGAAAAGACTTCGAACTCGAGCTCTCCCTGGCGCTTCCGCCGGGGATCACGATCGTGTTTGGTCCTTCAGGAGCAGGGAAGACCACGCTGCTCGATTGCATAGCCGGGCTGGTTCGTCCGGACGCCGGCCGAATCGCGACGCGGGAGAAAATCCTGTTCGACAGCGCGCTCGGAATTGATGTTGCCTCCCGGTCCCGTCGAGTGGGTTACGTGTTTCAGGACCTGGCGTTATTTCCCCATCTGACGGTCGAGGGCAACGTCGAATACGGCTTGTCCAGCTTCAGCGTCCAGCAGCGTAAGCGGCGCAGCGCAGCCATTCTGGAATCCTTCCGCATCGCGCATTTGCACGGCCGCCGACCGGGGCAGATTTCCGGTGGGGAACGGCAGCGAGTCGCACTGGCCCGCGCCCTGGTGATCGATCCCGCAATTCTCCTGCTCGATGAACCGCTGGCTGCCCTGGACGCAGCCACCAAGTCGAAGATTGTCGACGATCTGCGCGCCTGGAACCAGGAGCATCGTATTCCCATCTTGTATGTCACCCACAGCCGGGAGGAAGTCTTTGCACTGGGTGAGCAGGTGCTTGTGCTGGAGAACGGCCGCGTCATTGCGCGCGGGACGCCGCACCAGGTTATGCGGGCGCCGCGTCTCGAAACCGTAGCGCAGCTCGCCGGCTTCGAGAATATTGTCGATGCTACGGTGGTTGCCGCTCACGAAGACCGGGGCACCATGGTGTGCCAATTGTCCGGGAGCAAGGTTGAGCTGGAGACGCCGCTGGTACGGGCGGAGGTAGGTTCGGCGCTGCGAATTGGGATCGGCGCGGGAGATATCCTGCTGGCTTCTGCTCAGCCCAGCGGTCTGAGCGCCCGCAACATCATTCCCGGCCGCGTGGTCTCGCTGGCGCAGCGCGACGTGATTGTGGTGGCGAAAGTGAATTGCGGGGTGGAGATGGAAGTTCATCTCACGCTGGCGGCGCGGGACGCGCTGCATCTTCAGCCGGGAAGGGAAGTGTGGCTGGTGGTAAAAACCCACTCCTGCCATCTGATGAGAACTTCGTAGCGCCGGCGGGACGCCGGCGCTACAAGACAAAAAGCCCCGTCGCCGGTCGACGAGGCTCTCGAGAAATTTCAAAAAATGTTAAACGCTGAACGACGATCCGCAGCCGCATGTGCTCTTCACGTTCGGGTTTTCGAACTTGAAGCCGGCGCCTTCGAGGGTCTCGACATAATCCACGACGCAGCCGTTCAGATACATGACTGAGGTAGCGTCCACGTACACCTTCAGACCGTCCATGTCGAAAACTTTGTCCATCATTCCGGCGCCGTTTTCAAACTGCATGGAATAGGAGAAACCGGAGCAACCGCCTCCCACCACCCCCACCCGCAGGCCGGTTGGGACTGGGTTCTGTTGCGCCATGGTTTCCTTGACCTTGGCAATGGCGCTGGCGGTCAGGCTGATAGGCGCCTTCTTCGTCTCTGCGGGCTTCACTTCCGGGGTCGTCGTCGTAGCCATGGGTATCTCCTTGAAAGGACTAGTTTATCATTATAGCAAAGGGGGACGCAGGCACACCTCATAAACTCAACCAGGAACCGTTTCCACGCTGGTTCCCAGTCAGCTTGCCCACCAGTTGATTAGATGACTGCGGGCACCCGGTCGTTGCAGACCTAAAAAAGACGCCGGGTATTGCCAACGGGTCTATAATTCCGGCTTGGGGCCCTTGTCCGAAAGCTGGGTTGTGGGGGCCACAACCACAATTTAATATCTGCACCAGCTTCGGGAGCGGCTCGACATTAGTACCGAGGTGGTCTATGACTCCGGGATTGCTATGGCTGCTGATCGTGTGGGGCGCTCTCACCGTTGTTCTGGTCATCCTTCTGATTTACCGCAGCACGCTGACCATGCAGGAGGACGATCAACTCTTTCTCGATGACTCCGCCTCAGCAATGGCAAAAGACCAGATGGAACTCATGGCCAAGGTGAACAAGATCACTCCTGTGGTGAAATATCTGGGTGCGGTTTCGGGAGTAATGATCCTGGTGATCGCAGGTTGGGCTGTTTACCTGGGATTGAACTCGGTCCAGCCCTGAGCGGTCCGCTCGGGATGGCTGTTCGTGGCAGAAATTTGGACGCGCCCGAATTCGTGGAAGGGCACGACTTCAGTCGCGCCACCACCCGCGGAGGGTAGTTCGGCTTTGAAGCTCCGGGTGTTTGCTTTTTCAGCCCACCGCTAAGGCTGATGGTGCCGGGAACAGGATTTGAACCTGCACGCCTTTTGGGCATTGGATCCTAAGTCCAACGCGTCTGCCAATTCCGCCATCCCGGCCTGCGCCTATTTTAACCGACGCGGGTGCTGATATCATTCCAACCAGAGTGCTAGAGTCCAACCCATATTGGCTTACCCTCCTGTTGCTCACGGTGACGATTACGGTCCCGCTGGCGGGGCAGGATGGTTCAATGGTGATGCCACCGGCGCGGCCCGCCGCCTGCCATCAACATGAAGGCGCGCTCCCTTCACCTCAGCCAGTGAGCTATCGCTGCTGCCAGAGCGGACACGATTCCGCCATCGTGCAAAGCTCACGCCCTTCGCGACCAGATTCCGCCGGCTTCGCCACACCGGTTGAGCGGGCCCGCATTTTTACACCGACCGCCGCAGTGCAAGTTGTCAGGCAGGTATCGACTTCGTCTGCCGACCCACCGGATCTGACTCCTCTGCGCATCTAGACCCAACCCAAAACATTTCCTTTCTGGACAACCCCGCTACACGCGTGGGGACAGCCGCCCTCGGCTGTCCGGTCGAGCACGGCTCGACGGGGTTGGACTGGTGTGAAAAATAGCGGAGCGTTGCTCCGCCGGACAGCCGAGGGCGGCTGTCCCCACGCGGTTTCATGTGCCCGCCTACCTGGCGCTTTAACCGGTGAAGGAGAACGTCGGTGCGGAAAATGTGTTTACTTGCCCTGGCCATCGCATGGTTGCTGCTTCCAGGTCAATTTGCTGCGGCCCAGGAAGACGGCCGCGACATGAATAGGTCAGGGCAAACCTCACCCATGCCGGGGATGGCGGCGACGAAAATGGACCACGACAAGATGGACATGAAGTCGTACTCATTCGTTTCGTTTTTGTTGCAACATGCCACCTCAGGCACGGATGCCGAGCCCAACTCCACTCCCCTTGCCATGCTGATGACGACCAAAGGAGAGTGGACACTGATGTTTCATGGCGAAGGCTTTCTCAGCGAGACCCAGCAGAGCGGACCTCGCGGACGCGGCAAGCTCTTTTCCACGAACTGGTGGATGCCCATGGCGCAACGAAAAGTCGGCAAAGGCACACTGACCCTCAGGACCATGCTCAGCTTCGAACCGGCCACGGTCACGGAGCGCCGCTACCCGGAGCTTTTCCAGGAGGGCGAAACCGCCTTTGGACGGCCCATTGTGGATGGTCAGCATCCTCACGATTTTTTCATGGAGCTGGCTGCTTTGTATGACTACAAAATCTCGGAACGTACGATGGTGTCGGTGTACGCTGCTCCCATGGGCGATCCGGCGATGGGGCCGGTGGCCTATCCTCACCGGGCCTCGGCATCCGAGGATCCCATTGCGCCGCTGGGACATCATCTCCAGGACTCCACCCACATTGCGGCGGATGTGGTCACGCTGGGCGTTACTCACCGCAGCCTGAGGCTGGAAGCTTCCGGGTTTCATGGACGCGAGCCCGACGAGTCCCGCTGGAACATCAACTCTGGAAAGATGGACTCGTGGTCGGCCCGGATCACCGCCAATCCCGGCCAGAACTGGAGTCTGCAATATTCCATTGCGCAACTGCACAGCCCGGAGGAGCTTGCCCCAGCCGAGGACATCAGACGCATGACCGCATCGATCCAATACAACCTTCCGTTGCGGAAGGGGAACTGGGCGTCGCTGCTGGTGTGGGGGAGAAATCAGGATGTTTACGGCGGCAACGTCGGCAATAGCTATCTGCTGGAATCGACTTTGCGCTTTTTAGACCGCAACTATGCCTGGACTCGCATTGAAAATGTGGACCGCACGAATGAGCTTCTCCTGGGCGGCGGCCCCGCGCCGCCCGGATTCAGCGAGCGGTACTTCGCCCGGGTGCAGGCTTACAGCGCCGGCTACGAGCGGGAAGTTGGCCATATTCCGCATCTCTCGACTGCGCTGGGCGGACAACTGACCTGGTATGGCGTGCCCGATGTCTTGCAGCCGATCTATGGCCGGCACCCAGTGGGCGGGATCGTGTTCCTGCGAGTGCGGGTACAGTAAGAGTCAGCGCAGCCCGCCTAGACCCGGACGCCTCGTCCGGGTGGGCGAGCGCAGCTCGCCTGGGAGTTCGCGGAGTCCAAGAAGGCTTGCGGAGCTTTGCTCCGCCGGGCGGACGAGGCGTCCGCCCCTACGTCTGGCTGACCCGATTGACGATCATCGCGATCGCCCTCTGGGCCGCCAGGGCTGCCCCTTCCTGCCAGCCGATAATGTGACTGCAGTGGTCCCCGGCAAAGTAGATCCGATCATCGGGAACGATGAGTTCTCGGTACGGGCCCTGAAAGTAAGGGGCGTTGGCCGGCGCGGGAAACACAGGTCCGCGACTGACCCAGGATCCCAGGCTATAAGGCACCTTGCCCCAGGAGATGTAGATTGGCTTCTCCAGTTCCTGGCTCTTGCCGGGATGCAGTTTTTCCACCCCGGATCTGGAGGCCGCGATCTTCGCATCATAGGTCGGCAGCTTGCCGAAATCGATCCAGTTCTCCACGGCATAACCGGAGATGAGCACTCCGCGTTTCGACATCAGCTTCGCGCTGGGATACCAAACCATATTAGTTAGACCGGTGGTGAGAAACGAGATGCCGCCGTAAATTTCGTCGCCGTCCTGCTCCCAGAAGCGTCGCGATTCCCACGCAATTTTGTAGGCGGAGTCATAGATAACCTGCTCGATTGCCGATTTCACGCGTGGGGCAAAGTCATTGGGTATTGTCTTGAGGATGCTGAGCGGCATCGCGCAAATGCAATAGGCCGCCTCCACGGACTCGACCGGGCCCGATTCTCCTTGGCGGTACAGCACCCGGACTCCGTCGGTTGTTTTTCTGATCTCGGTGACGGGCGAGTTATAGCGGACCACATCGCCCAGGGAACGCGCGAACGCGTAAGGAATCCGGTCCATGCCGCCAACCGGCTGGAACATGGTGGCCTGCATGTCGAGGATTTCTTCAAAAAGCATGGGCTGGCAAAAGTTCGACTTGACCAGGTCCGGGAAGGAAAGCGGTGCGCGCGGGATTTCAATCTGATCACCCGCCCCGGGTAGCTGCCGGTCGCCGGAGCGCGACGAGCCGTTGTATTCGTAGTTCTTTCCCAAGGCGCCATAGGTCTTCAGAAATTCCATGACCGCGGCGTGGTCGTCCCGGGTGAAGGCCCGATCGAGCGCTCCCTGTTGCACGCATTTGGCCAGCAATTCGGCAACGTGGCCGCGAGTATCATTAATGGCCTGACCCAGGCGGATGGGCTTGCCGTCAAAGACGTTGTCATTCTGAAGCAGCGTGCTGCGCGACGAATTGACCTCGACCTCAAGTTCCACTCCCAGTTCGTTGCAGTAACCCAGCATGGTCTTATGTATGGAAGGCAGGCGCGCCGGGCCGCAGTTGAAGTAACTTCCTTCGTCGAAGGTACAAGTCTGCAATGTCCCATCATTCAAGACCAGCTTCGATCCACCACGCAGGGTCCAGTTGCGCCCGCCGGGACGCTCGCGCGCTTCCAGCACGGTGCAGTTGAAGCCGGCCCGTTGCATCTCATAGGCGGAGACCAGCCCGGCAATTCCGGCGCCGAGAATAATCACTTTCGTTCCCTGCCCGGTCGATGGGGGCAGGGGAAAGTCCTTGCGCTGCTCGGTCTCAACCATGCCAAACAGCCCCAGCGAGTGCATGGTCATGAAGGCGGCGCCGTAGCCGCCGGCCTGCGCGATTCTCGCGATGAACTCGCGTCTGCTGATGGTCATCTTCTGTCTATTCCTTGCCGCGCCCGCTGATATCTCAGCGTGACCGACCTACCGCGTGGGCCCTGTACCATTCTTGGGATTCGTATAAACTACCATCCCCACAAGAGGCTACGCATTGAAACTTTCAGTTGACCGGACTCAGCGCCCGGTAGATCGAAATCCTCTGTCCTACTGAGCGCAGAGTGAAGCCCGCTTCGCGGGCTTCACCCGGAGTCGAAGATCCCTTGCAATAGCAATGCGTATAGAATAGGGGTCCTTCGACTCCGCAGAACGTTTCGCAAGCGAAACGCGCTGCTGCGCTCAGGATGACACGGTGCTCTTGCGATCAGAACTTGTTCCGTTGTTTCCGTCGAGCAATCCCGCTACACTGGCACTCCTATGTCGAACCCAATTCAGCCCAACATCAAACTGAGCAATACTCCCGACTATCGCGAAAATTATGCCAACAGCGTCCAGGTGAGGGTGAACGTCTGGGATTTCTTTCTGGTCTTCGGCACACTGTTGCAGCAGAGCGAGTCGCAGGTCGAGGTCAATAATTTCCAGGGGATTTATTTAAGTCCTCAGCAGGCCAAAGCGCTGTCCGCCATCCTGCAGCAGAATGTGGCGGGTTACGAGAGCACGTTTGGTGAGATCAAGCTGGATCCGCGTATGATGGCTCCCGGCCCGGTGCACTAGCCCGGCAGACAGAGTATCCATCCACTGCATTGAAAACTGTTGACCAGCCTTCACGCGGCGTCCACCCTGGGCTTGTCATTGCCATCGCTTTTTTGGCGCTCATGGCGCTGCACGCGCCGCTGCTGCGCCTGCCGTATTTCTGGGACGAAGCTGGGTACTACGTGCCCGCCGCCCGCGATCTGCTGCTGACCGGCAGCCCGATTCCGCACTCAACCGTTTCCAACGCTCACCCGCCGCTGCTGATGGCTTATCTGGCGCTGTGGTGGAAGCTGGCCGGTTTCGCGCCCATCGTGACCCGGACCGCCCTGCTGCTGGCATCGTCGTTTGCCCTGCTCGGTCTGTTCCGGCTGGCGGAACCTCTGGCCAACTTCGAAGTTGCGGTAACGACCACGATCCTGACCGCGCTCTATCCCGTATTCTTCGCGCAGAGCTCTCTCGTCCACCTCGACCTGGCCGCTGCGGGACTGACCTTCTGGGGACTGAACGCCTACATGAAGGGAAGACGATGGGACGCCGCGCTCTGGTTCTCGCTCGCCGGTTTGACCAAGGAGACCGCAATCCTGGCGCCGCTTGCTTTGTTCGCATGGGAACTCGTACCGCAGGGCTGGCGGAGCTGGGAGAACAAGAATTTGCCGGAGCGAAGATTCCGTCAGCCCGCCCTGCTGCTGGTTCCACTTCTTTCTCTAACCGCGTGGTACGTTTTCCATTACTGGAAGACTGGGTTTGTTTTCGGCAATCCGGAGTTTTTTCGCTACAACGTCGAGGCTACGCTGCATCCCCTTCGAATCCTGCTCGCCTTGCTGGTTCGCTTGTGGCAGACGGCCGGGTATTTTCATCTTCTACTGCTGACCCTGGCTGCGCTGCTTGCCATGTGGCTGCCGCCGCTTCGCGACCACGGCGGTGAACGTCCGCGGATCGCCCTGGACGCACAATTCGCCATGCTCTCGGTGATTGTGGCATACGTTTTCGCCATGGCGGTGGTCGGTGGCGCGGAACTGGCGCGGTACATGTTACCGGTGGTGCCGCTGGTGATTCTGGTCTGCGTTTCCACCCTCTGGCGCCGGGTGCGCCTGTGGCTTCCTGTGGCTGCGATCGTGGCTTTGATGTTCGTGGCAGGATGGTTCGTCAACCCTCCCTACGGATTTGCTCCGGAAGACAATCTGGCTTACGTGGATTACATCCGTTTGCACCAGCATGCCGAAGAATTCCTGGAAGCGCGGTATCCCATGGCGCGGGTGCTGACTGCCTGGCCGGCCAGTGATGAGTTGACGCATCCATATCTGGGCTATGTCACGCGCCCCATGCGCGTGGTGCGCATCGAACATTTCGCCCTGGAGCAGCTTATTTCGGCGGCCGACGCTCGTTCGAATGATGTTCGCACCGACTTTGAAATCGCGCTCGTGTTCTCCACCAAATACGAACCCGCCCATCCTCTGCTGCAGGATTGGCATTTATGGCAGGAATGGAAGCAGCGATTTTTCGGCTACCACCACGATCTGCCGCCCGCGGCCGCAGCCCAGGTACTGGGCGGGAATGTGGTTTACGACGAGACCCGCCATCGCCAATGGATCAGCGTGATTGAACTGGAACGGATTACCGATGCAAAAAACCAAATAAATGGAGGACGGGCGTCCTCGCCCGTCATATCTATCGCCATCGATCCCTAGGTTTTTACTGCTGTTGCTGTGACTGGGCGGGCTGCGCCGGCGTAGAACTCTGTATTCCACCAAAAGAGCCCTGAGTTCCAGGTGAATTGGGACTGGATGAGTTTTGCTGCAACGGGGCGGCCGATTGCAATGCAGGCTGCGCCGGCGTGGTGATCAGGCCGCCGCGGTCCATGGTTGGGTCATAGATGAACTGCCACTGGTTGTAGTGGTTCTTGTGATTGAATTCGCGAATCGTCTGCGCCTTGCTGATACTGGCCACGCCCACGATGGGGCCGCCGCCGAAAACTGCGCTGGAGAGTTGAGCGCTGCCAATCCCGCCAGCCGGGCTGGAGTCGGACTTGGCCGCATCCGGGTTGGCTGGGGTCGCGTCCGAGCCCGAATCGCCGGCTGGATTGGTGCCCGGAGTTGCAGCGGTGGCTGCGGCAGCGCCTTGGGCGCCGGCTCCTCCGAGCATGGTGCTGGCTGCTCCCTGAAGGGCTGCTCCTCCGGCCTGGGCTGCGGGAGCGCCGATAGCACTGGCTCCCGCTATTCCTGGCGAGCTGGTGAGCTGCACTTCTCCCACGTGCAGCAGCTTGAAATCCTTGCCCGTGACGGGGTCCTTGTAACGCCGGCGCAGGAAGCGAATGTTATTGGTATTTTCCAGGTCTTCGAGGCGAGACGGGTAACGCCCGGTTTTCTTCACGTAGTGTTGAATCGCCCGCGAGTACTGCGTTCCCCGGTGGATCATTTCTTCTTCGCGATCGCGCCGCACCCGGAAAGCGATGGTGGGAGCGGCCACGCCGGCAGCAATCACCAGCAAAGTCACGAACAGCATCAGCATGAGCAGGATGTAGCCACGTTCGGAGGGGCGAGGACGGTCGCTGGTCCTTGGTCGTTGGCCCCTGGCCGGTGGTCGTTGGTCATTGGTCGTTGGTCGTTGGCCGTTCGCCCTGGGCGTGATCGTTAGCAGTTTGTGCTGAGTCATTAAGCTTCAATCTTGTGCAACACTCCACTGGCCAGAGAAACCGCTGGCAACGGCGCTTTTGCCAACGGCCAAGGACCAACGACCAACGACCAATGGCCAACGACCCTCTATCCCTGCGTCAACGGGATCGTCTGCCGGTTGTTGTTCAGCACATCTTCCACTTCCACCGAGACCGGCGTGATGTGCAGAATGCGGTAGCGGCGATCGACGATGTCGCCTTCTCCGGCGATGAAAACGTCCTCTCCCTGGGACAGAAAAATCTTCTTGGGCTGGCCCGGCTTGCTGGAAAAACCGAAGAACTTGAGATTGATGGGCGGCGGCGGAGGAGGCCCCTGCGGAATGACCGGAGCGGCATGTGTCTGTACCGGCACGATGGGCCTCGGAATCTCGACTTCGGCCCGGAAGATGTTTCGTCCCGTACCTTTGTATTGGGTATCCTCGCTGGCCTTCAGCCAGTCGTAGCGCAGGGTGGGATCAAGTGAACGCAGGGGCGCGGTGGCCAACTTTTTTCCCGACCTCGGTCTTGCCGCCACTGTCCGCTGTGCTCCGGTTGGGGAGGCCACGACCGGGGTGGGAGTCTTGGCCGATGCCGGGGAGCTGGGAAAAAAACGCACCACCACCATCACCAGCGCCACTATCGCGAGGGCGACCGCCGCGATGGTTTTGTTCCGGTTTTCCGTTCCCAGCTGCATCTAGCCGCTCGCCCTCTGATATGTTTCCAGTTTCAATTGCAGCTTGACCACGCCCGACTGCTCGCCCCCCAGTTCCACGCTGTCGATGATAAAGAACAGCGGGTCACGCTCGAGCGAATTGATGAAGCGCACCAGTTGCAGATAGTCTCCGGAAAAGTCCGCCTGGATCTCCACCGGGCGCAGGCCCACCGGGTCCGTGTCCTTGGCCTTGGAGCGAATCTGTCCGATCTTGACGCCGCTCTGTTTCGCCACCTTGCCCAGTTCCTCGTAGATCGCGGAATCCTGCGCGGGCAGGCGGGTCTTGTAGAACTCGTCGATCTGCTGGCTGGCTACCGCGATCTTTTTGTCCACATCCTTGAGCGGTTCGGCCTCGTGCGTTTTCCGCTGCAGCTCCTGCCACAACTGGCTCAGTTGTTCACGGCGGGAGCTCTCCGATCCGACCAGGGGGGAAATCAGCAGGAGGACGGCCGCGATGTCGACCACCAGCAGGGCTGCGATCGCGATCTTCGCCTTCTTGCGGAAATCGGAGACGTCGGGCATCAGTGCGCGCCCCCCTTCTCACTTTCGATTTCAGGCACGTACAAGGCGGTGAGATCAAATTCAACGTTGTCGCCGGGCGTCTGTCCGGTCCGGCTCGATTCCTGCTCGATCTGAGTCTGCTGGAAGTGCTGCGAACCCTCCATCTTGCGCACCAGCTCGAGAGCGCGGTCGCGTGATTCTCCCGCCACTACCAGCCTGATTTGCAGCTGGTTGTCGCTGGCCTTTCCCGGCTGGATGGAAACCACGTGCAAACGGGGCGGCATCACCCGTTCCAGGTCGGCGAAGACCTGGGTCCAGGAGAACGACTTGCGCTGAAACAGATCGTTGAGAAACTGGGCGCGGTCGCGGGTGCCGCGATTGGCGGGCATATTGAGGATGGCCTCGGCCTTGGCTTTCTGCTCATCCCGGGCCTCAATCTGCTGCCGGCGCTGTTCGATCAGGCTGCGGTCTTTACCCGCCGCGATCCATCCCGACACCGCGCTGTACAGCAGGATCAGGGTAAAAAGGCTCAGGGCTGCCACAGCCCCACCCCAGCGCAGCCACAAAGGGCCGGAGTCTTCGTAGGGATGGGTGGCGAGATTGATTTCAACGCGCATATCAGGAAAGCAGGGCCCCCACGACTCCCGCCATTCTCCACTTGGGAACCGATCCCACACTTCCGCCCAGCTGCGACAGGGAGACCAGGTCCGAAACCTGGGCGCTGGTCTGGGCCCGCAGCGCCGGCGCGGCGCCACCCGATTCGGGCAGGCCAGCCACAAAAATCTGGCCAATATTCAAGTGGTAAGTATCCTGAAAGAATACCACTGAAGGATAGACTTCTTCCGCCAGCTGCTCGCCGGTAATGTTGATCCCTCGCGTATTCTCGAGCGTGCGAAACAGCAGGAGTTGCGGACCGTCGAGGATCGCGATGCTGGTGGTGCGGGCATCCACTTTGATGACCAGCGAAGGCTGCTGCGCATGGGCCGCTCCCAGCGCCGCCAGCATGGAGGGCATCACCACTCCGGGCTGGTAACCGGCCTGGCGAAAGGCCGCTTCGTAGTCCTCGACCACGCTGGCCAGCGCCACTGCGGCGATCACGCGCACGCCCACATTGGAAGGTTGCACATGGTAGGAGACCTTGGCCTTGTCCACGTCGAAGGGCAGGGATTTCTTGAGCCGGAAGCGGACCACGCCTTCGGCTTCATCCCGCTTGGAGGGGAGGGTCTCGAAGTCGAGCAGCACGACGCGGACGGCGGCATCGGGCAGCACTGCGATGACGTCATGCGACCGGCCGCCAATGCTGCCCAGAGTGTCGCGAATGGTTTCATACACCGCGTCAGGCAGCCGCAGATTGTTTTCGATCAGGTCGGGAACGACGCACCCGGGCGCCAGCTCGCTCGCGGCGCAAGCCTCCAGGATGCGGCCGCCGTTCTCGGAAACCCGGCCCACCAGTATGCGGTCAGCAGAGATTTCGCAAGCCAGCTTCGGCCTGGATCCGGACTTTGGAAAAGTACTCATCTCTGGGGCTTATCTTAACAAGTAAACCGCGGCCAGGCGCGCCATAACAATAGCCGGAAGGGCACTGCACTCCCAGTCGTCAGTCGTCGGTCTTCGGTCGTCAGCAAAACCTGTCAAGCAGGCGTGGATTTGCTGAGGACTGACGACTGAAGACTGACGACTGACGACTGCTCTATCGCATGTTTTCGATGAATGTGACTTTGTTGATTTCCTTCAGCGTGGTCATGCCCAGCCTGACCTTGTCGAGCGCCGACTCGCGCAGGAAACGCATGCCCTCTTCGCGGGCGGCGCGGCGGATCTCCGACGTCGGCTTCTTGACCAGAATCATCTCGCGAATGCGGTCGCTGAGGTCGAGCAGTTCATGGATCGCGGTGCGGCCGCGGAAGCCCGTGCCCGCGCATTCGATGCAGCCCTGGCCTTCGTAGAATGGAACCTGCGACCACTGTCCCGGATCGAGGCCGCTGGCTTCGAGGACCTCGGAGGGATAGTGCACCACCGTACGACAGGATTCGCAGATCAGCCGTACCAGCCGCTGCGCCAGAATACAGTTCAGTGCGGAGACAAAGTTGTATGGCTCGACTCCCATGTTCAGGAAGCGGCCAATCACGTCCACCACGTTGTTGGCGTGCACCGTGGTGAATACCAGGTGTCCGGTAAGCGCCGACTGGATGGCAATCTGGGCGGTTTCGGTGTCGCGGATTTCGCCCACCATGATCTTGTCCGGATCGTGGCGCAGAATGGAGCGCAACCCCCGGGCAAACGTAAGGCCCTTCTTTTCGTTGACCGGAATCTGGGTGATGCCACGAATCTGATATTCCACCGGATCTTCAATGGTGATGATCTTGTCTTCTTCAGTCTTGATTTCACTCACCGCCGCATACAGGGTGGTGGTCTTGCCGCTGCCCGTCGGCCCGGTGACCAGCACCATGCCGTAGGGCTCGGCGATGTAGCGGCGGAACTTTTTCAAATCATCCGCATCAAAGCCCACTACGTCGAGCACCAGCTTGTGAAACTTCTCGCTCATCGACTCTTTGTCGAGGACGCGCAGCACTGCGTCCTCGCCATGAATCGAGGGCATGATGGAAACGCGGAAGTCGATGGGGCGTTCGGGATTGCCGTACTTCACCCGGAAACGGCCGTCCTGCGGCACGCGGCGCTCGGAGATATCCAGTTCGCTCATCACCTTGATGCGCGAAATGATGGTGGAGTGATGCTCCTTGCCGATGGGCGGCATGGCCTGGGTCAGCACACCGTCAATGCGGAACTTGATGCACACCGAATCGTCGCGGGTCTCGATGTGAATGTCACTGGCCCGCCGCTGCAGCGCGGTAAAGATCGTGGTATCGACCAGGCGGATGATGGGGCTGATGTCGCCCTGCGCGGTCAGCCGGTCGATGGAGATGCTGTCTTCGCCGCCAGCCTCGTCCTCGGACACGACGGCCAGGGTGAAGCCCTCGCTGGCTTCTTCCAGCACGCGCTTCGACTGTTCCGTCTTTTTGAGGATCTCGCTGATCTGCGCCAGGGTGGAAACCTTGGTGAGAATGCGCTTGCCCAGCAGCAGGCTGATCTCGTCGATCATCATGAGCTGGCTGGGATCGGCGATAGCAATGGCCAGCCGACCGTCTTCGGTCTCATCCAGAGGCACGAAGTTATAGCGGAACATCAGGTCCACCGGGATCTTCTTGAACAGATCGTGGTGCAGCTGGAAGTTATGCAGGTCGATGAACTCGCAGCGGTAGCGCCGGGCGATGTCCTGGGCCTTGGCCAGATCGTCCACGTGGGGCGCGGGAGCCAGACGGGCCCCTCCGTTTCCCCCGTGGGCGACTATCGGTTTGGTTTCCGCTATTTTTGCCATTCCAAATCTACCTGCAGGCTTCCTACCAATCCCGGACTTTGTTCGATCTATGAGTACGCGGACTTCAGTGAATATTCGAACCCAAGGAGAAGATCGGCAGATAAAGCGAAATCAACACTCCGCCGACGAAGACCGCCATAATAATCAGGATGACCGGTTCGATCAGCGCCATGGTCGCTCCCAGCGCGGTCTGCACGTCCTCTTCATAAAATTCAGCCACCGAATTCAGCATGGCCGGCAAGGCCCCGGTGGACTCGCCGACTTCGATCATTTCCACCGACAAGTCGGGGAACATTTTCTGTTGCTCCAGGCTTCCCGAAAGGGTCTGGCCTTCACGCACCCGAATGGCTGCCTCCGCGATCCCGTTCAGAATGCGCCGGCTGCTCATCGAAGCCCCGGCGGTTTCGAGCGAGGGCACCAGGGGCAGACCACCGGCCAGCAAGGTTGAGAGCATGCGCGAAAAATTTGCTACCTGATACTTCAGCCAGATGTCCCCCAGCAAGGGCGTCTTCAAAATCATCGCATCAATGCGCTCGGCCCCCCGGTCTGTGTTCTTCCAGCGCCAGAACAGCACCCCCGCGACCACGGCCGCAATGGCCGCGTACGGAGCATACTTCTGCGCCCTCGTGCCTATAGCCAGCATGATGACCGTGATCGTGGGTAATTGCGCATTAAGGTTCTCAAAGAGTTTGGCAAACTCGGGCACTACGTAGGTCACCAGAAATACCAGCATGACCATCACCATCGTCACCAGCAGCGCGGGATACACCAGCGACACCGCGAGCTTCTTCTTGAAAGTCAGGGCCAGCCGCTGAAACGCGATATACCGGCCGAGCACTTCTTCCATGTTGCCGCTTTTCTCACCCGCCATCAACGTCGTGGTGTAGATCCTGGGAAATACGCCTTGGGCCGCGAACGAATCCGACAGCAGCTCGCCGCTCTTCACCCGCTCCCGAACATTCTGCAGCCAGGCTTTCAGGTTCGCGTCTTTCTGCCGCTTGATCAGCAGATCGAGGGAATTCAGGATGGGCAGGCCCGCCTTGATCAGGGTCAGGAACTGCTGGTTGAAGATCACGAACTGGCTTTGCCGGACCTTCCGCCCTCCGAGCTGCAGCTTCCCCCCGGAAAACAGGCCCCTCGGCTTTACCCAATAGACCAGGTAACCTTGTTGCACAAACCTCTCACGCACTTCGGATTCCGAGTAACCATGCTCCACCTGCTGCGCCAGGTGGCCGCGATCATCCGCGACTTTTACCAGAAATTGGGCCATGTCCTGATCGTGTTACCGCTCTTCCCACCCAAGTCTAGCATTCAGCTGTATTAACTTGCCGTGAATATGCCCTAACGAGTGTCTCCGGCAGGTACCTCTGGTAACCCCATTCAGGATTTGAAGCGAGACCTTCAGGGATCCCTGTAACCAGATGTTAAATAAGCCTTTCGCCAATCTACTGCCCGAAGCCTTCATCCACGATCTCAACCCCGGGGGGAGGGGTAAAGCGAAAGCGCTGGTCGGAGATGTCGCCATTCTCGCGCTGCTCGCTGAATCGGTACTCGGTTACCGACTCGTCCGCCTCTTGAAATTGGATGCGGGCAATCCGGTAAGCGGGCGTGATTTCGAGGAGAACCTCGTTGATTCGATCGGCTAGGGTCTTGGGCACGCCTCGCAGGACCGTGTTGCCCGGAGTCAGGGGAGGCACATCGGGTGCAACCGACAAGCCGTCCAGCTCCTTTTCCAGCCGGGTCTTGCCCAGAAGCAGGGCCAGGGGCGAGCGCAGATCGTCCAATTTCTTCACTGAGGTCCGCCGTACCTGGCGCTCGCCGGGAACGTAAAACCACGCCTCCTTGCCATCGCTCAGGAAGAGCTTCTCCTTGGGAGAACGGTACTCCCAGCGCATCTTGCCAGGTTTTTTCAGCCATAGCGATCCCGACTCGGAGCGCTCGATTCCAGGCCCGCGGTAACTCTCGGTAAATTCAGCCTGCAGTGTCCGCAGACGGTTATAGTGATTGTCCACGGCCTGAGCGATGGCGTGAACGTCGGGAGTCGAATTCACGGCAAACGCCGGCAGCAGCGTGAGCAGAAGAGCGAGAAACCCGGGAGCGATAAAATTTGCTTTCACCAGAAACAAACCAAAGTCAGAGCCGCGCTGTGTTTCCTTTGTCCAGTTAACGATATTGTAAACCGCCGTGCGACAGAAAAAGTAGCGCCAGCGTCTCGCCGGCTGTCCGGAGGGCATCCTTGCCCTCCGCAACGAGGGCGGGACGCCCTCGCGACAGCCGCCGGGACGGCGGCGCTACTGAAGTTCTCTCCAAAAACGAAAACGTCCCAGACTCATTGAGTCATGGGACGCTCGTCGAACAGCCCTCCCCCGAAGTCTGCTCAACCACAGCCTAATGCCTTCCGTGAAGCCTGGGAATGGCCCGAATGGGCTACTTGTGTGGGCGCGAGGCGTCGCTCATGCGTGGCCGTACCATAATTCCAGGCTAGGAATAGCCTGCACGACCAGGCACGGCCCTGCACGAGCGGGACGCTCGCGCCCACACTTTAGTCGGCCGGTAGAAACTTGGGCGCCAGCGGCGCTACGTATCCCGGAGGAGTGCCCTTATGGATGAAGGGAAAGTCGTCGGGGGTGACCAGTTCCACACGTCCATCGGGCATGAGTCGGTAGGGATGGCCGAGCGGGTCGCGGGGTGTGCCCCGCAGCAGCCCCGCGGCCTCCAGTTCGGCGAAGCTGGCAGGGAAGCGCCCGGTCTGCTGCTGGTAGCGTCCGGTCAGCGATTCGAGGGCGGTGACATCTTCGTCGACTTGCAGGGCCCGCAGGTGGGCCGCCGCATTGGCCTGCACGTTTTTGTCCTTGGTCGTCTGGTAGGTGGTACTCCACATCATTCGCGTCATCTGCTGATCACCGGCGTGTTCTGCCATGTTGCCTGCGAGAATGGCCAGGAAGGGATGAGCATTGGGCACCCGCGCACCGCGGGCAAATACTTCGGCAGCGCCCGCGTAGTCTTTCAATTCCATATAGCGGATGAAGCCTTCGTTGTAATAGAGGCGCCACTCGTCGGGATTGTTGCGGATGCCGAACTCTTCCAGTTCGATGGCGCGCTCGGGCATGCCGCCGCCGCCGGGTGGCTCCGGAGCCAGAAAATTGGTGCCGTATTCGTACGCCACCAGCAGGTGGGGATCGAGCGCGGTAGTGATCTCTAGCAGTGGCGCCAGCAAATCGTAGCGCTGAGCGCCTCCGTGATGCCTGTTGCCAAAGTACTGCACCGCCCGCGTCCAGTAGATATCGGCGAGAAGGCCGTCGTAGCCCAGACTCAAGCGCTTAAGCGCTTTGGGCGAAGAAATGTAGAGGACTTCTTCCAGAGTGGCGCCCGTCCTGACCTGGTCGAGGCGGCGCAAGAGCAGCACCGAAGCAGCCAGACAACCCACTAGAACAACGCTGAATATGATCGTGACTCGTCGCTTCCCGCTCATTTCAGGGATGAGTCTCCCCCACCATTCTAACCACATGATCAACAACCTGAGGCGCGGTCAGCGCACCACGGGCACACCTTGGTAATCGATGGAGCGGCTTCACCTCAGCGCTACTTCTAGACGTCGCATGCCGGCCATGTTCTGGCTAGGTCATGTCGAATGGATCGTTGTATCTTCCAAGGGGCCGCAGCAGGTAATGGACGGTCCGAACCAGTTCGATGGGGGCGCACTTGTTCACCCATGTGCTGACTCCGAGAGCACGCAGTTGTCTGCGCTCGGCGGGAGACGGGAGTTGATGGTAGGTAACGACCACCATGGGCTTCAATCCGGCGCGGTGAAAGTGGGTCAGAACCTGAATACAGTGTCGATCGGAAAGATAATCGTCCAGCACCAGCAAATCGAACGCACCGGTGGCAAGAATCTGGAAGGCTACGTTACCGCTCACCGTCACGGCGGTATCGTAGCCCTCGCTTTCCAGCGCTCGTTCCAATGCCAGGAGAACGTCCTCATCGTTGTCCGCAATCAGAATCTTCCCCAACTCGTCTTGTCCCATCGCTGTCCTCCTAAGTGTGGTTGTGCGGTTGCAACGCACCAGGGTCGCCGCGGAGCAGACAGAGATACCACCTGCGCGTGACGACCCGGGTAGCGGGGGTTGCGGCCTCAGCTTCCCTCGGCCGAGGTCGTAAGGTCGAGGTTCGAAAGGCGGATCCTGGCATTTTCATAATCCATAATTGTGTCCACCGTTTCGTAGAGCGATGCGGCGTGGCTGTAGAGATTGCTCACCATATCGATGTACGGCGACCGGTACACGCTCCTGCGATCGTCGGACAACAGATTGAGGGCCTGGGTCAGTTCTTCCGCCATGGCCGCCAGGTGAGGCCGCGCGTTGTCAATCGCCATCCGCTGTTCTTCATTGGCCTGGGCCTTGAGTTCCTCCAGTGTGGTCAGAGCCTGGCCCAGCTGGTTGACCTGCTGTTTGAGGGTTTCGAGACTGTGAGCATGACTCCGCCAATCCAGTTGCCGCGCGGGGGTCATCGAGTCCAGCGTGCTGGCTTGACGCCGCAACTCCAGAGCAGTCTGTTTGAACGATGTCAGTTGATTGCTCACCTCGGGATGCCTGTTGTCCACTTCTTGAGACATGTTGGCGCGTGCCGGCACTGAGGTTAGAACGCCCACCAGCATTGCGGTCATTAAAGAAGATGCCATCCATGATTTGCTTTTCTTTACGGTCATTTGTCTCCTCCTATCGGCTGCTCGATCCCGCAGGGGGCCCACGAACTTGGGGCAGCCGCATCATACAAGGTGAGATGCGCTGGCCTGAGCTGTCAAAGACTACAAAATATGAGCGTAATCGTTAGCTTTTGCTTAAGGAAACGGGAAGATAGACGGATGTCGGTTCGAAGGACCAACGCAGCGCTCATCAGCAATGCATCCCTGAAAGACAGGCGGGATACTTAATATAAATTCAGGAATCGACAAGTATTGCCAATATATTGTTAATCTTGAATCGACATGGAATGGCTAAACTACCATCACCTGCGCTATTTCTGGACGGTTGCCTCTTCGGGCAGCATCAGCAAGGCGAGCCAGGAGCTGCATGTTTCTTCTTCCGCCATCAGCGCTCAGTTGAGTACCCTGGAAGAGAGTCTGGGGGAGAAATTGTTTGTGCGCTCCGGTCGCAATCTGATCCTGACCGAAGTCGGGCGCGTCGTTTTCAGCTACAGCGGCGAGATTTTCGCTCTGGGCCGGGAGTTGACACAGACGGTAAAGAACAGGCCCACGGGACGGCCTCTGCGCCTTTTGGTCGGAGTCGTGGATGTGCTCCCAAAAATGATTGCGCAATGGTTGATCGCGCCGGCTCTAAAGCTCCGCGAACCGGTCCGCATCGTCTGCCGGGAAGGGAGTTCTGAGCAACTGACCGCGCACCTCGCAGAACATGAACTCGATGTGGTTCTGTCCGACGTGGCGTTCTCTCCCAATAGCGGGGCTCGCGTCTATAACCATCTTCTGGGTGAGTGCGGTGTGACCTTTGTGGCCACCCCGAAGCTCGCGAAAGGACTCAAGAGCAACTTTCCGCGATCACTGGATGGCGCTCCCATGCTGCTACCCGTGGAAAATACAGGAGCCCGCAGAAACCTCAACAGTTGGTTTGATTCCCAAGGAATTCGGCCTCAGATTGCGGGCGAGTTCCAGGACCATGCCCTGCTCCGGGCCTTCGGGCAGGCTGGTATCGGAATATTCTCCATTCCATCGGTCTTCGAAAAACAAATTGAACCACAGGGCAGCCTGCAGCGCATTGGCCGGACCGAAGACGTGCGCAACCGCTTCTACGCTATTTCGGTGGAAAGGCGGCTCAAGCACCCAGCCGTTCTGGCAATTTGCGATACCGCGCGACAGTTGTTCGCCTGAGCCCTTGAGTGGTCCCGAATCGGACAGGTTATTTCAGGTTCCGGTGTTCAAAGACCAGCACCGCCCCGGAGATGGCCACCGTGGCGTAAACCAGAGCGTAGGCGCTGTTGTAGAGGATGAGTTGGCCCGCGACCGGATTGGAGTGGGCCACCGAACTGATGACATTCAGGGCGGAAAAATTGGGCACAAGGTAGGCCGCGCCGGTGGCCAGCCAGCGTGTCATGCCCTGGCTGATGCCGGCGAATCCGCGCAGGTCCTCGGCAAAGCTGCCAATCACAAACAGTGAAAACGCAAACACCGCCGAGAGCAGCGGGGACGAGAACGACGAAAAGAACAAGGTCAGTGAGGTGATGATCAGAAACTGCAGAATGATGAAATACAGTGCCACCAGAACCCATGCATCCGGCTTCTGGAAGCGGTGTGAAACATAGAGCAGGGCGACGAAGACCCCGATCGCCATGAAAAAAGTGTTTACTACGAGCGTGCCCGCGAGCCCGAAAAATTTGCCGACAATAAATTCCCAGCGCTGCACCGGCCGCGAGAGCACCGTATAGAGGGTCCGTTTCTCGATTTCCTTCGAGACCAGCCCGATCCCGATGAAGATGGCAATGACCACGCCGAACAGGGAGACCGCTGTCAGGCCGAGGTTGATCACCACCAGACGTTCGATGTCGATGGAGATCTGGCCCACCAGGATGGAAGCTCCCGACATCAGCAAAGCGAACACGATCAGGTTATAAAGCACCCGGTCGCGTACCGCTTCGCGGAAGGTGTTGGAAGCAATGTGTACGATGCGCGCGCTCATACCCTCCCTCCCACCGTGGCGCCTGCAGGCTGCAGCTTCTGCATGAAATAATCTTCCAGCGAAGTACGGACCGGAGTCACCGAGATCAGGCGCAACCTTTCCCGGCGCAGCGCCTCGAGGGCAGCGTCCTGGTTGGCCTCGGAAAGGACTGCCCGCACTGTGTTCCCGGTGATGTGGCACTCCGCGCCCAGCGCCCGTAACGATGCCGGCACCGATGTCCCGTGCCAGACCAGTTCCACCCTGCCGTGAACGCTGGAGGTAAGGTCAACCACGGCGCCCACGCCGCGTAGTTCGCCTTGATGGATAACGCCCACCCGATCGCACAGCGCTTCCGCGTCCGACAAAATATGGGTGGAGAAGAAAATGGTCTTCCCTTCGTGCTTGAGCTGCTCCATCAGGTCGCGAACTTCACGGCGGCCCATGGGGTCGAGACCCGACATCGGTTCGTCAAAGAAAAGGACTTTAGGGTCGTGCAGAATGGCCTGCGCGATTCCGACTCGCTGCAGCATGCCTTTGGAAAATTTGCGCAGCTGCACTCCCCCCACATCCGGCAACCCCACGCGCTGCAGGACTTCATCAACCTTGCTCGAAAGCCGTTTGGGATCAACCCCTGAAAGCTGTCCGTAGTATTCGAGCAATTCGCGGGCGGTGAGATAGTCGTAGAAGTACGGCTGCTCGGGCAGGAATCCGATCTGCGCCTTCATCCTGGGATCGTCGATTTCCATGCCCAGAATGCGGGCACTTCCCGGCGGTGGGGAAGATCAGGCCCATAAGCAGCTTGAGGGTGGTGGTCTTGCCCGCGCCGTTGGGCCCCAGAAAGCCGAAAACCTCACCCTCTTCGATGGTCAGGTGAAGGGGCCGTAAGCCGTATCGGGGTTTCTTGCGCCAGAAGCCGACGCTGTAGGTTTTTTCTAAACCGAGTATTTCGATGGCTGCCATAGCAGGAACTGTGGCGTCACTTCGACGCGCGTTGCATGGTTTCAAACAAAGTATATTTCAATCGCAGTGTGGGCTGGAATAGTGGGCTGAATACGCGGCATTACGAAAGTAAAGGGCCGGGACTCTGGTCCCCGGCCCCCACAGCGTTGTAGCTCCGACCGAAGCTTGTCTATTGAGCGACCGCGTAGGCCACGCAGGTCGCGACATCGGGGGCCGGCACTCCGCCCGACACGCCCGGATTGCTGCGTAGAACTCCATCCGTAACGATGCAGAAGTTGCGGATACCCGACTGATTAAAGACTAGCGGGGCAGAACCCACCGCAAACGAGACATTGATGCCGGCACCCGAAGGAAAACCCGTAGCCTGGAACGCATACCCGCTCTTCACGCCGGTAGAAAGCACGCTGTCGATGAGGCATGCCGTGGCTGAACTCGGAGTGCATCCCGCGGGCAGGGCGCCCAGGTTGGCCAACGCGGCCGCATAGCCCAGCGAGGGATAAGCTGCGTTATAGCTGACTTCGGCGGTCGCGATACTACGAACCGAGGCCGCCGCCGAGGACTCGTTGGCTGCGATACGCGCCCGCAACAGGTTGGGAATCGCAATGGCCGCGATAATCAGAATGATTGCAATCACGATCAGGAGCTCGATCAACGAGAACCCTGCGTTGGTTGCAGATTTCCGAATTGGGCTTGTCCGCTCCATTACGGGAATGATACGGCACTTTTCTGGCCAATCTATGCGGTGAGCGTAGTTGTTATTTAAATGCATTAAATATAATGGTTTAGAATCTGGCCATGTGGGGGAGGAGATTTTGGGGTGAGATTTTGACACTATTTGTCGCAATCAGCGACAATATTTGGCGTGAGGTCTGGAAGTTGGCGGCCGGTTCTGCCGGGACGCTGGCAGACTCTAAACCATCGGGCCTATCATACGTGATGGTTCTGCCTTCCTGAGCCGCGTACCGTCAGGTGCGATTCTACAGGACAGGATACCCAGCACCGGTGCAAACGGCCGCGCCGCCCGTAACCGGGGGCGCGCCGGCAGCACCCACGTTGAAGTGGATGACGCCGTCTTCGGCGGAGCAGAAGTTCCGCACTCCGGTCTGGTTGAAAGAAGCCGGGGCCGCCCCACTCCGTAGCCCAGGTTCAGGGTACCGCCACTTCCTGCCACACCGACCTCACCGTAGTAGTAGCCATTCTTCGCCGCACCGGGCGCCGTGGCATTGGAGAAGGTGCTGTCAATCAGGCAAGCGTTGGCTTGCGTCGGCCCGCTCGCCGGGCAAGTCGAGCCGGGCGCCCCAGGCCCCAGTTGGCCCAGGTTGGCGGAATATCCTACGGTAGGGTAGGCCGTCGAATAGGTAACCTCGGCGGTGTTGATGGTGCGGATCCCGCTCACTGCGGACGATTCATTGGCCGCTATGCGGGCACGCAACAGGTTGGGAATGGCAATGGCGGCGAGGATGAGAATAATCGCAACCACGATCAAAAGCTCAATAAGCGAAAAGCCGCGCTGCCGCTGCTTCATGGTAAATACCCCCACAAGGTTAAGGGCCCAACTCAGTCCCAACCAGGCTCACTGAGACCGACGTCACCGACTCGGGTCAAACCGGGTGTCGGCCCAGCCGTGCGGCCGAATCGCGCCCTGCAAGGCCTGTTTGAGGCGGCCACGGATATCCTACACCTATTTTCGACTCCCGTGCCTGCCGTCAAGCGCGGAATCATACCGGGAGGGATGGAGCCGAGTTTCTGGCCTGGATGAGGTCGCCAGATGTGGCAGGACTTCTGGAATCAGGATGAACTGAAGGTGGATTTGGAGGAGACGGGGCTTAAAAACAAAAGGAGCATCGGATGTTGCCATCCGATGCTCCTGGCTTCGTACCCTCCCCCGGGTACTTTGCCAAAGTGCTGCTTGATCCTTTGCTAACTGCAGGTACCGGATAAGCGGCACCAGTACAGACACCCGCACCGCCGCTCTGCGGAGCTACACCGCGCCGCCGGTGTTGGGGTGGTGCGAAGCACGCCATCTTCTGAGCCGAGCAGAAGTCGCGTACGCCGGTCTGGTTGAAGGCCGCCGGGGCCGCACCCACACCGTAGGTGATCAACAGTGCACCAGCCCCACCCGCAGCGCCCACTGCGTCCAGCTAGAAGCCGCTCTTCGCCACCGGTAGCGATGTTGTTGGCGAGCAGCGCCATCCACCAGGCAGGCGTGGCCTGGACGGGTCCGCCGGCGGGGCAGGTCTGCGCTCCAGCTCCCGGTCCCAGAGCGAGCCAGGTCGACCGCGTAACCGACGGTCGGATACGCAGACTGATAGGAAACCTCGGCAGTGTTGATGGTACGGATCGAGCTGACCGCAGACGATTCGTTGGCTGCGATACGTGCACGCAGCAGGTTAGGAATGGCGATCGCAGCGATGATCAGAATGATCGCAACCACGATCAGCAACTCAATCAGTGAAAAACCCTTCTGTTTCCGCATCTCGTTAGTCCCTCTCTCCGATTCAAAATTTTGGTCTTCAGCAGACCCAATTAGGGAATGTGTTCGCATTCGGGAGGCCACTGCCCAAGGCCCACTGTTCCCGGCCTCTCCGGCTTGCATGTCTTTTATTTTCAGTCTTTAGCCAATCTTTGGTTATTCGGGTAACGCCCTCGAAGCAGGCTGGCGGGGTTTGATCGGTGTCAGATTTTGGCAGGAGCAGTGACAATCTGTGTCATTTTGGGACTCAGCGCGACCATGTCCCATTGAGGGAAGTCGCGTGCAACCTAAAGGCTTAGCCTCAATGCCCACCTCAATTCCAGAATCATAAGGTAGAGCGTGAGAGACCCATGAGGCTGCGAAAAAACTCAATTTGCACGGACCAAGCGACTACGGGGCTAGAAGAGACTATGTCACAGCCCTTCTTTCTTCTTTCGCCCCTTCGGGGCTCGTTCGCGGTCCACTATCTACCCACGGCATGCGCGGTGGGCTTTATTCTTTCGTGCTTCGCGGATTTTTGGGGATCCGCTAGTCCATTTTTTGGTCGCGTCCGAGATTGCGACACAGCCTCGAGAAGCCCGCACACCGTCCGTCACGGCTTACGCGGCCCTGAACGGCCGCTCTTCCACGGAAATGCCGATACCTTGCGAGACTTCCGGCAACTCTCCTGGAGACGCCCGCGAACTCAGGCGGGTCCATGACCAGGCCTCTCCGTTGTGCTTCATGGGTGTATGTCGGGCGGGAGACGGTCGAGCTCTGGCTGGGAGCGTTAGCGCAGAGGCATGAAGGCGGTGCAGGTTGCGGGCACGATCACGGGCGCGGACTGTCCGCTGGGATTTTGGAAGCGCAGCACCCCGTCTTCGACGGCGCAGAAGTCGCGCACGCCGGTGGAGTTGTAGCCGGAGGCGGATGCGCCCCCGGTGTAGCTGACCACCACCGAGCCGCCGGTAACGCCTGCCAGCCCAAAGAAGTATCCGCTTTTGGCGGAAGCGGCTGAAGTGGCATTGGAGAGCAGGCTGTCCACCAGGCAAGCCGCGGCCTGGGTGGGGCCGGAGCAGGATGAGCCGGCCCCGCCCGGTCCGAGCTGGGCCATGGTGGCAGCAAAGCCGACCGCAGGATATGACATCTGGTAGGTGGCCTCGGCGCTGACAATGGTCCGCATCGAACTGACGGCCGAGGCTTCGTTGGCGGCAATCCGGGCCCGCAGCAGGTTGGGAATGGCAATCGCGGCAATGATCAGAATGATTGCCACCACGATCAGCAGCTCAATTAACGAAAAGCCATTTGGTTTGCGCATTCCTGTTTTTCCTTGCCCGCAAAATTTCCAAGGAGCACCGGATCGTCCCGATGCTCCCTGGATTTCGAACCCTCCCTAAGTGTTCTGACGCTTAGAGTGTGGTGTAGGCAACGCAGCCCGCTGTGCTGGCGACCGGTGCTCCGCCGGAAGCCCCGGGGGTAGAGCGGACGACGCCATCTTCAATCGAACAGAACAGGCGGACGCCCGTACTGTTGTAGGCCGATGGCGCCGCGCCAACGGTGTACCCGGAAACCGGCGTGGTCGCAGTCGTCGAGTCGGCCACTCCAAAGTAGTAGCCACTCTTGGCCAACGCCGTGGTCGAAGCCGACGCCAGGGTAAAGTCCAAAAGACAGGCGTTGGTCTGGACCGGAGTCGCGCAGGTGCCAGCCGCCGCCGGACCCAGAGCCGCCAGCGTGATCGAGTAGCCGACGGTCGGATACGCGGTCAGGTAGGTTACCTCCGCCGTGTTGATGGTGCGAATGGAGGCGACAGCCGAGGCCTCGTTGGCCGCGATCCGGGCGCGCAGTAAGTTCGGAATTGCAATCGCAGCGATGATCAGAATAATCGCCACCACGATCAGGAGTTCAATCAGTGAAAAGCCTTTTTGTTTACGCATAGTGTTTGTGTTTCCCCGTTTCCATTTCTTAGCGAATTCTTAATTTCTCTACAGTTAGTGAGGGCAGGTGGCATGCCATCGCGAGCGCGTCCGCGAGATGGCAGACGTGCGTGAGTTAACTCTGATTGCTTGCACCGCCGCTTGGAATAGCGACAGCGACGCGTGCGCATGCCGTCTCTGCGAATGCGCGCGCATGACCACTTCGTGTCACAAAAGATGACAGATTGCAGTAGCCCGAAAGAGGAATCTCTCCCGATTCAGAACCGCAACCGCGCCGGGCGCGCCCGCGAAACGCTCGCAAGCTGGAATCAAAACGATGAAAGCCAGAGCTGATATCGACGGCGAGAGTCCTGATGAAACCCTCATGACGAACTTAACGGTTAAAGATTTCTTGAGCGATGGAGGCGAGGCCAGAATCTTTGCCGCAAAACGCAAAGTGGTCGGCAAAGTTCGCCAGCCACGCCGGTACAGGTGGCAAAGTTGGCGAAAATAGTGGTGAGGGTTATGATGGGGCGCCCGGGAGGGAGCCTATGAAACGAATCTTGGTCGTTCTCTTGCTCTTGATTGCGGCATGCTTTGCGCTGCCGGCGCCACCACAAAATACATTCAGCCCCGACCAGATCAAGTTTGGTCCCGTGCCACCTGTGCTGGCGGCGGGAGCGCAGTTGGCAGTGCTCGAGGGTGATCCGATGGGTTCTTCAGGGGACTTCACCATTCGCCTGAAGATGCCGGATGGCTACCGTATCGCGCCCCACTGGCATCCCAAGCGCGAAAACGTGACCGTAGTTTCCGGAAGCTTCAAGTTGGGCATGGGGGACGGTTTCGACGTGTCCAAGATGACGGAGTTCCCGGCGGGCGGCTTCGCCTACCTCGATCCCAGCATGCATCATTACGGAATGGCAGTAGGGGAGACAGTGGTGCAGATCCACGGAGAGGCGCCGTTTCAGATCAACTACGTCAATCCCAGTGACGATCCCAGCATGAAGAAGTAGCGGGAGGCGGGTGGCGGACCTCGGGCGTCAGACCTTGGCTTTTCAGTCCCATTTTGCGGACGGTCCAATCGGGTCGTGCGGATGAAAATCAGGGCCTCGGCGCTGAAACTCCAGATTCGACTTTCAAGGTCTAACGTCCGAGGTCCGACGGCCGAGGTCCGAGGTCTGGAGTCCGACCCCGACGCCCTGACGTAGAATAGTCCGGCATGCCCGAACCACCCGCCATTCAGATCGATGCTGATATTTCCCGGGCCTGGTCGATTCCGGCGCGGTTCTACACCGACCTTGCGGTATGGTCGCGGGAAAGAGATCGAATCTTTGCTCGCGCCTGGCAAGTAGTGGGGCATCGCGAGCAATTGCTGAAGCCTGGCGACTTCTTTACCACCGAACTGCTGGGCGAGCCTCTCTTGCTGGTGCGCGGCGCCCAGGGTGAGCTGCGCGCCTTTTATAACGTCTGCCGCCACCGCGCCGGGCCTCCCGCTGAAGGATGCGGATCACGCAAGCTGTTTCGCTGCGGCTATCACGGCTGGACTTATGGCCTTGACGGAGCGCTGATCAGTGCCCCGGAATTCGAAGGCCAGCCGGGCTTCGATCGCCGCGAATTCACCCTGGCTTCCGTGCGGGCGGAAGAGTGGTCTAACCTGATTTTCGTCAATCTTGATTCTAACGCTGGATCGCTGGTGAAAACTCTGGGCCAGCTTCCTCAGCAAGCCGAGCGCTTTGGCTTTGCCGGCATGAAGCTGTTTGAACGGCGCACCTACGACATGAAGTGCAACTGGAAGACCTATGTGGACAACTACCTCGAAGGCTACCACTTGCCCAGCGTCCATCCCGGCCTGAACCGGGAGCTGGATTACAGCGCATACACGGTCGAGCCTTACGCTCGTCATGTGCGCCAGTTCAGTCCGATTCGCGGCGCCCAGCCGGGAGACGCCACGCCCCGCCGTTACCAGGAAGCGACGGAAGGCCTGACCACGGACTATTTCTGGATCTTCCCCAACTGGATGCTCAACTGCTATCCCGATAATGTTTCGCTGAATATTGTGCTGCCAATTTCGGCCGACCGCTCGCTGGCGATTTTCGAGTGGTATCTGCCGGAGCGAGATCTGGACAGCGCCGCGGCCAAGGCGTCGGTGGAGTTCAGCGACCAGATTCAGGTTGAAGATGTGGGGATTTGCGAGACGGTGCAGAAAAATCTGCACTCGCGAAGCTACCAGCGCGGACGTTACAGCATCAAGCAGGAAGCGGGAGTGCACGCCTTCCACCGCATGTATGCTGAAGCGATGAATATGTAGCGCCGGTTTGTCGCGAGGGCGTCTTAATGGAGGACGGGCGTCCCGCCCGTCCGGTGCGAAGCCGGGCGGGGACGCCCGTCCTCCACGACCGGCCGGGGCTATTCTGAAAAGGAGTTCTTTATGAGCAGTCTGACTTTGTTGCAATCGTTGCACGAGAGCCTTTCCACCCGCGCTCAGGTCACGAGCGTGTTCGGAGAACCGATCCTCGCAGGCGACAAAACCATAATTCCGGTGGCCAAGATCGGCTATGGCTTTGGCGGCGGGACGGGCAGCGGCGGACTGGAAATCAAGACCGCGCGTGGCGAGGGCGGCGGGGGAGGCGGTGGAGTCGGAGCTATTCCCGTGGGCGTCTTCGAGGTGGGTCCGCAGGGAACTCACTTCATCGCGGTGAGCGACAAGAAGAAGCTGCTGGGCACGTTGCTGCTGGGCGCGGGGCTGGGTCTGCTCTTTGCGCGGCGCAAACGAAGATAGAGCAAGGCTAATGTCGCTTATGGGGGACGGGCGTCTCCGCCCGTCCCCCGGCAAACACGGGCGGGGACGCCCGTGCTCCACCAGCACCTAGGGCGCGCCACCCACCTTCACCAGCAGGCAGGTGATGTCATCGTGTTGCGGTGTTGCGCCCACAAACCCATCCACATCGCTCATCATGCGACGCAGCATTTCGCCGGGAATGCCGGCCGCGCCCGCATTCAGCACCTCCAGCAGGCGCGTTTCTCCGTACTCCTCTTCCCGCTGATTCAGCGCCTCCACCAGGCCGTCGGTAAAGACTACGAGCCAGTCGCCAGCCTGCAACTGCAGGCTGCCGGATTCATAACCCGCTTCCGCCCGGATTCCCAACGGCAGCCCACCTACCGTCAATCGTTCCACGGCGCCTGTGGCGCGTCGAAGAATGGGCGTGTTATGTCCGCAATTGATGTAGGTGAGCGTGCGACCCGCCGCATCGAATTCCGCCAGGAATGCCGTGGTGAAGCGCAGCCCGCCCTGACTATTGGTACAGGCATAACGGTTCATGCCTGTGACCAGTTCGGCCAGCGAGCAGGGAAGCGCGGAGAGGGTTTTGAGACTGGCCTGAAACGTAGCCATCAGCAGGGCTGCGGGTATGCTTTTTCCGGCGACGTCGGCAACGGCAAGCAGAAAGCGAGTCTCGCCGGAAGAGTTGGCCGGGCGGGCGAATACGTCGTAGTAGTCTCCCGCGACGGTATTGGCGGGACGGGTTGCAAAGGCGATCGCCAGGCCGGGCACCTGAGGCGGAGTTGCCGGCAGGAGCCAGCTCTGGATGTCGCGCGCGATTTCCAGATCGCGCTTCATGACCACGCGGTCCGAGACCTCGAGCATCAGCAGGACGAACAGGACAATTCCGCCATAGAAATGAAAGTTGAATTCAACCACCTCAACCGCTCCCGCTTTTCCCTGGTGACTGAAACCTCCGCCGGGAAAAACCAGGAAGACGATCCCCAACAGCAGAAGGACGCGCCGGGCGGGGCTGAGCTTTTCCAGAATGGCCCAGAGAAAATCGAGGATCGTATGGAAGACGCCGTGGGGCTGGGTTTCCTGTCGCCGCCGCGCCCCATAGTCGCGCTGGTAGAGGCGGAAACTGGCGCGCGCGTCGGTGTGGAACTGGGTCCAGAGCTGGTTGAGTTCAAGTCCGTCGGTCACGCGCTGCCAGAACTGGTTGAGCTGGGCTTTGACGCCTGCGGGCGCCGGCTCTACGGGTCTGGAGGCGGAGGGAGGCATGGTCGAGCACGAATTATAGTCGAGCCGCGCAGATGTGTGGCGCGGGCGCCCTCGCCCGCGAGGGTTAAAATTCGCGGGCTGGGGATCGCCTTTGGTGCCACAACCGGTCCTCGACTGCCGAGTGATTCGCAGGCAAATCGTTGTGTTGTTTCTTGGATCAATCCAGTCCTATGTAGCGCCGGCATCCTGCCGGCTGGCTGGGGGGCATCTTGCCCCCGGGGGCGGGCAGGATGCCCGCCCGACAGCCGGCGAGACGCCGGCGCTACGAAGGTCGGAGTGGGGGCTTCTCGGCGCGTCTTTGGTGCGGCAAACCACAGCAGGTCCCTCGACTCCGCCGATCGATTCGACGAGCGAATCGATCGGCTGCGCTCGGGATGACAGGTTTATTGGACTGCAGGAGGGACTCCTCAGAAAAGGTTCAGCTGCGGTTGCCTCGGCGTAGGCCAGAGCCGAAGTCTTTCGCGGTCGCGATGCTGAATCCCATACTTCTGCCCCAGATTGCTCATCAGTTGTGAAATCCGCTTTCCGTAGGTCTTGGGCAGGAAGGCGCGGTCTTTGTAGCGCTGCTGGTAGCCGGCGGCGAGTTGGGGAAACTCTTTTTCGAGAAAGGGCATGAAGACCGCAGCCGAGCAGGGCTTCAGAAACAGGGGATTGGCAAAGACATGTTTTCCGCCCGCCTCAGCGGTGGCGCGAACCAGCGCTTCAAGGTTGCGAAGCGAGTCCGTGATTCCTGGAATCACAGGGGAACAACTTACTCCGGTCTCGATGCCCGACTCATTCAGCCGGCGAACGGTCTCCATCCGCAGATCGGGCCGGGGCGCCCGGGGCTCGAGGATGCGCGCCAGGTTTATGTTCAAAGTCGTGATGGTGACGCTCACCGTGAGCCGGTTATTTTGAGAAATCTGATGGAGCACGTCCAGGTCACGGAGAATCAGGTTACCCTTGGTGACGATACCCAGCTCCAGTCCCCGGTGGCGCGCGAATTCTTCCAGAATGGCGCGAGTCACTTCGAAACGGCGTTCGACGGGCTGATAGGGGTCGGTGGCGGTGCCAAGCGGCAATCTGTTCGCCCGGCTTTACCCTCCGCAGCTCCTGCCGCAGCAGGTCTGCGGCGTGCTGCTTGACGTAGATTTTCTGCTCGAAATCCACGCCGTCTCGCATTTCCATGAATTCGTGGGTGTAGCGGGCGTAACAATACTTGCAGGCAAACTCGCAGCCGCGGTAGGGATTGATGGTCCAGGTGAAAGGCATGCGTACGCCGGTGCAGCGGTTGAGCAGGGAACGGACGGGCAGGGTGAAGTATTCGACTTCATGCCCCTGGCGCAGGGACTCACCCTCTGAGGCGAGGCGAGCGATGCCGATCAGTTTGGGCCCAGGGACAGACAAGAGGGGAAGGGTAGCCATACGATATTCGCCTTTTGTTCGCCATAAGATTAGGCGCAGGCGGGCCTGCTGTCAAGAGGTTTACTTTTGAGGTGTGGAGCTCGGACGTCCCGCCCGTGACTACCTAGGAGGCTTGTGCTTAGCGTCCAAGTAGGCTGCCTAGCAGCAGCCAAAGGCCAGCCAGAGCAAGAATCGGGCCGCCCCAGATGTAGAGAACAGACCGCGCCGCCAGCTCTCCAACTACATCGCGCTGGCTGCGCCAGGAAATGAAGAATGGCTCGCCTGATCTGCCCTTCATGAGCACCACCGGGGGGTTGAGATCGAAGCCTCCGGTTTCGACCGGGGCAGCTTTCGGCATGGGCGGGACCGCGCTTCCGGGGGGCAACATCGATTCGATCGCCGCCCGGCGCTGGAGATCGGCGGCGGCCGCACTCAGAAATCCTCGCTGTCCCCGGGCAGCGTCACTGGCCAAACCGTCAGCCGCGCTTTCGCGGCCTGGATTTTCTCGCAGGGTCGCGAGGACGAACAACTGGTCACCGGCGCGGATGCAGTGTTCCTGCAGGTTAGCCGGCACGGCGCTGGAAAGCCCACGGCGCACAAGAAAATGCCGGGTAAAGGCATCGCCCGTAGAAGGCGAGTATTCCTCATCGACCGAAGGCCGAAGCTCCAGTTCAGCGCCGCGCGGATCCACCATTACGCGTCCCGTGCCGTCATCCAGGAAGAAGGGAGCATACAGGACTTCCTCTGCCACTCCTTTCTCTTCTTCACCAGCGCTGCGCGCCACCGCGTGGTAGTAGAAGCAGTCTGATTCGGAAAGAGGCGCAATCAAAGTGTAGGGTCCGACGACTGTGCCGCTTACTTCTACCGCCCCCAGCGCTGCGCCACGGATGGTGGATGTGGGTGTGTTCCGAATCAGACGTTTGCGCTTGAGGGCCGGGAAGCCGCGAATGAACAGGAAGATGCCAATGCTGACGCCGATTATGCCCCAGAGAATTGGCGAGCGCAGGACGAACAGAGGATCGGACGCTGTTCCGGACCTGGTGAAGCCCGCGGCGGCGATAATTTGGCCGATGCTCTCCATCTGGTCCGGCGGCGGTATGCTCGGGCTACTGGGCCGGTTTGGCGGGCGCTTCCGGCGGCCCACCCGGGGGCGGCGGGATCGCAATGTCGATGTTGGTCACCGCACCCAGCGAAGAAAGCGGCTTGTCAAACTCCGGCGGATTGCCCACCACCAGTACGGCCAGCTTTTCCTTGTGCAAGTATTTGGAGGCGGCGCGCGCGACGTCCGCCTCGGTCACTTTCTCCACGCCTTCGCGGAACTTCTCCAGATAGTCCTGCGGGTAGCCGTAGAATTCGTAGGCCATGCGTTCGCGCAGAATCTTGTCGGGCGAATCAAGATTGAAGATGAAGCCGTTGAGGATCGAATCCTTGGCCAGCTTGATCTCGGCTGCGGAAATGGGGTGCTTGGCCACATCGTCAATCTGCTCGTCCAGGGCCTTAATGGCTTCGAGCGTGCTGGCGCTTTTCGTTCCCATGATCAGGCGCACCATGCCGGCATGATCGAAGGCGGTTCCGATGCCACCACCGACGGAGTAGGCCAGCCCCAGTTGAGTGCGAATAGTGCGGAACAGGCGCGAGGAGAAACCGCCGCCGAAGGCCTCGTTAAATACCCGGACGGCATAGTAGTCGGGATTGTCGCGCCGGATGCCGATGCCCACCATGTCGATCGAGCTCTGGTTGACATCGTCTTTCTCGACCAGGTAGTAGCCTGGTTTCGCGGGAGTGAATTCGATCTTTTCTTCCTTCAGGGCCGGTCCCTTGGGCCAGGCGCCGTAGGTCTGGCGCAGCTTGGCTTCCAGCGCCGCCGCGTCGAAATCGCCGACTATCCCCAGAATGATGTTGTTGGGATTGACGTGAGCGTGGTGCCAGTCGAGCAAATCCTGGCGGGTGACGGCGGCCACGGTCTTGTACTCGGCAACTCTCGCGTACGGATTCTGCGCGCCATAAGCCAGCTTCGCAGACTCGCGGCTTACGATGCTATCGACGTCATCGTTACGGCGGGAGATGGCGTCGAAATATTCCTTTTGCGCCAGGTCAAGCTTGTCGGCGCGGAACTCGGGCCCGCGCAACAGGTCGTCGAATACTTTGAAAACGTCGTCGAAGTCTGCCTTCAGGCAGGAGAAAGAAATGGTTGTCGAATCAGCCGTGCTATTGGTCTCGACTTTAGCGGCGCGGACTTCGAGATAGTCGTCCAACTGGTCGCCGGTTTGCGCCTTGGTGCCGCCGGTGCGCCAGACTTCCCCATATATGTCGGTCATGCCCGTTTTGTCGGCCGGCTCGGAACGGGAGCCGCCGCGAATCCGGGCCACGCCATCGACCAGCGGCAGTTCGTGGTCCTCCTGCAGGAAGACGATCATGCCGTTGGGGAGCACGATGCGCTTGGGCTCCTGGGGATGAAAGGCGGGCAGCGGTGGAATGTTGATCTTTTGCCAGTCAGTGGCCTGGGCGGCTGCCGGATTTGGCTGAAAGAACAACCCAATCACGAACATGAAGATGAGAAGAGCAAGAAAAGTCCTTTTCATTGCCCACCTCCATTTTGCGCGGCCGCTTGCGGCGGCGAAATCGTTTCGATAATCCCGACGGTCCGGTTGGTAGGGACAAAAGTCTGATTGGCGACGCGCCGGATATCGGCCTTGCTTACTTTGTCGAGATTCTCCACCTGATGGAATAGTTCGCGCCAGTCGCCATAAAGGGCCTGATACAAAGCGAGTGAAGAGGCCAGGCCTTCGTTGTCATCCAGTCCGCGCAGCAGGTTGGCCTTGGCCCGCGTCCGGATCATTTTCAGTTCCTCGTCACTGATGTCTTCTCTCTTCAGCCGATCGATCTCAGCGTGAATCGCTTCCGCCACTTCTTCGTTCTTGTGACCGGGCAGAGGGAAGGCATAAAACGCGAACAGGTGAGGATACTTGTTGCCCGGCAAGCCGGTGAATCCCGCGGAGTAGGCGGCGATCTTCTTATCGCGCACCAGTGCCCGGTACAGGCGCGAGGTGCGCCCGTTCGACATCAGGTCGGCGATGGCGTCATAGACCGCATCATCGGGACTGCGGTAGTCGGGGCGGTGGTAGCCCTCCAGGTAAAGCGGCTGGGAGCGGTCATACAGCACGACCCGGCGCTCGGAGTTTTGCGGAGGCTCGGTGGTGGTGCGCTCGTCGGGCCGCTCGCGGGAGGGGATGCGGCCAAAATACTTTTCGATGATCGGCAGCGTCTCGGAAGCCTTGACATCGCCTACGACGGCCACCACCATATTCGAGGGAATGTAGTATTCGTCGAAGAAGTGTTGCGCATCGGTGGCGGAGAATGAATTCAGGTCGGCCATCCAGCCAATGCCCGGCCGATGATAGGGATGCGCCTGGAACGCGGCGGTGGTGAATTGTTCCAGCAGACGCCCGATGGGATTACTGTCGACCCGCATGCGGCGTTCCTCAATCACCACGTTGCGCTCCTTGTAGAACTCGCGCATCACCGGATGCATGAAGCGCTCTGACTCGAGGTAGGCCCAGAGTTCCAGGCGATTTTCCGGGAAAGAGTAGTGATATTCGGTCTGGTCCTCGGCGGTGGAGGCATTTAGACCTTCGGCGCCATTGCTTTCGAGAATTTGCGGGAACTCGTTGGGCTTGACGTACTTTTGCGCGTCGGCGATATCGTGCTGCCAGGCCTTTTGCAGATCTTTCAGCTTCTGCTCGTCCCGTCCCACTCGTTTGTCGCGCTCCTCGATGTAGGCGGCGTAGGCTTTCTCCACTTTTGCCAGTGCGATTTTTTCGTCGGGGTAGTCGGTGGTGCCGATCTTGTCCGTACCTTTGAAGGCCATGTGCTCGAACATGTGGGCCAGGCCGGTCTGTCCCATCGGGTCCTGCGCCGATCCTGCGTTCACGTGGGTGTTGAAAGAAAAGACCGGGGCCTCCGGACGCTCGCAAATGACCACGGTCAGGCCGTTGTCGAGCTTCTTGACCGTGATTCGCTTTTCGAAGGCAGCCAGATCTTGCGCGACTGCGATCACAGAGAGCACCAGGAGCACAGCTACAGACTTGAGTGCGCGGTATTTCATCGGACCTCCACTGCGGTTGGACAGAACATTAAAGGAAGAACTTGAAGTTACGTGGCGGGAAGGGAAGTTGTCAAACTTGACAGTTGTTGACTGTGTGGCGCGGGCGCCCTCGCCCGCGGGGGTCCAAGGTCAAGCTCAAAGTCAAAGGCAAAGTCAAAAGCCGCGGGCGGGGGCGCCCGCGCCACACTATACTGAACGCCAAGCGAGGCGGCGTGAGCACTGCACCGATGGTTGAAATTCAAGGCCGGCAACTGAAGCTGTCCAATCTGGACAAAGTCCTGTATCCCGCAACCGGGTTCACCAAGGGGCAGGTCATCGACTACTACGCTCGCATCGGCCCGGTCCTGGTTCCGCATCTGGAGGGGCGTCCGCTGACCCTGAAGCGTTATCCGAACGGGGTGGACAGCCAATATTTCTTCGAGAAAAACGCTACCGCGCACCGGCCTGACTGGGTAAAGACCGCACCCATCTGGAGCGAGGGCAACCGCCGCAACGTCAATTACATTCTGGCCGACGATCTGAGTACAGTAGTGTGGATGGCAAACCTGGCTGCCATCGAGCTGCATCCCTCCCTTTCGCTGGCAAGAGACATAGACCGTCCCACCATGATGGTGTTCGATCTCGATCCCGGACCACCCGCCAACATCGTGCAGTGCGCCCAAGTCGGCATGTGGCTGCGGGAAATCTTTGAGCACTTCGGCCTGCAGAGTTTCCCCAAGACCTCGGGCTCCAAGGGGCTGCAGATTTATGTTCCGCTGAACACGCCCACCAGCTACGAGGCCACCAAACCCTTTGCCCACGCGTTGGCCCGCCTGCTGGAAGATCAGCATCGCGAGCTGGTGGTTTCCGACATGAAGAAGGAGTTGCGCAAAGGCAAGGTGCTGGTGGACTGGAGCCAGAATGACCAGCACAAAACGACGATTGGAGTGTACTCGTTGCGGGCCCGGGAGCATCCCACGGTTTCCACGCCGGTGAAGTGGGAGGAAGTCGAGCACATGCTGAAGAAGAAAGATGCCACCCTGCTGGTGTTCGAAGCCGATCAGGTGCTCAAGCGGGTGGAAAAAATAGGTGATTTATTCCAACCGGTTCTCGAGCTGAAACAAAAACTGCCCCAGCTGGTAGCGGATGGAGGCACGGGCGTCCCCGCCCGTGCAGCGAGCGAAGCTCGGGGGACGTCCTCTGTCAGGAATGGATTGAAAATCGCGGCCCAGGCCGGACGCCAGAAGAAGAAAACGTCGAGACCTGGGAGCAAAAAAGCAGCAGGCAAAAAATCAAGAAAGATATAATCCGGGATCATGGCGCAATTCTACGTGGGTACTTCGGGATGGGCGTATCCCAGCTGGAAGCCGGATTTCTATCCTGCCAAGCTTCCGCAGAAAAATTTCCTGCAGCACTACGCCACCCGGCTCAACACCGTCGAAGTCAACTTCACCTTCCGGCAATTGATCAAGGAGACGACGGCGCAGAAGTGGATCGCGGAGACGCCCCCCGGTTTTCGTTTTGGAGTGAAGGCGCACCAGGTGATCACCCACATCAAGCGACTGAAAGGGACAGCCGATTTTGTGCCGCGTTTTCTCAGCACGATTGAACCCCTGGCCCAGGCGGGAAAACTGGGTCCGGTGCTGTTCCAGTTGCCGCCGAATCTGAAAGTCGATGTGAAATTGCTGGAGGAGTTTCTTCCCGCCGTGCCACGGGCTGTCCAGGCGGCATTTGAATTCCGCCACCCCTCCTGGTTTACCGACGAAATCTTCAACCTGTTGGGCAGCGGCAATCGGGCGCTCTGCATCGCCGAGAGTGAAGAACGGACCACACCCGACGTTGTAACCGCTGACTTCTGCTACTACCGCTACCGCAAGCCTTCCTACACCGCCGACGAGCGCCGTGCCATGGTGGAGCGAATGCGCGAACATCTTGGCCAGGAACGCAACGTGTTCGCATACTTCAAGCACGAAGAAACGCCCGAAGGCGTGCTGTATGCGGAGGAAATTCTGAAAGAGATTCATTAACCACGGAGGACACTGAGGACACCGAGGATGGTCGAAACACTCCGTGTCCTCTGTGTCCTCCGTGGTTCACCTTTCTGGTACTTTTCACGATGTCCGATAACGAGCATACTCGGGGTGTGTCTTCTGCAACGAACGCTCGCGTGGTTTCAGGATTCCTCGATTACCTGAAGATCGAAAAGGGACTGGCGCCGCTTACGGTCGCAGCCTACACCACCGACATCGGGCAATTCTCCGGCTTTCTGGAAAAGCGCAAGCGCACGCTGCTCAATGCCCAGCGCAACCATGTGCGCGAGTTCATTCAGCAGTTGTTCGGCAATTCGGTTGACGGCCGATCGGTGGGGCGCAAGCTTTCCGCTCTGCGCCATTTATATCGGTATCTGCTGCTCGACAAGATGGTCGACCATGATCCCACGCTGAACATCGACTCGCCCAAGCAGTGGAAAGTGTTGCCCAAGGCGCTGGCCCGAGACGAAATGGATAGCATGCTGCGCCGACCGCAACCAGCTTCGAAGAGTAAGGACGCGGACGCGCTGGCGGTCCGCGATCGCGCCATGCTGGAAGTTTTGTATGCGGCGGCGCTGCGCGTGTCAGAAATCATTGGCGTAAAGCTGGAAGACCTGAAGCTCGATCTGGGTTACCTGCTGGTGCGGGGCAAAGGCGATAAGGAACGGATTGTGCCGCTGGGAAAGGGCGCGCAGGACGCGCTGGTTCACTATATGAAGGGCGCGCGACCGATGCTGGACAAGGGGAGGGGCTCGCCGCTTCTATTTCTGGGACGCGGAGGCCGGAGGTTGACGCGGCAAGGGGTGTGGCGGTTGGTGCGAGCAGCTTCGGTGAGCACGGGGCGCAATGCCAGCCCGCATATGCTGCGGCACAGTTGCGCCACCCACATGGTCGAAAATGGCGCCGATCTGCGTACCGTGCAGATCATCCTGGGCCACGCCGATATTTCCACCACGCAGGTGTACACGCACCTGGCCTTGGATCGACTGAAGAGTGTTTACCAGAAGCATCATCCCCGGGCGAAGGCAAGGACGAATTTGTAGCGCCGGCATCCCTTCGACGTTGCTCAGGGCAGGCTTTGCCGGCTGTCGCGAGGGCGTCTCGCCCTCGCCCCGGAGGGCACGATGCCTTCCGGACAGCCGGCGCGGACGCCGGCGCTACACAGTGAGAGTTCCGATGAAATCCAGCGTTGTCGATAAAGCGGTGCGTGCGTTTCTACAGTCGCTGCGCCAGCGCAATGCCTCGGTCCATACCATCAAGGCCTACCGCGGCGATCTGGAGGAATTCGCCGCTTACGCAGGCTCGCGGAGCTGGAAGCAAATCGACCATGTCACGATTCGCGGATTTCTTTCCCATCTCTACGGAAAAGGGTTAGGCAAGACGTCGGTAGCGCGCGCGCTGGCGGCGGTGCGATCCTTGTATCGCTGGCTTGCCCAGGAGGGAGTGGTCGTACAAAATCCTGCCGCCCTGGTCTCGACTCCGAAGCTGCCTAAAAAACTTCCACGAGTTCCGACCATTGAGGAAATGAATGGTGTGCTCGACGGAAACATGCCTGAGGTCGCCGCTTTTCCCGAACGCGACCGGATGATGTTCGAGCTGCTTTATGGTTGCGGCATCCGGAACTCCGAGCTGATCGGGATCAACCTCGAGGACATTCGCTTGAGTAACGAGGCCATTCTCATCCGGGGCAAAGGGAAGAAAGAACGATACGTACCGTTTGGTGACAACGTAAAGGTGGCACTCGCGGCTTACCTGCCTGCGCGCCAGCAAATGCTGGCGGAACAAAAAAAAGCTTCATTAGCATTGCTGATCAATCGCCGCGGCGGCCGGCTCACCACCCGCAGCGTGGGACGGATCATCAAGAAAATTGCGGTGGCCAAGGGCCTGTCTCCGGACGTCCATCCCCACACCTTGCGGCATGCGTTCGGCACCCACCTACTGGAGGAAGGCGCGGACCTGCGCGCGATTCAGGAGATGCTCGGCCATGAGCGCCTCGCCACCACCCAGCGCTACACCCAGCTCTCCATCAAGCACGTACTTCAGGTTTACGATCAGACTCATCCCCGGGCCAAATAGTCTTCAGTCATCGGTCTTCAGTCGTCAGAAAAAGCGGCAGGAGGGCGCCATCATGAATGTGGCGTTTGCGTTTTCCGCTCGCCGCGCAACTCGTCCCACATTGCTACAACCCGCGCCTTCAACTCTGCGGTGAGCTTCTCGTAGGACCCTTCCGAAGCCTCGGCGTCGGGCGGCGGATAGATGGCGTCGCCAATCTGAATCTTCAGCGGCGCAAAGTTTTGAAAGCGCTGGCCGCGCGGCCAGGCGTCATGAAAGCCCTCAATCGCTATTGGAACTATCGGCACCTGCAGATGGATGGAAAGAATTGCAGCGCCCTTCTTGAAAGTCCGGGGCGCGCCGTCGATGCTGCGCTCGCCTTCCGGATAGAGAATGAGGATACGGCCGTGACGCAGCCCGAAGGCGCCGGCGCGCATGGCGGAAACCAGGTTGGCGTCGGGATCCACGACAATCACCCGTAACCAGCGCGCCAGGCGGCGCATGAAGCCGGAGCCGAAAATTTCGCTGGTGCCCACGGCAAACAAGCTGCGGAATACCCGCCATGGCAAAACCGACGCGAGCACAACTGGGTCCAGATAACTCTGGTGATTGGAAGAAATGATGTAAGAGCCCTGCGTGGGAAGCTTTTCCAACCCGCTCGTCCGCAGATGAAAGCGGTCGCGGGCAAAAATCTGAAGCAGCTGGAACGCTGCGTACAGTAAGCCTTCCATCAGGCGGCCGGGCTTGGCCAGGGCCAGGACTTCGGGATCGGTGGGGTCCTCTTCGAGCACCGATTTCCAGCCCGCCGGTTGCTGGCTCGATGTGGTACGCGTTTTTCCCCCGGCCGCACTCTCTCGGATCGCGTCCACCAGCTGGCGCACGGTATAAATTTCAGCCATGGCGGACTCCTCCACGTCTCCGCCAAGTTCCTTTTCGACTGCTACCAGCAATTCGATGCGCTGCATGGAGTCGAGCCCCAGGTCGAGCTCAAGGTTGTCACTGGGACGGATCGCTTCGGGAGCGCCCTTGCTCGATTCGCGAACGATCTTCAACGCCTGCTGGACTTCGGGTTGCTCCAGCCATTGCGCGTCCCCGACGCTAAGGGTTGGTGCGGTGCGGGCCTCAAAATCTGGCTGTCCCTTCTTCTGGTTGGCACGCACCCGTTTTTCCATTTCGAAGCGTTTGAGCTTGCGGGTCGTGGTCCGCGGCAGCGCATCCTGCCAGATTTCGTAGCTGCCAAGGCGCTTGGTGGATGGAATCTTGGCCGAGATGCTTTCGATGTCGAAACGAATGACTTCCTTGGCATTCACGATCTTGCGTTCTTTCAGCAGATCGAAATCCGGCACGACCACGGCGTAGAGCCGGTCTGAAGCAGGATTGCCGGGTTCGCTCTCCAGCGCCATCACGCCGATTTCCTTGATGTACGGAGATTTCAGATAGTACGACTCGATCTCTTCGGGATAGACGTTCTTGCCATTGCTAAGTACGATCACGTCTTTCTCGCGGCCGGTGATGAACAGATTGCCGCCCGAGTCGAAGTAGCCGAGATCGCCAGTGTGCAGCCAGCCATCTTTCAGGACGGCGGCCGTCGCATCCGGCCGGTTCCAGTAGCCCTTCATCACGATGGCGCCCTTGATCGCAATCTCTCCGACAGCAGGTCCGCCATCCTCGCCGGGCTTGGGATCGATAATCTTGCCTTCGACGCCGGGCAGGGGCGGTCCGACGGAACCAATTACGTTGTGATGAGGCAGTGCTGCGAAGGCCGCGCCAGTGGTTTCGGTGAGACCGTAAGCCTGAAGGACATCGATGCCGAGGGCGTGGAAGTCGTATCCAATCTGGGGATCGAAGCGCGAGCCGCCGGTGATCAGGTAGCGCATGCGGTCGCCGAATGTGCTGTGCAGTTTGCCGAAGAAAACGCGGCCGGCGTTGAGCCCCACGGTTCGCAGGCCACGGTTGACCGCCATCAGGGCCTTCAGCGCCCAGCCCGCCACCTCGCCGCGCTTGGCTACTTCCTTAAAGATGCGCTCGTGTATCAGGTAGAAAAACTGTGGCACAACGGCAAAAATCGTGATCTGCCGCTCGTTGAGGGCTCGTAGCAGTTCCGTTGTGTTCAGCGTTTCCAGATAGACGACCCTTGCGCCCTTCACCAGGGGCAGCAGGAGATTCGCCATCTGGGAGAGCACATGAAAGAGCGGCAACACCCCAAGCACCGCATCTTCGGGACCGACCCGCGCCCATTGGAATACCGATTCCACTTCGCCCAGCAGGTTGGCGTGGGTCAGCATCACGCCTTTGGGATTGGAAGTTGTGCCGGAAGTGTAGAGCAGGGAAGCGACGACATCCGCTGCGACCGCGGCCGGCGCGAAGCTGCCCGGGCCTGAAGCAAAGATGCTTTCAAGATCGGCTACCGGTGCAGGTGCGGCCAGACCGGCACTCGCTTGAGCCGTGGCAGGTTTATGCTCGGCAGGATTGATAAGCGCAATCTTGATGGGAAGCTCCCCAATCGCCTCTTGTGCGGTGGGGAGATGTTTGGCGTCGCAAAATAGCAGGGAACTGCCGCTGTCTTTGAGCAGGGTCGTGATCTGGTCGGCGTGCAGGGCTGTGTCCAGCGGGACGGCGGTGCATCCGGAGGCGACCACGCCCAGAAATACGGCCACCCAGCGGGGATGATTGTCGGCCAGTATGACGACCCGCGCGCCCGATTGGAATCCGTTGCCGCCCAGCCAGGACCCGACCGACTCCGCCATGTGCCGCAACTCGGCGTAGGTGCAGCTCTCAACCCGTTCCCGGCGCTGGATCTCCAGGGCAATGTTCCGGGGCCAGTGCTCGACGCACTCGACAAAACGATCGTAGAAAGTGGGCATGGGTCCGCGGAAATATTACATGAAAGCGGCTATCGCGGACTAAAGTCAGCCACCCTTCACTAATGTGAGGGCGGGACGCCCTCACGACAGCCGGCGGGACGCCGGCGCTACCCGGCATCTTTCATCCCAGGTTCCTCCCCGCGACTTACGCGCTGTCGCCGCATCTAATATGCTAGGCTTCTAATAGGCACGGGTCTGCCTTCACAGGTGCATTGATTTGATTAACACGGTACTGGGTAAGGTCTTCGGGACCAAGAACGAGCGCGAACTGAAGCGACTGAGGCCTCGGGTTGAGGCCATCAATGCGCTTGAGTCGGAGATGCAACCGCTCTCGGACGACCAGTTGCGCGCCAAGACGGACGAATTCCGCAAGCGGGTACAGGATAGCCTGGCCAGTATTCCCGATGAGCCCGAAGCCGATCCCGACCGCCTCAAGCAGCTCGAAGACGAGCGCACCAAAGCCATTAACGAAGTGCTGGATGAGCTTCTGGTGGAAGCCTTTGCCGTGGTCCGCGAGGCTGGACGCCGGGTGCTCCAGATGCGCCACTTCGACGTACAGCTGATCGGCGGCATGGTGTTGCACCAGGGCAAGATTGCCGAGATGAAAACTGGCGAAGGCAAGACCCTGGTCGCGACCCTGCCGGTTTACCTTAACGCGCTCAGCGGACGCGGCGTGCACGTGGTCACCGTCAATGACTACCTGGCCAAGCGCGATTCCGAGTGGATGGGCAAGCTGTATCGTTTTCTGGGCCTGACCGTGGGCGTCATCGTGCATGATCTGGACGATGAAGAGCGCCGCGAAGCCTACGCCTCCGACGTCACCTACGGTACCAACAACGAGTTCGGCTTCGATTATCTGCGCGACAACATGAAGTTTGACGTTCGCGATTGCGTGCAGCGCAAGCACAACTTCGCCATCGTCGATGAAGTCGATTCCATCCTGATCGACGAAGCCCGCACCCCGCTGATTATTTCCGGCGCCAGCGAAGAGTCCACCGACAAGTACGCCCGGGTCAATCGCATCATCCCCAAGCTGGAAAAGGGCGAGGAAATTGACACCGCGCCCGGCGAGCCCAAAGAACTCACCGGCGACTACGTGGTGGATGAGAAACACAAAAGCATCACGGTCACCGATATCGGCTGGGAGAAAGTCGAGCAGCTTCTGGGCATTGGAAACATTGCCGATCCCGAGAACTGGGACCTGAAGCATCACGTCGATACCGCCGTGAAAGCCCACGCGCTGTACAAGCGCGACGTCGAGTACGTGGTGAAGGACGGCGAAGTCATTATCGTGGACGAGTTCACCGGACGCTTGATGCCGGGCCGGCGCTGGTCGGATGGCCTGCACCAGGCGGTTGAAGCCAAGGAAAACGTCAAGATCGAGCGCGAGAACCAGACTCTCGCTACCATCACCTTCCAGAACTATTTCCGCATGTACAAGAAACTGGCGGGCATGACTGGAACGGCGGAAACCGAAGCTTCCGAATTTGAGAGCATTTACCGCCTGGAAGTCATGGTGATCCCGACCAACAAGGTGATGCTGCGGTTGGAAAATCCGGACGTTGTCTATCGCACGGAAAAAGAGAAGTACTTCGCTGCCTCCGACGAAATTCTGAAGCTGTATGCCACGGGACGCCCGGTGCTGGTGGGCACCACCTCCATCGAAAAATCGGAACGGCTTTCCGAACTGCTCAAGAAGAAAAACATCAAGCACGTCGTGCTCAATGCCAAGTATCACGAGCGCGAAGCCGAGATCGTGGCCCAGGCGGGACGCAAGGGCATGGTCACTATCGCCACCAACATGGCCGGCCGCGGTACCGACATCCTGCTCGGCGGCAATCCGGAATTCATGGCCAAGCAGGAGTGCGTGAAGAAGGGAATCGCGCAACCGCTGCGCGCGGCTCAGGGCAAGATTGAAATTGATGTGGACGAAACCAAGAGTACGGTCTGGTATTACGCCGGAAATGAGTACGTCGTTCCCACCGACCAGTGGACTGAAATCTTCAATCGCCATAAGGTCCAAACCGACAAGGAACACGATGAAGTCACCGCGGTCGGCGGCCTGCACATCTTCGGCACCGAACGCCACGAAGCGCGCCGGATTGACAACCAGCTTCGCGGGCGCGCGGGACGCCAGGGCGATCCCGGCTCTTCCCGCTTCTATCTCTCGCTCGAAGATGACCTGATGCGCATCTTCGCCAAAGAGTGGGTTTCCAAGCTGCTGCAGCGCCTGGGCATGGAAGAGGGCATTCCGATCGAATCGGGCCTGATCACGCGCCGCATTGCGACTGCGCAGGAAGCCGTCGAAGCCCAGAACTTTGAAGCCCGCAAACATCTTCTCGAATACGACGACGTGATGAACAAGCAGCGCGAGGCGGTGTATGGCCTGCGCCGCCAGTTGCTCGAAGGCGTGGAGCAAAAGGAGCTCATCCTCGAAGACTACGTTTCCGGCATTCTCAGCGACGTGATGGACCAGTTTTGCGCAATTAAGACCCATCCCGACGATTGGGACATAAAGGGACTGAAGGACTCCATTTTCACCCGCTTCGGGGTTGACATCCTGGCTGAAGGCATCAAGCCTGAAGAGTTGAGCCGGCAGGAACTGGGCGACGCCATCTTCGCCAAGCTGAAAGAGCGGTACGATGCGAAAGAAAAGCTGATCGGTCCTGACGCCATGCGTTACCACGAACGCATGATCATGCTGAGCGTCCTCGATTCGCAGTGGAAAGATCACCTGCGGGACATGGACCACCTGAAAGAGGGCATCGGGCTGCGTGGTTACGGGCAGCACGATCCCCTGGTCGAGTACAAGCGCGAGTCCTTCGACATGTTCGAAGCCATGATGACGCGCTTCCAGGAGGAAACTGCCCGTTATCTTTACCTGATGCAGATCCTGGAACGGCCGGCTGCGGGGTCAGAAGGTCAACATGGAGCGGATGGCAATGGCAGCCGTCCCCGGAGAAACGTCTCTACCTCGGTGGACGAGTTGGAAGAGTCTTTCCAGCGTAAGAAACGGCGCGAACTGGACCAGGCCCGCATGGCCGGCTCCGGGGAAACACAAACCGTGCAGCAGGTAGTGCGCGGCAGCGCCAAGGTGGGCCGCAACGATCCCTGCCCGTGCGGCTCCGGCAAGAAATACAAGAAGTGCTGCGGCGCCCAGAGCTAGGTGTCATCCTGGTTGTTGCGCAGTCGAAGGACCCCTACCAGCGTGCTGACAACCTCAGCCTGCAGCGCGCCACTCAAAGAAGGGCTCGGTCGATCAGAGGACGAGATCCGGCTCGTCTAGTGTGAGCGCTGCGGCGCGGCGTCCTTGGCATTGGCCAGTGAACTCGTTCCTTCGATGGCCGTGGCCTCGTGCCTGTTGAAAAATATCAAGTACACGAAGAACATGACGATCAGTACCCCACCAAAGGTGCAGACAATCGTGGCCCCGGTAGGAAGGTCGCCCAAGACCGAAAAGTAAACGCCCAGGGCGGACACCACGGTCCCCATGGTCCAGCCGATGGCCAGCCGCGGTCCGACGCGATCGGCGAACAGCATCGCGCCCACCGACGGCACGATCAGGTAGCAGAAAACCAGCAGCACGCCCGCGATTGCCACGGAAGAAGTGACCACGAAACCAAACGAAGCGTAGAACAGAAAATCCCAGAAACGGATGCTCATGCCGCGCGCTTCGGCCTCCGACGGGTTGGTGGAAAGCAGAAGGAACTTGTGACGGAAGATGTAATGAAACAGACCAACTCCCCCGTACAGCACCGCGGTCTTGATGACGTCCTGTTTATCGACCGCAAGGATGTTGCCCACCAGCATGTCTTTGAGGTGTTCAGTCTCGCCCGTGGCCTTGCTCATAGCGAGAATGGCGGCCGCCGAAGCCACGGCATACGCAATACCGATGAACGCTTCCTGTGGAATGTGGCCGCGCCGGGTGCGGGCGAAGGCAAAGATGGCAGCTCCCACAAAAGTGAAGGCCAGACTCAGCCAGTAGGCCCCGCGTCCATGGGGGTCCATTCCGACGAGAATGGCGATGGTGGCCCCCAGGGCCGCAATTTGTGCCAGTGCCAGATCAACGAAAATCACGCCACGTTCCACCACATGCACGCCCAGATAGGCGTGAATGCCGGTCAGAATGAGGCTGGCAATAAACGGCCACAATAAAAACGGCAGAATTTCCATATCACTCCTTGAGGCCAGTCGTTGGTCCCTGGTCATTGGTCAAAACCAGCGACGCCCATTGTTTGGCCAACGACCAACTCCCGATAGCCAACGACTCTTACTGTGTTGCCCGGAACGTCTGCGTCAACAGGCCAATATCGTAATCGAACAGCTTGAAGTAATCGGTCACATCTTTCTCTCCACCGACGGAGGGTAAGTATTGCACCACCTTGCCGCCGGTCTCGCGGGCGATGGAATTTGGCGTTTTCAGATCGAAGTAGGGTTCGACCAGGATGACCTTGCAGTTCTCCCGTTTCATCAATCCGATCAGTTCGAAGGTGTGGCTCGGGGTCGGCGGGATTCCCGGGCGCGGTTCGACATAACCGATAACATTCAGCCCAAAGTGCTTGGCGAAGTTGGGAAACGAATTGTGGTAGGTTACGACCTTGCGTCCGTGAAAAGGTTTCATTTCCGCATCCCACTTTTGCTCGGCAGCGCTCAGGCGCTTGTCGAAATCCTGATAGCGCTCCTGGAAGTAGCTGGCATCCGTGGGATCAAGTTCGGCCAGTTTGCCGGCGATACCCTTGGCGATGCGGCGGCCATTGTCGGGATCGAGCCAGTAGTGAGGGTTGCCGAGGGGGTGGACGTCGCCCATGGCGCGGGTCACGGTGCTGGTTGGAATATCCAGAATCTCGGCAAATTGGGAAGCGTCCAGGTAGCCATTCGCGCCTACCTGTACTCTGCCGTTGCCACTCTGCGTGATCAGCGGAGGCAGCCAGCCGATTTCCAATTGCAAGCCTACGACGATCAGCAAATCCGCCTGGCGAAGTTTCAGCAGAAAGCTGGGCTTGGCTTCAACAAAGTGGGGATCCTGATAGCCCTTCGCAATTGATTCCACGCTGATGCGGTCGCCGCCTACTTCTTGAGCCAGTGCCGCCATGTCGGTGGTAGCGGTGACCACATTCAGCTTCTTGGCTTGAACAGAGACGGTCAGGGTGACCGCCAACAGGCAAACCGAGGCCATCAAGAAAAGCCGCCGAGATTTCATCTTCTTCATTCCATCCTCCCAGAACTGTGCTGGTCAAAGCTCTGCCGGGCCCTTGGCCGGACAGCTGAGGCGGCTGTCCCCACGGGGGTGGTTAGAATGGGTGCGCTCCGTGTGCGCCCAGCGAGAAAATCAATTGCAGCAGCAACTCATTCGTGCTTCTGCCCTCCGCGTAACTGGTGTACCGGTATTGACCGCGAACCTGGCTGAACTCACTTGGCCAGTAAGTCAGTACCGCCGAACCGCCCTGGTCGGTAAAATTGCCAAACTGACTGCGCCCGGAACGGTCAAAGCGTCCCCCCAGAAACCATCGCCGTCCCAGTTGATAGTCGGCCGAGGTATAAAAGCCGAAAGCTTTCTGCTCCACCGGAAGCTGCTGGCGCTGGCTCCAGAACAACTCGCCGCGACCAATAAAGGAGTGATAAATGGAGCGGCGCAAGGGCTTCCAACGCACCGTGGCGTCCACACCGTACAGGTTGGTGAGAAAATCCGGGCCAAAATCATTATAGCCTCGGGCGTAGGAAAGACCGATATCCACGTTCGTGGATTCGCTAATGTCCTTGTAGCTGCGCAAATGCGCTACCGTGCTGACATCGCTTCTCTGCCAGGATTTGAAGACGCTTTGCGGACCGTCCCCTGAGTCGCCGCGGAAGACCTGGCCGGTGGCTTCGAGGAAGATTCCCTTTGGGGCCGGGATGATGCGTTGAATGGACACGCCCGCATCGTCAATGCCGTCCTCGCCACCCACCAGGTTGCTGGTAACCAGGGGCCGATCGATCCAAGGCAGCACGTGGTTATGCATGGTGTTGACCTTGCCGAAGGCGGAACGCATCTTGCCCACCTTGACCACCAAGCTTTTCGGCAGCGCCGTGAAAGTAATGTAGCCCTCTTCCAGATCCACGCCCTCTTCCCCGAAGGAGATGAAGAAGTCTCCGCGGGCGTAGGGATCAATAATGGCCTGCAGGCCAACTTCCGACTCGTGCATCTGCAGGGCCGAAAACGGTATCTGCTGGGCCATGGCGGGCACGGTCCCGTTCCCGGCGGCGCCGATGAAATCGCCAATCACGCTGATGTCCGGATTGAGCGCCTTGGCAGCGGAGCCTCCAGCGCCGCCCAGGGTAATGTTCTGGTCCGAGGTCGCGGTGACCGCGGCAACCGCGACCTCCGCGGCGGGTGTGGCTGAAGGCGCCGGCGGTTGCGCGCTCTTCAGCATACGCACCTGGCCCTCGAGCGAAATCAGGCGGTCCTGCAAATCCCTGATTTGCTGCTGCATGGCCGCCACATCCGGCGCGCTGTTCGACGACGGGCCACTCTCCGTTTGTTGGGCCCAGAGCGGCATGGCGGAAAAGATTGCAATACCTGCCCAAATGATTTTCGTTTTCATTGGGTTGTGTCCTCCACTGCAAGAAAAAATCCCTGCTTCATGAAATTCCATGGTCTGCTCGAGAAAACTGGGTCGAAACTGATTGGATCGCGGCTGAAGGCTCCGAGACCGATCATCACGGGTAATAGCGCCCCAAAGCTGGTCACGACCGGATGTTCACGGCTTTCGACGCCGCGGCGGATCAAGCTACAACTCTGCAACCGCCTTAGAGGTTCCGAGGGTAAGGGAATGTGCTCGATTCTAGCATCCGAACGGAACTGAACTATTGTCCGAGAAGGGGCGTCTCCCAATGGCAAATGCCGGTTAACGCCCACTGGTGGATGAACCCAGGACGGAATTTTCGCGTGCATCAACTCCGGCCCGGATCTCAACTTTATCGGCCCTGGCCATCAGCCCTCCTTGTTCTTCCGCAGCAGCTTTCGCGCCGCCTCCAGTTCTTTTCGCTTCCGCGGGTCCACCCTGGGATAGGACAGGTCGAGGTCGTCGAGCGCATCCACGACGGCCGCTGCCACCGCCAGGCGGGTGAACCATTTGTTGTCCGCGGGGATAACGAACCAGGGCGCATACGGTGTAGAAGTATTGGCGATCATGTCTTCGTAGGCGTCCATGTAGTCGTCCCAGCTTTCGCGTTCGTGCAGGTCAGCGGAAGAAAACTTCCAGTTCTTCTCGGGTTGCTGCAGCCGATCGAGGAACCTCTTCTTCTGCTCCTTCTTCGACACGTTAAGGAAGAACTTGCGGATCACATAGCCATTGCGGGCAAGATACCGTTCGACACCGCAAATATCCTCAAAGCGCTCGTCCCAGATCTTTTTTGTGAGTAGCGGCGCCGGTATTTTTTCATTGGCCAGAATTTCAGGATGGACACGGACCACCAGCACCTCTTCATAATAAGACCGGTTGAAGATTCCGATGCGGCCGCGTTCGGGCAGGCGCCTCATGTTGCGCCACAGATAGTCGTGGTCCAGTTCTTCCACTGAAGGCGCCTTGAAGGAAAACACCTGGCAGCCCTGCGGATTTACCCCGGACATCACGTGCTTGATGGCGCCGTCTTTTCCGGCGGCATCCATGGCTTGAAAAATCAGGAGCAGGCCCCAGCGGTTGTCGGCATACAGCTTGTCCTGCAGTTCGGACATGCGCGCTACACCCTTCGCCAGCAGTTCTTCACCGTGTTCCTGGGAGTGGAGCTTGGCGGTGTCGGTGGGATCGTGGTCCTTGAGCCGGAACTTCTTGCCGTGCTCGACCCGGTAGGGTTTGGAAAACTTCTTGGCCCAGCTCATTGCGAGACCTCCTGGATGAAACCTGCTGATCCGACTCTATTCTTTGACCAGCTTTCTTAATGCCGCCACATTCCTGAAATCGTCTCCCGGTTTGTCAATCGGGGTTTCGGCGATGAAGGCGGCGTGGGCCAGTCGCGGGTCATTCAGCAGACGGCGGAAGGGCTCCAGTCCGATGTTGCCCTTGCCGATTTGCTGATGACGATCGAGTTTCGATCCCCGGGCGGCCTTCGCGTCATTGCAGTGCCACACGCGAACACTCTTCAGACCTATGGTTTCGTCCAGGCGCTTCAGTGTATCCTGCAGCCCGCGCGGGCTCACGATGTCGTAACCGGCCACATGAGTGTGGCAGGTATCGATGCATGCGCCGACCGGAACCAGGTTTCGTAGGTACTGCAACACCTCCGCCACCTGCTCAAAGCTGCCGCCGAGGGAGTATTCCGCTCCTGCGGTGTTTTCGATCAGGATGGTGAGGCCGCGTTTGGCCAGGTCCAATCCCTGCGCGGCAGCGGCAATGGCGGCCGCTGTTCGCATCAGGCCCTGCTCCCGATCCAATCCGCGAAACGAACCGGGATGCAATACCAGGTACTCCGCGCACAGGGCCAATGCCCGCTCGATTTCGCCGCGGAATGCTTCTGCCGATTTTTTCAGGAACAACTCATTAGCTCCCGCCAGGTTCACCAGGTAATTGGTGTGGATCACGAGAGGCTTCAGGTCATACTTGTCGCACAGCCGCTTCATGGCATCGCAATCAGGGCGGCTGAGGTCGTGCGCGGCCCATTGCCGCGGGCTGGAAGAAAAGATCTGAAACGTGTTGCAGCCCAGGCGAAAAGCGCGCTCAGCCGCATTCTGCACCCCGCCTGCACTCGAGGTGTGGATTCCGATGCGCCGCGAAGTCAGCCTAGGTGGGCGTTTGGATGGCCGTTTGAGGATATCCTGTTCGCGGGCGAGGGAGTGGGGCACTGCATCAGTGTGCCACTTTATACCAGGCAGTTTCCAGTTTCTGGTTGCCAGTTTCCAGTTACGGTTTGGTGTTGCAGGATCTCGGCTCTGCGCATCACTCGACCCCTGGGCGTCATTCTGAACGGCCTCAGTCCCTCAGGATGACGACGTGTGTCGGCGTCCATTTGCGATGCCACGGGAAACAACGATAAACTCAAGGCGAACGCGAGGGGAACCCATGTTAGTGGTGATGAAGGCGCAGGCCACGGAAGAGCAGATTACCGCGGTTTGCCAGAAGATCGAGGAACTGGGCTACCGGGCCCACGCCATGCCGGGCGCACAGCGCACCGCCATCGGCATCACCGGAAATCGGGGCGAAGTCGAGCCCGGCACGCTGGACGAGATGGCGGGCGTGCAAGAGCTGATCCGCGTCAGCAAGCCTTACAAACTGGTGAGCCGGGACGTGAAGCCGGAAAACACTGTCATCACCTTTGCCGGCACCGACGCCACATTCGGCGGCCCCGGGCTGGCTGTCATCGCCGGCCCCTGCGCCATCGAAAATCGCGAGCAAGCCATGGCGGTGGCCGAGCAGGTATGCCGTGCCGGGGCGCAATTCTTCCGCGGCGGCGCCTACAAACCTCGCACCTCGCCCTATTCCTTCCAGGGCCTGGGTGAAGCGGGCCTGCAGATCATGGCCGAAATTCGCGACAAGTTCGGAATGAAGATCGTCACCGAAGCCATCGATAATGAGTCGCTGGAACTGGTGGAGAAGTACGCCGATGTGATCCAGATCGGCGCCCGCAACATGCAAAACTTCTCGTTGCTCAAACGGGCAGGACGAACCCGCAAACCCGTTCTGCTCAAGCGCGGCATGTCAGCCACGCTGGAAGAGTTCCTGATGGCCGCCGAGTACGTGATGAGCGAAGGCAATTACAAGGTGATCCTGTGCGAGCGCGGGGTGCGGACTTTCGCCGATCACACCCGTAATACCCTCGACCTCAGCATTGTCCCGGCGGTGCAGCGGCTCAGTCATCTGCCTATTGTGGTGGATCCCAGCCACGGCACGGGAAAGCGCAACAAGGTCACGCCCCTGTCGCGGGCCGCGATTGCGGTGGGTGCCGATGGTCTGATTGTAGAAGTGCACCACGAGCCTGACCGCGCCATGTCCGATGGCATCCAGTCTCTTTATCCGGAGCAGTTCGACGAACTGATGAAACAGGTGCGGCAGATTGCGCCCGTGGTGGGACGAATAGTGCCGGCCATCGGGACCCACGCCCGGACTGCTGAAACCCTGCCGGCGCAGTCCGGCGTTCGAACCGCCATCAGCCCATTAGCTTGAGAAAATTTCTTTTTCTTGCGGTTACTCTTGCCATCGCTGGCGGCCTGGGATGGTGGTATTTCCAGGAACGCCAGCTGCCCAGCTACGGCCCCGCCTACCGCGAGTACGCCTACGTTACCAACGGCAAAAGCAATACGGTTTCGGTGATTGATCTACGCACCTTTCAGCCTGCTGCCACAATAAGTGTGGGGGGCGATCCCACCGGCATTGCGGCCAACAGCAGGAAAAACGAAATCTACGTCGTGAACACGGAGTCGAACAGCATCAGCGTGATTGATGCCGAACGCAATAAAGTAGTCGCCACTATCGGTGTGCACGCCGCTCCGTACTTCATCGATGTGTCGGCGGACGGCAAACGCGCCTACGTCGCGAACTCCAGGTCAGCCAACGTTTCCGTGCTCGATCTCGACAGGCGGCTGGTGTTGGGCAACATCCGGGTGGGCGCTTCGCCGGGGCTGGCGCGGGTTTCGCCCGACGGCGCAACCGTCGTGGTCAGTAACCGGGGCGACAACACCGTTTCGCTGATCGATACCGAGCAACTCAAGGTCCGGGGCACCCTGTCCGTCTGCCAGCAGCCCGAGGACATCGCCATCCTTCCCGACAGCAGCAAGGCCTTCGTGGCCTGCGCCGGCTCCGCGCAAGTGGCATCCATCGACCTGAAAACCGACAAGCTGCTGGCCCTGCTGGACGTGGGTAAGACGCCAGCTGACCTCGAACTGAAGCCGGATGGCGGTGAGCTGGTGGTGGCCAATTTTGATTCCGACAATATTTCGATCATCGAAACCTCGACCAATGAAGTTGGCGGCAGCTACCTGATCGGTACCCACCCTTCGCGAGGCCTGGTGACCGGTGACAGTTCGCGATTGTACGTCAGCAACTTCGGATCCAACACAATTGCAGTTTACGACATTGACATCGGCAAGCGGATCGCTACTCTGCCGGTCGGTAGTCATCCCGACGGGCTGGCGCTCTCCCGCAGCGAGAACTATCTACTGGTGCTGGACTCGCAATCCGGCGACGTGACGGTCATCCAAAAGCGCAGCGCCACCAAGCTTGAGCCCTCTGAGTATTCTCTGCTGACCATGATTCCGGTGGGCGTCCAGCCGAATAACATTGTGGTGAAGTCGTTCGTGCTGGCGAAGCCCGCGCCATAAACGGAGAGCCCGGCCACGGGTTTGTCGAGCCATCCTGCTGGGCTGAACCTGGTTACCCCCTATTACTTTCGGGCCATACGGATGGCACCGGTGGTTCATTGACCTACCGGTGTCTGCTTGTTAATTTTTGCAGGTACGGTGCGGTTTAGTGCACTCCCCCATAGGCGAAAAGCATCTAACAGGTTGGGGTGAGCCATGAAGCTAGTCTATGTTTGCTATGCGGCCCTGGGCTATGCGGTGGCCCGCTGGATCTTTCAGCGGCAATCGGTTCCGGTTCCGGCGATGGACCCGGTTACGCGCTTCCGTTCCTCTGGCCTGCTGTAAGCAGAGGGCTGAACGTGGGCGCGCGGTGCCGGTTGGGTGGTTATTCATCCCGCCTTGCCTACGTCCAGTAGTTTAGCGTCGTCGTGGTTCCGAGGTTCTACGACTAACGTTTGCGCCTGCATGGTCGTTCCCGCCTGCACTCCTGAGTACAATTTCCCAAGGACAAGCTCCCGCTAGTTATCAATCGAATGCCGGCCGCTGCGAGGACCGGCGCTGTTGCGCTGCTTGCGGCACAATGTAAGGGAACTGTCCGAGATGCTTTCATGACGCGCAAATTGTTCCTGCCGCTCACGCTCATCGTGCTGGGAGTCTTCCTTCCGGTGTGCGGGGTGGCACAGTCCGATAGCGGGGAACCGTCCCTGGGCGACCTGGCACGCCTGTTCCGCAAGGGCAAGGCGGCGCCGGAGCACACCGTAATCGACAACGACAATATGCAGCAGATCATGGATGAAGTGCAGACCCGGAAGCTCAATGGCAGCCTGTTGTTCAGCATCGATGGCATTACAAAGAAGTTCCAGGTCTCCTCACCTGATGTGACGTGCGATCTCTCTTTTAGCGCCGCAGCCACATCCTTGCTGTCGGACGCATACGCCCCGCAGGACCTGCCGGCGGGCGAACTGGCCAAGCTGGATGGCCCGGCCACGATCACAGGAGACACGCTGCAAGTCGCAGTGCACAACGGCACCAGTTGGAACATAAAGGAAATCACCGTCGGACTGACCATTCTGCGCAGTCCGGAGGCAAACTCGGCCCAGCGTGGTTCCGCACGCCTGATGCACGCCGCAGAAACCACCACGATGCTTTCGGAAAAACATGCTGACTCGACCGTTCTGTACCACCTGAAAGGCTCGGCGGCGCCCTCCAGCACCACGGTCTTCCACGAGAATTTAGGGGTTGCGCCGGGCCAGGACCAGGAGTGGCATTGGGCAATCGTGCAGGCCAAGGGCGTTCCTTCGGTCAAGCCGGCGACGCCGGTTTCTGCGCCGGCCCCGGCTCTATAAGAAGCTTCCCTCAGGTCGAACTCTCATCTGACCTGGGCCACGTCCTCAGTTTTCCCACTCTTCATGCTGCGGTAGGCAGCATCCAGAATTTCCTGGTTTTGCCAGCCCTCTTCGCCCGGTACTGGAAAGCTGGATTTGCCTTCGACCGCAGCTGCGAACCCATCCACTTGTCGGGCGTAAGCGAGGCGGTTCGAAACCTGCTCAGTCTCAACCACTGCGCCGGCGCGATGCAACTCGATCGTAATGGGCCGTTCCACGTTCAGCGCGTCATCCGCGTGCAGGACACCAGTCTCCCCCACTAATTCCAGGGGCGTGCGGTATTCAGCGCGGAAGGAAACTGTCACCGTGGCGAGAGTGCCTCGGGCAAATTCCAGCGTGAGCACCGCGGCTGTCTCTACCGCGCTGGGTCCCAGGTCGTGCTTTGCCTGCGCACTCACTCGCATCACTTCATCCCGCAGGATGTAACGCAAGGAGTCCACGCAATGGACGCCGACATCGGCGATGGGTCCGCCTCCAGCCAAGGCCAGATCATTGATCCAGGCCCGCGGATGTCCGTCACCTGCGGGAAATGAAAATTCGGAACGGGCAAAAATCACTTTGCCGATCTGTCCCGCAGCCACCCGGTTGCGCAGACGCGCGGTGCTGTCCTCGAAGCGAAAAACCTGGGCCACGCCCAGCAATAGTTTCGCGCTACGGGCGGCTTCTACCATGGCGCGGCACTCGCCGGCGTGGACGCCCATGGGCTTTTCGCACAACACCGGCTTGCCGCAGCGGAGAGCAAGCAGCACATCGGCGAGGTGGCAGGCATTGGGAGTGGTGACAAAAATCGCATCGACTTCGGGCGACCGGCACAGCTCCTCGGCCGAATCAAAAGCCAGCGGGATATTGAAATGCCCGGCGGAAGCGCGCGCCTTGTCCAGGGCCCGCCGCGACAGGCCGGTGACGCGGCAATTCTGCGCCAGCGCGAACCCCGGCATCAGCCGCTTGACCGCGTGCAGTCCAAACCCGAGAATGCCAAAGCGAACCATGGAAGCGAGAAAGCGGCGCGGGCGCCCTCGCCCGCGGCTTTTGAATTTGATTTTGATCCTGATTCCAGCCGAGAGCCTGGTGATAAGCATTTCCGTGGCTCCGGCCCACGCGGGCGAGGGCGCCCGCGCCACACACCTACTTCGCGAAGGCTATGTTTGCCGGGGACACGTTAATGGTTGCAGCGACCGTACTGCTGGGAAGACCGCCGCTATCCGCATTGATGGTGAATTTGGTGATGTTCTTCGACGTCTGATTGCAAACATACAGAAATGCCCCCCCCGGATCTATCGTCGCGGACACCGGTGCGGTCCCGGCGCTGAAGGGTGATTTGTCAAGCTGGGTGGTCGCGCCCGTGGTGGAATCGATCGAATAGGCGGAGACGTTGCCCGAGCCCAGGTTGGTCACGTACAGAGCTTTCGCGGAAGCCGTGACGGAGATTGGACCCGTGCCGGCGGTGAACGGAGAATTCAGGGCAGCGGTCAGGGCGCCGCTGGCGGAGTTGATGGTCAAGCCGGAGACGGTGTTATCACTGAAGTTGGTGACGTAGAGGAAATGCTCCGAGGGATCGACCACCAGGGAACTCGGCCCGTTGCCCACGGCAAAGGGTGATCCCGGGATGGCCAGCAGGCTGCCACCCGCAGCCACCGAATAGCCGAATACCAGCGGCAGATTTCCGCTGGCGACGTACAGGAACTTGGCCGACGGAGACAACGCCTGCGCCACCGGTCGGGCACCGGTGGGAAATGGCGAGCCGGTGATCTCAGTCAGTGTGCCGTCGCTCGAACTGACGGAGTAGACCGAGATTGTGTTGGATGTCTCGTTGGTCACAAAAATCAGGTCGCCGGCGGTGTCCATCACTAACGACGACGGATTCAGGCCCGCCGTGGTGCGGGGCATGACCTCAGACAGCTCCCCCGTATCGTGGTTGATGGCGAACAACGAAACGTCATGGCCGCCCCGATTGGCGGCATAGACAAACTTGCCCGAAGGATGGACTGCAACCGCCACGGGGGAGGTCCCACCGGCGAAAGGGGAACCCAGCACGCGGGTAAGGTCGCCGGAGTCGGGGTTTACGCGAAATGCGGCAATAGCGCTGCCCTGGGGCACGGCGACATAGGCGTTGCGGCCGGAGGCCGATCCGCCGCCGCTACCGCCACCACAGCCCGCTACCCAGGCTAGGGCAAACGTCGCGCCCAGCAAGCCCGCCCGTCGCATCAGCATCATCAAGTCCCTTTCAATGCCTTTCTGCATCATGCCGCGACCGGCTACTGACCCAGCGGGGGCGCCCGGTGCCCCTTCTTGATCGTGCCCCAGCGATAGACCAGACCGGTTGAAAATCGCAGATTGTTCTGGGTCTCCGAAAACAAGCTGGTGTGCAGATAATCAACCTGAAACACGCGCACCGCGAAGCGGGAGGTGATACTAAAGTCCATGCCTCCGCCCAGGGCCACGGCGCGGGCCGTGTCTTCTTCGTTGTTTCCTACCTGTACCAGCGAGCGGGCCCTGCCAATGAGAGCGTGGGCGAAGAACAGTGTCTTGCCTTTGGGGTAGAGGAACTGGGGACCCACGGCGATATCGCGCAGGTCGAGGTTCGAGCCGTATTGTCCGCTTACCTCCGCCGCCACCCCGAAGCCGTGGATCAGGTTGAAGGCGGGTGAAAAATTGTAACCGTTCAGGCCGGACGGGTTGGAGAAACCGAATGAGGGGCTATCGAACCGGGTGTAAGAATAACCGCCGAAGACCTGCACCCTGGGCGTGTCCTGGGTCGCCGCTGGCCACGCGGTACCCAGGATCAGGAACAAGAGGAGAAAGGCCGGCATCCCTGGAAATGCTGCCAGTCGGACAGGCTTCAGGTGAACCAGAGGTGTGGCCACAGGTTGGTGGAATGTCATGAAATATTTCTGGAGTCTCTTATATCTAAACACTGCTTCAAGCGAAAATTTCGCGCCAACTCCTCAGTGGGCTGGATGCAGGCTACCCCCAAACCAGGCGCCACCAGCTTATTTCAACGCCATGGCTCCGACCATGGACTCGAAGATCCTGAATCCCTCCGTACCTCCCAGTTCGGGCTCGCTGGAGCGCTCCGGATGCGGCATCATTCCCAGCACGTTCCGCCCCGGACTGCAGATTCCTGCTATGTTTTCCAGCGATCCATTGGGGTTGGCCCCGGCGGTAATCTCGCCCGCAGGCGAGCAATAGCGAAGCACAATCTGTTGGTTGCGCTTCAACTCAGCCAGAGTTGCTTGGTCGCAGAAATAGTTACCTTCCATGTGGCCAATGGGAATGGTCAAAACGTCGCCCTGGCGGCAAGTGCCGGTGAAGGGAGTTTCCGCATTTTCCACCCGCACTTGCACGGGTTTGCAGACGTACTTCAGCCCTACGTTCCGCATCAAGGCTCCCGGCAGCAGGCCGGATTCGCACAGAATCTGAAAACCGTTACAGATTCCCAGCACCAGCCCGCCCGACGCCGCGAAATCCCGCACGGCCTCCATTACCGGAGAGAATTTCGCGATGGCTCCGGTGCGCAGGTAGTCGCCATAGGAGAACCCGCCGGGCACGATGACAGCGTCGCAGCTCTCGAGATCATGGGACTCGTGCCATAGAAACGTGACCGCCTGCCGGGCCACTTGCTCGATCGTCCAATACGCATCATGGTCGCAGTTGGATCCTGGGAAAATGATGACGCCAAATTTCATCTGGTTTCCTCGGAGATGAAGCTGATGAAAGTCTAACACGAAGAAAACGCCGTCCGTGTTGCCGAAAAGCATTACACGGGCGGCGGAAAGCGCGGCATCTCAGTACATGTGCGGGCGGTGCCGCAGTTCAGCAGATGCGCACGAAATCCTTCAGGACTAAGGTCTCTTGACACCCGGACAAACTTCGCTTCGAGCCGGGTGTCGGGACTATCATCGTGGCAAGCGGAGGCATCTTACACAGGTGGATTTTGGGGAGCACTTTCGAGTTACCGGCGGCGCGCTGAAAAACTGGCTGGTGGCGCAGTTGCAGGATTCTCTGGCGGTCGGCCTCCTGTGGCTGATCGGGCTGCTCATCATCGGTGTGCCTTGGGCGCCCTTGTGGGCGCTGCTGGGTGCCGCGTTTCAGTTCGTGCCCCAGATCGGGGCCGTGCTGGGCGTGATCGGTCCGGCCCTGACCGCTATGTTCAAGTGGGGAGACTGGGAGCATCCGCTCTATGTTCTGATGCTGTACGCGGTCATTGCCGTGGTGGATGGTTTTCTGCTGCAACCTTACCTGATGAAGCGCACCGCCAAAGTGCCGCTGTGGGCTTCCATCCTGACGCCCATCGTGCTGGGGATGATTATTCCGTTCTGGGGCGTGCTGCTGGCGCCGCCGTTACTGGCAATCCTCTACGCTTATAAAGCCCGACAGGCCGCCCGGGCTCAGAGTCCCATGCTATAATTTTTTGTTCGGCAGCATTCATTTGAGGCAATCCGTTGATCTCCTCGACGGGGCAGTTCCGCGCCATAAAAGACTATTAGATACGAGGTATTTCCATGTCCGGCCATTCAAAGTGGGCCACAATCAAGCATAAAAAAGGCGCCCTGGACGCCAAGCGGGGCAAGATTTTCACCCGCCTGATCAAGGAAATTTCCATTGCCGCCAAGAATGGCGGAGATCCCGATACCAACCCGCGCCTGCGCGGCGCTATCGCCGCCGCCAAGGCCGAGAATATGCCGGCCGATAACATCAAGCGGGCCATCCAGCGCGGTACGGGCGAACTACCCGGCGCTACCTACGAGGAGTTTTCACTCGAGGGCTACGGGCCCGGCGGTGTGGCCGTCCTGCTCGATATCAATACCGACAATCGGAACCGTACGGTGAGCGAAATCCGTCACGCTTTCGGCAAAAACGGCGGCAACATGGCAGAGGCGGGCGCCGTCTCCTGGATGTTTCACAAGAAGGGCGATATCGTCATTCCCAAAGCTGCCACCAAGGAAGACGATTTGATGGGCATTGTTCTTGAAGCCGGAGCGGAAGATTTGCGCGACGATGGCGACAACTGGGAAGTGCTCTCCGAGCCTTCGGTGTACGAAGCCGTTCTCGAAGCGGTGAAGAAGGCCGGCATCGAGCCCGTGTCGTCCAGCGTATCGATGATTCCGCAAAACTACATCAAGCTGGAAGGCCCGGCTGCAAGCCAGATGATCCGCCTGATGGAAGCGCTCGAAGAGCACGACGACGTGCAGAACGTCCATTCCAATTTCGATATCGACCAGAAACTCCTGGAAGAAGTGGCTGGGTAGAGGGGACCTCAGACTTCGGACTTCGGCCAACCGTTCAGCAGTGACTATGCCCCCCTTCTTCCTTCGGTCCCCTTGCCCCATTCGGCCCGGTTGCGTGCACTTTTCAACACCGCTGTGGAAAATTCTGTGGGAAAACGGAAAAGTACAACTGTTAAGTTGTTTGTTACGAGGGCCTTCTGCACCTTGCACCTTCGTGGGTGCTCAAACCCTCTCAGCAGCTCCACGACTGGCTGCTCCGGAGTCTTGTTTTGAAAGTGCGGCTCGACAAGTTGTTGCTTGAACGCGGCGTGGCAACCTCGCGGGAGCGCGCCCAGGCCTTGATCCTGGCCGGCAAAGTGCTGGTCAGCGGACAAAAAATCGAAAAGGCGGGAGCGGGCGTGGAGGCCTCGGCCGACATTCGCCTGCTCGGAGACGATCTCAAATATGTCAGCCGCGGCGGGCTGAAGCTGGAGGAGGCGCTCAAGCACTGGCAGATTGATGTTGCGGGCAGGACCTGCCTCGACGTGGGCACCTCGACCGGAGGCTTTACTGATTGTCTCTTGCAGCGCGGGACGGTGCGGGTGATTGCGGTTGATACGGGCCACGGCCAGATCGATTTCCGTCTCCGTCAGGACGCTCGCGTGCGGTTGCTGGAAAAGACCAACGCCCGCTATCTGACACCGGCACAGCTCGGCGAAACCGTAGATCTGGTGGTCATGGATGTCTCGTTCATCTCGGCGACCCTGGTTCTGCCGGCGGTGATTGCAGCCGCCTTTCCCGGGCCGCCTGAGCGTCGTGGACGGCAGATCATCATTCTGGTCAAACCGCAGTTCGAAGCCGGCCGCGAGCAGGTAGGGAAGGGAGGCATCGTACGCGACCCCCTGGTACAGAAGGCTGCGGTCGAAAAAGTTCGCCATGCCCTGCTGGATCTGGGGTGTATCCAGACCGACGTGATCGAATCCCCCATCCTGGGAGGGGAAGGAAATCGCGAATTTCTGCTGTACGGACAATTCTAGGTTTTCCTCTGTGTCCTCAGTGTCCTCTGTGGTTAAAGCTTTTGCCTGGAATTTCTGTACAATTCGACTTTCATCATGGCCACCTCGAATGCGGTCTCAACCACGAAGTCCACCGGTATCATCTCCAAGCCGGGCAAAGCGGAACTGGCGGAGATCGTTCCACCCCTGCTCGCCTGGTTTCGCGAGCATCAGTATCAGGTGGTGGTCGATCCCGAGACCGCGCCGTTTGCCCCCGGCGTGGAAGTCCTCGCCCGCGAACAAATGGCCTCGCGCCCTCTGAACTTTGTAGTGGTCCTGGGGGGCGATGGAACCCTGCTTTCGGCGGCCCGGGCTGTATCCAAGGCCGGAATTCCAGTGCTCGGTATCAATCTGGGTTCGCTTGGATTTCTCACCGAAGTGCCGCTGGAAAATTTGTATTCCACCTTGCAGGATATTGAGCACAGTTGCTGCAACCTGGACCGGCGATCCATGGTGCACTGCGATGTGCTCCGCAAGGACGCTTCCGTGGGCAGTTATGAAGCGCTCAACGATGTGGTGGTCGGTAAAGGCACGATCGCCCGGCTGAATCATTGTGACGTCTATATTGACCGCGTGTTTGTCTCACGCTACCAGGCCGACAGCCTGATCGTTTCCACCGCTACCGGTTCTACTGCCTATTCACTGGCGTCCGGCGGTCCTATCCTGATGCCATCCGTCGATGCCTTTGTGATTACGCCGGTCTCAGCCCACTCTCTTACACATCGTCCGCTGGTAGTTCGCGATACTTCGGAAATCGAGATTGTAGTCAAGACGGGCGACGATGAAGCCTATCTCAGCATCGACGGCCAGATCGGCATGCCCATGGTGGATGGCGACCGCGTGCTGTGCCGCAAATCCCAGCACCAGGTCACGCTGCTGCATACTCAGGGAACATTCTTTGACGTGCTGCGCACCAAGCTGAAATGGGGCCAGCGCTAACCGGATGTGGGCGCGAGCGTCCCGCTCGTGCGTCTGTCATCGAAGCACGTGGGGACAGCCTCCCCCGGCTGTCCGGCGGAGCATAGCTCCGCTATTTTGGTGCGCCTAACTACGATGAACGAAAACTACGCTCGCGGGTGGTGAAAAGGATGTCACCGAACCGGACAGCCGGGGTCGGCTGTTCCACGTGATTTCTGGTGGCGTCGAAAGTGTAATGGAGCCTAGACCGCTTCGGCGAAGTCGAGATCCGAAGCTGGGCCTTTGCGCTGGCGCGAAGGGGCCGCAGTCGGGGCTGCCTCCTGCGCATCGACTGCCATTTGGTTCTTCCCGGAATCCTCCAGGAACTCGCGAATCCGAAGCTTTGCTTTATGAAGTTGCGACTTGGAATTTCCCACCGAACAATCGAGGATCTTTGCGATCTCCTGGTGCTCGTAGCCTTCCACTTCGTGCATCAGGAAGATGGTCCTGTACCCGGCGGGCAGATCCTTAATAGCGCGGGTAAGAGTGATGCGGTCAACCGATCCTGACAGGCGGCCATCGCGGCTGCCGTACTCGCGGCGCACCATCTTGGCATCGTGGCTCGAGGGCTCGTCCAGCGAAATTTGCTTCAGGGCCTTCTTGCGGAAGTGCATCAACACGGTATTGACCGCGATGCGATACAGCCAGGTGGACAGCGCCGAGTTGCCCTTGAAGGTGGATAGCTTCCGGAACACCTGCAAAAATGCGTCCTGGGTAAGGTCTTCAGCTTGCGCCGCATTGTTGGTCATGCGCAGGCAAATGGAATAAATCCTCGCCTTGTGCGCGTGGAACAAAGTGGCAAAAGCTTCCGAGTCGCCGCGCTGGGCGCGCTTGACCAATTCAAGGTCGGTGCTCGATCGGAGAGTTCCATTCACATCAGGACTCATTGCCATAGGAATGTTCTGGTTCGTCACGCGTCTGCCTCCCGGGTCTGAGATTGACCCTCGCAAATCGGTTTTCATCACGACGATAAGACTAGGTGCAGAAGCGATCAGGGTCTATCCGGTGCACCCTGTAGTGGTTTCATTAACTTGCTGTATAGGATGAACCCGAAACCGATGCTGAAGTTGTGTCCATCCGAACCGCATCCTGGCGCGCGCAGCGGAAATACCATCGCGTCCAACAACGCGAAGCAAACCCGCCGGGCGCCCGGCATTACCCTCAGGTCCAACACGCTACTCAATCGTAGGTTGGACCACATGAACAATATTGTTCCGGACCGCGTACAGCACCAGATCGCTGACCGAGTGCAATTGCAGCTTGCGCATGATGTTCGAGCGATGAGTTTCCGCTGTCTTCACGCTCAGGCCCAGCGCAACCGCGACCTCTTTTGTGCTCTTACCCTCCGCCAGCAGCTGTACCACTTCGCGCTCCCGCGGAGTCAGGCGGTCACGGCCCACGGCAATGGCGGCCGCCTGGGTTCCGCCTTTCAGATATCCGTCCAGCACCATGGCTGCGACCTTGGAAGTGAAGTATGTCTTGTCGCGCTTGAGAGCTTCGACCGCGACTACCAGATCGCGGGCGGCATCCGACTTGAGCAGAAATCCCCGGGCCCCGGCATTCAGAACGTCCCGCACTACCTGGTCGGAGTCATGGAAGGTCAGAATGAGTACCCGGGCGCGAGGATCCTCTTTTATGATCTGCCGGGTCGCTTCCAGGCCATTCAAACCGGGCATGCCAATGTCGAGAATGATGGCGTCAGGCTTCAGTTCACGGACTTTTTCCGCAGCTTCACGCCCGTCCGCAGCTTCGCCACAGATTTCCCAGCCTGGCTCTGCCTGTAACAGGGCGCACAAGCCCTTGCGCACCACTTCGTGGTCGTCCGCGATAAATATCCTGAATGCTGGCATGACCTGCCTCCCCAGAATTACCTGGCTTTACGGACAAAACTTCCCTGGATGCCCCTATGTAAGCATCATCGTTGCCAAACGGGGATGCTCCGCCCTTCCAACGCCTTAGCCACCTGTGGAAAACTTTTGCAGTGTAATTCTTGCTGAAATCGCGTACTCCAGTCGCGCAACTTCACGCCTTCACAGAGTCGGGAGCGAAGCAAAGTAGGCTGACGGCGAAACCCTTGATGGGAGCCACTTTCAGACACTACTCTAGCGTGCAGATCAGTCTATACCGAAGTCCAGGGTCAGCCAATACAGTTTGTTCTGTATTTTTAGATTGCGCTTATCGGTGATTTGAATCTGTGTGGAAAACTCGGCTCATTCCGCCGTCTCGTTACGTAACGCCCGGAGATCGACGCCCAATTGCTCCGCTTTTTTATAGAGGTGGCTACGCTCCAGGCCCAGGGCCTTGGCGGCGTTGGTGACGTGGAAGTGGCTGCGCTTCAGCTCGGCCAGGATGACCTCCCGCTCAAAGCCCTGGACCCGTTCCGCCAGGGTGCCTGGAGCCGGCCAGCGAGGTTGGAGCAGTAAGTCCGCGGGGTAACGCCATCTCGACGGTGTCTGTGGTTACTGCGCCCTCCGTTGCCAGCAGAATCAGCCGTTCCACCACGTTGCGCAGTTCGCGGACGTTGCCCGGCCAACTATGCGACTGGAGTTCCTGAAGCGCCTCCGGACTGAAAGGCATCGGTTTCCAGTTATTCTGGGCGCACACCTGTTCCGCGAAATGCTGCACCAGGACGGCGACATCTTCTTTTCGCTCCCGAAGCGGAGGCAGGAGTATGGGAAAGACGTAGATCCGGTGAAACAGGTCCTGGCGGAATTTGCCGTCGCGAACCAGAGATTCCAGGTTGCGATGGGTCGCTACCACCACACGCACATCCACCTTGGTGGGCTTGTCGGCGCCGATGCGCTCGACTTCGCCTTCCTCCAGCACGCGCAGTAGTTTGGCCTGCATGGGCAGAGGCATGTCGCCGATTTCATCGAGGAAGATCGTGCCTCGCTCCGCCTGTTCAAACTTGCCGATATGGCGGCCGGCGGCGCCGGTGAAAGAACCTTTCTCGTGGCCGAACAATTCAGATTCGATCAGCTCAGCCGGAACGGCGGCGCAGTTTAAAGTGATGAACGGGCCGCCGGCGCGGGGACTGCGCTCGTGCAGCGTACGTGCGACTAGTTCCTTGCCGGTTCCTGTTTCCCCCAGAATGCAGACTCGGGTCTCGCTGGCGGCCACCTTTTCGATCTGGAGCATCAGCTTTTTCATGGTTTCGCCGGTCCACACGATTTCGTGTTTCCCCAGGCGTTGCCGCAGCTGCCGGTTTTCCGATTCCAGCCGTTGCAGTTTGAGCGCGTTCTCCACCGTGAGCAGGAGTTTTTCGGTGGAGACGGGCTTTTCCAGGAAGTCGAGCGCTCCCAGGCGCGTGGCCCGCACTGCCATATCGATGTGAGCCTGCCCCGACATCATGACCACCGGCGTCGCGACCCCCTGGGCCTTCAACTCTTCCAGCAGGGAGAGTCCATCTTTGCCCGGCATGACCACGTCCGAGAGGATCAAGTCGAAAGTGTGGGCGCGCGCCAGTTCCAGGGCCTTGGCGGCGTTGTCGCACAATGTCGCTTCGTGGCCGGCGAGACGAAAGGCTCGCGCCAGCGAGGCCAGCGTATTGGCTTCGTCGTCCACGATCAGCAGATGCGCTTTCTGAGGCACCGATAGCTCCTTAGCCCGCGGCCAGTTTGTCCAGATTACTGGGCAGTTCGATCATAAATGTACTTCCTTCTCCCGGCTGGCTGCGCACGCTGATCCTGCCGCCATGGTCGCTGACGATGGATTGCACGATGGCCAGTCCAAGCCCGGTACCGTGTGCCTTGCTGGTGTAGTAGGGCGTGAACAGGCGTTCGCATTCTTCCGCGGTCAGGCCGGTACCGGTGTCGGCAATTTCCACCGCGACCCGATCGCCGCTCTGCCGCGTGCGCAGAGTGAGGGTCCCGCCCTTCGGCATGGCATCCATCGCGTTCAACGCGAGATTGGAAAATGCGCGATGCAGCAGTTCCGGATCGCCCGCAATCGGCGCAAGGTCCTCCCGCAGTTCAAGCCGGCATTCAACCGGAGGATGCCCCGGTGATTGCAGTTGAGCCTGCAGCAGGCGCGCCACATTGTGCACGATATCGTTCACCTGCGCGCGCTGAAACTGTGGTTGCGGCATGCGAGAAAATTCGCTGAAACGCGAAATGATGGTTTTCAGGTTCGCGATCTCCGCCAGTAGCGTGGACGAGCTCTCGGGAAAAATTTCATCGAACTGTTCTGGACTCTGCTGCCGCGCCCGCAACAGGTTCTCCACCGTCAATTGCAGGGGAAACAAAGGATTCTTGAGTTCGTGCGCCAGGCGCCGCGCCAACTCGCGCCAGGCCGCGACCCGCTCGGCCTGCACCAGGCGCTCCCGCTGCTCCAGAAGTTCGCCAGTCATCCGGTTGAAAGATTCGGCCAGAGCTCCCAGTTCGTCGGACGAATCCACGTCCACGCGCGTGTTCCAGTTTCCCGCCGCCACTTCCCGTGCGGCCGCCGCCAGTTGTTCAACCGGCCGTGTGACCCGGGAGGATGCCCATCCGCTGAACAGGATGGCGAGAACAATGCCGACGCTCCCCGCCAGCAGAGCCGCCGAGCGAATGCGATTGCGCAGCTCAACATAGGGACGCCGTGTATTGCCCACAAGCAGAATGCCCAGTAACTGGTTATCCTGGCCGCTCAGTGGGATGGCATGGACGCTTTCATCGTCCGCCGCGTCGCCGGACCAGTGAAGGAGAGCGGTGGCTTCCTGCCGCTGTTGCTGGACTTGCTCAATCAGGGGCGCGAGCAGGGCCAGTTGCTGTGCGTCGGCCGATGGGCCGACCAGAAGCGGCGCGGAGAAGCCTTTGGCCAGGTTGCGATAGAGCATGGCCCGCATGCCAGCTGGAAGTTCGAGACTGGCCATGAAGTCCTGATCGAGGCGACGGCCGCCGATCACAAAGATGGGCTTGTCCCCGACCTCCACGCGCCGGATGGCGGAGAGGCCCAGCGCCGCGCCGTCGGGAAGCTCCTCCTGCCGCAGAAAGGCGGCTTGGGACGGCGCTCCCGCCGGCAGGGAGCCTTCCTTATAGCCAAATTTCGCGGGCCACTGCGCCGAGGAGAGAATGGTACCGCTGCCGTCAACGAATTCCAGAAAGTCCAACTGCTGGTTGTCGGCGAGCGTCCTGGCCTCATTCACAAAAGCACTGTAGTCCGTGGAACCACGGCTCACCGCCAGCGCCATGCGGGTGGCGGCGTCGCTGCCCGCAATGGTTTCCACGCGGTGCGCCACCTCATCGCCTCGGCGGGTGAACTCGCGGCGAAATTGTGCAATCAACGCCGTCGTCTGCGCTTCGTTGGCGCGCTCGAAGGCGCGCCGGGTCACGCTGGATACGATCCCGGTGACCGCGCCCACGCAAAGAAAGACCGTCAGCGCGAACACCAGCAGAAGTTTGCGGCGGAAGCTCAAGGTTTCTCCGTTTCCAGCCAGACGTCTTGCATACGCCAGCTGCCGTCCGGATCTTCCCGCCAACCCATCACGTTTGCCCCGAGTGCAACCGCAGTTCGCAAATGCAGCAGAGGAATTACCCGCTGCGATTGCAGCAATGCACTCTCGGCGGCGTACGTCGTGGAGGCGTGTGCGCTCTGCTGCAGCGGGTTCCCGTCGAATTTAGGCTGGGGCAGTCCCAGGCTGCCCGCGAACTCGGCCAGCGCAACCCACGCATCGAGCGAGGGCAGCGGCAAGCGGACCAGACGGACGTCGGCGGCGGAGGTCGCGGTCTGGAATGTCAGTGGCCGCAGCGTAAGTCCGGCGTCGCGCGCGTTCAGGGCGATGCGCTCTGCGATGACTCGGGCCAGCGGATCGAATGCATCGTAGCCCAACGTCCAAGCCGGCGCCTGCTGGGTCTGGTTCCGTTCCTGGCGCGCGCGCTGCAGATCGATGGCGGTGGGAAAAAGGAAGGCATAGCCGCTCATCCAATTGGGCAGGAGCGTGCCGGCGGGTTCTCCTCCGCCCTGCAGCAGAACGCTGTTCATGGAGTCGCGATCGATGCTGAGCGCCAGGGCCTCACGCAATTTCCCATCTTCCGCCGATTGAATGTCCCGGCTGAATACCAGGCCCATCCACTGCGCGGGAGGCGAACTCACCACACGCCGTCCCTCCAGGACCGCGTGACGCGCCTGGTCCGGCGCAATCTCTACCAGGTCAGCTTTGCCCAGATCGAGTGCGATCGTCTGCTCGCGGAAGCTCTTGCCCATCTCGATCTCGATCGCGTCGAGAAACGCCCGGCCGCCCCAGTAATCGTCACGCGCAGACAACACCAGTTTCTTTCCCGGCTCCCAGCGGTTGATGGCGAAGGGTCCGCTGCCGACAACCTTTCCGCCGGTGCGTTTGGCGATGCCGTAGAGTGGCAGCGCCAGGAACGCGGGAAGGTCCGGAGTCGGAGTGTTGCACTCGATGACGACCGCTTCTCCGGTGGCGAAAACTTTCCAGTCGGGATTGGCGGCGCGCAGGGAAGCCGCCACCGCATCGGAGCTCACCGCGGTGCCATCATGAAATGCAACTCCGCGGCGGATCGCGAACTGCCAGCGTTGATAGCCGGGATCGGCTTGCGATGAAGTTGAGAGCGCGGGCTGGGCCTGGCCCCGCGCGTCTAACGTGACCAGGGTGTCAAAGATCAGGCGCGAGAGGCTGGGCAAGATCGGGCTTCCGCTCCGTATGGATTCTGCGGGATCAAGCGAGGCAGGCGCTTCCCCGATAACCACGCGCAGCGTCCCGCCATAGCGCGGTCGGGTGCGGGCCGGCGCCGTGATCGCCAGAGACAAACTAACGGCCACAAGTAACAGTAAGCCGAAAGGCCTCATATTCCCCCGTTTCCAAATTGTGCACCACCGCCACCACGCTGCTTCCGTCAGAACCTGTCCATAAGGCCGTCACCGCGCCACTTACATCGAGGGGCATGCTCGCGACGACAGGCTGGCGGCCAGGAACTTCGTAGGCCTGCACCGCATCATTCCTGCCGGCGCCGGCTCCAGTTGCCAGAACTTGCCACCCCGACCCGCAACCGCTCCGCAGGCTGGCAATGTCACTGCCCCATTTCAGCTTCTCCACCACCTGATCAGTGATGCCGTCGAGCAGATGGATGCTGCCATCCACGGCGGCCAGCAGCCACCAGGTAGATTGCTCGCGGGGAATAGCTGCCGCGGAATAAAAAGCCGGCGCCCTGGTTTGAGTGCCTGCTCCGGGAGAGAGTGCTCCACTAAAGAAATTGCGCGAGGAAGTAAAAGACGCACTCTGCTTGAACGAGTCCGCCCCGATGGGCCAGGGATCGTTGCTCTCGAAGCACGTCATGGCGAGAGAGTCGCCCCCGGAATTTCGACAAGTGACGCCGGGCAGGTAGGCATCAAAGAGATGGTCTTTGTTTTCGTAACTGCGCAATACCAGCCTGCCTCGCAGATCGCGAGGCCACGGCCGGGAGTGAGGAATCGGAAGCGATTGCTCGACCAGCCAGCGACTCTCCTGCATCCGGTAAGAAGTCACGCCGTTCGCATCCAGCACCAGCATGCGCGCGGGATTGCTACCGATGAGCGCAACATCCAGAATGCGCTCCGGCTGCGACCACAGCGAAACTTCGCGAAGCACCATCGCCGCGGGTGCGGGCTCTACAGCGAGAACCGCAGATCGCGGCAGAGAAACCATCACTACCGCAGGCGCGTTTCCGCCCTGACGAATTTCCGCCACCCAGACGTAGTTTCTCAGGTCCTCGGAAAGAGTGACTCGCACGCTCACGGCAGCCTGTTCGGGGGAGGCGAAGCGCACGCCGGTGACGGCAAGCTGGGTCAGAAGATTGCGCCGGATGTCGTCGCTCAGGGTGGCGCTGAGCGACGAACGATTCAACACTTCCAGGGCCATGGTCTTCGGACCGGTGGCCGATACGATCTTTCCTGCCAGCTGGGTTTCCGCGCCAGCCCAGTTCTGTGCGTTTCCCGCGGCCACGAAGAGCAACGCAAATACAACGAAGCCGACGAACCGCGAAGAAAGTGGCGTGGGCATGCCTGGGCTACGCAAATTGATAAGCAAGTTGATACGCAAATTGATGCGCGGGTTGAAGTGCGGATGGATGGGCGAATTATAGACTGCGTCCCGCATAGCTCTGGACCCCGTGCCTGGTACTCTCTGGGTTCGTCCCTTTAGCCTTCAGCGCCCGGGCTCTCAAACCAAAGTGGCCCTATTAAACATTGACCCTCGCCCGCCACCCAAGGTTCCACGGGCACCGCTCCCGCTGCCTAGCGTTGGATGGCGGTTTTGGGTTGGGCTGCTCGCGGGGCAAAAAATACACCGAGCACCTTGCCGAAGATCAGTTCCTCCACCAGGATTGCAACGGCCAGTGAGAAGGTCATGCCCCCGATGACTGCGACGGTCGTGAATACGAGTTCCATTGTTACCTCCATTCGGACAGACCGTATGTAGCGAATGAATGACCATAGGTATGTGATTGATTGTTAAGCACCTACAAGGCATTGCAGGATTGGTAATTGTGCCTCTTGAACGACGCTGTGTCAGGACTTGACACAGCCGAGCCCGTGTGGGGCGGACACTCCGTCCGACCTGTTGGGGTTGTTTCTGCTGGAAACGATTGTGGGTTGATTCGAAGTTTGGACTCGAGCAAGTCAAGGGCCGGACGGATGATCCACGCCGCAAGGCTCACAGTCGCCGGAACTTGGCTTTAGTGAAGAATCAGACAATCAGTCGTTTCTAATGCTGAAGAGCATCTTGGACAAAGTGCTTCCTTGAGTGGATCCGAACACTGAGTCGCTCACTGCTTGGAGATTTGTGTGCGATCCCGAAAAGCAGCAGCTCTCGCAGGCCGCGGAAGTTGCCTTGGTGCGTCATGACTGGCCGATGCGAAGGATACGATAAAGGGTCTAGTGACCACGTCATCTGCAATTCAGCGGAGAGCATGGCTTATTGCTTCTTCTTCGATGCCCTACCCATTGGGACCTCTGTCTGGCTCGCGGTCTCATCCTCAGAATTTCACTTATCGCAATCGGTCGCTGCCAGGTAATTTCGGGTCTCTCATGACTTAAGATGCGGCAAGGATGCACAAATTCACACATTACCGACGTAATCGAACCATGCGGCAGGAAGCGTAGCAATTTTGTAGTGCCAACCGGAGATATTCTTGATGCGGGTGCCATCAGAGTCAAGCGGCCGTGGACTCCATGTTTTCAGTTTTCAGGATTATCCGAGCGATCAGCCTCGCCGTTGTCGTCCCGAAAGAGGAACGGACCGGTCGGATGTTCACCACGGCATCGTTTTGGATTGGCGTTTCAGTGCTCGCCTAGTATTCCGGCTCGGTAGAAACCCCACACAATTCTTCTTCTGGTTCCGATTCCCGCCGCAATACCGGTTCCTCTTCGCTCCTGATCTCCTGACGCAGAGCGTCGAGCAGCGCATCGAGGACAACCTTGAGGGACTGCGGGTTCTCGGCCAGCACGCGCTCGATGCTTTCGCGATGGACCGCGAGTTCTCCGAGGGGCCGCGCGCCGCTGAGGTCAACCCTGCCGCCCGGCGTGATCGACCGGCGCCAGCCCGTCGCCCCCAATGCGGTTCGCGCGAAAGGATAGTCAAGACTTCCTGTCGTCATCCAATGAATAACCAGCTCCTCGACATGGTCGATACCACAGGCCACCTGGATGTCCGCGCGGGAGGCCATCTGCTCATTCCATTGCAGTATCGTCAGTTTGTCCTCCCATTGGTTCTCGGCCACCAGAAAGCGCGCCTGGTTCGAGGAGAGCTCCTCGCCACAGATTGCACACAAATAAGTCCTGAAATGATTCATAAGGCACCTTTCAACTCGGCGGGAGACCCTCTCATCGACCGCTGCATCTCCGTCAGATGCAGGACCGGGACAGGGCTGTTCCGGACAGGTAGCGGAACCGTAACCATTCCTCGTCCTCGTTCAAATGTCAGGGTGAGTAAGGAAGCACAGCCATCGCATAGCCAGTAGCGCTCCACGTGGCGAAGCGACCGATCTCTGCGACTTCGGGAAGGGACCGGGGGCGTCAGGGCCTCGCCATTCTCAGTTTCCAGAAGAAAGAGCTTGCCCAGGCTGAGGCGGCGAAACAAACTGGTGCAGGCGGGATTAGCGCACTTATGCAGCATCGAGGGTCTCCTGAGAGCGCGAAACGATAACCGGGAGAGGCTGGATAGCTGAAGGTATGCACGCCAGGGGCCGCAAGTGAAAGATGAGGGAAATTACGTAACGAACTGAAATGTTGAAGATCTGGGCTGTCGATCGAACCCCAGCCTGCCGACCTGAGGTCACTTCTGCCGACCCCCCGTCATTTTCAAGTCATGACCGGCGTTGCGGCAACGCTGGAATCCGGCGCAGACCCGGCCATGATTGCCCGCCCTGTGGCCCAGGAGTAAGATTGCCCAACCGCGGCCCAGCGGATCTGTCCCCTGAAGCCTCGGGACGCTGTTCTCCATTCTGAATTGTGTAGGCCCTATGGCGGAGTTTGAGCCCACACTTGCGAGTTCGACACAGCCTCAGGATTCCCTGTCCGGCAAGATTGTGGGACGCTTCCGCATCGGAGAACGGCTCGGCAAAGGTGGAATGGGCGAGGTTTACAGCGCCGAGGACACCAAGCTGAAGCGTACTGTCGCCCTCAAACGCCTGGCGCCTGCCTTGCGTGCTGACTCGCTCTACCGCCACCGCTTTTTGGAAGAAGCGGAACGCGCCTCCCGCTTCGGCGATGCCCACGTCGCAGCTGTTTATGACGTGCTGGAGGAGCACGGCGAGATATTCCTGATCCTGGAATATGTGGAAGGCCAGAACCTCCGCCAGCGGCTGCGGGAGCCTTTATCGCTGGACGAGTTCTTCGTGATTGCATTTCAGTGCACCGAGGCCCTGGTGTCAGCGCATAAGCACGGCATCGTTCACTGCGACATCAAGCCGGAGAACATCATGCTGACCAGCGCCGGCCGGGTCAAGATACTGGATTTCGGCGTGGCCAAGCACCTGCCGCGTTCCGACCAGAGTTCGACCGTGGACCGCGCCGGAACCTTTGCCGGCACGCCCGCTTATATGTCTCCGGAAGTTCTGCTGGAGCAGGCCCCGGACGGCCGCGCGGATATTTTTTCTCTGGGGGTGGTCTTCTACGAAGTCCTGACCGGACAGCATCCCTTTATGGCTGGCAGTTTCGTTGCCACCACGGACCGCATCCGGGGCGAGACTCCGGCATCCATACGAATTTTCAATCGTTCCGTCTCCCGCGACCTGGAGGCCTTGGTCAATAAAGCGATGGCCAAGGACGCGGGGAAGCGCTATGCCAGCGCGGAAGAGCTCTTGGAGGCGCTGCGCGAGGTGCACCAGGGATTGTCCTCCAGCGGCCTGGCGCGGCCGGTGCCACTGCCGCAACCTCGTCCCCGACCCAAGAAGTGGCTTTGGGCTGTGGGCCTTGCCGCCGCCCTGCTGCTCTCGGTTCCTGTGTATCTCCATTACAGGGTCCGCCCGGGGGTGATCCTGTCCAAGTCTTCTGTGCCGGTGCAATTGGCAGTGCTGCCCTTTGCGCCCACCACCAACGACCCCAGCAGCAAGGCCTTTGGTGACGGCCTTACCGAAACCCTTACCGCCAAGCTGGCCCAGCTCAGCGGCAACTATCCCCTGCAGGTGGTGGCGACCAGCGAGATACGCGCCGAAGGCGTCACCAGCGTCGAACAGGCGCGCAAGAACTTCGGAGTAGGGTTGGTCCTGGAGGGAAACCTGCACAGCTCAGGCAATCAGGTGCGCGTTAACTACTCGCTGGTCGATGCCCAGACCAATCGCCAGTTAAGCGCCGACACCGTTGACGCCGACGTCAGTGATGCCTTCGCGGTTGAAGACCAGGTGGTCGATGGCGTTCTTCACATGCTGGGCCTGTCGATCAAAGGCAACGACCGCGTGGTTCTGGCCGCGCACGGAACCGACGATCCCAGCGCCTATGACCAGTATCTGCGCGGCCGCGGTTACCTGCTGGACTATCACAAACACGAAAACATCGAGAATGCCATTTCCGCCTTCAACCGCGCGCTTAGCCTCGATCCGAAATACGGCCAGGCCTACGCCGGCCTCGGAAAAGCCTACTGGCTGGGTTACCAGGAGGGTGATGGTGGCAGCGAGTGGATGGAAAAGGCGAGGTCAGCTTGTGATCAAGCTGTGGCCAACTCTCCAGATTTGGCGGAAGGTCATGCCTGCCTGGGCAATGTCTATCGGGGAACGGGAAAATACGAGAACGCAGTGGCTGAGTTTCAGAAGGCGGTGACTCTTGATCCGACCAGCGACGAGGCATTCCGCGGACTCGCCGACGTCTACCAGAAGTTGAACAAGTCGGGTGAAGCGGAAGCCACTTATCGGAAAGCCATCAGTCTGCGTCCGCAATATTGGGCCGGTTACAATTGGCTCGGCTCCCTCTACTGGGAGCAAGGACGCTATGATGACGCGACCAAGATGTTTAAGGATGTCATCAATTTGACGCCAGACAATTTTCGGGGATACTCCAACCTGGGTGGAATCTATGTCCTGCAAGGGCGTTACCAGGAAGCGATCCCTGTGCTCCAGAAATCAGTTTCCCTTCGCCCAACGGCGGAGGTTTACAACAACTTGGGCACAGCTTACTTCTCGATGCGAAAGTTCAACGAGGCCGCGCGCAGTTTTGAGGAAGGCTTGAAGCTTGATAAGCACAGTTGGCTGGGTTGGGGGAATCTCGGAGATGCATACTACTGGGGAAGGGAGAGCCCACAGCAATTCAGCGATGCCTATCGAGAGGCTCTCCGGCTCACTAAAGAGAAGCTGCGAGTAAACCCGCGAGACGGACGCGTTTTAGCCTATCAGGCGACCTACCTGGCAATGCTGGACAAGAGACCCGAAGCCTTCGCGTCGCTGCAGCAGGCTCTGTCCGACTCACCTGGGGACCCCGACGTGCAGTTTCGGGCGGCGCTGGTGTACAACCACTTCGGCGACACCGGGCACAGCTTGCAACGACTCCAGGACGCACTGGCCTCCGGCGCCGCCGTCAGTTGGGTGCGCGATACCCCAGATTTCGATCACCTGCGGACGGATGCGCGATTTCAGGCTATACTACGCCGCACTAAGCAGTGAGGGGGCTTAGAAAATCGAAACAATGTAACTAAGGAGGCAATATGAGCGAAGAAATGAGGCCAAAGCTCCCGGTACATATCCGCAAGAACGCTGAGGTGGACAACGAAATCGTGAACTTAAGAAGGTCGTTCGCGGAGGAAATTGAGTGGAAGTCGGACGGCGACGAGTTCACGATCGAATTTCCGATCACGCCGTTCGCGGAACAGACTTTTGTGGTTCCGGCGGGAGGAAGCGTGAGTTCCGGGCCGGTCCGGCCCGATGCGCCAATTACCCGCTATTACTACAATGTCACTAATGTCGCTCTGGCTATGAGTGCCGATCCAGGTGTGGACATAAAAAAGTAAAGACTGATGTGTCCCGTCCGGAGCAACTTTAAAAGCGCCGGGCGGGATTGTTGTGCAGAGTGTCTGGCGCCAGACGCCGCGACGTAGCTACATCTGCCCCAATTCGGCTTCCTGGTGCACAAGCGCTGAGGCGGTAGTGGCCAAGCGCTCAACAGACAGGAGTTTGTTTCAAATCCAGAACAGGATCGTGTCGGGACGCGTTTGGCTAATCCGACGTGCTTTGATTGCTCCGACTTCACTAAGTCCCGCACTGCGTGAAACTCACAAAGAGTCGACTGAAGCGCACCGCACTCCGTTGTTCCATTTTCCGAACAATCATTAAACGCCCCTCATATCCACAGCTCACCCGTGTACTCCTCCAGAGGAACGTGCGCCGGAAGGATACGGATTCCCCCCAACCCGGTCCGCTTCGGCTCACTCAGTTCAGAACGCAAGGAGGCGTCTATAAAAAAGGCCATTCTTTTGCTTCTCTCCCTACTTCTCCTTCTGGTCTTGCAGCCTACCATGCAGGTGTTCGCGGGCCGAGGACTTCCGGTGCGCATCGGCCAGGGCGGGGAGGTTGACAATGAGGTGGTGAATGTCAGCAGATCTGCCGGCGATGAAATTGTATGGTCGTCGGATGGAGACGAGTTCACGGTCAGCTTTCAGGCCAGTCCATTTGCCGCGTCCGCGTTCCACGTGCCTGCAGGCGGAAGCGCAAGCTCCGGCCCAGTGAAGCCAGGCGCAGCGCTTGGTCGTTACCAATACTTCATCAGCGACGACAGCAACCGAAAGGCTGCCGATCCGGACGTGAACGTGAAGCACTAGAAATCCCGGCCGATCAAGGGTGATCTTTTTTGGGGTGCGACGGTCATTCCTCCGGCCTCGCACCCTTGATCTACTTCTTCCCGTACGATTGCTCGCCAATATCGGATCTGCGTCTCCGCCTCGCCGTTCCACTTTTCATGTTTTCACGGTATTACGGAAGTCTATTGCCCCGTTTCTTTGGTTACTTGCCCGGCCTTCGCCTGCAGCTTTCAATAGTCACTGCACGCCAGATATTCACAGCCTGGAGGAGTTCAATCGATGCGGAAACTCTTAGTATTGACCGTCCTGATTCTGCTGGCGTCGTTGTCGGCGGCAGCCCAGGATTTCCCCAAAGCGGAGATCTTTGGCGGATACCAACTCACCCGGCTGGACGGCACCACCTTGAACGGCTGGAACGGCGCTCTTACCGGAAATCTTAATCACTGGTTCGGAGTCACTGGAGACTTCAGCGGCGCCTACACCTCGCAAGGTGGCGTGGACTTCCGCAATTACACCTACACCTTTGGCCCGACGGTCGCGGCCCGGGGCAATGAGACCTTTACTCCGTTTGCTCACGCCCTGTTTGGCGGTTCCCACGCTTCGGCGGGTTTCAGTGGATTCTCGGCGAGCGACAACGCTTTCGCCATGATTTTCGGCGGCGGCGTGGATGCCAAGTTCTCGCCCCACCTGGCCTTTCGAGTGGCGCAGTTTGACTGGATGTCGTTCCGCGCTAACGGTGGTTCATCCAATAACAATTTTCGCTACTCCGCAGGAATCGTAATTCGCCCGTAGTCGTCGGCGATTGAATGCAGGGAAGGAGAAAGAGGGCGCGCCGCTCCGCCCTCACTGGTTGCCCACGCTTCGTCGCCGCAAAACATCTCGATTTTCTACTCGCCCATTACCTTCACGATCACCCTCTTGTCCCGTTGTCCGTCAAATTCGGCATAGAAGATTCGCTGCCAGGTGCCTAAATCCAGTTTGCCCGCGGTGATGGGCACAATGACCTCGTGGTGAATGAGCAGCGCCTTCAAATGCGAGTCGCCGTTGTCTTCGCCGGTGTCGTGATGTTTGTAGTCTTTGCGGAATGGCGCCAGCTTTTCCAGCCACTGATCGATGTCTTCGATCAATCCGCTCTCGTTGTCATTCACATAGACTCCGGCCGTGATGTGCATGGCGGAAACCAGCACCATGCCTTCCTGAACGCCGCTTTTGCTTACGATCTGCTCTACTTGGGGAGTGATGTGAACATAGGCGCGGTGGGAGCGGGTGTGAAACTTCAGATATTCCGTAAGACACTTCATGGTTCGTCCCCTTAATAATTCGTGATAGCGACACCAGTTTCGCAGATAATGCTACCGAAATCAGTTTCCCGGAGGTGAGGTGGATACTTCTGGCGACGAACTGCAGGAACTGCGGCGGTTGGTGGGCGAGCTCACGGCGCGGGTGTTTCGCATTGAGCGCGCACTGAACTTGCCGTCGGGAATCGCGGCCGAAGCGCCGCGCCCCCAGTCATCCGCGCCACCCCCATCGCCGCCGCCAGAACTGAAGACGGCCGCGCCGGCGATGCCCAGCATTCCGCCCACGCCGGCCCCTGTCTCATCGGGCAAGAGGAGCAGCGGGGACCTCGAATCCCGCATCGGTTCGCACTGGCTGAACCGGATCGGCATCGCCGCGGTGCTGATCGGTGTCTCCTACTTTCTGAAGTTCGCCTTCGACAGCAACTGGATTGGGCCGGCGGGACGCGTCGCCATCGGGCTGCTGGCCGGAGTCGCCATCGTGGTCTGGAGCGAAAAGTTTCGCCACCGCGGATACGTCATCTTCTCCTACTCCTTGAAAGCCGTCGGCATTGGCGTGCTCTACCTCTCGCTGTACGCGGCCTTCCAGGTGTACAGCCTGATACCCGGCAGCGTGGCTTTCACCATGATGTTCGCCGTGACCGCGGCGACGGCGCTGATGGCTTGGACCCAGGACGCGGAAATCCTGGCGGCCTTCGCGTTGATCGGCGGTTTCACCACTCCTCTGCTGCTTTCAACAGGCCAGAACCGCGAAGTTGCACTGTTCACCTACGTCGTCCTCCTCGACGCAGGCGCGCTCGCGCTGGTCATCCTGAAACCGTGGCGGCGCCTGTTGCTATTGAGCTACGCCGGAACCCTGCTGCTTTACGTCGGCTGGTACTCCAGCTTCTATGACGTCACGCAGGTGCGGATGACGGTGGGCTTCGCGACGCTGTTCTTCGCCATCTTCGCCGTGGCGCCATTGCTGGCGCGCCCGGCGCAGAAGGGATGGCTGTCCGACTCTGTTCCGCCCCTGGTCGCGGTGGTGAACGCGGCTGGATATTTTCTCGAGATCTACGTCATCTTCGAAGAAATCGGCACCAGGGATACGGCATGGTTTGCCCTGGCTCTGGCGGCCCTTTATATCTTCCTCAGCCGCCAGGCCCGCAGCCGGGCGGGCAGTCCGGAGGCAGCACGAATCGTCGATCTGCTGCACCTTGCGCTGGCCATCGGATTTATCACGGTCGCGATCCCCATCCGCCTGGACGCGCACTGGATCACCATGGGATGGTTTGTGGAAGTGGCGGTGCTGTTATGGGTCGCCGACAGGATTCACTCCGATCTCCTCAACGTCTTCGCCATCGGCGCCCTGGTACTGGGCGTGGGCCGGCTTCTGCTGATTGATAACTTCTACGTCACGCGTCCGATCTTCAATACGCGGATGGCAACGTATGCGGTGGCAATAGCGGTGCTGGGTGCTGTCGCCTGGTATGGCAGCCGCCGGAAAGATGAAGCGGCCCAGACGGTGGCCGCGATTTCCGTGGTGGCCTTGAACCTATTGGCCCTGATTGCGTTGAGCCGCGAAGTGGCCGACTACTACAGCCGGGAGATGACCAGCCTTCGTCCGCAGGGGCAGTGGAACCCGAGTGAATGGGCAGACTGGCACCACCTGAAAATCGCCCGTGACTTTACATTCTCCGCTCTGTGGATGGCTTACGGCGCCATGCTCATGGTGGTGGGCTTCTGGCGGCGCTCGGCATTTGTGCGTTGGCAAGCGCTGGTCCTGATCGCCTTCACCATCGGAAAAGTGTTCCTGTACGATGTGTCGGAACTGGATCGTGGCTACCGCATTGTAAGTTTCATCGTGCTGGGAGTGTTGCTGCTGGGAATTTCATTTATGTACCAGCGCGATTGGCTCAAGCTGTCGAGCCGCAATGATTCCAAAGAAAGCCCTGCCGCCACATGAGGTCTGTTTCCTGCCTGTTCGCATTGGTTCTGGCTCTCGGTGCACCATTGACCGGAGGGCCTTCGATCTCATATTTCACCAACGTCCGCGATGTCCGCATCTCTCAGTCCGAGCAGCAGAATTACTTTGTGGTGGATGAAGAAGTATGGGCCCGGGCGCGCCCCGATCTGGCCGACATGCGAATTTACGATGGCGAAACCCAGGTGCAATATGCGCTGAGCGAGCAGCGCGGGGGAACGTCCAGCCGCGAGGAACCGGCCAGGATCCTCAATCTGGGGAGCGTGGCCGAGCGCACCGAGTTTGATCTCGACATGGCCGAGATCGGCGAGTACGACCGCATCCGGCTGCAACTGGACGCCAAAGATTTCGTGGTAACAGCATCGCTTTCGGGCAACAACCAGTTGGGTGCAAAAGGCACGACTCAGCTGCCGCCGGCGACGCTCTATGACTTCACACGCGAAGAGCTGGGTTCCAATCCGGTGTTGAGAGTGCCGACTTCGAGCTTTCGCTACCTGCACGTAAAGCTTTCCGCTGGAATCTCCCCCGCGCAGGTCAAGGGCGCGTCGGTTTACAACCTGCAGGAAACCAAAGCCCTCTGGACCGATGTCGGATCATGCGACGCGCCTTCGCAGGTTGCGCGGACAACCGTGATTATCTGCAATTGGCCGCTTACGGGTTCCGGTGGATCGGGTCCGCTTTCGGGTTGATCCCAGGCAGGTGAATTTCCGGCGGGCGGTGGTTCTCTCCGATGCGAGCGACCGTCATTACGGAGCTGGCGGCGAGATCACGCGCGTAAGAATAAATCGCGGCGGAAGCACGGTAGTCTCCGAAGAGATGGATGTGCCGATCGGGGGAGAGAGTTCCGGCCGAGTGAAAGTGACGGTGGACAATGGGGACAATCCACCGTTGAGGATATCCGGAGTTGAGCTGCTGTCGGTTGAGCGGCGAGTGTACTTTGATCCGCAAGGCAAATCGCTGCTCAAGCTTTATTACGGCGACGACAAGCTCGGCGCTCCGATCTATGATTACGCCCGCTTCTTCAAGGCCGATCCGGCCGCAGCCAGGGCGGAGCTTGGGCCCGGCAGCCACAATGAAGCCTATCGCGGGCGCCCGGATGATCGGCCATGGTCGGAGCGTCACAAAGCAGTGCTATGGCTGGCTATGCTGCTGGCAGTGATAGTGCTGGCGGGGCTGGCGATTCGGGGACTAAAAGCAAGAGCTGTGTCATCCTGAGCGGAGTGCCGACACAGTCGAAGGACCCCTGTTTCCGCGATGCAGCGTTGCTATAGGGGTCCTTCGACTCCGCAGGAATTTCGCTTTGCGAAATTCCTGTTCCGCTCAGGATGACACAGTGATTCAGCGCATCGATTCTTCGACTTCGGAAAGCCAGTTCGGCCGCTTCAGGACTTCGCGGGGCTTGGGGCCGTCGGCCGCGCCCACGATGCCGTCACGCTCCATCAGATCGATCAGGTGGGCGGCGCGGCCGTAGCCGATGCGCAGGCGGCGTTGCAACAGGGAAGTGGAAGCCTTGCCAAATTCCACCACCAGGCGCACGGCGTCGTTGTAGAGGGGGTCGTTTTCTTCGTCTCCGTCTCCGCCCGCTTCTCCGGCCTCACCGGTCGCGCGTTCTTCTTTGGGGGCCTGCAGGAATTTCTCTTCGTACTCGGCCACGCCCTGCGATTTCCAGAACTCGACTACCGCAGCGATTTCTTTCTCGGTGACAAATGGCGCGTGCAGACGATGGACACGGGCCGATCCCGAGGGCAGGTAAAGCATGTCGCCTTTGCCCAGCAGCGCCTCGGCCCCGTTGGCATCGAGAATGGTACGCGAGTCCACCTTGGTGGCCACCCGGAAAGAAATGCGGGCAGGGAAGTTGGCTTTGATGAGGCCGGTGATTACATCGACGGATGGCCGCTGCGTTGCCAGCACCAGATGAATGCCTACGGCCCGCGCCATCTGGGCCAGGCGCGTGACTGACTCTTCCACGTTGCCCGAGTCCAGCATCATCAAGTCGGCCAACTCGTCGATGATGATCACGATGTACGGTAGCGGCCGGTCTTCGGAGTCCTCGCCAAACAGGCTGCGCGTGCCTTCGTCGTCAAACAGTTTGTTGTACTGCTCCATGTTGCGCACGCCCTTTTCGGCCAGCAATTTGAGGCGGCGCTCCATCTCGCGTACCGCGTTACGCAACGCATTGGCGGCCAGTTTGGGTTCGGTGATGATCGGGGTGAAGAGATGCGGCACGCCCTCGTAGTTGCCCAACTCCAGCCGCTTGGGATCCACCAGGATCAGCCGCACCTGGTCGGGCGTGGCCTTGTACAAAATGGACATGATCATGGCGTTGATGGCCACGCTCTTGCCCGCGCCGGTTGAGCCTGCGATCAGCAGATGAGGCATGCCGGCGAGATCGGCGGTGACGATGCGTCCGTTGATGTCTTTACCCAGCGCCAGGGTGAGTTTCGACTTGGTGCCGATGAACTCGGAAGATTCGATGTTCTCGCGCAGCCAGATAATCTCGCGCTCGCGGTTAGGAACCTGAATCCCCACCGTGGATTTGCCCGCCATGCGCTCAATCAGGATGCTTTCCGCTTTGAGCGCCAGGCACAGGTCATCGGTGAGATTGGTGATGCGGCTGTACTTGATTCCAGCCTCGGGCTTGTACTCGAAAGTCGTGACCACCGGCCCGGGATTGATTTGCGTCACCTGTCCGTGGACGTCGAATTCGGCGTATTTTTCCGTGAGTACCTGTGCGAGCAGCTTCAATTCGTCGGCATCGATCGCCTGTTGCTCGTCGGGACGGTGCAGCAGGCTGCTGGGCGGCAACTTGAAGCCGCCAGCCGCAATACGCGGCATGGTCGTCTTCGGTTTGACTCCGGTGTCAGCCCGCTCGCTGACTTCAACGTCGGGAATAATGGCTTCCGGAGCGGTTCGCATGGGAGTCGGTTCGAGAAGGTGCTCCTCGGTTCGGATGGCCGCGGTCATACGGTCAATGCCGGTTGTCCGGACGGGTTCGGGAGTGCGGGGCGAGGCTTGCGGTGGAGCGGAACGCGCCGGAACCAACTGAGCGGTAATCGTCGGCCGGGCAGCACGCCGCTTCTCCAGTTCCTTCTGCATCTTTCGTTTCGCGCGATCTTCCTGCCAGTCTTTGTAACGGTTCCAGAGTGCGACCACAAAGGCAAAGCGGGTCGGCGCCCACACTCGCAGGGAAGCGAAAGAGAAGGCGGTGGTGAGATACAGCGCAACTGCCAAAATCGTGGCGCACACAATATATGCGCCCGCCAGGTTCAGGTAATGGATGAGGACATCGCCGACGATGCGTCCGGCCAGGCCTTCCATGGGAATCACGCCCATCCAGCGCATGTGTCCGGGCATAAGGCCCAGCAATGCAGGGACAAATATCAGGAGCCACACTGCTCCCAGGGATTTCGCCACCGGCGACGTGATCTTGCGCGAGCGGAACCAGCGCGAGCCCAGCGCTCCCAGGAACACGGGAACCAGAAAGGCCCCGATTCCGAAGCCCTGCAGCATCAAGTCGGAAATAATGGCGCCCACCAGTCCGACCCAGTTGCGCGCGGATTGCGAACCAGTCAGCACGGACGCGCTGTTGAATGAAGGGTCAAGCGGAGAATAGGAGGCCAGCGCCAGAAACAGGAGCAGTCCCGAGACACAAAGCACGAACCCGATCAGCTCGTTGAGGCGACGGTTGTTCGTGGGAGCGAAGATCTGTGAGAACTTCATTGGCCGTTTTGGCGGTCGGGCGAGCAGCGAGAGTGACTCGTGTGTGCCAAACCATCCAGAGCCCAACAATTATGACAAGAAGCTTGCGACCCGACAATCAAGGAATTGGGAAGAGTATCGAGTTAGTAGCGCCGGCGGGACGCCGGCCTACCCCGCCAGCCTGGCCGCAAACACCAGCACTAGAATTCCCACCACGATCCGGTACACCGCGAAGGGAACGAATCCGTGTTTCCGCACCCAGGCAATGAACCACGCTACCGCGGCATAGGCCACCAGAAATGACACTACGAAGCCAATCGCGAGGACGACCCATCCGTGAGAATCAATCTGCGAGACGCCAATCGGATTCGCGCCCTTCCCGTGAAGCGACTTCAGCAGGTCATAGAGAGTGGCGGCTGCCATGGTGGGGATGGAAAGAAAAAACGAAAACTCGAGGGCCGAAGCCCGCGACATGCCGGCCACCTGCCCAGCCGCAATGGTTGCCATGGATCGTGACGTGCCCGGGAAAACCGCCGACAGAATCTGGCAGGCGCCAATCCAGACCGCCTGTCCCACGCTCATGGCCTCCATCTTCCAGGTATGGATTCGGCTTCCGGGCACAGGCCCGGCCGCTTCTGCCGGGGCATTCATGGCATCAACGGTCCACATCACGACTCCGCCGATCAGCAAAGAACTGCCTATGATGTGCAGGCTCTCCAGATGTTTGCCGATGATCTTGGTCAGGAGGAAAGTCGGAATCGCGGTGACGACAAACGCTATGGCCGTCAATCCCAGAGGATGAGTCAGTGCATTGCGGTCGCCACGCTCACCCTGCGGAAACGTCGAGAGAAACTTGGCGATGCGGCTGCGAAAGTACACCGGCAGGCAAAGGATGGCGCCGAGCTGAATGACAATGGTGTACATCTTCCAGTAGGGGTCGGACAGGCTGATATGAAATATCGCCTCGGAGATTCGCAAGTGCGCGGTGGAACTGACTGGAAGAAATTCGGTGAGGCCTTCGATAATCCCCAGGACCGCGGACAGCAGGTAGTCGTTCAATCGTCCTCCGACGGGGTGAAGGAAAGTATTACAGAAAAATCCCACGCATGAATTGAAACTTCGCGAGAGTGCTTATTGGGTCACGTTTCCATAAGTCGGAATGCCTTGCTCCATCAGGTAGAGCAGGCGCTGGGCGCGGGCTCCCCAGTCTACCGATGTCGTTTGCGACGCGGCTTTCTGGGCCAGCGCGACTGCCCTGCCTCTTGCTTCCTCCGATTTCTTCGGCTCTTCTTCTGTCTTGTAGATTTCGATCAGAGCGGACCACCGCCATGCGGCATCGTACAAAGCTTCACCCACGGCCGGGGACTGGGGATGCTCGGTGACATATTTTTCATAAATCTCCGATTCCTTCACCGGACACTTCGAGCTGCCCTGCCAATCACCGCAGAGCTTGTTGTCGATCAGGTGGAAAGCCGCCAGGTCGGCCCACTTGGTCCCGGGAAATTTCTTGATGACCTCTTTCATGTACTTTTCTTCCATGCCTTCGCGCAGGAAAGCCTCGCGTTCGCGCGATGAAGGACGCGACGACACGTCCGCTTTCTCCAGCTGCCAGCGGATATCGGCCGAGCGATACATGGCTTCGCCCGCCAGCGGCGACGTAGGAAAATAATCGGCGACCCGGTAGTACAGCCGCATGGCATCCTGGGCCGCGCCGTTGCGTCCGTGTCGGCGGCTGGCCTGGTCTTCGGAATCGACTGCCTCGCCAAACAGTATTTTGTCTCCGTTCGGAGTCGAGGTCCGTACCACTCCCTTGTCCAGCACCCAGCCAGTGATCGTACGTTCTTCAGTCAGATTGGCCTGGACGTGCGCCCATTCGCGGCTGGTTTCGAGGACGATGATTTCGCGCCCGCGATCCATTTCCGCGAGCTTCGCCGAACTGGTGTCGGGCGAGAGATAGACCTGGGCCACGCGCACCACGGCGCCCCGCTCGTAGGTGGCGGCGGAAGCGGGGACGGCGGAGAGCGACGCAAGCAGAAAGGCGGTGGTGAAAACTGCTCCAGAAAAAGTAGCGCCGGCGCCCCGCCGGCTGTCGCGAGGGCGTCTCGCCCGCCGGACAGCCGCCGAGACGACGGCGCTACACAGAAAGCTCAGCTTCCTGTCATCCCGAGCGAGGTCGCCCATTCGCTGGCGAATGGGCGGCGGAGTCGAGGGATCCCTGGCCTCGGCACTTTGCTTCGCTGCTAGGGGTCCTTCGACTTCGCCACTTCTTCGCGAAGCGAAGAAGTGGCTGCGCTCAGGATGACAGACCTTCATCAGTTCTCTTTCCTCAGCTCCGCCAGCATTTCTGCTTCAACATTTCCGCCGCTGATTACCGCAACGTTCATCGTGGTCTTGGGTAGTTGGTCGCGGTGGAATAGGAATGCGGCCGCGGCGACAGCTCCGCTCGGTTCGGCCAGAGTCTTGGGATCACCGGCCAGACACTGCATCGCCTTTCGGATTTCGTCTTCGCTCACGGTCACGATGTCATCCACGTAGCGCCGCATATGTTCAAAGTTGAGCGGTCCGATGCTCTGCGTTCGCAGCCCGTCGGCCAGGGTCCGGGTGACCTGCTCGGCCGAAGCCTCTACGATCTTGCCGGAGCGCAAACTGGCTTGCGCGTCGGCCGCGAGTTCCGGCTCTGCCCCGATCACCTTGACCGTGGGCTTGCTCAGTTTGATGGCGGTGGCGATTCCGCTCAACATCCCGCCGCCGCCGACGGGTGCGATCACGGTTTCCACTTCCGGCAAGTCTTCGAGTATCTCCAACCCCATCGTGCCCTGGCCCGCGATGATCATTTCGTCGTTGTAAGGTGGAACGATGGCGTATCCGTGCTGGGCCGCCAGTTCTTCCGCCTTAGCCTGACGCTCGGAACTTCCCGGGCCCACCAGTATGATCTCTGCGCCCAGGGCAAGGGTTGCCTCGCGCTTGACCGCGGGAGCATTTCCCGGCATCACGATGACTGCTTTCACTCCCAGGGCACGGGCGGCGTAGGCCACGCCCTGCGCGTGATTGCCGCTGGAATAGGTAATCACGCCGCGTTTGAGCTCGTTTTTGGAGAGGGAAGCGATCTTGTTGTAGGCACCCCGCAGCTTGAACGACCCGATGGGCTGCAGGTTTTCAGGTTTGAGGAAGAGCTGGCGGCTGTCTTTGACTTTGTCTGACTGGTGGATGTGGGAAGGAATCAGCTTGGTGCGCACGGCCACGCCGCGCAGGCGAGATTGCGCTTCGCGAATGTGGTTGAGAGTGACGATGAGAGTATCTCCATTGTCATCCTGAGCGAAGTGGCTGCTTCGCTTCGCGAAGCAGCCACGCAGTCGAAGGATCCCTACTCCCGCGATGCAGCCTTGCTATAGGGGTCCTTCGACTCCGCACAAACTTCGCGAAGCGAAGTTTGTGCTCCGCTCAGGATGACAACTCTTATATTTCCAATATTACGGGCATGATGAGTGGACGCTTCTGCGTCTGCTTGGAAACGTAGCGCTTAAGATCAGCTCTAATTTTTTCCTTGATCACGCCATAGTCCGCTTTTTCTTCGGCGCTGGAAGCTTCCAGAGTCTGCATCACAATCTGCCGGGCGCCGTCGACAAAGCCGTTTTCTCCCGGAGAGAATCCCCGGGTCACGATTTCTGGAGAAGTCTCCACCTTGCCGGTGAGTTTGTTGATGGCGATGATGGGCAGTACGATGCCATCTTCACTCAAGTGCCGGCGGTCTTTGACGATCAGGTCTTCGACTACGTCGGTCCGCGATCCCGAGTCAATGCAGACCCTGCCTACATTGACGCGGCCCGCCTTGCGCGCGCCCAGTTCGTCGAACTCGAGGATGTCGCCGCTCTCGATCAGAATCACGTTCCGGACCGAACCTTTCATTGCCGCCGCCATCTCCGCGTGCAGCTTCAGTTGACGGTACTCGCCGTGGATGGGAATGAAATACTTCGGTTTCACCAGGTTGATGATGAGCTTCAATTCTTCCTGGCTGGCGTGACCGCTGACGTGCACCGGAGGCGAAGAGCCGTCGTCGTAGATAACGTGCGCTTCGCGCCGGAACAGATGGTCGATCATGCGATAGATGGCCTTCTCGTTGCCGGGGATGATCCGGGACGAGAGCATCACGGTGTCGCCCTTTTCGATCTTGGCGTGCTTGTGATTGTCCACCGCCGCGCGGGAGAGCGCCGACATGGGCTCGCCCTGCGTCCCGCTGATCAGCACGCAGACTTTTTCCGGCGGAAAGTTTTTCATCTCGCCGGGATGGATCAGCAGGCCCTCGGGAATCTCGATGTAACCGAGGTCTTCGGCGATCTCTGCAGAGTTGTTCATCGAGCGACCGGCGAACGCCACCTTGCGCCCGTGCTGCCACGCCATCTCCACTACCAGCTTGATGCGGTGAATCGAAGATGAAAAGCACGAGATGAACAGCCGCCGCTTGGTGTGCGCGAACACCTCGTCAAATTTGCGGCGCACGGCGCGCTCACTCGGCGTGTAGCCCTTGCGCTCCACGTTGGTCGAGTCCTGGAACAGGGCCAGTACACCGGTCTTGCCGTACTCGGCGAAGGCGTGCAAATCGAACAGGCGGTTGTCCGTGGGCGTGGGATCGACCTTGAAGTCGCCGGTATGAATGATGACGCCGAGCGGAGTGTGGACCGCCAGCGCCACGCAATCCACCAGGCTATGCGTGACCTGAATGGGGTGGATGGTGAAGGGTCCGATCTTGAAACCCTCGCCGGGACGAATCTCGCGCAGATCGGCATCGTCGAGCAGATCATGCTCTTCGAGCTTGTCCTCGACGTAGGCCAGCGTGAACTCCGTGCCCCAGACCGGCACATTCAACTCACTGAGAATCCAGGGCAACGCGCCGATGTGGTCTTCGTGGCCGTGGGTGAGAATGATGCCCTTCACCCGCTGGCGGTTTTCGGTCAGGTAGGAGATATCAGGGACAACAATATCGACGCCCAGCAGTTCGGCTTCAGGAAACATCAGGCCGCCGTCGATGACGATGATGTCGTCACCCCAGCGTACGGCCATGCAGTTCATCCCAAACTCGCCCAGGCCCCCAAGGGGTACGATGTGCAATTTTCCAGTTGGCATGCGGTAATTGATCGTAGCACAAGGAATGTAGGCGCGAGCATCCCGCAGACCCGTGGGGACAGCCGCCCCCGGCTGTCCAGTCGAGCACAGCTCGACAGCCTGGTGCCGGAGACCCGGGCAGCGGAGCTTCGCTCCGCCGGACAGCCGGGGGCGGCTGTCCCCACGTGGGCTCTGTTAGCCTGACCTATCAGCGGTAATCTTCCCCGCTGGCTATGATCTGGGATAAGGTTGAAGTTCATGGTTGAGCCGGAGCGAAAAACGTGGTTGCGACGCCGGGCAGAGGACGGCTTGCGTCGCGGTTTCCAGCGTGCCTATGAGACCGTCAGGGTGGATCCGTCGAAATTTCTGCTGCAGGTGCGGGCCGCCTACGGCCTTCCGATCAGTAACTTTCAAGGCGTCTATTCGTTGGAGGTGGGCCAGCTTGATGCCCTGGCAACCCGGGTGATTCGCAGCGGGATGAAAATTGCGGCGGCCGAGGGCGCGGGATTTGGCCTGGGTGGAGCGATCACCATCGTTCCCGATTTGGGAATCCTGTCGGGCGTGACCCTGCGGACTATCCAGAAGCTCAGCCTGCTCTACGGCTTCGAATTCAACACCGAAGAGGAAACCGCGGAGCTATGGATTGCGGCTGCCAGCGCAGCCGGGGTGGACATCAGCCGCGAGCTGGTGGAGAAAGAAGTGGTCGCCAAATTCGTCCCCCGCGTCATCCAGCGCATTGCCGCGCAGGCCAGCAGGGAAGTGGTGGAGAAGTGGTCGGGACGGATTATTCCACTGGCCAGCTCGGTGATCGGGGCAGGATTGAATTATTATTTCGTTCGTGCCTGGGGCGAGCGCGCCCGCTCGCACTTCCGCAAGCGCCATATGGAAATACGGGAACAGATGGCCTCAGGGAGGCTGATCGTCGTGTCCGAAGCCCCAAAGTCATTGCCGTCCTGAGCGGGCCCATGAAAGCTTTCCTTTGCGTCCTTTGCGGCAGTCTTTGCGTCCTTTGCGGTTAAAGGGTTTACTGGCGAAGAGCTTCACCGCAAAGGACGCAAAGGGAGACGCAAAGTTCGCAAAGAACCCCATGAAAACGTTCCACTGCGCGGCCATTCTTTTCGATCTCGATGGCGTTCTGGTGGACTCGACCGGCTCGGTCACGCGCCAATGGCGAAGGTGGGCGGAAGAACAGAACCTGGATCCCGACAAAGTGGTGGAGATCGCCCACGGCGTTCGCACCATTGAAATCGTCCGCCGGCTGGCGCCCCATCTCGACGCCCAAGCCGAAACGCTGAGGCTGGAGAAGCGGGAGGCGGACGACCACGAAGGCGTTTCGGTCATGCCGGGCGCAGCGGATTTGCTCAGCACGATTCCCGAAGGCCGCTGGTGCGTGGTCACCTCCGGTACCCGCTATCTAGCCACCTCTCGCTTGAAGCTAGGGAACCTGCCCATTCCGAAAGTGCTGGTTTCGGCGGATGACGTCTCGAAAGGAAAGCCCGATCCCGAACCCTATCTCATGGGAGCAAAGCTGCTCGGAGTGAATCCCACGGAGTGCCTGGTGGTCGAAGATGCCCCGGCGGGAATCCGCGCGGCCCACGCCGGAGAAATGAAGGCGATTGGGATTACCAGTACATATCCGGCCTCGGAGTTGGAGGAGGCAGACGCTGTGGTCCAGAAGCTGGCGCAGATCAAAGTCAGCGTGGACGGTGGGAGCAGGCTGACCATCCGCGTCGAATAGTCGGCTGTGGTTTCATCTCAGCCACTCTTCCAATTCAATTCCGCGGTCCGTCTTGTCGTCGCGATATTTCACGATCACAGGAGTATAGAGCGAGAGGTTCCATTCCGCGGCTTTTCCCTTTTTCACGGCCCGCGATCCGGGCACGACCACGGCGTTTTCCGGAACTTCGAGCGGTTTCTCTTCGGATGCCGTGTAAACCTGGCCACGCACCATGTCGTAAAGCGGCGTGGACCGGGTCAAAATTGTTCCTGCTCCCAGCACCGCCCGCGCCCGCACCAGAGTGCCTTCATAGACGCCGCAATTGCCGCCTACCAGCACGTCGTCTTCGATGATGACCGGGGCGGCGTTGATCGGCTCGAGCACCCCGCCAATCTGGGCCGCCGCGCTCAGATGCACCCGCTTACCCACCTGTGCGCAGGAACCGACCAGCGCGTGCGAATCCACCATGGTGCCTTCGTCCACATACGCGCCGACATTGATGAACATGGGCGGCATGCAAATCACCGAGGGCGCGACGTAGGCGCCCTCGCGCACGGACGATCCGCCCGGGACCACGCGCACCTTGTCGCCTACGGCGAACTGGCGGGCAGGGAAGGTGTCTTTATCCACGAAGGAAAGAGTCGTGTCGCCCATTTTAGTGAGTTCGCCCAGACGGAAGCCCAGCAGGATACCCTGCTTCACCCAGGCATTCACCTTCCATTCACCGTTGAGCTTTTCGGCGGCGCGAATCCTGCCTTGGGTGAGCTGCTCGCGGAATTCGAGAAAAGTTTTACGGGCGTCGGGATTGTGTTCCACCTCGCCCAGTGTGGCCAGGCGCTCGATCGCAGATTGCAGGGGGGGCATGAGAAAGGAAGTATAGAAGAAAGAATTTCAGATTGCAGATTTTAGATTGCAGATTGAAAAGCAATCGCGCCGCGTCCGGACTCTGACATGCAAGAGGTCTTCAATCTGCACTCTACGATCTGAAATCTCAAATACATTTGCATTCGCTACGGATCAGCACCCCCGCAATGTGTTGCGAGGCTTCGCGGGCCTCGGAGAGCGAGGCGTACGGGCCATGCCAGCGGGCATGGTTGGCATCATGTCCGGCCGGGCGCCCTTTGCCGTGATTACACTGGCCGCAGCCGGAGCGGTGCAGCACGATCTTGTGCGGGCCGGCCAGCCAGTTTTCATAGACGTAAAAGTCGGCGGCTTCGGCCGCTGCGGTGGCCGGTTTGCTGATCAATCCCGCTTCGGCAGCGATCTTTTGCAGCCTGGACCGGGCATCGCGGCGCATGGGCAGCATGGGCAGCCGGTACACTTCTTCGATCCTGCCCATCATAGCCAGCACCGCCTTTACCGGCAGGGGGTTGGATTCAATAAAGTTCGCCAGCATCAAGGGCAGATATTTCCGGTGAATGCGGCGGGCGGCCTCCCAGTCGTTGGCGAGCGCAGCGCGGGTCATCTCCGACATCTCGCGGGGAATCTCGTTGGAGGCCACGGAAATAATTCCCACGCCCCCGAGCGCGATCAAGGGTAGGGTGACGGCGTCATCGCCCGACAAGACCGCAAAGTGCTCGGGAACGACACTGCAGACCTCAGCCATCTGGCTGATGTTGCCGCTGGCTTCCTTGACGCCGGCGATATTCGGGACTTCGGCCAGGCGCGCCAGCGTACCGGGCTCAATGTTCGCACCGGTGCGGCCGGGGACGTTATAAAGAATGACCGGCTTGTCCACGGCCTCCGCGATGGCGCGGAAGTGGCGGTACTGTCCCTCCTGCGTCGGCTTGTTGTAGTAAGGCGATGCGGTGAGGATGCCGTTGACGCCGGGCCGCGCCGCCAACTCCTTCGCCTTATTGACCGCATCCTGGGTCGAGTTCGAGGTGGCGCCGGCCACGATCGGTACCCGCCCCGCCACTACTTCGACGGTGATATCGACGACCTGCAACCATTCATCATGTGAAAGCGTGGGGGTCTCGCCGGTGGTGCCGCAGGGAACCAGAAAATCGATGCCTGACTCCACCTGCCATGCGACCAGGTTGCGCAGGGCGGTCTCGTCGATCGAGCCGTCCTGGTGAAATGGTGTGACCAAAGCTGTACCGCAGCCACGGAATTGCATGAGATAAAGATAACGCTAATTGGGGTTTGGGCGAAACCTGTTCCGAGCGGTAAAAAGCCGAGCTTCGCTCGGGTGGGCGGGTGTGGGCACCCGCTCAGCCGTGATTGCAGCCACAAAACACGTGGGGACAGCCGCCCTCGGCGGTCCGGGCGAGCGCAGCTCGCCTTTTCTATGTCTCCCGCCAGATGTCCTTGAAATCGAAGAACCCCTTTTTTCCGGCCAGCCATTCCGTGGCCCGCACCGCGCCCTCGGCAAATCCCCGGCGCGATTTTGAGTCGTGGCAAAGATAAATAGTGTCGTTGGGTGAATCCAGAACGATCTCGTGCATGCCCACCACATCACCCTCGCGGAACGAAGTGATTTCCACGTCCTTTCCCGAGGCATCGCGGATGATTTTCTGCAAAGTGACCGCCGTCCCTGAAGGTGCGTCTTTCTTCTGCGCGTGATGGCGCTCGAAGATTTGTCCAGAATATTGATGCTGCAGGATTCCTGCCGCGGTGCGAGCAGCCTCGAAAAGCAGGTTGATTCCGATGGAAAAATTGGCGCCGTACAGGAAGCCGGTGCCACTCTTTTCGACTGACTGGCGGACTTTGTCCAGATCGCCATACCAGCCCGTCGTCCCGACTACCATGTTGGTTCCCGTGCTCACACAGGCCTCGATATTTCCCAGGACCGCCTGCGGGACTGTGAAATCAATGACGGCATTTACGTCGCGGAGCTTGTCGTGAGTGAGCGCGGTCGCCCTGGGATTTTCCGCCGCGCACAGCAATCTAATGTCGTGGCCGCGCTCCCGCGCTACCTCCGCGACCAGCGAGCCGGTCTTGCCGCGACCTAAAATAAGCATTTTCACAGCGAATTCCTCGAGGTCCTGTGCTCCTGTCTGGAACAGCGAACCCCAGCGGCTGAAGCCGCTCCTTTCCGGCTATTTGTGGCACGACTGAAGTCGTGCCCTTCCACAAAGGCGGCTGTCTTCCCAGAGGCGACTCTGGCCGTCAGACGTAACAACCCCAACCTGTTCGCATACGTTGAGGATTTCTCCAGCGTCTACGCGAAGACTTCCGGATCCAGGTCCGAGAAAAATGTCTTGTGCAGCCGCTGCACCACGTCGGAGACCACGTCTTCTTCTACTACAAACGTCAGATTGATCTCGGAAGCGCCCTGCGAAATCATGCGGATCTTGACGTCGGCCAACTCGCCGAAGACGCGCGCCGCAATGCCGGGAGTGTCGCGCAGATTCTCGCCCACCAGGCAGACGATGGCCTTGCGTCCTTCATATTTTACGTCCGCCAGTTTGGCCAGGTCCGCGGCCAGCGGGGGAATGGATTCGTTCGAGTCCACGGTGAGCGACACGCTTACTTCCGAAGTGGAAACTACGTCCACCGCCACCCGATGCCGGTCAAAGGCGGAAAAAATCGAACTGAGAAAGCCATGCGCCAGCTGCATGCGGGGAGCGGCCACGTCCACAATGGTGATGCGCTTTTTCACCGCGATGGCCTTGAAAGAGTTGCGGCACTGGGGGGCGCGGGCGGTAATGCGCGTGCCTTCGCAGCCGGGATTGCCGGAGTTCAGAATATAGACGGGAATATTTTTCTGCACCGCGGGCAGAACCGTGGCCGGGTGCAGGACTTTCGCTCCGAAGTAGGCGAGTTCGGCGGCTTCATCGAAGCTGATGACCTTGATGCGGCGGGCGTCCGAACTCAGGCGCGGGTCGGTGGTCATCATGCCGTCCACGTCGGTCCATATCTCGATGCGCTCGGCGCCCAGGCCGGCGCCCGCGATGGCGGCAGAATAGTCTGACCCGCCGCGGCCGATGGTGGTGGTGATCCCGGCTTTCGATGAGCCGATGAAACCTCCCATCACCGGTACTTTGCCTGCCGCCACCAGCGGCGCGACTCGTGATTGCAAACGCTGGTTGGTCTCTTCGAACAGGGGCGCGGCGCGCATGTGAGCGCTGTCGGTCACCAACCATTCCCGCGAATCCACGAGCGCGGACGGCATGCCCAGTGCGGAGAAGGCCGCGGCCACGATCTTGCTCGACAGTATTTCTCCGAATGCGGAGACATAGTCGGTGGTGCGCGGAGTCAGTTCGCCCACCGCCGCGATGCCGCGCAGCAATTCTTCCAGAGTTTCGAAATCGGCGCCCAGGTCGGAATGAAACTGGGTGAAGAGCGCCGTGCCCAACAGTTCTCCGGCAGTGTTGTAATGGCGCTCCTGCAAGGCGCGGCAGAGTTTGAGCGCGGTCTTGCGATCGCCGGCACCGGCGGCTCGCGCCATGGCCAGCAGTTGGTCAGTCACCTTGGCCATGGCGCTGACCACCACCACTGGCTTTTGCTCCAGACGGCCCTTGACGATCGCGCCCGCCCGCTCGATCGCCTTGGCGTCCTGCACCGAGGTGCCGCCGAACTTCATGACGATCATCGGGGTAGATTCCTCTGGCAGAGAAAGGCGACCAGCGCGTGAGTGATATGCCAGGGCGTCATCAATTCTTAAGAGCGCCAACCACGAAGGACACGAAGGTACACGAAGGAGGCCCCGGCTGAATCATTGGAGATTCGGTGTTCACTCCAGGTACCCCTGCACCTTCAGCAGCTCAGCATTCAGCAGCGCCGCCCCTGCCGCTCCGCGAATGGTATTGTGCGAGAGCGACAGTGAACTTCCAGTCCAGCACGCCACAGGGCCGCAGCCGGCCCACCGTCGTCGTCATTCCATTTCCAGCTTCAACATCCAAGCGCGGCTGGGGACGGTCGCTGGGCGTGACATAGTGCACCGGCTGCTCCGGCGCGCTGGGCAGTTTCAACTCCTGCGGCAGGCTGCGAAAATCATTCCAGACTGCGATGATCTCCTCCGGCTTCGCTTTCTTCGTGAGCTTCACCGAGACTGACTCCGTATGTCCGTCTTCCACCGCCACGCGGTTGCACTGGGCGCTCATGCCGAAGGAGCCCATCACGATGCCCGCGCCGTTCAGCTTGCCCAGCAGCTTGCGGGTTTCTTCTTCCATCTTTTCTTCTTCTTTGGAGATGTAGGGAATCACGTTGCCCAGAATGTCGAGCGAAGCCACTCCGGGATAGCCCGCGCCGCTCACGGCCTGCATGGTGACGGCCATCACGGTATCCAGGCCAAACGCCTGCTGGAGCGGGGCCAGCGCGATGACCAGGCCAATCGCCGAACAATTTGGGTTCGTGACCACGAAGCCGCCCGACTTCTTGCGCCACGCCTGGCATTCGAGAAGTTTGACGTGATCATGATTCACTTCCGGAATCACCAGGGGCACATCTTTTTGCATGCGCAGCGCGCTGGAGTTGGTGATGACGGCGCAACCGGCATCGGCGAAGCGAGGTTCCATCTCGGCCGCGATGGAGGCATCGAGCGCGGCGAAAATGACTTTGGGCGCGTCCTTCGGGCGTGGCGGGCGCAACCCGCATTCCCGCTACCCGCGCGGGAATGGCTGTCTTCAACTTCCAGCGCGCGGCCTCGGCGTAGGGACGGCCTTCGGAGCGGTCCGAGGCCGCCAGCCACGCAACCTCGAACCAGGGATGATGTTCCAGCATCTGCACAAAGCGCTGCCCGACAATACCGGTAGCGCCCAGGATTCCGACAGAAATTTTCTCAGCCATAAGGGTTTCTTGGGATTTTACAACACAGGTGGCATACGCCCGCGCATGAAGACGAAAGTGTTATCTGACAAGTGTCAATGTCGCCACGACGAATGCGTGGGGACAGCCGCCCCCGGCTGCCCGGCGGAGCGAGGCTCCGCAATTCGGCATCGCACAAAACCTTGTCGAGCTGCGCTCGACTGGACAGCCGAGGGCGGCTGTCCCCACGTGGGCCTAGCTTCTGGGAGAGATCTCGGAGCCGAAGGAATATTCGTTGAGCGGGCCGAAGCGTTTTTTCTCGGCATACAGGAGCCAGCGTCGCCACACGATGCGCAGACTGGCCATGATGGGGATGGAAAGGTAAATGCCGAGCACCCCCGCGATCTCGCCTCCGGCCAGCACCCCAAAGATGGCCGCCAGGGGATGAAGTTCCATGCTTTGTCCCATGATGCGGGGTGAGATCACGTAGTCCTGCACCAGGCGCCACGCCGCCAGAAAAATGATCAGGATCAGCCAGTGCGGGTAAGTCATCAGCAGTGCCACACTGAAGATCACGGCGGCGGCCATCAGAGGTCCCACCACCGGGATGAATTCAAGGAGTCCGCCGGCAGTACCGAGCACCAGCGCGTAGGGAACACGCGCCAGTTCCAGGAACGCAATATAGGCGATGAAGGAGAACACGGCCAGGGTCAATTGCGCGCGAATGAACTGCGCCAGCATCTGGTTCAAATCGCCGAGCACGCCCTCAAGGAATTCGCGCTGAGGGCGCGAATGGACGAAGGAGAGCAAGACTTCGCCGAAGGCGCGTCCGTCCTTGAGAAAAAATGCCGCCAGAATTGGTACCACGATCAGGAGCCAGGCCTGTTTGGCAACGTCGGCCACGCGCAAGCCAATGCGCTGGGCCAGGGCCAGCAGATCATTACGGTGGTTGGCCAGAAGAGTGGAAAGTTGTACCCGAGTATGCACGCTCCAACCCTGTTCCTTGCCGATCTGTTCGGCAATCTGGCCGGAACTCACCGTTTCCAGAAGCTTGGGCAGAGACTCGCTCAAGCGTTGACTCTGGCGCGCAATTTTTGGTCCCACGAAGAAGAAGAACGTGATCAGCAGGATTACCAGCAGGAAATAAATCAGCCCAATCGCCCGTCCCCGCCCGCGCACCCACTTGTCGACACGGGAGACAGCCGGATCCACCAGGTAGGCAAAGAAAACCGCAAACAGGAACGCAATCAGGGTGCGGCGGGCGATGTATAGAAAGCCGACGCCCAGTGCGAACAGCAGCACCGTGAACAGGACCCGCGACGTACGTGCGTCGATCAGGGACATGGAAACCGTTTGTATTTAGTCGCGCACTACTTCCGTGTTGTCGCCGGGCACCAGAATGCGCACCAGTTTGAACTGATCGTCAAGCCACAGCGACCAGTCTCCGGCATCGCTTTTGAGCACAAAGTGATTGAGTTCCCGCTCCACGCCATGCACCGGAGTCTTCTCTTTCCCGGTGAAGGCCAAACTCACCAGGAGCGAAGAGCGCTGGTGAGGATTGATGGCGCCGAATTTTACCTGCTGGTTCTGCGGACAGGCGACCTGTCCTTTGTCCTGGCGGCAGCCGGTGGCCAGATATTTCCACACCAGAATTTCCCGGTGGATAAAGAAGTAGTCGTCGAGAACACTGGTGGAAAGCGGCAGCAGGAAAGGATGTTCCTCCTCCTTGTCCTGCGGGTTGTTGGTGGAGCGCTCGACCAACAGATTGTCGTTGGGCGTGATCACGGCCCGCGCTTTTCCCGGACTTGCTTCTTTCCATTCATACTTCCGCAGGTCCCCGTTCGGCGCCAGTTGCAGTTCGGAAGACTGTACGGCGGGGGCGGTGGCTACATCGGTCTTGAATTCCGAAGTCGCAACGCTACCGGAGGCGTTCTGCTGGATGGAAAACTTTTCGGTAGCGACTCTTCGTCCGTTCATGAAGACGCCGAATGAGCCTGCGTCCACACTCTGATATGCCGGTTCCTTGTCCTTGGCTGGGCTTGCCACGGCCGCCAACAGCAGCAGGAGCCATCCGATCCCCACCATCCGAGCTCTTACCTTCACGTTCGCACTCCTTCAAAATGCGGGTCAAAAGAAATTCAGCCGGCGCCTTCTACGCGCCGAACGCGGCTATCGAAGCCCCAGGCCCTCGATCACTTCCGCCGCCACCCGGTCCACGTCTTTGCCCGCAGTATCGATGCGCACTGCGGCTTCTAGATAGCAGGCCCGGCGGCTCTCATACAAGCGGCGAAATTCATCCAGATCGCCGCGCAAAGGACGATCTACCGGTTGCTGGCGACAGCGACGGAACAGCTCTTCCACCGGAGCGTCCAGGAAAATGGTTGAGAATCCTGCTGCCTGGAGCAGCGCGGCATTGTTCGCCTGGGCGAAGGCCCCACCCCCCACTGCCAACACCTTAGCGGAAGTGCCTAGCTCCACAACCAACGAAGCCAGCGCGGCATGCTCCAACTGGCGAAATGCGGCTTCACCCGAATGCCGAAAAATATCCTCAATGGAGCGTTGTTCCCGGGCCTGAATGCGCTCGTCCAGATCCTCAAAAGGCCAGCCCAGCCTGCGGCCCAAAGCGGCCCCGACAGTGCTCTTGCCGGCGCCCATGAAGCCCACCAGGACGACCGCCCGTACCCTTGGGACAGACGCAGGCTTGGTGCTGTCGAACGGCCCGCCTGGTCGAGTGCTCATGTAGGGCAAATCGCGGGCGCGATCCAACCGCCCCCGCCAGCCTCTCACTGTCGCTTGGTTTTTAGCGCTTCTTGAGGTGGATTTTACCACTGAAGGAAAACAACCGGACCGAAGATGCTGCTTTGTTCATCGTACCTGCGAAGGCACTCCCTGCTTTGACCACAAAGGGAGTGTGCTTGGGTTCCAGGAGAAAGTCGTTTTCCACCTGGCCCCGCACCGAACGCGCGGTCACGTCAAACGATGCATCGGTCGGAGCGCTGGCCTCGATATCTCCGCTATGACTGGTCAGCATGTACTCGCCGCTGCTGCCAAAATCGCCTTCGTAGTGGATCTTTCCGCTGGTCGAGTTAACCTGCACCAGCGGGCCAGTCACCGAATTGAGGGTGACATCACCGCCCACGGACGTGACTTCCACGTGCCCGTTTCGGATATTGGTCAGCGCCACCGAACCGTTCAGGGTGCGGACGTGCACGTGGGCATTGCTGATGTCACGCACTTCCATGCTGGCCTGGCTGCCTTCCAGGGTGACATCGCCGTGCAGGCCCTCGGCATGCAGCATCCCGGTGGAGGAACGCAGGGTAACACTGGCGTCGGCCGGAACCGATACTTCGTAGTCAACGCGGCCGGCGTCGGCATCGCTCGGGGACAGTAGGTGGGTGACAATGTCCACGCGGCTTCCGCTCTGGGTGTGGTCAACCTCGATCTGGTCAGAATGCAGGACGGCGGTTACCACAACCTGCGTGCCCACGCCCGGCTTCACCGAAATGGGGCCGTACTGGTTTGTGATCGAGATGACTGACCTGGGACCTACAGTAAAGCGGAATTCCTTCCGGGTCTCGGCGGAAGCGCAAATTGCCATCGCCAGAATCACGACCGAACCCAGTTGTATGCGCCGTGTTCTCGCCATAGTTTTCTCTCTCACAGGTTCGCTGCCAGGTCGGCTGCGACTATGAGTCCATCCCGCCCGTGCCGCTAAGGCAGGGAGCGGTCCAAAGCCATCTCGTAAACGGCCGCGCGTTGTTCGTATGCGTCCATCACGATCTGCTGAGCTTCCTCATCATTGGGATCAGCCTGCGCGGATTCCTCGGCATCGCGAATGTAGGCATTCACATTCTGCAAATTGGAAGCATACTGCGCCCGCATGGCCGGGGAGCGCGAAGCCACCGCGGCCAGCAATTGCTGGTCCTCAATGTTAGGGAGTGGGCTTTTAGTGGTCTGCGGGCCGGATACCAGGGCAGGAGCCGAGGCCGTTAGCTGCGGCGCCGATTGCGGGCTGTGCGAGCCTCTCTGATACAAGCCGATCCCAAACGCGACCAGCGCCAGCGCCGCCACCGGAGCCAGCCATGCTCCCAGGTTCCAGCGTCGCGCGACCGGCGTCACCAGCGAGGGTCCGTGCTGGAACTCATGTCCGCGCTGGAGTTCATGGATGACGCCTTCGCGCCGCAATTCGATCTCAATCGAGTTCCACACCCGCGGACTGGGCTCCGCCAGTTCTTGCAGCTGGCGCGCCTCGCGAGCAATGAGATCGAGGTCCGCAAGCAGACCGGAACACCTGGGGCAGGATTTCAAATGCGCTGCCTGCTCCGGTGTCCTGCCGGCTTCAAACACCTCCGGCAAAATTTCCTGAAATTCTGTGCAGTTCATACTTCATCTCCCCAAAATTACCGCTCTTTCTCCCATCGCTTACCACGGCTTCGTGGCCTTTTCGGCTCTGCTCGTTTTAAGCGATTCGCGCAATTTCATGCGCGCCTTGTGGAGCTGAGACTTGCTGTTACCGATGGAGCATCCCACCATCGCGGCAATCTCGTTGTGTTCGTATCCTTCTACGTCGTGCAGTACAAAAATCCTGCGATATCCCGGGGGCAGCGCATCTACCGCACGCTGCAGCCGTAAGCGGTCAATCGAGCCCGACAAGACCGGATCTTGCGCGCCCAGTTCCTTCTTTGGGGCCTCTTCCTCGCTCTCCAGGGTTTCATCCAGTGGAACCACGGGGAGGCTCTTTTTGCGCAACTGCATCAGGACAACGTTTACCGCCATCCGGTGTAGCCACGTGGAAAAGGCTGATTCGCCCCGAAAGGTGGCAATTTTGCGAAACAACTGCAGAAAAGCTTCCTGAGTGAGATCCTCAGCTTCCGCCGTGTTCGCGGTCATGCGAAGGCACAGCGAATAAACCCGCCTCTTATGCAGGCTGTACAGAAGCTGAAAGGCTTCTGCATCTCCCTGCTTGGCGCGCTCGATCGCATCTGCTTCCGAAAGCTTGTCGCCCTGTAGTTTTTTCGCGTCCGTCAAGTCGCCTTTTCCGGCCGCACTAGTTCAGATGCGGCGTAACTGTCTTTTCGTTGTACTGGTTGCAGAGTTACCCGGTGACCTTTGTTCGTTTCCAGCCAGAACTACCTCCCCAATATTTTTGGCTCCCGGCCGGCTGAGGAAACCCGGTAACCACTAGCAGCCTATCGGGGGAGGGCAAACCCCGTCAACTATGGTTCCTTGTACCTATGATTCTTTGTAGCCTCTTGGTTTCAATCAGATTTGGCTACAGGCTTGTCCCGATTACGTCAGTTCTCGCACCAGCGTGATGTGGTGCAGCGGAGGGCCCACGGACAGAATAAGGGTCAGCGCCGGCATGGGTGTAGCCAGGCGGACAGCGAGGAGAAGGGATAGCGATGATCAAAACGCGAATTTTGGTGACTGCAGTCCTGCTAGCGTCTTTGGCCCACGCCAAGGAACCCAGGGCCCATCAAAGCGGCACTTTGCTCCAGATGGATTCGGTAGAGTGCGGTGTGGATGAAAACAGCGGCAAGAGTTTCGTCGGGGAAATGGTGGGCACTGATTCCGCCCATAAGAAAACCCACGCACTGCTCTGCCAGGAATACCTTCTGCAGAGCGACGCTGTGATCTATCGCATCCGCCCTCGGGACGAAAAACATCCCGTCCTACTGCCTGTGGGCCAAGACGCCCAGTTCCGAATTCACAAGGACAAGATGCTGCTGCAAGTGGAAGATCTCGATGACAAGGAAAGAGAATACACCGTGGTTTCGATGACGCCGCGGCAAGAGCGGAAGTCCGCCGAAAATCGTACCTCTCCGAAATAATCTGGCCGACATCTTCGCTTTTCTAAGCTTTTTCTGACGCAGGTCCAACCCGGACCTGCGTCATTATTGGATGGATTCAAAACCCTCATAGGGCGCGCTGGCCGGGGGGGTGCCATACCCTGTTTCGCACCCAACCCACTGCCTTCTGTCTGCATCTTAATTCGTTGCTTACCCGCCTGCACCGCTCCTGCAGCAGTTCTTTCCGTGGCCATTTGCTCTCAGGGAAGAGTGTGTGAGCAAGAGACCGAATCCAGGAGGAAATACAAAGGATGAAACGCTTTATTTTTCTACTCGTGCTAGGTTGCGTTTTGGCCTTGCCGTCGGCGTTAAGGGCGCAGGACTCTGACCATGTCGAAGTAGGAGTCTTCGCCGACTACTTGAATCTTAGTACGACGGACCCTCACATCAATTTCGTCGGAGTGGGGGGGCGCGCCGCTTTCAATGTGCATCCCAACATCCAGCTCGAAGGCGAAATGTCCTACGACTTCAAACGCAACTTCACTAGCGTGTTTTCCGACGGAGTCACGACCCAGTTCGTGAATACGCGCCTCCGCCCGCTCACCGCCCTGTTTGGGCCTAAATTCCAGACCAGCTCAGGACCCTTTCGGGCCTACGTAACCGGCAAACTCGGATTCGTAAACTTTACCGTCACCGATCAGAACGCCTCCTCCGGATTTGTGGGAGCCCTGGGGGCGGTTCAGACCGGAGACACCCGGTTCGCCATGTATCCCGGCGGCGGGGTTGAGGGCTTCTGGGGACCCATCGGATTGCGGCTGGAGGCGGGTGACGAAATCTACTTTGATAACGGCACTCATAATAACCTTAAAGTAACCTTTGGTCCTACTTTCCGCTTCTAGCAATAGGCCAGAGCGGCACCCGCGGCAGCCTTCTCAGGCTGCCGTTTTATTCTTCTCAAAATCCTCATAAAGGATAGATACCAAACCGCATACGTGGTAGAGTGGTGCCCTTTGCTGCCCGCAGAGGGCGGCTCCAGCTGATTCCACGAGGAGTCCGTGCCATGTCGCCGATCTATGATCTCGTGATCCATGATCTCGTAAAGAACCGCAGGGTGTACTCGATCGAAGCCGACCGTAGCGTTCTCGAAGGTGCGCGGTTCATGATGGAGCATCGCATCGGGGCCCTGCCCGTCCTGCGCAATGGCGAACTGGTGGGCATTTTCTCCGAGCGCGACATCATGAACCGGGTCGTGGCTGCCGGACGCCTGCCTGGAAGCACCAGAATCTCCGAAGTGATGACCGCCAACCCCAAGGCAGTCAGTAGTGACGAAACCATAGAAAATTGTTTGTACCTGATGAGGGAATTCGGCTTTCGCCATCTGCCCATCGTGGATGGCAAGGAACTGAAAGGGCTGGTTTCTTCCCGCGACATCCTGTTGCAGTACATTGCCCAGAAAGAATCGAAACAGGGCCGCATGGCGGTATGACCCGAATGTGTGTGGGTCGGACACTCCGGTCCGACGCCTTTGACTTTGACTTTAATTATCATTGCCAAACAGCGACAAAAACCAACTTCAAGAGCGTCGGACAGGAGTGTCCGACCCACACGTTTTTCAGGCCGAGCGAAAACACTGATTGGCAAACCTCATGACTGACTCAACCGCACCGTTGAAAATCAAACGATCCACTCGTGCCCTTGTCGTTGTTCTTCTAGTCCTGGGGCTGGGCGCTAGCGTCACGACTTACGCCGCCGAAGCCAGCAAATCCGTGCCAGAGGCGGGGCTCGCTCCGATCCTGACTTACATATCCTCGGGTTGGGACACGTTGACCCGCTCCATGGCGGATTGCCAAACCGTGGTTGATCCTAAGCTGACCGAGGCGTCGGTGTTGTACCTGCCGGCTGATTTCCCCGCAACCCCTGCGGTGCAGGAGCTGCAGAAGCGCTGCAAGGTGCAGGTGCGGGCGCTGCCTGCCGTTATTACCGCCCCCGGACAGATTGATCCCGGCAAGATCGCTCCCGGCTTGTTGTACCTGGAGCACAAGTACGTGGTTCCCGGCGGGCGTTTCAATGAGATGTACGGGTGGGACAGCTATTTCATCATTCTCGGGTTGGTGCGAGCCGGACGCCTTGACCTGGCCCGGGGCATGGTGGACAACTTCTTTTTCGAGATTGAACACTACGGCACCATCCTGAATGCGAATCGCGCCTACTACCTAACGCGATCGCAACCGCCCTTTCTGACCTCAATGATCATGGAGGTGTACCAGGCCGACAAAGCGGACGGTCATGAAAACCGCGGCTGGCTGGAGAAGGCGTACACCTATGCCAGCAAGGACTATGAAACCTGGAACCGTGACCCTCACCTGGCCGGAACCACTGGCCTTTCGCGCTATTACGACTTCGGAAACGGTCCGGCTCCAGAGAGCCTGAAAGACGAAGCGGGAAGCTATCGCAAAGTTGCGAGTTACTTCCTCTTGCACCCGCAGACGGAACGGAATTATCTGGTGGAGAATACCGGCGACGCTGATTCTGCAGTGGGCTTCCGCTTCTCGATGCAGGTTTGTGATGCGGCGACCACCATGGCAAAGCCGGAGTGCGAACCCGCCCGGAAGATTTCGCTCGCTCCCGACTATTACAAGGGCGACCGCTCCATGCGGGAATCGGGGTTCGACATCTCCTTTCGCTTTGGTCCCTATGGCGCTGCGACTCATCACTATGCCCCCATCTGCCTGAACAGCCTGCTCTACAAAACTGAAAAAGACCTGCAAGCGATGGCAGAGATTCTCGGGCGCAAGGACGAGTCGCAGAAATGGCTGCAGCGGGCGGAGGTAAGAAAGGAAAGGATCCAGAAATATCTGTGGGACCCGGGCCGCCGGTTGTTCTTCGATTACGACTTCGAAACCGGGGTGCGATCCTCCTACGAATACATAACCACGTTTTATCCCTTGTGGGCCGGACTGGCCACCCCAGAACAGGCGCAGGAACTGGTCCGCAACCTGGGCATTTTCGAGCAGCCCGGCGGACTGGCCATGAGCAGCAACTACGCCGACGTGCAGTGGGATTATCCCTACGGCTGGGCGCCCACACAGATTGTCGCCATCGAAGGCTTGCGGCGGTATGGATTCAATGACGATGCCAACCGGATTTCCTACAATTTTCTGGCGACCATCGCAGAGAACTTTCGCCGCGACGGAACCATCCGCGAGAAGTACAACGTGGTCACGCGATCTTCGGAGTCAGGTGTGCACGCGGGATATCAGCAAAACGTGATCGGCTTCGGCTGGACCAATGCCGCCTTCCTGCTGTTCCTGCATGAACTGCCCAAAGACATGGCGGAGCGGCTGGCCAAAGAGCAGCAATGAAAGTGTGGGTCGGACACTCCTGTCCGACGCTTTTGATGTTGATTTTGGTTTTTGTTCGTAAGTTGTTATTGAAAGTCAAAGTCAAAGGCGTCGGACAGGAGTGTCCGACCCACACGTGCCTACGGCTTGCCGCTGCCGCTCTCCTGCAACTGCTGCGCAATTTTCAACTCCCGCTCCGCGTCCTCGTTTCGGCCCATATCGCGATAGGCCTGGCCCAGCAGGTGGTGAGCGACGGAATTGTTGGGATCCATGCCCAGTGCGTGTTGCAGGGCCCTCACCGAGAGTTCGGTCTCCCCTTTTTTCTGTAGCACTTTACCCATAAGAATGTAAGGTCCGGTTGAAGTTGAATCCAGCCAGATGGAGCGCTGCAGCAGCCGCTCCGCATCGTCGTACTTCTGAATGCGGGAGTAGGCATCGGCCAGTTTGTAATAGGTAGGCGCGTGGCCGGGGTTGAGGACGAGTTCCTGCTGGAAGTCGCTGATGGCTTCAGGAATCCGCGACTTGTAGAGGTGAAGTTCACCCAGGAAGAAGTGTGCCAGAGGTAATTTGGGATCGAGAGTGATGGCCTTCTGGGCGTACTCCTCGGCGATGGGATCAAATTCCTGGCGCAGCAGCATGCGCGCCGTGAACAGGTAGCTGGCGGCGGAGTCCGCAGGGACCGCGAACATTTGTGCGAAGGCCTTGCGTGCCTGAGGGTAATTTTTGGACTGGATGTAGCACAATCCTAAAATATAGGTGGCATCTACATTGGCCCGCGGATACCAGCCCTGGACCTTTTCCAGCAGCGGAATGGCTTCAGCGGGGCGTCCCGAAAGGTAATAGGAGAGCCCGAGCAGCTGGACTGCCTCCCTATCACCAGGGTCCTCAACCAGCGCCTGCTTGAGCGATTCAATCGCCTTGATGTAGTCGCCCTTCCTGTAATAAGCCGTGCCCAGCTCGTGGGACAGGCCTTTTAGCCCGGGGTTCTTCGCAGCCGCCGCCTGCAGTTGGGTAATGGCCTCGTCGTATTTTCCCTGCTGCAGCAGAGTTTGCGACGCCGTAAAATCCGGATTCGGCTGAGTCGACTGCGCCGCTGTGGGCGGAGCAGGTGCGGACTGAGCTTGCGCCCCGACCGAGAGCGAAGCCAACAGTACGATCGCAATCCATTTGATCCGTTTCATTGCGCATCCCGTCGAGGGTTTGATCAGGGCAATGAAGCGTGTGCCATCCTTCATCGGGAGACCTGCAGATGCTCGAGTTCCTGAAGATTTTCATGGGCCAGCGCGTGGCCTGGGTTCAGTTCCAGCGCCCGCCTGTAGTGCGACTTCGCCTCGGATAAGCGACCCATCTGCGCCAGTGCGCTGCCCAGATTCGCTTCCGCGTCCGCGTCGTCTGGCTTCAGTCGGGTTGCGGTCCGAAACTGGACTGCGGCGCCGCTGAAATCGGCCTTCGAGGCCAAAGCGTTTCCCAGATTGTAGTGGGCGTCGAAATAATCGGGGCGGTCCTTAACCGCCGCGCCCAGGTGGATAATCGCCTCGTCCACCCGGCCCGCTGCCAGCAAGACGCCACCCAGAGCATTGTTCACGACCGCGTCCCGGGGCCGCACGCGCAACGCGGACTCGTACTCCGTCACTGCCCCTTCCCATTCGCCCCGGGCTTGAAGCATCGCCGCCAGATTGTAGTGCGCTTCAAAGTCGGCTGGGTCCTTCTCAATATTATGCCGCGCCAGGCCTTCCTGAAGGAGCATTCGAGGGTCGGTGTCCTGGCCCGCATCGTGGCGCGGCAGGACCTGCAGCCATAAGTGCGCCATTTCGTCCCGGGCACGATTGCCCGCGACAACGCGCTGCGGCGGATGGTTAGGGTTCGCCCGATTGTCCTCGGAATTGTCGTAAATGTATTTCATCGAAATGACGGTGCCCTTGGAGAGAAACACTGGCTTCGCATAGCGGTAGACAGCCTGCCAGTTGAGGTCCCAGTGTTTGATGTGGATCAGGGTCTCGCTGCTTCCATCCGGCTGCGTCGCCAGGGCCAGCAAATCCTTCCCCAAGTAGTGGGCATGGGGATAAATGGCCAGCAGGTCACAATCGACGGGAAGGGTCAAGCTGTCAGTGACGACAAAATTCTTCACGCCGGGCGGAATGTCGAGCGCCGCGTCATGTTCGATTTGCAGCAGCATGGGATACATGTTCGCGGGGCGATCAGTGAAGTAGAGTCCGACGCTCGGCAGGATCACTTCCGATTTGCCTGAAGGCTGCATGTGCATATTCAGAATAAGGTCAGTACCTTTATCTAGGCGAAGGGCCATCCCGTCTGGCTCGACGTACGGTATCGTCCCGGGCTTCCAGAAAAGAAAGTGGCTGTCGGGATCGAAGGTTTCCGATTCCAGCCTAATCTCCATTCCACCAAAGCCAGCTCCCGGTGTCTTTTCCCGGGCGCGCGAAGCCTGGGTTCGGTCCACCAGGATGTTGGCGTGGTGTATCAGGCGCTTCTGGCCGGGCTTGATCTCGATGCTTTTGAGCCACCGCGTCTGGCTGATCGGAACCGGCAGGATGAAATTCCAGTATTGGTCGCTGCCGCTGGCTGGAAGAATAAACGGCTTCCTGGCGGTCAGCACCAGATCGGGTTTTCCCAGCTCCCAGCCCCCGACGAATTCTGGCCGGGCTGGCAGATCGGAGGCCGCGCCCTCGACGGCTCCTTCCTGTACCCATTCCTGAATCGTCGCAATTTCCTGATCGGAGAGGCGGAGTTCGTCCGCAAATTTCAGCTTCCCGGGTTCCGGCAGCCACGGAGGCATGAAACGGGTGCGCGTGACCACCGCGATTTGACGGGCATGTTCTTTCACGTCCTGATAGGTGAGGAGTGAGAATGGTCCCGCACCGCCAGCATGATGGCAGTCTGCGCAGTTGTGAAACATGATGGGCGCAATGTCGCGATCGAAGGTGACATGCTGCCCCGTGGAGCCGGATTCTGACTGCGCCAGGCCGAGCATAGGTGCGGCGGCCAGGGCCAGTGCTGGCAGGCATCCCGCGATGGACCGGGCAGAAATCATTGGAGGTCAGAGATGTAGCACCCGACGGCGTCAGTCACAGCGACGGCAGGAGGTTTACCGGACAGAGTGGCCCGAATGGCATCATCCAGATCGTGGGTCGTCGGTTCAGAGCGGGAGCGGCCGAAATCCTCATACCAGTTGTCGATCCGTCCGTGATAGACCAACCGGGCCTCGGCGTCGAAAACCGCAACCTCCGGTGTCACCTGCGCATGGCTTTTCCCGACCAGAACGCGCTGCGGGTCGCGCAGGGCGGGGAGCTTGTATCCATAGTCCTGCAAGTATTGGCGAATGGCGGCCACCGATATTTTTCTGTTGGGATACACCAGCCAGAAGGCAGCCTGCCCGGAATAGCGCGCGCTCAGCTGCTGAATAGTTGGGGCATAGCGGTTTGAAATCGGGCAGTCGGTGCGCAGAAAAACGAGCACTGCCACCTTTCCGGACGCTTCGCGGAAGGGATCAATGCTCTTTCCTGTCAGATCTTCCGCACTCTGCGCGTACCCCGGCTGGGCTAGGCATATAAGGAGTATAGCGAATAGTAGCGGGAGAATGTCCCTACAGGTTCGCGCGCGCATAAAGACCAACTGAGAAAGTATATACTCCCGCCCGGCTCGCGGAGGAACCGCTGTTAACGGGGCCATGGATGTCATCCAGTAAGCCACTCTTGGTTTGTAAAATCATTTTCCGGAGCGATGGTCCCGGATTTTGTCCTGGCCCGCGGAAGAATGGACACGCGGCTCTGGGCCGCCGGATTCTTCAAGAAGCGTGCATTGGCTGCACGAGCATGTTGTTCGGCAGAATTCAATCCGACGGGCAGTCCGCCAAGGCTGCGCGGGAGGTCCAGATTGGTGGCGTGTTGCGAGGGCAAACAGCGGCAAATGGCATTCGCCCCTGGGTCAGTCAGGCGTCGCGTCACTGCAGGTTGCGCGAACGTGCAATTAGAACAAACACAAACTGAGGAAGCCCCTCCCCTTGAAGTGGCTTCCCCGTGCTCACAGCGTTCTGTCCTAGAAGACTATTTTAGCGCCGTACTCGAGTCGGCGCATTTGTGCTCCAGGCGTGAGGGCAGTGATTTGACCGCCGTTGCTACAATCCACGCAGCGATTGGGGCCAGCCAGATTGACGTGGTTAAACAAGTTATAGAATTTGAACTCGAACTGCGCCCTGACCCTTTCTCCAAGGCTAAACGACTTGAATAGAGAGGCATTGGCGTTAAAGAACTTTGGTCCGCGAAACTGGTTAATGCCCGCATTTCCGAAGCCGTCCAGAGTGGCCGTCTGGCCCCAGGGTCCGGCAGTCGCGCCCAGAGCATTCAATGCGACGCCATTGGTGGTGCCAAACCAATAGCCTGGAGCTCTCCGATCACCAGACCTTGGGCCGTCCTTGACGCTGCCTGTCACATCTGCGATACAAGGACCCTGGTCAATGGATGCCGCGCAAGAGTTGAGCCCAGGTGTCCAACCTAAGCCACTGGAGAATGTCGTAGCCGAATTCACGGACCAGCCCCCTACAAGGGCGTTGGCTGCTGTGCCGCCGCTGGATGCCCACCTCTTCCCCTTGCCGAAAGGCAACTCGTAGACCTGGGTCAGGATGAATTCGTGGTCGCGATAGCTCTCGTTCGGGCCATAGGTAACGCCCGGGTCAATATTCTGGTAGCGGGCAAAGCCGACGGTCGCGAACGCCTGTTCGACCGCGTGTTGAAAGGTGTAACTTCCCGTGAACGATAACCCCTGGGAGAAGCGTTTCGAGACCACAACTTGCAGCGCGTTATACTTGGCATTCTGGTCGGCGGCCTGGTTCCGGTCACCTCCCGTCCAACCGAAGTTACCTCCCAACCCGTTGGGAAAGGACGCAGGCTGGTAGGGATATGCGGCAGATGATCCGTAGAAAGGTGTTCTCTGTTTGGGTGTCAAGCCGTTGTTCGCAATGCAAACTGCATTGGGAGCCCCGGTGCTGGGGTCATCGTCGCAACCCGGAACGTACCCCACGTTTGTCCGCCCATTAAGGGGGTAGTCTGCCCCATCGCCGGGTGTGGTGTGAGTAGACTTGTTGCCAACGTAGGATGCGGTCAGGCTGATCGAAGGCGTCAGCTGACGTTGCACAGAAAGATTCCAGGCATCGACACTCGGGATCGTGTTTTTAAAGTTCCGAATATTCCTGGAAACGCCGTCCGGGATCATCGGCCGGCCGTTGGGTCCGACGCACTGCGTCTTCAATCCCGTAGGGTCCGTGATCTGGTTGCAATTACCCTGTGTGAGGCCTGAGGCCGGGTCGAAGGAGACAGGCCCGTTGCTGAGGAAGAATGCGGTGTTAATATCCTGGGCAGCCGGACTCCCTCCACTGTAGTCTTGCGCGGCCAGCACCGGCAGGTTTTGGGTCACAATGTGGCCAAACGTGGTTCCGAACACGCCGAGGTCGTAGCTTCGCCCATAGCCCATACGAATCACGGTCTTCGAATCTAACTGATAGGCGATTCCGACCCGCGGGGCAAGATGCTTGTAACTGGTTTCGGTGTTGCCCTGCAGATTCACTCCGTTTTGGCCCGCTACACGCATCTCGCCGGTTAGCGGGTCCACCCAGCCGCCCAGTCCCGTCCCTTTGACAGACTCCGGGATGTAGAGTTCCCAGCGAAGGCCATAGTTCAGAGTAAGTTTGTTGGTCACGCGCCAGGTATCCTGTCCATAAAAATACAGGCGCTTCTGCGTTTCGTAGGCGTCGGTCGAAGAACTCACGAATCGCTGGAAACGGGTTACGTACCCAAGTAAATAACTGGCGATCCCGCTTCCCCCGTCAGGATTGCCGGCCAACTCGCCTCGCGTGAGGTCGTTGTTAAATTCGAGTTCTCCCGCGCGGTGCCTATCGCTGGGAACACGCAGGTTATAGGCGTAACGGATGTCAGCGCCAAACTTGAATGAGTGATTGCCTCTGATCTTGGTCCAGTTGTTTACGAACTGGTACTGGTGTTCACTCTCCGAGAGGGGGCAGTTGCACTGATTCACGTCCAGGGCGTAACCGAATCTGAAGTCGGGCGAACCTGGCGAAAAGACGTGAAAGTACGGCATTCCGGAAGTGAAGGTGTCGCCGAGATTCAAGCCCGGGGCACCAGCATCGGTGGCGGGCGTGGTACCGACGCCGTTCGGCGACACGTTCCCGACATAGCGCAGGTAGCCGAAGCGGAAGTCGGTCAGAAGACTAGAACCGAAGACATAGTTGAAGCCACTGGCGACACTTTGATTCTTAAAGGAGGAGATACCAGCAAAGCCGCCCAGATCCGATGGGAGGTTAGGGCCGCCTAGAGCACCCCCAAACAAGCCGGGACCGGAACGGGTAAACTTTTGCAAACTATACCGGCCGAATCCCGTTAGCCGCGTACTCGCGGTGTAGTCCGAGCGGATATCGAAACCGTCGGAATCCAGGACATTGCTACCGGAACCCGTGAAGTTGTTATCCAGGATCGTCGCCCCAGTTGTGTTAGGCAGCGGGATTTGGTTCAGCAATGCCAAGGCGGGCGCGGACAGACGGCAGGCGGGAATTACATTGCCCGGAAACTGTGAGCGGCTATTCTGGCTTACGGGAGTCGGTTGTCCACCGGTCAGCACCAGGTTGCAATGGGCCGGATCTGATGTTTGATAGGGATCATAAATATTGATCCCGAGATCGCTCAGGTCTCCTGTCCGTTCCGTAGCTGTCGGCACGCGGTCCTGGCCGGAAGAGCCTACGTGGCTGCGAGTGCCCTGATAGTCGCCAAAGAAGAAGAGTTTATTCTTCACAATGGGACCGCCCAGTGTGGCGCCGAACTCGTTCCAGTTTCCTGGTGCGACGCCGGTGGTTTCGGTAAACGGATTTTTTGCGAAATTTGAGTTCGAGCGCTCGTAGTCGAATACGCTCCCGTGGAATTCGTTGGTTCCGGACTTGGTTTGCGTCGTTACGACCGCGCCGATGGCTTTGCCAAATTCAGCGTCATAGTTCTGTGACGTAATCTTAACTTCTTGAATCGCATCGAGGTTGGGGTTTATGACGATGATCCCCAGGATCGGGTCCTGGTTGTCCGTACCGTCCAACTCAAATGCCGTACCGGAGAAATGCTGTCCTTGGGTCAAAATCTGTGCGGAACCCTGGGGATTTTCGCTAGCCGCATGTTGAAAGCCGGTCTGGTAAGCATTTCCAGGCGACAAAAGCTGGAACGAGGTGAAGTTTCGCCCGTAAACCGGCAAACTCTCCACCGTGCGCTCGCTAAAGTTCGAGGCCACGTCCGAGCGATCGGTCACTAATTGTGGGGCCTCCGACGTAACCTCCACGGTTTCGGCTGAACCGCCAACTTGTAGCTGCAAGTCCACACGAGAACCGGCATCAACAGAAACAATGACGTTTTTCTGCTCGGCGATCTTAAAACCCGGGGCTTCGACACGCAGGCTGTAAAGACCTGGAATCAAGTGCGTCGCCGAGTAGTTGCCGTCGTCGTTGCTTGTCGTCTCCTCCGACGTCCCCTTGCTTTGGCTGGTCACCGTGACCTTGGCGCCCTTGACCGATGCCCCCTGAGGATCCGTTATCGTGCCGAGAATGCTTCCATACACGGCCTGCGCCGACGCCGGTTTCACCGACGACACCAACGCCAACAACACCACTACCGCCGTGAATCCGATCAACTTGGATCGAAACATATGGGATTCTCCTTAAGAATTGGCTCTCAGCCACGCTGAATCTTCAAATGGCCCAGAGGGACCGTGCCTTAGGCTACACAAAGGTCTGGACAAACCCCCTTAAAAGCCACTGACCGCCCCCTGTATAGTCAACTCCGTAAAAGTTTGTCAAGACATATCTTCTGGCGTCTTGTCAATAATGTTAATGAACTACTATCAAAAATAGGGGCCACACCCGGAAACCCTGGCGGCACTACCTGCTCAATTGCTCATGCCGCGAATTAGCCGTGCCCGGTCCTTGGGCTGGCCTGTTGGCGGGAGTTCAATCGTTATAGGAATTTCTTTGCATTTTACCGTCGACGAAACCAAGTAGTGAGCGCTCTGATAGATACGGACTTCGGTGGTCCGAATCATAGGTAGATATTCAACCTAAGCCAACAGAGATGATGAATGTAAGTGATCGAAGAGTTATGGCTTCTTGGTAGGAGCATCGTCCGATTTCGGTCCTGCTTGCTCCTCCGCGCGGCTTAGTTCGTCGACTTTCTGGAAGGCGAGCCTCGCTTCTTCGGGACGACCGAGTTTAGAGTACGCACGGCCAAGCAGAACATAGGCTTGCTTCATCCGTGGATCAAGCTGCCGTGAGGCTTTCAATTCTGGGATGGCTGCTTCGAACTGGCCACTCTGAACCAGCGCGTTACCGAGGGCAAAGTGGCCATCGGCGGAATCGGGAGACAGGACTACAGCCTTTTGCAGCCACGCGATCGCTTGGGAGTATTCCCGCTTGGAGGCGTAGGAGGCCCCCAATCCGTACGCGATTTCATAGGTTAAAGGGCTAGCTTGTTCCGCCTGCGTGTAGTAATTGATCGCTTCGTCAAATTTCCACTGGGACCGCTTTAGTTGGGCCAATTCACTCAATACTTCGATCGCGTGGGGATTGATTTTCAGAGCCTTCTGGAATTCTTCTTCCGCTACAATCTGATTTTCGGCTGCAAGAGCCGCTTCGCCCAAAAGCTGATACACGCGATCGGAATTCGGAGCGAGCGAATAAAGCCTCTCATTTTCCCTCTGTGATCCCTCCTTCGCCACAAGTGACAAATAAAAGAGAGCGTCGATGTTTTTCGGATCTGCTGCCAAAGCTTTTTGCAAGTCCTCTAAGGCCTGGTCGAACTTATTCTGGGCAAATTCAGCACGCGCCAGGATTACGCGGACAGGTACATCGTTGGGGAATCTCCGCAAATGAGCGATCGCCAGTTCCGATGCCTTGGCGTAGTCACCCCGATAGAATGCTCGGGTAGATTCAGTCACAGCTGACCCTTGCCCCAAAGCACTGAGGCAACCCGTCATTAGAAGCAAGAGCAAGCAACCCCGAACGACGCGCGAATTGAGAAGCTTGGCCACAGTTCAGAATTCCCAAGGGTCTTGAAAAAACGTCGCGCCGAACTCCTCTTTTGTCATCATGGATTATAGCTCGATAGGTTCGCGGAACTTTCTCCATGCCGGATCATCCAGTATTCACCCAACATTAGCCAGGAGCAACCCTCCCGTAATACAGCGCCAAGCGACAAGGTGTTTCAGATTCATCAGGGTGCTTGCACTGACACTGCTTTTCCCGCGTAATTAACCACCCTGTCGGGCTTGGCCTCGGCAGTTTCTCCTAGACCGTGGCCCGGCGATACCCAGACAATGTTCAATTCGACCTCCTTGGGCATCCCAGGGTACTGGCCCTCACGGTCTCCGATCATCAGCGTCTTGTCTGTCTCTGACCAGCGCAACGGAATGATGGCGTATGCTCCCTTCTCGTAGTTGTAAGTATCGGCCTCATCTTCGTACAGGTCGAATTCTCCGTCAGCTCCGCGGAAAATGCGCAGCTCAATGGGACCAGCAGGCTTCTGGTCTGCGTACTCGATCTCAGGTCCGAGCGGAATAATAGACCCTGCCCTAACGAAGAGAGGAATGCGATCCAAGGGAGCTTCCACCTCAATTTCCTGCCCTCCCTTTACCGATGCCCCGGACCAAAAGTCGTACCACAGCGGGACATCCGGCAGGTAGACGGTGCGATGCGTCGCATCCGGTTTCATCACTGGGCTGACTAAGATGGAGGGTCCGAACATGAACTGATCACCTATGTTCAGGATTTTCGGGTCAGTACGCCAGTCCATGACCAGCGGCCTTTGTATGGTGTAATCCTCATTTGTCACCCGCCAGGCCAGCGAGTAGATGTAGGGCATCAAGCGATAGCGGAGTTTGTCGTAGTTAAGAAGGATTGGCTCAACCTTATCGTAAGTCCACATCTCATTGTGGGCACGGTGACCATGGGTACGGAAAATTGGACAGAAAACTCCGAACTCAAACCAGCGTGTATAGAGCTCCTGGTATACCGGGTCATTTGGAGGGCGATCGTATGGTTGCCAGTACCCGCCGATGTCGGTTGTCCAATAGGGGTATCCAGAAAGCGCGAAGTTCAGACCCGCTGCCACCTGGTGACTCAGTCCCCAATACGTGCTATATACGTCTCCCGACCAGACCGTCGCTCCTACGCGTTGCTGGCCCAGAAAAGCGGACCGCGTCAGCAGAAAGACTCGTTTCTGATCTGTCGTTGCCTTCCAATGCTCCTGGATTCCGTTCGTGTGCATCAGCGGGTAGATGTTGGTATAGCGGGCGCCGCTGCCAATTGCGAGTTGTTTATCTCGCAGAATAGCGTCTCCCCAGTGCGGCCAGTATTCTTCGGGTTCTGCGCTATCCAACCAAAAGGCATCCCATCCCTGGGCGAAGAGCTTACCGGCTAGATCCTCCCAATACACTTCGCGTGCCTTCGCACTGGTAGCGTCGTAGACGTGTGCGTTCGGCACGTCCAAGTGTTGCGCAGAAAGTTTCTGAAAAGTTTGGGACTTTACATCGAACAAGCCCCACACTGAAATCATGGCATGAACGTGTTCGTTATGCAGAGTCGTGAGTTCACCAGGAACATCGGGAAAATTGGAATTGAAGATAGGATCACCTTCGGTCTTCCACCAAAACCAATCCTGCACGATCGCATCCAGAGGGATGTGTTCCTGGCGATAGCGATGAGCAACTTCAAGAATCTCGTCCTGGGAGACATAGCGGTCCTTCGATTGGAAGAAACCGTAGGCCCATTTTGGAAGCATGGGCGTATGGCCGGTCAGGCTGCGATACTCGTGGATGATCTGGTCCATCTCGGGCCCATAAATCATATAGTAGTCAACCGTATCGCCAGCCAACGAGGTGAAGTGGAAGTCTAATGGAAACCTGTTATCCGCATAGGTAAACGAAGCGGTATTCCACAGCAGCGCATAGCCCTTGCTCGAAACGAGAAGCGGGATCGCGACATCGGTGTTGTTCTGCCCAAGTTCGACGGTGCTGCCGCGGTAGTTGAACATTCCACTCTGGTGCTGGCCCAAACCATAAAATGCTTCTGTCGCATCTGGCGAAAAGCGGTCGGTAATATGGTAGGTTGTTTCACCGTTTACCTGAGTAGGCTCATAGGTGCGCGGCACGGCATCGCTCTCCCGCAGCAGACTCTCGGCTCCAACTTTGCTGTATTTCAAATTTCCCCTTGTGAGCGAGAACTCGACTTTCACGGTTGCTGTCGTCAACGTCGCTGTATCAGCGGTTTCCGCGAACTGGAATTTCGCTCCGGGGCAGGATTGCCCGGGATCAAGCATCCAGGGCTGGTCGCGTCTGGTGGAGGCGAGCGACTTCGGGCTCGCCACGACGTGGATTACATAGTCGCTGCAAACCGAAACATGCAGACTCTCATCGCCGATCTTTGCGATCAGGCCGTCTACGGCCCGGGAGACGGTAATTGGAGGGAGAGGGGGCACTGCCCCAAGAACCTGAGCTGTTAGTTGTGACGGACGCCCAATCAAACAGAGCACGACCAAAGAGACGGTCGACAGAGGCCAGTGAACAAGGAACGAGGTGATACTCACAATTATCCGTTTCATCATCTGAATTGTAGGGCCGCAAATCTCCTGGGCGTGTGCAACCATGATGGCGCCGCCAATGAGAGCCGCCCTCGGACTCGAGGAACGATCAAAATTGCAAGCCTGATTATACGTTCGCTCTCAACAATTTTGGGAAAAGCTCACTTTGCGGCCCTATACTGTGTTCGCGAATGTTTGCTGGATGGACGACTCGGCATGATGCGGACCGGATCAACCGACCTCCGACGCGAGTCTGCGCCGACAACCCATGAGCCCGGCTTTTGGGCACGGCCTTGGGGCGGCGCCGCACTTCTCCGTCAGACGCTGCGCTTTGCAATCATTTCCTCCCTATTCTTTTGGACCGGCGTAGCAGTCATAGCTCAGGGGGACCTCCCACCTGCGCTCGAAACAAAAGTTGCCGCAGGCGTTCAGGCACTGAAGTCAGGCGATCTTGTTTCGGCGGAAGAGGATTTTTCTGTTGCCCTGCGGCAGGGAGCCAGACACCCGCTCATCTATCACAATCTCGGGGTCATCGCTCTGTTGCGTGGGAATCACGCTGAGGCTGTCACACGATTTCGCCAAGCGCTTGCCCTTCAGCCGAACAATGGCTCCTCCCGCTTGCTCCTCGGTACTAGCCTGCTCGCGCTGAGAAGAAATACCGAGGCCGTCCGTGAGCTGAAACGGGCCGCCGCTTTGTTGCCGGACCAGCCCAAGGCCCATTTTGAGCTGGGACGGGCATACGAGGCCTCAGGGAACTGGATCGCCGCCGTCCAGGAATTCCGGAAGCTCGTGCAGTTAGCTCCGCAGGAGCCGGAATACTCGTACCAACTCTGCAACGCCTGGATCAAGCTCTCCGATTGGTCTTCTCGACAAATTATCAAGCTCAATCCTGATTCCGGCCGCCTGTACCAGGGGTTGGGCATGGAGTACGCCGCGCAGAAAAAATACGATCAGGCTCTCGTGGCCTATCAGCAGGCCGCGCGCTCCGATCCAAAGATGCCGCAGATTCATCTGGCTATGGCTCTGATCAGGCTTGAAAGGAAAGAATTCGCCGAGGCGCTCTCGGAAATCGGACTTGAATTGGAGCTCGTCCCAGAAAGTAGGGCAGCGGCAGAGGCAAAAGCAAAGATTCAAGCCACAAAAGCGGCGTTGTCGAACTAGCCGTCGGGCTGTTTACGAACTTTCTGCCGCCGCGACCTCCACTTTGCCCACGCAGGGTGAGTAGATCCGACATTCCTACGCAGAGATGCAGAGATAAGGTTGGGGTACTGCGATGTGTGGCCCATCAACTCCTCGCAGAGCGTCTCTACTAATGCTCCGGACTAGTGCGGGTCAACTCAGCGGCTTTGCGAAACTCCTCTTGCGCTGATGCTTTCTCTCCCTTGCGCTCGAGTGCTTCTGCCAGGCGCTGGTGGGCGGGAGCATAGTCGGGGGCAAGAGTTATCGCCGCGCGAAATTGCGAGATCGCTCCATCAAGATCTCCGGCCTCAAGGAGCGTCTTTCCTGAGTTGGTGTTGAGGGTGGCCTCCTGCAGGCTGTAGGAGTGTTTGAAGAGTTCCTGTGCCCGGCGGTTCTCCGCGTCGGCAGCGGCAGTATCACCGCTTTGGCGCAGGACTGCGGCCAGGGTGGTATGTGCTCCGACCAAGCCTGGGTCAAGCGAGATTGCCTGCCGCAGGCTTGCGGCAGCATCGTCGAGCTTTCCTTTTTGTTTCAGAACGGTTCCCAAGGTGTAATACGCCTCCGCATAGTCGGGTTTGGCTTTGATCGCGGCGCGCAGTTCGTTTTCCGCCTCGTCAAAGCTGCCTTTCTGCCAGAGGGTAACGCCGAGCGTGTAGTGGACATCAGGCTGGTTCGGGGCAAGCTCAGCGGCCTTTCGGAACTCCCTAAGCCCGTCATCCAGGCGATCTTTCAGCTTGAAAGCGAGCCCGAGATCGTAGTGCACAGTCGCATCTTCGGGCGCGATTTTCAAGGCGGCCTGAAATTGCGCGACGGCCGCGTCAAAGTCCGCTTTCTGCAGATAAGCCGTTCCGAGGTTCTGGACATAGCCCGGATTGTCGGGCCGCATGCGGATGGCCGATTCGAACTCTGGAATTGAACTGACGGCATCTCCCGCCTGGATCATCGCGAGGCCTAGATTGTTGTGCGCGTTGGGATCTTGCGGCCGAAGGTGGACAACCTTGCGAAACGCAGAAACTGCCCCATGGCCGTCGCCGTTGCGCTGCAAGAGGAGTCCCATACGCTCCTGCGCTTCCGCGAAGTCCGGCCGCAGGCTGGTCGCCTTCCTTAGCTGCTCGAGCGCCGGCCCAGGCGCTTTCTGGTCCTCTAGAACACGGGCAAAATAATAGTGAGCCTGCGCATTCTCTGGAAATGCCTTCACAGCCTCAGCGAGAAGATCATGTGCCTCCGACAATGATTGTTGCTGCCAGCGCTTGACGCCGAGGTGAAGCTCTGCGGACGGGAAACCGGGTTCCACTCGTAGAGCTTCGGAGAATTGGGCCGCAGCGTCTTCGCTTCTGGCGGCCTGCTCGAGGAGTGATCCCAGATCGTCGTGCAAGTCCGCGCGCCCGGGCTCCAGCGCGACACTGGCTTGCAGTTCGGAGATTGCGCCTGTCAAATCGCCGCGGAAGCTTAGAACTCGACCCAGGGCATGGTGCGCCTCAGAATCTTTGGGAGCCAGGCGAACCGCTTCGTGGGCCTCTGATTCGGCTTCCGCAAAATCCCTTCTTTGAGAAAGCGCGTTGACCAGGCTTACTCGCGCTTTGACAAAATCGGGCCTGAGTTTGAGGGCTGCATGGAATTCCGCCACGGCGGAATCAATCTCGCCCTGCTGGAGGAGTACCCATCCCAACGAATTGTGGACTTCGGGGCTACGCGGGGCTATGCGCGCAAGTTTCTCAAAGGCGGAACGCGCACCCGCCAAATCACGATTGTTTAGAGCCAACATGCCCTGGGAGTAAAGAGCGTTTGCCTGGGTTTGCTCCTGCTCTGCCGCGGACTGCGCTGTGGAGATTCGACCAACGAGAAGTGGACCTACAAGAAGGGCGAGTAAAGCAATTCTCGCGAACAGGGTCGAAATGTTCGTTCGGAGATGAACACCCATGACCAAACAGATTTAATACTACCATGGCCGTACTCGCAATCATTGTCGTGCCAGGGCCTTGGCGTTGGGTCAAAAGGCCCGAACTAGCCCAGTACACAACCGCCAGTCCCTGGCGATAGAGTGAGTCCGTCTGTCGGGAAGTGGGCGGGTCTCTGGCGGGGACGGAAACTGCGAGCGCGACCGGGCATGCCCCCAAGCGGAACCATCGCAGAACCAAACCTCGAGCGCCCTGGATGCTCTTGTGGTTCCGCATGCTCAAATGAGCTAAGTCGAAGGCTGATACGAAATACTACCATGCCCCGGCGGGGGCCCCTGCGCTGGATGCGAGGGTCAGAATTGGCATTGTTCCATCGGTTCCGGCGCGAAAGGCGTCATTAGCGTATTCTAGTAAGTATGTACACCGCCGATGTGCTGAGAAACGTTGTAGCTCTGCGAAGTGAGATCGCTAACATCCGAGACATGAACGACCGTTACGCCGCCCAGGAAGACCCGGCTCCGATGGCTTCCCGCGCCAACAAGGAGCGCCGGACGCGGCTTCAGGAAATAGTCCGTGAGCTGGCTGGCATGGCCAAAGAGCAGCATCCCTGAAAAAGGGCTGGGTCGCCAGCCCAGGTCTTCTAAGAATTGGGAGCGGCGTCCCTGCGTCCCGCTTGACCCTCTCAATTCTGCGCCCTAGTATTCAGGCTGGGCTATGACCTCAGTTTTTTCGCCGCAGTCTCGTATGCTTCCAGCCGCTGCACGACTGGCGGCCCTCCTCGTCTTTGTCACACCTTCTGTCGCCGAAACCGGGAAAAAACCGCCCATAGCCAATTTCGTTGATACGGCAGAAAAATCCGGCCTGACCATGACCCAGGTTTTCGGCGGGAAAGACACAAAGAAATACATCATCGAGACCACCGGCACCGGCGTTGCCATTTTCGATTATGACAACGATGGCTGGCTGGACATTTTCCTGGTGAACGGCACCACCCTCGAAGGATTTCCGGCCGGAACGGCGCCGACCAATCACCTGTATCGCAACCAGCACGACGGAATCTTCACCGACGTGACCGCCAAAGCCGGGCTGACCGCGAACGGCTGGGGTCAGGGCGTCTGCGTGGGCGATTACGATAACGACGGATGGGAAGACCTCTACGTCACCTACTACGGAAAGAACCGGCTCTATCACAATCAGAGTGGAGTGTTCGCGGAAGTGGCGGAGAAGGCCGGCGTTGCCGGAAGCGGGAAAGCCTGGGGCACGGGATGCGCTTTCGTCGACTACGATCGCGACGGGCGGCTCGACCTGATGGTCGCGAACTATGTGGACTTCGACCTGTCCACGGCTCCGGCACCTGGAGAGAGAGCGTCGTGCGTGTGGAAGGGCACGCCGGTGATGTGCGGGCCGCGCGGCTTGCCTGGCGCCAAAAATATTCTTTACCACAATGAGGGCAACGGCAAGTTTGAGGACGTCACCGCGAAAGCGAAAATCGATCAGACCAGCGGCCACTATGCTTTCAGCGTCTCGACTTTCGACTTCGACGACGATGGCTGGCCCGACATTTACGTGGCCTGTGACAGCACGCCCAGCATCCTCTACCACAACAATCGCGATGGAACCTTCGGCGACGTTGCCGTGGTGGCCGGCGCCGCCTACAACGAGGACGGCCGCGAGCAGGCCGGGATGGGCTCCACCATTGCCGATTACGATGGCGACGGGCGGCTGGACATTTTCAAAACCAATTTTTCCGACGATACTTCGACCCTCTATCGCAACAACGGCAACGGCACCTTCGACGATGTGACCTTCGCCGCCGGCCTCGGTCTCTACACCCGCTATCTGGGCTGGGGAACGATGTTTCTGGATTTTGACAACGACAGCTGGCCCGATCTGCTGCTGGTGAACGGGCACGTCTACCCCGAAGTCGATAAGCAGAACCTGGGCAGCAGTTATGAAGAGCCGCGCATCCTGTATCACAACAACGGCAACAAGACGTTCACTGACATCTCGGCCCAGGCTGGAGCGGGCATCACCGCGGTTCACGCCGGGCGCGGGTTGGCCATCGGCGATCTGTGGAACGACGGCCGCATTTCGGCGGTAATCAGCAACATGAACGCAACTCCAAGTCTCCTGGTGAACCAGGTGCGCTCGCCCAATCACTGGATTGGAATCAGAGCCGCGGGCACGAAATCCAACCGCGACGGAATCGGTGCGCGAGTCACCGTGAAAGTAGGAGAGAGAGTATTGGTTGATGAAGTCCGCAGCGGTTCAAGCTACGACTCGAATAGCGACATGCGTACTCACTTCGGGCTGGGAGCCGCCACAAAAATAGATTGGATCCAGATTCGCTGGCCGAGCGGCCTTACCGAACGCTTCGAGAACATCTCCGTTGACGCGATTCACACCTTGACCGAGGGGTCGGGCGCAGCCGTGAAGCCGCCTGCCATGGCTAGCTGACGTGGGCTCTTGGGTTCCTTTGCGTTCTTTGCGTGAACTTTGCAGCAAGAGCTTTTAAACACAAAGGACGCCAAGTAAACTCCGCAAAGGACGCAAAGAACACTTCGTTGGGACTCAGTAACTTGAGCGCGCGGCCAGCGCCCGGGCTGGGCCGCCTGTGCTCAGTTTCGCCCGCATGTGGTTGGCCTGCTCATTCGTGAACCAGAGGCCCCCTCGCTGCAGGCGATGCAGTTCCTCGCCCTGCCAACGCGGCTGCATGATTCCCGTGGGAGAATGCGAATTTGATCCCAGGAGAAGATGGCCCAGTTCGTGTGCCATCACGCTGCCGAGAATGTCGGGGAGTCGTACGTGCCAGTCGGCGTGCAATTCCGTCGCCCGCTCATAAAAAATATCGCTATAGCAGCCCGTGCCTTCGGCGGACAGGAAGGCCACTCCGAAGACTTCGCTGGCTGCGCGCACAGGCCGAGATACGATTCGCACCGCAAGGCGGATTGGCCACTCGAAGGTGGCACAGTCCAACTCGGGCCGCGTAGGGGCGGGTGCCTCCACCCCGGCCGGGCGGAGCCCGGCAAGGTTGGGCTGGTCCATATCCCAAACCCCTGGCGAGCTTCGCTCGCCCGCCCGGACGAGGGCGTCCGGGCCTACGTGGGTTCGGGAGCTTGAACAGTTCTGCCAGACGACATCTACTCCGGCCTCGATAAAAATTCGCGCAGCTCTCCGTTCCGCTTCGGCCAAGATCGTCGCTGGGACTCCAGCGTCGTTATAGACAGATACAACCACCTGTGGTCGTCCGTCTGGATAGGCTTCCGGCCAAGCGGGGAACGTAACCCCCAGCAGGAACGTACCTAACAGCAGGTATGCTTTCGAAAATTGAAGCACCGGCAGCCACCTCAGCAGCGCCGATCTTCGGGGCCTGCGGAGGGTGCCTCAAGGCTTTGCCAGTCACATGCAACCTATTTGTCGGTAACCTGTTAAGCGCTTGCGCGTCAAATGCTTAGGAGCGTGGGTGACGCGAATAGAAATGGACACTTCGACTAAAACTTCGTAGGCTCGGAGAAGGCAAGTGACCGTAATGAGCAGCAACGGGACGCGGATGATCCAGTTCGGAGTCTTCGAAGTCGATCTGCGGGCGGGAGAACTGCGGCGCAACGGCTCGAGAATAAAGCTGCAGGAACAGCCCTTACAGATTCTTACCCTGTTGCTGGAACAGCCCGGCGAGGTGGTCTCGCGGGAAGAGCTGCGGACCCGCTTGTGGCCAGCCGACACCTTTGTCGATTTCGATCACAGTCTCAACGCCGCCGTCCGAAGGCTTCGGGACGCCCTGGGAGACAGCGCCGAGAACCCGCGTTATGTTGAGACCGTTGCGCGGCGGGGATACCGTTTTCTGGCGCCGGTCAACGGTACGCCGCCGGCAGTCGCGGCTGCGATTCCGGGTCATCCGTTGCGGCCCGCCCCCAGGTGGTGGGTCCTCTCGGCGGCGGTCGTCCTGCTGCTGGCAGGGCTCGGTGGGGGATTGTTTCTGGGCAGGCGCGGATCACTCCCTTCAGTTGCATCCCCGCCCATCGTGGAGCGCCGCCTGACCGCCAACCCCAGCGAATATCCGATCAGCAGCGCCGCCCTTTCCTGCGATGGCAAGTACCTGGCATATGCCGACCAAACCGGATCTTACTTGCGCCAGGTCGATACCGGTGAAACTCATCCCTTAGCTTTACCCGAAGGCTTCAAAGCGAAGCCTCTCAGCTGGTTTCCCGATGGATCTCACATTCTGGCCACTTCGGTTGCAGGACTGGCCCAGGAGCCTGGTTTGTGGCAGATCTCCGCCCTGGGAGGGAACCCGCGCAAACTCGCCGACCAGGGTCGCGAAGCGACGGTCTCGCCAGATGGCACGCAGATCGCATTTCTGAAAGGAACCCCCCAAAGTCAGGAACTCTGGCTGATGAGAGCGGACGGAGAACAACCCCGAAAGCTCGCAGGCGAGATCGGCGATCTATTCCGTTCCCCAGTCTGGTCCCAGGATGGAAAGCGGATCGCGTTTCTCCGCGGTGTGTATCGACCGGGAACCTATGGAGTGCAGCCCCAGATTGAAATCCTCGATTTGGCCAGCAAGCAACGATTAGTGGTTTCGTTGCAGGCACTGTTGGGTGAGGCGATGGCATCGTCGCCGGCGCGGATGGGTGAGGCTTTGGCATGGACTGGAGATCGCCTGGTGTATGTATTGAGCGAAGCGCCGCCCAGTCAGAACGATTCCAATCTATGGTCGTTGAAAGTCGATCTGCGCACAGGAACGCCCCTGGGTCCACCGACGCGGATTACCGCCAGTGCCGGGGCCATCCAATACCTGAGTTGCACCGCGAACGGAAATCGGCTGGCCTATGTGAAACAGGGCTGGCAGCCGGACGTTTATGTCGCCAGGCTGGAAGCGAATGGCACCAGGCTGAGCACGCCGCACCGGCTCACTCTGGACGAGCGGCAGGACTTCCCCTGGACATGGACGCCTGACAGCAAGCAAGTGCTTTTCGGATCGGACCGCGACGGATCATTCCACATCTTCAGGCAGGCGCCGGATCAAACCACGCCAGAGTTGCTGGTGGGCGGCAGTGAGCAATCGATGCTGCCGCGCCTGACGCCCGACGGAAAGCAGTTAGTATATCTGCAATATCGGCAGGCCTTCGATTCGACGAACGGGGTTCGCATGATGCGGATTCCCGTTACCGGCGGTCCGCCCCAGTTGGTGATGGAAGTGCGTGGCCTCACCAACGAACAGTGCGCACGCCAGCCTTCCACTCTTTGCCTTTATAGTGTTTCCGGAGACAGGCGCCTGACGTTCATGAGCTTCGACCCAATGCTCGGTACGGGGCGAGAGGTTGCACACATCGATGACGACCTACCCTACGCTTATAACTGGAGCCTTTCGCCCGATGGCTCAACCTTGGCCATTGCCAAAGCTAGCAAGCTCGACATCGTGGCCCCGCCAGTCATCCGTCTACTGACTCTGAAAGACGGCAAAGAGCGACTGGTTAATTTGAAGGAATGGTCTTCCGTCAACGCCCTTGACTGGGCGGCGGACGGAAAAAGCATCTGGGTCAGCGCTTCCACGACCGCTGGCACCTACGCCCTGTTGAATATGGATTTGCAAGGCCGGGCGCGACCGGTGTGGGAGCAGACCAAGATGGCGGTGGGTTGGGCGATTCCTTCGCCGGATGGACGCTATCTGGCGATGTGGCAAGCCAGCGGCAATGCCAATGTCTGGATGGTGGAAAACTTCTAGTCACAAACGAGCAGTGTCACCCTGAGCGAGTCGGGATCGTCCGCTTGCGGACGGTCCCGGGGAGTCGAAGGGCCCCTAGTGGATCCGGGTACGTGTGCTCCGCGTGCTCGTCTCATGCGGCGGAAGAAGTATCTTGTACCCAGGCTGAATACCCAGGCTGACTTGCTATAGGGGCCCTTCGACCGCGTAACTGCTTCGCGAAGCGAAGCAGTTACTCCGCTCAGGGTGACAGTTCAGTGCTGCAACGCTTCAATCTCGTCAGTTTTGCCCAGGTATTCGTAGCGCAGCAAGGCGATCGGCACATTGCCGTTTTCCCAGACAAAGTCGTGGAACTCGCGCAGATTGAATTTGTCGCCCTGGGCCAGGCGAGCTTCCGCCAGGAGTTTCATGATCTGCAGCTTGCCGGTTTGATATGAAATACCCACGCCCGGTACGGACGCGTAAAACGTCGCGTCCTCCATGGCCGTGTCGCGGTCGAGCGGAACGGTTTTCATGAAGTAGTCGGCGGCCTGCTCGATGGTGAACTCTCCCGTGGACAGCTTTACATCCACCTCGACTCGCAGGGCGCGAAAGCGCATGAAGTTGTAAATGATCTCGCGGGTACGGGGGCTGTCATCAAACAATCCGGCCTGAAGCATCATTTCTTCCGCGTAGAAACCTATGCCTTCGTTGGCGCCGGAGTCGTAATAGTGACGCCGGATCGGGTCTTCGTTGGTCCACGACATTACTTTTTGGAAGTAGTGTCCGGGCAGGCCTTCATGCACGATGATGCATCGCGGATCGCGGGCGGTGGAGAGATCGAAGTATCCGCGATCGGGCGAAGGCGTCTTGATGTAGCTGGTGGCGTTGTCCTTCAGCCGCGTGGGGCCGGTGAGATCGTCGGCCACTCCGAAAGCGGCGAGCGGCGCCAGGTAGGCGGGATAGGGAAGATTGCGATAGTGTTGTACCCAGGCGGGGACGGTGAGGATGTTTTTCTGCTCGAGAAAATCGCGGATCTCCTGTTCCTGTCTTTTTTCCCGAGCAATCTGAGTCGCCTGATCCTTGGCCAAAGCTGATTGCGGAAGCTTCGAGTTGCGGTTCTTCTCGTACGCTTCGAAAGCGACTGCTCGTTCCCATTCCTGGCGCCCCTTGGCGATCAGCTGCTCGGGCGTGTATGGAACCAGCGCCACATCCTTCAGAAAGAAAACGTAGTTTTCGCGTCCGACGGCCACATTGTTCGACATGCCAGGCAGCCGCTGCCGGAGCCAGCCACGATAACCCACCAGAGCCTGTACCGCAACCTGGACTGCGGGATCAATCTCGGTGGCGCTTTCTTTCGTGAGATAAGGTTTCAGCTCGCGTGCCATCTCCTCCAGGCGGGGGCCAATGTCCTGCAGTTGATGAATGGATAACTCGGCCAGCGGGCCCGCTGGATCTTTGAGGTTGGCTTTTCCGTCGGCAATGATCCGCGGAATCGCCAGAACGCGGCCAACGATTTCCGCGCTGCGGGCTTGGTCGAAAGGCGGCGGCTGGGTCAGACTGACGAACAGGGAAGCCAACGTCTGATCAAGATAAAACCAGGGATTGCGCTGCCACCCGCGCACATAGTCCAGCTCCCAGCGGGCGCGCGCAATGGCTGAACCGACCAGCAGGTAGTCCACAGTGTCATGGCGCGAGCGATCACGGACATCTCTCCCCAATTCCTTCCAGCGATTTTCGAAAGCGGCCAATTCATCGCGGCGTTTTGCGATGGTGGAAGCCGACCAGTCTGCGGCCCATCCGCCGGGGCGATCAAGCCGGGGGATATCGTCAAACGAGAAGGGTTGCTCCAAGGTCCGCCATTGCCAAAAATCTGCGGAGAGCTGCTGCAGGGCATTCGCCGTCTGGGCTGAGGGTGACGCGGACTGCGCCACCACCGTTGGAATCCACAGCATCAAGAACAGCGAGATCGGGGTCGCGGATCGTAGATTCATGAGGCTTCCATGTTTGTACAGAGTTTGGGCGCGCGTCGCCAGGACAATTCAGTCACGAGCAGGTCCCCGGTGCGGCGTCATCCTGAGGGACTTCAGTCCCAAAGGATCTGGCGTGCCCGGCGATACTGCCGGGAAAACCGCGTATCCGCTGCACGCCAGATCCCTCGCGGCACTCAGGATGGCACCCTACTTTGGTTTGGCCGCCGGGGCAGGGAATTGCATGCTGCGCACAATCCCTTCGCCTTCCCTCACAAAAATCAGTTGATTGACTTTGACGTCCTTCAGAGTGTCCATCTGACCGCTGGGCCAGCGGATTTCGAGCAGTTGGATCTTTTCGGCCTTCCCCACGCCAAAGTGGATTCGCAAATCGTTCTGCGAGAAGTAGCCGCCGCCGCTGCGGACTTCGTCGATTTGAGAATGCGGCCTGGTATCGCCCGGAGCCTGGCTCACGCAGCGCAGGCGGGCGCCGATGCCGGTGCGGTTTGATTTGGTGCCGATGGTCCGCACCTTGATCCAGTTGTTGCCGGGAGCGAGATCGCAGCGCAGCAGTTGCGGATAATCGTTTACCGTATTTACCACGAGATCGAGGTCGCCGTCGTTGTCGAAGTCTCCGAAGGCGCATCCCCGCGACGCGACTGGCACCGAGATTCCCGGGCCAGCCTGCATGGAGACATCCTCAAAGCGGCCATTCCGCAGGTTGCGATAGAGCAGCTTGCGTTGCGGATAGCCGGCTTCGGTTTTGAGTTGCTCGACTTCGGGATAGACGTGGCCATTGCAGATCAGGATGTCGGGCCAGCCGTCGTTATCCATGTCAAAAAATCCGCAGCCCCAGCCCAGATACTGGGTGTGTGCACCCAGGCCGGCAGCAAATGTGGCGTCTTCAAAATTGCCGTCGCCGAGATTGTGGTAAAGCGACGGGGTATCGCCGGCGAAGTTTGTTTTTACGATGTCGAGATTGCCGTCCATATCGTAGTCGGCCGCCGACACTCCCATGCCGGCCTGCGGCTTGCCGTCGGGACTCAGCGCGCAACCGGCTTCCATGGCGATGTCCACAAACTTCCCATTCTTTTTGTTCTGGTAGAGAGCGCTGGCGGTGGAATCGTTGGCCACGTAGATGTCGGGCCAGCCGTCGTTGTCGAAATCGGCGGTCAAGACTCCCAGGCCGAAGGTCCCGTTGGCTTGCAGAATCCCGGAGGCCTCGGAGACGTCCGTGAAGGTGCCGTTTCCATGGTTGTGATAAAGGATATTTTTTCCGCCCTTGAGGCCGGGCGGCCCGCAAGCCACCATCACGCTCTTGTAGAGACATGGGCCAGACTCCGGGACCGGAGCCGTCGCCAGATCGAGATCAATGTAGTTGGCGACGAACAGATCGAGTTTGCCGTCGCGGTCGTAGTCCACAAAAGCGCAACCGGTATTCCAGCGCTTGCCGTTCCCCGCGACGCCTGCCTTTTCGCTCACATCGGAAAACGTGCCATCCCCGTTGTTGTGATAGAGAACGTTCTTGCCGAAATAAGTGACAAAGAGGTCCTCGAAACCGTCGTTGTCATAGTCGCCGATGCATACGCCCTGTCCCCATCCGGAGTGCGCCACGCCGGCTTTCGCGGTCACGTCGGTGAAAGTGCCGTCGCGATTGTTTTTGAACAGATGAGAGGTGGGCTCCTGTCCGGATGGGAAGCCTTCGAGCCGCCAGCCGTTGACCAGGAAAATATCCAGCCAGCCGTCGTTGTCGTAATCGTAAAAGGCAACGCCGCACCCAGTGGTCTCCAGAAGATATTTGTTCTTGTGCTCGCCGCCGTAGATGGTTTTCGCGTTGAGCCCGGCGTCGCGGGCGACATTTATGAAACTCAGGCCCAGGCCAGTGCCCGGTTTTGCGGGCTCTGCGGTTGCCTGGAAAAACGCGCCAGGCCGCAGCGGACGGGCCAGCGCCAGAACACTATCGAGGGACAACACGAGCGCGGACTGGCTCAGGGACTGGAGAAACGTACGGCGCGAAGAGGACAAAAGGGCGGTACCTTCCCGGAGTTGGGTCGTGCTAGAATTCGCCCCTACTCTATTCAGTGCATCGCTACTTTGCAAGTTCAGGCCCGGACGCAAATTCATCGCATCGAACTGCATGCGACGGCGCTCGTCCGCTTTTACATATGATACGCGCAACGCTCTGCTGGCCCCGTGAAATGTACTCCTGGTTGATGGTGGCTGCCGTCCTGTTAGTGGGGCTGTCGCTTCCGGTCAATGCGGTCGAACCTTCGCGTCCGCTAGAACTCTCACGCCCGGATCGCCCCTGGGAATTTCTTTCGTCCGTGGGCGAACAGGCCGGGCTGCTGGGAAACGAAGCGGGAGACTTTGAGGCCTGGGTTTATCCTCTGAAAATTCTGCGCGACTTCCACCTCCGATTCCTGGTGGATGGCCGCGTGATTCCGGCGGAGGCGCTGGCGCGCACCCTCACAGTGCGTCCGGAAGCGAGCACGATTCTCTACACCGGGGACACTTTCTCGGTGCGGGAAACGTTCTTCGTTCCGGTACACCAGCCCGGAGCTGTGATCATCATTCAGGTTGAGACCGCGAGTCCGCTGGACGTGCAGGTTGCCTTCGAACGGGATTTCCAACTGGAATGGCCGGCTGCGCTGGGCGGAACTTACGGACACTGGGACCCGATGATGAATGCCTTTTACTTCGGCGAGGAGCAGAAGAAATTCTCCGCTTTCGTAGGTTCGCCGACCGCCAGCGAAATCCACGAGGAATATGACACCAACTATTCCAGCGCGAAGGAAAGTTCGTTCCACCTCGGCGCCGTCAGCAAAGCGAAAGAAACGAAGATTGTTGTGATTGCGGGCTCGGTCCATGGGCAGGCAGAAGCAGAGGCGGCCTACCGTCACCTCGAAAGCAACTACGCTGCGTTGTTGAAAGCGTCGGCGGATTACTACCGCGCATACCTGGACAAAACTGTGAGTGTCGAATTACCTGATCGCCAGTTGCAACAGTCTTACGACTGGGCCCGGGTCAGCGTGCTGCAGGGACTGGTGAATAATCCCTACCTGGGTACGGGGCTGATTGCCGGATACCGCACCTCAGGCGGCAGCCAGCGCCCGGGCTTCGCCTGGTTTTTCGGCCGCGATGCGTTGTGGACTTCGTTGGCGCTAGACGCGGAAGGCGATTTTGGCACCACCCGCACGGCGCTGGATTTTCTGAGCAAATATCAGCGCGCCGATGGCAAGATCCCGCACGAAATTTCCCAGGGCGCAAATTTCGTTCCGTGGTTCACAGACTATCCTTATCCTTACGCTTCCGCCGATGCGACGCCGCTCTACATCATCACGATGAACGATTACGTGATGGCAAGCGGCGACGTGGCCTTTGCCCAGCAAAAATGGGACAGCCTGTGGAGGGCGTATCAATTCCTGCTTTCTACTTACGATGCGCAAGGGCTGCCACAGAATTTTGGCATCGGTCATGGCTGGGTGGAAGGCGGCCCTCTGCTGCCGGTGCATACCGAGCTTTACCAGAGCGCGCTGGGGGCGGAGGCTTTGCGTGCACTCTCCAGTCTGGCGCATCTTACCGGGAAGGAAGATGTCAGCAGGAAACTCGGCGAAGACTTCTCGCGCCAGCAAGCGCTGCTGAACAAGACATTCTGGTCGGCCGAAAAGAATCGGTTCGCTTTTGCTCTTGATCAAAAGCACCAGCAGGTGGATGAACCCAGCGTGCTGGCCACGGTGCCCATGTGGTTTGGCTTGCTGGACCAGGACAAGGCCGGCAGCATGATCACTGAACTCGCCGCCCCCGAGCATCAGGCCGATTGGGGAATGCGGATCATCTCCTCCCACGCCGCCAGATACAGCGCCGGCGGCTACCACTTCGGCTCAGTATGGCCGCTGTTCACGGGATGGGCGTCGGTTGGCGAATACCGCTACCACCGCGCCCTGCCAGGCTTTTCGAACCTCATGGCCAACGCTCAACTGGCACTTGATGGATCGCTGGGCCGCGTAACCGAAGTACTGTCGGGCGACTACTATCAGCCGCTGTCCACCAGTTCTCCGCACCAGATATGGTCCGCGGCCATGGTCATCAGCCCGCTGCTGCGCGGACTCTTCGCTCTGCAGACTGATGCGGGAGCGAAGCGGGTCACGCTGGCGCCCCACGTCCCGGCAGACTGGAACTGGTTCACGCTGGACAACGTGCGCTTGGGCCCGGCCTCTTTGCGCCTGGCTTATGGCAGGAAAGCCAACGAAATTTCGCTGGTTGTGACTCGGACCGGCAGCGGCGATTGTAGCGTGGAGTTTTCTCCCGCTCTAAGCCTGCGGGCGCAAATTCTCGGCGCGGAGGTGAACGGCAGGAGGGTGCCATTCCAGGTGAATAAGACTGATGTGGATCAGCACGTCACGGTGCAATTTCCTGTCGCGAGCGGAGACACCACTTTGCGCCTTCGCACCAGGGACGATTTCGGACTAAGCATCTCACCCGTGTTGCCGCCTCTGGGAAGCGCCAGCCAGGGCTTGCGCGTACTGTCCGAGTCCTGGAGTCCGGCGCGGGACAGCCTCACACTCGAGGTTTCCGGGGCCCAAGGCAGACGCTATGAAATTGGAGTGTGGAATGCGGCGCAGGTGACATCGGTTGAGGGTGCCGAACTGGTCAAAATTCATGCTGACAGCGCCAAAATCAATTTCGCCATTCCGGCAAGCCCGTCCGAGGCGAATCCTCATGAGAAAATCGTCATTCATTTTGCCGGCAGGGCGCACTAAAGTTGGGGTGCGAACGCCAGAATATGCTGGGAGAGCCATCATGCGCCGATTTTGCAAGTTCGTAGTCTTCTGTTTCTGTGCGGGGCTTGCACTAGATTCCGCGCAAGCACAAAAGCGGGTGGCGTCACAGCCCGCGATTATGCTCGAGGCAGTGACCAGCTCCCAGCCACGACGCGACGGCATTGAAGTCAAGGCGGGCCCGGCGAGTTTGCGCATAACCGCGCTGCGGGATGATATCCTGCGGGTCCGCGTCACCCTGGGGAACAAGTTTCCGGAGGATGCCTCATGGGCAGTCCTTCCCCGGGCGCGCAGCAAGTCGGTCGATGTGCAGGCGACGCAGGACGCGGCGTCTGTCGGCTTCCGCACGGCAGCTCTCGATGTGCGGGTTGAGCGTACTCCGCTCCGGCTTGTGGTTCGCGATCTCTCCGGCAACATCATCTCCGCCGACGCGGTTGGCCGTCCCACCGAATTCCAGTTGGGGGGCTTCTCGGTCCACAAGACCATGCCGGGCCCCGAGCACTATTTTGGCCTGGGCGACAAGGCGGGCACGTTCGACCGCAGAAACCAGGCGTACACCCTCTGGAATACGGACATCGGCACCCAGGAATCGATCGATCCTATTTATAAGAGCATCCCGTTTGTTCTCGCGATCGGCGGGGGCCGCAGCTACGGGCTGTTCCTCGACAACACCTGGCGCACCTGGTTCGATTTCGGCAAGCAGGCGCGCGACGCCTACTCCTTCGGCGCCGAAGGCGGGCCGCTCGACTACTACCTGATTTATGGCCCTGCTCCCAAGCAGGTGGTCGAGGGTTACGCTTATCTCACCGGGACCCATCCGCTTCCTCCCATGTGGTCTCTGGGCTTTCAGCAGTCGCGCTACAGCTATACGCCGGAATCCCAGATCAGGGAAATCGCCGACCGCATGCGTGCGGACAAGATTCCGTCCGATGTGCTCTATCTCGATATCGACTACCAGGACAGGAATCGGCCCTTCACCGTCGATGAGAAAACCTTCCCTAATTTTCCCGGGTTAGTCTCGCATCTTCGCAAACAAAACTTCCATCTCGTCCTGATTACCGATCTTCACATCGCTCACATCGCCAACCAGGGCTATGCGCCTTACGATTCCGGAGAGGCGGGCAACAACTTTGTGAAGAAGGCCGACGGCAGCGAGTACGTCGGCGTCGTCTGGCCGGGCCCGGCGGTCTTTCCTGACTTCACCCGCTCCCAGACCCGCGCCTGGTGGGGCGGGCTGTATAAGGACTTCGTTAAAGACGGTGTGGCTGGATTCTGGAATGACATGAACGAGCCCGCGGTCTTCGATGGACCCGGCAAGACCATGCCTCTCGACAACATTCATCGCATCGAAGAGCCGGGTTTCGCCACCCGCAACGCGACCCACGCCGAGATCCACAACATCGTCGGACTGGAAAATGCCCGCGCCACCTACGAGGGCCTGCTCAAACTGCGCCCGGACGAACGTCCCTTTGTCCTTACCCGCGCGACCTTCGCCGGCGGACAGCGCTACGGTTTCACCTGGACCGGCGACAATTCCGCCACCTGGAACCATGTTCGCCTGGCCACTCAGCAACTGCTCAATCTCGGCATCAGCGGAATCTCTTTCGTGGGTGCCGACATTGGAGGCTTCAACGGTTCTCCGGAACCGGACCTGCTCACCCGCTGGATTGAGATCGGAGCTTTCAATCCGCTCTTTCGCGACCACACCACCAAGGGATCGCTGATGCAGGAAGTCTGGGTGCACGGCCCGGAGCACGAAGCCATTCGCCGGCGCTACATCGAGACCCGGTATCGCCTGATGCCTTACATTTACAGCCTCGCCGAAGAGTCCTCCCGTACCGGGCTCCCCATGGTGCGTCCCATCTTTCTCGAGTTCCCGGAAGTTTTCACGCCACCGTCAGACGGATTTGGGAATCTCGATACCGAGTTCCTGTTGGGAGCGAGCCTGCTGGTCGCACCCCAGCCTTTCGGCGAGACTCTCGACAACTACGTGGTCTCGTTCCCGAACGGCAAGTGGTATGACTTCTGGACCGGCCTCAAGGCGCCGCTTCCTCCGTCAGAGCCGTCCATTGTGCAGATTTCCAACGATATCGCCAAAAACGGACCGGGAACCCCGTACCCGTTCCGTCCCTTCATTCATCCCGCGCTGGACACGCTGCCGGTGTACGTCCGGGGCGGAAGCATTCTGCCCATGCAGCCGCTCATCCAGAGCACGGACGAAACGCCCAGCGGTCCACTGGAACTTCGTGTCTATCCGGGACAGTCGTGCAGTGGTTCGCTCTACTTGGATGACGGACATACTCTCCGCTACCAGCACGGCGAATTCCTGCGCCAGGCGTTTACTTGCCAGGCTGACGGAAATTCCGTGGCCGTCAAATTCGGCGCGCGCCAGGGAACATATGCGCCCTGGTGGAAGACCGTGGAGGTTGTGATTTACGACTGGCCGTCGGCGCAGGCGAACGCGAAGCTCTCCAACAACGCGGCCCCGCTCCAGACTTCGTATGACGCGACTCAGCACGCCCTCCACGTCGTGATTCCGGACGTAGCCGGGGAAGCTGAACTTCACGTCGGAAACTAGCTGGTGTGACTTTTGGCGAATTCAGGGGACTAAGGGGTTTGCCTGCAGGCGAGCCTGATTCTGCGGTTTGGGGCGTTCGCGCGCCTGGGGACTGTTATAATTCTTCTGTTACACTAGGACCCACCACAAAGGCCCGTCACTCGTTCATCGCCCGGTTCCAGACCCCTTAAATCCGAAAATTTGGAGGAAACATTGAAAAGCACTTGCACCTTGTTGCTTGCTCTGCTCAGCTTTGTTTGTGTTTCGTTCGCCCAGAATGCCCCGGCGCGCACCGATCTCTACCACGTCCACTTCGCCAAGGCCGCGCTCGGCAAGGGCGCTGAGCTGGGCGAGTATCTGAAAACGGCCGATCCTAATGTGCCCATGTCCGCGCATCACATTGTGCTGCGCCATCAGGACGGCTCGGACTGGGATTACGCCGTCATCCAGCATCTAGGAACCAAGACTACGGTCGAGGCGGCTGGTACCGCGGTGACTCCGGCCGTGCGAGACCTGTATGCCTGGCACACGGATAGTTTTGTGAACGGTCCGTCCTGGGCTGAGTTCGCCAAAGCCCTGGGTATCGACGACAGCTCTGCGGGAAAAACCGGAGGTTCGGTGTATGTGGTTTCCGTCTATCGCGCCGCTCCCGGACATCGCGAGCAACTGGAAAAGTCGCTAGGCCAGAATGGTCCGGGCGACACCGCTTCGGGAAGCGTGCTGATGCAGCATGTGGAAGGTGGCCCCTGGACCTACCTCACGCTGGTTCGCTACACCTCATGGCAGGACTTCGCCACTGGCGAAAAGACAGCCGTGGCGGACACGCTCAAGCCCGGTGGCGGATGGCTGCAACTGCGCGAGCACTCCTCCTATCACAATGACACCATCACTGACCGCATTGCTCCGTAACTGATACGCAAGGAGTCTGCGCCAGATTTCTCGAAACGGTTATTTCCAAACTAGCCCGGCTCCGGCCGGGTTTGCTTTGTGCGGGAGAGACTGCGCGCTTAAATGGTCGGGTTGGGCCTAACTGTTCAAGCTGACCTTCATCTCGGAGCGGCTTCCTCGCCTTCATACATAGCACGGAGTCCGCTCATCGACTGAATATCGATGCGAAAGAACACACTCTCGATCGACAAATCGCTGGTTTGCTCGCGCCTTTCCGCCAGAGGAACTCGCCACCATCCAGAATACTGCGCCAGTCGTTCCTGCGCATGTTCCTTCTCGGAAGCATGTTGCAGCCCACTCAGCTCCAGGTACGTTCCAGTCACGATTACGCTAAGCCAGTCCGACCGATCTACTATTTCGTCGATCTGCAGACAAACCTTGGGATTTTGCCGCATCCACTCAATCTTCTTGCCGAGAGTTGAAAAAATGTAGATGGAATCATGCTCGTACGAAAAATAGACAGGTACGATGTGTGGTTGGTTGTCCAGCGCACATCCCAGCCTGCCGACATACAGGCGTTTCAAGAGCTCGCTACATTCGTGTCGGGAAATTGCAATAATTCGCATGACGGCGTTTCTCCTGGGCATCGCGCTTTTGACAGCGAGACAGTTTAAACTACTACGGTCGCATTGCTGGTATCGTCGAGTCCCCGGGTAGTGGGTCAGTTTGGAAACCATGAACCACGAAGGGCACGAAGGTACACGAAGGAAACCCTGGACAACCAAGCCTTCGTGATACTTCGTGTCCTTCGTGGTTTGTGCATTTGGCGTGGCATATCACAAAACTGACCCACTACCAGTCCCCGTTGAAGCTCAAGAGTTATTTGCATTGATCGCCCCGCCCCCTAGCCCGCATTATTCATGAATGTGAAGAGATCGGAAGACAAAAGAAGCCTCCTCTGTTACAAACATGTTGACTAGACAATGTTTGAGCAACAAAAAAGGCTTCCTTAATGTCAGACGATAGCACAACACAGTGTTTGTTGTTCCCAGGAATTTTTCGCAAGCCAATCGTTGCCCAGTTCGATCAGCGCGAGGGGAGTTCCGACGGCGGGGCTCTGCTGCTGAAGGCCGCGGATCGACACTATGGGTTGGTGGCTGGACTGAGTTCCTGCCTTCGAGATGATCGGCAAGCGGGCAAGGTCGATCATTCGTTGTGCGAGTTGGTGGCGCAGCGAGTGTTTGCGATCGCCTGCGGCTACCCGGACACCAACGATTCAGCCCGCCTGTCCGAGGATCCGATTCACAAACTACTTCTGGATCGCGATCCGATCGAGGGTCGGAGCCTGGCTTCGCAGCCGACGTTGTCGCGTTTCGAGAACGGAGTTGGGGTAAAGGAACTTTATCGTTCGGGCGAGTTCATGGCCGAGAGTGTGATCCGGCGTCACGCCAAGCGGCTGCGTCATCGCACTTATCGCGTCACCATCGATCTGGACCCGACCGACGATCCCACGCACGGCGTGCAGCAGTTGTCGTTCTTCAACGGACATTACGACACCTGGTGCTACCTGCCGGTGATGGGTTTTGTCAGCTTCAACGACGAAGCCGAACAGTATCTCTGCGCCGCGGTGTTACGGCCCGGCAACGTGAGCGCAGCGGCGGGAGCAGTTGGCATCCTGCGGCGTTTGGTGAGGATGATTCGTCACCATCTTTCTGGAGTACAGATTCGGGTACGCCTGGATGGCGGTTTTGCGCATCCTGCCGTGCTGGAGTTTCTGGACGCCCAGCCGAAACTGGAATATGTAGTCGCGATGGCCAAGAATACATTGTTGAAGCGCGTGGTCGAAAGCGGAATGCAGCGAGCGCGCCAGCTCTCGCGGCGCAGCGGAAAGACCGAACATATTTACGGGGAAGTCCGCTACAAGGCCGGGAAGTGGCCAGGCCTGCGCCGCGTCATCATCAAAGCCGAGGTCGTCCGCGCTGCCGATAAGGACCCCAAAGACAATCCCCGGTTTGTCATCACCAACATGAAACAGAGCCCGCAATGGATTTACGAACGGGTCTACTGCCAGCGCGGGGACATCGAAAATCGCATAAAAGAATTGCACGAGCTCGACATCGACCGCACCAGTTGCAGCAGCTTCTGGGCCAACCAGTTTCGCGTCCTACTCACCGCCGCGGCGTACGTGCTAATGCAGGAATTGCGCTTGCGCGCTGCCGGCACCGCTTGTGCCCGCGCCCAAGTTGGCACGCTGCGCGAACGATTGCTGAAGCTAGGCGCTCGGGTCTTGGTCTCGGTACGACGCGTCGTCGTCCATCTGCCCGCTTCCTTCCCGTTTCTACCCGCCTTCCGTCGTGTGGCTCTGGCGCTCGGCGCGGCAACCGGCTAAATCCCTTTTCCGGTTTACTAGCTCAACCGAATTCCACACCGACGACGGTCACGGCGCCCCTGTCTCTCCATCCGGCAACTTGAACATCCCGATCTTGGAACTCTTCGATTCCTTTGCTCCTTTGCTCGACCAAACCCAACTATCGGGATTTACAACCCACTGCGCACCAATAACTGGGCGCTTGCGATGTCTTCACGAATAATGCGGGCTAGCAGGATGCTGAAAAATCTCGATTGAACACTCTTCAGCTGTCGTTGTGGCTGATTCTCTGGTCCGTCTGGCCTGGTATTTGTTTTGATTTCGCCAGGAAGCGTGCAGTTCTGGCCGCTGCGCGCCTTTTAGGCACACTTCGGCATCAGGGTCCGCATGCGCACTAAGTTGTACGTGGCAGCCGCCAAAGTGAACAGCCAACCCACTCGCTCCAACCCGCGATGTCGTAGCTGGCGTAGCAGCCCCACCGTCTTCATCCACCCGAAGACTTCCTCGATCCGTTTCCGCTTCCTCTGGCTTACTTGGTAACCGGGGTGTCGAGTCGTGCGCTGGTCCACCCGGCTTCTGCGACCACTCTGATTCTGGGCTATATGCGGCGTGATTCCCATCTGTCGCAGTTCCTCGATGAACTCGCGCTGGTCGTATCCTTTATCTGCTCCCAAGGTCACTCGCCCACAGCCAGGCAGCTCTTCCGCCATCAACAGCCCGGCATGAGGCTCGGCCGAACCGTAGGCCGTGGTCACCCGCGTGTTCACCACCAGTCCGTTCCGATTCTCCGTCATCAGGTGTCCGTGATAGCTCAACTTTGCTTCCTTTCCTGGTCCCTTGCGGGCCAGCATGGCTTCCGGATCGGTGGTGGAACAGTGTGTCTGATTGCTGCGTTTCTCCCCGCGATAGTTGATGGTGGGGTTATTCTCGTCACAGCGTGCCGCCGGTGGTCTCGGCTGCTGGTCGTTCTTATCCTTGGCCACAGCATCGACCGGCCGGAAGCTTTTGTGCGACGCCCAAGCTTCCAACAATGTCCCATCCACCGTGAAGTGTTCGTCACTGAGTAGCTGCCCGGCCCGTGCTTCTCCCAACACCCCTTGAAAGAACGCTTCCGCGATGTCTCCTTCCAGCATGCGCTCCCGGTTCTTGGAAAACGTGCTGGCATCCCACACCGCGTCATCCATGCTCAGTCCCACAAACCAGCGGAACAGCAGGTTGTAATCCAGCTGCTCCATCAGCAGCCGCTCGCTGCGCACCGAGTACAGCAACTGCACCAACAAGGCACGCAGCAGCTTCTCCGGAGCGATCGACGGCCGACCGGCGCGTGCATAAAGCTTGTTGAACCGCGGTGACAGTTGCTCTAAAACCCGATCCACGATGGGTCGAATCCGCCGCAACGGATGGTCCTGCGGCACTCGCTTGTCGGGTGAGATATAGCTGAACATCCCGTCCTGCTGCTGATCGTCTCCTCGCATTCGCAACTACTACCACGTCACCCTGCGGATTGGGAGTGGTTTTTCAGCAGCCTGCTAGGGAAGATTCCGCGTTGCGTATCAGACTGTAACCACTGTAACCATAGTCACTTCCGGCCGTGACGCGGATCACAGCTTTCGGCACGCAAGGCGGTTAAGAAATGGGCAAGGAGGGAAAAATATTTTGTTCCCTTGAAGGGGGCGGCGGTCAGGCACGAAGCGTAAGTCAGGCGCCCGGGAGTTTCGACGCACCGGCCCGACCGGGTCGGAAAGACTTCGTAGCCTGTCGCTGTCCCCCCAAACTTGGCAGGAAAGAAGTTTTGGGAGCCCGATGTATTTGTCCTCAATCATGTGCGGTCCGGGGTATGGATGGTGTGGCCACCTGGCCGCAGGTCTATAATTCAGAGTGCGAGGCTTGCTCTTCGCATGGAGGCTGTCTATGACTCCGGGAATGGAATGGCTTTTGATTGCTTGGGGTATTGTGACCGTTGTTTTCATCATTCTCCTCTTCTACCGCAGCACACTGACGAGGCAAGAGGACGACCAGCTTTTCATCGACGAGTCTGCTTCATCCATGGCAACCAAGCAGAGGGAGCTGATTGCCAAGGTGAACAAGCTTGGGCCTCTGATAAAGGCGGTAGGTACTACCTCGGGACTGATGATTCTGGTGATCGCTGGCTGGGCTATCTACATTGGCCTGAACTCGGCGTAGCGGTCAAGCGGTTGGCGCCCGACCAACGCTCCATGGTAAGACTTGGCTGACCAAGCCCCATGCGGATCATCTGTGGTAATGAAATTCGTGCCGAAGTACGGACCGTCTCTGGGGGAAGATCCTAGAAAGCCACCGCTGGCAGTTTGGATAGTGTTAAAGACGGCGTCCCTCGTCTACGATCTTGAAGCTTTGGTAGTGTCCCAACACTGCAATGTAGGGCACTACCGAAGTTTTCCCAGCCTGCGCCTGCCTCGTATCCGTATGGAAACTGCCGTGGCCTTGGAGGTAGTGGCTGTATGTTGGAAAAAGAACCTCACCCCTGGAAGAAGTCGAAATCTCCTGTCGGCAAGGTTCCTTTCGCTCCGGCTCCGTTTAACTTAACGTTTTGATGCTACTTCTGTTGCAGGGATTCCACGTACTCAGTCAGATTGTGAATCCGAAGTTGAGTCATGGCTTTTGGGCTGTTGGGCTCTAGTGAACTGAACAACGGCCCCCAGATTGGCATATCGGAGGTGCCATGGGCATGCCCACCTGAGCCAAAGTTCAATACGGATGCAAAGTGTTCCGTCGGGAACTTTCCGCCGTTTTGCTTGGCCAGCAACGACAAGTCTGGCGGGGGTGATTTCAGAATCTCGGCCGCCGGGCCATTGCCGGCGCCAGACTCTCCGTGACACGCTGCACAATAATCCTTCCACATCTGTGCTCCAGATGTCCGATCACTGTGCTTAAGGGGAACCTTTCTAATGGTTTTTTCGGTTTCCTGACCTGCTGCTCCCGCCTGCCCGATGAAAGCTATTCCGCTGAGCACAGCGAGTAGCAGTCCCGCGAGTGCAATACCTGTGGTTTTTGCGAAAAACATCATGCACCTCTCATTCCGGACCACATTCTTTAATCCCACCAATCTCGAAGTCTGTGATGTTGGTCACCGATCCCGGTGACCGAAATCCGGGATGAGATTAGCGGGCCGCCGGGGAAGAGGAACCACACCGCAAACCGATCATTGAGGCGCGTCTGCGGTATTGGTAGGGAACGCGTAATTCAAGCGGGAAACTGTGTGAGAATGACGCACAGCAGATCGCACTGCGCCAAGAGCAAATTCAAATAGCCCCTTATTTCGCAACCGCCAGAAATCTAGCATCGTTATTGCTCTGTGAGGCATGCGGACAGCGAGGGGGCTTATTTCGCACAATTCGCTTCTTTCGCATATAGTAATAATGAAATCTTTTTTGTGGGCGCGTAGCTCAGTTGGCAGAGCAATGCCCTTTTAAGGCATGGGTCGATGGTTCGAGTCCATCCGCGCTCACCATACAAATCCAGCAGAAAATGGCCCCCCGAGCGGGGGCCAAACTTTTTTTAACTTCGAAACGCCAGCTTCCCGCGGCGAACAATCGACCGAATGACGCAAAGGAAAGCAGCACGGTTGAATCCGGGCACCGACGACTTGCGCTGCCGGCCCCAGGGAAATTTGCTATCATGGCGGCGTTCCTTCGGTCCATGAACTGCCCGGCGTACGGACGGTTCCGCCGGAAAAGAACTGCCTAATTGAGGAAAGCATATTATGAAGAAGGTCATCATCAGTTTCTGTTTGCTGTCCCTGCTGGCAATGCCCGTCCTGGGTCAGGACAAGGAACAGGAACGGGTAGCGAACGCGGGCAAAGTCATCAAAGAGATCATGGATATTCCGGACGATGTGCCCCAGGACGTGATCGATAAAGCGGACTGCGTCGTGGTTTTGCCGTCGGTGATCAAGTTCGCCTTCGGGATTGGGGGTAGTTACGGCCGGGGAGTAATGACGTGCCGCAGCGGCAAGAATTTCCACGGCCCCTGGAGCGCTCCCACCATGATGGCGCTGGAAGGCGGCAGTTTCGGATTGCAGCTGGGCGGGCAGGCAACGGACTTTGTGCTGTTGCTCATGAGTCCAAGATCAGCCTCAAGCATTTTGAGCAGCAAGGTGAAGCTTGGAGGTGACGTTTCGGCGGCCGCCGGGCCGGTGGGACGCAACGCGTCGGCCGAGACGGATGTCAGTCTGCGGGCGGAGATTCTCTCCTACTCGCGCGCCCGGGGACTGTTCGCAGGAATATCGCTGGCTGGGTCAACCCTCCGCCCCGACAATGACGCCAACAAGAAACTGTACGGAAAAGAGGTAAGCGCAAAAGACATCGTGTTTAACAAGGCCGTGGCTGCGCCCAAGTCTGCGGGCGTGCTGCTGGCCACGCTGCGGAAGAGGTCGCCCAAAAACCTGGCGAAATAGCGAAGCCGCCAGGCCACGATTCGCCACGCTCCTCGAGGGGAACGCCGGGCCGACTCTGAAACAGGAAGTTCTCCTGACTTTCAGCCCGTCCCTGCCTGGCGTTCCTCCCGACTTTGCCTTCGGGCAATTCTCGCCAGGAAGCCTGGCTTGAGTTCAGCGCATTCCGTACAGGGTGACCTTGGGACGCCTGCTCCAGCGGTCCTTGCTGTACCAGAGGTCCACGCTCTGGATCATTCGGCGCTCACCGGGCAGATCGATAGCGCGTGTTTTTCCGCCGTCCGGGATGCGGGAGCGTATTGGAATCTCTTCCTGGGTGCCGTTTCCGAAGCGGACAACGACACGCTCAAAATGAATCGCACCGCCATTGATGCGCAATTGGATGGCCCGGAACGATCCGTCCGACCTGCCTACCCTGATGCTGTCATGGTCCACGGAGCCATCCACATGGGAGTCTCCAAGGTATCTCCAGCGTCTTCTTTGAGCAGACAGGGAAGTGCAGAAGGCGAGAACAAGCACGCAACTGACTGCCAATTTACGGTGCTTCATTGACATCTCGTTTATTCATTTCTCGACGATTGGAAACCAATGAGGCTACGACGGGTTTGGATGCGGAACGCTGAAGTCAGACTCGAGCGGCCCAGCCCGATTCATGTGACGTTTGCACGGCTTTTGCGATTGTATTTCAGCCTCCCGTCGCAGCTGCCAGATTAATTCACGGTTGGGGGGCGTCCTGGTTTCAAACTAGGACACTCCCAAAGCTGATAGTGGTTGACGCAGCAGCCTGGTGTCAGTTGACGGCTCAGGATTCTTGAAGCACCAGCCGATGTCAGGCTCTTGGCCGCAAAAAGGGGCGCCCACGAGAGCCGCAAAGGACCACAAGCAGTACACACCTGAGATCAAAATACGCGGCCCAACTGGAAAAACCACTTGCGATGTCCGCTGTCGCCGACGCTTCCCCCGAAGACCAAGGGCCCCACCGCGGTCTCAGCCAGAACGCCGATGGCAACGTCATTGGGGAATTTGCTGGCGCCGGGAAAGCCGTACATCTTGCCAAATTCGTAGGCGCCGATGGCATAGACTTTTTTTCCGGCCAGCGGGGGCAGGGTGAGGAGATCGTGCAAATATCCCGCCCGGAAGAAGTAGTATTGGTCGCCAAAGAGTTCGTTGGTGCCGTAGGCGCTCAGGCGATTTGAACCGCCCAGGAAGAACTGCGGATAGCCGTTGTTGGTGGACCCGAACGTGGTCCCGCCTTCGCCGACCACGAACAAAGACGCTGGTTTGGTAATGGGCTGGAAGTATGCGATACGCGCATCGCCAACCGGAAAGCTGTTGGTCTGGCCGGGGCTGGTATCGTACCACTGGAAGTTCGACTCCGCGCTCACTCCGCGCCGCGGGACTACGGGATCGTCGGTGTGGTCGAACAGCCAGTGAAAGCGCGCCGCCCCGGTCCTTCCGCTGACGGACGAGAACTCCGGCGTGCCCAGGCGCAGCCTGGCTTCCAGGGTACCCACTTCGTAGCCGAAACGGACTTCACTAAAGCGGCTGAATCCGTATCCGATGTCGCCGCCGATCTCGGTGCGGTTAAAGCGATACTCGGCCAGGGGATCGCTCTTGTGGTAGATCTTGAAGGCCGAGCTGCTGGCGGCAGCGTGGGGAGCGAAGAACCACTTGCTGGCGGGCGAGAATGGACGGTAGAGTTCGCTCTTGATCCCGTAGGTATTGCCAAAGATAAAATCGTTGCGCCACTCCGACCGGTAGCCGGCCACATCGAGGAAGGTCAAGCGGGTGGCCAGAGTGAAATCGACGTCATTGCTCTCCGATCCATCCACTTCAAAGCCCAATTGCAGTGTGGGCGGAGCGTAAAGCTTTTCATGCACGGTCACCAGCAGCCCATCCTGCCCATTCTTCTGGGTGAGCTGGTAGCCCGCAGTGTCGTAGCGCCCGATTCCGGTCAGACGGTTGAGCAGGCCCTCAAGCTCGTCGGTGTTGATCGGTTTCCCGGCCTGGGATTGCAGGAAGCGCTCTATGTTCTTCTCCGCTACCGGAGTCGCGCCCTGAACCTTCACGAACTGTGGCACCGCGATATCGCTTTTCCGATGGGACTGTCGGAGCTCCATGTATTGCGCCCAGGCTGCGTCGTTCAGGGCATAGGTCTCGAGCACACGCGATTTCTGGGCCGCGGCCTCAGAGCCCTTCTCAACGATCTCCTTCGATTTCGGATAGTCCAGCGAGTTGAAATCCTGCAATGCGACGTTTACCACCAGGTCCGCGCCGGCCAGCCCGCGAATCTCATTGCCTGCCACTACCACGTCAATGGAGCGCCCCAGGATCGCGAACAGGGATTGGATCTTGTCCGCCTCGGCGGGCGAGGTTTGCAGGTGCACCCCGATGACGACGTCCGCGCCCATGGCCCGCACTACGTCCGTCGGCAGGTTGCCGACCAGCCCGCCATCGACGTAAACGTGCTCGCCTTCGCGGATGGGAGAGAAGAGCCCCGGTATTGCCATGGTCGCGCGCATGGCGGTGGAAAGTGATCCATCTTTGAATACAGCCTGTTTTCCGCTCACCAGGTCGGTGGCCACGCAGCGGAAGGGAATGGGAAGATTGTCAAACGATTGCACGCTGGAATAGGCCAGGGTCTCGCGGTCGATCAGGAGGCTGATCTGCTGACCCGCGTTCAGTCCTCCGGGCAGCACCAGACCTCGCCGCAGTCCCAGCACGATCGAATTGGGAAACGCGACTTTGTCCTCTTTTCTTCGGAAGGACAGGTCCTCATAGGATAAGGCCCCGCCCAGGATGACATCCCAATTCTGTTCTTCAACCACCCGGCGAAGCTGTTGTGGACTCTTGCCGGTCGCGTAGAGTCCGCCCACCAGACCGCCCATGCTTGTGCCCGCGATATAGTCGATGGGAATGTGATGGTCTTCAAACCACTGCAGCACTCCGATGTGCGCCAGTCCGAGCGCGCCGCCGCCTTCAAGCGCCACGCCAATTTTCAGCCGGGGTTTGGAAGGGGGCGTGGTTTGCTCCGCCGGAGTCGATCCTGGCGCTGGAACGGGACTGGCCTGGGGAGCCGGCGTCTCCTGCGCCCAAGAAAGCGGGAAGAGCAACAACAGGCAAAAGAGTGCGTGCAGGCTACCGCGCATGAAAAGCTCCCTTTCTACGAGGACGCAATAATTTGTGACGAACAAGTTTCGCCCAGCCTGCCCATTCGCACAAGGTTTGCGGTCCTTTTGGTAGTGTCCCAATTTTCTTTTCAGGACACTACCGTCCTTTTGCGTTCTTTGCGGTATTTCTTTGCGTCCTTTGCGGTTGAGGCTTTTGGGCGACGCGAGCGAGATCAAATCCTTTACCGCAAAGGACGCAAAGGCGTAGTCAAAAATGACGCGGCATCTTCATCCGGTGTAAATTAGCTGGCGAATATTTGAAGAGGGTCAATCGCGAGTGATGAAAACGATCAAGGGTCCGGCAATATTTCTGGCGCAGTTCGCCGCTGACGCTGCTCCATTCAACAGCCTGCAACATATCGCGCACTGGGCCAGCAGTCTGGGCTACAAGGGTGTGCAGATTCCGTCGTGGGACGGCCGCATGTTCGATCTGAAACGCGCCGCCGAGAGCAAGACCTATTGTGATGAAGTGCTCGGCACGCTGGCCACGCACGGCCTGCAATTGACTGAGCTCTCCACCCACCTGCAAGGCCAGTTGGTGGCCGTGCATCCCGCCTATGACGCGATGTTTGACGGGTTTGCGCCCGAGTCGGTCCGGGGAAACCGCAGGGCCCGGCAGGAGTGGGCGGTGGAACAACTGCGGTTTGCCGCCAGGGCGTCGGCAAATCTGGGAGTCACGGCGCATGCCACTTTTTCCGGTGCGCTGGCGTGGCCTTACGTTTACCCGTGGCCGCAACGCCCAGCCGGACTCATCGAGACCGCTTTTGAGGAATTATCCGCTCGCTGGCTGCCCATCCTGAATGCGTTCGACGAGGCGGGAGTGGATTTGTGTTTCGAGATCCATCCCGGAGAAGACCTGCATGACGGCATCACTTTCGAGATGTTCCTGGACCGGGTGAAGAACCATCCCCGCTGCAACATGCTGTTCGATCCCAGTCACTTTGTGCTGCAGCAACTCAATTACCTGGAGTTCATCGACCTCTATCACTCGCGCATCAAAATGTTCCATGTGAAGGACGCGGAATTTCATTCTTCGGCGCGGCAAGGTGTTTACGGCGGCTACCAGCCGTGGATCGAGCGGGCGGGACGATTTCGCTCACTGGGTGACGGTCAAGTTGATTTCGCCGGTATTTTCTCCAAACTCACGCAATACGGTTTTGCCGGCTGGGCTGTGATGGAGTGGGAGTGTTGTATAAAGAGCAGCGAGCAGGGAGCGGCTGAAGGAGCGCCCTTCATTGCCCGCCATATTATTCAGGCGGCCCGTCAATCGTTCGATGATTTCGCCAGCGCAGGTTCCGACGAGGCGGCGAATCGGCGGATGATGGGGCTGGACTAAAGCTGTCAGCTCTCCGGTGCCGCCATAGCATCTGTGCGCACTTGTAGCGCCGGCATCCTGCCGGCTGTCCCAAGGGCGTCTCGCCCTCGGCGGGTGCGGGCGGGACGCCCCCAAGACAGCCGCCGAGACGGCGGCGCTACTTTACGAATCGGGCTGTCAGCTGAGAGCTGACGGCTGAAAGCTGAGAGCTATGAGCCTTGAAATAAAGCGTGACGAAACCCCCGGCCGCCGCTTGCGCCTGGGCATGGTGGGCGGCGGTCCGGGCGGATTTATCGGGGCGGTGCATCGCATCGCGGCCCGGCTTGATGATCGTTTTGAGCTGGTGGCGGCGGCATTGTCGTCCGACCCGGCGCGGGCGCGAGCGGCTGCGCTGGATCTTCATATTCTTCCTCAGCGGGCGTACGGCAGCTTTGCGGAGATGGCTTCCGCGGAAGCTTCCCGAAAGGATCGCATCGATGCCGTCGCCATCGTGACCCCGAACCACCTGCACTATGCGCCGGCAAAGGCATTTCTCGAGGCCGGCATTCACGTCATCTGTGACAAGCCGCTTACGACAACGCTCGAGGATGCCCAGGACCTGGCCCGGACCGTGAGCCGTACGGGCCTGCTCTTCGCGGTGACGCACAACTACACCGGCTACCCGCTAGTGCGGCAGGCTCGGGAGATGGTGGCCGGCGGAGAACTGGGAGCGATTCGCGTGGTCCAGGTTGAGTATGCGCAGGACTGGTTGGCCACGCCGCTGGAGCAAAGCGGACAGAAGCAGGCCGTCTGGCGCACCGATCCTGCCCAGAGTGGTCCCGCCGGTTCGCTGGGAGATATCGGAACTCACGCTTACAATCTCGCCTGTTTTGTTACCGGACTGAATTGCCAGGAACTGGCCGCCGAGCTCTCCACGTTCGTAGCCGGCCGCCGTCTCGACGACCATGTGCAAATCATGTTGCGCTTCGCGGAAGGCGCGCGTGGAATGCTCTGGGCCAGCCAGGTCGCAACCGGAAACCGAAACAATCTGCGCTTGCGGATCTACGGAGAAAAGGGTGGCTTGGAATGGCGGCAGGAAGATCCGAATGGCCTGTGGTTTGCCGCTCTGGGCAAGGCCCCCACGCTGATCCATCGCGCTGGGCCAGGCGCCACGGCGGTGGCCGCGCACGCCAGCCGTGTGCCGGCGGGCCATCCCGAGGGCTATCTTGAAGCCTTCGCCCAGCTTTACACCGACATCGCCGAACAGATCAGCGCCCGCTTGGAAAAGCGTCCCGCAGCCGCCTCTTCTTTATTGGTGCCAACGGTCGAGGACGGCGTGGCCGGCATGCAATTCATCTCCGCGGTTCTCGCATCCTCGAGCCGTAATGCGGCCTGGACAGCGGTCGCAGGTCGAAGCTGACCTTCGCATCGTCTCCCGTTGCCCAGCCATGATTATTGCCTAGTAAACATCTCCGCCAGCGCGTACTGTTAAAGAGGTCTCATAACGCATCTTCCCGCCGCGCCTCATGGTGACGGTTCCCTGCGAAATCAGACGTCAAACTCTTTCGCGCAAGGATCCGCCATGCCTGATAAGCCACCTCGTCTTCGTGTGAAGCCCGACGGTCACGGCCCGCCCGCAATCGACGCCCAGCCCGTAGAGAATGAGATTCTGCTCAGGCTGCCGGCGAAGGAACGCGAAGCGCTATTTCCGTTGTTGACCTTCGTCGATCTGAGAACGCACGATGTGTTGCACGAACCGGGCGAGCCGATCCAGTTTGGCTATTTTATGAATAGCGGGATGACTTCCATTCTGACCGTGCTGGCCGAGGGAAAAAGCGTGGAAGTAGGATTGACCGGCAAAGACGGTTTTGTAGGATTGCCTCTGATCGTCGGATTCAGTAGCGGCCCCACGCAGGCGGTGGTCCAGATTGCGGGCAGCGCCTTCCGCATCGGCGCGCGTGCAATTACTCAAGTGGTGCGTCAAAGTCCAGTCCTGGCGAATCAACTGCAACGCTATGTGCAGATGCTGGCCATGCAGGGCACCCAGGTGGCGGCCTGCAACCGGTTGCATGAAGTAGATGAAAGACTGGCGCGCTGGCTGCTCATGTGCCAGGACCGCATCGGCTCCAGCCTTGTGCCCTTGACCCAGGAATTTCTCGCCCACATGCTGGGCACGCGCCGCGCCAGCGTCACGGTCGCCGCCGGCATTTTGCAGAAAGCGGGCCTGATCACTTATTCACGCGGCCATGTCAACATCGTTGACCGAAGCCGTCTGGAAGGCGCCTGCTGCGAATGCTACGAAATCATGCAGCAGCAGGACAGGAAATGGCGCACCGAAGCGTCCTGACCTGCCAGTCGCTAGAAATGCTCAAGACCAGGTAGCCCCGCCACGGTAAGAACCCCTCGATCACAGCAGGCCATGCACGCCGGTGCTACATTTTGTGGGACAGGCTGGCCCACACGGGCGGGTGCTCGCTTACAATAGCGGGCATGCAGACCAGCGGACAAACGGGGACCAGAATGATCCGGGACTGGAAACAGTGGGAAGGCCAGATTGTGAATGGCACCTTCCCGCTCCGCCAGTATCTGGGCGGCTCCGCAAACAGCGCGGTTTTCCTGACGGAACGCCGTGGGCGAGAGCCGCAGAGAGCCGTCATCAAACTGATTCCAGCGGATCCTACCACTGCCGGAGTCCAGCTTTCACGCTGGGAGGCGACGGCAAAGATGTCTCATCCCCACTTGCTGCGCCTGTTCGAATCGGGCAGTTGCCAGCTGGACAAAGTCGTCCTCCTTTATGTGGTGATGGAGTATGCCGAGGACAACCTGGCGCAGATTCTTCCCCACCGCGGGCTCACGCCGGCAGAGGTGCGCGACCTGCTGGAGCCGGCACTGGATGCATTGACCTTTATTCATGGCAAGGGGCTGGTTCACAGCCGGCTGAAGCCTTCGAATGTCCTGGCGGCGCAGGACCAGCTGAAGCTCTCCAGCGACAGCCTGCTTCGGACCGGCGAGACGGCAGGCGTGATCGCTCCGCCCAGCGCGTACGACGCGCCCGAGATCGCGAACGGCCACATCTTTGCGGCATCCGATGCCTGGTCACTGGGTATGACGGTGATGGAAGCGCTCACCCAGCGCCTGCCCGCCTGCGAAGGCATCGCGGAACCGCTGCCGGAGACGGTGCCAGCGCCCTTCATGGGAATCGCGCACTGCTGTCTGCGCCTCGATCCTCAGCGCCGCTGCACGGTGGCGGATATTGCTACCCGGCTGCAGTCTGCTCCCTCGAGTTCGCCCAAGCCTTCGACGGTCAGGATACCCGCGGGATCGGCCAAGTGGCGCTACATTCTTCTTATCGCGGCGGTGGTATTGGCGGTGGCCGCTGTGTGGTTTGGTTCGAAGCTGCTGAGCCGGCATCCAGACAATCAGCCTGCGGGTTCTGTTTCCTCCAGTCCAGCGGCCGTCTCTGAACCGGCGGCCACGCCTGAAGCCCGGAGCGCCGCCCCAGAGGCCGAGCCGGCCGCGACGGATGCAGCTAAACCTTCCGCAATCAAAACCCGCAGTGAGCGCTCGAGTCCTCGAGCCGTTGCGCCGCCGTCTGCTCCGGCAGTCGCCTCCAGCCCAACTTCTGGCGAGGGCTCCGATCAAGGCAGTGTTCTGCAGCAGGTTTCGCCCGTCATTTCGAGGTCAGCGCAGAATACGATCAGCGGCACCATCAGAATCCGGGTAAAAGTTTTGGTGGATGCCTCGGGGAACGTAGAGAACGCCAGCTTCATTTCCGCCGGCCCAAGCAAATATTTTTCCCGGCAAGCGATGCAGGCAGCGCAACAGTGGAAGTTTTCTCCAGCTCAGGCGGCTACCAGGGCCTGGATTCTGCATTTCGGCTTCAAGAGGTCAGGAGTTGAAGTCGATTCCGAGCCGGCGAAGCCGTAGCTGCCGTTACCTTTCTGTTTGACGGCCACTGCTCTGGAAGGGCACTGGGCTACGAGGGCGCCATCGTGACAGCCGGAGGACATCATCTCGATTACTCGAACCATTCGGGCCGCCATGGTGTTGCTTAATGTAAGCTTCGCCCCCACGGGAGAAGAGCGCCGGGGATCAGCAGCAACTGCTTGCCGGTAAATCATTTAAGGCGATTTCGATCCAGCCGGCGAATCTTGCGTTTGTGCAGGAAGCGAAGTAGAAGAGAAGGCGTTCAGTGGAGGTTCTTCTCGAAGCGCCCCGGTCAGCGGGCGATTTTTTTGATGCTTCCTATTCAAAGTTTTCATCTAACGAACCCAGAAGAAGATTGACAGGTTTCGGTCTGCTATCTACGATAAACGAGTTCATGTCAGCTTCCTGCCTAACGCGCTGCCAGTGTTGTACTTGTTGTTGTATGTGTGTGTCCACTGGCGCCCGGGGGTTGCTGACCTAAGAATAATTTAGAAATCGGCACTTATACCCACCGCCAGTGCAACTCACTGGCGGTGGGTTTTTTTGTGGTCAAAATCCTATGGCAACTACATCGACAGAAACGAAAGCGCAGCGGGTCGAGAGGCTGAAGCGGGAGAAAAATCCCTGGGAAGGCCTTGACGACATCCGCAAGTTCGCCCGCGAGGGCTTCGATTCCATCACGCCGGAATGGCTGGGCACATACTTCCGCTGGTGGGGCGTGTACACGCAAGGGGACGGCGCCGGAGTGATCGGCGGCAAGAACGGGGAAGGCAAAGCGCTGCCATTCTTCATGGTGAGGATTCGCATTCCCAATGGCCTGCTCCACTCTCACCAGCTGCGAACCATTGCCAGCGTCACCGAGAAATACGCCCGCGGAAGCGCTGACCTCACGGTGCGCCAGAACATTCAGCTGCACTGGGTGACGATCCAGGACCTGCCCGAGTTGCTGGACGGATTGTGGCGCGCCGGTCTGACTACGATGGGCTCCTGCGGAGACGATACCCGGAACATTACCGGCTGCCCGCTGGCCGGCGTAGATGCCGATGAGATTTGCGACGCCTCGTCGCTGGCGCTCGAAGCCAACCGCTTTTTCGTGGGCAATGGCGATTTCTACAATCTGCCGCGCAAATTCAAAGTCTGCATTACGGGATGCCGCGTCTGGTGCGCCTATCCGGAAATCAATGATGTGGGCTTTACCGCGATCCGCCGCGATGCCGAAGTCGGGTTTTCGCTGCGGGTTGGCGGCGGGCTCTCGACCGATCCTCACCTCGCGCTTCGGCTCAACGCATTTGTGCAAAGGCACCAGGTGATTCCGGTTCTTAAGGGCGTTGCTGAGATTTTCCGTGAGAGCGAAAAATTGCGCGAGAGCCGGGAACGCGCCCGGCTCAAATTCCTTTTCCTGAAGCACGGCTGGACTGCCGAGAGTTTTCAGGAAGAACTTGAGCGGCGCATCGGCTTTCATCTCGATCCGGCGGCGGAAGAAAAACCGCCGGAAGACATTTATCGCGATCACGTTGGAGTCCATGCCCAGAAGCAAGCCGGATATTCCTACGTGGGAGCGGCGGTGCTGCGGGGACGGATTTCTGCGCAACAGATGCGCGCCGCGGCCGACGCGGCAGACCGCTACGCGGCAGGTGAGCTGCGCACCACCAACATGCAGAACCTGCTGATCGTGAATGTGCCCAACCACAAGGCGGCGGTGCTGGCCAGCGAACTCGAAGCTAACAAGATGCCAGTCGGCGGTTCGCCGTTCTGGCGGGGCGTGGTGGCATGCAGCGGTTCGGAATTCTGCAAGATTGCGATTACCGAAACCAAGAGTTTCTCTCGCTGGCTGGTGGAAGAGCTCGACGAGCGCCTGCCTGGCTTTGACCAGCACCTGAAGCTGCACGTTACCGGATGCCCCAACAGTTGCGGCCAGCACTGGATTGCCGACATCGGCATCGAGGGCAAGAAGATCAAGGTGGATGGCCGCCAGCAGGACGCCTACTACTTCTGCGTGGGCGGTGCAGTGGGATTGCACCAGTCGGTGGCGCGCCCCATCGGCTATCGCTGTCTGGCCAGCGAAGTCCCGGACGCCATCGAGCGCCTGTTGCTGCGCTATCGGGAGGAAAGATTGCCCGAGGAAAACCTGCGCCACTATTTTGCGCGCCACAGCGATGAAGAATTGCGCGAGTGCCTGGCAGGGAAGTTTCTGCCCGCAGTCGAGCGCGACGCTTCGCCAGGAAAGGTGCCGCATGCAGTGGAAGGCTAGAGGAAAGCGCGAATTGGGAAACCGCGGTAAAAGCGGCTCTGTCATCCTGAGCGCAGCCCGTCCATTCGCTTGCGAATGGACGGGTGGAGTCGAAGGACCCCTAGCAGTTCACGAACGGCTGGAGCGGGGAGGGGTTGTCGCATGAACCTAAGAAGCGGCGAAAGCGCGAAGCCAATAGGGGTCCTTCGACTGCGCGGCTGCTTCGCTGCGCGAAGCGGCCACTCCGCTCAGGATGACAAGGTTAAGTTTTTTACGTGCCCTCTTCAGTTGGAAGGGATGCCATGACGCTGTTCCCCATGTTCATGAAACTCGAAGGCCGCTCCTGCGTGGTCGTAGGCGCCGGCACCATTGGCGAGCCGAAGATCGGCAGCCTGCTTGCGTCGGGTGCTTCGGTACGCGTAGTGGCGTTCACGGCCACGGCGGCAGTGGCCGAATGGGCGAAGGCTGGAGCGATCACCTGGGAAGCGCGCGCCTTCCATAGCGCCGACCTGGACGGCGCTTTTCTGGTCATTGCCGCGACCAATTTCCGCGATGTGAACGCTGCAATTTTTCACGAAGCCGGGCAACGAAACATTTTGTGCAACGTCGTGGACGATCCCGAGTACTGCGATTTTTACTATCCCGCGGTGGTGCGGCGGGGCGATCTTCAGCTTGCCATCTCGACCAACGGCCACAGCCCGGCTTTGGCGCAAAGGATCAGACGCGAACTCGAAGTCCAGTTTGGCCCGGAGTATGGCGAGTGGCTGGAGCAGTTGGGCACAGTCAGGCAGCAATTATTTACCAGCAACATGGATCCGGAAGAACGGCGTCAACTGCTGCATGAACTGGCCAGCCGCGAAGCCTTCGAAAGGGCGCGGTCGGCGGGATTCAATATCGAAGCAATCACTCTGGAGAAAATATCATGACCGGTAAGGTGTACCTGGTGGGAGCGGGTCCGGGCGATCCCGAACTGCTGACCCTCAAAGCTCTCAAACTTCTGAAGTCAGCCGACGTTGTGCTGCATGACGACCTGATCAGCGCAGAAATCCTGGCGTTCATTCCGTCCTCGACCGAGGTTTACAACGTGGGCAAGCGCTTCGGACAAAAGCGCATCAGCCAGCCGGAAATTCATGCGCTCATGGTCCAGAACGCGCTACTGGGACTGCAAGTCGTCCGCCTCAAGAGCGGCGACCCGCTGATCTTCGGCCGCGCCGGAGAAGAGATGGAAGCATTGCGCGCGGCCGGCATCGAATTTGAAATCGTGCCCGGCGTGACCTCCGCCTTCGGCGCTGCCGCCAGCGCGCAAATTCCACTCACGCATCGCCAGGTTTCGTCAGCGGTGGTGCTGGTGACCGGCCACCACGCCGGCGCTGAGGAATTCGCGGACTGGCCGGCGAAGATTCCCACCGACGCGACGGTTGTGGTTTACATGCCTGGCTACGACTATCGCAGTACAGCGCAACAGTTGCGGCGCGCCGGGGTTGTGGGCGCGACTCCCTGCGCCATCGTTTCGCAAGCCACGTCGTCGAACGAGCAGGTTCATGTGACGACCGTGGACGATCTGCACACCTCTCCAAGGCTGCCATCGCCTACGTTGCTGGTGGTGGGCGAGGTGGTGCGGTTGGCAAAGCCTGCCGCGCTCCTGCAGAAGTTCGCATGGCAGAGTGATTTTGTCGCGAATGGTTCAGCGTCCCCGGTTCCCCAGGAGCGTGCGGAGTGAGAGATCACGTCGAGCTGATACCGGCTGAAGCGGAAAGATGGCGGCCGGAAGAGGTGCTGAGCTGGGCCTTTGCCACTTACGGAAACAATGTGGCCATCGCGTCGGGCTTCGGCATTGAAGGCATGGTGCTGCTCGACCTGGCCGCGCGGGTTCGGACGGATTTTCGCGTCTTTACCCTGGATACGGAATTCCTGTTTCCTGAAACCTACGACCTGATGGACCGGGTCGAAAAGCGCTATGGGATCAAAGTCGAGCGAGTTTACAGCACCTTGACCCCGGAGGAGCAGGAGCGCGAACACGGGGCAGCCCTGTGGAAGCGCGACCCTGATCTGTGCTGCGGTCTGCGCAAGGTAGAGCCGCTGCGGACCAAGCTGACCGAACTGCGCGCTTGGATCACCGCCATCCGCCGCGACCAGACCTCGTCACGAGCCGCCGCCCGCAAAGTGGAGTGGGATGCAAAGTTTCAACTGCTGAAGGTCAATCCCATCGCCGACTGGACTTCGGCAATGGTGTGGGGTCACGCGCTCAAGCACAATGTCCCCTACAACCCGCTGCATGACAAGAATTATCCCAGCATCGGATGCACCCACTGCACCCGGGCCGTTCGTCCCGGGGAAAGCGCCCGGGCCGGGCGTTGGGCCGGATCGGAGAAGACCGAGTGCGGCCTGCACGTCGCGGCGCCCGCGGAAATCGCACCCCTGGTGGGGATCAAGAATCTCCAGGCCAAAACCTCATTTAGCGTTGAAGACTAGCCAAAATCATCAACCACGAAGGACACGAAGGTTCACGAAGGAAACCAGCATAAGTGCAGGGTTTTCCTTCGTGTACCTTCGTGTCCTTCGTGGTTTAGGTTTTTTCCAGCTGCCCAAAAAATCCATTAGCGCCATCGAAATTCTCGATTGTACTTCCACGGTCGATTGACGATAAACACTGTAAAGATGAATCCGAGTCACCTAACCACAGACCACGACGCCTGCGGTGTCGGCCTGGTCGCCCGACATCGACGGTGCGGCTTCGCGCGAGATCGTGGACCGCGCCCTCGAGGCGCTGGTTCGCCTGGCGCATCGCGGGGGTGTGGATGCCGATGGACGAAGCGGTGACGGTGCCGGTCTGCTGACTCGCATCCCTGAGAAATTGATCCGCAATCATGCGCGTGAAGCTGGAATCAAATTGCCGGCCTCGTTCGGGCTGGGCATGGTTTTCATGCCGCCGGGACAGGAAGAGGCGGCGCGCAAAGTTATCGAGATCCAGGCGAAGCAGAGCGGCCTCAAGTGCCTGGGCTGGCGTTCGGTTCCAATCAATCCGGAAGTTGTCGGCCCTCGTGCCCTCGATGCGCTGCCGGTGATCGAGCAGTGCTTCTTCGCTCCCCCCTCAGAAACGCCTGACCTTGAGATGCTTCTGTACCGCCTCCGCAAGGAAGCGGAGGCCAAGGCGCCGAGCGGAACTTATTTCTGTTCGCTCTCCTGCCGGACGGTGGTTTACAAGGGACTGCTGACGCCCTTTCAGCTGCCGGAGTTTTACTCCGATTTGCGCGACCCGGATTTTGAGAGTGCTTTTGCCATCTTTCACCAGCGCTACTCCACCAACACCCAGCCCAGCTGGTCGATGGCGCAGCCCTTCCGCTTTGTCGCGCACAACGGCGAGATCAACACCATCAGCGGCAACCGGCGCTGGCTGCACGCCAAGGCGCCGGCACTGCGTCATGAACTGGGACTCACGGACCAGGTCCGCCTGCTGGAAGAGCGAGTCAGCGACTCGGCCAGCTTCGACAATGGATTTGAACTCTTCCTGCGCCGCGACTACAGCCCGGCAGAGGCCATGCTCTCGATGGTGCCTCCAGCGTGGGAGCGTTCGCCCGAGGCGGCGCCGGAGCTGCGAAACTTCCTGGAAGAGCAAGCCCGCATGCAGGAGCCGTGGGACGGCCCGGCGGCGCTGATCTTCACCGATGGCTGCACTATCGGCGCGAAGCTTGACCGCAACGGGCTGCGTCCCCTGCGTTACACCCTGACCGCCGACGGGTTGCTGGTGGTGGGCTCCGAGGTGGGTATCGCCGATCTGCACGACAAGGAGATTGCCGAGAGGCAGCGGCTGGGGCCGGGAGAAGTTCTGCTGGTAAGTCCGCAGAGCGGCGAGTTTGTCCGTCCCATGCACTCGCTGCAGATGCGCCAGGGCATCCGGGCCGTCTCGTCCGAGCCTGCTATGCTCGTAGATCCCACCGATCAACCGTATTTCGAGACCACGCCGGAGCCCAAGCAGGCCATGGCCGCATTGGGCTGGAGCGAGGATCAGTTCCGCCTGCTCTTCCAACCTCTGGTCGAACAAGGACAGGAAGCGGTCTGGAGCATGGGTGACGATGCGCCCCCGGCTACGATGTCGAGTTTCCGCCGGCCCTTGTGGGACTATTGCAAACAGCGCTTCGCGCAAGTCACGAATCCTCCTATTGATTCGCTGCGTGAAACTCATGTGATGTCGCTGAAAGTTTTCCTGGGCAAGGCCGCAGTCAATTCACCCTTGCTCGATGCCGGGCAATTGCGGCTGCTGCAAAAAGAGTTGGGCGCGACCGAGCGGATTCTGATCACTTTTCCGGCAGAGGATGGGGTGGAAGCGGCGAAGGCCACGCTGGCGCGCATGCAGGAAACCATCAAGGCGGCTTCGGACCATCCTCCGGGCATGATTCTGTTGACCGACCGTGGTGTAGGTACGCAGCAGGTAGCCCTTCCAGCTCTGTTGGCATTGGCCGCGGCCTGGAAGGCGATGGTCGAGGCAGGCCTGCAGGAGACTCCGCTGGTGATCGAAAGCGGACAGGTGATCGACACCCATCACGTGGCTCTGCTGGTGGCGGCGGGCGCGAGTGCGGTTTTTCCCTACCTGGCCGTGGAACAGGCGGCGCATCTCAAACCGGGTGGCGCGGTTGCATATCGCGGCGCGGTGGAAAAAGGGCTGCGCAAGGTGATTGCGCGCATGGGCATCTCAACCATCGCCAGCTACCGCAATAGCCATCTCTTCGAGATCATTGGTCTCGATCCGGATGTGTGCGGACAGTTTTTTGAGGATGCGAGTTGCTCACTCGCCGGCAAGGGCCTGACCGAGCTCTTGCAGGATTGTCTCGACCGGCACGATTCCGTTTTTGCCCTGACTTTTCCCACCATGACGGTAAGCGCGAAATTGCAGGACCACGGGCTCTATCGCTTCCGCCACCAGGGAGAGCTGCACGCCACATCGCCGGAGCTGGTGCGGCGCATGCATCGCTATATTAAATTTCCCACCGAGGAAAATCATCGGGCTTTCCGGGAACTCAACGAGCAGCGGGAGCCAGTAGCAGTCCGGGACTTGCTGGAGGTAGTGCCCAGCCCGCCCCTGCCACTCGAAGAGGTGGAAAGCGACGCTTCCATCCTGGGCCGCTTCAGCACGCAGGCCATGTCGTTGGGCGCGATTTCGCCTGAGACCCACAGCACTCTGGCGGTTGCCATGAACCGCCTGGGCGGCCGCAGCAATACCGGCGAGGGCGGAGAAGACCCCGAGGTTTACCGCAACGGCCATGAGGCCAACAATCGCGTCAAGCAGGTGGCGTCAGCGCGCTTCGGAGTGACGGCTGAATATCTGGTGCACGCCGACGAACTCGAAATCAAGATTGCGCAGGGCGCCAAACCCGGTGAGGGAGGCCAGCTCCCGGCCAGCAAGGTTTCCGTTTATATCGCCCGTTTGCGGCATGCGGTGCCGGGAATGATGCTGATTTCGCCGCCTCCGCATCATGACATCTACAGCATCGAAGACCTGGCGCAACTGATTTACGACCTGAGGGCGATCAATCCCCATGCGCGGATCGGCGTAAAACTGGTGGCCAGCGCCGGAGTGGGAATCATCGCCACCGGCGTGGCCAAGGCCGGGGCTGACGTCATCACCATCAGCGGCCACGATGGCGGCACCGGGGCTTCAGCGATTACTTCCATCAAGAACACGGGGCTTCCCTGGGAAGTCGGACTGCGGGACGCTCATGCCGCCCTGGTGCGGGCCGGGCTGCGCGGCCGCGTCCGCCTGCGGGTGGACGGCGGCTTCAAGTTCGCCAGCGATGTGATTATCGGCGCGCTTCTGGGCGCGGAGGAATTCGGTTTTGGCACCGCCTCGCTGCTGGCCCTGGGTTGCGTCATGGCGCGCCAATGCCATCTCAATACTTGTCCCGTGGGCATCGCCACCCAGGACGAAAAACTGCGCACCCGCTTCACCGGAAAACCGGAGATGGTCGAGACCTACTTCCGCGCGGTGGCTGCGGACGTACGCGAACTGCTGGCCGCGATGGGCGCTCGTTCGATCGATGACATCGTGGGCCGGGCCGAGCGGCTGCGGCCCCGCACTCCGCAGGCGGAGCGCACGCTGGGCGGATTGCTGGATGACATCGTTTCTTCCAGCCACCCGGCTTGCCCGGTCGAAGACCGGAGCAGTCTGTATCGCGAGTTGAACCAGACTATCTTGGCTGACCCTGACAGCCGGGTCGCGCGTCGCCGCCGTTACCGGATTACCAACGCGGACCGCTCCATCGGCGCCCATTTGAGTGGAGAAATATTGCGCCACGCGGAAACGCCAGCCGATGCGTCCTTGAAATACGAATTTGTCGGCAGCGCAGGGCAGACTTTCGGCGGATTCCTGGTCAAAGGTCTGAACTTCCGCCTGGTGGGCGAGGCCAACGATTATGTGGGCAAGAGTTTGTCCGGAGGCACGATTGCCATCACCGGCGGAGAGAAAGCGTCGCTGCGGGGCGATGTCCTTGCCGGCAACACCCTGCTGTACGGCGCGACTGGGGGAGAATTGTATGTTGCGGGCCGGGTAGGCGAACGCTTTGCGGTGCGCAACAGCGGCGCTCTCGCCGTGGTGGAGGGCGTGGGACAACACGGTTGCGAGTACATGACTGCGGGTGTGGCCCTCATTCTGGGTCCGGCGGGAATGAATCTGGGTGCGGGGATGACCGGCGGGCTGGCCTACGTCCTGCGCGATTCGATCGGCGGCCACGGATACAACCAGCAATCGGTCCGGTTAGCTCCGGTTGAAGTCAGGGAAGAAGTTTGGCTGCGCCGGGTATTGCGCAAGCATTTGCGTCTCACCGGCAGCCCGCGCGCCCTGGTGCTATTGAATTCATCTGCCCCTCTGCCGTTCCTGCGGGTGGAGCCTCTGGTCCTGCCCTGCACAATCGCGGAAACCTGGGCCGCCATTCTCACCCGGTTCAAGCGGCAGCCGGCATCGGTGCCACGGCCGACGGCCGTGTACGTACCACGTGCCGCGGACGAGCGCTCCATCGCCGTGGTGTGAAGGGAATTTCTGACTACTTGTCCACACTCCCTCGTCCGGCAAAACTTATAAATCTATTAGATTGTCCGCTATAATCTTCCACTACTCATGGACTTTGATCAGCTAGTAACTTTCCTGGAAGTGGCCAAGCTGGGGAGCTTTTCCCGGGCCGGGCAAAAAGTTTTCCGCTCGCAGTCCGCGGTCAGCGCCCAGATTCGTCAACTGGAGCAGGAGTACGGAGACCGCCTGCTCGATCGTTCCGGTAAAGACGTGACCCTCACTCCGGCCGGCAGGGTGCTGTTCGCTTACGCCGAGCGCCTGCTGCAGATGCGGGACGAGTCTCTGCTGGCCGTGGCCGATCAGGGCACCAGTCCTCGCGGCACGCTGGTCATCGGCGCCAATGAAGCCACCTGCCTGTACGTACTGCCCGATGTTTTCGCCAAGTACTGCCATTTGTATCCCGGGGTGCAGATCAGCATTTACCGCAACTTCAGCTACAAAATTGTCGAGAAGCTGGAAAATGGAAGCATCGACGTGGGCATCGTGACCCTGCCGGTAAAGTCGGCCAGCCTGAAAACCCACTCCATCTTCCGCGATCAGCTGATGCTGATGGTGAGTCCGCAAAGCGCCCTGGCCAAGCTTGACGTGGTGCCGGTGAGCGAAGTTGCCAAGCAGCCCTTGCTGCTGCCCAAGACCGGTTACAGCCGCCGGGTGATGGACAAGCTGTTCCGTCCTTATGCCTCCCACCTGCAAATTCGAATGGAACTGCCCAGCGTCGGCATGATCAAGAGCTTTGTGGCGGCCGGGCTGGGAGTTTCGCTGATCAGCTCCAGTTTTGCCAAGGACCAGGTGCTGGCGGGCCGGGTCAAACTGATTCCCATCCGGGACCAGGAGCTTTGGCGGGAGCTGGGCATTGCCTACCGGCGCGACCGCACCCACACCCGCGCCACCACCACCTTCATCAGCACGGTTCGGCAGCTGGCCACCGCCTCCAAGTGACTCCGATCCGGCGCGAGCGCCCGCCTGCACCGCCCTCACACATCGCAGAGCAAATCGCCAGGCTGATCGAATTTGTCGATGGCGCCAATCATAATTTCAAATTTCTTTTTATCTTAAGGAATTGCTATGCTTCGGGCAGAAGCCTCAGAAGCTTAGGTCCTGGTACCACGTGGTTATCAAACTAACTTGAACCCAGCTGAGGGGGTGTGGCATGAGCGAACTGGAAAGTGGATTGAACAAGATCCTGGAAGAGCATCAGCATGAGAGCGGCCTTCATGTCATCGGAGGCAGGCGCAGGTTGGTTGACCGGCTGATGCAATTCTTTGAAGAATTCAAACCGGAAGAGACTCCGGACACAAGATTGAGCCGGGAGCAGCATAACTAGATCGCGTTACGCGGACAGCAACCCATGAAAGCAACTTCCCAGAAGGCTAAGCGAATTACATCGATGGGCACAGGCACGTCGAAGCGAATTAGCGTGCTTCTGGGGGAGGGCGTCAGGTGAGCTGAGAAACACAAAGCTTTAACGGCTGACAAAGACCCACCGCCAGAAGCAACTGGCCGGTGGGTTTTTTATTTGTCCGCTGTTTCTCGGAAAGACAAACGTCAGATTACTAAGAACACAGGGAGAGATGAAATGGACGATCCAGCGCAAGAGGGCAGGGAAGCAGCGGGCCGGAGCGGCGCATGTGTAGTGATGAAATTCGGAGGCACGTCGGTGGAGGATGCGGGGGCGATTCGCCGGTTATGTCAGCTGGTGGGGCGGCCATCGCCTCACTCCCGGGTGGTGGTGGTCAGCGCCCTGGCCGGAGTTACCGACCAGCTCATGAGCGCCGGCGGGGCGGCCTCCGCGGGACACCTGGATTCTGCCCGGGAGGCGCTTGAAGTTCTCCGCCAGCGGCATGAGAGTGTGGCTGGCGCTACTGGTAAGGGACGACGAGCGCATCCGCCTCTTCGGCGACTTCGAGCATGAATTTGAGGTCCTGGACAAACTGCTGCGAAGGATTGCCTCGGAGAAGGCGCTGCTTCCGTGCTTGCAGGACAGTCTATTGGGGGCAGGGGAATCACTCTCGTCCAAACTGATTCACTCCGCATTGCGGTCATCTGGAGTGAACGCCGCGCTGGTCGATGCCCGCGAGTGCATCGTCACCGATGCCGCGCATACCCGGGCCACGCCCTTGTGGGGCGAGACCAACAAGCGCCTGCAGGGGATTGTGCTGCCGCTGCTGGAAGCCGGGCAAGTCCCGGTGATGGGCGGATTTGTCGGCGCGACCCGGGACGGCATTCCCACCACCCTGGGTCGCGGCGGCTCTGATTTCAGCGCCTCGATCGTGGCTGCGGGCCTGCACGCGAGCCGGATCGAAATCTGGACTGACGTGGATGGAATCCTGACCACCGATCCGAACCTGTGTCCGGACGCTCGCCGTGTTGCTCGCATGAGCTTCGACGAAGCAGCCGATCTGGCATACTTCGGCGCCAAGGTGCTGCATCCGGCCACGCTCGTGCCCGCCATGCGCGGAAATATTCCGGTGTGGGTACTCAATTCGCGAAACCCGGAGTGCCGGGGACCGAAATCGTAGCGTTCTGCGAACCAGTCGATGGAGTCAAGGCCATCACCGCGAAGCGAGGCGTGGCCATCGTGGACGTCGAACCGGTGCGCTGGTTTGCGCCTGAACTGCTCCGCGAAGTCTTTGACGTGTTCGAGCGTCATGAGCACAGTCTGGATCTGCTTTCCGCCTCGCGCGGCAGTCTGGCATTGCTGGTGAGTTCGGTCTCCGGCCTGCCGGCGATCGCCGACGAACTCAAGGGGATGGCCAACGTCCGCTGGGAAAACCACAAGGCGCTGGTCTGCCTGGTGGGAGAGCAGGTCCGGCGGCGCCCGGAGATCGCCAGCCAGGCATTCCGCGCCGTCGGCGATATCGACGTGCGCATGATCTGCCAGGGAGCTTCGGAGCGCAACGTCAGCTTTCTGGTGGATGAGTCGCGCGCGGAAGAGGCGGTGCAGCGCCTGCACCGTGCTTTTTTTCCCAGCGCTGGACCCGTGCTGGAACCAGAGGCCCCGCTGGCCATGTGCCAGGCCGAGTGGGTATGGCACGGTGCTGATTAATGTAGGCGCGAGCGTCCGCGCTCGTGCAGGCCGCAACAGCGCTGCTCATCGCTGGCAGGCTGCTGTTTCCCACCGCCTATTTTTGAGCTCTGCCAATCCGCCGCACGAGCGAGACGCTCGCGCCTACATTCCGATTGGCCGTATCGAAATTTCTACTTGACACCCGCCGCATACCAATTACCATAGATGAATAATTATTCAGTACAATGAATAGTAATTCATGAGCAAGCCGCTGCGACAAAAGGTGATCCTGGAGGTGCTGGAGCGCAGTTCAGTCAGCAGCCAGGAGGGGCTGCAGCGCGCTTTGCGCAAGCGGGGATTGAGAGTAGGGCAGGCAACGCTCTCGCGAGACATTCACGAGCTCGGCCTGGTGAAGACCGGGGCCGGGTACGTGCTGCCGGGGGAAGCCGTGTCGGAGCCGGCCTTGCCGCCGGTTTCGCGGCTGATAAGGGAGTTTGTACTGGAAGTGAAAGCGGCGCAAAACTTGTTGGTGATCAAGACGACCGTCGGCAGCGCGCAGCCCGTGGCCGCCGCTCTCGACGGACAGGATTGGGAGGAAGCCATCGGAACCATTGCCGGCGACGACACAATATTGATGGTGTGCTCGGACAACCGGGGCGCAAAGGTCCTGGCCGCGCGCATTCAGGAGATGCTCGCCTGATGGCCGCCAGACTCAAAACCGCGATTCTGGGTGCAACCGGCTACTCCGGCTTCGAACTGGCTCGCCTCTTGCTGCGCCACCCCGGCGTGGAAACCCCGGTGATGCTTCAGCGTTCCGGCGAATCTGCGGCCGAGGTCAATCTCGCGGACATATATCCCGCCATTTCCGGCAACGGAGGATATCCCCTGCAGCCCTGGTCATGGTCTGAACTGAAAAAGCGGGAGATCGAACTACTATTTTTGGCGACGCCGCACGAAGTATCCCGCGCCTTGGTGCCGGAAGCGATTGCGCATGGCTTGCGCGTAGTGGATCTCAGCGGCGCGTGGCGATTGCGAGAGGCGCAAAATCGCGCCGTCTATGGCTTTCACGACGAGAATGCCGTGACCGCAGCCGATCTCATGGAGAAAGCGGTGTACGGCCTTCCCGAGTTGAATGGTGACCGTCTTCCCGGCGCCGCTCTGGTGGCGAATCCTGGATGCTATGCCACTTCCGTGATTCTTGCCCTGGCTCCGCTGCTGGCTGCCGACATCGTGGACCGCGAGAAGGGAATCATTTCCGATTCCAAGTCCGGCGTTTCGGGCGCGGGCAAGGAGGCGACCGCGCGCACCCATTTTGTTTCCGTGGCGGACAATCTTTCCGCCTACGCGGTCTTCGGGCATCGCCATGTGGGAGAGATTCTTGAGCAGTTGAAACTGGATTCAGGCGAGCTGATTTTTACTCCGCACCTGCTGCCCATTCCACGGGGAATTCTTTCGACCATCTACGTCCATCTGAAACAGGAGATGAAATCATCGGAAGTGGAATCCTGCTTCAAGGAATTTTACGACCGCAAGCCCTGGGTTCGGGTTTTTGCCACGCCGAAGCTACCGGAAATCCAGTTCTCGCTGCACACCAACTACTGCGACCTGGGGTTTTGCCTGGCCCAGGACGGACGCCGCCTGGTGCTTGTCTCTTGCATCGATAACCTGCTTAAGGGCGCGGCCGGACAGGCAGTGCAAAACATGAACCTCATGTATGGATTTAAGGAACAGGAAGGCCTGCAGTGAAAATCGTTATCAAACTCGGCGGCGCCGCCCTCGAAAACAAGGACACGCTGCACAAGTGCGCTCGCGCCATCGTGGAGTTGGCGGAGGATGGCCACAAGATCACCGTGGTGCACGGCGGCGGGGCCGCGCTCACCCGCACGCTGAAGCTGCTGGGCAAAGAAAGCGATTTCATTAACGGCTTGCGCATCACCGACGCCGAGACCCGCGACGTCGCCCTGATGGTGCTGGCCGGAATCGTGAACAAGAGTCTGGTCGCGGCCATCGTGGCTGCGGGACGTCCGGCGATCGGCCTCTGCGGCGGCGACGGCATGGCGTTTCGCGCCCGCAAGAAGCAGACCCAGGGCTACGACCTGGGATACGTGGGAGAGATCTGTTCGGTGGAGCCGCGCTGGCTGGAAGCTATCTGGGGACTTGGCGGAATCCCCGTGCTGTCCTCGGTGGCGCTGGCTTCAGATGGCGAGTATTACAACGTGAACGCCGACCAGATGGCCTCGGCGTGTGCGGTGGCCTGCCACGCCGACACCCTCATTTTCCTCACTGACGTGGCCGGTGTAAAGGATGCCGAAGGCGCCGTCATGCCCTGGCTGAACACCAAACAGATTGCCGGGATGGTCGAGAGCGCCGTGATCGCCGGCGGCATGCTGCCCAAGCTCGAAGCCTGCGGTCAGGCGCTGCGCAAGGGCGTGGGCAGGGTACGCATCCTGCCGGCGGCGCAGGCCGACACTCTGCCGCAGTTCTACCTCACCAAACTCAATGGTGGCACGGAGGTGATCGTCGCATGAGCCTGGCCACCGTGGCGCGTTCTGAATCCAAACTGTTGCTTCCCACCTACGATCGCCAGCGCGTGCTGTTCGAGCGCGGGCGCGGCGTCTATCTGTGGGATTCGAAGGGCAAACGCTATCTCGATTTCCTGAGCGGCATCGGCGTCAACGCTCTGGGTCACGCGCATCCTGTCATTCAGGCGACCTTGAAGCGCCAGGCAGGACGCCTGATTCACGTGTCGAACCTGTTCTTCCACGAGTACCAGGCCCAACTGGCGAAGCGGTTGACCAAAATCTCCGGCTTGGACAAGGCATTTTTCTGCAACAGCGGCACCGAGGCCTGGGAAGGCGCGCTCAAACTTGCCCGCGCTTTTGCCCGTACGCAGAACAACAACGGCCACAAGGCCAAGTGGCGTCTGTTGGCCCTGGAAAATTCCTTTCATGGCCGAACCTTTGGCTCGCTGGCCACTACGGGGCAGGAAAAGTATCGGCATCCGTTTGCGCCGCTGGTGCCGGGAGTCGGCTTCGTCGCCTTCAACGATGTTGACGACCTCAAACGGCAATTCGACGGGAGCGTCTGCGCCGTTTGTTTGGAGACGATTCAGGGTGAAGGCGGAATCCGTCCCCTCAGCCCTGAATTTTTACAGACCGCGAGACAACTCTGTGATCGCACCGGCGCGCTGCTGATTCTCGACGAGATTCAATGCGGACTGGGTCGCACCGGACATTATTTCGCCTACCAGCATTACGGGATTCAGCCCGATATCGTTACCGTTGCCAAACCGCTTGCGGCGGGCCTTCCGCTCGGAGCGCTGCTGACGACTGACCGCGTGGCCGGCGGTATGCATCCCGGAATGCACGGGACGACTTTCGGCGGCGGGCCACTGGCCTGCGCCGTGGCCATCGAGTTCCTGCGCGTGCTCGATCGCATGCTGGGACACATCCGCCAGACCGGCGACTACTTCCACGCCAAACTCGAGGGCCTTAAAGCCCGGCATGGCGGCGTGCGCGAAATTCGCGGCATGGGTCTGATGCTGGGGATGAATCTCGATTCGGCCGAACAGGCCAAGGCGGTGGTCGCGCAGTTGCTCGACCGCGGCATCCTCATCAACCGTACCCAGGACACGGTGCTGCGTTTTCTACCGCCCTACATCATTCAGAAACGCCACGTGGACCTGGTGGTCCGCGGGCTCGACGCGGCCCTGGCCTCCACCCAGCCAAAAAAGCATCTGCACAAGCATCTGACCTCTGACCCAAAGTCCAAAAGAAGGAGCAAACTACGTTGAGCAGCCAGCCATTCCAGACTACCCAGGTCGCAACTCCGCCGGCCACCACGACTTTTCCGGGGCGCGATCTTATTTCGATCCGTGATCTCAGCCCGATCGAGATTGAGACCATTTTCCACCTTGCGGGACTGCTCAAGGCGCGGCCTTCGAATTTCCGCAGCGCACTGGCGGGCAAGCAGATGGTGATGTTCTTCGAAAAGCAATCGCTGCGCACCCGGCTCACCTTCGAAGCCGGCATGGCCAGCATGGGCGGCAACGCCTTTTTCATGGACCAAACCGCGGGCCGCCTCGATGCGCGCGAAAAGTTGAGTGACATCGCGCACAACGTGGAACGCTGGGTGGATGCCATCGTGCTACGCACCTACTCCCACGGTACAGTCGAGGGAATGGCGGAGCACGCCTGCGTTCCGGTGATCAATGCGCTGAGCGACCTGGAACATCCCTGTCAGGCGTTGGCCGATTACTTCACCTTGCTCGAGCGCTTCGGCGACCTGAAGAAGATTTGTCTCGCCTACGTGGGCGATGGCAACAACGTGGCGCACTCTCTCCTGCTGACTGCGGCAACTCTGGGTTCCCGCATTCGCATTGCGACACCCGAGGGCTATGGCTGCGATGCGCAAATCGTAAGTGATGCCCGCGATCTGGCGCGGCAGACCGGCGCGGTCATCGAAATTCTCAACGATCCAAAGCAGGCCGTGGATGGGGTGGACGCGGTTTATACTGACGCCTGGACCAGCATGGGTCACGAGCACGAAGAGCAGGAGCGGAACCGGATTTTTCCGCCCTACCAGGTGAACGAAAAACTCGTGGCCGGCGCGGCGCCTCACGCCGTCTTCATGCACTGCTTGCCCGCGCACCGCGGGATGGAGATCACGGACGCCATCATGGATTGCGATCGTTCCGTGGTATTCGACCAGGCGGAAAGCCGCCTGCACGTGCAGAAGGCCATCCTGCTCTTACTTCTTGGCGGCAAGGTGGGCCGCACGAATTCGAGGAATGTAAATGGCTGAAAAAGTTGTGCTCGCATACTCGGGAGGTCTGGATACCTCCATCATCATTCCCTGGCTGAAGGAAAACTACGCCTACGACGTGATTGCCATGGTCGGAGACGTCGGCCAGGGAGACGACATTGAAGCTGTGGTCGAGAAGGCATACAAGACCGGCGCCAGCAAGGTGGTCGTCGAGGACATGCGCGAGGAATTTCTCACCGGATACGTGTTCCCCGCATTGCGGGCAGGTGCGGTGTACGAACATAAGTACTCTGCTGGGGACGTCGCTGGCGCGTCCGGTCATTGCCAAGCACCAGGTGGAAGTCGCGCTCCGCGAGGGCGCGACTGCGGTGGCGCACGGTTGCACCGGAAAGGGTAACGATCAGGTGCGCTTCGAACTCGCCTACCAGGCGCTGGCTCCCGAACTCAAGGTGATTGCGCCCTGGCGGGAGTGGACCTTGAAATCGCGCGAAGACTGTCTCGACTATGCCGAGAAGCGGGGAATTTCCGTGACCGCGAGCCGGGAGAAGATCCACAGCCGCGATCGCAATCTCTGGCACATCAGCCACGAGGGCGGGGAACTGGAAGACGCCGGCAACGCTCCTCTCTCCAGCACCTGGCAGCTGACCCGTTCGCCGCAGGAAGCCCCCGACCGCGCAGAGCAGGTCGTGATCGGATTTGAAAAAGGAACTCCGGTTTCGGTGAACGGCATGAAGCTTGACCCGGTTTCGCTGGTCGAGTTGCTAAACGAAATCGGCGGGCGCAACGCCATTGGCCGCATCGACCTGGTGGAGAACCGCTTTGTCGGCATCAAGTCGCGTGGCTGTTACGAAACGCCGGGCGGCACGATGCTGATTGCCGCCCACCGCGAGCTCGAAGCTCTGTGCCTGGAGCGCGATCTGATGCACTTCAAGCAGCATGTCGGGCTGAAATATGCCGAGCTCGCGTATTTCGGGCTGTGGTTCACCCCGCTGCGCGAAGCGCTGGACGCATTCGTCGATAATACCCAGCAGGACATTACCGGAACCACCACCCTCGCGCTCTACAAGGGCAATGTGTCCGTGATCAGCCGCCAGTCGGAAAACTCTCTTTACCGCACCGATCTCTCGTCTTTCACCATGGGCGAAAGCTATGACCAGAAAGATGCGGAAGGATTCATCCGCATCCTGGGGCTGCCGTCGCGCTCCCGCGCCCGTCTGCGCGCCGACGCGGCGAAGCCCGAGGTGACGCGATCAGGGGTCACCCGATGAAGATGTGGTCAGGACGATTCCGCCAGCCGCTCGATGCCGACTTCGAGCGCTGGCAGCGGTCGTTCGACTTCGACCGGCGGTTGTTGCGGGAAGAACTGGCCGCCAGCCGCGCCCACGCGGCTGCGCTCAAGAATGCTGGAATCCTGTCTTCGAGTGAACTCATCGCCATTCTTGAAGGCCTGACGCAGATTGGCGAAAAGGCCGCCGCGTCGCCCGCATTTCTGGACGATAGCGAAGCCGAGGACGTACACCACTTCGTCGAAAAACAACTGGTCGCGCTGATTGGAGACACCGGCTACAAGCTTCACAGCGGGCGCAGCCGCAATGAGCAGATTGCAACCGACCTGCGTCTTTACGTGCGGGCCGCGATTGACCAGATACGCGCTGATCTGGCGGAGTGGCTGAGCATCTCCCTCGACCGGGCAGAACAGGCGGGAAACGCAGCCATGCCCGCCTACACCCATCTGCAACGGGCGGAGCCGGTGCTGATCGCGCACTGGCTGCTGGCCTACGTGGAAATGTTTCTGCGTGACGCAGACCGGTTGGCCGACTGTCGAAAGCGGCTGAATTTGTCTCCCCTGGGTTCGGGAGCCGTTGCGGGCACGACCGTGCCGCTCGACCGCCGTGCCATGGCCGAAGAGCTGGGCTTCGACGCTCCGACCGCCAACAGCATCGACGCCACCAGCGATCGCGATTTCATCCTGGAGTTTGTTGGAGCTCTCTCTCTTCTCGCCGTGCACCTCAGCCGCTGGGCGGAAGAGATGATCTTATTTTCATCCCAGGAGTTTGGGTTTATCCGTTTGCCGGAGGCTTATTCGACGGGAAGCAGCGCCATGCCGCAGAAGATGAATCCAGACCTGCTTGAACTTACGCGCGGCAAGGCCGCCCGCATCATTGGCGACGCCACCGCGCTGCTGGTCACGGTGAAAGGCTTGCCTCTGGCCTACAACAAAGACTTGCAGGAAACTCAGCAGCCGCTTTTTGACGCTGCCGGAACCGTGCTTTCGTTGCTGCCCCTGGCCTCCGGCTGGATGAAGGCGGTGGAATTCCATCACGAACGCATGCAGGAAGCTGCGCAGTCCGGATTCATGAACGCCTGGGCCGCTGCGACTTATCTGGTCCAGCATGGCGTTCCTTTTCGCCTGGCCCACGAAATAGTTGGCAAAGCGGTGCAAATCTGCATCGAAAGAAACTGTGAGTTGGCAGATTTGCCCTTGGAGGATTTACGCCAGTTGAATCCCGCGTTTGATCAGGATTTCTATTCTTGTCTGAGTCTGCAGGCCGTACTCAATATCCACGACGTTCCGGGCGGGACTGCGCCGGCACGAGTCCGCCAGGCCCTCGCCGAGGCCAGGCGTAAGGTGGAAACCATGCAGGAGGACGTCCATGCGCACGCGTGAAGCCCTGCTGCCCGACGCCGAGCAGATTCATGAACTGATCGCCGACCTACTCCGGCGACGGCACCCTGCTGCCGCGTACCTTTGCCGAGGTCTGCGAAAACGTGCGCGACTTCGTCGTGCTGGAAGATCACGGCCACATCATCGGATGCGGCGCGCTCCATCTATACGGTCCCCACCTGGCCGAGATTCGCTCCATCACCGTCGATCCGGCGCGCCAGGGTTCGGGGGGCGGCGAGCGCCTGGTGAAAGCCTTGCTGGCGCAGGCCCGTAAACACGATGTCAACTCCATCTGCCTGTTTACCCGCATCCCGGAATTTTTCGCTCGCCTGGGATTCGCCATGGCGCAGCGCGAGGATTTGCCCGACAAGATCCACAAAGATTGCTGCGTCTGCCCTCGATTCGATCACTGCGATGAAGTCGCCATGGTGCGCGGTGAACTGCCCAAATTCGCCATGCTTCCTCAGCCCACCAACTGGCTGGTGAAGATCGAGGTATGAAAGTTCGCGGTCTTCCTCACAAAAACATTTGCCTGCCTGCGGGTTTCACCTTCTCGGCGGTGCGTGCGGGAATCAAGGCCAGCGGGCGGCCTGATCTGGCGTTAGTCGAGGCCTCTCCGGGCACAACGGCGGCGGCGGTATTCACGAAAAACCGGGTCGTGGCTGCTCCGCTGGTGGTGGGGCGCGCGTCACTGGCGGACAGTCGCGGGCGGGTGCGGGTAGTGATCGTGAACTCGGGCAACGCCAACTGCGCTACCGGCAAGGCTGGAATACAGGCGTGCCAAAATGTTTGCCGGGAACTGGCCCGGCTCCTGGGACTGCCCGGCAACGAGGTTTTCCCATCATCCACAGGCATCATCGGTGTTCCTCTGCCCGTAGACAAAATAGTTTCAAAGTTGCCCGAGCTGGCAGCGGCGCGCGCTGCGACAAAACAGGGAATCGCCGACTTCGCCCGCGCCATCATGACCACCGACACCCGTCCCAAGTTGGCTTGCGCAACCTTTCGTTCGGGTAAGTCAGCGGTGAACCTGCTGGGCATAGCCAAAGGCGCGGGCATGATTCATCCGCAGCTGGCCACCATGCTGGTGTACATATTCACTGACATCGTGGCGAGCCCTGCCGATCTAAAGCACGTCTTATTAGATTCTTGCGAACAAACCTTCAACTGTATCTCTATCGATGGAGATACCTCCACCAACGATACCGTGCTGCTGCTGGCGAGCGGCCGGAGCGGAGTGCGTTTGAAGCAGGCCCGGAAAGATTTCTCGGAAGCGCTCCTGAAGGTCTGTCAGTCTCTGGCCGAGCAGATCGTCTTCGACGGCGAAGGCGTGAAGCACGTCATTCATTTATCCGTGGAACAGGCCAGGAGCCGCGAGGAAGCCCGGCAAGTGGCGCAGACTGTTGCGCACTCCTTACTCGTCAAGACCGCGTGGGCGGGCGCAGACCCGAATTGGGGAAGGATTCTGGCAGCGGTGGGAAGGTCGGCCATTGCCCTTGATCCGGCCCGGGTCAGCATGCGGATCGGCGATCAGATGGTGTGCCGCAACGGCATGGGATGCGTCTTTGACGAGAAGCGGGCGCACCGGGCTCTGGCACAGTCGCGTTGCGAAATTCGGATCTTCCTGGGTCGGGGCCGCGCCTCCATCTGTTTTCTGACCACAGATCTGACGGCCGAGTACGTGCGAATCAACGCGGACTACTCGACCTAGGCGGCGGCTAAGAGGTTGTCAGCAATTTTCCCACGGGTACTACAGCATATTCCGGATAGCAGACCCCGGCTTCACCGACGTACTGTGAAACTACCCCAACGCGAAGGAGCGAACGGCAGGCGCTGGTAACTCCCCATAACCGGCCAGCGTCTGCCCCTCCTATAATCCTTCCCCTAGCCTTCCCCCAAAATCCTGACTCAGCTCGAAGTGTTTTTCCGGCCGGGAAAGAAGGTTCCGCCGGCCAAAACTGTTTCTACCGCCAGCACCAGATCGCGCGCCGCATCTCCCTTGGCAACGGCTCCGCGAATCCCATCAGTCTTGAAGTGGCGAAACAAGTCGTCGGACAGGTGCAGCGAGAACAGGATGACGGGAATTTCCGGTTGTTTCCTGGTAATCTGGCTGGCCGCTTCGAGGCCGTTCATCACCGGCATGGTGATGTCCATGATGATCACGTCGGGATGAAACTGCAGCGTCTTTTCTACCGCTTCCCGCCCGTTATTGGCCTCCGCGCAAATACTCCAACCCGGATGGACTTCAAGCAGATTGCGAATTCCCAGGCGCATCACTTCATGATCGTCGGCCACCAGGACCCTGACCCGGGGATAAGGGGATTCGTAAACGGTCGATGATGCCATATGCATACTTCGAATCCTGTCAGCCGGGCGGAGCAAAAAGCGCAAAGCCGCCCTCGACGCTTCCACGCTGCGTCCAAGCCGGCCAGATAACATTTCAAATTGCGATGGCCGAGAGTAACTGTGCCGATTGTCGAAGGCAATGGCTCGGTCGTGCCGGAGGTGGCACAAAAGTGTTAAGGAAAACCCTGAGTTGGGTTTCGGTGCCGCCCACCGAAACTTTCATCCCTGGCGCCGATCTTGTATGTTTAGTTGCGTATGTTTAGAGCGCCTATGAGTTCAAACTTCGACTCCAAGCCGCTGCCACAAAGGGCAAGCCCAAATAAGATGAAGACCACTCCTGGTTGTGCCGTGGGCCGTACTGTGGCGTTGGTCACGCTATTTGCATCCTTTATTATGACGCCGTGTCTGCGGGCACAGTCGCGGCCCGCCGCCGATCTCATTATTCGCAACGCCAAAATCTGGACGGTGGACGAGGGCCATCCCACGGCCCAGGCCGTGGCCGTGCTCGGTGACCGTATTGTCGCGGTGGGTTCCAACCAGGCGGTCGATGCCTGGCAGCGGCGCCCGCACCCGGACCATCGATGCTGCCGGCAAACTTCTGCTGCCGGGGTTCAACGACGCTCATGTGCATTTTGTGGATGGCGGCCTGGCGCTTGACCGGGTGCAATTGAACGACGCCACCAGCGCCGAGGAATTTGCGCGCCGCATTGGAGAGCGTGCCAAGCAGACGCCCAACGGAGAGTGGGTGACGGGCGGGGATTGGGATGAGACCAAGTGGACTCCCTCGGCCATGCCCACCCGGGAGTTGATCGATCCGCTTACTCCGGACACGCCGGTATTTGTGGGTCGTTACGACGGCCATATGGCGCTGGCCAACTCGGTCACGCTGCGGCTGGCAGGCATTACCGCCCAAACTCCCGACCCTCCCGGGCGGCGTGATTGTCCGCGATGCGCAAGGCAATCCTACCGGCGCGTTGAAAGACGCGGCCATGGACTACGTGTACAAGATCGCCCCGCCGCTCTCGCACGATGAGCGTTTGCGGGCAGCAAAACGCGCCCTTGCCCATGCGGCATCGCTCGGCGTGACCAGCGTGCAGCACATGAATCCGGAATACGCCGACATTGCGGTTTACTCCGAGTTGCTGGAACGGGGAGAACTGACCGCGCGTATTTATGCCGCGCCTCTGATCACCGGGGTGGATGATCAGGTCAAAATTGGCATCCGGCACGCTTTCGGCGGCCCCTATCTTCGTATCGGTGCTCTCAAGGCCTACGCCGACGGCTCGCTGGGATCAGCCACCGCATACTTTTTCGAACCCTTCAGCAACCAGCCCAACAACCACGGGTTGCTATCGGACGAAATGCATCCGGTTTCCCTGATGCGGGACCGCATGATGAAAGCCGACGCCGCCGGTTTACAGCTTTGCACCCACGCCATCGGCGACCAGGGCATTTCCATCATTCTCGATCTGTATAGCGAAATCGTGAAGGCCCATGGCGAGCGGGACCGGCGCTTCCGCATTGAACACGCGCAGCATATGGCGGCAAAAGATTTTGACCGCTTCGCCCAACTGCACGTAATCGCCTCCATGCAGCCTTACCATGCCATCGACGACGGCCGCTGGGCCGAGGGACGCATCGGTCACGACCGCGCCAGCCGCACCTATGCTTTTCGTACATTCCTGAACCACGGTGTGCGCCTCGCCTTCGGCACCGATTGGAACGTCGCTCCCCTCAACCCCATGTTCGGCCTCTATGCCGCGGTGACTCGCGCCACGCTCGACGGAAAGAATCCCCATGGCTGGTTTCCCGAGCAGAAGCTTACGGTGACGGAAGCGGTTGAGGCCTACACTCATGGGTTCCGCCTACGCTGAATTTCAGGAAAAAGACAAGGGCTCGATCACGCCGGGCAAACTCGCCGACATGGTTTTGCTCAGCAGCGACATCTTTACCATCGACCCGGCAAAAATCAGGGACGTTCGAGTGCTGAAGACGTTCGTAGGCGGGAAGATGGTGTGGGACGGCGGGAACAAGTCGGGCCAATGATCCCGCCGGACGCACGAATCCGCCAATTCCGCTGTGACTGGATTCTCCCGCCGGCAAAGTGTTTTGCACATGTCAGGATGTACTAACGGCCATCTTGACAGGTTTCCCATTGCGACGTACCTTCCATTAACGTTTTCTAATGCTCAGGACGGTACGTGGAAAGCCGTGCCTGTAGCCACTTCCAGACCGTTGCGACTGCAAGCAGCGACGCCAAGCCATTTGGCGTAGTCGAAACGGCCGAATCAAGAAAATCGCGCCTCTCCCAAGTGGTGAACGACCTGGCTGAGCCAGAGGTGTGTCTTCTCGTGCACGGAGGTGCAGTTTGAAACGAGTTCATTGGTTGACGGTTGCCGGTCTCGCCTTGAGCGTGATCTTGTACACAGGGACTATTGCGGCCCAGCACGATCCTGGGCCGCGCGCGGGAGATGCAGGAGCCGGGGGGGCGTTGTCCGGGTTAAGTCCGGACCTGCAATCCTTTTTTGACGATGCCAGGGTCGACTTCATGGAAATCGATTCGGTGAGCGGGAGCATATCCGGAGAGGAAGGATCGGGCTTGGGGCCAACCTTCAATGGGGCCGGATGCGCGCAGTGTCATGCGCATCCGGCAGTTGGTGGGAGCAGTCCAACTACGAATCCGCAGGTCGCCCTGGCCAACCTCGATGGCGCCACGAATACGGTCCCTTCCTTCATTACTGTTGACGGCCCGGTGCGCGAGGCCCGATTCATTCGCAACCCCGACGGTTCGCCCGATGGCGGGGTGCATGGTCTGTACACCATTACAGGCCGGACCGATGCTGAGGGGTGCGTTCTGGCCCAGCCTGACTTCGCCCGGCAACTGGCCAATCGCAACGTGATTTTCCGTATTCCAACTCCAACCTTTGGGCTCGGTCTGGTGGAGGGCACACCGGACTCAACCTTGCAAGCCAACCTGGCCGCCAATCGCAGGATCAAGTCCCAGCTCGGTATTGGCGGCACTCTCAACACCAGCGGAAACGACGGCACCGTGACCCGCTTCGGCTGGAAAGCGCAAAACAAGTCGTTGATGGTCTTCGCCGGCGAAGCCTACAACGTCGAACAGGGAGTGTCGAACGAAGCCTTCGGCAACGAGCGCTCGGCGGTGCCAGGCTGCGTGTACAACGGATCTCCGGAGGATGCCACCAAGATGGTGGACGACAATGGCAGCCCAGTGGGCACAGCAGCGGCATTGTCATCCGACCTCGTGAACTTCTCCGCTTTTATGCGGCTCTCTGCACCGCCTACACCGGCCGCCATGTCAGCCTCGGCCAGGAACGGGGCCAACTTGTTCGGCAGCGTGGGCTGCGCCTTGTGTCACACTTCCACTTTGACCACTGGCATGTCGAAATTTGCCGGCATGTCGAACACCACCTATCATCCCTTCTCCGATTTCGCCGTCCACCATATGGGGTCGCGATTGTCGGACGGTATCAACCAGGGCGCGGCCGGTCCGGACCAGTTCCGTACCGCACCGCTTTGGGGTATCGGCCAGCGGCTGTTTTTCCTGCACGACGGAAGGACCTCCGACCTGCTGCAGGCTATCCAGGCCCATGCGTCGAACGGATCAGAAGCCAACAACGTGGTCCGCAGATTCAACTACCTTAACCGCTCGCAGCAGCAGGATGTGCTGAACTTCCTGCGTTCACTGTAACGTGATGGCTGGTGTGTCCCCGGATCGCGGAGGGAGTCTGTGAAGCTCTCCGCGATCCGCTCCGTTCTTCGTTCCACGCCGATTCAGGGCAGTGTTGTCGTGCTGCTACTCCTGACCTCTGCCTGGGCTCAGGGAGAGGCCTGTGGCCCGTCACCCGAAATCCGCGCCCAACTGGACAGGATTAAAGTGGTCGTAACCGGGGCCTCGGACTTCGATCGCGGCCTTGCCCCGGTGCTGGCTCTCCGCCATCAGCATCCGCAAGATCTGTGGGTCAACGAACGCTATCAGGATGCAGTCCAGCAATACGGAATCGAAGGCCACTTGAGGAAGCTGACCGAGGAATATCAGGTCCTTTCCATGCAGCACCCGGACGAGGTGACGTACAGCTACCTCTACGCGCGCAGCCTGATGGGACGCAATACTTCTTCCGCAATTCAGCAAATGACGGAAATTATCGACGATCATCCCGACTTCGCGCCGGCGCACGGCTCGCTGGCGGAAATCTACTCTGCGACGGCGTTCCACGATGAGTCCAAGGAAAAGGCCGAGCGGGAGCGCGTACTGGCGCTCTGTCCCGGATATGCCCTGCAGCCGCGTCCGGCGGGCCTGCCAGATCCGAGCCCGCTCGTCGATCAGGCTGAGCGCCTGCTGGCCCAGCATGGCGACCCCGAGCGCATTGCAGCCATGGCCCTGCAGGGCATTCGAGCAGACGAATGGCGGCTGCAGCGCATCCGGCCTTTTGACTGGTACAGCGTTGAGTTCAAACGTGAGGCCCAGCGCGATCTCCAGGCCAAATACTGGAGAGTGTGGAGCCTGCAGGTTCGTTGCGAGCGCCTTGCCGGGCGGCCGCAAAAAGCGGCTGAGTTACTGGCTGTGATGGACCAGCGCGCCGCGTCTCTGCGTTCTTCGGACCCGCGCTATTGGGATGCCCTGCACACTCTCGTCCGCTTGTATGAAGAGGGAAGTCAGCAGGACCTGGCAGATCGAAAGCTGAGATTGATGCAGGATTTCCTGGCCGCACATCCCGATCCGACACGAGCCGCGCAGCTGGAAGAATTACGCAACGTGGTTACCACGGGTGACAAGTAATCCCGGCTCACGTGGGACAGCCGCCCCCGGCTGTCCAGCGGAGCGAAGCTCCGCCGTCTTCATCCTTCTTAAGTAATCGACGTCAGCGCAACTGCAACTCCGGCCGCAGCAGATCGTCCATGGTTTCCCGCCGCCGGATGAGCTTCACCGATTTGCCATCGACCAGCGCCTCCGCCGGGCGGCGCCGCGTATTGTAGTTGGAGGCCAGCGCCATGCCGTAAGCTCCGGCATCCAGAATGGCTAGTAAGTCGCCTTCGTCGACCACCGGCAACTCGCGGCCGCGCGCAAAAAAATCTCCGCTCTCGCAGATGGGTCCGACCACATCCACGGTCTCGTGGCGCGCAATGTTCTCATCCAGGTGCGCCGGAATGATCTCGTGATGCGCGCCATAAAGCGAAGGCCGGAGCAGATCATTCATCGCCGCATCCACCACCAGGAACTGTTTGGGGCCGTTCGTCTTCCGGTACAACACTCGGGTCAGCAGAACGCCCGCCGGCCCCACGATGGAGCGGCCCGGTTCAAGCAGAAGGTGTACTTTCAATCCCCGCAAGGGACGCAGCAGTGCGGCCGCATAGGCGGCTGCCTGCTCGGCGAACCCCTCTTCCGCTGCATCCTGGTAATCGATGCCCAGGCCGCCGCCTGCGTCCACGTATTCGATGCGGTGGCCGTCGTCCTTCAGGACGCTAACCAGTTCGGCTACGCGTTCCATGGCCTGCGCGAAGGGCCGCACGTCCGTGATCTGTGAGCCAATGTGCACGCTCACTCCCGCAATCCGGAGATACTTTGTCCCCGAGGCCTGGGCGTATAACTTTCTGGCCTTGCCGATGGGAATGCCGAACTTGTGCTGCTGCAAACCGGTTGAGATATAGGGGTGGGTGTTGGCGGGAACATCGGGGTTCACGCGCAGTGCGATGCGTGCCTTTTCCCGTGTGCGGGCGGCGCACTCGGCCAGGCGCCAGAGCTCGGCCTCGCTTTCCACGTTGAAGAGCAACACGCCGGCTTTGAGGGCCGCCTGCATCTCCTCCGCGCTCTTGCCCACGCCGGAGAAGACAACTTTCTTTGCCGCGCGCCGGTCCACCCGCAGGACGCGTTCCAGTTCTCCCCCCGAAACCACATCAAAGCCGCATCCCACTCCCGCCAGCAGACGAAGAATCCCCAGACTGGAATTTGCTTTCACGGAATAGCAGACAGTGTGAGGAACTTTGCGGAACGCATGTTCAAAGCTGGCCATGCGTTGGCGGATGGTCGATGCGGAGTAAACGTAAAGCGGAGTTCCAAAACGCTCCGCCAGGCGTTTTGCAGCGACCTGGTCACAATGCAGTGCAGATCCGACTGGACGGCGGCGAAGAAATCCCTGGCGCATTTCGCGATAGGAAAAGGCCGGTGGACGGCCCGCGCTCCGGTTTGCGGTGCGATTCACTTGCGCTTGGGCTCACCTTTCACCTTGATGGCAACCACGGTCTCATCGTCGAAGGCCTCTTCTCCCGCCGCATGTTCGGTGACTGCCTTGAACAGGGACTTGACCACGCAATCAGCCGAAATATCGGCGCAGCCTGCAATAATGGCTTCGGTCCGGGTGCGTCCAAACATGTCGCCGGCGCGGTTGCGGGCATCCATAATGCCGTCGCTGAAAAACACAAACATGTCGCCGGGTTTCGCCTTGAAGGTGAGCTCGTCGTACTCGGCGTCATCGAACAAGCCCAGCGGCAGGCCGGTGGCTTCGATGACTTCAATCTTGCCGTCATGGACGTAAAGCGGACGGGGCAGCCCAGAATTGGCTATCCTTACGGAACGGTTGCGGTCGTCCCACACGGCGTAAATCAACGAGACGAACTGGCCCTCGATGCGCCGCTCTCCCAGAGAGAAATTGACCGCCCGCAGCATCTCGGCCGGCCCAGGTTCGATGGGAGCGTGGGACCGCAGAATGCCGCTGACCAGCGCCGCATAAATCGCCGCCGGGGCGCCCTTGCCGCTTACGTCTCCGATCACCATTCCCAGTTGGTCGAGGGAGTAGTTGACGAAGTCGTACAGATCGCCGCCGATGGCGCGCGCCGGCCTAAACTTGGCCGCAACCTCCAGGTTCGTCAGCTTGGGGAGGGATTGCGGCAGCAGGCGGAACTGTAACTCGCGGGCCAACGCCAGATCGCGTTCCAGGCGCTTCTCCTGGCGTGCGATTTCCTCGTAGAGCCTGGCATTTTCGATCGCGATCGCGACCTGGGCGGCCAGCGTAGTGACCGTGCGCTTGTGGTCGTCGGTAAAGAATCCGCGCCGGGTGTGTTCCAGGTCCAGCACGCCGATGACGTTGTCTTTGTAGATCAGGGGCACGGCCAGTTCGGAGCGGGTCTCCGGATTTAATGAAATGTAGCGTCGATCTTTGGCCACGTCGGGCACCAGCACCGCCTCACGGTGGCGCGCGGCATAGCCCACCAGGCCGTCGCCCAGCGGCACGTCGTGCTTAAGCTGGATGTTTTCCTGAAAACGCAGGGAAAACCGGTGCTGCAATTTCTCGCCCGCGTCGTCCACCAGCAGGATGCTGAACATCTGGTAATCGATCAGGCGGCTGAGCAACTCGGCAATGCGCTTGAGCAATTCGTCCACGTTGAGGATCGAGGTGAGCTCGCGCGCGATCTCGTTCAGCAAGACCAGGGTACGGGCCTGGCGCGTGGTGCGCGTGTGCAGCCGGGCGTTCTCGATTCCCACCGCCATGCGCGAGCCGATCAAGGTCAGCAGCCGCTTGTGTTCCTCCTTGAATCGTCCGGCTTCGTGGGTTTCGAGATTCAGCACGCCGATGACCCGGTTTTTCACGATCAGCGGAATGGCCAGCTCCGAGCGCACGTCGGGGGCGGCGGGGATGTACTCGGGATGCTTTGAAACGTCGTCCACCAGGATGGCCTCGCGGCGCTGCGCTGCCTGTCCGGTGACGCCCTCGCCGATCTTGATCCGCACCCGCTCGGCGACTTCGCGCGCATATCCCACCTGGAAGCGGATTCTCAGGTCCTGCGCTTTTTCATTCACCAGCAGGATGGCAAAGATTTCGTAGTCGATGACCCGGCGCACCAGCTCCGCCACGCGGCGCAACGTGGTGTCCAGGTCCAGGGTGGTGTTGACGACGTCCGCCACCTCAAGCAGCAGCGGCTCGACTTTTAACTGATCGAATTGGGTCAGAGCGGTTTCCACAAATCTGGTTTCGAAACTCAATGATAACAGCCGGGATGGCGTGACCCGCTAGCGACTGAGGTGCGTGTTTCGAAAATGTAGGCGGCGAGCGTCCTCGCTCGTGCAAAGCGTCGGGTGTGGTGGCCTCCGCACGAGCGAGGACGCTCGCGCCTACATTTGCACCGGCATTCATCCTTCCCGCGGCACAATGCAAATGTCGGGAAGGTTGCGGTACTTCTCAGCGTAATCCAAGCCGTAGCCGACCACGAACTCATCCGGAATACTGAAACCCACGTAGTCAGCCTGGATAGGCTGCTTTCTGCGCGACGGCTTGTCCAGCAGTGCGGCGATGCGAAGAGATTTTGGTTGCCGCGCCATCAGCAGCTTCTTCAGGTAAGTCAATGTGAGTCCGGTATCGAGAATATCTTCCACCAGGATGACGTTCTTTCCGATCATGGATTGGTCCATGTCCTTGGTCAGCCGCACTTCGCCGGTGGAGTCCCATCCGGACTTGAGCTCCTGGGCAGGGCTCGGCCGGTTGCCATAGCTGGAGACGCCGATGAAATCGAAGGTGGAATCAATCTTCAGCTGGCGGGACAAATCGCTGAGAAAGATAGCGGCACCCTTCAACACTCCCAGGAGGACTACGGATTGACCAGCGTAGTCCCGGTTGATTTCGGCGCCCATTTCAGCCACACGCTGGGCGATCTTTTCCCGCGGAATGAGGACTTTCAACTCAGTCATGGCGATTCATATTAAACTAAAGCTCCTGGCAATTGGCGCTTGGCAAAATGCCCTGCGCGTTTCTTGGGGCCAAGCGCCAGGTTTCAACTGCTAACCGCCAGCTTACCGAAGGCCTGGAATGAACCTGAACGAAATCAAACTCATCTGGTTAGGCCACGCGACCTTTCGCATCGAGACTCCGGCCGGAAAGAGCATCATCGTGGACCCGTGGGTCACGGGCAATCCCGCTTGTCCGGCGAAGGATAAGGACCTCAAGAGAGTGGATGTGATGCTTTGCACCCACGGCCACTTCGACCACATCGGGGATGCGGTGGAAATCGGCAAGAAATACAATTCGGTCGTAGTGGCGATTCCAGAGCTGGCGCACTGGCTGCAAAAGAAAGGTGTAAAGCAGGTCGCGGAGATGAACAAAGGCGGCACTCAGACCGTCGGTGACATTAAGGTCACCATGGTGCACGCCGACCACTCTTGTGGAATTACGGATGGCGACCAAATCGTTTACGGCGGCGAGGCCTGTGGTTATGTGATTGAGTTCTCCAATGGCGTGAAGATCTACCATGCGGGCGACACCAATGTGTTCGGCGACATGGCCATCATTCGCGACCTCTATGCGCCGCAGATCGCCATGATTCCAATTGGCGACCACTACACCATGTCACCCCGAGAAGCCGCATATGCCTGCAACTTGCTCAAGCCGCAGACGGTCATCCCCATGCACTTTGGAACCTTTCCGGTCCTCACAGGCCGGCCCGCCGATTTGCAGAAACTGCTGCCGGGCGTCGAAATCGTGGAGATGACGCCGGGTGTAACGCTGTCGTAAAAAAAGGAGAGCACTTGCCAGCACAAAGCGACATCAATGCCGCCTGGCGTATGGGCGGAATCACCGCTGACGCCGTCGAAAATTACATCTACTCCCTGTTGCCTGCCCGCGACGAAGTATTGACGGAGATCGAAGCTCAGGCTGCCCAGCGTAAGATTCCCATCGTCGGACCTGCCGTGGGCCGCATCTTGTATCAGCTGGCATTGATGATCAACGCCAAGACCGTGTTCGAGTTGGGCTCGGCGGTCGGTTACTCTACCATCTGGTGGGCCCGCGCCGTGGGCGAAGGCGGCCGCGTGATCTACACCGACGGCGACCGCAAGAAAGCCGACGAGGCCCGGGGATACTTCGAGCGTGCTGGAGTTACCCGGCAAATCACTCTCAAGACCGGTGACGCCCTAGAACTTCTCTCCGAAGAGAAACAGCAGTTCGACATCATTTTCAACGACGTGGACAAAGAAGACTATCCGCGCGTCTTTAAGCTCGTCCCGCCACGCCTGCGCACGGGCGGTCTGTTCGTTACCGACAACGTTTTGTGGAGTGGCAAGGTAGCGCAGAGCAATCCGTCCGAGGCTTCGACTAAAGCAATCCTGGAGTTCAACCGGCTGCTCTATGGCTCGGCGGATTTTTTCACCACTATCCTGCCCATTCGTGACGGCGTTGCCGTGGCAGTCAAAAAGTAGGAGGCCGGGGAACAAACCGGTTTTCAGTTTGAAGTTCCCGGTTCCCAGTTGCCTCGGACCGGTTAAATCGATTTCACCGGAATCAGCGTCAGGTCTTCTACCAGCCCCACTTCCTTCTGAAGGAAGGGCTCGGCGTAGGTCACGCCGCCCAGCATGCCGTAGAAGCGGGCCATGGCCTCGACCCGTGACCGTATCTCGTCCCGTGCAGGAAAGATGCTCTTGCCCGCCTCCTGATCGCTGAACTGGGTCTTGTACGCCATGAGCGACTCAAGGCGGGTTTCGAACTGTTCGGTGATATCGACGACGAACGTAGGCCGCACGTCGTAGTAGAGGGTGGCATAGACGATCTTGAAAGGGCGGTGAGGTTTCGTCGCAACATCCAGCTTGGCCAGCCCCGATAGAAAGCAGGCTTCATATCCCAGCACCGATGCCGTGTAGTGGTCCGGATGCCGTCCCTTCCAGTAGGGAAGGATCACCACTCTGGGCCGCTGCTCACGCAGCACGCGCACGACCTTCAGACGGTTCTCAAATGTGTTCTCGACCCGTCCGTCAGGAATGTCGAGCGCCTGCCGCCACGAGGTGCACAGTATTTTTGCCGCCTCTGTGGCCTCGCGGGCACGGTCTTCGGCGGTGCCTCGCGTTCCCATCTCACCCTGGGTCAAGTCGAGGATCCCGGTGCGATGTCCGCGCTGCGCCATCTTGAGCAGGGTGCCGCCACAGGTCTGCTCTACATCGTCACGGTGGGCAGCGAGGGCAAGAATGTCGAGGGGAGGAGTCATCACTTTTTTCGCTCCACCAGAAATCGGGCGAGATCCTTAAGCGCTTCCGCTCGCGATCCGAAACCGTCCAGCGAAGCCAGCGCTGAATCTACCAGCACTCCCGCTCTTCTCAAGGACTCGTCAATTCCGAACAACGCCGGATAAGTGGACTTCTCCGCCGCCGTGTCTTTCCCCGCTGTCTTGCCCAGTTGCTCGGATGTCTGGGTGACATCGAGCACATCATCTACGATCTGGAAGGCCAAGCCGATGGATTGCCCGAACGCTCGCAGGGCGCCGACCGCTTTTTCGTCCGCTCCCGCGAAAAGTCCGCCGCTGACCACGCTGGCGCCAATCAGGGCCGCGGTCTTGGATCGGTGGATGTACTCCAGCGTCGCCAGATCGGGCTTGGTGTGTTCCGCTTCGAGGTCCACAACCTGGCCTCCAATCATGCCTTCAACGGTGCCGGTTCCGCGCGCGATTTCTTGAATAATTCGCACCCGGGATTCGGCGGAGCAACGCAGGCAGGAGAGGACCTCGTAGGCCTGGGTCTGCAGTGCATCTCCCGCCAGGATGGCGATGGCCTCGCCAAAAGCCTTGTGGCAGGTGGGCTGGCCCCGGCGCAGATCATCGTTGTCGAGCGCCGGCAGATCGTCGTGGATCAGGGAGTAGGTGTGCAGCATTTCCAGAGCAGCGCCCAGGTCTTCAATGCCTGCGGGAAGAGAGCCACTAACCATGCGCCCGGCTTCCATACATAGAATGGGTCGCAATCGCTTGCCCCCGGCAAATACGCTATGGCGCATGGCCTGGTGGATCGAAGACGGACGCTGCGTGGCCGCCGGCAGCAGACGTTCCAATGCCTCGTCGGTCAGCGCCTGGCCCTGCTCCAGGGTCTGTTTGAGCATGCGGGTGAGTATAACAATCGCAGGTGTGGGTCGGACAGGAGTGTCCGACGCTTTTGAATTTGATTTTGATGGTCGGTGTTCGATTGTCAGGGGTGAAACCCAGTATCAAACCAAAGTCAAAGGCATCGGACAGGAGTGTCCGACCCACACCGAAGCACTTTAAGGTTTGCGCGAGGGCGGTTCGAAGGCTTCGGCCTGGAGCTTTCCATTTTGCTTCAGCAGGATCTCCACTTTGCCTTCGGCCTCTTCCAGTTCCTTGCGGCAATTGGCGGAAAGCTGCATCCCCTCTTCGAACAGGGTCAGGGATTTTTCCAGAGGCACTTCCCCTTTTTCCAGTTCCTGCACGATTTTTTCCAGGCGCTGGAGGCAATCTTCAAATTTGGCCAACGGATTTACTCCTCTAGCTATTTTAATATCAGGAGCCCAGGGCCTCGAGCACGTCCGCCGCCGAGGAATACCGGCCCAGGGGCGCGCTGATCTGTGCCCCTTGTACCAGGCCCCGCACCGCAACCAGCATCTCACGGGCGATGGCGATTCCTTCTTCGCGCGCGGCCTCGGGGGTTTTCGCCCCTGCCATGCGCTCCAGAATCGAGTCCGGCACCGAGACCCGCAACTCGTTCTTCATGAATTCGGCGTTGCGAACGCTCACCAGAGGCCAGATTCCTGCGATGACGGGTATCTTGCAGTGCTCGATACGGCGCAGGAAGGCCTCCAGCAGCTTGAGATCGAACACCGGCTGCGTCACCGCGCATTCAGCTCCGGCCTCCACTTTGTATTCGAAGCGCTTGATCTCTTCGTCGATATTAGGCACACCCGGGTTGGCGCCTACGCCGATCACAAACGAAGTGCCCGTGCCCAGCGGGTTGCCGCCGATATCCAGGCCCCGGTTGAGGTTGTGCACGATGTTGACCAGGCCGATCGCGTCCACGTCAAAGACTGCCGTGGCGTCGGGATAGTTGCCCATCTTCGGCGGATCGCCGGTGATGCAGATCAGGTTGTGAATGCCCAGCGCGGCCGCGCCCAGCAGGTCCGACTGCATGCTCAGCACATTGCGGTCGCGGCAGGTGTAGTGCAGGATCGCTTCGATCCCTACTTCCTGCTGGACCAGCAGGGACAAGGCCTGGTTGCTCATGCGCGCCGAAGCCCGTGGGCTGTCCGGAATATTAATGGCGTCCACGCCCACCGACTTCAGGAAACGCGCGCCTTCAACCTCCTTGCGGACGTCGATCCCCTTGGGTGGGACAATTTCCACCATGGTCAGGAATTCGCCGGCGGCGATCTTTGCACCCAGCCTCGATCGCTTCTCCAGCGGCACTATGGGAGCGGCCTTGAGCGCGATTTCACCCTGAGCTTTCGACGGATTGGTCTTGGCCCGCGCCTCGCCTGCCCGCAATGCCGATTTCATCACCCGGATGTGATCCGGGGTGGTGCCGCAGCATCCGCCCACGATGCGCACTCCCGCAGCCACGAACTTGCGCGCATAACTCGCCATGTATTCGGGCGAGCACAAGTAGATATTCCGGCCCTCGACGGATCGCGGCATGCCGGCGTTGGGTTGGGCGGCCAGGGGCAGGGAAGTGAGCCCACGGACGCGTTCGATCACGTCCAGCATCGCCACCGGACCCACACTGCAGTTACAACCGATCACATCAACTCCCCAGCTCTCGATCCGCGGCGTGAAGCTTTCCGGGGTCGAGCCGTCGAGGCAGTTTCCGTCTTCGTCGATGGTGACGTGGGCCACCACCGGAATTTTGGGATTCACATCCCGGGCAGCCAGAATCGCCTGGTGGAGTTCTTCAACATAGCCGAAGGTCTCCAACATGAGCAGGTCAACGCCGCCTTCAACCAAAGCTGCGATCTGCTCGCGGAAGGCGGCGCGGGCCTCCTCGAACGAGGTCTTGCCCAGCGGTTCAATCCGGATACCCAAGGGACCCACCGAACCGGCGACCCACACGTCGAAGCTCTTGGCCGCCTCGCGGGCCAGGCGGGCCCCTGCAAGGTTGATTTCGCGGACCTGGCCTTCCAGGCTGTGGCGCCCCAGGCGAAAGGAATTCCCTCCAAAAGTATTGGTTTCAATGATCTCCGCACCCGCCTGCAAATATTCATGATGAAGCTGGCGGATAAGGTCGGGCTGCGAGACGTTCAACTCGTCATAGCAGCGATTGATAAAGATGCCCTTGGCATAGAGCAGGGTCCCGGTAGCGCCGTCGCACAGGACGGGGGACTGTTTCAGGCGAACTAGCAGATCGGCAGCCATCTGTTTGAGAATACAAGATGAAGATTAGTTTTGCATCATGGCCGGTCTGCCTTGGTCAACCAGGTTCGCCGAGCTCCGCCCCCCGGCCCGAGACTCTCTGCTATAATCCCGATTCTTGCATCTAACTCTCCATTCCTCAGGTTCGTGGGAGTTTCTGGTTTGAGGCAATCCGCATTCGCCATTCTGGTTTTAGCCGCGGCCACTGCCGTGCTCGTCTCTTGCGGAAATAACTATAACAACAATAGTTTCGGGACAACTCCAGGGGCCAATCCCGGCACCATCAAGGTGCACGTTTTCGTCTCCAATCCCTTGTTTCCTAACGGCAGTTCAACTGCGCCGGTCCTCAATGTCGTGGATGGACAGCGCGATCTGCTGTCGACAGGAGTAATTTCAGTTGGCAGTACCAGCCCCACGCCGGGCCTGATGGTCCTGTTTCCCAACAAGAGATTCACTCTGGTTTTCAGTGCTTTGAATAACGCCATCACTGTGGTCAACAATGCCAGCCAGAATGTGGCCCAGAACTCGGGCGGGACGTCGGCGTCGATCACGCTGCCCGGCTTCAGCGAAAGTATTGTTGTGGCCCCGGACAACGTGACCGGCTTTGCCGCGATTCCGAACGCGACCGTTACCGGGCTGCCTCCCGGCGTGGTTGGCGTGCTGGACTTGGCCAATGATGTCATTTCTTCCGCACTTCCGGTCCCCGGCGCTCGCTACCTGGCGCAGAGCCACAATGGCAATCGTCTTCTGGTCTTTGGCAGCCGATCCGACACTGTGACCGTTCTGTCGCCAAGTTCGCTTGGCACCAGCACGGACCCGCGCATCGATGTTCAAAGTTCGCTCTTCGATCATCCGGTTTGGGGAGCTTTCAGCAGCGATGATTCGACCGCCTACATCCTGAACTGCGGCCCGGAATGTGGCGGCACAGCGGCCAGTATCACGCTGTTGGACATGAACAGCAACTTGCCTGGCCCAACAATTCCGCTCGACGCCGGTACCATCGGATTGCTCTCCGGCAATATCCTCTATGTTGCCGGGACAAAGCCGGGGGCCAACACGTGCGCAGGTTCGTCCACCGCAACCCTGGCCACTACTTGCGGAGAAGTTTCCACGGTTGATCTGGGCTTAATGACGGTTACTGCCACGGCAACGATTACGGACGGCTACCACAACCACATGGCGATGGGAGCGAACAACCGATTGTTCATCGGCGCCAGCACTTGCACAAATGTCAAAGCTCCGTCCAGCGGCAGCACCCCGGGTGAAGTGCGCGGCTGTTTGTCCATCCTCAATACCGCCAAGTCAACCGTGGTCGTGCCCCCTCTGCTGGGCGACGTCACCGGCATTCAACCCATCAACCGCAGGAACGTGGTGTACGTGATCCAGAACGGCGAGCTGGGCATCTACGACACCACCACCGACAAGCTCCAGACTACTCAGGTGGACGTCATCGGTCAGGCAGTGGATGTGAAGCAGGTGGACTGAAGGCAGACGTCGGACGCCGGACCTCGGCTTTCAGTCTGTCAGCTATCAACTGTCAGCAATCCGCTCAATCTCAGCCAACGGGCATCAGCCGCCCAGCGGCGTCAGAATGTAGCCCAGGGCGTAAGCCCTGGGTAAGCGTAGAGATCGACCAAAGCCCCGCAGGGGCGAAAGAGATGTTCGCGCTGCTGTGAGGGCAAAATGGAGATTCGACTTCATCGGAGGCTGGGCGCTTCAACTCACGCTGAAACCGAATGCTGAGAACTGACAGCTGAGAGCTGACAACTATTCCATCACCAACTCATGCCGCTTCGCGGCCGCGACTGCCTTTCCGGAGTATGGCAGCGCAAACGTATAGCCTTCGTACCACGCTTTCCACTGGTCCATATAATAGGGACTGAGAAAGTTTCCTGCCTCGCCGGTGACCAGGTTCAATGTGCTCTGGTCCAGATCGGACAGGTCCACCGTCAGCCGCTCCGAAGGCCCATGGCTGGGCGACACCGCTTTCACGGTATAGCCACTCCCCGATTGGGGCAGGGTTCCGGGACCGGTCCAGCGCCGCAGCAATGGAACCCTGCCCAGCATTGGATGCTGGATCTCTACCGGGTGAAACTTTCCCCACTTCCATGAAGCCAAGTTTTTCGACGCCTCCGGATCACTGACAGCGGCGTCAACCGCCGCTGTCAGCAGCTGGTCGTAACTGGCATAGGCCTGCGGAAGCCAGCGTTGCGGCTGGTGGTGGACCACGTTTTCCAGCCACACCGCCTGCATTCCCCAGGAATACGTCTTCCAGCTCAACGTAGCCGCGGTTTGTTTGGCATCTGTGGGTGCGGCGCCCAACTTAGGCTCGAGCAGCAGACGTGCCAGTTCGGCCCGGGCCTGATAAGCGATGGTGGGGGCGGCTGAATCCGCGGTCATTCGGCCATCCCACCCCCGCAGGAGTTCGGCCGCCTGTTTGGTCCGCGTCGAAGCATCGCTCACATGGTCCACGCTGTACACGAAGCGTTCCGCAAAATAACGGTCAGCTTCGGAGTAAATGTCTGTCTGCAACGCCAGCATGTCCGCCGCGGAGAATTTCTTGCCCGACTCCAGCACGCGATAAATCCGTGCCGATCGCCAGGGAGCCTCCCATCCCGTGCTGATCGAATAGGGATATCCGTCAGGCGTGATGCGGCTGTTGGCGGTCGCGATGATGCCCGAGGGCGGATTGTAAACGCTCGGCAGCTTGTCGTATGGAATGTATCCCGTCCACTCATGCGAGTTGTCGCTGCCGTTCTCGGGCAGGCTGCCGTCACCCGACGCGCGGATGGGAATCTTTCCCGTAGCCTGGTAGCCGATGTTGCCCTCCACGTCGGCGTACACCACGTTTTGCCCGGGCGCGTCGAAGGCCGAAAAAGCGCTGCGGAACTGCTGCCAGTTCTGTGCCGAATCCACTTCGAAGAACGGGTCGTGTGTGCCGTCGTAGAGCGTCCAGCGCAGAGCCAGCTTCCGAGTTTCACCCGGAACCAGTTCGGTGATGACGGGTCCGTGGCGGGTCACGGCGACATCCAGGACCACATCTGGCTTGCCCTTCACGTGAATCACTTCGCTGCGGTGTTCGGGGGCCTTCCATCCCTCGGGCGTCAGATATTGACCCTCAGGATTGAAGGTCTCGATGTAAACGTCCTCCACCGTCGGGCCAATATTGGTGAAGCCCCAGGCGATGCGCTGGTTGTGTCCCACGATCACGTAAGGCAGGCCGGGCAGAGTGACGCCGGCAGCGTCGAAGCCGTTGCAGCGCAGATGGGCCTCATACCAGAGGTTCGGCATCTGGTGGCCGAGGTGCATATCGTTCGAGAGCAAAGGCTTGCCTGAGACTGTGTGCGCGCCCGAAACCACCCAGTTGTTGGAACCAACCACCATGCGTGCATCGGGATCCGATTCGAGCCCGTTCGCCAGATTCCGTAAATGTGCCCCCGCCGGGCTCTCCGCCACGGAAGTGCCTATCGGGCGGCGGGGAGGGCTGTCCTCGTCCGTATCCTGATCAGGCCCAGGGCGCGCCATGGTGGGCGGACGGTCGTGCGAGGAAGAGTTTACGTAGAGATCGGCTGTCGTTTCCGGTCCGACCTTGGCCAGGATCTTCTCCCGCTCCAGCGCGTCGCGATAGGCATAATGGTTCAGGTCTTTCACCATCTGGGAGGCGATTAAAGTGCTGTCTTCCGGCGCCCAGGGACGCGGAGAGTAGCGCAGGATGCGAAACTCAAGCGGCAGCTGGTCGCGATGAGATTCGATGAATGCGTTCACCCCGCGCGCATAGGCTTCGAAGTGAGCGCGATTTTGCGCCGAGGAGACCTCAAGCGCCTTGCGCGCGGCCACTCTCAGGCCCAGAATTCTCTGCTCGCGGTCGTGCTTGAGAAACCCATCGCCCAGAAGCTCGGAAACTTCTCCGGCGGCGAAGCGCCGCATCATGTCCATCTGCCACAGACGGTCCTGCGCGGTCACATATCCCTGCGCAAAAAAGAGGTCGTCGAAATTTGCGGCCTTAATCGTGGGCACGCCGTGACCGTCGCGAATGACCGTGACCCGGGCGGAGAGGCCCGGGACCTTCACCTTTCCGTCCAACTGGGGCAGGGCAGAGCGCGCCATGGAATAGAACCAGGCTACGGTCCCCAGAACGATGAGCAATATAGCGATTAGCAACAACGACAGAACGCGTCCCGCTCCGAAGCGGATGCGAGGGGAGATCGAAGTGGTCGTCGTCGCCATGCTCTGTCGTTTGTAGCGCCGGCGTCTCGCCGGCTGTCGGGCGGGCATCCTGCCCGCCCCCGGGGGCAGGATGCCCCCGAGCCAGCCGGCAAGATGCCAGCGCTACAAGAGGCGAGGCTGCGGCCCGTGAGCTTCCGATTCTATGGCGGGCGCACAGCTAAAACAAATCCCCAGAATGTAGGCGCGAGCGTCCTCGCTCGTGCCCCCGCGATCCTGAGATCGAGACAGCCTGAAGGCGAACGAGGCCAGGATGGACTGAAGGAGAGACGGGCGTCCCGCCCTCTCTGCAGCACGAGCGAGGACGCTCGCGCCTACATTGACGGGGTCATCGATTGTTGAAAGTGCCGCGCACGCATCGTGGTCTGAAATTTCAACTCCGCTCGGATCGACGTGCGTTACGCCATCTTCGGTCGAGCAGAAGCTGCGGATGCCGGTCTGCTTCCGCGCGGCCGGCACCGCGGTCACGAAGTACTGGGTGCCATCGTCGGATCGCTTCAGCGGAGAAAATGTAGCCAGTCCTGCCGGGCAAGCTGGTCGCAGTAGCCAATCGATTGTCAATGAGGCAGGCCGTGGCCGGGTTGGGCGGTGCAGGGCGAAGCGACCGCCCAGAGACTGGAGATCTGGAGCAAATCCGACCAGTCGGAAACTGGGATCTGATAGCTCACTTGCGCGGCGCTGATTCTCCTGACCGCATCCACCGTGGCAGCTTCATTCGCCGCGATCCGCGCCCGCAGCAGGTTGGGAATCGCAATCGCCGCAATGATCAGGACAAGCGGGATCACGGCGATCCCGAAATATCCCAGGACCAGGCCCGCGATGGCCAGACCCTTGCCCCCCAGCCGGCCCGCGCTCTTCTTGATCTGCGAAAGCGAGATGTGTCCGAAGACGATGGCCACGATGGACAAGGGGAAGAAAAGAAACATGAGCCCAAAGACCAGACTTGCGATGGCCATTCCGCTGGTTTTTTCAGGGGTGACCGGTCCGGAGAGTAGTGGTGGGAGTCAGAGGTCGGAAGCCCGCCAACACTGGACTGAGTGAGCGCGGTTTGCCGGCCGCAGGTGGGGCATAACGTCGCGCCTTCCGGCACTGGTTGACCGCATTGAGGGCACATCATGTGAGTTACTCCTTGCTGGCGGAGTCGCCAGAAGGTCGCTTTCAAACCGTCAAAAAATTGCTTCACCGTACTCCGGCAAGTCCATTTCGTCAATGCCGTATCGTGCCGGGTTCGGCTCCCAGACGAATCTCTTGGGTTGCGCGGGGGGTTGCGCCGGACAAATCTTTTTTGATAATGTCCGCCGCACTCGGCCAATCCTCCCCAGGCCGGGCATAGCCGTCCCGGGCCGCAGGCCGAACAGGCCCGCTGCCACTTTTCCCGCAGGAGACAGATGCATGCCCTTCATCCTGGTGTCGGAAGCCGCAAGAGCGTGCGAGGCAATGCTGCCCGCCAGCTTCCTGCTGTGGCAACGCAATCCTGATGCCAGCCCCTTTGTGGCCTGCGGTTGCCTGGGCTTCTTCGGCGTCATCATCGTTGGCATCATCGCGCTCAATATTGCGTTGCTGATCTGGGTGGCTCGCGATGCCAAGAGCCGGGGCATGGACAATGCCGTTATCTGGATGATCCTGGTCATGCTGACTGGAATCATCGGGCTCATCATCTACCTGTTTACCCGGCCGCCGGGCAATCTGGTGCCCTGCCCGCAGTGCCAAAATAAACGATTGCAAGTGAGCGCCAAATGTCCCCACTGCGGAAACTCCTGAAGCATCCCGCGACTTACCTCGCGATTCTGGGCTTGCTGGCGGGGGGCGCGCTTGCGGACAGCTTCCGGCCACCGGAACGTCAACTGGCGGCCCGGGCTTACATCGTTCTGGTCCGTGGCTATCAGCGGGTGGGGAACCCTCTTCTGGCCGGCTACGTTCAGTGCCGCTACCGTCCGACCTGCTCCCGCTACTCGATAGAAACCGTGCAACGCCACGGTCTGCGAAAGGGTCTGGCCATGACTGCAGCCCGCCTCTGGCGCTGCCGCTCGAGCGTTCCCCTTGGTACCAGCGATCCCGTTCCGTAGCCCGCCAAGGGGGTCTGTCGGTTCGTGGGATCGTGTTGATAGGGAAGGCCCTGCGGGCAGGAATCCCGAGACCCTGCCAAGCGGACAGGCCGGCTCTTCGTGCGATTCTGTTTGCCTTGGAAGGCTGATTCTGGTAACTTTCGCGGGTTCAGGCAGGGCCGGACAGACTGGCGTCCGGGGGCCGAGTTGCACAATCACGGGAGGGAAAGTCAATGGCCTTTTGTAGCGGGTGTGGAACGCAGATCGCGGACGGCACGACCATGTGTCCGGCCTGTAGTAGTCGCACCGCAGCGCCGCCGGCCCCAGCCGCCCAGGGCACAACCGGCGGAATGACCGACAATGTTGTCGGCATGTTGTGCTACGTCACCATCGTTCCGGCGATCATTTTTCTGGTGATGGAGCCCTATAACAAGAGCCGCTTTGTGCGGTTCCATGCTTTTCAGATGATTTTTTTCAGCGTGGCGTGGATTGTGATCTGGATCGCCCTGAGCTTCATCGGGATGGTCCCGGTATTAGGCTGGCTGACTCTGCTGATCTGGCCGCTGCTCGGACTTGGAGGCTTGATTATCTGGATCATTTTGCTGATCAAAGCTAACCAGGGCCAGATGTTCAAACTGCCGTTGGTCGGCGATCTGGCTGAGAAGCAAGCTAACGCCATCTAATTTGGGTGGCGGGTCAGCCGCTCCCGCACGAACAGCCGGTCTCCGCTGTCACTTCGCCGGAGACCGGTTCAAAACTTCCTCGCTTGACAGATCTTCTTCGGGATGTCATTCCTATTAGCTTTCGGTTCGCATCCTCGTCGTGACGCTACAGGCGCGGAAAGCGGGACCTTTGAAGGGAACGATTGAGAGTTCGGGTCTTCTATCACGACAAATGCTTCGACGGGGCATGCTCAGCCGCCCTCTTCTCGCGTTTTTACCGGGAGCGGATCAGAAACGACGTCACCTTTGTTTTTTCCGGCCTGTTGCACCGCGCCGGGTCGTTGTTCGATGAGAAGCAATTTGATGGCGACGAAAACGCCATCGTGGACTTCAAGTACTCCAGTTCGCCGAGGATCACCTGGTGGTTCGACCATCATCAGAGCGCATTCCTCACGCCCGAGGATGCGGCCCACTTCGAGCAAGGCCAGAGCAATCGCAAGTTTTACGATCCCGATTTCAAGTCCTGCACCAGCTTCATCGCGACTATAGCCGAACAGCGCTTCGGTTTCGATCCCGCGCCGGTGGCCGATCTGGTCCACTGGACGGACATCGTCGATGGCGCGATGTACCCCGATGCCAGGACAGCGGTTGAAATGCGGGCGCCTGCCATGAAGCTCACGTTGATCATCGAGTCGGCACAGGACTACAGCTTCATTCCCCGGCTCATTCCCCTGCTGGCGACGAGGCCCCTGGCTGAAATCCTGGACGAGCCCTTCGTGGCGCCCTTGCTGCCGCCGTTGCTGGAGCGGCACCAGCGCTCGATCGCGGTGTTGAAAGAGCGGATTGAGTCGAAAGACCACACCCTCTTTTTCGATATCACCGACCATGATCTCGAGGGCTACAACAAATTCGTGCCCTACTATCTCCATCCGGAATCGATTTACAGTGTAGGCCTCAGCAAGAGCAGCTTCCGGGTGAAGGTCTCGGTTGGCTCGAATCCGTGGGCGCCCTCCGAACCCACGGTCAACCTGGCCAAAGTTTGTGAACGCTACGGCGGCGGCGGCCATGCCCGCGTGGGCGCGATCTCGTTCGGCGTCACCGAGGAAGTCGCGGCTCGCAAAGCGGCCCGCGAGATTGCAGACGAGCTCCGCGCCAGCGTGCGTGCCACCATGTAGTTCTGTCATCCTGAGGGCAGAGCGACGCTTCGCTCGCGAAGCGGTGCTCGGAGTCGAAGGACCCCTACTCTGTCACTGTGACCAGTAATCGAAGGAACTATCGCCGGAGCCATTCGAGGAGAAAAGAGTCTTGGGAGGTTTCCCTGGGAACTCGGCGCAAGGTGGATAGAGATCCTTCGACTCCGCCAGCCCGTTCGCGAGCGAATGGGCTGACTCCGCTCAGGAAGACAAACACGTGAGTGTTGTCTCCGATCCCGCTCCCGCCATCCTGCGAGCCGAGCATCTGGGCCGGACTGTCCACGACAAGATTCTGATTCAGGACGCGAACTTCGAATTGCGAAAAGGAGAAGTACTGGCCATCACCGGCCCCAGTGGCTCGGGCAAGACATCGTTACTGCGATTGCTGAACCGTCTCGACGAGCCCACCTCAGGAACGGTGTTTGTCGAGGGCAAGGACTATCACAATATTGAGCCCCGTGAACTGCGCCGCAAACTCGGCATGGTGACGCAACGGCCCTACCTGTTTCCCGGCAGTGTAAGTGACAATCTCCGCTTCGGCCCGGCGCAGCGGGACGAGACGTTGGGACCAGAAGCCATTGAGGAATTGTTGGCCCAGGTGGGTCTCAAAGATTACGCCGGACGTGACGTCGCCAATCTTTCCGGGGGGGAAGCCCAGCGCGTGTCAGTGGCCCGCACCCTGGCCAACTCGCCTCTGGTTATTTTGCTCGACGAACCCACCTCGGCGCTGGACGAAGCGGCCAAGCTCGAGGTCGAGTCTGCCCTCCAGAGGGTCATGCTCAAACAGGGGCTGACTTGTGTAGTGGTCACCCATGACGCCGCCCAGGCGACACGGCTGGCTGGGCGGGCGCTGGTGCTCGAATCGGGACGCATCGTGCGGGCTGGTCCGGTAGAGGAGGTCCTTCGTGCTTAGACTGTGGTTCCACTCACAACTACAATTAGGTCTGGCGCAGGCATTGGTTGCCGCACTGGCCGCACTCGCAGTCGTCGTGCTCGCGCGGCGCCGGAGAATTCATCTGGAAGGCGAAACCGTGATCGCGATGGTGCGTGGCCTGGTGCAAATCATCGCGGTGGGATCACTTCTCGTTATTCTTTTGCGGGCTCCGCGGTGGACCAGTGGCTTCTTGCTGGCTGGGATGATCGTGGCCGCCGGGGCAACCTCGGCGCGCCGGGCCAAAGGGATGCCGGGCGCGTTTCGCGTTTCCGCCTGGGCCATTGCCTTCGGCGCGGGCTCCATCATTGCCCTGATGACGTCGCTGGGAGTAATTGATACCGCCATCACTTCGCTGGTTCCGGTGGGCAGTATGCTGATTGCCAATGCCATGAATACCAACGGACTGGCCCTGAACCGCTTTCGCTCCGATGTGCTGGCGCACGCGGGTGAGATTGAGACCGCGCTGGCTTTGGGCGCCGAAGCCCGCAACAGCGTGTCGCCCTACGTGCAGGCCGCGTTTGAGGCCAGCCTCATCCCCGCTATCGACTCCATGCGCTCGCTCGGGATCGTCTGGATTCCCGGACTGATGGCAGGCATGTTGCTCTCCGGCTCTCGTCCTGTCTACGCGGCGATTTACCAGTTTGTGGTGCTGGCCATGATTTTTGCGGCGTCAGGCCTGACCTCGCTGATCAGCACCATGCTGATCCGCGCCAGGGTCTTCTCCGCCGCGGAACAGCTTTTGCTCCAGCCCGGCAGATAATCGCAATCCTTATGGACCATGTGGCAGCAACGATCGTGGAGCACGCCAGGGCGGCGGAGCGGCATCGCCGCCGGGCCGCGCTGCGCGCCGTCGCCTCGCTCGAACTCCTCAAGGGAGTGGTCGTGCTGCTGCTCGGGTTTGGCGCAGTATCCATGGTCCACAAGGACGCATGGGACATGGCCGAGGCCCTGCTCAGATTCCTGCGGGTTGATCCCGATCGCCACCACTACGCCCAGGTCTTCCTCGATCTGGCGGACAATGTCACCGATGGAAAATTGTGGGCCCTGGCGGGCGGAGCCGCGGCGTACTCGATCGTCCGCTTCGTCGAAGCCTACGGACTGTGGCGGGAGCGGACCTGGGCGGAATGGTTTGCGCTGATCTCGGGAGCGCTGTATGTTCCCTTCGAGACTTATGAACTGATCCGGCGGCAGACCGCGGTTCACGTGACAGTGCTGCTCATCAATCTCGCTATCGTGTTTTACATGCTGTATTTGAGATTGACCGCGAATGCGGAAGTCGCGAGGAACGGGCCCCGGCGGGAATAGGCCGAGGCATTGGCGCCCGTCGGATGGTTTCGCCGGGCTAAAGGCTAAGACCCCGCATCCCAATTTTCATCGGCGACGCGGGGTCTTTCTGGGGGGGAAGGTCTGCATTGTGCCAGCATTGACGGCCGCCCGATCAAGAAAATGTACAAGTCGGTTTTCCGACGAGGAAAGTTGACTGCCGGACACAGAAACAGTTCTTGCGGCTGACTGGATTGTGGATGGGGGTATCGGACCTATGATCGATTCCGAAAGGCAAAGGCGGCGGACAAGAGGGTTCGCCCCATACCTGCTGCTGGTACTCGCGGCCCTGGCCCTGGTGGTGCCGCTGCGGGCACAGCAGGTTCCGCTTCAGGCCCTCGTCACGCCATCCACCACGATCATAAAAAATGGCCGGCCCGAGACGTTCGCCCTTCATGGCTTCATCGAGTTCAAGACGCTGGCGGACATGTTTCCTTACATCGATTCCCAGAAGCAGCGCTGGAGCGCCAGCCTCGACGACGGAGCCCGGCAACGCCTGGCGAGCGAACTGCTGCGGCGCGGAGTTGAGAGCCGCGTAGTCTCCATGATTGACGAGCGCCCGCTTGAGGCCCTGGTCACCCACACCAGCGGGGAACTGCGGCAAGCCCTGGCGCAGGTCAAAGAACCGGTGCCGCCGGGATACGCCGAGGCCTTTCTGGCGGTGCAGGAGAAGTGGAAGCATTCGCTGAACTGCTGGAGCGCGGCGCCATCGATCCCAGCGCGAGTGCTCTCCAACTGGTATCCGATTGAGGAGGGCATCGAGCTCTACGGCTCAACCTACGATTCCACCGAGCATTTCTGGCAGGCGGTGAAATATCATCCCGACGTCACCGTCGCCCAACTTCAGGAACTGCTCGGCGTGCTGGAACACAAGGACTGGCGCCCCTGGATCGAGCGCCTCGATGCCGATCCCAAGCTCTATTTGCCGAATGCCTACGCTATCGAGTTCCTGCGCCACAACCTCGCGCCGGAACGGCTTGCGTGGTTTCGCGGCGAACTGGCTGGACACGGACTCCGCCCCGCCGATCGTGCCCGGACGGCGCAACAGCGCGGCACCGCCGCATTTCGCTTCAGCGCGTTCGAAGAAAAAGTCCTGTGGGGAGATCTGGCCGATCTGTTCCACCTGGTCTATCACTTCTCCACGCCCGACGACCCCATCCGGAAGACCCTGGCGGAGCGCCACTTTGACGCGGTTTACCTGGGCAAGCGCAGAATGGGTTTCATCAGCCAGGACTTCCGCTCCCTGATGCTCGAAATCTGGCACGTGAAATATCTCCAGATGCCGCGCTTCCGCGAGGTCATCAGCTCCATTCCAATGGAGATCAGGCTTTCCCACTTCCTCAACGACGGCGACTCTCCTGACATACCCATCCCGATCTACGTTGACTACCTGAACCAGATTCGCGACCTGGCCCGCGCCCCCATGTAGGCGCGAGCGTCCCGCTCGTGCAAAGGCGCGCAGCAGAACGAAGCCGAACTCCACCAAGTCCAACGAAATTGGAAGCAATCGCAGCCCAGGCTCTTACGGGATAGAGACGTGGAGTGGAATGAGCCCTGCGACGCAATGTAACCTCAATCAATTACATCCCTGTGGTCACGAAGCGAACTGCAAAGGCACGTATTCTTCGAGAAAATCCAACAACGCTGCTTCGGCGCGCTCGTTCTGGGCTACGATGACAGGCAGGGCTGATTTCACAGGAAATCGGTTGGAGTCTCTCCCCGGCAGCGCTCAGGCCGAAGAACCCTTGCCGTGTACTGGCGCGGGAAATCTGTTCACGAAATAATAAACCGACGGCCGATCGAACGGTGTGCGAGCGGCTCAAAAACAAATGCGGAGACGCGTGATGAAAACAGATAGGGACCTGATTCTAGTCTCGAACCGGCTCCCCGCGACCGTGGAACTCGGGCCGGATGGACCACGGCTAAAACCCAGTTCAGGCGGGCTGGTGACGGCCCTACGACCTGTTCTCGAAGCGGGAAGTGGATGCTGGATCGGCTGGCCCGGCGAGGAATGCACGGAAGACATTGAGCGTTTACTGACGAACAGCCGGTACGATTCGCCGTGCCGCCTCATTCCCATCTCCCTCACTCACGACGAGCGGCGAGATTTTTACTCGGGTTTTTCCAACGAGATCATTTGGCCACTCTTCCATGACCTGCAGTCGAGATGCAACTTCGACCCCGCTTACTGGAAGGCGTATGTGAAAGTGAATCGCAAGTTCGCCGAAGCCGTTGCGCGAGTAGCGAACACCGATTCCGTAGTCTGGATCCATGACTACCATCTCATGCTGGTCGGGGACTTTTTGCGGAAGTTGGGGCTGAAGTGCAGGCTGGGCTTCTTTCTCCACATTCCGTTCCCGGCGCTCGACATATTCGAAAAACTTCCATGGCGCAGCCAGGTCCTGCGGGCGCTGTTCGATTTTGACGTAGTCGGGTTCCAGACGCCGCGCGATCAACGTAACTTTGCGGGCTGCGTTCGCCGCTTCCTGCCTGAGCTGGAATTGCATCGCTCGCGAGAACAATTGCACGCCCGGGTGGACGGCCGGGATACTTCGATTGGAAGTTTTCCGATTGGCATCGACTTCGACGAATTCGCCAGCGGAGCGGAAGCTTCGGATGTGGCCGAACGGGCGGCGGAAATTCGCCGGAACGTAGTGGGCCGCCAGATTGTGCTTGGAGTTGACCGTCTCGATTACACCAAGGGAGTCCCGGAGCGCCTCCGCGCATTTCGGCATCTGTTGACGTCGCATGAGGGGCTACGGCGGCAGATTACCCTGGTCCAGATCGTGGTCCCCAGCCGGGAGGACATCCCCGGGTATCAGGAATTAAAACTTGAGATCGAGACCCTGGTCAGTCAGATCAACGGCCGGTACGGCGATTCTGGATGGGTCCCGATTCACTACATTCATCGCCACCTGGAGCGGCCCGATCTGCTGGCCCACTATCGCATCGCCGACATCGCCCTGATCACACCTCTCAAGGACGGCATGAATCTGGTGGCCAAGGAATTTTGCGCGGCCCAGGCCGGAGACCACGGGGTCCTGATCCTGAGCGAGTTCGCGGGCGCCGCCGACCAGCTCCGCAACGGAGCGATTCTGGTCAACCCCTACGACATTGAGGGAGTTGCCGAAGCATTGCATCAGGCGTACCGCATGACCGCGAAGGAACGGCGCACACGGATGCGGAAGCTTCGCCGCAACGTGCGCAGCGAGAATGTATTCCGTTGGTGTGAACACTTTTTCTCGCGCCTGGAGGATGCAGACCCGCAAAGCGAAAGTGCCGCGGGGAAAAATATCGTCCCCTCTGAGGATGTCCCGGTAAAAGCGATTTAACAGGAAAGGAGAGAGAGTGACCTTCATACTGGAACACTGGAAAACCTGGCTGTGGGCTGCGGCCGGCTTGAGCGGGGCGGTCCTGCTCGCCCTGCTCGCGCACTATGTGCTTTTTCTGTTGATGAAGCGGCTGGCTCGGCGAACCGAAAGCGTCGTTGACGATTCGCTGGTGCGGTACGGTGAGCGGCCGACCCGCTGGATTTTCCCACTGCTTGCGATTGAGCTGATTTTGCCGCTCCTGCCCCTGCGGCCACAGATTGTAGGGTATTTGCAACACGGTCTTGGATTGGGTCTGATTGCGTCCGTTGCCTGGGTAGTCGTGCTGCTGGCGGACGTGGCGGCCGATGCCATTTCGGCCAAGCATGAGATCGACGTGGCCGACAACCTGGCCGCCCGCCGTATCCGCACCCAGACGCAGGTGCTTCGCCGCATCTTTGTGGTCGTGGTTGTGATCATGACCCTGGGCATCATGCTGATGACGTTCCCCGCCATCCGCACCCTGGGAACCAGCCTGCTGGCCTCCGCTGGCCTGGCTGGGCTGGTGCTGGGCATGGCGATGCGTCCGACTCTTGCCAGCGTCATTGCCGGGGTGCAGATTGCACTCACCCAGCCGATCCGAATCGATGATGTGGTCATCGTGGAAGGCGAGTGGGGTTGGATTGAAGAGATTCGCACCACTTATGTCGTGATCCGGATATGGGACCTGCGCCGCCTGGTGGTCCCCTTGTCCTACTTCATCGAGAAACCATTTCAAAACTGGACCCGGGTCACCGCCGATCTGCTGGGCACGGTCTTCCTTTACGTGGACTACAAGATTTCGGTGGAAGAAATCCGGCAGGAATTCCATCGCATCCTGGAAGCATCGGGAATGTGGGATGGGAAGACATGGGGGGTTCAGGTCACCAATGCCAGCGAACATACCCTGGAATTACGGGCACTCATGAGTGCGCCCAACGGTCCGCAGGCGTGGGACCTCAGGTGCCACGTGCGCGAGAAGCTGGTTGAGTTTCTGCAGACGCATCATCCCGACAGCTTGCCGAGGACAAGGGCCGAAGTTCGTCTGGATAAGGCAGCGTGAGTGTGGTTTTCGGTTCGGGGCCTTTTTCTTTGTCGGGACAACGTCCGAGCCGCGGTTCAGCGTGGATGGCCTGTGAGCTTAGCGCGGCCGCGACTGATATTGAGGGCCGTATTCACCAGGCCGACGTGGGAAAATGCCTGTGGAAAATTGCCTAGCAAACGTTTCGCTACCGGATCATATTCCTCGGAAAGCAGGCCGACGTCGTTGCGAATGTCGAGCAGGCGTTCGAATATCCTTTCCGCCTCTTCGTAGCGTCCTTGCAAAACATAGTTGTCCGCCAACCAGAACGTACAAGCCAGGAACTTGCCTTCTCCATGAGGCATGCCGTCAACCGCAGGGTCCTGGGTGTACCGTCCTACAAAGCCAGACTCCGTAAGGTGGGTTTCAATGGCTTTCACCGTGCCCAGGACCCGAGCATCATCGGCCGGAAGGAAGCCGACAAGCGGCATCATGAGTACGCTGGCGTCGAGATGTCTGGCGCCGTAGTACTGCACAAAGGAGTCGATTTCCGCGTCGAAGCCCCGGCTGCACACCTGCTCGTGGATCCTGCTTCGCAGACCTTTCCAGCGTGCGGTATCTCCCCTGATCCAGCCCTGCTCTGCTGACTTTATCGCGCGATCGATGGCAACCCACGCCATCATCTTGGAGTGAACGAAATGCCGGCGCGGGCCGCGCATTTCCCAAATACCCTCATCGGGCTGTTCCCATCCGGTCTCAAGAAATTCCAGCAACGCCAGGGCCACGTCTTCGCCTGCGTCCTCCGGCGGCGGCTCGAGTCCTGCCTGGCGACATTGAAAAAGGGTGTTGGCTACTTCTCCGAAAATATCCAGTTGAAACTGACGGTAAGCAGCGTTGCCTGTCCTTACCGGAACCGATTTCTCATATCCCGAGAGCCACGGCAGCTCCAACTCCGTAAGCCTGCGTTCACCGTGAAGGCCGTAGGCGATGTTGAGTTCCGACGGGCTGCCGGCGACGGCCCGCAACAACCACTCCCGCCACTCCCGCGCCTCGTCAAGATATCCGGCATCCAGCAGCGAGTGCAGAGTCAGGGTTGCGTCCCGCACCCAGCAGAAACGGTAGTCCCAGTTTCGTACACCGCCCAGCAGCTCCGGGAGAGAAGTTGTCGGCGCCGCGACGATTCCTCCCGTGGGCAGAAATGTAAGGGCCTTCAGGGTGATCAGGGAGCGCAGCACTGCGTCACGCCATCTACCCTGATAAGTACAGCGGCCAGACCATTCCCTCCACCAGTTCTCGGTATCTTGAATCGATTCGTCAATGTTTATGGGCAACGGCTCCGCGCGGTGCGAGGGATACCAGGTCAGATCAAATGAAATCTTCTGTTCTGCGGCCAGGGTAAACGATGCCACGGTTTTGAGGTTCTCGCCGCGAAGAAGTACTTCCGTACGCAGACCCAGCATGTCAGGACCGGCTATGGCGGAGATGCCATGTTCGGTACGACGGACCCAGGGCACCACCGAACCATAATCGAAGCGAATCACCAGCTCCAGCTCCATCTGGACTCGACCTCGTTGGCCAACGATCATGCGCAGCAGTTCGGGCATTCCGTTGCGAGGCGTCATGCAATCGACCAGCAGCACCGATCCGGAATCGGTTTCAAATTCGGTTTCGAGAATGAGTGTTCCTTCGCGATAACGGCGGCGAATGGCGCGGACCGGGTCTGCGGGAAAGATGGACCAGTGACCGTTCTCGGCAGTGCCCAGGAGCGCCGCGAAACAGGCTGGGGAATCAAAGTCTGGAAAACACAGCCAGTCGATCGATCCCTGTTTTGAGACCAGGGCCGCTGTCTGGCAGTCGCCGATCATCGCGTAATCTTCTATGGGTAAAGACAAGAGTGACCCTCTGGTGATTGAACTAGCCCAGGAACGGGAATGATCATTTGGATATTGCCCCGAGGACTGAGCACCGCGGCGGCTTCTGTTGCACGATCAGGCTAGCACAGTTGTCCGGCGCAATTTGACACGCGGCCACGTGCGCTCTCCCCCGCCGCGGGTAGCGGCCGATCGCCACAACCAGGACTAGGCTCTTGTGAGAGACTCGTGGGAGCAACCGGTGCTTTAGGAAGGAGCCGTCGCCGTGAAACTATCTCGCCGAGGAGTGATGTTCTTGCTCGCCTTGTCGCTGTTGTTCTTGATTTCCGTCGGTGTATTCGAAAACTGGTACGCTCCGGCCTTTGGCGATGCGGGAATGAGAGTGCAGCACTTCGTGATGCAGCCACTATTCAATATGGGCGGGCTGCCGGTCACGATCTTCTTCATTCTCAAGGCCATGATCTTCATCGTGGCGCTGGTGATGTTCTCTCATTTCACCATGCTCGTCCTGCAGAAAAGGGTCCTCAAGCACACGCCGCTTCCGATCGGACAACAGTATGCCGCCGCAAAGGTGATCTCGTACCTGGTCTTTGTCCTGGGGTTGACTATCGGGTTGCAGTCGCTGGGCGTGAATCTGAACAGTCTGGTGGTGGTCGGCGGAGCCCTTGGGATTGGCGTCGGCCTGGGCTTGCAGGCGATTGTCAGCAACTTCGTCGCCGGGTTGATTCTGCTGCTGGAGCAACCCATCAAACTGGGGGACCGCGTCCAGGTGGGCGACACCTACGGAGATGTGGTCCGGCTTCGAGGTCGCTGCACTTGGATACGAACCAACGAGAACGTGGTGATTATCGTTCCCAATTCGGAGTTTATTAACCAGAGTGTTACGAATTGGACCGCCAATGACCGGCAGGTGCGCATCTCCATCCCGCTGGGCGTCTCCTACGGCAGCGATCCTCGGGTGGTGCGGGATATTCTCATCGCGGTGGCGCGGAACCATCCGGATGTTCTCGCCGAGCCCAGCCCGGAAGTGATCTTTATCGAGTTTGGTGACAGCTCTCTCAATTTCCACCTTCGGGTCTGGACCATTCAGCAGGTGCAGACGCCGGCACGATTGAAGAGCGACCTCTACTTCGCGATCTTCGAAGCATTCCGAAAAGAAGGCATCGAGATACCATTTCCTCAGCGCGACCTTCACATCCGTTCAATACCCGAGCCGGTGGCCACGGCCTTGCTCCCCAAGTCGGGAGTTGGATCCAGTTGATCCCGGGGTGTTAAGAGTTGCGGCAAAGAGTATTTGTGAAGAGTTGCGTAAAAAGTTGGGGTGGAGAATGGGTGTAAAGAAGTGGTGCAAAGAATAATAATAATAATAATAATGAGCGTGGCCGAATAAACCGATGACACCCAGTACCACCATCGAGTTTCTGATCTGGCTGCTGATTGCGGCTGCGGTCATCGCGGTAATAGCCGCGCGTCTTCGAGTCCCTTATACCGTCGCTCTAGTCGTCGGAGGCCTTCTCCTCGGTTCATTTCACCTGCCCGTCCTGCAAAAGCTCTTTTCTCACTCGCCAGACTGGCTGACGCCTGATGTCAGCCTGATCATTTTTCTTCCTGCCCTTTTGTTCGAGGGAAGCCTGAAAATTCAATTGCGCCAATTGCGGGAGAATCTCGTTCCTATCTTCCTGCTCGCGACCGTGGGAGTGTTCGCGGCAACCCTGATCTCCGGCTTTGCGGTGCACTATGCGCTTGGGATGCCCGTTCTTGTCGCCCTGGTTTTCGGTTCGATTGTAGCGGCGACAGACCCAATCTCGGTCCTTGCCATTTTCAAGGACATGGCTGTGGATAAACGCCTCTCGATCACCGTTGAAGGAGAGAGTCTATTCAACGACGGAACCGCCGTCGTCCTTTACGGGATTCTCTTTGGAGCCGTTGCCAGCTCTCACCTGGAAATCACCGCCGGTATCCGGGATTTTGTTGTCGACGTCGCGGGCGGCGCGGCCGTGGGATTGGTCCTGGGCTACGTATTCAGCCGGCTTACCCACAAAGTGGACGACCCGGGAATCGAGATTACTCTCACCACCATCCTGGCGTACGGTTCCTATCTTCTGGCCCAGTCCCTGCATCTATCGGGCGTCATTGCCACAGTAGGCGCCGGCCTGATGGTCGGCAATTTTGGCGTGCGTACCGGAATGAGCTCGCGCACGCGCATCGCTCTGTGGTCGTTCTGGGAGTATGCCTCATTTCTTATCAACTCCATACTGTTCCTGCTTATTGGACTTCAGGTGCGGGTTGGTGATCTGCTGCAAATATGGCCGGCTGTTCTGCTGACCATAGCGGCGGTTCTTGCCGGGCGAATGCTCACAGTGTACGGGCTTGTGCCTATCAGCAACCTCTACTCGCCCAAGATCCCCCTGCGGTGGCAGCACATCATGGTGTGGGGAGGCATGCGCGGCGCTCTTTCCCTGGCGCTCGTCCTCAGTATCGGCACCACCTTTCCTTACCGGACCGAGTTGTTGGCCATGACCTTCGGAGTGGTTGCGTTCACCATCGTCGTCCAGGGCATTACGATGAAGCCTTTGATTCGCCTGCTTGGCATTGGACAGAGTGATGACGATGACTATTCGCGTGCCCGCGTCCGTCAGGTTGCCGTCGCTTCCGCCCTTTCCGAACTCGAAATCATGGCAGACGGGCAGCTGATTTCGCGCCCGGTATACGAACAGCTCCACCACGAGCTGGAGGCGAGACAGGAAGATGCCAATAACACCGTCGATACCATCTTCGGAGAAAACAGAGGACGCCTTACTGAGGAATTTGAGGTCGCGCGACGGCGATTGAAAACCGCGGAACGGAGTGCCATCGAACAGGCCATGCACGACGGCTGGGTCTCAGCTAACACAGCGGCCAAGCTGATTGAAGAAACTGATGTCGATCCCGAGGACTCAAGTGCAACCCCGCCCCAGTCCGCCGCCCATCCGGAAAGCAATTCACCACGGTCTGGCAATTCTTTCCAGTAAGTGAATCATGGAAATATCGAGCCCCGAATCGCCTTTCTGCATGTGAATTTGCTGGACAACCGGAGTGAGTTTCTATCGTCTTTACGGGCCGAGGTAAAGTTGGAGGGCAGCAATTGAGATCCGGCTTACGGGCACAAGGTTGTATCATTTCTGCCCGCAAACAAAAGACGGAGGATTCGATGATGAACCAAGCGGCCATCGAGGAACTGAAGAAACAAGTTCGCGGAGAAGTCCTGCAACCCTCGGACTCGGGCTACGACGAGGCCCGGAGCATCTACAACGCGATGATTGACCGTCGGCCGGCGGCGATTGTGCTCTGCTCGCGTATAGCGGACGCGGCAGCCTGCGTGCGATTCGCGCGCGAGCACGACCTGCCGCTTTCGATTCGCGGCGGCGGCCACAACGTGGCGGGGAACGCCGTGTGCGACGGCGGCGTGATGCTGCACATGGGGAAGTTGAAAGGGGTGCGGGTGGACGTGAAAAGCCGCACCGCGGCGGCGCAGCCTGGAGTGACGCTGGGCGACTACGACCAGGCGACCACTGCCCACGGTTTGGTAACGCCCTTGGGTGTTGTCTCGAGGACCGGCATCGCGGGGCTGACGCTGGGCGGCGGGCTGGGATGGCTGATGGGCAAGCACGGCCTTGCTTGCGACAACCTGATGGGCGCGGAGGTGGTGACCGCGGAGGGCAAGACCGTGCAGGCGAGCGAAACGGAAAACGCCGACCTGCTGTGGGGACTGCGAGGAGGAGGAGGAAATTTCGGCATTGTGACCGAGTTCCGCTATCGCCTGCATCCGCTCCAACCCACCATCGGTGGTCTGCTGATTTATCCCCTTGAGAAATCCAAAGAGGTTCTACGCTTTTACCGCGAGATCACGCATCAGTGCCCCGATGAACTGGTGGTTGCCGCCGCGCTCCTGAACAGCCCGGACGGCGTCCCGGTGACCGCCTTTGCCGTCTGCTACAACGGCGACCCCAGGCAAGGAGAAAAAATGCTGGCTCCGATCCGCGCCTTCGGGCCGCCGGTCGCGGATGCGGTGGGGCCGGTTCCGTTCATCCAGCACCAGAGCATGCTCGACGCCTCTTATCCCCCGGGGCAGTTCCACTACTGGAAGGCGGGTTTTATGAACTCGCTGCCGGAGGAGGCGATGGACGTGGCGATTGAACACTTCGCGCACCGGCCTTCGCCCTTGATAACGCTGTTTTTCGAGCACATGCACGGCGCGGCCAGCCGCGTGCCGGCAGACGCCACGGCGTTTGCCCACCGGTTCGACCACTACAACTTCAGCGCCTTTGGGGTTTGGAAGGACGCCAACGATCATGATGTCAACCGCAAGTGGGTGCAGGATTTGTGGCAGGGCATGCGGACGTATCTCTCCGGGCGCGCCTACGTGAATTACCTGGGGCAGGAAGGCGCGGACCGCGTTCGCGAAGCCTACGGTCCCAATTACGAGCGGTTGGCGGCGCTCAAGAAGAAATACGACCCGACGAATCTCTTCAGGTTGAACCAGAACATTCCGCCCGCGAATTAGTGCCCCTTAAGGACACTGTTGCACGTAAACCGTTGTTGTTGCTGAACTGGTGGAGAGGGAACTGGTGGCCATAGTGCTTAGCGTCGCTAAGCCCAGGAAACCGTCCGCCAATACCTGGCTGTCGGTGCCGCAATGCCGAGATTACATCAAGACTGTTGCCGAGGAATGTCCGCAACCCCATGGTGACACTCGAAAACAACGTTCCGCAAACGCAATCGGACACCCATGGGACACTAAACGTCCAAGCTTGTCCGTTTCCTACCTCTGCAAAACTGACGTGGCATAATGGGTTTACGTCGCAATGGCCCCGTAGCTCAGATGGATAGAGCAGCGGTTTCCTAAACCGAAGGTCGCGTGTTCGACTCACGCCGGGGCCACCACCGTATCTTCGAGACCCAGCCGATGGAGGTTTGTTGCTAGTCCGCGCCTGAATGCACGCCCCCCCCCCGCGGGCAGAACCCTGTTACGCTCGTACTTGTGATTGTTTTTTGGTGGCTTTCCGAGGGCGGCGCGGGCTGAACAGCTATTAGCCCCCGTGAAGCTTGATGAGATCGTCCAGCTCTTGGATCCCGAATTTGGTCAACTGCACGATGGTCGCTTGGCGGCGATAGACGGGCGGCAGGAGATTTCGGGCCTCTTCCTTGCTGTCGAGGTCCACCACGATCCATGCCTTGTGTACTCCGTCACGACAACCGAAGTCAGCGTGCGTCAAGAAATGGGAACCGCTTTCCAGGAGCACTTTGTTAGCGCGGGCGCAGGAAACCACTTCCGACTCGTGTGGAACCTCAATGAGGAACCTAGCCATGCGTGCAGTCTCCTACGAAGTAGCCAAGAATTCAAGTGTGGGGCCAATTTCCACCAATTCTACCGCAACGATCTGTCACAGAACACTGGCGCAGGTCCAGCCTTCGTTCGACCGCGAGGCGGCGGGCATAGCCAGCACGACTCGGTTTCAAGCCAGCAACGCATCAACGATGGCTTCGACGTGAATCACGGTGGTGTCGAGAAACTCGATGCCTGTGTCGCCCGAGTCGCGCAAGAGCAAGGGCAGCTCCGTGCCCGCCAGGACTAACGCTTCCACACCGTCCTCGGCCTTCATCCGGTGAGCAATACGAAGAATTTCGGTCCGTGTTTCCGGCAGGAATTGATTCTTCAGCAGTTCACCGATGTACTTTCGGTGAATGAATTCCCGCTCTGACTCCTTCGGTACGACCATGGCGATCCCAGCCCGCTGGAACTCCTCCGGGTAGAAGTTCGCCCGCATGGTAAATCCGGTTCCAAACAGCCCCACTTTCTTCAGGCCGAGCGCCTTCGCACAATCAGAGGTGGCGCGCACAATGCTGAGAAGGGGGATGGCTGACCGGCGCTGGACTTCGTCGAACACGAGGTGCGGCGTATTCGCGGCAATGAAACCAAGATCCGCGCCTGCACCCACCAGCGCTTCCAGTCCTTCGACAAGATAGTCGGCGAGTTCGTCGAGGCGTCCTGCGTCAAGCATGGCGATGCCCCTATCGACGTCGAGGCTGTTGAGAACCACGTGCGGATATCCTCCATCGGGCCGCCGGGCACGATAGCGTGCAATGATAGAGCGATAGTAGTCGATAGTGGACTCAGGCCCCAGTCCGCCGATCATACCTATGGTTCGCATGTTACCCAGAAGAGATGCTTGCCGGGCACTGTAGGATTCGACCCGAAGCATCGACCACACTGAGGGGACGCCAACAACCGCAATTTCCGGTTCGCTCGGCTGGACGGGTCAGAGACCCGTCCCCACACGAGCCGTGGATAAGAACTGCGGTGGCTTTCTTGCTTTGGTGGCCTGCTCAAAACCATAGGCGATCTTAAGCAAGACAGGCTCGCTCCAGGCGCGCCCGAAAAACGACACGCCCACCGGCAGCCCCGCAATAAAACCCGCAGGCACGGTAATATCGGGATAACCTGCAACCGCCGCAGCATTCGAACTCCCGCCGCCGGAATGATCGCCGTTGACCAGGTCCGTAAGCCAGGCTGGGCTGCCGGTCGGCGCCATGATCGCATCCAGGTGGAACTTGTCCATCAGCGCATCGATGCCCTCGGCGCGCGACAGCCGGTGATTGGCTTCCAGCGCATCGAGATACTCTTTGCTGGTCAGCGGGCCTTTGGCCTCGGCCTTGATGAAAATGTCCTGCAGGAAGTAGGGCATCTCCTTTTCCTTATTGCGTTCGTTGAATTCGATGATGTCTTTCAGCGAATGCACAGCCGCATCGGGGCGGGTGGCGAGATAAGCGTTGAGATCAGCTTTTAGTTCATAGAGCAGCACAAGAAATTCGCTGTCGTCAAACTTGCCGTAAGTTTCCAGGTCAGCGGGATCCACCAGCACCGCGCCCTGGCGCTTCATCTCTTCCATTACGCTGCTCATCAGCGCGTCCACGCTGTCGCTGAACCCGAAATATTTACGCGCCACGCCGATGCGAGCTCCGCGTAAGCCATTGGGATCGAGAAAGCTGGTGTAGTCGGCGGCGATCTTGCCGTTGCTGGCTGCGGTCGCGTCGTCACGTTGATCGGCGCCGGCCAGCGCGTTAAGCAAAATGGCCGCGTCGCGTACCGTTCGCGCCATGGGGCCGGCTGTGTCCTGGCTGTGCGCGATGGGAATGATGCCGGAGCGGCTGATCAGACCGAGGGTCGGCTTGATCCCCACAATGCCATTGGCGGATGACGGGCACACCACCGAGCCATCGGTTTCGGTGCCTATAGCCAGCCCGCAGAGATTGGCCGCCGTGGCCGCTCCCGAGCCCGAACTCGAGCCGCAGGGATTGCGATCGAGCGCATACGGGTTCCGGGTGAGGCCGCCGCGGCCGCTCCATCCGCTGACCGAATGGCTGGAACGAATATTCGCCCACTCGCTCAGGTTGGTCTTGCCCAGAATGACCGCTCCGGCCTCGCGCAATTTCTGCGCCACGAAAGAATCCTTTGCCGGACGCGAACCCACCAGCGCCAGCGATCCGGCGGTGGTCTGCATGCGGTCGGCGGTGTCGATGTTGTCCTTGATCAGGATCGGGACCCCGTGCAGCGGGCCGCGCGCGCGCTTGGTTTTACGCTCCTGGTCGAGGGATTGCGCGATGGCCAGGGCGTCGGGATTGAGTTCGATCACGCTGTTCACGGCCGGCCCGCGGCCGTCGGGTTTTTGGCGATCGATTTCTTCGATCCGGGCCGTATATTTTTCGGCGAGGGATTGAGCGGTAAATTTCCCTGAGGTCATGCCCGCCTGCAGATCAGCGATGGTGAGTTCGTCGAGTTCGAAGCGCCCAACTTCCGGAGGGAGCGGTGATGCGGCCGCCATCTCGCGGGCACCGGCCAGCGCAGGCATGACAGCGGCTGCGACTCCGCCGAGTACAGTGGTCTGCAGGAATTTGCGTCGGGGCGGCACTGGATCGGCAGTGACCAGGCTTTTTAGTTTGCGCAAAGCGGTCCTCCTTAAGGTGCGAAACGGGAAGCGGAATTATAGGCGATCCGTCAATGCTCCCCGTGGGGTGCCTTTGCGTTCTTTGCGGGTTTCTTGGCGACCTTTGCGGTTAGAGGCTTTAACCGCAAAGGTCGCAAAGGATGGTCCTGGATGAGCTCAGCTTCAACTTCCACGGCATCCCGCTTTCCTTTCGCCGTACGTCCGTCCAAGACAGCGAAACGCCGTGATGATTTCGAGCTGCCAGGGCTGTTACAATCGCACGTTCGTCTGATGAAAGATCATTCCTGTTTCCCGCCGGCAGAGCCCCGTCAAAAAGGAGTCTTAATGTCTTGTCCTAAGAGATTGCTGCTGCTCGTCATGCTTGCCTTCGCCTGCACAGGATCAGGCCAGGAGATGTCGGAAGGCCGGCTGATGCGCTTCCCTGACATCTACAAAGACAGAATCGTCTTCATGTACGGCGGCGATCTTTGGCTGGCATCCAGCGCGGGGGGCGAGGCGCGGCGCATCACCGCTGACGCCGGGCGCGAACTGTTCCCGAAATTTTCACCCGACGGCAAATGGATTGCCTTCACCGGGCAATATGACGGCAACTTCAACGTGTACGTCATGCCCGCCCAGGGCGGGCAGCCCCGGCAGTTGACGTTTTATCAGGGGGCGGCAGCGCCGCTCAGCGATCGCATGGGCATCCACAACGAAGTGGTCACCTGGTTTCCCGACAGCAAGCGCATTCTGTTTCTCTCCCGTCGCGATGCAACCAACGGTTGGACCAAGCGCCCATTCAGCGTCAGCATCGATGGAGGTTTGCCCGAACCGTTGCCGGTTGACCAGGGCGGCCTGGCGTCGTTTTCGGCCGACGGCACCAAAATCGCCTACAACCCCATCTTCCGCAACTTCCGCACCTGGAAGCGCTACACCGGGGGCCTGGCCCAGGCCATCGCTATTTACGATGTCAAAAATAATACGGTCGAAGACGTTCCGCACACGGACTGGACAGACACATTTCCCATGTGGCATGGCAACGCCATCTACTTCACCTCCGACCGAGGCCCGGAGCATCATCTCAATCTCTACAGTTACGATCTGAGCAGCAAGCAGATCGAACAACTCACCCATTTCACTGACTTCGACGTGATGTGGCCGAGCCTGGGCCCGGATTCCATCATCTTCGAAAACGGCGGCTACCTGTACACCTTCGACTTTGAATCGAAGCAGCCGAAGAAGTTGACGGTGTACCTGCCTGGCGACCGCGACCAGACCCTTAAGCACTGGACCAGCGTGGCCAAAAACATCAGTGACTTCGACATTTCGCCGGAAGGGAAGCGGGCGGTGTTCGGCGCCCGCGGAGACGTTTACACCGTCCCGGCTAAAGAGGGAAGCGTCCGCAACCTGACTCGCACTCCGGGCATTCGCGAGAAATCGGTGGCGTGGTCGCCCGATGGCCGCTGGATCGTTTACGTTTCTGACCGCAGCGGCGAAGACGAACTCTACATTTCCCCCCAGGATGGAATGGGCAAGGAGCAGCAGATCACCAGCGAGTACAAGGGCTTCAAGTACGCTCCCGCGTGGTCCCCTGACAGCAAAAAAGTCGCGTGGTCCGACAAGGACTGCCGACTCTGGTATGTGGACATCAACCAGAAGAAGCAAGTTGAGGTTGATCGGGGAAAGTACGGAGAAATTCTGAATTACTCGTGGTCTCCCGACAGCAAGTGGCTGGCCTACGACAAGAATGACGAAAACACTTACTCGGTGGTGAACCTCTACTCATTGACGGACAGCAAAAGCACTCCCGTCACCACCAGCATGACCAACAGCTACGCTCCCGTCTTCGATCCGGAAGGGAAGTATCTGTACTTCCTCTCTGACCGTGACTTCAATGAAGTCCTCGGCAACGTCGATTTCGAGTTCGCCAATCCCAAAACCACCAGGATTTATGTCGCGACCTTGCGCCAGGATGAGCCCTCGCCCTTTCAGCCCTTGAGCGACGAGACCCAAATCAAAAAGGAAGAGAACGAAGACGAGTTGCTGACTCCTCCAGGCAAGGCCCCCGGCAAGACTGGAGGCAAAGCCGAGACTAAGGGTAAGAAGAAGAACGCGAAAGAACCACCGGCGGAAGCGAAGGAAAACGATAAGGACAAGGGCGACAAAGACAAGGACAAAGACAAGAAAGAGGACAAGGAAAAACTCAAGGAGTTCCGCATTGACCTTGCTGGAATCACGGGCCGCGTGGTGGCATTGCCCATTGAACCCGCAGTCATCGGCTCTTATTTAGCGGCCAAGGGTTTTATCTACTATTCCACGACACCTATCCAGGGACTCTCGGGACCGATTCCTGGAGAGGGCCCCGCAGTGCGCGTTTACGATCTGAAAGAGCGCAAGGACAAGGTCCTGATCGAAGGCGTGCAACGCTTCGCCCTGTCCTTCGACGGTTCGAAGCTGCTGTATCAAGCCGATGGCGGGCGCGATGGCCACACCTACGGCATCATCGATGCCAAGCCCGACGGTCCCAAAAAAGTTGGCGATGGCGCGCTCAACCTGGGCGGCATGAAGGCGGAGGTCGATCCTCCAGCCGAGTGGAAGCAGATGTTCAACGAAATCTGGCGGCAGGAGCGCGATTATTTCTATGCCGCCGCCATGAACGGGGTGGACTGGGAAAAAATGCGCGACAAGTATGCCCAGCTGCTGCCCGCGGTGTCCGACCGCTACAGCCTGACCTACGTCATGGGCGAAATGATTGGCGAACTTTCGAACTCGCACACCTACGTGGGCGGCGGAGATTATCCCGATCTGCATCCCGTGAATGTCGGCCTGCTCGGAGTGGATTTCGAGGCCGATCCAGCCGCCGGCATGTACCGCTTCAAGAAAATCTACGCCGGGGAAAACTGGGACCCGCAAACCCGTTCGCCCCTGACCGAGCCCGGCGTGACGGTAAAAGAGGGCGACTATCTGATTGCGGTCAATGGCCGGCCGCTGCGCACCCCGCAAAATCCCTATGAGCTCTTTGTGAACACGGCCAACGAAAATGTCACGCTGACCGTCAATGCAAAGCCTTCGGAGGATGGCGCCCACACCGTACAGGTCAAGCCGGTGGCAGATGAAAACGGTCTGCGCGAACTGGCCTGGATCGAGAACAATCGCAAAAAAGTTGACGCTGCCAGCCATGGCCGCATCGGCTACGTCTATCTTCCTGACATGGGTGGTCCGGGACTGAACCAGTTCGTGAAGCAGTACTTCCCGCAGATTCGCAAAGAGGGAATGATTATCGACGTGCGCTATAACGGCGGGGGTTTCGTGGACCAGCTTATCTTTGCCCGGCTGCGACGAGTGCTGGCGGGCATGGGATCGCTGCGGAACTGGGAGAGCGGCACCGTTCCTCCGGTGGTATTCAATGGCGCAATGACTTGTGTAACCAACCGTTATGCAGCCTCTGATGGAGATATATTCAGTTATTACTTTAAGTATTACAAACTGGGCCCGCTCATCGGCGAACGCACCTGGGGTGGGGTGCGTGGTATTCGTGGCCAAATGCCGCTGATGGACGGAGGGTACATCACACGTCCCGAGGCCGCGCGCTACGACCTCAACAGCAAGTGGGTAGTCGAGAACCGTGGGGTGCAGCCGGACATCGTGGTGGAGAATCGTCCTGATCTGGTAGTAAAGGGGCAGGATCCGCAACTGGAGAAAGCCATTGAGGTCGTGATGAAGGAGATCCAGGCCAATCCGAAGAAGCTGCCTCCGCGCCCCCCGGACCTGCCGGCCTATCCCGAGGGACCAGGGCTGTAGCAACGCTGCTCAGGTAGGGGCGGGTGCCCACACCCGCCCAGCCGGGCAAGGCCCGGCTGGTCCTTAGACTGTCCCAAATTAAAAACCTCAGGCGAGGTTCGCTAGCCCGCCCGGACGGGGCGTCCGGGCCTGCGGGGTTAGCGGTAGTGGCTCGGTGGTTACTATTGGGGTTTCACCGTCGCACAAATAGTGCTGCATCAATGGTTCAAAATCGGGCATCTAATCGTATAATCGGACAGCTCATGCCCAAGTATTCCATCGTGGTTCCGCTGCACAACGAGCAGGAGAATGTCACCGACCTCTATGATCGCCTCAAGGCCGTCATGGAGGCCAACGGCGAAACCTTCGAGATTGTGCTGGTGGACGATGGCTCGACCGACCGCAGCTTTCATATGCTGCGCGAGATTGCGGCCGTCGATAGCCGCGTCACCGTGGTGAAGCTGCGCCGCAACTTCGGTCAAACTTCGGCGCTGGCTGCCGGCTTCGATCATGCGCGCGGCGAGTACATCATCGCCATGGATGGCGATCTGCAGCACGATCCCGCCGATATCCCCATTTTCCTGGAAAAGATTTCCGAGGGCTACGACATCGTCAGCGGCTGGCGCAAGCGCCGCATTGATAACTTCTGGCTGCGCCGACTGCCTTCGCGCTGCGCCAACTGGCTGATGGCCAAACTGAGCGGCGTGGACATTCACGACTTTGGCACGACGTTCAAAGCCTATCGCCGGGAAATTCTGGACCAGGTCCCGCTTTACGGCGAGTTGCACCGCTTTATCCCGGCGCTGGCTTCGTGGCACGGAGCTACCATCTGCGAAGTGCCCATCCAGAATGTGAACCGCGAGCGCGGAGTTTCACACTACGGCATCTCGCGCACCTTCCGGGTATTTTTCGACCTGATCACGATTCGTTTCCTACTGCGCTATCTCTCCCGCCCGCTGCATTTCTTCGGCACCTTCGGAATGCTTAGCATGATGGCGGGATCAAGCGTCACCCTGTGGCTGGTGGTGCAAAAGTTCTTGAACCACACGCCCATCATGGCCAACCACGGGCCGCTGATGATCTTCACCGCGGTTCTACTTCTGGCTGGCCTGAATATGCTGGCGGTCGGCCTGCTGGGCGAAATGCAGGTGCGGCATTACCACGAACCTACCCGTCGCGCGCCGTATTCGGTTGACCGCGTCCTCCGGGCCCAGAGCGAAGAACACACCATCTCCGAGTAATGTAGGCGCGAGCGTCCCGCTCGTGCAACCCTCTCCCTACTATGTCGTTCTCTGATGCCGCAGCGTAATTCAGCACGAGCGAGGACGCTCGCGCCTACACGAACGCCTCTTTGTTTACCACATACGGCATCCTCGTCACATCGCCGCCGTAGTTTCCCTCTAGCACGTCAATGAGGCCCTGTACGGTCCGTCCCGCCATGCCTTGTTCGGGATCGGGCGAGAGCCGCGTGATGCGTCCGGCGCTGGCGAAATGGGGATACAGCCGACAACGGTCTTCAATCGCAGGATCACGCAACGGCGAGTCCGCGGGCATCGGTTCTTTTTCGTAAACATCCAACGCCGCACCCGCAATCCAGTTCTCCCGCAGCGCCTTCGCCAGGGCGGCCTCGTCGATCACCGGTCCACGTGAAGTGTTCACCAGAAACGCCGTCGGTTTCATCTGGCGCAGGGTGCGCTCGTTGAACAGATGGTAAGTGGGCGTGGAACTTTCTCCTTCGCGGAGCAGCGGCACGTGCACGCTGACGAAATCGGCCTGGCTCAAGGCCTCGTCCACGCTGACGTACTTGATCCAGTTCTTCGTTCTCGAAATGCCCCGGGTGTGGCGCAGGTCCATGTTTTCCTGGAGGGCCTTCACGTAGTCGTGGTTCTGATAGGCGGGGTCGTAGCACAGGATGTTCATGTCGAAGCCGGCACATTTCTTGATCATGGCAAGGCCGATCCGCCCAGTGCCGATGATGGCGATTGTCTTTCCGGTTACTTCGTCGCCAAGGAAGGGCAGGTAGGGATGCCAATAACTCCACTTGTTGTCCCGGGTCAGATGTTCCGCGGTCCACATTTTTCGCGCCAGCGCGCCCATCATGAAGAATGCGAATTCCGCGGTGGCCTCGGTAAGCACGTCCGCGGTGTTGGTGAAGGGAATCTTGTAGCGGTTGGCGTCGGCGCGGTTGATGTTGTCGAAGCCCACGGCAAACTGGGCCACAACTTTCAGCTTCCCCTTGCCGGCCTCGAACACTTCTGCGTCAATGGAATCGCGCAGGGTGGTAATCAGACCGTCGATGCCGGACTTCACTTTCTCGATGATCAGGCCTTTCGGCGGCGCTTCCGGTTTGGGATAGGTTTCGACTTCGTAGCCGCGCTGGCGCAGCAGATCGATGGCATCGCCGATGTCGCAAGTCGCAAAGATGCGTAATTGATTGGGCATCTGACAATCTTACCGCACCACAAATCCCGTGGGGACAGCCGCCCCCGGCTGTCCAGCGGGGCGAAGCTCCGCTGGTTTCTTGATCGACAAGAGTTGTCGAGCTGCGCTCGACCGGACAGCCGAGGGCGGCTGTCCCCACGTGGTCACCGGGGCTTGAATTTCCAGCGCGTGGCGCTGCCCATGAAATTCTTTTCATACAATCCGAACACCACCTGCGGGCGGACCGCAAATACCGGTTCTTTCATCGCCAGAATGTCTTTCTCCATGCCCGCCATGTCAAAGTGGTATTTCGGCTGGTATTTCTTGAGGAATGCCTGGCGCGCCGGCAGATCCACGATCTCCGCCACGCCTTCAACAACGACCGCCTCCTCCGCGTGTTCGGTACAAACCACGCAGCGTTTATTCTTCGCCAGATTCCGGGCCTTGCGCGATCGTCTCCCCGTGCTGAACAGGAAGGCTCCATCCATCCACAATCCCCAGACCACCATGGTGTGGGGCGAGCCGTCCGGCTTTACGGTCGTGATCCAATAGTTATGACTCTTGCGCAGTCGCTGCTCGGCCCACTTCCAGGGCAGCAGGCCTTTCTTGCTTTCTGGCAGCCCATAGCCGGGCATGAGCGGACGGCTGGGCTTGGGTGCCGCTTTGTTGGGCGTTTTTGCCATGATGATCTCCGTCTAGGGTTTTTGCGTGGGCCGGAGCAGGACTTCGCTGACAAATGATTGTGGCTCCTGCGTCACCAGCATGGCAACGACGTGCGCGACGTCCTCCGGTTGCAGCATCTTCTTCGGATCCTTGCCTTGATGCGGGCTCAGGTCGGTGTTCACCGATCCGGGACAGACCACCGACACCCGGATATTGTGGCCGCGCAGTTCTTCCGCCGTCGAATAGCTTAGTCCGTTCAGCCCCCATTTCGAAGCGGCGTAGGCGGCGCCGTTGGGCAGAGCGTTTTTTCCCGCCAGGGAAGAGATGTTGACGATATGTCCATAACGAGCGCGAATCATCATAGGAGCAAAACTGCGCATACAATAATAGACGCCGCGCAGATTGGTGTTCATGACCTGTTCCCAGGATTGAGGAGACATCTGGTGCAGCGGGCCGGCAAAGCTGCCGACTCCGGCGTTGTTGACCAGGATGTCCGCGCGGCCTGACTTGCCCTCGACCCGAGCGGCCAGCGCCTCCACCGAGCCCAAATCGGTCACGTCGCACTCGGCGATTTCAGCTTGACCACCCGCCTTGACGATCGCTGCTGCCGTACCCTGGAGGGGGGCGCGTCGCCGTCCGCAAAGAAAAGTGTGGGCCCCCAGTTGAGCCAGACGGCGAGCAATCGCAGCTCCGATTCCCCCGCCCGCGCCGGTAACGATGGCCACCTGCCCTTCCAATTCAGCTTCGGTTAATCCAGTCATAGAATCACGCTCCATGGCACTTTCGGGCCCCTATTTGGGCCTACGCCTGTGCCCTCGCTCGCATCTTACAAGAGGTGGTGAGGAGACATTGTAAAGACGAACTTGCCTTAGGCGTGGCACATACTTATAATCCGCCTCACCGGAAATGGTGCCATGGCGGTGTAGACGTTTACTGGAGTGCCGAGAATTTCCGGATGCCCGTCGGCGCAGTGGGTGTGCCGCCTGTGTTCCAGCAAGACCTGGGTGGGCCAGCTTGGGTGATACCTGGGTGCGGTCGCCGTTTTTCCCGAAAATCTAAGGAGCGATTCGAATGAAGACGAGTCTAGTGACGCTATTGCTGGTGATGGCCAACCTGGCATCGGGCCAGGATGCTGCTGCGCCGCAACCTCAGGCGTCTCAACCACAGGCATCCCCGGCACAGCCGCAAACCCAGAAGAAAGAAATCAAGGATCCCGCCGAATATAACGCCTACGTCGGTGCAGTCCAGCAGTCGGACCCAGCTGCCAAGATCAGCGGGCTGGAAGCCTTCCTCACCCAGTATCCCAACAGCGTCATGAAAGAAGATGCGCTGGAGCTGCTGATGGGGACCTACCAGCAGGCCAACAACCAGGCCAAGGTCATCGACACCGCGAACCGGCTCCTGTCCGCGAACCCGAACAACGCTCGCGCTCTGGTACTGCTGGCGTACAACGAACGCGCCACCCAGAAGTGGGCCGATGCCAAACAACATGCCGAACGCGGTTTGGAAGCCCTGGACAAGATGCCCAAGGCGGACAACGTTCCTGAGGCGGATTTCGCCAAGCAGAAGACGCAGCTCGCCGGGTTGCTGAACAGCGTGGCCGGTTTTTCCGCGCTGCAGCTTAAGGACTATGCCGAGGCGCAAAAGTATTTGCGCCCCGCGGTCGAAGGTGATCCCAACAACGTTGAGAACGTTTATCCTCTGGCGCTCGCCTATCTCACCGCCACTCCGCCCGATGAGGTGAACGGGCTCTTTTTCATCGCCCGCGCCGCCAATCTGGTCAGCGACCCGAAAGGGAAGGATTCGATCATCAAGTTCGGCCGCAGCCGCTACGCCAAGTACCACGGCACAGACCAGGGTTGGGACGACCTGCTGGCCCAGACCAAGACCACGCCGCTGCCGCCCGCCGGATTCACCATCGCAAAATATGTGCCTCCGACTCCGCAGCAGCAGGCCGCAGAGCTGGTCAAGAACAAGAAGCCTGAAGAGATGAGTTTTGCGGAATGGGAACTGGTTCTGTCAGTGGGGACCCAGGCGGATCAGGACACCGTCTGGAATGTGCTCAAAGGCAAAAACCTGCAGATGGCGGAAGTGGAGGTCATCAGTGCTTCGCCCACCAAACTGGGTTTGGCCGCCAGCGTGGACGACATCGAACAGAAGCGTGCCGACATTGAGCTTTCGTTCCCCGGGCCCATCCCCGCCAGGATGGTTCCCAAAGAGGGAGACAAGATCAATTTTGAAGGTACCCCGGTCTCCTACACTCCCAGCCCGTTTGTGATGGTGATGGAAAAGGGAGCCTTATTGACCAGGGCTGCTCCAACGAGAGCTCCCGTGCGCAGAAAACCCAAATAAGCCGCAAATCACACAGCATGCGACAAGGCAGCCCAAGCGGGCTGCCTTACTTTTTGCACGTGACTGGACGAATGAAGGACGGGCGTCCAGCCCGTCCCGGAATCGAGCTTGCCCGAACCCAATCGCAAGGCCCGGCTCCATCCGGAGCAAAAACTGCTCGCACCTCAGAAGAGGACTATTGCGGAACAGCGGAAATCGTCCTAGCGCGCCGCCTTCTTCTCATAACCAACCGGCCGGGCGCTGCGGGGTGGGCGCTTGACGCCGTCGCGCAGTTGCCGCACGTCAATCTTGAGTTCTGAAATGGTGCGGCTCAGGGTGTTGCGGTGCATGCCAAGTTCGCGCGCGGCGCGGCATTGGTTGCCCTTGTTCTCTTGCAGAACGGTGAGGATGAACTTCTTTTTGAACTCGCGCACCGCCTCAGAATAAAGAATATTACTCCGGTACATCTGCATAATAAGGGCTTCGAGCTGATCTCTCACGGCATCTCTCTTTCTGCGCGAACAATCGCTGGCCCGCAAGGGCCTAGTCTCTAATAATGTTTGCCGAACTCCCTACTTCGCCGGGGCTTGAGGGGGCAGGGCTCCGGCGGGGACGGACTGCGGCATACGGCGCAGCAAATCAAGTCCCTGATAAAACCTGGCCCGCAGTTCCGCAGGGGCGACCCAAATGACGGCCCGCCCTACCGCTTGAAAATACGGGGCCCACTCCGAACCTGCCAGCCACCTCGAAGAAGGGGTGAACGCGGTCATGCTGACCGCAATCACCGCCACAATCAGGCAGCCCCGCAGCAACCCCAGCGCTCCACCCAGAAGCCGGTCCACAAAACTGAGACCGGACTTCTTCATGATCCAGCGGGCTGTCTGCCCGGCAATCCCGGCGGCCACCGCGACTGCAAAAAAAATAATCAGGAACGCCGCACTCTCGGCCAGCCAGACCGACTTCAAATACTTCTCCAGCCAACCCGCAAGACTTTGATACTGCCATGCCGCCAGCAGGTATCCAGCCACCAGGCCGCCCAGATGAAACGCTTCCTGGAAAAACCCCGAGTACGCCGCCTGCACGGTGGATAGCAGTACCACCGCGACAATGGCCCAATCCGCGCCGTTCATACCGTCTTCCTTGAGTCCACGGTACGCTTAAGCATCCAGCTCAAGTCCGGTGAGCTGGCGGTACGCTTCGACGTACTTCTCGCTGGTCCGTTGTGCCACTTCAGCCGGAAGCGCAGGGGCCGGCGGCTGCTTGTTCCAGCGAATTTCCTCCAGATAGTCCCGAACGTATTGCTTGTCAAACGACTCCTGCGCCCGGCCAGGAGTGTATTTGTCCGCTGGCCAGAAACGGGAAGAGTCCGGAGTAAGCACCTCGTCCGCCAGAGTGATTCCCCGCGCGGTGCGGCCGAACTCGAACTTGGTGTCGGCAATAATAATTCCTTTTTGCAGCGCGTAGTCCGCGGCCTTTACATAAATTGCCAACGTAAGGTCCCGCAGCTGCCGGCTTAACTCCGGTCCCACCAGCTTGGTCATCTCCGCCAGCGAAATATTCTCGTCGTGACCGCTTGTGGCCTTGGTTGAAGGCGTGAAGATAGGCTCAGGCAAGCGCTCGGACTCGCGCAACCCCGCGGGCAACTCAATGCCGCAGACCCGCCCTGTCGATTTGTACTCCTTCCAGGCGGATCCGGAAATGTAGCCTCGCACCACGCACTCCACCGGAAACATCTCCGCCCGCGCTACGATCATCGACCGGCCGCGCAGCTGGTCGGCGTACTTCTGCAGCGGCGCCGGGTACTGGCTTACGTCGGCGGTAAGGAGATGGTTGGGCACCAGGTCGCGAAGAAATTCAAACCAGAACAGCGAGATCTGTGCCAGCACCCGCCCCTTGTGCGGGATGCCGCTGGCCAGCACGTAGTCAAAGGCGGAAATGCGGTCGGTGGCCACAAAAAGCAGACGGTCTTCATCCAGATGGTAAACGTCGCGCACCTTGCCGCTGGCGTGCAGTTTCAGTTCGGGGAAGTCGGTCTGCAGCAGAACGGAGTCGAGAAGTTGAGAGCTCATGAGTGAAATTCTACAGGCAGAAATCGTCGCGTATTCTAGTCCTAAAGAAATTTTTGTCAACGGCTTGTCTCGCGCTCCTGCAAGCTTGCCCGAAATTGCCGAATGCAATTTGATTGACAGGAGTTGCGGCCGTTGAGATTGCCCGCCGGACAAGGCGTTCAGGAGCATCCGGTTGTGGAAAAGCTGAGGATGCCTGTGCAAAGGATGGAAGCAGGAAAGTGCGCGACGCCAAGCGTGGGCGTGACTGCGCTATACTTGAAGTGCGATGTCGGCGGATCCTCAGAAGACGTTCTACCTGGAAGTCTTTGGTTGCCAGATGAACGTCCACGATTCAGAGAAGGTCGTCGGCGCGCTACTGGCCCAGGGATATCGGCAAGTCCAAACCGTCGAAGAGGCCGGGCTGATCCTCTACAACACCTGCTCCATCCGAGATAAGGCCGAGCAGAAAGTCTTTCACCGCCTGGCCGACTACAAGAAGCTGCAAAAACAAGGCAAGCGCTTCGGCGTGCTGGGCTGCGTGGCGCAACAGGAAGGCGAGAAGGTTTTCGAGCGCGCTCCGCATGTGTCCCTGGTGTGCGGCTCGGCTTCGTATCGCAATCTGCCGCAGATGCTGGTGCAGCTTGAGGCAGGGAAGCGGGTCACCGGTCTGGACGACCGCGAGACCGAAGAATGTTTTGAGACCGAGTTCACCGCCCGCACCAACCCCCACCGCGGCTATCTGACCATTATCGAAGGCTGCGACAAGTTTTGCGCCTATTGTGTAGTGCCCTTCACTCGTGGCAAGGAGCGCAGCCGGACTTCAGATTCCGTTCTGGCGGAAGCCCGGCAGATGGCCGACCTCGGTTACACCGAGGTGCAGCTTCTGGGCCAGAACGTGAACTCCTACAAGGATCCCTCGGGAAAGAAAACTTTCGCTGAACTGCTGGCGGCGGTGGGCGGGATTGTCGGCGTGCGCCGCGTGCGCTTCACCACTTCGCATCCCAGAGATTTCGGACGTGACATCGTCGAGGCCATTGATGCCGTTCCAACCCTTTGCGATCACGTGCATCTGCCGGTGCAGAGCGGCTCTGACCGCGTCCTCGACGCTATGCAGCGTCTCTATACCCGCGAGCAGTATCTGGAACGCATCGCCTGGATCAAGGCGGCCCGGCGCGAAATCAGCATTACGTCGGACATGATCGTGGGCTTTCCGGGAGAGACCGAGGCGGATTTTGAACACACCCTGTGTCTGCTGGACGAAGTCGAGTACGACAGCATCTTCTGCTTCAAGTATTCGCCGCGGCCCAATACACCTTCGCTGCAACTGGAAGACGCGGTCCCGGACGCCGAGAAATCCCGCCGGTTGATTATCCTGCAGGAGAAGCAACGAGAGATTCAACGGCGCCGCTATCAACGGCATGTGGGCCAGATCCAGGAAGTCATGGTGGAAGGGAAGAACGAAGCCCGGCGCCAGTGGATCGGACGCACTTCACAGAACAAGACTTTGAATTTCAGCGCGCCCCAGCAAGTTGTTCCGGAGGTAGGGAGCTATATCCCCGTGGTTACCACCGGCAGTTTTCCCAACAGCCTGTTGGGCGAAATGGTGATATAAGGGGCAAAGAAGGACGATTTCAGAATGTAGATTTCAGATTGATGATTTTAGATTTGATTGAACCTGAAATCTGCAATCTAGAATCTTCAATCTGAAATGAACGTTCGCCCGGGGGCCACGATGGAAGTCGAAATGAAAATTCGGGGGCTCATGATGGACCCGGTCACCAACATGCCCATCGTGATCCTGAAAGACACCAGCGGCGACGCCGTACTGCCCATCTGGGTGGGGATTTACGAGGCCAACGCCATCGCTCTCGAAATTGAGAAGGTAAGCACCCCGCGTCCCATGACCCACGATTTGATCAAGAATGTTCTGGTGGGGCTGGACACCCAGGTGCACAAAGTCGTGGTCACCGAGCTGAGAGAAGACACTTTTTACGCGGTCATCTGGATGGAGCGGCAGGGAAACGTGATCAGCATCGATTCCCGTCCCTCCGACGCGCTGGCTCTGGCTTTGCGCGTGGACTGCCCCATATTTGTCGAAGACGATGTCCTGAAAAATTCCAAAGTGGCCGCCAACGCCTCCGACCGGGTCACCAGCGACGAGCTGCGCAAGTGGCTGGAAGGTCTGAACGACGAGGACCTGGGCCGGTACAAGATGTAGAGCGGCTCCTGGCTCCTAGCTCCTGGCTTCTAGCCCGAGCGGGAACTGTTGGCCGTTAGCCGTGAGCTAGAAGCCAGCAGCTAGAAGCTCCTCATGCCTGATCCCGCCGAACAGCTTCAGCGTATTTATCTGGCCGGTTTTGAGTTCCAGACATTTGACCGCTTCCCCAAATGTGTGGGAGTGGTGCGTGACCGTTGCATAGCTCTGCTGGTGCCATCGGTGGACGGCCTGCAAATGCTGGGCACCCCCGGCTGGCGCATGGGAGAGGCCATCGGAGTCCTCACGGAAAAGGAAGGCCGCCCGGTCTTTCAGGCTAAACAGGAGTTGGTTGAAGCTACGCCAGAGAGGCTGGAGCAGTTGCGTTGCTTTCGCGCTGACTTGCAGACCATCCTGGCTGCCCCATCCTGACCCTCGCGTGGACCGCCTCAGGCCACGATGGTGAAGCTGGCCAGATGCTGGCGGAGCTGGGCCACACTCTGCCTTTGGGCGCTGTCGATAGCCAGAAATTCCACACCGTAGTGATAGCCGGTTCGATTGCAGATTTTGGCAGCCACCCTGATCGGAGGCGATGAAAAGGGGGGAGTAAATTCGACCGCTACCTGGTCGCCCGGCCGCAATTCCGCCCCGGCAAACAGGGCCATTCCGCCTTCGCTGAGTGAAGTTCCTCTACCGTCAAAAATGGACGCTTTCATGGCGCGGGAAACGATCACGCGAATGGGGACATTCACTCTGTACCGCTCCCAGCGACGCATCGAAGTGAAGTCTGGTGAATGATTGATTGCCATGGCTTCGGACATGAGTTGGCCTCAACGTAACTATCGGCGGCTGGATCCCAAGACTTGAGATACGCGGGAACCGCGTAGGGGCGGGCGCCCCCGCCAGCCCAGCCGGGCAAAGCCCGGCCAGGTTTGGAGCCGTGATGCAGGGAAACACAAGGCGAGCTGCGCTCGCCCACCCGGACGAGGGCGTCCGGGCCTACGTCGTGTTACATAATATCTGTTATCGGACATTGCACCATCGTGCGCTGCAGCCTTGACAGCCAGCCTCTGCGGTCGCACTATCTCAGTCCATGAACGCCAACCTGAGCCGTTGCATGTTCCTTGCTGCTGCCCTGCTGACCGTCACCTCTCTGACCCAGGCCGCCGATCCGGCATCCCCCCAGCCGGCGGCTCCAGTGACTCGACCCGCCATTGTCGGTGTTGCCCACATTGGGTTAAAAACCGACAATCTGGATGCGGCCCGCAAGTTCTATACCGGAGTTCTGGGCTTCCAGGAACCCTTCAGCCTGGACAAGACTCCCGACGAAGGCACGGGTCTGCTGCTCACCTATTTCAAGGTCAACGACCACCAGTACATTGAAATGTTTCCCGAGCTGACCGATCCCAAGATGGACCGGCTCTCCCACATATCCTTCGAAACCACCGACGCCGAGCAGATGCGTGCCTACCTGGCCAGCCGCGGCGTCAAGGTGCCGGAGAAGCTCGAACCTATGCAGGACGGCAACCGTGGCTTTGACGTCATGGATCCTGACGGCCACGACGTTGAGTTCGTGGAATTCGTTCCCGGGTCCCTGCACAGCCGCAACTTCGGGAAGTTTCTTCCCGACACCCGCATTTCAACCCGCATCATCCACGTAGGTGTGGTGGTGAAAGACCGGGCTGCGGCGGACCGTTTCTACAAGGACATTCTGGGATTCAAATTGCAGTGGCAAGGCGGGATGAAGGACAAAGATACGGACTGGGTGGCCATGCGGGTTCCCGACGGGACCGACTGGCTGGAATACATGCTGAACGTGCACAATCCGGACCCGCACACACTTGGAGTAATGCATCACCTATCGTTGGGAGTACCCAGTATCCAGGATGGATACAAGCTCGCCCTGGAGCGCGGATACAAAGGCAAAGAGAAACCTCAGATCGGTCGCGACGGCAAGTGGCAGTACAACCTCTATGATCCCAACTTCACCCGGGTTGAACTCATGGAGCCGAAGCCCGTCCAGAAGCCCTGCTGCTCCCCAATTATGGAGTAGCGCCAGGAAGCCGCGTAAGGGCGGGTGCCCTCACCCGCCCAGCCGGGCAAAGCCCGGCAAGGGTTTCGCCAGCCTAATGCCAAGTCGAGCTTTCGCAAGGCTTCTCGGCTCGAGGCCTTCCCTTCCGCCCCCCCAGGCGAGCTTCGCTCGTCCACCCGGACGAGGCGTCCGGGCCTACGTAGGTCGTGGGATTTCAGCAGCCAGCACGATCTTGGGATGGAACAGCGTTCCGGCAATCCGGGTGGCGATGGCGATCAGTTCCCTCTGCCCGGCAAACACCTTGACCTGCCGCGATTGAGACAGCTCCGGCAAATTTACCGCGCGCCCGTTGCGAATCAGCGCGGCGGTCTCTTCTGTCGCCGTAACACACGGAAACTCGGGCAGCAGCAGCCGCGGGTGAATGAAAAGTTCCTCGCTCTTGCCTCCCTGGCAGGCTGCCTGCAACTCCTCCAGGGTGTGGGCCATGCTCAGATCGAATTCGCCCAGCCGGGTGCGACGCAGTGACTGTAAGTGCGCGCCGCACCCCAGCTGCACGCCCATGTCGTGGGCGACGGAACGCATGTAGGTTCCCGACGCTACCCGGGCGCGAAAACTGGCCTGGTCTCCATCGACCGCCAGAATCTCGAATTGCTTGATTTCGACCTGCACCGGTTTCAGTGCAACCTCTTGATGCCTGCGGGCCAGTTTATAGGCGGGTACCCCCTTGATTTTCTTGGCCGAAAACGGAGGCGGCATCTGTTGCAGCAGGCCTACGAAGCGGGTCGCCAGCTCGCGTAATTGCTCAAGTGATACTTGAACTATCTGGGAGGGGCCGCGGGCCTCCCCGTCGGAATCGTAGGTGTCGGTGGCGAAGCCGAAGCGGATGCCGCCTTCATACATCTTCTCCGATGCGCCGTAAAACTGGGCCAGCCGGGTCAGATTGCCGGTGACCAGCGGAAGGATCCCGGTGGCCAGCGGATCGAGCGTGCCCAGGTGCCCCACCGAGGGCTGGTGCAAAATCCGGCGCACCCGGTTGACCACGTCATGCGAGGTCATACCGCCTGGCTTGTCGATAATGAGTACGCCGTTCATGGGAGACTGAGTAATTTGGTAATTTAGTAATCGGGTAATTGAAAATTCAATGGCTCAATTACCAAATTACCAGATTGCTTAGTCCCCCATGATCCCTCTCCGCGACGACCAGCCCCGATTCAGCACACCCTACGTGACCTTTTTCCTGATCGGTCTCAACCTGGTCATCTTCCTGTTCGAGGCGACCCTCACTCCGCAAAGCTTCAAGGTCCTTCTCTACCAGCTGGGAATGGTGCCCGCCAACATCACGGGCTTTCTCGCCGGAGCCAACGAGTTGGGCACGGTTGCGGCCTTTCTCCCCACCCTGACTTCCATGTTTCTGCACGGCTCATGGATGCACGTGATCGGTAACATGTGGTTCTTGTGGATCTTCGGAGACAACGTTGAGGACCACCTGGGACACTTCAAGTATCTGGTCTTTTATCTGCTCAGCGGATTGGGGGCCGCATTTGCCCAGATCGTGCTCAATCCTCATTCCCGCGTTCCAACGGTCGGGGCCAGCGGTGCCATCGCCGGCGTGCTGGGTGCGTACTTTCTGTTGTATCCCCGCGCCAAAGTGTTGATCTGGTTTCCCATCCTGTTTCTCTTTTACTTGCCGGCATGGGTCACGCTGGGCTATTGGTTTGCGTTGCAATTCGTGAGCGGGGCGGCAACCTCAATCGCGAACTACAGCGACACCCGCGGTGGGGTCGCATTCTGGGCGCATGTGGGAGGCTTTGTCGTGGGCATCATCCTGATCAAGCTCATTCCGGAGCGGCCAAGACGATATCGCTACGGAACCTGGTGAGGGGCAGACGTCAGACCTCGGCAAAACCCAAAGACATCCAGCGAACGCGGTAGAAACTCGGCTGACGCCTTTGTAGCGCCGGCATCTTGCCCTCGCCCGGCAAGCAAAATACACTCTGCATGGCCGGAGGGAGCGCGAGATTATAGCGGCTGAGGTCTGACGTCCGAGGTTCGCCCCCCCGCAGTTCAGACTCCGTTGGTTCGGTTCCGGATCAGCGACAGGAATTCCGTGCGCGTTTCCTGCTCGTTGCGGAAGCATCCCAGCATGGAAGAAGTCACCGCCGCCGAGTGCTGTTTTTCGACTCCCCGCATCATCATGCATAGGTGGCGGGCCTCGATCACTACTCCCACGCCCTGCGGTTCAATCGCTTTCTGAATGGTCTCCGCGATTTGCGTGGTCAGGCGCTCCTGAATCTGCAGGCGCCGGGAAAAAATCTCGATCAGGCGCGGGATTTTGCTCAGCCCGATCACCTTGCCTTTCGGAATATAAGCCACGTGGACCTTGCCGAAGAACGGCAGCATGTGATGTTCGCACAGGCTGAACATTTCGATGTCCTTGACGATGACCATTTCGTCATAAGTGACCGTAAACAGGGCTTTGCGCAGCATCGCGTCCGGATCTTCCTTGTAGCCGCGCGAGAGGAATTCCCAGGAGCGCCGCACTCGCTCCGGCGTGCGCACAAGGCCCTCGCGTTCGGGGTCTTCTCCGATGCGTACAATCATTTCTCGTACCAGCTCTTCGAAGCTGGCGCTGGTCAGAGTGGCTGGTTCAACCGGTGCTGGCATAGGTCCTTGTTCCCTTCTCGCCGCCGAGCTGCGCTCAAGCCGGACAGCCGAGGGCGGCTGTCCCCACGTGTTCCTGCTAGGGGCCGACTTTTGCGTCCCCGGCGTATTCGAAGGAATTCATCATGGTCTCTTCGATGCGCACCTTATCCAGATGTGCCAGGGTGAAGCCTCGCTGCAAAATATCGTAGATGGCGGTGCAGAGGTTTTCGGTGGTCGGGACCATGCGCACGAATTCCTGGCGCATATTCAGGTTCTCCAGATCGAAGCGCTGCAGAATCTCGCGCTGCACGAATCCGTCGAGATCAACCAGGTTGCAGACCATTCCCGTGTCCTCGTCCACTGGCCCGCTGACCGTGACTTCGAGCGTGTAGTTGTGCCCGTGGCCGTAAGGGTTATTGCATTTGCCGTAGGTGATCGAATTCTCGGCCTCGGACATGGCATCGCTGTGCAGCCGGTGCGAGGCCGAAAACATGTAGCGGCGGGTGAGATGCGCTTTCATGCTTCACCGTAGAAATCGACAAACAGGTCGGGCGTTTCATACACCCGCACCCGGTGCAGTTGTGCCTTGTCCAGCTTCGACACCAGGCGCTGCCAGATGGCGATGGCCAGGTTCTCGGTGGTCGGAATCCGGGCGGAGAATTCCGGCACTTCCTTGTTGAGAAAGCGATGGTCCATGGCGTCGAGCACCTCGCGGTGCAGAATTTCCTTGAGCTGTTTCAGGTCCACGACAAAACCGGAGCGTGGATCTACCTCCCCTTTGACCGTGACCTCCAGGGTGTAGTTGTGGCCGTGGCCGTTCGGGTTATTACATTTCCCGAAAATCCGCTGGTTTTCTTCCGGAGTGAAATCCGGATTGTGGTAGTAGTGCGAAGCGGCAAATTCGGCCTTGCGAGTGAGATAGACCATTCGTTGTGCTCGTTCTGCTCCGATTTTCCTAGGCCGAGCTGCGCTCAGCGGGGCGCCGGCCTTCTAAGATGGCGGCATCCGTCCCTGGGTGGGTTGCGCCACCTCCATAGGCCCGTCCCTTCCACAGTACGCTTCCCTGCTCATGACAGAGTTTGGAGCGCAGCAAAAGATAGGCAAATAGGGGCAGGCCTGCGGGAGACAACGCTGTTGCCTGCCAGGAAAAATGTGCCTTGCGAATTCGATTCAGGAGAAAGCCGTACATCGTGGCGGCCAAAAGAGCTGCTGCCGCGGCTGGCCAGACGTGGCCGCGCAGCAAGGCCACAAGCGCTGCGGCGGCGCCGCCGGCAATCAGCACGAACTCCGTCAGCCTCATCAGGGCAAGACGCACGGGAGAGACAAACAGCAGGGCCAGGTTCTTGGTCCAGCCCTCGCGCAGCTGCGCAAAGCTGCGATACATGCGGGTACGGACGGCGTCGCCGCCAAAGCGGAAGAAAATCCTGCGCCCTGATGCCTTCACCACCCTGGCCAGCGCCACGTCTTCGAGCAGGCTGTCGCACACTGCCGCGTGTCCACCGACCGCTTCGTAGGCCGCGCGCGCGATCAGAATGTATTGACCGTTGGCCGCGGCCGCCGGCGACCTGGGATCACTGACCAGCGCGGGCCGATAGGTGGCGGCCAATTCGGCAAAAATGACCGGCATCACCGCCTGCTCCCAGAATCCCTGGACTTCCTGCTCAGGCGAGTACGAAAGCAGGCTCGCGTCGTACCGTCCAGCCTCCGCGACCGCGCGCGCCAGGGATCCTGGCAAATGGACAGTGTCGGCATCGGTGAAGAGCAGCCACTCGCCCGCGGCAACCGCCGCGCCGGCAGTCATGGCATTATTCTTGCCAGTCCAATGGGTGGGTGGCGGGCCGGCGTCCACCACGCGCACCGAAGGAAATGACTGGGCTATTTCGCGCGTCCGGTCGGTCGAGGCGTCGTCCACCACGATAATTTCAGAGGTCACGCCGGCCTGGGCTGTCAGTGACTCCAGGCACGTGCGCAGGCTGGCTTCCTCATTGCGCGCCGGCACAATCACCGACACGGTTGGCCTGCCCGATACTGTCTCTGGCGCCGTCATGGGCCGAATCAGCTATTATAACTTTGTGCGACGGTCTTGGTTTCGGTCCAACATGTTTCTGTCCAACATGCTTCTGTCCGGCATCGTGGTCCTCTTCCTGAGCCTGACCGGCTGTTACGGCGGCAGCCGGCCGCCCCGCATCGGGACGCCGGCCCCGGACTTCACCGTCCAGGACAGCGACCGCAAGGTCAGCCTCGACGAGTTTCGCGGCAAGATAGTCGTGCTGAATTTCTGGGCGACCTGGTGCCCGCCCTGCATTGAAGAGATGCCATCGCTGGTGGAGATGCAGCAGAAGATGAAAGCCAGGGGCGTCGAGGTCTTTGCCGTCAGCGTCGATGCCGACCAGAGCGCATACCAGAGTTTCCTGAAAGCGCACAACGTGAACCTGCTTACCGTGCGCGATCCCGATCAGAAGAGCAACAATCTCTACGGGACCTTCAAATTTCCCGAGACCTACATCATCGACCGCCAGGGCGTTTTGCGCAGGAAATTTATCGGCGCCGTGGACTGGGGCCAGCCTGAAATCGTGGATTACCTCAGCAAACTCTAGCTCTATTTTTCTGGACTACTTCAGGGAAGAGTAAGGGCCAAAGCTTCGCGGAAGCCGGCCTCTGGATCCTGCGGCCGCTTGCCTGATCGCCTGGCCATTTTCTTTTCCAGGTCCTCCCGAGCCCGGACAATGGAGTTGGATTCAGCCGTGGGCTCGGACTTCTGCAACAAGGACTGGGCCTTCAACAAACAGGCATAGGCCAATTCCGGAGACAAACCTGAATCGCGCAGAAAGAGTCCGTAGCTATATGAATCGCTGGCGGTGGCTTGCGCGTCGTCCAGCTGGCTGTCGAGCTTGAGGGCATGCTGATAAAGCTGAAGCGCCTGCCGGGTCTTTCCCTGCGCGGCTTCGAGTTCAGCGGAAGAGATGCTGGCCGCGCTTTCCATTTTTGTTTCGCCGGCCTCGGCGGAAATTTTTCGCGCCAGTTCGTACGTTTGTTCAGCCTGGTCCGGATGCCCGGCCTGTACCTGGCACTGCGCCAGTCGCAGCACAATCGCGACCAGATTATGTGCCGGCGGACGGCTGCCGGCTCCGGCAAGTGCCACCTTGTTCAGAAACATCATGTAGTAAGGGATGGCAGCCTCAGGCTTCCCTTCCCGATCCAGTTCGCCGGCAGTGTAGAGATATGCTGTGACCTGTGAACCATCCAGGGCGATCGCCTGTTTCCAACTCTGGATGGCCTCGTCGCCGTGTCCCAGTTGGTTGGCCAGGATGCCATGGTTCACCAGCAAATTCACATCTTTGGGCGTGTATTGCAGCGACTGGCGCGTCAGCGTATAAGCCTCGTCGAAGCGCTTCTCTTGCGTGAGATACCGAAGCAGTCCATCCCGGGGAGCAGAGCTGGCGGGATTCGCCTTCAACGCCTGCTTCCATGCCACTGCTGCTTCCACCGGCTTCCCCTGCTTCAGTTCCTGTAAGCCGAGATGAGTTTGCAGAGTGCTATCGTAGGAATCCAGCGCGGCCGCGCGTTGCAGGTCAGCCAGGTTCTCCTGGTGCAATGCCAGGTAATAACGCATCTGGTCAATGCTTCCCCAAGCCAGCAGGACGATGGCCGTCCCAATGCGCAGGGTGCGGGCAGGAGTTGAGTTGCCCACCAGCCAGCGAAGCCGGTTGCGCAGTTGCCGTCCCGCGCCAACCGTAGCCTGGGACAATCGCTCCGGCGAATTCAGCAACAATCCGGCAACCCGGCTGTCCCGCAGTTTCCAGATGGCGCCATCCAGAATGAAGTGATGAATATTGACCAGCGCGGTGAACAGCAGGAAGCTGGCGCTGAAGTCATAGTGAAAGAGCCGGCTGGCCAGCCACGGTCCGGGAACAAAGAGCGCGATGCCACCAGCTACCAGCACCGCGTAGTAGGCAAATGGGCGCCAGCCGGCAGCGCCTTTCCCGCTGGCTTCACGGCGGGCGTAATAGCTGGTAATCCAGAGATACTGGGCCGAGTGCATGATGGCGAACACTCCGCTGCTGTAGCGGCTCTGCGGCAGCCGCAGTCTCTCCACCATGGACAATACCGTGGGCAGAAGAAACCACAGGAATTGTGTAGTGAACAGCGTCACCGAAGGAAGTAATCGCCGCCAGCCTACCTGTTCGGCCAGCCCCGACCAGCCGTACACCGAGCAGCCGACGAACGCAACTCCCAGCAGCAGTGCAGCCGCGGAACTAACCTGCGTCGGAATTGCCGGCGAGACGAACAAGGGGTCGTTCGAGGGACCGGTCCAAAAACTCAAAAGCAAAATCAGGTAGGAAATCAGAAAGGCCGAATACAATGCCCGCCGTCCCGCCGCTGAGGGAGTGGCGCCGCCACGCCGTGCGAACATCATGAACAGGCCATAATTCTGACCGCTGTAATGCCAGGGACTCCAGACGAGGTAAAGCGTGAAAATCCAGGGCAGAGCGCGAAACCAGAAGTGCGACAGAATCAGCGTCAATACAACCAGGGCAGTGATGTGGACCGTAAAAATACGGTACTTATGAAAATCTTCCGCCGTGTGATAGGCGCGATAGATCGTCGCCATGTAATGGGGATAGTTGAAGAACAGGGCCAATCCGTAAAACGCAATGGACCAGCCCATGGCGCTCGAACTTGACGCCACGTAGGCCAGCAGAAGCAGGGGAGCAGACCAGGCGCCGCATCCGACGATGAGATCAATCCATGGGTTGTAAAGCCAAAGTGATGTGGCGGACCGAGGTAGCTGTCCGGTGGTGGATTTTTCCGGTGCGCTTGCTGAAGGCCGCATGGCAGTTGCAGTCTGCGGGGATTATAAGTTGGCGGCGAGGAGTCCCGGCATATCCAGAAGGGTTCGGCTGAAAGTAACTTTGGTACTGCCGACAATTCGCCTGACGGTTCGGTCGGCACGCCGGCCATTAGTCTTTCCCTGGTCTCCAACAAGGCCGGTCTCCTGCACTGCTTTACAATCGAGAAGTGAAGCGGTGGGACGTGATCATCATCGGCGGCGGAATCATCGGGCTCTCGCTCGCAATCGCGTTGCGCAAGCGCGGAGCCACCGTGCTGATCGTAGAACGCGGGGAGCCGGGGCGCGAAGCATCTCACGCGGCGGCCGGCATGCTGGCCGACTTCCCGCTCGAAACTCCGCCTGCGCTTCAATCCCTCGCCACCGCCAGTGCGCGCATGTATCCCGAGTTCGTGCATGAACTGCAGGACGAATCCGGTTTGAACGTCGATCTGCGCGACCAGGGCACCATCTTTTTTGCCACGCCGCAGCCACTCGAGGAGCGCTCCAGCCTGATAAAGGAGTGTCCGCTTCCCGCGCCGCTGGCCGAACTCGAGCCCGCGCTCGGTCCGGTAAACCTGCCTGCAATTTATCTGCGGGAACGCAGCGTGGATCCCCGCGCCCTCACTGCGGCGGCGCTCAAAGCCGCGCGCCATCGCGACGTGGACATTTCATCCGGAACCGCTGTCACCGAAGTGCTTTTGGCAGACGGACGCGTCACCGGTGTCGGCACAGACAGGAGCAGTTATTCGGCTCCCGTGGTAGTGAATTGTGCGGGCGCATGGGCCGGGCAGTTGCCGCCGCTGCAATTCCCGACTCGTCCGGTCAAGGGACAGATGCTGTCGTTGGCGGGGGCAGCGCGCGACCTGGTTCGTCACGTCATTCGCGCTCCCGAAATTTATCTGGTGCCGCGCAGCGACGGCCGCATCCTGGTGGGCGCGACTCTCGAAGAAGCCGGATACGACAAGCGCACCGATGCAGCCACCATCCAGCGCATGCGGCAGGCGGCGATCCATCTGGTTCCTGCCCTGGCCCAGGCGCGCATGCTGGAAGCCTGGGCGGGACTGCGCCCAGGTTCGCCCGACAACTTGCCTATTCTCGGGGCCACGCGAATACCGGGCTACTTCGTCGCCACCGGTCACTTCCGCGATGGCATCCTGCTCACTCCGGCTACCGCCGAGGTGATGGCGCAGATGATCACCGGCGGCCAACCCGTACATGATGTCTCGCCCTTTTCTCCAGCGCGTTTTCAGAACTGATGAGCATCGCCCTACCCATCACGGCGGATGAAATCCGAGACCACTATGACTCTCTTGCCTTCATCTATCGCACTTTCTGGGGCGACCACATTCATCACGGACTGTTTTTGGACAACGAAGAAGCACCCGAGGAGGCGCAGGTCCGGATGCTCGAGTACTGCGTCAACCTGCTTGGGCTTTCCCCTGGTGCTCGTGTGATCGACGTGGGCTGTGGCCACGGCGGCACTCTCATCCACCTGGCGCAATCGCTCTTGTGCTCGGGCATGGGGCTCACTCTCAGTTCCAAGCAGGTCAGCCTGGCGCGCGAGCATGCGGCCAGAGCAGGAGTCGAAAGCCTCTTGAGCTTTGAAGTCGGGAACGCCGATTCGTTCCACTTCCCTGCCGCAGCCTTCGATCTGGTGTGGACGATGGAATCTTCCGAACACTTTGCCGACAAAAAACGCTACTTCACGAATGTGGCAGGCGCGCTGCGGCCCGGCGGCCAACTGCTGGTGGCGGCGTGGACGGGCGCCATGGATCGTTCTCGCGTCCGTGAAGTCGCCCGGGCGTTCCTTTGTCCGGAATTATGGACCGCAGAACAATACCAGTCCGCGGTCGAGCGCACCGGAATGCAAGTACGGCATTGCGAAGACCTCACCGCAAGAATCGTACGCACTTGGGAGATTTGTCAGGATCGCGCCCGCGCCGCCAGCATCGCAGTAAAGCTATTGCCCCGGCCAGCCCAGGAATTCGTGCAGGGCATTGACATCATTCTCGATGCGTACCACTCTGGTGATCTGACCTATACCGTTCTGGTCGCTGCGAACGGCGTTTCGTAGCGCCGGCATCTTGCCGGCTGTCCTGAGGGCATCCTGCCCTCAGCGCGCAAAGTGATTGAAAAATGCAGGGTGTATTTCCCTCATGGGCGGCTGAAGTGGGTTCGCTCCTGTGGGGGCGGGGACGCCCCTACGACAGCCGGCGGGACGCCGACGCTACACGCGAGGTCAGTTATACTTGATAGGGTTTCTCTCCAGAAAGGCACCGTCCATGGCCTCTCCCGCAGTCGATTACGCCCGTGGCAATCAGCAACGTTTCCTCAACGAACTGAAAGACCTGCTGCGCATCCCCAGCGTCAGTACGCTTCAGGAGCACAAGTCCGACGTACAGAAGGCGGCTGAATTCGTGGCCGCTGACCTCCGGCGTATCGGGCTGGAGCACGTCGAAGTGATTCCCACCAAGGGCCATCCGCTGGTCTATGCGGACTGGCTTCACGCTCCCGGCAAGCCCACCGTGCTGTGCTACGCGCACTACGACGTGCAGCCTCCCGATCCACTCGACGAGTGGGTTTCCCCGCCATTCGAGCCCACCGAGCGCAACAACAACATCTATGCTCGCGGCGCAGTCGATGACAAAGGCCAGCTCTGGATGGAAGTCAAGGCCATCGAGGCCCTGATGAAGGGTCACAACGGAGCCTTGCCTTTGAACGTCAAGTTCATCATCGAGGGCGAAGAAGAAGTTGGCGGCGAATCCATCTCAGCGTACGTTCGCAAAGAAAAGGCCAGGCTGAAAGCCGATTTCGCTCTGGTTTGCGACACTGAGCTTTTTGCGCCCGATCTCCCCACCCTGTGCGTAGGGCTGCGCGGTCTGGTCTATACCGAGATTGAGGCCGTAGGAGCCAAGACCGACCTGCACTCTGGCATGTATGGCGGCGCCGCACCCAACCCATTTTTTGGCTTGATTGAAATCATCAGCAAACTAAAAGATGCCAAGGGCAAGGTCCTTATCCCGGGCTTTTACAAGAACGTGAAAGCACCCAGCAAAGATGAACTCAAGGCGTGGAAGCGGCTGCCCTTCAACGTTGAGCACTATCGCAAGACGGAAGTCGGTTCGACTGTACTCACCGGCGAGCCGGGCTATTCAGTTCTGTATCGCACCTGGGCACGCCCCACCCTTGAAGTGCACGGCATGCCCGGAGGGTTCGTCGCTCCTGGGGCCAAGACGGTGATTCCAGCCAGGGCCTCCGCCAAGGTTTCCATGCGCCTGGTGCCGAACCAGAATCCCGACGACATTCTCAAGCGCTACACGAACTTCGTGAAGAAGCTGACGCCTAAAGGCATTCAGACCAGCATCAAGGTATGGAGCAAGGGTCCGGCGTGCGTGGTGGGCACCGACAACAAGTACATCAAGGCCGCCACGGAAGCCATGCGCGACGTCTTTAAGAAAGAGACGGTGTTCATCCGCTCCGGCGGGTCCATTCCCATTGTCACCGATTTCCAGGATGTGCTGAAAATTCCAAGTGTGATGATGGGCTTCGGCCTTCCTGACGACAACCTGCACGCGCCCAACGAGAAATTTCACATCCCGAACTTTTACCGCGGGATCGAATCGATCTGCCTGTTCTTCGAAAAGCTCGGCGGATAGTTTGAGTTGAGACCACGTAGGGACGGGTGCCTCACCTGCCAGGCCGGGCAAAACCCGGCGGGAGTTTCCGCCCGCGCTCCAAACCCCTGAGGCGAGCTCCGCTCGCCCGCCCGGGTCCTGAGCGAAGTAGAAGGAGGACGTCCGGCCTACGCATGTTCAGGCCGATATGGCGCTGGGAAAGCGGGTCTGAAAATCCAGGAGCCCAACCCATTCCGGCGTGATGGTAATACGTACCATGCTGGAGACGAGGGTGCGAAGTTGGCCCAGCCAGGCCTCTCTCAGTTCGCGATCGAAGTAGCGCTCGGCGGCCGCGACATATTCCGGCACAATCCCATCCACAGTTTCCAGTCGTGCCGTGCCCCTGATCAGCAGCACCTTGTTAGGAAAGTCGTTGCCGTCAATGGTGAGCGATACTTTCGGATTCTTGGCCAGGGCCTTCAGCTTCGGGGCTTTAGGCGGCGTTCCCATGACGATGTCTCGCCCGTTCCAGTGAAACCAGATGGGGACGACTCTGGGCGTGCCGTCAGTCCAGACATAGGCCAGGCGCGCCGGAATTTTCGACTGCAAGAGTTCCTGGGCCACGGGATGCTGCAGAAGCGAGAGCTCTCCCTGCTTGACGGTCATGGATGCCTCCTTGGCATCGACGGCGATGCGGTGCTCGGGACGATTGCGAGCACGCAGGATTCTCGAGCACGGGGATTCTGATCTTACTTGACAGGCCAGGTCAAGTGCTGCGGTCGCTGATCCCAGGACTCTTCCCTCCGTACTTTTTCGAATCCGTGGCGGTTGAACCCTGCCGCTCGGGCGCGATCGCGACGTTGTCTTTGCCCTCCCGTTGGGTGTAGGCTGACTGTGCTCTCGCGCTTCTCCCCTCCTTCGTCACTTTCCTGCTGAATTCACACCCCGATGCTGCATTATGTGTTCAATCTGGCGCGGTTGCTCGCAAGGCCATACCAGATATAGTGTTTTGGTGCTTGACCCCGGTACGATTTCGCCGTTACAGTAGCTCTAATTTGTGCCTCGCCGACTCCAGCCTGGGCGGCGCTCACCAGAGCGATGTATTGGAGGAATCCAATTAAGCAACCCGGCTGATGATGCTTTCATAAAGCAGCGATAGCAATTGAGAGTCACGCGGGCGAGGCGCCCGCGCCACATAACCTCGGCGACCCTAAGGAGTAGAAGTTGCTCAAACTCAAGAGACTCCAGATTCTCGGATTCAAATCGTTCTGCGACCGCACCGAACTCAAGTTTCACGGGGACGGCGTGGCCGCCATCATTGGCCCCAACGGTTGCGGCAAGTCCAATATCGCCGACGCCATCTCGTGGGTGCTGGGTGAGCAGTCGGCCAAGACCCTGCGCGGTTCGCGTATGGAGGACGTGATCTTTGCCGGCACTCGCGATCGCAAGCCTACCGGCATGGCTGAGGTGTCGCTTACGCTGATCGATCCCGAGGTGTATGACGGCGCCGATGTCAACGAACCCACCGAGGTCGAAATCCAGGACGAAATGCCCCGCCCTGCCGAAGACTGGGACGAAGCGGAAGTTCGCGCCGAAGCCGCGGAGGAGACTGAGCGCCTGACCGAAGAGGCGCGGCCGGGGCGAGTGGAAGATAATGGAGAGACGGGCGTCCCGCCCGTTGGGCCGGGCGAGGACGCCCGGACTTCCATAGCATCGGAAATCGCCGGACCTCAAGTCGTTCTCAAGATTCGCCGCCGACAGTTCAAGCAACAGTTTAAGGCTGGAGAGATCGTGGTCAACCGCCGCCTCTTTCGCAGCGGCGAAAGCGAATACCTGCTGAATGGAAAGCTGTGCCGCCTCCGCGATATTCAGGAACTGTTCATGGGGACCGGGCTGGGGCCGGAATCCTATGCCCTGATCGAGCAGGGACGCATCGGGCAAATCCTGAGCAGCCGTCCCACGGACCGCCGCGCCATCATCGAAGAAGCGGCTGGGATCACCAAGTTCAAGACCAAGAAGCGCCTGGCGGAAGCGCGCCTCGAAGATGCCAAGCAAAACCTGGCCCGCGTGAATGACATCTTCGAGGAAGTCACGCGCCAGATGAATTCCCTCAAGCGCCAGGCTTCCAAGGCCGAACGCTACGCCAAGCTTCGGGAAGAGATGCGGGCCAAGTTGCGCCTGGTACTGGCCAGCAAGTTTGCTCACCTCGACCAGGAGAGCGCGGCGCTCGACGCACAGATCGGTTCGATCTCGGAAGAGATGCGCCAGCAGGCGGAAATCGTTCAGCAGGCCGAGTCCGAGCATGCCGAGCGCACCCAGCGCGGCTACGCCATCGAGGCCGAAGTGCGGGAGAACCGGGAGCGCCTGAGCCAGCTCAAACTGGAATCGGACCGCGCTCTCGCCCAGCGTCGTCATAATGAAGAGCGCTGCGCGGAACTGGTGACGCGCGCGGCCGCATCCGAGACCGAACTGGCGCAGGCCCAGCAGCGGCTGGCGGCGTTGGCGGCGGAACGCGACGCCAATCGTCAGATTCTGGATTCGGCGGCCGGCGACCTGGCTGCCGCGCAACAGGAATTGGCTGAGAGTCAGCAGGAATCCAGCGCCACGGCTCAGGCTTTGGCTGAACTGGAGCGCCAGCAGGAACAATCGCGGGTCGCGATTGTCGAGGCCGTTGCCGCCGCCTCCGCTCTGCGCAACCAGCACACCCAGGTAGAAGAGCGGCTGGCCGGAGTCGATCGCGAGGCGCAGCGCCTGCAGGCTGAAATGACTGCGGCCAATTCCCAGATGGAAGCTTTCGGAGGCCAGCGCGGCCAGTTGGGCCTGGAGTTTGAAAGCGTGTCGCAACGCGTCTCCGGGCTGACCGAAGAGCTGCGCCAGACTCGGCAGGCCCTTGATTCCCGCCGCCACGAAGAATCTGAAGCCAAGAACCACCTGGACAGCCTGCGCGCCGAGTACGCCTCCGCCATCGGCAAGAAAGGCTCGCTCGAAGCAGTCATCGCCGAGCATGGATATTCCACCGAGTCGGTGCGCCGGCTCTTTCAGTCGGGAGTCATGCAGGGCGGAATGGCTCCTGCCGGTGTGCTCGCCGATTTCCTCGAAGTGGAAACGCGCTACGAAGGGGTGGTCGAAGACTTCCTGCGCGACGAACTGAACTACATCGTAGTCAAGTCATGGGACGCAGCGGATGAAGGCCTGCGTCTTCTCCGCACCGATGTGGATGGCCGTGCGACCTTCCTGGTGCATCCAGAGGATTCACAGGCGAAGTTTTCCTTCGCGATTGACGAGAACGCGCACCATTTGCAGCCTGAACGGCCGATCGTCCCCTTGAAGAATGCGATTCGCGTGCTCAACGGCTTTGGCCGGTCGCTCGAGGTCATCCTGCCTAAACTGCGCGACGGCTACATCGTTCCCGATCCTACCTTCGCGCGCGAGCTGGCTCTCGAAAATCCCGATGCGTTCTTTCTCTCGCAGTCGGGCGAATGCTTCCACAACGTGACCGTCACCGGCGGCAAGCAGCGCGCTGAAGGCCCACTCTCCATGAAACGCGAGCTGCGCGATGTGCTGCGCCAGCTTGGAGAATTGGAACTGGGACTGCGCCACGAAGAAATGCGCGTCCTGACCCTGGGCCGCGAAATCAAGGACCTTACTTCCCTGCTGGACCGCCTGGAAAGCGAAAAGCGCGAAGCGGAAAAGCAGGCCATGACGTCGGGCCACTTGCTGCAGCAGCTGGAATCCGAGTTTAGCCGCGCCAGTGAACGCCTGCAGACCTCGCAGCAGGAACTGCATCGGCTGGAGGCGGAGCGCACGGAAAAAGGATCACTGCTCGACCAACTGCGGATGCAGATTGCCGCCGCCGAGCAGCAGCGCGTGGAGCGTGAGCATTCCGCGGCCGCGGGACACGAGCAACTCTCCAGCCTGCGCGAGCGTCGCGACCAGGCTGCGCAGAATGCGTCGCAACGACTGGCCCGGGTGGCCACGCTCGAAGAACGGCATCGCAGCGCCACCGTCGGCCTCGAGCGCATCGAACTGCTGGTCGCTGAAATGATCGAGCGCGTGGTAGCGCTGCGCCTGCAACTTGAATCCTCGGCCGCGGAGAAACTGCGGCGTGAAACCGAGAACCAGGAGATTGCCGTCCGCCTGGTGGATTTTGACTCTGAGCGCAACGCCTGTGAAACCCGCGACGGACTGCTGCAGGTCGAGTCGGAACAGGTCCGCGCCCGCCTGTCGGAGATTGACCAGGCCCTGCACCAGGCCCGCCAGCTGCTCGACCAGTTGCGCGACCGTCGCGCTGACCTCTCTGCGAATGCGGCCAAATTGCAGTCGGATGCGCAGTACATGGCCGAGACCTGCCTCAACGACCTCGGAGTCCAGCGCGACGAACTGATGGCGGACATCACCATCTCCATCGTCCGTGATGAACAGCTCGTTGTCGAAGACCAGATCTATCGCGACATGCGCACCCGCCTGGATGCCATGGGCCCAGTCAACATGATGGCGCTAGAGGAATACAAGGAAACCGCCGAGCGGCATGCTTTCCTTGAAACTCAGAGAAAAGATCTCTACGACTCCATCGAGAACACGCAGGCCACCATCAAAGAGATTGATACATTCTCGCGCCAGAAGTTCGAAGAGGCCTTTCACAAGATCAACGAAAACTTCCAGGCCACCTTCCGCAAGCTTTTTGGCGGAGGCCAGGGCTTCATGCGCTTGACTGACGAGGAGAACAGCGCGGAGAGCGGCATTGACGTGGTAGCTTCGCCTCCGGGAAAGAAGCTGCAGAACGTGTTGCTGCTCTCCGGCGGCGAGAAGGCCCTGACCGCGCTGGCGCTGCTGGTCGGCATCTTCCAGTATCAGCCCAGTCCGTTCTGCATCCTCGACGAAGTGGACGCTCCGCTCGACGAGGCCAACATCGGCCGCTTCACCGACCTGGTGAAAGAGATGAGCATTCAGACCCAGTTCGTGCTCATCACCCACAGCAAAAAGACCATGAGCATCGCGCCCGTGCTCTACGGCGTGACCATGCAGGAGCCGGGAGTATCGAAGCTGGTATCGGTGAGATTCGGGGCAACGGCCTAGCCAACTTCCTGTCATGCTGAGCGCAATCTGTGCGGTCGCATGCGACCGCACAGACGGAGTCGAAGCACCCCTGCCTTCTTCTGTGCTGCAGTGGTCAGGAATGGGCCGGACCCAGACCGAAGGGTTCGATGGCGCCCTGGGGGTCCTTCGACTCCGCTGTCCCTGCCCTAGCGCTAGGGACAGCTGCGCTCAGGATGACAGCGAAGTTCCACCCGTTAGCGCGTGTCGATAGTCTTGCCCTCTTCGACAAAAACCTGCATCCAGCCGAGCACTCGTACCCAGCCGTCGCCATGGCTCTTCGCCTGGGCCAGATTGCCGGCAAATCCTTCATGTCGGATTTTCACGAAGGTTCCGGTACCAACTTTTTTCGGTCCCGGACCCTGCAACCCGAGGACCTCGCGCGGCTCCAGTTCCCAGCGAACCACCGTTTTCATCAGCCCTGAATAGCTTGCGATCCAGGTGTGGACCAGCAGGCGAGGCCGGTCAATTTCCAGGTACTCCCCCTCCACCCGGAAGGTTGAGCCATCGGCTCCCACGCCGTCGGTTTGCCACTTGCCGCCGGGACGCAGATCGGCCTTCCACTCGGTAACTCGATACAGGCCTTGTTGTCCCCACCACAAGGGCATCTGCTGGGGATCAGTGATGGCCTGAAAGACTCGCTCGGGTGGAGCGGCAATGAATACTTCCGCTAGAACTGTATTATTATCGGGACTCACTGCGCTGTGGCCATGGCTGCTTCTCCTCTTTATGAGCGCGATATTTTCTCAGCTTCTCCAACACGCCTGGCCAGCCACCCGCGTAATCCTTGAGGAGCTTCGTCATAGTGTGTCTCAATCTTTATCTCAAGGAAGGAAGGGCGTCGCCGCCCGTCCCTTCCGCGCGATAGCCGGTTACGGCTTGCGCCGCAAATCAAAGATTCCTTCATCTCTTTGCCGTGGTCGTTGTATACCCACTCTTCGGTGTGGTGATTGGCGTCCGGCATGGAGATGACCAGATGATTCATATGAGGGGCGTCGGGGGTGGCAAGGTTGGTAGCATCGAGAAAGGCAAAAGTGAAACGTCTTGCCGTCGGGCGAAGCGCTAGCCACCATGCGAGGTTGGTTGCCCGCATAGCGCAGTAGTGCGTCATCAGCAGACGTTCGCCGTCGAGATTGAACATGGTGATCATGTCTTCCTTGCCCTTGATCTCGCTCATCAGCGCGGACCCGTTCGAGGTCACCCGATAGGACACCTCGACCGCTTCACCCTTCGGCGTTTTTCCTTCCCAGGTCCCATTCAGCGCCTTGAGTTCTTCGAAAGACTTCTGCGCCGGCGATGCGGCAAAGGCGGCAGAGGTGGCCAGCACAAACAGCAGCGTGATTGCGATACGGACTGGTTTCATATTCAACTCCTCCTAGTTAGATCGGTCGCGAGGACCGGTATTGGTGTTTCAAAGTCCTATTACTCTTTCGGTCTGGAACGTTTAACACTGCTATCTTTTCCGCCTCCCACGCCGGCGGTTTCCCGGGCATGCTCGGCTTCGACAAACGCCTTCAAGCTGTTCAGATTGGCCTGCCAGAAGACGCGATACTGCTCCAGCCACGAGTCCACTGCCTTCAGCGGCTCTGGATTGAGCTGGTACAGGCGATGCCTTCCTTCACGTCTTTCCTGCACCAGGTGGGCGCGGCGCAGCAGGCGCAAGTGTTTCGAAATTGCCGGCCGCGAGACCGGAAACGCCCGCGCTATCTGCCCCGCCGGCTGGATGCCCTGCCGCAACAGGTCGAGCACGGCCCGCCGAGTGGGGTCGGCCAGCGCGTGAAAGACAGCTTCCGACGAATATGTAACCGAACGGTTCCGCATAATACGTAACCATAGCGTTACATATTGAAGTTGTCAACAGGAATTTCGCTCCCGTGTATGTCTTACTGTATGGTAGAATGTAAGCTATGTTACGTCGGATCACTACTGTAAGCAGCAAAGGGCAGTTCGTCATTCCGGCAGAGATTCGAGCTTCCCTCCGGATTGAACCGGAACTCGAATCTCGGTCGCCGTGGAAGATTCCCGAATCGTTCTCGAGCCGGTTTCCAAAGCGCTGGTCGAGAAAACCCGGGGATGTTGAAAGGTGGACCTTCGCTCTCGGCAGCGCTGAAAAAAGAACGCCAGAAGGACAAATGGTAACCTACGTCCTTGATGCCAGCGCGGTGCTGCGTTATCTGGACGACGAGGCTGGTTCGGGTCGGGTTGCTGAAATCATCGAGGCACACCTTGCCGGAACCTGCTCGGCGATCATATCGGCTGTTCACTGGGGCGAGATCGCGGGAGTGACCTGCAAGTTTCATGGCAGGTCCACCATGGACCAGGTTCTGTCGCGTCTCGAAGCCTTCGGATTTGAGATCGTGCCGGTAGACCCGGAACGCGTCGTTCGGCTTCGCTCATCAAGCTTAACCGAAAGATTCCTTACGTAGATGCTTTCGGGGTGGAACTGGCAGCCGAATCTCTGACCGCACTCTTGTAACGGCTGATTTTGATCTGAAACCCGCGACCAAGGACGTCAAGGTTGAGTTCCTGCCTCGCAAGTGACCACCAGTTCGATTGAGGTTCCGGGTGGTGGGTGCATGGATATTTGGTGTCCGTTCTTCACCAGATCCAAGAAGGCACGGTGCACCCGCGTATCTTCGGAAAGCTCGGGGTGAAAGGTCGCCGCCATCGCCTTTCCCTGCCGCACGGCCACGGGATCCGCGCCTTCGGTAGCGATGACTTGGACTCCGGGCCCGATACGCCCGATCTTGGGGGCGCGGATGAAGACCATTTCAATCGGTGATTCTCCCAGCTTGCCCTGACGGATCGAGCTGTCCACCTGGCGCCCGTAGGCATTCCTTCGAATACCGATATCGATGGCACCCAGACCCGACTGCTTGGGATTTTCCACTTCACTGGCCAGCAGAATGGCTCCCGCGCAAGTTCCAAAGGTGGGTTTGGTGCGCGCAAACTGCTTCAGCTTCTCGAACCCGGATTCGCCCAGCAGCTTGAGAAACGTCCCGGACTCACCTCCGGGGATGACCAGCCCGTCGATGTCATCCAACTGCTTGGGCTTTTTGACCAGAACGACTTCGGCGCCCAGCTCTTCGAGGCGGCGACGGTGGGCGTCAAAGTCCCCCTGGAGAGCCAGTACGCCGATTTTCGCGGGTTTACGGTCCTTGCTCATTGATCGTTGTTGCGGCGGGACTGCTGCCACGGCCTGGTGTGATTTTACTAGAATCGGCGCGGACTTCCTTTGTCTCGGCCCCTTCAGGCCCGAAGCCTTCCATTCACATTCGCCGTCCGCCAAACTCAATCCACCCGGAACTTTCCTTGCACCTCTTGCGTACCTCTGCCAGGACACCTTACGGCCTCCCCCAAACCGGGATGCACCAACGCCATCCGTCCTGAGAGGACAACATGAAAACTACTGGAAAAGCTTTCACCGCCCTGGTGGTATTCTCCGCCCTGCTTCTGGCGACTTTCGCGTTTGCGGCGACAAACACGCGTTACATCCACGTCAGGGTCAGCAGCCCTGGTACGCACGAACTGGTTCGCGTTAATCTCCCCCTGACCTTGGCCGAGCAGGTTATTCCGGCGATCAATCATGGCCAGCTGCGGGATGGCAAGGTCCGCATTGGCCACCTCGACGCCAACAACGTGAACGTACGAGCCATTATCGAGGCTCTCAAGGCGGCCCCGGAAGGCGAGTTTGTGAGTGTGCAGGATGCGGGCAACGATGTTCGCGTCGCCAAAGAGCACGGACTGATGGTGGTGCACGTGGCAGATAAGGAAAACAAGCAGAACGTCGAGGTGACGATTCCCTGGGATGTCGCGCAGGCCCTGATTTCCGAGACCAGCGAGAACCAACTGAACATCGAAGCCGCGGTCAAGGCTCTTGAAAATGTCGGGGATATGAACCTGGTGAAGGTGACCGGCCAGGATCAGAACGTCCGCGTTTGGGTGGACTCGCGTAGCTCGGGTGAATGAGCCAATACCGTCCAGAAAACGAGAGCTGGAGAAACGATAAAAGACACGAGGAAACACTCCCATGATCTTTCTTGCCAAACTTGGAGTGGGCGTGATGGGAACCGCGCTGATCGGCGCAGCCGCACTTTCCAGCGAGGGATTCATTCACGTCAAGGTGCACGAGAAACAGGTGGGTGGCACCCGGGTCAATCTGATCGTTCCGGCCGCCCTGGTACCGGCCACGTTGCAGTTTGTACCTGATCGCCATCTGGCTAGGGCATCAAAACAGCTGCGTCCGTACCTGCCACTCATTGACGCCGCAATTCCCGCTCTCGAGGCCTGTCCCGACGGAATCCTCGTCGAGATAATCGACGAGGGTGATCATGTGCGCGTAAAAAAGGACGGCGGCTCACTGGTGGTGGACGTGAATGATCCTGACAATGTGGTGCATGTATCCGTGCCGTTGCGCGCGGCCCAGAGCTCCATCCATGAAATTGCGGAAGCAAACGGGTTCGATTGAACGGCGGTATTGATCAAGAAAGCGCCGTCGCGGGTGCGGCCAAGCGACAACTGAGGGATGCAGGATCGGCGACATGGGAATGGCACGGACCGGAGCGGTTGCGCCACCCATGATCACCAGCCCCGCGTCTGCAGCATGTGAGCTTCGTCCAGCCCGGCCACAGCCAGGCCCTTCATGGCCCCGGTCAGATTCTCGCTGACTTCAAGTAATACTTTAGGGTCGTTGAAGTGGGTCGCAGCCAGCACAATCGCCTTGGCCCGCTTCTCGGCCTCCTCGGGATCGGCAAAGGTGGTCGAGTCCTGCATGAAGATGCCGGAGCCGACGAATACCGATTCCGCGCCCAGTTGCATGACCAGCGCAGCGTCCGCGGGAGTAGCGATGCCGCCTGCGGAGAAATTCGGCACCGGCAGCTTTCCGGCCTTGGCCACCATCCGAACCAGTTCATAAGGAGCCTGGTGCTCTTTTGCTTTGGCGTAGAGTTCTTCTTCACCGAGGACGGTGAGAATCCTCATCTCCTGCACAATCTGCCGCATGTGTTTGACGGCATGGACGACGTCGCCGGTGCCGGCTTCTCCCTTGGTGCGAATCATGGCCGCGCCCTCGGCGATACGGCGCAGGGCCTCGCCCAGGTTGCGCGCGCCGCACACGAACGGGACCGTGAAGGCATGCTTGTCCACGTGATGAGCTTCGTCGGCCGGGGTCAAGACCTCGGATTCGTCAATATAGTCCACGCCCAACTCCTGAAGAATTTGGGCCTCGGCAAAGTGCCCGATGCGGCACTTGGCCATCACGGGAATGGAAACCGCCGCCATGATCTCGCGAATCTTTTTTGGGGAGGCCATGCGGGCCACGCCGCCCTCGGCACGAATCTGTGCCGGGACTCGCTCCAGAGCCATCACGGAAACTGCACCCGCCTTTTCAGCGATCACCGCCTGCTCGGCATTGGTGACGTCCATGATGACGCCGCCCTTGAGCATTTCCGCCAGTCCGGTCTTCAGGCGCAAGCTGGTTGAACTTCCGTTGTTCTGCGACATGAGGTTCTCCTTACTTACTCCGACCTGCGTAGGCCCGGACGCCTCGTCCGGGCAGGCGAGCGTAGCTGCCAGGCCCGCGTTCCGGAAACCTTGGACTTGCCCGGCGGCGTGAGCTCCCGCCCCTACGTAATTCTCAGTTTGACTACCTCTGTATTGGACTTGTCATAGGTCCATTTACGTTATTCTGTACATACCAATTGAGAGCGTCGTTGGCCGTTGGTCGTTGGCCAAAGTCAAATCCCACGACTAAAGACCAGCGACTAACGACCAAAACCGATGCCCAAACAAACCACATCTCTGCCCTTAAGCCTTCCCGGCCCTCCTTCGGGAACACCGCTCTACCGCTGGTTCTATGACGAACTGCGATCGGCCATCCTCGAAGGCCGGATCGCCCCCGGCGCCCGTTTGCCCGCCACACGCGACCTGGCCCGTGAATACAAGCTCGCACGCGCTACCGTGGTGGCTGCATTCGAGCAACTCAAGTCCGAAGGTTATGTTGAAGGCAGAGTGGGAGCGGGCACCTATATCAGCCAGGTGTTGCCCGACGATCTCCTGCAGGTGGCCCGGACCAGCGCGGGTAAAGCGACCGGACCCCGCCGCGTAGACTGGTCGGCCTACGCCCGCCGACTGCAGCTGGCCTCAGGTGGCAAGCCGCGCATCACCCGCGCCTTCCGGGCCAACCAGGCTGCCCTCGACGTCTTTCCCACTACGCTGTGGGCCCAGGTAGTCGGTCGCCGCTTGCGACGTGCCTCGGCCCAATTGTTGTCCGGCGGCGAGGCGCTGGGATACCGTCCCCTCCGCCAGGCCGTGGCTGCATATCTGAATACCTCACGGGGTGTGAAGTGCACAGTGGAGCAGGTGCTGATCATTTCTGGAGTGCAGGAAGCCCTGGAGCGCGCGGCCCACCTGCTGCTGGATCCCGGCGATCCGGTATGGACGGAAGACGCCGGCTATCCCGGTGCTGCCATCGTCTTCCGTGCGGTCGGTGCTCAGGTCCACCCCGTCCCGGTGGATGATGAAGGCCTGGATCTGGAGTGGGGACAGCGGCGCTGGATCAACGCCAAACTCATCTATGTCACGCCCGCCCACCAGTTCCCCCTGGGAGTGACCATGAGCCTGCGCCGCCGGCTGGCGCTGCTCGAATGGGCGCGGCGCTCGCGCACCTTGATTTTCGAAGACGACTACGACAGCGAATATCGCTACCAGGGACGCCCCATCCCTGCGCTGCAGGGACTCGATCGCGCGGGCGTGGTCATCTACGCCGGAACCTTCAACGAAGTATTATTTCCCGCGCTGCGCCTCGCCTATCTCGTGGTGCCGCCAGGCATGGTGGACCGTTTTGCCGCCGCGCAGGCGGTCAGCATGCGCCATGCACCATTGCTGGACCAGGCCGCGCTCTGCGACTTCATCACCGAAGGCCATTTCGCACGGCACATTCGACGCATGCGCGAGCTGTATTCCGAAAGGCTGGCTGTGTTTCTGGAAGCATCGCGCTCCCGGCTCGAAGGGCTGCTGGAAATTCCCGAAATCGAAGCCGGATTGCAGACTGTGGGCTGGCTAGGGCCGGGAATCTCAGCCGATCGCGCTGCCGAAGAGGCGGACAGGCGCGAGGTCGAAGTGATACCGCTCAGCCGCTACTCCTCCCGCCGCTTCACCCGGCAAGGGTTGCTCCTCGGTTTTGCCGCGGTGGACGCGCGAGAGCTGCGGCGAGGCGTGGAGCAACTGGGGCGCGCGCTGGAGGCGTGCCGGCGTTGAAAATACGATGAGATAGAGCCTCGACGGGTCCAGGCACGAATGTAACTTGGGCGCATTCATTCCGCCAACTAGCATGAGTCGATCACTCGCACTTTGGGGAACACAACCTTGAGATTGATGCGACGCATTCTTGTCACCCTCGCCATCACGACCGCAGTTGTGTTCGTGGGCGTGGAGTGGATCGTTCCGGTGGCACTTTCCTATTACGGAGCGAGGAAGGCTCCTGCAGTAACTAGAGTCGTTCCAACGGAATTGAAAGACCAGACTGTTTCTCAGGCTTCCGGTTCGCGCCTGTCGTACTTCGGGTATGAATTTGAGGTGCCGTGGAATGACATTGACGAGACTCAGACTAAACTTTATCCAAAAGAAAAGCCAACCCGGGTCGTGCTGGTTTTTCGATCAGGGTTGAGGTTGATGATTACTTCTCTTCCTGCTCGAGAACTGATCAACGGTATTTCTCGAGTCAGCTCAAGGGTTCCCCGCGAGAGTATGGAAGCGATCTTCGGCCACGAAGCCATGAAGTCTGACTACGATTTTGTGAACATGCTCTACGAGTTCACTCCGGATACGATGCATCACTGGAGTATCTCTTCGAAGATTTTCGCTCGCGAGTCGGTGCTGCTTGTCCTCAAATCCATTGCACCGGCGAAATCCGCTGAGACCGGAATATTCAGGGTGCAGAACCTAAGCTTTAAGGGCTTTCAGCAAGGCGATGCAGAGACCCGCGAGAACGGCGTTCTAATCGACCTTTATTCTGACGAGGGCGGCATTGAATTGATTTTCGCCGAAAATAATTACCGCTCATCCGGAAGGGTTACACAGCCGGAGATCAATCGCATCATCCAGTCCGTTCACAAAGCTATCTAGTGACGAAAGACTCGTTCATTTCATGAACCTTGCGAACCGCCCCGGATCGATGGCGATGAACAGCGCCCGGCCGCGGGCCAGCACCTCGCCTTTCTGATTCAGGATTTCGCCCATGTTTACGTGTCTGCGTCCGCGCACGCTGACCTCGCGCGATTCCACCCGCAACGGCTTGTTTAGCGGGACCGGCCGCAGGTAATCCACCTTCATCTGTGAAGTCAGGGCGATCACCTCTCGCAGCTTGTTCACTTTCCCCATGGCCTCGTCGAGAATGGTGGCAATGATGCCGCCGTGGCAGTGTCCCGGAGGGCCGCTGTAACGCTCGTCCAGGCGGAAGCGGCAGACAAATACGCGGCGTTGCTTGTCGAAGGTAAATTTCAGATGCATGCCGGCCGCATTGTCCGGCCCGCAGGCAAAGCATTGGTTCTTCGGCATACGAACCCCGCGGATCTCGTGACCGCGGCCATGCGATTTCCTGGGCATGGGCACAGATTTTATACCGGGGTGCGGGCTCCCTCGTCTTTCTCTGTGTCCTCCGTGTCCTCGGTGGTTAGCGCCCATTCTGGGGCTTGCGCCGCTTACGTGGAGCTGTGATAGACTTCCGGCGATCCGCAGAAGTATTTTTGATTCATCCGAATCGCTGTCCGCATTCCATGACCTTCAGGAGGTCTGGTAGATGGGTCTCGCTCTGCTCGCAATTATCTGGCTGATCACCTTCTTTAGCACCTACTTCTTCGTGGCCAAAACCTGGTGGCTACCGCACGGGGCCTCCACGCGCAGCCGCCTTCATCGACAACCAGTTCGCCTTGACTTACGTCTTGATGGGAATCGTATTTGTGGCCGCGCAAGGCGCGCTGGGACTGTTCGTATGGCAATATCGCGAACGGCCGGACTCCAAGAAGGTGGAATATTCCCACGGCAACACCAAGCTCGAAGTGCTGTGGACGGTGCTCACCGCCATTCTCTTCGTGGGGCTGAACCTGATGGGCAGCAACGTCTGGGCGCGGGAGCGGTTCACGCCGGCGGCGGCGGGATCGGTCCCGGTCGAAGTGACCGGCATGCAGTTTGCCTGGTACTTCCGCTATCCCGGCGCGGACGGCAAGTTTGGCGCCACCAGTCCAACCTTGATGGACCCTTCCGCCGGCAACGAAGCCGCGGTTGGCCTCGACACGACCGATCCCGCCTCGAAAGATGACGTGGTCACCGGCACCATGTACCTGCCGGTCAGCCGCCAGGTGGACCTGAGGCTGCGCGCCGTGGACGTGATCCACAGCTTCTTCGTTCCTAATATGCGCTTCAAGCAGGACGCGGTCCCTGGCCTCGAAATCCACATGCACTTCACCCCCACCGAGATCGGGGACTATGAAATTGCCTGCGCCGAGCTTTGCGGTCTCGGCCATTACAAAATGCACGGCATGCTGAAAGTCGTCAGCCAGGAAGATTTTGACAAATGGCTGGCGGCGCGGGAGGCGGAGAAATAATAATGGTTGCCCAGGATTCTCACGACCACGACGCTCACGGCCCTCACGGAAACGACCCTCACGCGCACGCCATTCACGCGCACGCGGCCCCGACCAGCTTTATTCGTAAGTACATTTTCAGCCTGGACCACAAAGTCATCGGGCTGCAATATTATTTTCTGGCGCTCGCGGCAGTTTTTGTCGGCATGTTCCTGTCGCTGCTGATGCGCATCCACATGATCTGGCCCACGGCGAATCTGCCGCTGCTGGGCGAGATCAAGCCCGAAACCTACCTCAGCCTGCTGACCATGCATGGCACTATCATGGTGTTCTTCGTGCTGACCACGGCGCCCCAGGGCGGGTTCGGTAATTACTTTCTGCCTATCCAGATCGGCGCGCCGGACATGGCGTTTCCCGTCCTGAACATGCTTTCGTTCTGGACCACGTTCATCGCGTTCGTGGTTATCCTCGCCGCTTTTTTCGTCACCGGTGGCGCTCCCCTGCACGGCTGGACGGGATATGCTCCGCTCAGTGCGTTGCCCAGCGCAGGGCCAGGCGAGCAACTGGGCGCGGACTTGTGGATTGCCAGCATCGCTATTTTCTGCGTGGCGTCGCTGATGGGCGCGCTGAACTTCATCACCACCACGCTCGACCTGCGCGCCAAAGGCATGACCATGATGCGCATGCCTCTGACCGTCTGGGCATGGTTCATCACCGCCATTCTCGGACTGCTGGCTTTCGGCGTTCTGCTTTCGGCAGGAATCCTGCTGCTGCTTGACCGCAATCTCGGCACCAGCTTCTATGTCCCACTGGTGGTGGTGAACGGCCAGATCATGGGACACAAGGGCGGCTCGCCGCTGCTCTGGCAGCACCTGTTCTGGTTCTTCGGACATCCCGAGGTGTACATCGCCATCCTGCCCGGCATGGGCGTGGCTTCGCAGCTGATCTCCACTTTCTCGCGCAAGCCCATCTTCGGATACAAGGCGATGGTGTATGCCATCATGGGCATCGGCTTTCTCGGCTTCATGGTCTGGGGCCACCACATGTTCATGAGCGGCATGAGTCCGTATTCGGCCTTTGCCTTTTCCATCATGACCATGGCCATCGGCGTTCCCTCTGCGATCAAGACTTTTAACTGGCTGGGGACCATCCGTGGCGGGCGGGTACGTTTTCAGACTCCGATGCTGTATGCCATCGGATTCGTTTCCCTGTTCGTTTCCGGAGGTCTGAGCGGCCCGTTCCTGGCGCAGCCGGTTCTGGACATCCCTCTGCATGACACTGCCTTCGTGGTCGGACACTTCCATCTGATCATGGGCGTGGCCGCCATCTTCGGCATGTTCGCCGGAACCTATTACTGGTTCCCCAAGATGTTCGGCCGCATGATGAATGAAACCTGGGGCCGGGTACACTTCTTTATTACGCTGGCAGGGACCTACGCCATCTTCATGCCCATGCATTATCTGGGCATGGCGGCACAGCCACGCCGCTATTCTCAGTTCACCGAGCTGGCCTACCTGCAACACCTGATTCCGCTGAACACGTTCATGACCTACGCGGCCTTCGTTACCATAGGCGCGCAGTTCATTTTTGTGATCAATCTCTTCTGGAGCATGTTCAAGGGACCGAAGGCGAGTGACAATCCCTGGGAAGCGACCACGCTGGAATGGTCTACGGCCACGCCGCCTCCGCACGACAACTTTGGCGGGAAGACTCCGGTGGTTTATCACGGACCGTATGAGTACAGCGTTCCCGGAGCTCCGAAAGATTACGTAATGCAGACTGACCCGGCAACGGTACCGTCACATTGAAGTAGCGCCGGCATCTTGCCGGCTGTCGGGAGGGCATCCTGCCCTCCCAAGCGCGGGCGAGACGCCCCCGCGACAGCCGCCGGGACGGCGGCGCTACAAAAACCCGCGGGCGAGGGTGCCCGCGCCACACGTTATCGATATGGCAACGTTCAGTTCAACAGTCACGATCACGGATCAGGCCGTCAAAGATCCCAAGACCGGCCGCGGCAGCGGCGGGACGCGCCCCCCTCTCCCCGGCGGTGGTGGTGGTGATCGCGGCGGCGGCGGCTCATCCGATTATGGTGGGCGCTTGCGCCGTACCCGGCTGGGGCTGATTGTTGGCCTGGTGGCCAGCAGCATGCTGTTTGTTTCGTTCACCAGCGTTTACATCATGCGCCGGGGGCTGCCTTCGCTGGACGATCGCACCGGAGCCTATGTCAGCGACTGGCTGCAGGTGAATCTGCCCACCACCCTGCTGCTGGTCAATACTTTTCTGCTGCTGCTCAGCAGCCTTACCGTGGAACTGGCGCGCCGGCAGATCACACGGCAGGCGGCTTTGGCTCCAGTTCGGTCCATCCCGGGTGTTTCGATTGGGAAGGAACGCAACTTCCCCTGGCTGGGCGCCACGATCGCTCTCGGCCTGGCCTTTCTGGCTGGCCAATGGATGGCCTGGCGCGAACTGGCGAATCGCGGCTTCTACGTTGCCACCAGTCCCAGCAGTTCCATGGTTTATGTGCTCACCGCGGCGCACGCCATTCACCTGGCGGGTGGTTTACTGGTATTGCTTTACGCCGGCGCCACGGCATTGCAACAAAAAGCGGTGGAAGATCGCCGCATTGTGGTCGATGTCACCGCTTGGTACTGGCACTTCATGGCGCTGGTGTGGCTTTACATCTTTGCCCTCTTGGAGTTTGTACGTTAGCGGCACCGGAAACTGGAATGTGATTGTGGATGGGGAGCAGCCTCTGGCTGTCTCGAATGCGCTTCACCGGGAGATCAACCCATGTCTGATGTGGCCTTGCAGCAAGTGCCAGGGGTTTACGAGCCTTCCCTGTTCGGCACCTACTCCAAGAAGATTGGGATGTGGCTGTTCCTGCTCTCCGACTCGCTGACCTTCGGAGCCCTGCTTTACGCTTACACCTACGGCCGCATTTCCACGCCGAACTGGCCGACTCCATTTCATTCCGAAAGCATCCGGAATGCGACGTTCATGACTGCGTTCCTGCTGACCAGTTCCCTGACCATGGTATTTGCCGTGCGTTCCGCAGTGATGGGAAATCAGAAGGCGCAGCGTCTGTGGCTGTTTGCCACCATGGCATGCGGCCTGGGATTCGTGGTCCTTCACGGCCGCGAGTGGACCAATCTCATTGCCGAAGGCCTGACCTTGCCGGTCTTTCCCACTCCTCCGGGGGAAGCGGGCAACGCCGAGTTTGTGAACGTCACTAAGACGGCGCCGCAATTTGCCGCCACCTTTTTCGGCCTCACCGGCATGCACATGTTGCACGTCACCCTGGGTGTGGTTTACCTGGGTGTCGTGGCCCTGCGCAGATGGTTTATTCCCGTCCTGCTGGGATTGTGGCTGGTGGCCTGGCTCGGAACCCCGGCCTATAGCCCGTTCCATTACGGCGCGCACGTACTGCTTGTCGCTGCGATCGTGATCTCGATCATTCTCTGGTTGAAGCCCAAGGTTTACGATGCCTCCGATGTCGAAGTCGCGGGTCTCTACTGGCACTTCGTGGACCTGGTCTGGATGTTCATTTTTCCGCTGGTGTACCTGATGTCAACCAGGATTGTGTAAGCCAAAACTTTTGAGGAGCTCGACTTCAAATGATGGACGCAACCCAGTTAGCCTTGGAACAGCAAGCCGCCGCAGAGCAACGGCACCATGCCAAAGGACAGTTTCTGTGGGTCTGGGCCGCCCTGCTGGTGATGACTGGCATCGAAGTTTACCTGGCCTATCAGAACATGGAACTGGTCCGGATGCTGTCGATCCTGATGGGACTCTCACTCATCAAGGCCGGGCTGATCATCGGTTACTTCATGCACCTGAAGTTTGAGATCTCGGCCATGAAGTGGGTTACCATGAGTTCGCTGGTCTTTTGCCTGGCCATGATGCTGGTCTTTCTGCCTGATGCCTATCGGATCCTGCACTTGGGAGTGGGAGTGAAATGAAGCTGCGTCTCTGCGCCATCGCAGTATTTTTGCTGATGTGGGCGGCGCCCGCCTTCAGCCAGGGCTGCGCCATGTGCTACAGCAGCGCTAAAGGCACTACCAAGGAAGGCCAGAAGGCCATCAGCCGGGCCGTGCTGGTATTGCTGCTTCCCCCGCTTGCATTCATGACTCTGGGCGCCGGCATGGCAGTCCGCTACAGTCAGAAGCGCGACGACGAAAAGAAGTAACCCCCACAAACCACGTAGGGACGGGTGCCCTCACCCGTCCAGAGCTCGGCGAGCTGCGCTCGCCCACCCGGACGAGGGCGTCCGGGCCTACGCCAGCCGAGCGCAGCTGGGCTAGGTTTCACTCCGCAGTCTCCACCTGCCTTATAATAGAAAGATTCATTAGTCGCTCCTGAAGCCTTCTGAGCACCCTCGGCAGGTCCAAAGCGGCTCGGACGGGTCCTTCTTAACTGATGTCCACGGAAACGATAGTGGTTCGCGGTGCCCGGGTTCACAACCTCAAGAACGTGGACTTCGAAATCCCGCACAATTCATTGACGGTCGTTACCGGCGTGTCCGGCTCCGGCAAGTCGTCTCTCGCCTTCGACACCATCTATGCGGAAGGCCAGCGCCGCTATGTCGAATCGCTCTCGGCCTATGCCCGCCAGTTCCTGGAGCGCATCGAGAAGCCGGACGCCGACTCCATCGACGGTATCGCCCCGGCCGTAGCGATCCGCCAGAAAAACACCACCCGCAACCCGCGATCGACAGTCGGCACCGCCACCGAGATCTACGACTATCTCAGGCTGCTCTTTGCTCGGGTCGGACGGACGTACTGCCTGCAGTGCGGACAGGAAGTAAAGAAAGACACGGTCGATGAAGTGACCGCCACCGTTCTTGCGCTGGGCGAAGGCAGCCGTCTGAACGCGTTGTTCCCGCTACAGAGCGGAGTCACCGCACCCAGCACCGCCGACAAAGAATCGCGAGCGAAGAAACGAACCCCCGACCGTAGCGCCGGCGTCCCGCCGGCTGTCGCGGGGGCGTCCCGCCCGCGCCGCAAGAGCATTCAGGATTCCGCGCTTTCCGATCAGCTCCGTACCCGCCTCTTTGAGCTTCGCCAGCGCGGCTTCAACCGCCTCTACCAGAACGGCCAGATCTTCGAATTCTCCACCCCGGAATCGCTGCTCGACGTCAATTTCAACCAGCCAGTCTTCCTGCTGGTTGACCGTCTGGTGGTTTCCCCAGACGCCCGCGCCCGTATCGTGGACGCCATCGAGATCAGCTACCGCGAGGCCGGCGAGGTCATCTTCGAGACCGCGGCGCGCGACGATCAGTCCTCGCAACGCCTTCGCTTTTCCCAGCGCTTTGAGTGCAAGCAATGCAACCTGCGCTACGAGGAGCCGGAACCGCGCCTGTTTTCTTTCAACAATCCGTACGGCGCCTGCCCCCGCTGCCAGGGTTTCGGCAACACCATCGACTTCGATCTCAACCTGGTCATTCCCGACAAGTCGAAATCGCTGGACCAGGGCGCGATTGATCCCTGGACCAAGCCCAAATATCGATCCCTCTTCAACGAGCTCAAGCGCTTCGCCAAGCAGGCCAGGATTCCGCTCTATGCCCCGTGGGCTGAGCTTGACCCTGAGCAGCGCCGCATGGTGGTCGAGGGCGACGGCAAGTTTCCCGGCATACGCGGGATTCTTCAATTATCTCGAGCGCAAGAAATACAAGCTGCATGTCCGCGTCTTTCTCAGCCGCTATCGCGGCTACTCGACCTGCTCGGCCTGCGGCGGCGCCCGTCTTCGCATCGAGGCGCAGCAGGTCAGGATCAACGGCAGGAACATCTGCCAGGTCACCAGCATGACCGTCGAAGAGGCGTCGAAGTTTTTCTCCGAGGTCAAGCTGACCGACCAGGAGTCCGCCATTGCCGACAAATTGCTGCAGGAAATTCACGAGCGCCTGCAGTTCCTGATTGATGTTGGCCTGGAATACCTGACTCTTGACCGCCTGGCTTCAACTCTCTCCGGAGGCGAAGCGCAGCGCATTCAACTGGCAACTTCGCTGGGTTCGCGGCTGGTGGGAACGCTGTACGTCCTGGATGAGCCGTCCATCGGATTGCACAGCCGCGACACTCATCGCCTGATCAAGATTCTCCATGATCTGCGCGACCTGGGAAACACCATCCTGGTGGTCGAGCACGATCCCGACGTCATGCGCGCCTCCGATCGCATTCTCGATCTTGGCCCAGGCGCAGGCGAGAGCGGCGGCCAGGTAATCGCAGTGGGAAGCTACGACGAAATATTGAAAGCTCCGGGTTCGCTCACCGGACGCTACCTTTCTGGCGAACTGCGCATCCAGCTTCCCCCGGCGCGCCGAAAACCGGGTTCGCGCCAGATCAAAATTTCAGGAGCGCGGGCACACAACCTCAAAAACATCGATTTCGCCGTGCCCCTGGGAATGCTGGTCGCCATCACGGGAGTCTCGGGTTCGGGAAAATCAACCCTGCTGCATGACGTCCTGTTCCAGGCCTTGTCCGCCGCCAAGCGGCAGGCCAACGGCGAGCCCCTGCCTTCCCCCGACTGGAGAGAGCTTGAAGGTGACGACCTGATCGACGACGTCATCCTGGTGGACCAGTCTCCGATCGGGCGGACACCGCGGTCGAATCCGGTCACCTACATCAAGGCCTTCGACGGAATCCGTGATCTTTTTGCCTCGCTGCCCGAGGCCAAGAAGCGAGGCTTCAGCGCCGGACACTTTTCTTTCAACATCCCTGGGGGACGCTGCGAAACCTGCCAGGGCGACGGCACCGTCACCGTGGAGATGCAATTTCTCGCCGACGTCGAACTGATCTGCGAAGAGTGCAAGGGCGCGCGCTACAAGCCCCAGGTCCTCGAAGTGCGTTATCGCGGCAAGAATATCCACGATGTGCTGGATCTCACGGTGAGGGAAGCCCTGCATTTCTTCTCCGGCGTGCCCAAAGTGGTGGAAAAGCTGCGCGTGCTGGAAGAAGTTGGCCTGGGCTATCTGCGTCTGGGACAATCTGCGACAACGCTTTCCGGAGGGGAGGCGCAGCGCATGAAGCTGGCGGCCCATCTGCAGCCGTCGTCGCGGGATATTGGACGTCCCTCAAGTTCTGTTGAGCGCACCCGCCGCCGCAATCGCATGCTTTATATTTTTGACGAGCCCACCACCGGGCTGCATTTCGATGATGTCAGCAAACTACTCTCTGCCTTCCGGCGTCTAATTGAAGCAGGGGGCTCGATTCTGGTCATCGAGCACAATCTGGAAGTAATCAAGACAGCAGACTGGGTGATTGACCTCGGTCCCGAAGGCGGCGAACGCGGCGGATACGTAGTGGGCGCCGGGCCGCCGGAGGCCATTGCCAAGCTGCCGAATTCGTACACCGGAAAGTTTCTGGCGCGAGTCCTGAATGGAAACGGACAACCAACCAACGGCCGGAAGTAGCATCGCCCACGTAGGGGCAGGTGCCCCCACAGGCCCAGGCGAGCGCAGCTCGGCCATCGGGAGTTGTGTGGAATCAGGCGCAAACCCCTCGGCAAGCTGCGCTCGCCCGCCCGGACGAGGGCGTCCGGGCCTACGCGAAACAAGCCACGAGCCCATGACTCTCGGAGTCCACATAGGGGCAGGTGCCCCCACAGGCCCAGGCGAGCGCAGCTCGGCCATCGGGAGTTGTGCGGAATCAGGCGCAAACCCTTTGGCGAGCTGCGCTCGCCCGCCCGGACGAGGGCGTCCGGGCCTACGTGTGATTGCGCTGCTGATTGCCCTTGCCGGAACCATCCACGCGCAAACCAGCAAGACCGTGCGTCACCACAAGGTGGCCGTTGACGACCCCTCTTCCCCGCCTGAACTCATCCAGGCCGAAGGCGCGATCGAAAAGCAGGATTACGCCACCGCCGAGCCCCTGCTGAAGAAAGTGGTTGCGCAGGATCCGGATAATTTCGCTGCCTGGTTTGATCTGGGATTTCTCTACAATGCGGTCGGCAAGACCGAAGACTCGATTGCTGCCTACCGCAAGTCGGTCGCCGCCAAACCGAGCGTGTTCGAATCCAATCTGAATCTTGGCCTGATGCTGGTGAAAGCCGGACAGCCCGGCGCCGAAGAGTTTCTGTTCGCAGCCACCAAGCTGAAGCCCACTTCGCACGTTGCCGAGGGCCAGGCCCGCGCCTGGTTGTCGCTGGGGCACGTGTTGGAAAACGGCAATCCTGACGGAGCCCTCTCAGCCTACAAACAAGCCGCGCTGCTCGATCCCAAAGATCCTGAACCGCATCTTTCTGCCGGCCCGCTGCTGGAGAATCAAAACCGCTTTGCCGACGCCGAGCAGGAGTACAAACAGGCGTTCGCTCTCGACCCCTCGTCCACCGACGCGCTCACCGGCATGGCCAATATCTACATGCGGGGCCATCGCTACACCGAGGCCGAGGAAATTCTGCGCAAACTGGTCGCGCTCCATCCTGGGGACGCCGGCGCCCACATGCAACTCGGCCGGATGCTGGCCGCCGACGGACAGAACGAACCCGCCATCGCGGAGTTACAGCAGGCCCTCAAGCTGGCTCCGGGTGACGCCTCGGCGCAGCTCGACCTGGCCGATCTATATGTCAATGCGAAGAAATACGATTTAGCCGAGCCTCTGTATCGCTCCCTGCTGGCGGCCAAGCCCAACGATCCCGAGTTGCGCTATGGCCTGGGGAGGCTGCTCCTGCAGCAACGCAAGTTTCCCGAGGCCCAGCAGGAGCTGCTGGCCGCGCTTCAGCTCAAGCCCAGCATGGCAACCGCATACGGCGATCTGGCCGCCGCCGCCAATGAGAACAAGAATTACGAACTGGTGATCAAGGCGCTGGACGCCCGCGCCCAGCTCCTGCCCGAGCTTCCGATCGGATATTTTCTGCGGGCCACGGCCTATGACCACTTGCGCCAGTTCAAGCCGGCAGCGGAAAATTATCACCGCTTCCTCGAAACAGCGACCGGGAACTTTCCCGACCAGGAATGGCAGGCTCGCCATCGCCTGATCACGATTGAGCCCCGAAAATGATAACCATGCGGACCCGGATATTTATTCTCGCGCTCCTGGCGCTGGCCTTCCTGCCCGCGTTCGCTGGCAAGGAAGAGAGCGTCGATCAGCTCATCGCCCGGGCCGAATCCGCTCAACCGAACGATCGTCCGGCGCTCTACCTCAAGATTGCCGACCTGAAGGCGAAGGCGGCCGACAAGCTTTACGACGACGGCAACGCAGACGCAGGCAAGGCCGCTCTGCAGGATGTGGTGGACTATTCCAGGAAGGCGACGGATGCAGCCATCGCGACAGGAAAGAAATTAAAGAATGTAGAAATCATGCTGCGGAAGATGGCGGAGAAGTTTCGCGATATCAAGCGTACCGTTGCCTTCGACGATCAGCCCCCCATCCAACAGACGGTGGATGAACTGGAGAAGATGCGCACCGACCTGCTCTCCGCCATGTTTGGGAAAAAGAAGGGTAAATGACTTTTCTGCGCGTTGGCCTCGCAGGGTTGGCGCTCTTGCTGTTGCTTTCCCCCGCTCTGGCCCAGCGGCAGCGCGATCCCCTCACCGATCCGGAGATCGACCAGCTGCGCGACACCGCTCTCGAGCCCGAACTGCGGCTCAAACTTTATGTTGGCTTCGCCAGGGCGCGGCTGGCGGCGCTCGAGCAGGCGCGCTCCGATCCCAAAACCACCGACCGCGGCCTGGCCACCCATGATCGTTTGCAGGACTTCCTCGATGTTTACGACGAGTTGAACGACAACATCGATACCTACGTGGATCGCAAATCGGACTTGCGCAAGGCGCTGAAGACCGTCATCGAGGCCGACACTGAATTCCAGGCCAAACTGCGCGCCCTGCGAGACGACGCCACCGCCAAAAAAGAAGAAGCAGCGCACTATGAATTCCTGCTATCCAACGCTCTCGATACCTTGGACAGCAGCGTGCAGGACCACCGCGATCTGTTGACCGCACAGGAAGAGGCCGCCAAGCATAAGAAGCCGGCGAAACGTTGAATGTGGTGTCTCTCCGCCCTTGGGTAGTCAGAAGTTCGCCGTGCTAATCTAGCGGGACGTGAGGCACAACCCTCTCCAAATCTTTGAGCAGGCGTATCGCGAACTTCGTCCTGACGCCGCCTTGCCTGATTTGAAGGTGGAATTCTTCGCTTTCACCAGCATCAAGAACACCATCCGAATGCGCGAAGGCAGGCTGCTGGTGCGCCTCTCGGACCTGCTGGAAGGCGCTCCCGCTCCCGTGTTGAAAGCCGTCGCCCACATTCTGCTGGCCAAGATGTACCGCCGGCCAGTCGACCGCGAAACCGCGGCCCGCTATCGCCGTTACGTTTCCAGCCATCACATCAGCCGGAAGGCCCACCTGGTGCGCCAGATGCGCGGACGTAAGCACCTCAACTCCGCCCAGGGCCGGACCTACGACCTGGAAGCGGTGTTTGAAGATCTCAATACGCGGTTTTTTCATGGCCTGCTGGCCCGCCCGCAGATGACCTGGAGTCGCGACCATGCCCGCAATAGCCTCGGCCACTACGACCCGGCGCACAATGCCATCGTGGTAAGCCGCATTTTCGACCATCCCCGCGTTCCCCGCTTTGCCGTCGAGTACATCGTGTATCACGAGATGCTCCACCTCAAGCACCCGGTCAGATTGCGCGGCAGCCGCCGCTGTGTGCACTCGGCCGAGTTTCAGGCAGAAGAAAAACTCTTCCCCCAACTGGACGAAGTAAAACGGCTCTTGAGAAATCTGTAACAAATCTGTAACAAAGGGTGCTCCGTCCTGGTCGTTCCGTACTTTGGAACGACAGGGCGGGGATGTTCAATCGACCACAGCCCCCCTGTCTCTCCAAAAAGCGGAGAGACGAGAGTGGGGACCCACTTACCCACGCAGCTCCGTTGACGCCCGCACCAGGGGGAGACTATGCTTAACCGAGTGAGAGTCGCGTTGCTAGTTGCAACTGGTTTGCAATAAGAGGTTTTTTTTCACAACATGCTCCAGGCATTCATCGTAACTTTGCGCGAAGGGGTCGAGGCCGCGCTTATCGTCGGCATTACGTTGGCCTATCTGGCCAAAATTGGACGACCTGAACTGCGCAAATCCGTCTTCGCCGCTCTAATCTCTGCCTTCGTGGGGAGTATAGGGATCGCCATTCTCCTGTCGCGTACCCACTGGAACCAGGACATTTTCGAGGGTTGGATCATGCTCGTCGCGGCGTTCTTCGTCGTCACCATGATCATTTTCATGATGAAGACAGGCCGCGCTCTTAAGGGACAGATCGAAGGCAAAGTCGGCCTGCTGGCAGGTCGAAATGCGGCCTTCGGCCTGTTTCTTTTCGTCTTTCTGATGGTCCTGCGCGAAGGCGTGGAAACCGTCCTTATCCTGGGAGCGGTGTCGCTGAACTCCACCGAGTTGCTCAGCTTCCTGGGCACGTTGTCGGGTGTGATCGTAGCCATTGTATTTGGCGTGATGTTCGTCAAGGGCAGTGTGCGCGTCAATCTTCAGAAATTCTTTCGCGTGACCACCGTCATTCTGTTTTTTGTGGCGGCGCAGTTGATCATCTCCGGCCTGCACGAGCTTTCTGAAAACGGCGTGCTTCCTTCTTCTCGCGAGGAGATGGCCCTGATCGGACCCATCGTGCGCAACGATTTGTTCTTCTTTGTCACCATCGTGGCCCTGGCTGCTTTGATGGTGCTCTTCGAGGTCAAACGTCGCCAGCCTGCTGTGCTGCCCGATTCTCCCGCGGAACGTCGCAAGGCGCAGTGGAGCGCCCGCCGCGAACGCCTGTGGATGGTTTCGGTTTATGCCAGTTCGTTCCTGTTCATCCTGATGGTTACGGCTGAGTTTATCTATGCCAAGAGCGTGAGTGCTTTGTCGCCGGCGACTGCAGTCACTTTCACAGAGGGGCAGGTCAGCATTCCCCTGGCCCAGGTCTCTGACGGTGATCTGCATCGCTTTGCGGCCCGGGAAGACGGCGTCGAGGTACGCTTCTGGCTGTACCAGAAACCCGACGGCAAGGTGGCGACGGTATTCGACGCCTGCCAGATTTGCGGCCCCGTCGGTTTCTACAAAGGGCCGAACGGCGTGATCTGCAAGAACTGCGCCGCACCGATCAACGGACAATCCGTGGGCATGACCGGCGGCTGCAACCCGATCCCGCTGCGCGCCGAACAGACCGCGGATGCGGTCATCATTCGGGAGAGTGACGTCGCGGCCGGCGCCCACATTTTCCACCCCTGACCCCATGTTCCTGCGCCTACTTTATGAGTCCTTCCGGCGGCAGAAGCGCCGCAAGCTGCTGGCCGGAGTTGCTATCATGCTGGGCGTGGGAGTGGCCACGGCCATGATCGCCGTGGCTACGGACATCGGGGACAAGATCAGCCGCGAGTTGCGGACCTACGGCGCCAATCTGATCGTTACTCCCCAGGAAGACACGCTGGATGTCGAGATTGGCGGGGTGAACCTGAAGCCGCCCAGCGACGGCGCCTACCTGAACGAAGCCGATCTGCCCAAAATCAAAGGCGTGTTCTGGGGCAACAATATCGTGGGTTTTGCTCCCATGCTTCCGGTGAGCGTAGCTCTTGGCGACCAAAAGAATGTGACCTTGCTGGGGACATACTTCGCGCGGCATCTGATACTGGGAAAGCAGGATTTCGTGACCGGCGTGCGCACGACGCATCCCTGGTGGAAAGTGCTGGGCAGCTGGCCGGATGACACTTCGGAAGACATTCTGATCGGCGATCACCTGGCGGCGAGGCTAAACCGGACGCCCGGGCAAGAGATCGAGATTGCGGGCCACCCTCACCGCATCGCCGGCATTCTCTCTACCGGAGGGCCCGAAGATAATCAGATCGCCGCGCCTCTTCCGCTGGCACAGCAGATCCTCGGAAGGCCCGGCGCGGTTCGCCGTGTCTATGTCAGCGCCGTGACCAAACCTGAGGACGCGTTCGCTCGCCGCGATCCCAAAAGCATGTCGCCCGAGATGTACGACCGCTGGTATTGCTCTCCTTACGCGCAGTCGATTGCATTCCAGTTGCAGGAAGCCATCCCGCACTCCCACGCGGAACAGATTCGCCAGGTGGCACAGAATGAGGGCACGGTACTTTCACGCATCCAGGGACTCATGCTTCTGATCACGCTGGCGGCGTTGCTGGCCTCCGCGCTGGCGGTTTCCGCGTCCATGGCGACTGCGGTGGTGGAGCGACGCGGTGAGGTGGGCTTGATGAAGGCGCTGGGTGCCGGCAATCTGGCGGTGGCCGTCCTGTTTTTTGCCGAGGCCACGCTGCTGGCCTTGCTGGCAGGAACCGCGGGCTTCGCCGGGGGCGCGCTACTGGCCCGCCAGATTGGGTACACCATCTTCGACTCGCAGATTTCCATCCAGCCGGTGCTGCTGCCCATCATCCTGGCGGTCGCGGTGCTGGTGACTTTTGCGGGCAGCGCGGCCGCCATCCGGCGCGCGGTGAAGTTTGATCCTGTGTTCGCGCTGCGAGGTGACGCTTGAGCTCTGACAGTACTCACGTCGCCCGGCGCCGTTCGACCGCGCCTCACCCCTCGATGTTCCTGCGCATGCTGTGGCGTGCCGCGGTCCTGCGGCGTGGTCGTGCCGCTTCAGCCCTGCTGGCCATGGTCGTGGCTGCCGCCGTGGCCACCGCCATGCTAAACCTCTATGTGGACGTCCAGGCCAAACTACGGTACGAATTTCGCAAATATGGCGCCAACATCGTTGTGGTCGCCAGGGACGGCCACAGCCTGCCTGACGATACTCTGGCCACCGTGCGCTCGGGGCTGGGCGAGGGAGGCATGGCAGTTCCCTTTGCGTACGCGGTTGCCCGCACCGCTGACGGGCGCTCGGTAGTCGTCGCCGGAACGGACCTCGACCTGGCACAGAAGCTGAATGGCAGTTGGTGGTCGGTGACCGCCTGGCCGAAGGCCTCGCACGATGCTCTGGTTGGCGCCCGTGCCGCCGGCGTTATCGGCGGATCGGGAGAGCCGTTCGATCTCAGCTTTCAGGGTCGCAACCTTCGGCTTAATCCTGTCGGAAGGTTGCAAACCGGCGCTGCCGAAGATAGCCGCATTTACATCTCCCTCGCCGATTTCGCGGAGTGGACCCATCTCCCCTATTCGACGATTGAGATCTCGGCCTCGGGCTCCCCGGAAGACGTGAGCGCCGTCATCCAACGCCTCGCGCAGGTCCTTCCCGCAGCCGACGTGCACCCGGTACGCCAGGTTACCGAGGCGGAGGCGAATGTATTGGGCAAAATGCGCTCCACGCTTCTGGTGGCGTCAGTTTTGATCATGTTCACTGCCGCCGTCTGCGTGCTTTCCACCTTGACGGGATGGGTCTCGGACCGGCGCCGCGACTTTGCCCTTATGAAGGCCCTGGGCGCTTCCGGAAGGATGCTGCAAGGGTTCTTCGCCGCTGAGGCTGCCGCGCTCGGTGCGATCGGTGCGACGGTAGGTTTTGCGGTTGGAGTAGGAGTGGCGATCTGGATCGGCCACGCCAATTTTCATGCCCCCGTGACTCCCCGACTGAGCGTGTTACCCGTAGTACTGCTGGGCGGGATAGCCATTTCCCTGGTTGCCGCAATCCTGCCAATATCCCTGCTGCGCCGGGTCCAACCTGCTACCATCCTGAGGGGAGAATGACATGATCAAGCTCAGCCATGTCAGCCGCCTTTACCCGGCACGGGCCGAGACCAACGGCGGTGTCATCCGTGCCTTGGACGACGTCTCTCTCGAAGTTGCGCCCGGTGAATGGCTGGCCATCATGGGCCCCTCCGGCTCCGGCAAGTCAACCCTGGTCAATCTGATCGGCTGCCTTGATCGCCCCAGTTCGGGTGAGATCTGGCTCGACGGCGAAGACGTGGCCCGCATTTCCACTCAGGATTTGAATCGCGCCCGGGCGGAGAAAGTCGGCTTCATCTTCCAGCAATTCCACCTGATTCCCTACCTCACGGCTCTCGAAAACGTCATGCTGGCGCAGTACTTCCACAGCATGACCGACGAGCATGAGGCGCTCGCGGCCCTGGCTCACGTAGGTTTGAAAGACCGCGCCGGGCATCTGCCTGCACATCTTTCGGGCGGCGAGCAGCAGCGGGTGTGCATCGCGCGCGCCCTGATCAACGATCCCAAGATCGTTCTGGCGGACGAGCCCACCGGAAACCTCGATGCGGTCAACGAAGAGATCGTCCTGCGCCTGCTGCGCGAACTGCATCGCCAGGGACGCACTATCGTGATGGTTACCCACGATCCCGTCGTCGCCCGCCTGGCCGATCGCCGCATCGAACTGCATCACGGCAAGATTGCCGATCAGGAAGTATTCGCCATGGCCGACGAGGAGCAGTTTGACGAAGTCCTCGAAGAACTATGGGCAGTCGAGGAGCACGGAGAAATCGCTGAGATCGAACACATGGAAGTTCACGGCGCCCTGCCGGTAAGCATCGCGGTCGAGAAGATGACGGCCCTGGGCCTGCTTATTACGAAGCCCCATCCGCCGGAAGCGCACCATCACAAACCCTTCGTGAATCCGTGCCACGACGCGCTCAAGCCTGGGGGCGTCTCCACCGGCGACGGCAGCATGATCGTGGAATTCACTCCCCGCGGCCGCCGGCGCGCCGCCGACATCATCCGCCGCCACCGCCTGGCCGAGCGCCTCTTCACCGACAGCCTGGCCCTCGACAGTGAATCAGAAATCGAACAGCAGGCCTGCAAGTTCGAACACATCCTCTCGCCCGAAGCCACGGACAAGATCTGCAGCTTCCTCGGCCACCCCCGCACCTGCCCTCACGGCGCGCCCATCCCGCTTGGCCCGTGCTGCGAGCGCAACCTGGCGGGACAAACAGAAACCCGCGAGCAGGAACAAGTCCAGGCATCGCGCTTCAAATAAAAGAACCGATGGTGCCCCATTCATTTCGCGTTCTTGGCGAAATGAGTGGGGAATTCGTTCTACCTGAGTTCCTCCAGACCAAGCCGTGTCCTCATTGCTCCTGCGATCAACCATGGCATCGAACTCCTCCCATCGTTGTCTGAGAGCAGCCGCTCGTCCTGAATCCCGGCCACGGATTGTCAGCAAAATGTCGGCGCGCCCGTTATGATGTTTCTCGCATGACGACCGCTCGACGACCCTGCATCGGCGTATTCGATTCCGGCTTTGGCGGACTGACGGTCCTCAAGGAACTGGTTGCGCGCGCCCCCGACGCCGATTACATCTACTTCGGCGACACGGCGCGTCTGCCCTACGGTTCGAAGTCGGCTGATACCGTTGCCCGGTACGCCATTGGCGCAGCCCAGTACCTCGAACAGCATGGCGCCCAGATGCTGGTGATCGCCTGCAACACGGCCACCGCGTTGGCTCTCGACCAGATCACGCAGGCTTCCAGTGTTCCCGTGGTGGGCGTCATCGAGCCCGGCGCAGCGCGGGCCGCTGCCGCCAGCCAGACTCGCAACGTGGTGGTCATCGCCACCGAAGCTACAGTAAGCAGCCACGCCTATGCCAGGGCGCTGCAGGAGCGCGGAATCCAGGCCACGGAAAAGGCTTGCCCGCTGTTGGTGCCGTTGGTTGAAGAGGGATGGGCGGAGCACCCGGTGGCGGAACAGGTGGCTCGCATCTATCTCGACCAGGCATTTACCGGCGACTTCGAGGCCGCCGACGTCCTGGTGCTGGGATGCACCCACTATCCCCTGCTGAAGCCTCTGTTGCGCCGACTGGTGCCGGCCGCCGTGACCATTGTCGATTCGGCTGACTCGACGGCTCGCGTGGTCAGCCAGTTACTCCGCAAAGGCTTGCCAAAACCTTCGACTGAAAGCGAACGCCGCGGAATGCCTCGCCTGAAATTCTTCGTCACCGATTCAGTGGACAAATTCCGTCGGATGGGCGCGCAGTTTCTGGGCAGCCCTATCGCCGACGTCCAGCACGTCGCACTTAAAGAGTAGTTGTCACCCTGAGCGGAGTAACTGCTTCGCTTCGCGAAGCAGTTATGCAGTCGAAGGGCCCCTATAGCACCGACGCCCGCATTCAGGGGACCTTGCGGGCGTTCAGAAAAGAGCTGGTGCTGAAAGCTCATGGCAGCCCCGATCGATAACGTCCAGCACGTCGCACTTAAAGAGTAGCTGTCACCCTGAGCGGAGTAACTGCTTCGCTTCGCGAAGCAGTTATGCAGTCGAAGGGCCCCTATAGACAAGCCGACGTTCATGTTCAGGGGAACCTTTCCGGAGTCACACAAAAGCTCGTGGTCCGAACAGTCAGAGGGGCTATAGGGGCCCTTCGACTCGCCGGGATCGTCCGCAAGCGGACGATCCCAACTCGCTCAGGGTGACAGATGTAGGGGAGTTGGCACACAAAACAAAAGCGGCCGCGAGTTTATCGCGGCCGCTTTCCCATCAAGATGAATCTCAGTACAGGCGGAAGCTGACTTCTACGTTGATCTGCACCGCCACCGGCTTCCCGTCTTTCATGGCCGGCTCAAATTTCCACGTCTTGACCGCCTCGATGGCCTTCTCGTCCAGTCCCAGGCCAAGGCTGCGGGCCACTCGAATGTCTCGCGGCCGTCCGTCCGGCCCTACCACCAGCCAGAGTACGCAGGTTCCCTGATACTTCGCCTTGCGCGCTTCTTCCGAGTACTCAGGATCGGGCTGATACACAACTCGCGGCGCGCTCACGCCGCCGCCCACACGAAATACTCCGCCACCCACGCCGCCGCCGCGGCCTTCGCCCACGCCGGGACCGGTGCCCACACCCACGCCGCCGCCCGAGCCTGAGCCAATACCGCCACCCGAACCGGTTCCATTGGAGGGCGGGCCCGAAGGTAAATGCGACATCGGGTCACCCAGGTTAGGCAGATTGTTCGTGGCCAGCTTTACTTGCGGTGGAACCACGACGGTAGGCTCGGCTGTCAGCTTGGGATTGTCGTTCCGCACCACCATCATCGGAGGCGTGATCTGCTCCATCGACTGCTTGGGCAATTTACCTTTGGGCGCCTGGAATTTGTCGCGATCGCCGCCGCCACCGCCGCCACCCGAGAGTGTCTTCGAGGGCTCGAGGGGAGGAATGTCGTCGGGAGAGACCAGCGAAATCGTCTCATGCGGCTTCACAATCTGCTGCACCACTCTTCGGCCCAGGAGGGTGATCACGATGATGGCGGCGACCGCCACCATGTGCACCACGGTCGAACCCAGTACACCGTTTTTCTTGTAATCGTAGAAGCCCCAGATGTCCCTGACCGGGACCGGCTTCGAAGTCAGCACCAGCGGAGGCAACTTCTTGGGAAAGAAAAAATCGTCCAGGTTCTGAAAGAGCGACTTCCACAGCGGCTCTTCCAGAACGCTTTTCGAAAGCAGCAGATTGAGTTCGGGTTCGGCTTCGCCGCGGGGTTTCATCTCGAGTGTTGGCATATTTGACCCGACTTCGCCTGCTTTGCGCCGGGGCCCATCAGCAACCGGCCCTTTAGCCTAATCTATCTTAGGCTTGATGAGCACATTAGCTGCCAAGTTGCTTTCGGGGCGCCAAATACTTCCAGCTCCCTTGCGAAAGCGCAACTAGACCCTGCCGCTATACGCTTCCCTAATTCTCTTAGATGCCAGCTTCCGGCAAACGATACTCTGGCAAAATTGTACACGTTTCCGCGGGCTTTCCGAAGTGCTTTTGGGGCTCCGGTTCGCACCTCCGGCCGGGTTTGCCGGCACCCTTTCAGGACCCTAATCCGCAGGTCAATGGACGTTCGTTCCGCCGCTCCCTATAATGAAAAAAATCAATCATTTGGGAGAAATCAACCGAGTGCCGCTGGAGCTGAAATCCACCATCAATCTGCCTAAGACCGGCTTCCCCATGAAGGCCAACCTGCCCCAAAATGAGCCCAAAGCCCTGGTTCGCTGGCAGGAGATGGGGATCTACCAGCGCATTCGCGAGGCCAGGCAAGGGGCTCCGAGCTACATCCTGCACGACGGTCCGCCCTATGCCAATGGCCCCATTCACCTCGGCCACGCACTCAACAAGTGCCTGAAGGATTTCATCGTCAAATCCAAGACCATGTCTGGATTTGATTCGCCGTACGTACCCGGATGGGATTGTCACGGCCTGCCCATCGAGATCAAGGTCGATCAGCAACTGGGGGGCAAGAAACTCCAGATGGAGAAACTGGAAGTCCGGGAAGCGTGCAGAAAGTACGCGCAAAAATTTCTCGATCTGCAGCGCGAGCAGTTCAAACGCATCGGCGTCTTCGGACGCTGGGACGACCCCTACTCCACCATGACGCCGCAGTACGAATCGGTCGTGCTGGCCACGTTCTACGACTTCCTGGAAAAAGAATTCGTCTATAAGGGGCTGCGCTCGGTGTACTGGTGCATCTTCGACAAGACTGCCCTTGCCGAAGCCGAGGTGGAGTACGAAAACCACACCAGCCCAACGGTCTGGGTAAAGTACGCCCTGGCCGAAGACCCGGCGCGGCTCGATCCAGCACTCGCCGGGAAAAAAGTTTTCACTGTTATCTGGACCACCACACCCTGGACCCTGCCAGCATCCATGGCTGTGGCCTTTCATCCCGACGCCGAATACGTTGCGCTCGAATCCGGTGCCGAGGTGTACATCGTCGCCCAGCAGTTGGCCGCCGAACTTACCGGCAGAGTCGGGTTAAAAGAGACCAGGGTTCTCGCCCGCTTTCCCGGCCGGACACTCGAATACTCTAAGTTCGCCCACCCATTCCTCGATCGCACCGTCCTGGGCGTCCTCGCCGACTACGTCACTATGGACCAGGGCACTGGCGTAGTCCACACAGCGCCCTCGCACGGCGCAGACGACTTCAATACCGGCGTCAAATACAAGCTGGACTTGACCACCAACGTGGACGCCGCCGGCATCATGCGCAATGGCCTGCCCGAATACGACGGCAAGAAGGTCTTCGATGCCAACCAGCCGATTCTTGAATTGCTGAAAAAGCGCGGCGTGCTGATGCACTCCGAAAAGCTCGAGCATTCATATCCGCATTGCTGGCGCTGCCACAATCCCATCATCTTTCGCGCCACCGAGCAGTGGTTCATCTCCATGGAAACGCCGATGCCGGGCGGGACTCTGCGCACTCGCGCCCTGGAGGAAATCAAGAAAGTGAAATGGGACCCGGCATGGGGCGAAGAGCGCATCTCGAACATGATCGCCACTCGCCCTGACTGGTGCATCTCCCGCCAGCGCATCTGGGGTGTGCCTATCGCCGTTTTCCTGTGCGAGGGCTGTGGCAAGCCTTTGAACGATTCCGCCCTGAATCACAAAGTGATCGAACTGTTCGCGCGCGGCGGCGCTGACGCCTGGTACACGCCTCAGGCCGACGCTCTGGTTCCTGCCGGAACCAAATGCGCGAAGTGCGGCAATACGAAGTTCTCGAAAGAAACCGACATTCTGGACGTGTGGTTCGAGTCGGGATGCAGCCACGCCGCCGTGCTCGGTCACGAACCCGGCCTGCCCTGGCCCGCCGATCTTTATCTCGAAGGCGGCGACCAACACCGCGGCTGGTTCCATTCTTCCCTGCTGTGCGCCGTCGGCACCCGCAACCAGGCTCCTTATCGCGCGGTGGCTACCAATGGCTGGACGCTCGACGAACAGGGTCGCGCTTTGTCGAAATCGCGCGGCAATGATGTGGATCCCGTGGACATCGCCAATCGCATGGGTGGCGAGATCGTGCGTCTGTGGGTGGCTTCCGTCGATTTCCGCGAGGATGTAGTCGGCTCCGAACAGCTGATGCAGCGCGTCGCCGAAAGCTATCGCAAGATTCGCAACAGCCTCTTCCGCTACGTCCTGAGCAATCTCTACGATTTCGATCCGCAAAAAACCGCCGTCTCGTTCGACGAGATGGACATCCTTGATCAGTACATGCTGCGCCAGACCGTGGCCATGTCCGCGGACGTGACCCGATGGTACGACGAGTTCGCATTTCACAAGATCTATCACCGCATCAATGACTTTTGCGTGGTGGAGCTGAGCGCGTTCTACTTCGATGTGCTGAAAGACCGTCTTTACACCTCCGCCCCGAACTCACGCGCCCGGCGGGCGGCGCAAACCGCGATCTGGCGCATTGGCGAGGCCCTGGTCCGCCTGCTCGCCCCCATCACCAGTTTTACCTGCGACGAAGTATGGCAATACCTGCCTGCCCTGCCCGATCGTCCGGCCAGCGTGCATCTGGCCACTTTCCCCGGCGCATCTGACATTCTGGGCGGTTCGGTTCCCGCCGATGACCCCAAGCAGCGGGAAGACTGGAGCACACTGCTGGCAGTCCGCACCGAGGTTTTGAAGGCGCTCGAAGAGGCCCGGCAAAGCAAGCTGATCGGCGGAGCTAATCTTGAAGCACAAGTAACGGTCACAGCAGCCGAGCCGGTGTTCTCTGTCCTGGCGCGCTATCAGGACCGGCTGCGCTATCTGTTCATCGTGTCGGCGGTCACGCTGGTTCAGGGCACGTCAGGAAACGGCACGGGCGGGGTGAGCGTCCAGGTGGACAAGGCCGACGGCACGAAGTGCGAACGCTGCTGGAATTACTCCATCCACGTGGGCGAGGACAGCGTCTATCCCACGGTGTGCGAACGCTGCAGCGCGGTGCTGAAGGAAATCGGTGGATGAGCGCAGCAACCGGCCGACCGCAAATGAGCGCCGCGGATGGAGACCGTGAAGAGATCCGAATGACGACCCATACCACGCGTGGCTTCCACTTCCTCATCGCCGCCCTGGTGATTGTTCTCGACCGGGCGGCGAAGTGGGCAGTAACGAAAAACATTTCCCTGCATGACAACATCCAGGTGATCCCGGGATTTTTCCGCCTCACCCATGTGGAGAATCGCGGCGCCGCCTTCGGCATCTTCGCCGACTCGCCTTCGGAATGGAAGATTGCGGCACTGGTCCTGTTCTCGATCGTGGCCCTGGCCATCGTGTCCGTTCTGCTCTGGCGCAGCAGTCACGCCATGCACACTACGGGAATTGGTTTAGCGTTGATCCTGGGAGGCGCGGTCGGCAATCTCTGGGACCGCCTGCTCAGCGGTCGGGTGGTTGATTTTCTGCTGTTCTACGTCGGCCAATACCAGTGGCCGGCGTTCAACGTGGCCGATAGCGCGATTGTCATCGGTGCGGGCCTGCTGGTCATCGAAATCCTGTTTGGAAAAGCTTCAGCGCCGCCGAAACCGGCCTGAAAAGCCTAACCGCAAAGGCCGCAAAGAAAGCCGCAAAGGTCGCCAAGAAGTTCTTAGCGTCCTTTGCGGCAGTTCCTTTGCGCTCTTTGCGGTTTAAGTGTTTTCTCTAAGCTACGCTGATTTCTTTTGTTCCATCTGGGCGTAGAACTCCTTGGCGCCCTTTTCCATTTCCTGCTCGGTCAGATCGGCCACGTGAGTGGCGACCGTCCAGGCGTGGCCGAAGGGATCCACGAAGTGGCCCAGGCGGTCACCCCAGAACATTTCGTTCACCCCACCCGTCGCTTTGCCGCCGGCGTCCACGGCCCGTTTGAAGACCTCATCCACGTCAGGCACGTAAAGATAAAATCCCCCGGTGTACGCGCCCGCGCTTTGCGGCGACTTGCCCCCCATGCCGGGGATTTCGTCCGACAGGAAGATGATCGAATCGCCGATTTTTATTTCAGCATGAATGATTTTTCCGCCCGGACCCGGCATCCGCATGCGTTCCTCGGCGCCGAATGCTTTCTTGTAGTATTCAATGGCTTTCGCGGCGTCGTGCACGACCAGGGAGGGAGTTGCGGTATGGAAGCCTTCAGGGACGGGTTTAACATTGGCTGGCATGATATTCTCTCCTTTATATTTCCTGCGCGTTGGCTGAAATAGTAGTCCGATTTACGGCGAATTCAATTCGCCCCTATCCTACCCTCACCCGGTTGTGCGAAATAACAAAAAATTGTAAAAAGTCGTAACCGGGGGCCGGGGAAACTTGTGGCATGGCCTCTTGGACCCTAAGCCGACTTCTGGGTCCGCGCCCTCAGACTCCCTCTTGATCTGTGATTTCCCTGTAATTCGCTAAACAGGGAACCGCGGGGCGATGGCAAACCCAACATGCTTGTGAGCAGGCGACTTGTCACAGGCTACTTGAGGGAATTGAACTCTAAACAGTTCATTGCACCTCATTTCACCGCGATGCTGTTTCTCAGAATCTTCTCAGCGAAATTTCAGACCTGCCAAAGGACATTCGCACCGGTGGGCCGCTAGTCTCGCGTCATCTCACGGGAACCTGGGCCAAAGGCCAGGTCCCAAAAAAAAAGGATAATAGGTATGGCAAAGCGTTTAGCGGTATTTGCTTACGGGCTGGTCAGTTACCTGGTGTTCTTTCTGACGTTCGTCTATGCCGTCGGGTTCATCGGTAATTTGTACGTTCCGAAGTCGATAGACTCCGCAGCCCGAATGTCGTTCTGGCCGGCCCTGGTCATTGACGCCCTGCTGCTGCTGATGTTCGCAGTGCAGCACAGCGTTATGGCACGGCCTGCATTCAAAGAGGTGCTGACTCGATTCATTCCGGCGGCTGCCGAACGCAGCACTTACGTGCTGTGTTCCAGCCTGTTGCTGATCGCGTTGTTCGCGTTCTGGCAACCTATTGGAGGTGTCGTTTGGGACGTCACCAATCCCGTGGTTCGGAACGCCATCAACGTAGTGTTCGGTTTCGGTTTCGCTTTAGTGTTCGTAGCCACGCTCTTGATCAACCACTTTGACCTGTTCGGCCTGCGCCAAGTCGCGTTGTATCTTGCGTGCAAGCCATACACCTACCTCGAATTCCGCACGCCGCTGTTCTACCGCTATGTACGCCATCCGTTGTATGTAGGCTGGTTGATCGCGTTCTGGGCGACGTCTACGATGACCGGCGCGCACCTTCTGTTCGCGGCTCTTACGTCCGCCTACATCCTGGCAGCGATCAGATGGGAAGAGCACGACCTTGTAATCGTTCACGGCTCGAAATACCAGGACTATCGGAAGCGCGTACCGAAGCTGATGCCATCATTGACTCCATACCGCGTCCCCGACGAGCGAATCGTGCCGGCCCCCGGTTCGGCCGCGTAGTCTCCGTAAAATGAAAAGGGCGGTTCGCGCCGCCCTTTTTCATGTTTCCCACGCGCGACATCCCTCACGTAGCAGAGATTTCCGTAATTCGTGCCGCGGCTTCCTCATGCCATCCGATGAACGCGGAAACCTCCCGGACCAACTGCTCCCAGGCGGCATCTCCCGGCGCGACCATGTGACTGCGACTAGGCAATTCGACAAAGCGCGAGCCACGGATTCGTGCCGCAATCAGCCTTCCTTCTTGCACAGGAACGGCACCATCTTCGCGCGAATGCAGGACCAACGTCGGGCAGCTGATTTTCGGCAGCATGTCCAGGACCCGGATGTTGGGAAACTCCGCCATCATGCGTGCGGCGTTCTCCGGGGAGGAGGAGATTCGCTGCAATTCGTTGAGCCAGGCTGCCTCCGCCAAATCCGCGTCTGGCCGGAACAGCGTCGTCCACAACTGCCGGAACGCCGGATTATCGCGTCCCCAGCCGGAACGAATCAGAGTCAGCATCGCTTTCAGGTGCTCGTGCGCGCCGGGACCCGGCGCCGGCCAGCCGTTCGCGAACGTCCCGTTGATAATCAGCTTCCTTACCCGCCTCGGATGGCGCACTGCATACGCGATTCCCACCGCGGCACCCTGGCAACCGCCCAGGATGGAGAATTCCTCCAGGCCAGCGGCATCCACCAATTCTTCGAAGTCCCGGACGGTCCGTTCGAATGAAAAATCGCTGACGTTCCAGTCGGAGAGGCCACTGCCGCGCTGGTCGTACCGCACCAGCGTGTTGTGCCGCATGATCTCCGACAGCCACTGTCGCTGCAACGGGGTCTTCCACTCGAAATCCAGGTGATTGAGCCAGTGGATCGTCCGTACCAGCACCGGCCCTTGGCCGCCTACGTTGTACGCGATCCGCACCCCGTCGCTCGTGGTGAAGAATTCGATCTGCTGATCCGGAGCACCGGGTGGTTGCGCGGCTAATTCCAGTGGGATTAATCGCCCGCGCGGCTTGGGCGTGGTTACTTCGGCAACGAATCGATAACCATGCCGTGGCACGGTTTCGATGCACTTCGCCGGATGGAGCAGTTTCCGCAGCTGCGAGATGCAATAGTCCAGATTGTTATCTTCGACGACGGAGTCCGGCCAGACGGACTCCATGAACGCGTCCTTGCGCACGAGCTTGCCGGCATTCTCCACTAGTACGCGAAGAGTGTCGAACAGTTTGCCGCGCAGGCGGATTTCCTCGTTATCACGAAGCAGCCTTCGCTCGTCCACATCGAGGAGGTAATTACCAAAGAGGTATTTGGCCATTTTCAAATCGGGCTGGCGTCGGCGGACTCACAGGAAAGCCGCAGGTCCCACGTCATGGCTCGCTATTCTACCAGCGAATACGGGTGCCAGTTTCTATGACCAGGCGAACATCGAATGAGCTGCCCGTTTGACTAGGATTGTGCTTTTAGGTCGTCCTGCATCAACTGGCAATCCCGGATTTGATTGACAAGGCGATGATCGGCTCGCGAAGAAATATCGAACCGATTACAGTCGGCAGATGAACTGATTAGCGTAACCAGCAATTCACGTAGGTATGTGCCTATTGTTCGCCCATACTCTGGCCGGAGCGGAAGAGAGTGGCTCAAACCCCTTACTCGGTCTGAACCGGCACCTGGCCTCTACGGCGCCCCATACAGCTGCCGGTACACGTTGGCGTTGCGCAGAATGGCCTGCACGTATTCCCGGGTCTCGGTGAACGGAATGGACTCGACAAACTCCTGCGGGTCGCGATATTTCCCCTGTCCCAGCCAGTCATCCACGCGGCTCGAACCTGCGTTGTAGGCGGCGAGAGCGTATTCGAAGGTGCCGAACTTGTCCACCATCTGGCGGAAATACCGCGTGCCCAGCTGCAGGTTGATCTCAGGGGTAAACAATTGCGACGAGGAAAAATGCCGCAGCTTTTCCTGCCGCGCGACCGTGCTGCCTACCTTGGGCAGCAGCTGCATCAGGCCCAGCGCGTTGGCTCGAGACACCGCACCGGGATTGAACTCCGACTCCTGCCGTATCAGGGACGCCACCAGATAGGGATCGAGCGCGTTCTGCGAAGAAAACTTTTTGAGGTCGGGCCAGTAGGGTTTGGGAAAGAGGGCCTCCCAGTACGGACGCGGCAGCGTGGGCAAATCCACCGCGAAATAATTGGGCACGGCGCGCTTGAATACCCGGATGGCCCCGTCATAGCGTCCCGCGTCTTCATAGAGCTTTGCGGTCGCCGCCGTCACCCAGTTCCCCTTTTCTTCTTCTCCGGCGGCCTGCAGTTCGCCCACCGCAAGGTCCACCAGCGCGCCATTCTCCAATACTTGCGCCTTCTGATAACGCAAGTTGTCGGTGGGCGGGTCGCCGGCTGTGATGTTGGTTCCGGCGTTGATGGCTGGGACCCGGTCCAGCAACGCATAGTGCTGGGGACTGACGTCCGTCTTGATCTCCCGCAGGCGGTGGCGCGCCAGCTCGCCATAATAGAAATTACGGAAGCGCTCGGAAATCTTCCGGTAGTACGCGCGTGCCATGGCGGGATCTTTGTCCTCTTCCGCCAGGCGTCCCCGCCAGTAGAGTGCCGCGGGAACCTCCGCCGATGTTGGATAGAGCCCGATCTGCTGCTCGAACCCCGTTTTGGCTTCGGCCGTCCTGCCCTGGCGCAGGCTCAGCCAGGCCACCTTCCAATGCGCGTACGAAGCGCGGCCCGCGTTCGGAAAGCGCTGCTCCAACTCCCGATAGGCGTCAATCGCCTTGTCGTAGTCGGGCTTGAGCAGATAGTAATTGCCCTCCGAAAGCAGGGCCTGCTGCAGCCAGAAACTGGTGGGCGCGGCCTGACGCAGTTGTCCCAGGTACTGCAGGAAGGCGGCCTCGTCGTTGTCCGAGCGAGCGATCTCCCCCAGGTTGAAAATGCGTTGAATATTGATTTCAGTCCCGGCCGGGCTTTCCATCGCGTCCAAAACCTTCTTTGCCTCCCTGTCATCGCCGGAGCGGCGCAGCGCCACTGCCAGCGCTATTTGAATCTCGGGACGATCGCTCGGGCCCACCACGCTGAGCAAGTCGCGATATTCGGCCGCAGCATCGCTGAATCGTCTGCCTTTGGCCAGCAGATCGGCGCGCGTTCTACGTCCGTTCAATCCTACGGGTGGCAACTGTGTCGTCGAAGCCAGTTGCTTGAGTTCGGCATCGGCCAGGCTGGCCTCCGCGCTGAGCGGCATGGTGACGTACAGGTTGCGCAGGATGTCCGCCGCCTTGGCTGGCTCTCCCGCCGCCGCATAAGCCTTTCCCAGCGCTAACTCCAGATCGGCTCGCTGCGGCTGCCGGTCTTTCTCCAGCACCGCAATCGCATCTTTCGCCCCGTTTTGCGCCAGCAGCGCGCTGCCATACAAAACGCGGGCATCGCGCCGCAGCAGCGAGTCCGGGTACTGCTTCTCGAAATCAGCCAGGGTGGTGACGGCTTCCGCCGTCCGGCCGCTTTGAAAGTAGGCGGTGCCCAGATAAAAATCGACGTAATCCCCCAGGTCACCCGCCCGAGTTTTGGCCCGGCTGAGGGGTTCCACGGCATTGGCATAGTCCTTGTCGAGGATGTGGGCATAGCCCAGCACCAGGTTCGCCAGCGCGCCCGCGTCCTGCTGGGCGTGGCGGCGGGCATAGGCCTCCACTCCGGCGTAGGCGGCTGGAGTCCGGTCCTGCAGAAGCTGGCTCGCCATCGGCTTCAGGCTGGTGGAGGCCACGAAAGCGGCGTGCATCCGGCGCGAACGCGGCGTGGGAACGCTGCGGCGCCTTGCCGTGGTTTTGCCATGCTTCTTTTTGGCCGGCTGGTTTTTGGAAGGTGGGGTTTTCTTGCTGGGAGATTGTGCCGCCGCTGGCGCCGCGAGCGGTGCCAGATCGCAGCACAGCACAGCCGCGATCAAAAAGACTCTAATAAGTATCGAAGGCCAACGATAAGAGACCACTATGATTAATTTCGCCGAAAGTTGGCGCCCATGATGGAAGTGTCATCTTCGGCCAGACTACGAACCAGTTCCTGACTGAAGTAATCGGCTCCGCCGGCCGCCGTGTTGCCATACCGTTTCTGGTAAGTGATGCGGCTCTTCTCGATGTCTTCCTTGAGCCGGTCATACAAATCGTGGTTCTTGCGTCCCTCGGAAACCTTCACCTGGTTGTACAGCTTGATCTCATCCACCAGCAGACGCGCGAAGCGGTGGGCCTTGCGGTGGACGTCAGCGTCCTCGGGCGAGAGATTCGCAAAGGCATCGGTTGCCGGGGCAGGTGCCGCCGCCGCTGCTGTAACCACTGGCTCGGCTTGTGCCACCGAGACCGGTTGCTCGACTTCCGCGGGTGAAGGCGGAGTCGGCTCGGGCTCGGGAGCAATGTGTTTTGGCGCGTGCGCCGCGAAAGGGTCCGAGTGGGCCGAGGCGGAATGCACCGGCGGTGCGCTTTCCGTCTTCTCGCCCGCCCCCTCGGCGGATTCTTCCTTGTGCGCCTGTTTGCGCAGCGACGCCACTTCCAGCCAGGCACTGGTTGCCAGCACCAGTAATTCGACTGCGCTGGCGTCCAGCTTTCCGCCGTCAGTGCCGGCATCGGCATAGACCAGCGCCGCCACCTTTTCCTTTAACAACAGCGGCAGCACCAGCACCTGGTCATCGGCCGGCGCTCCGAATTTTGCCACGAATTCCGGATCGATATCGCGAGTCGCGCCACTGAACGGCATGCGAGACCGCAAGGCCTGTTCCGGTACTCCCGTGGTCACGTTGAGGGGAAAGTCTTTGATCGTGTCGTCGCCGTCCTTGTCGAAACCGCGTCCCTGCCAGCCTGTGGCCGCGCCTGCCTTCACTACGAACAGGGCCCCGCGCCCGCTATAACGCACCGCGTTGTCCAGCAGTGTGCGCAAAATCTCCCGTTGGGTGGTGCCGGACTGAATCGCCGAAATCGCTTTCAGCAGATTGGCCGATCCACCTTCTCCGGAAGGGCCGGCAGTCGCCGCACCCGTGGTTTGCGGCAGTTCCTCGAGAACGCGGCGCACCAATTCCTCCCGCATCTGCGGGACGTGGCTGTCCAGGACCTGGGACACCACTTTCTCGACGATTTGTTCCACTCCGGTTCTATCCGCCATGGTCGGGTCAGCTGTTTGGCCGCTGGATCCGGCTTTTTTGCCCTTCATCCTGGTTAAACCTTGATTATAGGGTCATTTGCCCGCTGTTTTCCGGTCACCTAAGGACGTGTTCTACTGCGGAAGGGCCGCTCCTTGGAATTTATCGTAAACCGCACCGCCATAGATACGTCAAAACAAATAAGCCGAAAGCCGGGTTACCAAGTAAAATAACATTTCTGCCGCCGCTCTCAGGGCGCGAAAATTGTTGCATCGGAAGGTAGATGACAGCCATCCAACCAAATGTAAGTGAGCCGGTCAGCGACGAGCTGGCGCTGGTTCAGGCCGCCAAAGGCGGAGACGTAAGCTCGTTCGAGGAACTGGTCCGGCGTTATGACCGGAACGTGTTTCGCATCGCGCAGCACATCACGCAGAACCGCGAAGACGCGGAAGATGTGGTGCAGGATGCCTTCCTCAAGGCTTACACCAACCTGAAGCAGTTCCAGGGCCAGTCGAAGTTTTATACCTGGCTGGTGCGCATCGCGGTCAACGAAGCGCTGATGAAGTTGCGGCGCCGGCGTCCCGAGCGCATGGTCTCGCTCGACGAGGATGTAAAGACCGAGGAAGATTCTGTCCCCCGCGAAGTTGCGGACTGGAGTCCTAACCCGGAGCAGCAGTACAACCAGGCCGAGCTCAAGGAAATCCTGAGCAAGACGATTCAGGGACTTCCCCCCAGCTTCCGCACGGTTTTTGTCCTGCGCGACGTGGAGGGGCTTTCGACCGAGGAAACAGCAGACGCGTTGGAACTAAGCATTCCCGCGGTCAAGTCGCGCTTGCTGCGGGCACGGTTGCAGTTGCGGGAACGGCTCAGCCGTTACTTTCAGAAACGTGAGAGCGGAGATGGCAAACAGTGAAGTGCGCTGAATTCCTGCAGGAACTGACAAACTACCTGGACGGCGTCCTGGACGACCGCACCAAGGCTGAACTGGAAGACCATCTGGCCTGGTGTCACAACTGCTACGTGGTTTGCGATACCACCAAGAAGACCATCGAGATTTATCGCGACTCCCAGCTCTACGAACTGCCTGACGATTTGCGCAACCGTTTGCGCTCCGCCATTGTGGCCAAATGCGAGGCCCACAAGAAAACCGGCCCGCGCGAAGCCTGACCCGGCTCCTCCGCCCTTTTCCCGATATGGCCCTCGTTCCCATCGGAGCATAACTTATTCATCTGCAGGGCCTTTCTGGCAATCCTCCGGCCGCCATGCCGCGTATCGTGCCTGCGTGTCCCGGCTTAAGTATCCCGGGTAGAACCTTTTTGCATCGATCTGAATCTAAGTATCTGGTTGGGAGTTGACAGGCCCTGAGTGGAGACGGTTGGGGAGGGAGTATGATCGCGGAATTTTTGGATGCTGTCTTCGGCTGCAAACATTCTCATTATAGTTTTCCTATCTCGGTTCGTCCGGTCGCGCGCCGCAATTCTGCGGCCAAGCTGACCGGCACCTATGTGGCATGTCTGGACTGCGGCAAGGAATTTCCCTACGACTGGCAGGAGATGAAAGTTATCGACTCGCCTTCGGAGCAGCGCGACTACGTGGCCTCGCTGGCCCACAAAGCGGCGGCGTAGTTGGAGGACGGGCGTCCCCGCCCGTCCCGCGTACCATAGAAAAAATCTCGAAGCAAACAAACCAGGCGTGTACGTCAGCCAGGGACCCAACTGGGAACCGGGAACTGAGAAACTGACCACTGATTTTCTCCTCCAAATAAAAACCGGCGGCCGAGGCCGCCGGTAGTATTCACGGACAAACTGGATCAGTTGCTGCTGCTGTCATCCCGCCGTTTCAACGTAGGACGATCATCATCATTGCTCTTGTCGTCGCTGCCATTCTTGTCAGTGGTCGAGGTTCGCCGCAGGCTGGGCCGGTTCCGGTCTTCCTTCTTATCCAGAATCTTGTGCCGGTTTTCGATCGCGGCCAGCCGCGCCTTTACGTCGTCAAACTCCGACGTCGAGACCACGTACTGCGCTCGCGCCGGCAGAATAGTTGAGATCTCTTCCTGCGACTTCTCAATCCGGTCCGGCGTCTGCGGATGCGTCGAGAATGCCTTGGCCAGACTGCCGGGCTTTTTCTTTTCCTGGGCCTGCACTTTTTCGAAGAAGCTGATGAAGGCCTGGGGATCATATCCCGACTTGTACATGTACTGCAGTCCGAGATAGTCGGCGTCGGCCTCGAATCCGCGCGAGAAGTGCAGGAAGGTCAAGGGAAGCGCCAGACCGGCAGCCTCGTAGCCCGCATAGCCTATCGCGCCGCCCACGAAAATCAGCGGGATCGAGGCCATCTGCATCAGATTGCCGCGGGTATTTTCGCGCGCCGCATGGCAGGCCGCCACGTGCGCAATTTCGTGCGCCATCACTCCGGCCAGTTCCGCTTCTTCATCGGCCGCCAGGATCAGTCCGGAATTGACGTAGAAAAAGCCGCCGGGCAAGGCGAACGCATTGATCTCGTCGGAGTCGATTACCTTGATGGTAAACGGAACCTGGGCATCGGAGTTGCGTACTAGGTTTTGTCCCACCCGGTTCACATATTCCGTGACCACCGGGTCCTGGATCAGTTTGACGCTCGATTCCACCTGCTGGGAATACTGCTTACCCATGGCGATCTGTTTCTCCACCCCGTACCAGTTACCCATGCCGGTCTTGCAACCTACGTTCCGGTTGCCGATGGCATCGACATCTTCCTTGCCGCCATCATGTTTCACCTTCTCCGGGTCGGCAGCCTGTATGGGGGCTGGCGGGGTGCTCTTGGCCGCGGTGTCGGGGGTGCTCTGGTCCGGCGCCGCCGCGCCGCCTTTGTCCTGCGCCCAACTTCGTGGCGCCGCATAGCTCAGGGTTAGCAGCACAGCCGACAGTGCTAAGAGCCGTAACTTCATGATGTACTCCTGTATTCCGTCCCCGCCCCAGAGGACTCTCTCGTGATTATACGCCCCTGGACGAAACACCGATTCCCGGGATCTGACTATATATAGAGTTGGACGCAGGAATCCGCCGCGGGGTTACCCGTCCGCTTTTTCACCCGCCGGTTCATCTGCCCTAACACTGCTGTGCCGGAGCCCTCACGGGACAGCAGTCAGGGCTTCGCCACGATGTCAAATTCCACGCGCACTTCATTTTTTACCTTCACCGCCCCGCCTCCAACGCTGACCGGTTCGATTCCGAAGTCCCTTTGTTTCACCTGTGCGATGCCTTGATAGTGGCCGTTTTGCGTCCTGATATCCAGCTTTACCGGGTGGGTCTGGCCGTGCAGTGTCAAGTCGCCGGCCACCATCCAGCGGCCTTCGCCGGAGGGTTCGACCGCGGTCGAGTGGAAGCGTATTTCGGGAAACTGGCTGCTGTCGAGCACCTTGGGGCCCAGCATAGTCTCCTGTATCTCGGCCCGGTCCTTCTCCGACACGTCCTTGTCCGTGACCCGCATCTGGCGCGCATCCACGGTCAGATCGACGGACCGATTGCTCTCGCTGAACCTTCCCTGCCGAATGGGCGCGCTGACTTCGTGCTCGTGGCCAAAAGCCGAAAACAACCCGGTCTTGAACACTCGCACTGTTACCGCCGACTTCTGGATATCGATCTCCCTGGGCGTGCCCGAGTCGGCGGCCCACAGCGCGGCAGGCAGGATCACCGCCGCCACCCACACTGCAATCCTGGCTTCAGTCTTCATCTGTCCCCCTGATGTAGCGTGTCTGTGTGGAGCGGACACTCCTGTCCGCTGCCTTTGACCTGGATCTTTTCTAAACAAATTCGGTCTTGTGGTCACCGAAGACACCCAAACAAAATCAACTTCAACATCAACGTCAAACGCAGCGGACAGGAGTGTCCGCTCCACACACCCTGGGACTTGGTAGAATCCTCCTCTAGGATGCGGTTGCAAGGACTGCCGAGTGAGTGAGAACGAAGTTGAACGCTACGCCCCGGGCTGGCCGGGGATTTCTCCGCGCTGGACCTCGAGCGCCAAAACCGGCATCGGCACTGCCCTCAACCTGCACAGCCGGGTATGGTTCACGCTCAGCCACGGCATCCTGAACGAAGTCTACTACCCGCGCGTGGACCAGGCCTGCACCCGCGACCAGGGGCTGATTGTCACCGACGGTTCCAGCTACTTCTCCGAAGAAAAGCGTCACTGTAAATTTGAAAATCGCGCCATCGAGCCCGGTGTCCCGGTCTATAAACTGACGAACACCGAATCACAGGGCCGCTACCGGATCGAAAAGGAAGTCTTTTCCGATCCCTACCGCAACGTCGTTCTGCAGCGAGTACGCTTCATCCCCCTCCAGGGCACGCTTGCGGACTACCGTTTGTATGCTCTGCTGGCACCTCATCTGGCGAACTGCGGCCGGGAAAATAGCGGCTGGGTCGGCGACTACAAAGGTATGCCCACCCTCTTTGCCCACCGCAACGGGGTCGCCCTGGCCTTTGCCTGCTCCACTCCCTGGCGCAAGATGGCCGTGGGCTTCGCCGGATTCTCCGATGGATGGCAGGACCTCTCGCAGCATTACCAGATGACCCGGGACTACACCCGCGCGGAAAACGGCAACGTAGCCCTTACCGGCGAGATTGACCTTGCCGCCTGCAACGGGGAGTTCACGCTGGCGCTGGGCTTTGGCAGCATCTGGTCCGAGGCGGGACAAGAAGCACGCTCCACTTTGCTCGAGTCCCACGACGAACTGCGCGAACACTACGTATGGCATTGGAAAAATTGGCAGGACACCCTTTTGAAGCTGGACGAACCCCGCCGCGAGGTTGACCTGTATCGCGCCAGCGTGGCCGTGCTGCGGTCGCACGAGTCCAAGGATTTTCTGGGAGGCGTAATCGCCAGCCTCTCAATTCCCTGGGGATTCAACAAAGGCGACGAAGATCTCGGGGGATACCACCTGGTCTGGCCCCGCGATTTGGTGGAAACCGCGTTTGGTTTCCTGGCCGCGGGCGCCGAACCGGACGCGTTGCGCGTCCTGCGCTATCTGGAGGTCACCCAGGAGCCAGAGGGAAACTGGGCGCAGAACATGTGGCTGGATGGGCGTCCCTACTGGGACGGGATGCAGATGGACGAAGCTGCATTTCCCATCCTTCTGGTTGATATTCTGCGACGACTCTCTCCCTATGTTCTGGGCGATCTGCAACGCTGGTGGGCCATGGTCACCCGGGCCGCCGGTTACATCCTTCGCAATGGTCCCGTGACCCAGCAGGATCGCTGGGAGGAAGACGCTGGCTATTCGCCGTTCACCCTGGCTGTGGAAATATCGGGATTGCTGGCGGCCGCCGACCTGGCCGATGCGGTGGGAGAAATGGACATTGCGAATCACCTGCGCGAGACGGCGGATTACTGGAATGACAACATCGAGCGCTGGACCTACGCCCAGAACAGCGATCTGGCCCGGCAGCTTGGCGTGGAAGGCTACTATGTGCGGATCGCGCCGCCGGACTCGGACTGCGCGGCGTCGCCCCTGGAGGGATTTGTCCCCATCAAAAACCGGCCACCGGGGCAGGGTGAATCGCGCGCCGTGCACCTGATCAGTCCGGACTCTCTGGCCCTGGTGCGATTTGGTTTGCGCGCACCGGATGATCCGCGAATCCTGAACACAATAAAAGTGATTGACTCCCTGCTCCAGGTGAACCTGCCCCAGGGCCCCTGCTGGTACCGCTACAACGGCGACGGCTACGGCGAGCACGAAGACGGCTCACCCTTCGACGGGACTGGCATCGGACGTCCATGGCCTCTGCTGGCCGGCGAGCGGGCACATTACGAGCTGGCGGCGGGACGTCCCCAGGCCGCCGAAGACTTGCTCAAGGTGATGGAACTTTCAACCGAAGGCAGCCGCCTGATCCCCGAGCAGGTTTGGGATGCGGCGGACATCCCCGCTCTCGAACTGTTTCGCGGAAAGCCTTCCGGTTCGGCCTGTCCACTGGTGTGGGCGCATTCGGAATACATCAAGCTGCGAAGATCGCTGCGTGACGGAAAAATATTTGATCAGCCGCCGCAGCCGGTGCAGCGCTATCAGGTGGAAGGCAAGAAACCCTCCTTCCGCGAATGGCGGTTCAACAATAAATGCCGCACCATTCCCCAGGGAAAAAAAATGCGCCTGCTGTTGCCCTCGTCGGCCATGGTGCACTGGAGCTTCGATGGATGGCAGACCACGCAGGATACCAACACGCGCGACCCCCTCGGAGTCTTCGTCGCCGACCTGCCCTCCGACTCACTGCCAGTAGGCCGCGAGATCGTTTTCACCTTGTACTGGCCGCAGGAACAGCGCTGGGAAGGCGTGAACTACACCGTGGTGGTCGAGTAATGGTCGTGGGGGGAGCGGTGAGTCATTCCCAGTTTTTCCTTTGCGACCTTAGCGAAGTCCTTTGCGTCCTTTGCGGTTTAAGCTTTTAAACACCTAAACCGCAAAGGTCGCGAAGAAAATCCGCAAAGGACGCAAAGAAAACTACTCACTCCAATTGCTGCGCAGGATGTTCGAATACAGAGCGCCGGCGCAGATTGCGGCCGCCGTTAACAGCCCAATCCCTCTCCAGAACGGCCCCAGCAGCAAATGCCCCAGCCCAAACAACGCCAAATAAACCATGATGCAACCAAGCACCCACGAAAGCAGATTCTGCCCCAGGTCCTGGCTTTGTGGTACCTCGGAGGCGATGGCCGCAATGGGCCGCCATCCAGTAATTTGCGGCCGAACACTGCGGTAAAACTTTAGCAATATCTCCTGCGGCTCAGGTTTGGTGGCGAAGGTGACGACCAGCCAGACTACCGTAGTCACGCCGGTGACCAGCAGGGCCCGCATGGCGGTATCCACGGCCGAGCCAGTAGGATGAAAAGTGGTGAACCGCAGACCCAGGCTCATCACCAGAGCGGACGTCATGGCTGAGATTTCGCTCCACGCATTGATCCGCCACCAATACCAGCGCAGCAGGTAAACCGCTCCCGTCCCGGCTCCGGTCTCAAGCACGATCTTCCAGCCTTCGCCTACCGACTGCAGCAGCGCCGCCACCAGTGCAGAGGCGATCACCAGCAGGACCGTGACCAGTCGCGAGGCGACAACATAGTGATGTTCGCTGGCCGCGCGCTTGATAAACCGGCGGTAGAAGTCCGACACCAGGTAGGACGCGCCCCAGTTAAGCTGCGTCGCGATGGTTGACATGAATGCCGCCATGAATCCGGCGATCACAATGCCCCGCAGCGCAGGCGGCACATGCTGACTCACCACCAGCATGTAGCCAGTTTCCGGATGCTCCAGGTGTGGGTACAGAACGATGGCCGCCAGCGCGGTCAAAATCCAGGGCCAGGGACGCAAAGCGTAGTGCGCCACGTTGAACCAGAGCACCGAGAGCAAACCATTGCGCTCGTCCTTGGCGCTGAAGATGCGCTGCGCGATGTATCCACCACCCCCCGGTTCCGCGCCCGGATACCAGAACGCCCACCACTGCACCCCGATGTTTACCAGAAAGGCCAACACCGGAAGCACCCAGATCGCCTCCTGGGTCAGAGGTCGCGACAAGTCAGGAAAGAAAGCTGTAGCGTCTCCCGCGCCCGGCCCTGCGGCGGTCTTCATTTCGGCCAGACGGGCCAGCAGCGTGCTCATGCCCCCGGCAGCTGCAACCGCATACCACGCCACTCCGATCACGATCGCCATTTTGAGTGCGAACTGAAACAGGTCGGTCCACAGCACGCCCCACAGCCCACCCAGGGCGACGTAGAGACCGGTGAATGGAATCAGGAACAGGACGCAGATGGCCAGTGCCTTGCCATCGCTCACACCCAGAGTGACCGCCACAATACTGGTCATGGCCTTGGTCACCCAGCCCAGGATCAGGCAGTTCATCAGCAGCCCGAGGTAAACCGCGCGGAAGCCGCGGAGAAACGCGGCGGGCTTTCCGCTATAGCGCATCTCGGCAAACTGCACATCGGTCAGAAGCCCGGAGCGTCGCCACAGACGGGCAAACAGAAACACCGTCATCATGCCGGAAGGCAGGAACGCCCACCACAACCAGTTCCCTGCTATGCCCTGGGTATAGACCAGCCCGGTCACCACCAGCGGCGTGTCGGCGGCGAACGTGGTCGCCACCATCGACGTGCCCGCCAGCCACCAGGAAACGTTGCGTCCCGACACAAAGTAGTCGTCCACGCTCTTGCCCGAACGCGAGCGGAAATAAAGCCCCAACGCCAGGGTGATCCCGAGATAGAGGATGATCGCCGACCAGTCCAGCAAGGTGAAGTTCATGGCGGGAAAGAATACAACAGGTTTGCCGGCTTGGAACAAAAAAGTGTTATATAGCGGTTGCGCGCCGGCTTCCCAGCCACCGCCTGGGGCGTTAGCGGGTGGGGCACGATAACGGGGTCGATTCGGGGTCGCGGCTATGCTCTACAACGGCATCTCTGAGAAGTGTGAGCCGTAACCCCAAACCAATAGCCCCTAAAAACCTCTGCCCTGCGTGGTGAAGATTTACTCGAGCCTGGTGCGGCCAGCGTCCCCGCTGAGAGCCGAGGGCTCAACCGTCACTGGAGCGTTCAAACGAAACTCCAGCACCGATTCCGACGCCAAGCGAACTTGCTGGCCCTTTGTTACTGCCTGCACCCCGGTGCCCGCCCCGGCACCTACACCTGCTCCAATGAGTGCACCCTTGCCTCCGCCGGTGAGCCCTCCGATCAGCGCCCCTACGGCTGCTCCGCCACCTACGGTTGCTGCCGTCCGCTTTCCGCGTGAGTTCCCCTCCTGTGTATACTCGCTGGTCTCAATCGGGTAATCCTTCCCATTGAAACTGAGTTTTGTGAGCAACAGGACGATCCCTGAACGCCCCGCGAAATGACCGGCGCTTTTAAGCTCCTGTACCTTACCCTCCACGTCTGCATTCTTGGGCACAACGACGCGCCCTTCGGCTGACAGGGGCGAATCTAGAGTCGCACGGAAGGCGTCACCAGGTTTGTTCTTGTCTGAATCAATGGAATCAATTAGACGGACCGACAGCGAAGTGCCTTCTGGAATAGTCACGACAGCAACCTTTTTCGTGACCTCGGACGGAACGGAGGGTGCGTCGGATTGCGCAACCTTGGCGCCAACCTTTTTCGCTTTCTGTCGAATTGGAGCATTCACCTGTGAAGGCGTGGTTGCTGGCGTGTTTGCTGGCGCGGCTACGGTCGCGGTCGCAGCTGCAAGCTGCAGGTTGTTCAGTACGGTTTTGACGCCCTGTACTTGGGAAGCATCGTTTGCTGCGGCGACCCGCTCGAAGTCGCTGGCCACGGTACCGGACAGCGTTACGGTCCCGTTGCTCGAGCCCACACTGACCTGCTTGGTGGAAATGTTTGAGTCCGTGAAGATTTTCGTCTGAACCTCGCTGACGATTTCCGCGTCAGTGCGATTATGTGAGCAGCCGACGGACAAGCTCGATACGAGGATGATCGCTACTAGAGAGTAAAACACAGTCTTGGACATGAAGACTCCGATTGTAATTATTGATTTTCTAGCTGACGTGAACTCACGTTACAGGGTGAGCGGAGCAGTATCAAAGCTCAAGAGTGCAACCGCAGCGATGGACCAAGGTAATAAGGGCGCCGAACTAGTGGCTCGACTGCGCCCTCAGCTTACTAAGGCTCCGACCACGCCATGGTATCCAGAAGTGAGCCGGCGAAGCCCAACTGTTGAAATATCGCGATTACACTAACGACCCTCTCGTCTCGGAGTCACTGGTTGCATGCTCCCGGCGGTTTCCATTGCGAAGGCATACCCCGCGGCTGAGAAGAATCATGGATCACCAAGACCAGTGATTTTCGGAGCACTGTACCAGTGACGTTTAGCTCCATTGGAACACTCGGCAGCACCGTCATTATCCCACCGGCTTTCGCTCGATTCGCACCAGCGGGAGTCTCCAGACACTGCTCCCCTGCAATGAGGTACCAGCCTTCGGGTCCGGGATGGGTATGGACTCTCGAACGGTCGCCTGGCCGCATCACGGCGTATGAAAGAACGGCAGTGTACGACTTAGCGGGAAGCAGCTTTAGTGGACCCACGACAGCGACCGATCGGCCGCCTTTCACCACGACGTTGCGTGCTCCGAATTCCGACAGCCAGACTCGACCGTCTTCTTCAACCACGATTCCGGTTGCGCTCTTGGCTGCTTCGGCGGCGGTGCGGTTCGCGAACGTCCGAACGTGCCAGTACACCTCTGGCTGCTGGAACTGCAGACCGCTCTCCGTGGCGATGTTGAAACAGCCGAATTCCGGCCTCTCATGGCCTGGCGGTACATCGTCGCACGAGACGTGGGTTTGTGGTTCGTGCATCTCGCCCGCCATTTCCTGGGCCAAAGTAGTCTGTACCACCAAGGGCCAGGCGAGAATGCCGAGAACCGCTGCCATTTTGGCGCTATTCATTTTTCGATCCTCCCATCCACAATCCTCATGCTTTGCCTACGACGACCGAGACAGCGAACGACTGCAAACTCCAACTGCAGCTCGGCTAGCAGTCGTTCGAACCAGCGCGCGTGCCCACTGGCTTCCCTTCCCACACGCACCTTCTTGCCCTGCGCCGCGAGATCGCGGTAGAACTGCTCCGCCTCCGCGGGATGCGCCAAACGTTTTTCCTGAAACTCTCCGCCGTCGGTATCCACCGAAGCAATTTGTTGAAACTCGGGGTGAAAATCTACACCTATAATAATCATCGTTCGGCTCCTTTCTCCCGAGCCGTTGGTTGGTGTTGGCACCACCAACTTTTCTCGGGCGTCGGAGCCGACATTGTCATGGAATCAATTACATTCACGACGGGGTCGTGAGTCGCCTGTTTCCGCCTGTGACGTGTCCATTTCCGCCCAACTGCACCGACGACTATCGCGCCGGGGGTAGCTTCACTGCTTGCCGTTCCCGGACAAATAGCTCTCAGCCACGTGCTCCGCAATCTTTCCCGGATCCGCCTCGGCCAGATTGGCCAGCACCACGACGGTCAGCTTGTCGTCCACGTAGCGGGAAATCTGGGTCTTGAAGCCTTGCCACGCGCCGCCGTGCCCGATCATCCGGTGCCCGTGGACAGTTTCGATCTCCCAGCCAAACCCGTAATGCCCGGAATTTGGTTGGCCGTCGTTGAGCCTGGCGACAGTCCACATCTGCTCCAGGCTGGAGCGCTTCAAAAGCTTTTCCGTGTAGAGAGCCGCGTCCCACTTCGCCAGATCGAGAATCGAAAAATAGAGACTGCCATCGGCCGTGGTATTCAAGGTTGGCGCAACCCACTCCTGGTTCTTCAACTCCCCCTTGACCAGGCGATATCCCGAGGCGCGATTGGGAATGATGTCAGCTTCGCTCATGATGCGTGTAGTCTGCATTCCGAGGGGATGAAAGATACGCTCCTGCGAGTACATCGCCATAGAACTTGCCCGTGACCCGGTGGATCACGACGCCCAGCGTCAAATACCCGAGATTGCTGTAGCTCCATTTCGTTCCCGGCGGGAAGGCGAGGGGAATTCCAGTCACGATTTTAAGAAGCTCATCCTCGCTGTAGTCCTTGCGAAAATTGAAGTCTTTCGGATAATCCGTGAAGCCCGCCGTGTGGGTCAGCAGATGGCGAATCGTGACCGGCTTCCAGCTGGCCGGGGCCTCGGGGAAATATTTCGTAATCGAATCATCCAGCCCGATTTTTCCCTCCTCTACCAGCATCATGATGGCGGTAGCGGTGAACTGCTTGCCCACTGAACCTGACTGGAACAAGGTCGCAGGCTTCACCGGCACCTGCAGCTCGACATTGGCCAAGCCAAATCCCTGCGCGCGGATAATTTCTCCGTCACGGGCCACCAGCAACGCGACTCCCGGGATGTGCTGGCGCGCTATCTCCGCGTTCACATATTGCGCGACTTGGTCCGATTGCGTGGGTGGATTCTGGCCCAAAGCCGCTCCCACCAGAATCACTACAACGGTTATGAGTCGCAAGACAGGGTTCTTCACCAAGTTGGCCTCCACGGTGCGCAAGGATAAACCAAGTTATGACGGGAGTTACGGGCAGGTTGTTGCAGATTTTACTGAAAGCTGACAGCTGAGAGCTGACAGCTAGCCCGAATACACCAGTTCCACCACAGTGCAATCATCGCTGAGCGGCGTGCCGCCGCAGAAATTGGCGACGGCGGCAAAAATATCTTCGAGCGTGGCCGTCTTCGCGGCCACCGCTTCCAGGCGCGAATCTTCGAAGAAGTCGCCGCGGGCATTCTCCGCCTCGGTGACGCCGTCGGTGACCAGAATCAGGCGATCGCCGGCATGCAGGCTGACATGGTCGCTTTCGTAAGTAGCGTCGGCCAGCAGGCCGACCGGCAGGTTGCCGTGGGGCGGTCGTATCACCTCTTTGTTGCACACCAGTAATGGAGGTACGTGGCCGCAGTTGACGTATTCCAGTTCCCCATCCCGCCGGATGCGGGCGATGATCAGGGTGGCGTACTTTTCTCCGATGTGTTTATGAGTGAAGAAACGGTTGGCGGCGACCACGATATCGATCAGGGGCATTCCGGCTGAAAGCTGTGAATAGATCATCCCCTGCAGGGTGGAAGCCAGCAGCGCCGCCGAAACTCCCTTGCCGCTGACATCCGCCAGCACCACGGCCAAACCTTCGTCGGTATTGACCGCGTCAAAAAAATCGCCTCCGATTTCCTTACAGGAAAGATTCCGGCCCCGCAGGGTCGCGAAGGGGACTTCGGGAATGGTCACCGCCATCAGGCGCTGCTGAATCGAGGCGGCGATGGAGAGTTCCTGCTGGTAGCGGCGGGACGCTTCTTCGGCCTGCACCAGACGCGCGTTCTCGATCAGCGAGGCGGCCTCAGTCGCGATGGCCCTCAGAATGTCATTGCTCACACTCGAGATGTCGCGCGATGCGAAGCGCGAGTCCACATAGAGGGCTCCCATCACCTCGGCCGAACTCTCGAGCGGTACCACCCCCGTGTCGCGCGTAGTCTGCACTTGCGGCTTGCGCAAGGGAATGCAGATCACGGTGCGCAGGTCGTAGGCCACGATGCTATGCCGGCCGGCAAGATCAAGCGACTGGCTGGTGTCGGTGATCACAAACTCAGAATTCGACTTCACTCCTTCATCCAGGATGGAATGCGAAATGGTGGTGTCGTCGAGCAGTGGTTCGCCCTTGGAGTTGCGTCCGGCGGCCAGGCGCAGGTTGTTCTCTTCGTCCCGCATGAAGACGTAGCCGCGCTCGGCGCGGGTAAGTTTCAAGGTGGCGTCCAGCAGCGTCACCAGAATCTCATCAAGCACGCCGGTCGTGTTCAGCTTGCGCGCGGCTTCGAGAAACAGGGTCAGCTTCTCCAGATCGGTGGTGTCGGTCGAAATCTGGATCCCCGAGATCTGGCTGAGAAACTCGCGAGCGGTGTTGGAGCTGGCATGATGAGGGTGAAAAATAACGTAGGAAACATCGCGCACGCCAAACTCGACGCGATCGTTGCGCTCGAGCGTCTTGCGCTGCACCCTTTCGCCATTGACGAAAGTTCCGTGCTTGCTGCCCTGGTCGACGACGCAGAATTGTCCGTCTTCCGAAGTGATCAAGGCGTGGTCGCGGGAGACGCGAGGGTCGGCGATGACCAGGTCCTTGTCCACCTTGCGGCCCACTGTGAACGGCGTGTGGTCAAGGTTGATGGTGCGCTGGTCGTTCCCCTGCACGAAAACCAGGGTGGGAAAAATTCCCGACCCCGGGGATGAAACCGGGCCCGTGATGGGTTGAAATGCCATGTAGTGCTGGCCCGCCTTGCTTCGCGTTCAGGAGAGCGACTCGGGCAGGCAGGAGTGCGATCCCCCCAGCCTTCCCGATTCCCAGGAAGGCTACCTTAAGCGCTCGGCAGCCCTCCGACCCAGGGCGGTGAGCGCCTCCTCTTCACTGTCAAAAACCTCGAAGACCGTTGCCAGTTTGGTAATCTGCAGCACATCGCGCAGGCGCTGCCCCAGGCCGGTCAGCTTGATATCGGCTCCAGCCCCCCGAGCCGTGGAATATACCCCAACCAGCGTCCCCAGGCCGCCGCTATCAATATAAGTCACACCCGCAAGGTTCAGGATCATGCGCGGGGTTTCGGTCAGGGCCTGCTTAAGAAAATCGCGCAAAGCATTGGCCTCGTCTCCAAACATGATACGGCCCTGGCACGAAACAATGGTGACCCCGTCCACCCGGCGTTTCTCAACTTTGAGGTTCATACCGTCCTCCGAAACGTTGTCGTGGCCGCAGCGTGGGAGAAGACTAACCTGTGATCGCGGCCCAATGCAAGGCCCGCGCGGCTTGGGGGCGGGGGCAAGGCGGGAGGTCCGGAGTGCAGTGAAAGAGACCCCTCATCGAGTTGAACACTCATCGAAGAACTCTAACGATTGTTGGTGGAAACGCTTCCATGAGAATGCCGTCTAAGTCAAGAGGGAGTTTGCGATTTTGATGTTGTTTTTGTTGTTGCCTTTCCTCAAGTCCACCTTCCCTCCTAGCGGAGCATCTTGCAGAGCGGCCCGGAGCGGTCAAGGGCGCGTTTTGTGCGGCGCAGCGAACCCTTGACGGCGAGGACCGCTCGGCCACCATTCCGCTCGGAGGGAAGGTGGACCGACGTGCGCTATGCACTTGTCCAATCCAACACTGTTCCCCCAAAGTCTTTTTCGCGCTACTACTGTCGCCACCCTTCCATCCGCACTCTCGATGAGCGTTTCCTTCGCTCGGTGCAAGTTGGGTGTTCTCGTTTCAGCCGGTGCTGCCACCTGATTATCGACCTCTGGTTCCATCTCGACGATGGAAGTTGGGCCAGGCGTTTGACGCAGTCACCGGAACTCGGCGCTTAAACTTTGGGCTTCTTGCCTTGTGTTTTCTAGTCTAAATAAAACTTGGATCGAAACTACGCCGCGGCCGGCAACGCGACTTCTCGCTGGTTGCGCAGCGGTTCGTAAGCTTCTCCACCGACCCACAGCCGATGCAACAGCACTGCCAGCTTTCGCGCCACTGCGATCACCGCTCGTTTCTTCCCATTCTTTCCCCCTCTCTCCGCCAGTTTCAGTCCCCACCGTCGTAGATCGCTGTCGGCTCCAAACGGTCCCAGAATATGGTGCGCACCCTGCACCAGCAACGTTCGGAGATATGGATCTCCCTCCTTACTAATGTGCAGTTGCGGTTCGCTCTGCCCCGAGTTCCTCCGTCCCGGTTGTAACCCGACATAGCAACCCACATCCCGGCTCTTGCCAAAACGATGTGCATCTTCCAGCGTCAGCACATAGGTCAACGCGATCAGCGTTCCCACTCCCTTCACCTGTTTCAGGCGAGCCACCTCCGGGTAACCCCGCTTCGCGATCTCCTCGATGCGCTCGTTATATTCACCAATCCGTTCGCTCAGGGACTCGATTTCTCCCAACAGCGGTGCCAAGGCCGCTTGCAGTTCCGGACTCAGTTCCTTCGCTTTCTCCGCGTTCATGTTCCGCGGATTACAGCCGCGCAACCGTTCTCCGTAGGACTTTGTCAGTCCCCGCGCCGTATTGATCAACGACGTCCGCGCTCGCACCAGACCCGCTCGCGCCCGGATCGCCATTAAATCCGCTTGCGCCTGCGCACTGCGATGCTTCACCGGCGCCAGCAACTGCGGATCAATCCGCACCAGTCGGGCCAGCGTGCGGGCATCCAGTCGATCATCTTTCTTCCGACTCTCTCCGATCAAGCGCACGTTGCGCGCATGCGCCACGATCACTTCATGCCCCAGTTCACTCAACACCCGGCTTACCCATGGGGAGTGCGTCCCCGTTTCCAACGCCAACCGGCTGCGCGGCATCCCGCCGAAGACTTCCTTCATGGCCTTCGGTGTGGTCGCCACTTTCTGTTCCAGAACGACTTCTCCCGCTTCATCCAGAACGCAGTACCAACTGAATCGATCTCCCAGATCCAGCCCGATCGTCAGTTTCTGACTTGCATTTTTCTCGACTTTCTTTGTCGTTACAGTGCTAATCTTCTTCATTGCCGGTCTCCTTTATCTCCTTGCGCCTCGAGCGCGTCGATAACTTGGGAGCTTATCGCATCCCGCCGGAGACCGGCATTCTCATCCCATCTGTTTATAACAAATGACAATCACTAATACGATTCTGCTCATGTTCGCGTCAATGGGCCGGCACTAAGCGGAGATCCGTAAGCGTCCAAATCCGCACCTCAGCCGTGGCGAGAGCGTTAACCGTACGTGAGGTCGGTGCTCTGTCCGACTTCGATAATATAGCCGTCAGGATCGCGGATGTAGCAGCGTATCTCGCCGTACTTGGGGATCGGTTCCGTGATGAACTCGGCTCCTCGACTTTTCCATAATTCATAGCACGCTTGAATATCCGCAACGCGGAAATTCATAAAGCTGTTGATGTGATTCGGGTCGGGGACGCTGAGCGTTACCGTCGGCTTATCCGGGGTCGGCCCGCCCCCAACGTTCAGAATCATCCAGATATTCGCAAGCTGAAGGTACGCAGGCGCGTTGCCGTCACCCAGGCTCAGAATGCGAGCGCCGAAGACCTTTTCGTAGTAGCGAGCCGATCGCTCGATGTCGGCGACGGTGAGAAAATGCGCGATGCTGATCCCCTCTCGCGGGGGCATCTCATAGCTCTTCTGTTCGATTTGTACGCTGCTCATTGACGACTCCAATCAGGATAGGCAGTGCTCATCCGCTGATTTTGGTTTCGTATTCTACCCCCTGCCGATTAAGGCTGACGAGCGAAGGCAAAACAATTGGACGGCGGTATTGCGCGAACTTCGGCATCGGTTGAGACCAGTTGTCCGATAAGTCCGTTATCGGTCAACTTGCCGACTGAGAGTGAATAGAAATCGTATTTATGAAGCGCGAGGGCCGTCGTCGAGGGGTTGGCCGCGACGCACCTCAACGGCTGTCTTTTCCACTGGCAGAATGAGCCTTCCGTCTAGTAACGCCACGAGAGTTCCGATGCTTTCTATCAGCCTTGGCGTGGATTGTAGTTGGTTTGGAGCCTACGGCAGCAGCAAACGCCGCCGGATTCAGGGCGTTAAGCACTGCCGTGGGATTCTTGGCGATCACGGTGAGCAAGGTGCGAGCTGGCGCTTCTGGAGTCCTTCGCCCTCCCTCCCAGTGCTTGATCGCGTCAAGGCTGAACCCGAACGTGTCAGAGAATCTGGCTTGCGTCATGCCAAGCCGATTGCGGATGGCCTTCACGTCAACGTCCTTGGGCACATGTGCCTTGAATCCTTCCTGCTCTCCGGCAAGAAAAACCTCAACGTCGTTAAGGCCATCCATCATCTGCTCGAATTGCGTTTTCATGCTATCCCCCATAAGTCTCGAAGATACTGTCGGCCCGTTTCCTTAACGCGTTGCGCTCTGCCATCGACAGGTTTTCTTTCTCATTTTTTGGGAAAACCGTAATCAGAAAAACCGGAAATCTCTCGTTGCGCCAGATATACACCACCCGCGCCCCGCCGCTTTTTCCCATTCCCTTGCGTGCAACCCGGACCTTTCGAAATCCGCCCGTTCCACGAATCACGTCTCCACATTCCGGGTCCGCCGCAACGAGTGCGACAATGTCCGCACGCTCCTCCTCGCTAAAGAGTTTGTTGGCAATGGCGAGATAAGTAGGCGTCTCGACGACCGTCTGCACAGCTTTGTTTGTACTCCATTGGACACCTAAAGGTCAAGGGAATTGTGTGCCATTGGACACCAGTGGATTGCTACAGAGTGGAGGGTTGGGGCAGCCTTATCGTTGCAAATACGGGAATGGCGGAACGTTTCCCAATTGTTTGGCGAAAGGAAATTGGTGAACGTCCCGCCTGTTCCCGCATTTTTCCTCCGTCCCCTCATTAGTCGGAATCGTAGAACGGCCGGAAATGCTTCGCGCCTTTACTGCCTCAGTTACTATGTTACAGGCCTAAATCCGAGGCAGCCTCGCACCCAAGGGAAAGGTTGAAGACCGCGTGCAATATATTCTGGCACCACTCGAAAAGCATTCCGACGACGGTTTTGGGGCGGTCGGAGAATCGTTCAAGAGAGCCGCTGATGTGCTGGTTAAGACTGACGAGGCTCGTAAACGGATGTTCTGGAGTGAACTTCCAATAATCTTTCTACTTCGACATGCCATCGAGTTGTTTCTCAAGTCTGGCATCATCGTCATACACCGCAGGCTAAAGCTTCCGTACGATACCGAAGACCACAAAACACCCAGCCCGTTCCTCTTGACTTCGGCTGGGTTATGGAAGCCGCTCTTCAGGACGCACGATCTCCCGGAGCTGTATTGGTACTGGAAGAAGCTGATTTCTGACAACAAAGACCTCCTTACTGAACTTTCTGAACACAAGCCCGACATGAGCATTCCAGCCGAGCTGGATGGCTGGGTTGCTGCCGTTGGCAGGGTGGACCCGACCAGCGACTATTTTCGTTACCCAGTTTCGAGAAACCGTGATTCTGACAAGGAAAAATCGTCGTTCAAGGAAGTATCGTTGGAATCTCTGTTCCCTAGCAAAGAGAGCGAGGAGAAAGTCCGCGCCCTTGTTGTAGAAGATGAGGACGGAAACTTCGTTCGAGCTTTCAAGCACGACAATGCAACGAACCGTGAAGTGGAAGAGGCGGCGTGGAGAGCCGCGGACATGCTCAGTAACTGTCACGTTATGTTGCGAATTGAGTTGATGGATGGCTGGTAGCTGGTGAGTAATATCTGATTGCCGAGAGCTGTTTGCGCAGTCGCCGACATCCTCATTGGCTCCCGTAATTCTCAGACTAATCTCGACGCGTTGTTCATTTCGTCGGGAAACCTCGGGGGGAAACCTCGGGACAGACAGGACGTTCACTAATTTCTATTGTCGAAAAATGGAAACGTTCCGCCTGTCCCCGGTTTCCGTCCCGGTTTCCGTCCGATTCTTACGCCGCTGAAACCGACTCCTTCCTCCGATTGAGTGCCGGTAGAAGAAGTTTCAAAAGCGCTTCATCAGAGAACGGGTTCTGGCCTGAGATCAGTTCGCGATCCTGAAGGACATAGCTCGTCCATGGAGCGAGCACGCTTACGTCACCGCCCGCCGTACTCAGGGCGAAGTCCGGGTAGAAGAGAACCTTACCGCCAATCTCAAGCGGCTCCCGCTGCTGCTCTTCCGCTGTCGAAAAGATAGTCATCTTATATCCGGAATAGATCCAGCCTTGAGCCTTTGCGTGTGCTCCGGCGGCATCGCCCGCCGACAGCGCGGCGACCACTTCCTTCGAATTCGGAAGAGCCGAGAGAAGTGAAATCGGGCCATGGCAGAGCACTGCCGTAGGCTTGGATGTTTCATGAAAGTGTCTCAGCACGGTGCCCGCGTCGGGATCATCGAGCAGATCCATCATCGGGCCATGGCCGCCGGGGACGAAAACAGCGTCATATTGATCCAGGCCCGATGCGATGACGTCCGAGATTCGAGTTGGATTTTTGAGCCCAGTCAGGGTGTCGCGGAATTTTAGATAGTCCTGAAGCTTAGCCTCGTCTCCACCGAAGAAGTCGGCTACAGCTGAATGGACATCCATTTGCGGCGTGTTGCCTTTGGGGTTAGCGAAAGTGATTTCGTAGCCCTCCTTCATCAGGGCGCGAACCGGAACCGTCAGTTCGTTGAGGTAGTAGCCAGCGCCGGTATAAACCTTGCCATCTTTCAAGGGCAAGCCATGACCGCTCGAGACTAGCACCAGGACTTTTCCTTTTGTTGTCATTTTGTTCTCCTCTTTGAAATCGAATCTGGTTCTTGAGATCTTAACCTTAAAATGAGCTTAAAAACTGTAGGAAAACTGGGATATGGGAAAACTGGGGGGACTGGGAGAAGATCCGTTTGATTGCAGGCCACTCAAAACCTATTTGATTTCGCGCAATCGGCCGCTGCTCACGTCATAGACGAATCCTCGCACCGAGACTTCTTTCGGAATCCAGGGATGGGTGCGCAGTTTCTGTAGCTGGTGGCGTACATTCTCCTCGATATTCTTGAACGCAAAGAAGAATGCCGGAGCGATCGCCGCGGTCCCGGTGCGGTTCTGGATTCTGGTGCGTAACTCCTCCTCGCTGGCATGCATCAGGCCGCAATCGGTGTGGTTAATGACCATGATTTCCTCGGTGTCCAGCAGGTAGTGCGATACCAGCAGGGAGCGCAGGCTGTCGTCGGTCACAATGCCGCCCGCGTTGCGGATGATGTGCGCGTCTCCGGTCGTCAACCCTAAAGTGCGGATGGCAAGCCGCGTGTCCATGCAAGTCAGAATGGCAAGCTTGCGCGCCGGCCGCGGAGTAAGGCGGCGTAACTCGTGGGTGCGCGAGTAGATTTCGTTGGCTTCCAGAACCTCGTCGATTACGCTCATGGCCAGCCCAGTCTAGCAAAACCTGAGAGCGCTCCGTAGCGGATCCGATTCCGAAATCTTTAACCACGAAGGGCACGAAGGTACACAAAGGAAAACCAATCCAAGCCTTCGTGATACTTCGTGTCCTTCGTGGTTTATGCATTTTGCAGGTCCTATAGTGAATTGATTCACGGCTGGCTTGTGATAGGCAATGATCAGATTTTGGAAGAGGTCTGCAATCGATCCCGGGCGCAGAGACTTAGCAATCCCAGAACAACCAGTGGAATGCCAAGACTCGTATAGAGGGGCGTGGCCCAGGCTTTTTGAACCGAGCTCGCGGGTACAAACCGTGAGGCCAGCATCAGCCCGAAAGACGCCACCCAGGGCCAGGCGACCACCAGCAACCCAACTCCGCATGCCAGGCGACTGAGCCCGCCCCGTCCCCACAAATCTCTCCACGCGATCGCGATCAGAAATACAGCGGGCAGCAAAAGCACCTGGTTGTATGGCGCGAAGCTGGGCACGATCACCAGGGTCACAGCTAGAACCAGCGCCAGCATTGTGCTGAATGCCTCTGAATCGTGGGAGGCACGCCGGACCTTCCATCCCATGATCACGACCGCGAGCACCGCCACTGCGGCGATGATTTTCCCCAGCACCGGCGTGGCCAGCACGTCGAGCAGCGAACCTGCGCCCCCGGTGTATTGGCGATAAGCGGCAACCGCGTCGCGAAACTCCTTCATCCACCCCGGCAGGACGTACTCCGACGCGGCCAGGAAAATTGCGGTGGTGAGCGAGAAGCTCCAGACAAACACCTGACGCCGCCGCCAGTCGCTCACTGCCCAGAGCAACAACCAGCCCACGAGGGGCAGAGCAAGTTGGGGCTTGATCGTCGCCAGGGCCAGAAAAAAACCCGCGAGCGAAAAATGTCCGGCGACCAGCGCGGCGGCGCATCCTGCCAGCAGCGCGCTTATCACCAGGGTCAACTGCTGCAGCTTGATTCCCTGCACCACGGCGTAGCTGCCAAAAGTCAGCAGGATGAGAATCGCGGTCGTTGCGACTGAGGGGCGCCAGCGCAACGCCCGCAGCCACAGCAGCACACTCGCCAGCGTCAGGATGACCAGCAGCCAGCGAAATCCGGCCTGCACAGCCGGAAAGGGCAAGCCGATGGTCGGCGCCAGCAGAAAAATTACGTGCAGCGGGTAAGCAAAGCCCTGCTGATCCCTGGGCTCGCGGAACCGAGGATCGTCCACGCGCTGAGGATCGAGCGGGCGTCCGTAATACCCGCTCTGGATTTCGCGCGTAACTTCAGGGCTGTAAGGGTCGCGATGATGCAGCAGCAACTCGCGCGTCCCCAGCCAGCGGGGATATAAATCCGACAGATTGCCGCGCGGCTGTCCGTGGGCCGCAGCATCCGCCTTCTGGTAGGGCACCAGCACCCGCTGCACGTAGAACCACATGCTTCCCGCGAACAACAGTGCCAGCAGCAGCCCGAGTCTGGAGTCTTTGAACAAGCGTGTGACGAAAGCTGAAGCCGCTCCATGTTACAACTTATGCGAGCGAACTTCCGTTGCGATTGCGAATCTGCATCTCCGCGATGATCGGAGTGGCAAGTGCGGCGTTCTGCTATTTCCTGCTGCTGCATTTCCATCAGGGAGCCGCCGATTTCGGCTGGGCCGTCCGCGCCGCCCGATACATGCTGGCGGGTCAGAATCCTTACGACACTCCGCTCGAACAATATCCGCTGACGGCCGCATTCTTCGGCGTACCCTTCGTCTGGCTGCGCCCGGAAATGGCAGCTGCTCTTTTCTATGGCATCAGCTCTGCCCTGCTGGCCTTTGGCCTCATCCCTCACGGCTATCATCGTCTGCTGGTATTCCTGGCTTATCCCTACTGGGGAGGTCTGCTGGCGGTGCAGTGGTCAACGCTTATTTTCGCCAGCGCATTCTTCCCTCTTCTGTTGCCAGTCACCATGGCCAAGCCCCAGCTCGGCTTGCCCGTGGCGCTTACTCATTTGAGCCGGCGCGGCGCCGTGGCCTGTGGGGTGGTGGTGCTGCTTACGCTGTTCGCCCTGCCGCGCTGGCCGCTGCTGTGGCTGGGACAGCTGCAGCACTACGAACATTTCATTCCCCTGCTGGTCCTGCCCGGACCGCTGCTGGTCCTGGCGTTGTGGCGCTATCGTGACAAGGATGCCTGGTTTCTCCTGTTGACCGCGCTGATGCCGCAACGCTGGTTCTTCGACGCTTTCATTTTGTGGCTCATTCCCAAATCACGCCGCGAGATTCTCTTCACTGCGGCCCTGAGTTGGGGCGCCGGCATCTGGCGCTGGTATCACATCCCGCACAGTTTCGCAGAGGTGGGAAGGTGGACAGTGTTGTTCATCTACCTGCCGATGCTGGCGGTAATTCTGCTGCGCCAGTTTGACCGCGCGGAGAACTCAGACTTACCAACACAACCAGGAAATTATTGTGTGAGTTGACCTGCCACCCAATAGCCAGCAACCAGGCCGATGCGCTTGAAGTGGCATCGATGTAAGCGACCAGGCGCCCCGGGCAGCGACGGCCGGGCTATACTCCACCTATGTTTTTGGCCCGTCGCGCGCTCGATAGCTCATCGCTCAGACCTATTGTTCTCGCATTTCTGGCTGCAATGATCGTCGTCCACGCCTGGATGTTTTTCAGTCTTCGCCGAGAAATCGTAACTGGCTACCCGGACTTTACAATTTTTTATACCGCGGGCAAGTCCATTATCGAGGGTCGTGGCCGACAACTTTATGACGTGGACATGCAATTCGCAATCCAGCGTGAGTTTGCCTCCGAGGTCAAGCACCGCGAAAATCCTCTCCCCTTTAATCATCCGCCATTCGAGGCCTTGCTGTTCGCGCCTCTGGCCCGCCTGCCCTATGTTGCGGCGTACCTGGTTTGGGCGGTATTTAACATTGCCCTGATTCTGGGTTTCTGGATTTTGCTTCGCCCCCGCCTGCCCAGCCTGCACGGTTTCTTGCCGGCCTTGCCGCTGCTGGCAATGTTCGCTTTTTTCCCTGTGAGCATGGCCTTGCTGCAGGGCCAGGATTCAATCCTGCTGCTCCTTCTCTATGGCCTGGCCTTCTGCGCCCTGGCGACGGGACGCGCTTTTGTCGCAGGAGCATGTTTGGGCCTGGCGCTTTTCAAGTTTCAGCTGGTGCTGCCCTTTGTGCTTGTTCTCTTAATCAGGCGTCAGTGGAGAGCTATTGCTGGGTTTATCGTTACCGCTTTCGCGTTGCTCCTGGTCTCAGCGACGGTAGTCGGTTGGAGCGGTGTGATGGCCTACCCCGGATTTGTGCTCCGCTTGAGTCGCAGTGGCGCCCAAGCCGGCATTTATCCGCGGGATATGCCGAACCTGCGTGGCCTGGTTGCCGGATCGCTGCACTTCGAAGGTCTGCCGGCTGCGCTGCTGATTGTCGCGACTTCCATTGCGCTCCTGGCGCTGGCCGCGTATTGGTGGCGTGTACAACCAGGGCGCCAGTTCTCACTCGGCTTTTCGCTGTGTCTGACGGTCACGACCATGGTCAGCTATCACCTGCTCGTGCACGATCTGAGCCTGCTGATCCTTCCTATCCTGCTGCTCGCGGAGCATCTCGTCGCTGGTGAAATCATCGGGTCCGCGCGATATCTCCTGATCGCGGCTCTCGCCGCTCTGTTTTTAACGCCCTTGTACGCGCTCCTTCAGTTCTGGGTGCGGGAGATGAATCTGATGGTGTTTGCTGTGGCTATGCTTGCTGGATGTACCGCAATCTCGCTGACCTCAGAAAGAGCCGGCGAGCACGCTGCACAACGCGCAATGTAGGTGACCTCCAACCCGATAACCACAAAGGACACGAAGGTACACGAAGAAAACCCTCGAACCAGAGCCTTCGTGATACTTCGTGTCCTTCGTGGTTAAGGCTTTTTCAAAGCTGGCCGCCGCCGCCAAAACCGGACGCTATCTGCTAAGTCGGACGAGCGGTATAATGCGCCGGTCGTAAATCGCAACACTTGAATCTCCAAGGCCGACGGTCACATTGCCACTGATAGCGTCCGCACTTCTCCGCTGCCAGCAAGACCTGAACATGCTGGCGCGAAAGCGCAGGCTCATGGTGATCCTGGTTGGCCTGCTTACGCTAGCGATTCGTGCATGCCTCTTCCCTCTTCTGCCCATACCCAAGCCGCATTTTCAGGATGAGTTCAGCTATCTGCTGGCAGCGGACACGTTCGCCTCCGGCCGCCTGACCAATCCTCCCCACCCCATGTGGGTGCATTTCGAAAGTGAACACATCCTGCAGCAGCCGACTTACATGTCGATGTACCCGCCTGCGCAAGGTCTCGTCCTGGCCGCCGGTCAGGTCATCGCCGGCATCCCCTGGCTTGGCGTGTGGTTCAGCGTGGGCGCGATGTGCGCCGCTGTCACCTGGATGCTGCAGGCATGGTTTCCTCCGGGGTGGGCGTTGTTCGGAGGGCTGCTTTGCCTGATGGGACAAGGCATCTCCAGCTATTGGATGAATTCATATTGGGGTGGCGCAGTGGCGGCAACCGGGGGAGCCTTGGTTCTGGGCGCCTTTCCGCGCCTCCTGCGATGGCAAAGAACACGCCACGCTTTGATCATGGGACTCGGCCTCGCAATACTGGCGAATAGCCGGCCCTTTGAAGGTTTTCTGTTCAGTCTTCCGGTGGGATTTTCGCTGGCGTTCTGGTTGTGGAGGCACCGAACCACGCGAGGCTCTTTGACGCGTATTGCACTGCCCCTGGTTCTCGTTCTGGGCGCCGCCGCAGTTGCGACTGGCTACTACAACTGGCGCGTCACCGGCAACGCTTTGGAGATGCCTGAATTGCTGAATCGCAGAACGTACGCGATTGCGCCGCTGTTTCTCGGCCAGCAACTGCGTCCTGCGCCGCAGTATCGCAACGACGAGATGCGAAGGTTTTATGCGGACTGGGAACTTTCAAGATATCTGAAAACTCGTACGCTTCGAGGATTGGCAAGGGAAGAATGGGCCAAGCTGGCAACCCTGTGGTGGTTTTTTCTTGGCCCTGTACTGCCGCTTGCGCTGCTCGCCTTGCCTCGAATGGTTCGCGATCGGCGCATGAAGCTTTTGCTGATCACCGCGATCGTTACCCTCGCCGGCTTAGCCGTTGAGGCCTGGCACCAGCCTCATTATTTCGCTCCTCTGACCTGCGTCGCTTATGCCGTGGTGATTCAAGGACTGCGCCACCTGCGGCAGTGGAGGCGAAACGGTACCCGCCTGGGACGAGCGCTCGTCCCGATCGTAGGCATCTTGAGTCTGGCCGTGTGTCTCGCCGGCATCCGTACCGAATATCTCCGGGTACCGCGGAATCCCGATAATTATCCCTGGCATTGGCAACGTGCCAAAATCCTGGAGAATCTTCGGCAGGCCGGCGGCCAGCACCTCATTGTTGTTCGCTACAGTTCGAGCCACGATCCTATTCACGAATGGGTTTACAACCGGGCTGACATTGATGCGGCCAACGTCATCTGGGCGCAAGACATGGGGAATCAGAATCAGGAATTGATAAGTTATTTTGACCGGCGGCGAGTATGGTTGCTCGAACCAAGGGAACCGGGAATGGTGCGATTGTCGCCTTATCGTTAAGACAACCGGCAGTTGCCGGCGCAAACAACCACGCGATGACTGGCTGCTCGATCTATCCAGCCGCGCTTGTGGGCGCGAGAGGGCCTCGCCTTAGTTGCACCACCGCCTCCCATCCAAGCGCCGCTACTAGAAACAATGGGAGTATCGGCATGACCGCCAGGGGAGCGACCCAGAGGCGGGAAGCAAGTACAGGCAGCACGGGCCATATCGCCGCCAGGGAGATTGTCGCGACATAAGGCCACATCACTAAGCCCAGGGCAGCCACCAGCGTGTGCCTCGCCCAGCGCCCGAGCCCCCAGATTTCCTTTCTCTGTTTCAATAACAGAAGAACGCCGGGCAATAATTGCAGATCCGAGTAAGGCACCAGGCTTGGAGTAATTACCAGGGTAGCAGCCAAAACCGATACGACGACAAGGCAGAACTGCGCGGAGCAAGCGGGTGCGCGCCGCAGCCTCCACACCAGATAAGCAGTACCAGCCGTCACGGGCAATGCCAGGAGCAAACCGAGCGGGCGGGTGAACACCAACTGCAGCGGCGAGACACCATAGGATTTTTCCGGATAGATAAGGATGCCCCGGACACACTGCGTTACCCAGCCCGGCAATAACAATTCCCCGGCCGCGATTAGTACTGCCATGCTGAGGAGAAAACTCCATACCAGCTTCCGGCGCTTGCTCCAGGCCCCAGTACTCCAGATGAAAAGAACTCCAACCAGCGGCAAGACCAAGTGTGGTTTGATGGTGGAAAACGCGAGCAGAGGTCCGGCCAGGATCAGCCATCCGCGACGCACGGCAAAACATCCCCCAGCAATCAGCGCGGACACCAGCAGGCCGAGGTTCTGCAGGTAGATTCCTTGCAGGGCGGGCATGCTGGCCAATGTCAGCGCTATCGCCAGAATTAGTTCCATCCGAGGCAAACGCCATTGCAGGAAGTCCAGCCACAAGGGCACGCTAACGGCTGTAAGAACCAGCAGCAAGATGGCGAACAACTTCTTCACGAACGGGAAAGGGAGATGCACCGTGGGTGCCATTAGAAAGACGACGTACACGGGATAATAAAAACGTTGCTCAGCGCCATCCCGGCGCGAGTCATACTTGTGGCCGTTCAGGCCGATCTGGATTTCCTCCGTGACTTCCTCGCCATATGGATTGCGCCCGTTCAACAACAGTTCACGGCTTCCCAGCCAGCGGTGATAGATATCCCCGGGGTGTCCTTGCCACACCTGGTTGCCGTACTGCAAAGCCGAAAAGCTCACCAGGCAGATAATCGGGAGAAGAACAGAAGGTTTGCGCGACCAATCCACTTTGCCGGGAGTTTACCATTGAGCCAGCGCTTCAGGCGATACGTTTCCTGATGACCGGCATGATGCGACTCAACCCGCTTCTTCGGGCGGACAGGCCGCAGGAATACTCACGGGAGGAGCTGATCTCCTGGCACCGCAGCGACGCGTTTCATGGCCGGTGATCGTAGTAGATAACTGAATACTTCTGTTCTGATCCGTCTCTGAAACAGTACACTCTGCAACGGCGCCGGCAGTAGCTTCTTCGGACCATGATGAGCATCTTACAAACTCGCCGTGTGGTGGTCGCCATTCTCGCTCTCGGCCTGTTCACCATGGCGGTTCGCGGCATGAGCGATCCCGATCTCTGGTGGCACCTCCGCACCGGACAACTGATCCTGCAAAACCACGGCGTCTTTCATACCGATCCTTATTCCTTCACCCGCTTCGGCCAGCCCTGGATAAACCACGAATGGCTCTCGGACGTCCTGCTGTTCGGCATTTATCGCCTGGCGGGATTCGGTGGACTTATCGTGACCTTCGCCGCCGTCATCGCGGCAGCGCTCTTTCTGGTTTTCCTGCGCGCGCCCGGCCGTCCCTACGTCGCCGCCATCGTGACGCTTTGGGGTGCGCTCGCCTCCGCCTCTACCTGGGGAGTTCGTCCACAGATGCTTTCCCTGTTGCTGGCCAGTATTTTCCTGCTGCTGCTCGACGCCTCCGAACGACGTCCCAAGCTGCTGTGGTGGACCGCTCCCTTAATGCTCTTATGGGTGAACCTGCACGCGGGATACCCCATCGGGCTGGCCTTCATTGCGCTCTTTTTAATCGGCGAAGGGTTGGAGGCGGCGACTTCTCCAGAGCCCTGGCAGAAATCTTTGCCCCGGCTCAAACAGCTGGCGGCCGCATTCGTGCTTTGCGCCGGGCTGGTGGCCGTGAATCCCAACGGCATCAGACTTTACTGGTACCCGTTTCAGACTCTGGGATCCGAGGCGATGCATCGCTTCATCCACGAGTGGTTTTCTCCCGACTTCCACGATCTCGCGAACCTGTCTCTTCTGCTCCTGCTGCTGGCCCTCATCGCTGGACTGGCCGCGTCTGCCCGATCTCCGCGTCTGCGTAATCTTCTGCTGGTCCTGGCCACGGTCCCCGCGGCGCTGCGCTCGCTGCGCCACATCCCCATCCTGGTGCTGGTCATCGTCCCCGTGCTCTCCGAGATGGCCCAGACCTGGCTGCAGGAGCGGGAAGCCCTGCGATGGTCCCGCAAGCCGTTTCGAGGCCTGGCTCCCCGGACCCTGGTTTTTAATCTGATCGTGCTCCTGACCTTTGCCGGCTTCACCGTGGCCCGGGTCCGGCAGGTAGTGGGCCGCCAGGCAGAAACGGAAGCGCGACATTTTCCCACTGCCGCGGCCGCCTTCCTCCTGCAGGAGCACCCTCCCGGCCCCATGATGAACCACTACAACTGGGGCGGATATTTCATCTGGAAGCTGTACCCCCAGTATCGCGTTTTCATGGACGGCCGGGCCGACGTTTACGGAGACACTCTCATGAACGAATTCGGCTCCTGCTATTACTTGAAGGACGATTGGAGAAAGCCCCTGGAGGCGTGGGGGATTCGCACCGTGGTCCTTCCCCCGGACGCTCCCTTGATCAGTGCCCTCCGATCCAGTCCGAAGTGGAGGCAGATTTATGGCGATGCCGAAGCAGTCGTATTGACCCGGGAGCCAATAGTCTCGGCTGGAGCGGTTACGGGCGGGAACCAAGTTAGATAATCCCCTGGATCAACTTTAAGCTGCAAAAGCTTGCACACAGGACATTATCATTCCGTCTGCATGTCGCAGTTTGCCCGCTCGATGTCACTCTCTGGCGCGCGGCACAAAAAGTGAGGGTCAACCATGCTTAGTGTTTTAGCCCGGTTGTGGGAGGAAGAAGGTCAGGATGTGGCCGAGTATGCGGTGATGCTGGCCGTCATCCTCGCCGTTGTAGTAGGCACCATTCGGATGATCGGATCGAACGCCAACAACGTCTTTTCCTCGGTCTCCAGCGCGATTCAGTAGGTACGGACGCAGTCCCATCCGCAAGGCCACCGGGGTTCCTCCGGGGCCTGCGAGGCAAACGGCCCGCCAGGACCTGTCTCCCTGGAAATTGGCCCGATTTGCTCGCCCAGCCCCTCGAGCAGCCCTCATTGCGACCCTGCCCCTGACCCGCGCTTGCCGGCCACGGTTACCAGCGATTCAAGAAAGTGTCGCTAAGCGCGAGGCAGCGGGTTATGATGAGCGTGGGGATTCAGTACCATCCTCTGGTCGCGTGTAAGCTATTGATTCAGAAACAACAACAAAAATCGCCTTTCAGGGCGCAGTGGGCTGTCCAAATTGCATCGGGATGGGCGTTTTTGTCTGTCCGTTCGATTCAACAGGAGGCAACATCATGAGAGCGAAGGTTATGAGTTTGTGGCGCGAAGATTCAGGCCAGGACATCGCGGAGTACGCGGTGATGCTGGCAGTCATTCTGGTGATCGTGGTGGGAACCATTCGCCTGATTGGTTCCAATGCCAACAACGTGTTCTCTTCGGTCGCCAGCTCGGTCCAGTAACGAAGATTGACTGCAACCGTCCGCGCGGGCTGCACTGAGGGTCCGATGCGGAGCGCCTGACGGTGGGAGCCGGGAGGATGTCCGGTTGGCGCACGCGCGATGGATTTGGCTGGCAAAGCCTCGCGGCGCGACACTGCCGGTGGGGAGTATCGACTCGAATTGGAGAATGGGGAGTTCGCGGTAGCAGCCAGGCGATGCCGCGTGAACTCTGAGGAGAAGTCATGAATCGCACCCGGCTTTTATTGATCGGCTTTGTGGCCCTCGCTTTGGGGGCAATCGTGAGCTACAGCGTCTACCGCACCCTGCAGAGCAAAACCGGGGGAGACGCCGCGCCCGGCGTCGAGGTCGTGGTCGCGGCCAATGACATTGCCGTGGGAGCCAAGGTCGGAGAGAACGATGTGAAGACGGTGCGCTATACAGCAGCCGACCTGCCCGCTAACGCCTTTCACCTGAAAACTTCCGTCGTGGGCCGGGGCGCAATCCTTCCCATCGCCAAGGGTGAATTCTTTCTGCCCAACAAGCTGGCCGGAGAAAATGCGGGCGCTGGAATGCCGTCTTTGATTCCGCCGGGGATGCGCGCGATCTCGGTACGGGTGAACGAAGTCATCGGCGTTGCCGGCTTTGTGGTGCCGGGAACACGTGTGGATGTGCTACTCACCGGCAACCCCTCCGGCGCGCCCGAGCAGCAGACCACCACGGTGCTGGAGAATGTGGCCGTGATTGCCACCGGCCAGAAGTTGGAACGCAACACCGCCGGAGAGCCTCTGGTGACACCGGTCATCACTCTGCTGGTTTCTCCCGACGATGCTCAGAAGCTCACCCTGGCCACCACTCAGGGCAAAATTCAATTGGCGCTGCGCAACCCGCTCGACACCAAGCAGCAGGAACTGGCTTCAGTGAACACTGGGTCGTTGTACAAAGGCGTTTCCACTCCCGTGCACGTCGCCGCGCCGCCGCGGTCGATCAAGCGCGCCACGCCGGTTCCAGTCACCGCCCTGCCGTCAGGCTATTCGGTCGAAGTGATCAAGGGAACCAAAAAGGACGTCACCAAGTTCCAGGATAGTCAGTAGTACGAGGAAGAAAACATGTCGATCTGCTCCCGCAGGTGGGAGAAACACAGCGTTAGATTGAGCTTGCGATGGGCGATGTCCGTGTTGTTACTGCTCACGGCGTCTATCGCGGTCTCTCAGCAACAGCCGGCCAGCCCCGCGGCGCCCGAACCCGCTCAGGCCCCAGGTCCCGAGGCCAGCTCAGAAGCCCCGCAAGCCGCGGCCCAGGGCGCTGCGCCCCTGCGGGTCATGGTGGGCAAGTCGCTGCTGATCAACACCACCGAGCGGCTCAAGCGCGTCTCCGTCACCGACGACGCCATCGCCGACGCCATTGTCGTCACCCCTACCCAGATCCTGGTGCACGGCCGGGCCGCTGGCGAAGTGTCGCTGCTGATCTGGGACGAACTGGAGCGCTCGCGCAGCTTCGACTTGCGCGTGGATGTGGACGTTACGGCCGCCGCCGAAGAAGAAAGGCGGGTCTTCCCCGAGGAGCGGATCAACGTCTCACCGTCCCGCTCGGCCATCGTGCTTTCCGGCCACGTTTCCACCGAAGATGTCTCCAAGCGCGCCGGAATGATTGCCGAGGCCTATTCCAAGAATGTGGTCAATGTGCTGACCTTCGGTCCGGTCGGGGCCCAGGAAGTGCTGCTGGAAGTGAAGTTCGCGGAAGTGGACCGCTCCGCTGTCACTCAGTTGGGCATCAACCTCTTCAATTTGGGACAAGGGAATACTATCGCGCTCTCGCAGACCGGGCAGTTCGGTTCGCTGCAGGCGCACAACACCGCCCAGACGACGACCACTAACGGCAGCACGACAACTACAACCACCACCTCGACCCCGCCTACATTAAACGTTTCCGACTTTCTCAATCTGTTTATCGCCCGCACTGACGTTCCCATCGGCGCGGTGATCAAGGCGCTGCAGCAGAAGAACCTGCTGCAGATTCTGGCCGAGCCTAACCTGATCGCGGTCAACGGCAAGGAAGCCAGCTTTCTGGCTGGCGGTGAGTTCCCCTTCCCCATCGTCCAGCCCGGGCAGGGCTTCACCGCGGTCACCATCTCGTTCAAGGAATTCGGGGTACAGTTGAAATTTACCCCGGTGATCACGCCCAACGGGAATATCCATTTGAAAGTGGCGCCCTCGGTCAGCGCGCTGGACTTCGCCAATGCGCTCACCATCTCCGGTTTCACCGTGCCCGCGCTGAGTACCCGGAAAGCGGAGACCGAGTTCGAGCTGAAGGACGGCCAAAGCTTTGTGATCGCGGGCTTAATCGACAACCGGGTGACCGACCTGTACAACAAGATTCCGGGGCTGGGAGACATCCCGATTCTGGGAACTTTTTTCCGCAGCAAGAGCGCACAGAGGTCCAACTCCGAGCTGATGGTTCTGTGTACCGCGCATCGCATTTCCGCCAGCGACCAGCCGCCCGCGCCGCCGGCGACCCCGCAGCCCTATATGGACAAGGAGAAATTTGACGGTAAGAAGCCTTCCGGGGACAAGAAGTGAAGACACGAAGTGCAAGAGAATGACCTGCGTAATCTGCAAGCAATGGTTCCGGCACGTAGAATGTTGAAGGAAGAGGATCAGTAGGGGGCCAGAAATACGATGCCCGAACTTTCTGTCGTAGTCATCGCCCAGGATAGCGAGCAGCGTGCCGTGCTGCAGGTGCTGGTCGATGGCACCAGCGTGGCCCGCGTGGTGCACACCTGCACCAGTTATCCGGCGGTGGTGACAGACCCGGTCCTGCGCCGGGTGCAGAGCGCGAGCCCTCAGGTTGTCCTGGTGGACGTGCCCACCGACAATTACACTCTGGCTTTGCGTGCCATTGAGTTGATCCACCAGGAAGCCCGCGACGCCGCCATTTTTGCCGTGGGCAGTATGTCCCAGCCCCAGGTCATCGTGAGCGCCATGCGCTCCGGCGCGCGCGAATTCATCGAGCGTCCCACCACCACCACCGATCTGCTCGAGGCCTTCGTCCGGCTGACTGCAGCGCAGCGGAAAGTTGACCGCGAAGGACCGCGGGGAAAAGTCTTTACCGTAGTCAATGCTAAAGGCGGGAGCGGGGCCACCACCACGGCCGTGAACCTGGCCCTGGCGCTGCATTCGGCGCACGGCAATGTGGCGCTGGTGGACATTGCGTCCCTGGGACACGCCGCCCTGCACATGAACCTGAAGCCTCAGTTCACGCTGGCGGACGCAATTCGCAACCTGCATCGCCTCGACAGTTCGCTTCTCGAAAGCTTCATGACTCGTCACGGCGGCGGCCTGCAGTTGCTGGCCGGCGCCAATATGCCCCTGGTGGTCGAACCGGCCACGGCGGAATTCGCGCGCCTCTTTGATTTGCTGGTCAGCCACTTCCGTTACGTCGTCGTTGACGCCTCCTCACGCGTCGATGCGACCACCCGGCTGGTGTGCAATCTTTCGGAAACCGTGCTGCTGGTGGCCCATGCCGACGTCGCTTCCCTGTGGAGCGCCAACCGGATCCAGCAGTATCTGGGCGAGACTGGAGGACGCGAGCGCGTCCGACTGGTGCTCAACCGCTTCCGCAAGATCGCTGGTTTCAGCGAGGCCGATGCCGAGGCTGCGGCGGGAGCCAAGCTGCTGTGGAAGATTCCCAATCAATATTTCGCGGTATCGGGCGCGATCGACCGCGGAGTCCCGCTCATGCAACAGGCTTATAGCGAGATGGGCCGCTCCTTTGCCGGGCTGGCCGCGGCTTTGACCGAAAACGACATCGACGTGAAGCGCAAGGCGTGGTCCTTGTTTAAGACGGTTTAGGTTCAGGGCGGGTGTGAGTCAGGGGCGGGTTTAGGACGTTATGGCGAATTTGCAGACCTTCGAAAGAACCGAGTACCAGCAGGTCAAGGCCGACCTGCATCGCAAGATCCTTGACCGCCTCGACCTGGAAAAACTGGGGCGCACGCCCAGCGACGCCGCGCGCGAAGAAGTTCTGCTGCTCATCCGGAACACGGTAAACAGCGAAGCTGTGCCGCTCAGTTTTGCCGAGCGCGAGCGTCTCTCCCGCGAAATTCTGGATGAAATCTTCGGCCTGGGTCCGCTCGAGCCCCTGCTCAAGGACCCCACCGTCTCCGATATTCTGGTCAACCGCTATAACAAGGTGTACGTGGAACGGGCAGGCAAACTCGAGCCCACCGGTCTGAGCTTCAAGGACGACGCCCACCTGATGCAGATCATCGACCGCATCGTCTCGCGCATCGGACGGCGGGTGGATGAGTCCTCGCCCATGGTGGATGCGCGTCTGGCCGATGGCTCCCGCGTGAACGCGATCATCCCCCCGCTTGCCATCGATGGTCCCTGTCTTTCCATTCGCCGTTTTGGTCGCGATCCGGTCACGGCGCGCAACATGATCGAGAACAAGACCCTGACCGAACCCATGCTGGAGCTTTTGTCCGCCATGGTCAAAGGCCGGCTGAACTTCCTGATCTCCGGAGGGACCGGCGCCGGCAAAACCACGCTGCTGAACGTCCTCTCCGGCTACATTCCAAATTCCGACCGCATCGTCACCATCGAGGACGCGGCTGAATTGCAGATGAAACAGGAGCACGTGGTCCGGCTGGAAACCCGTCCGCCCAACATCGAAGGCAAGGGCGCGGTACGACAGCGGCAACTGGTCATCAACAGTCTGCGTATGCGCCCCGACCGCATCGTGGTCGGCGAGGTCCGCGGCGAAGAGGCCTTTGACATGTTGCAGGCCATGAACACCGGTCACGAGGGCTCGCTGACCACGGTGCACGCCAACACCCCGCGCGACGCGCTGGCCCGCATTGAGAACATGTGCTCCATGGCCAATCTCAATATTCCCGAGCGCGCCATGCGGCACCAGATTGCGGCGGCCATTCATGCCGTGGTCCAGGTTTCGCGGCTCTCCGATGGCACCCGGAAGGTGATCACTATTTCCGAGGTCACGGGCATGGAGGGCGATGTGATTAGTATGCAGGACATTTTTGTTTTCGAGCGCCAGGGCATTGATGAGACCGGGAAAGTGCGCGGTGCATTTCGTGCCAACGGCATCCGGCCCAAGTTTGCTGACCGGCTGGCGACGGCGGGATGTCGCCTGCGCCCCGCGTTGTTCGAATCGCACATGGAGGTCTAGTCGGGCTGAGGAAGAATTCGGTCGTACTTTAGCGCCTGTGGCTTCAGCCGCGACCTTCGGTTGCTGACATCGCATGTTCATCGTAATTTCCATTGCGGTCTTTATCGTGGTCGCGCTGGCGGTGTTTGTCGGCGTTTCCCTGCTGGACGAGCGCAGCTCCAAGGCCCGTCTGCTGCGCGAACGGCTCTCTACCGTGCAGAAGGCCGGGGAGCGTGAGCCCAACCAGGAACTGGCCCTGCTGCGCGACGAAGTAATGAGCAGGATTCCGGCGCTCGACAACCTGCTGCGCCGCTCTTCCAGCATCTCAAACTTCCAGACCATGCTCGAACAGGCGGACGTAAAGAGCCGCGCTGGCAACGTCCTGCTCCTGTGCCTGCTCAGTGGGGCCGGCCTGGGACTGATTGTCCTGCTGTTCAGCCCCTTCCCGCAATTTGCCTGGATGGGCCTGCTGATTGGCGCCTTTCTTCCCTACTCGTACGCCAACTACAAAAGAACCAAGCGCTTCGAGAAATTCGAAGAACTTTTTCCCGAGGCCATCGACACCCTGGCCCGGGCGGTCCGCGCCGGTCACGCCTTCACCACTGCTCTGGAACTGATTGCCAGCGAGATTGCCGAGCCCGTGGCCTCCGAGTTTCGCAAGCTGTATGAAGAACAGAAATTCGGTCTGCCGGTGCGCGACGCCCTGATCAACCTGACCGAACGCATGCCCCTGGTGGACGTCAAGTTCTTCGTCACCGCGGTAATGCTGCAGCGCGAGACCGGCGGTAATCTTGCGGAAATCCTCGACAACCTGTCCTATGTGATTCGGGAGCGCTTCAAGATCATGCGGCAGGTGCGGGTTCACACCGCCCAGGGGCGCATGACCATGATGCTGCTGATGGGACTGCCGCCCATCATTGTGGTCACGATGCAGGCCATGAACCCCAGTTTTATCCGGCCTCTGTTTGACGACCCGATTGGACACATGCTGATCGTGGTCGGCATCACCTTGCAGACGTTGGGCTACTTCGTGATCCGGAAGATCATTCAGATTCAGGTCTAAAAGCATGGCTCTGGCACTGGCAATCCTGTTGTTTCTGACCATCGCCCTGGTCGTGTTTTCGTTCGCGGCCGCCGCCTACGCGCCCTTCTCGGTGCTGGGCTCACGGCTGCGCTCTTTGGGCTGGCAGAAAGCCCAGCCCCGGGAAAAGCCCGCCTTCAAGGACCGCCTGGAACAGGCCCTCGATCCGCTGAGCAAGGCCCTGCCCCTGTCTCCGAGTGAAGTTTCGAGAACGCGAAAATGGCTCATTCAGGCGGGCTATCGGGAGCCGCGTCACCTCACCATCTACGTCGGCGCACGAGTGCTGCTGGCGCTGGTCGGGATGCTGGGCGTGATCGCGGTCAAGGGCAACTTCGACCTGCTGTTGATGATCGGGGTCGGAGGTTTTGGCTTCTTCATCCCGCGCTTCGTGCTCAAGCGTATGATCCGCAACCGGCAGAGGCGCATCACCCTGGGACTGCCGGACGCTCTCGACCTCACCGTCATTTGCGTCGAGGTCGGCCTGGCGCTGGACCAGGCCCTGATGCGGGTCGGCGAAGACTTGAAGCATGCCCATCCCGACCTGAGCGATGAGTTCTATCTGATGAATCTGGAAATGCGGGCGGGCAAGCCCCGCGCCGAGGCCTTGCGGAACCTGGTCGATCGCACCGGGGTTGACGATGTGCGCGCCCTGGTCGCCACCCTGGTACAGACCGATCGCTTCGGCACCAGCGTCAGCCAGGCGCTTCGCATTCACTCCGATTCCCTGCGCACCGAGCGCCGTCAACGGGCCGAGGAGCAGGCCGCCAAGACCACCATCAAGATGATCATCCCCCTGGTCCTGTTCGTTCTTCCCTCCATCATCTTCGTGACGCTGGGTCCGGCCATCATCCAGCTATTTCGTATCCTGGCGCCAGGGGCACACTGAAAATGCCTTTGCTGCAAGGTCAAGCCCAGGAGTTGTGATGCCGGTACCGGGTCCCACGGGATACGCTCTGAATCGAACGCGCCAGGCCTACCTCGCCCGGCACCTGCGCATTGCGGAGACCCATTGGTCCCGCTTCTGCGGATTGATGTGTACCGATGCCGGCAGCTTCCCCGCTGGACAAGGCTTGTGGATCGTGCCCTCGCGCGGCGTGCACACCTTCGCCATGCGTTTTCCTATTGACGTCATCTACCTGGACAGCGACAAAGTTGTGGTCCACCTGGAAGAGAATCTGAAACCATGGCGTCTGGCTCCGGTGCGGCTGCGGGCGACATCCGTGCTGGAGTTACCCTGTTGTACCTTGAGTTCTACCCAGACCGCTATCGGCGACAAAATCGAGATTGCTTTGGGACAGGCAGGCCAGGAATGAACGACGCTCCCAACTTTCTGGTCGATTGGCCCTCGCGTTGGGACGAGTTCCTGACCGCCATTGGTCCGGCCATGGGCAAGTCGCCCCAGCGTCTGGCCGGCGAGGCCCAGACGGGCCTGTTTCCATGGTGGGGGATTCTCCTGTCGTGGGCCTTTGAGCTGCTTGTGCTGGTTGCCGTGATCGTGGTGCCGGCGAAACTGGCCAGCATGCAGCCCTACGAGCCGCCGCCCAAGCCCAAGTACGACGTCATCTACTATTCCGGCAACGAGCTGCCGCGCACCGAAGACGTTGGCGGCGCGGAGGCAGGCCGTTCGGGGCGCTCCGGCGGCCGCGAGGCGCACCATCCCACGCAGACTATCCGCGTGGCGCGCGGCAGCACCCTGCGGGAAACCGTGGCTGACGCGCCCAAGCTCGACCTGCCCCGGTCCAATTCCGCGGTGGCGAACCTGCTGGCCTTGAAGGCGATGCCTGGCCCAGCTCCGGCGGAAGGCATGCGGTCATCCTTGCGGGCCCCGGTATTGCCGCAGACGGTGGTCGCACCCGCTCCACAAGTATCGGACCAGCTGCGGGCCGCGCCCCAGCTGAACGTAGGCGTGGCCCCGCCCAGCGTGGCGGTGCCCCAGCGCGAAGTCTCCACCCTCCGTCTTCCCGGATCGCATGCGGTGCAGGTGGTTCCGCCTCCGGTCTCAGCCCCGGAGCAGATGACGAACCTGAATCCACGGCTGAGCATGCCGGCGCCCAGCGTAGTGGCGCCGCCGCCCACCATGACACGCGAAGTGGCGACAATGGGACCCGGCTTTGGGCCCGGTGAGCTGCAGAATCAAGTCGTTCCGCCAGCCGTGCAGGTCGGCAACGCCTCTGCTGAACGCCGCAACGTCAGCGGCTTGGGCAACACATCGGTCGTGCCTCCCACTGTGCAATTGGGCGCAGGTGCAGCAGAGCGGTCCATGCCTGGCGGCCTGGGTACAGGCACGGGAACGGCTGTTGTGCCGCCACCTCCGTCGGTTTCTGCCGGAGGTTCACTCTCCGGCCACGGCACCGGCAATCGCGGCGCTGGGTTGGGCGGACCGCTTGACGCCGGTCTGGCGGCAGCGCCTCCCAGCAGCAATAGCGGCGGCAGCACATCGGGAGTTGTAGTTTCCAGCCAGCCCGGTTCAAAGGTTGGCCTGCCTGGCACCGGCGGAAGCGGCGCCCTGGCAATGTCTCCTTCCGGAGGGGACAAAGCCGGCTTGGGCGGATCAGGCGGAGGAGGCGGCATCGGACGGGGCGATGGTCCGGGTAGCGGCTTTTCCGGCCCCGGCACGGGTGCGGGCAAGGAAGGCACTGGCCCCGGATCCGATCCCATGGCGCGCGGCGGAATCTCGCCCTATCCCGGCTCCGGCGGCGCGGGCACTGGAACCAGTGGCACTCCAGCCTTGCCTGGAGTCTCGGTAAAGGGCGGCAGCAGCAACGTCGTGACTCTGCCCAGCTTTGGTTCCGGCGGGAAGGCGGCAGGGAGTCCGGGACGTTCGAACACCAGTCCCGAAGATCGCGGGCCTGATATTACTGTGGTCGCCACTTCACGTTCGGGTGGGGCATTCGATTTCTACGGCAAGCTCAAGGGTGACAAGGTTTACACCATCTACATTGAGACCGCGCTGGGCACGGCCGTGATGCAGTTCGCGGACCCGACTTCGGCCGTACACGGTTACGCCGAAGACCTCACCGCTCCTCAAGCCATGCGCTCCGACCTTCCCTCGGGCCTGCCCAAGGCGCGCCTGGTGATCTCCTGCGTCCTCGACCGCTCCGGACTGCTGCGCCGGCCTCACGTGCTCGAACCCGCCAACGCAGTCATGACCAGCAAGGTCCTGACCGCGCTCAACAGCTGGAAATTCCGTCCGGTGCGGCGTGGAAACGAACCGATTGAAGTCAACGCGATTCTCGGCTTCAACATCGACACCAACGATCAATATTAGGAATTCATCTCAACTACCGCACCTGAGACCGGCCTAAATCCCGCACCAGGATTGACTTTCCGCCGAGCTTTCAGCACAATGCCGGGAACGCTGTTGCACCGGAGTCTCTAGCTTGGGGAATCAGGCCCTTTCGCTCACTGATTTTCTAAGGAGATGCAGTATGAAAATCCCTTCCGCGGTTTTTGTTTCTCTTCTTATCTTCGCATGTACACTCGTTCTGTTTGCCAACGGTGAACCAGGTCGATCAGACTCCCGTGATGAGAGCAGGGTCCGAATCGGTCTGGCGATTGCCCCAGTTCATCTCAAGTTCGCCAGAAGGAACCGCGATTTGGTTGGATTGGGCAGTTACATTGTGAATGCCGAGGCCGGTTGTAACGACTGCCACAGCTGTCCCTCGTATGCCCTGGGAGGCAATCCATATATGGGACAACCGAAGCAATTCAACGCCGAAAACTATCTCGCCGGTGGAGTTCCCTTCGGACCCTTTACCTCACGCAACCTCACACCAGAGGAAGGCGGCCTTCCTGCTGGCCGCACTTTTAAGCAGTTCGCGCTACAGATGCGAACTGGCATCGATCTGGACAAAGCGCACCCTATGTATGGCCCTTTGCTTCAGGTCATGCCCTGGCCCGTTTTTCAGAGCATGACCGACCGCGACCTGCTGGCGGTATATGAATACTTGAAGGCTATCCCGTCGGCGACGCCCGGCAGTTGCACCGGTGGCGGGCAGTAAGCCGTGTTCCAACACCCACCCTCCTCCGAAGGAGGGTGGGCCCGCGACCGTTCGTAGCGTGTTTCTCCTGAGATAAGGAGGGCGTTGTACGGGACTCTCCAAAATACTCCTTCGCCTGAATAACACCGCGGTTTCGTCCCGATATACCACACTCCACTGCGAGGTTTGTACCAGCATGTTGGCCAGCGATGACCCGGCGGGCAGCAGCGCCCAGTTGACCTGCTTTTCGTTCAGAAACTTGTCCCACTCAGGGGTCAGCCGAATGGTCTTCAGGTAATCGCGCAGAAAATCTACCCCGTAGAAGTCGTGGCGGTCGTCAACGAAGACCTTGTTTTGCGGATAGAGACGGAAGATCAGATATCCGCCCCAGGAGTCGGGTGCGAAGATCGGTTCGCGAAGGCCGCGTTGCGCAATCGCATCCGTGGCTTGCACCGGCAAGTGTGTCGGATCGAAATGCGCATTCATCAACTGTGTTTGTCCCAGTTTGCCCTGGTGCACACACACCAGCAGTCCTAGAAACACCGCTGCCACCGGCCAGAGATGGCCGCGGAAGCTCAGTTCGACCTGTCCCACGCGCCCGGTGAACGCCTGCCACCGGGAAACGAAGGCCCGCAGGCGGAACGAGAGATTCGAATTTTCGCGGGCCTCTGTGAGCGCCTGCCTCCACAAAGGAGCCACAATCAGGGTGAACAGCAACGACGAAACCGGGAGGCTGCGCGCAGCATACAAACCGCTGTACGTTGCCAGGAGCAGCACGAACACACGCGAGAGCGACGGCTTGCTGCGCGCCAGAGCCAACGCCACGATCGTGATCAGCAGGATCGCCACAAAACATTGCTGGGCCACGCCGTGAAAATTGGGTGAGAGGAATTCGTCAATATGGTTCATCAGCCAGCGGCTGGTGAGATAGCGGTAAACATGCAGGTGGAGTTTATAGCCGTAGGGGTTGATGAAACTGGCGGCCAGCGAGACTACAGTCACGCTCCCTAATGTTCGCAGCCGCTGCGCCAGCCTGCGCCGCCCCTCTTCTTCGTTTTCGTTCCGGCTCTGGTAGTGCCGTATGGCCGCGCTCAGCAGATACAGTCCGAGCAGTGCAAAACCCAGGACGAAGCCTCCATGCACATTCACCCAGAGCAGCATCAGCGCGGGCAGATACCACAACCGCCGGGGGCTTGCAGGGTGGTCCGCGCGCTCAGAGCTGTCCAACACCTGGAACCAGGTCACGGTGAACAACCAGCTCAGCACATGGGGCCGGGCAAACAGGTGAATCATGGAGACACCCAGGGACAGGGCGAGCAGGAGCGCCGTGATCGGCAGGTCTGCGCCGCGCTGCAAGCACAGGCGGAGGGTGAGCGCGAAGGTCAGGGCAATGATTACCGCGGTGAAGAAGACCACACCGTTCAGGCCCAGCCAATGGTGGATGCTTGCAATTTTCAGGTCATAGAGCCATTCCCATGCGTACCAGATCTGCCCGCCCATGGTGACGGAGAACGGATCAGTGCGCGTAATCGAGTGCGTTCCCAGCATCTGTTCGCCATTGCGTATGTGCCAACCAATGCTGGCATCTCCCAGCAGCCGCGGCGCCAGCGCCCCGCTGCTCATGGCAAACAGCAAGATGATGAAGATCAAATCGGTGATGGAGGGAGCAAGAAATCGAAACCACGCCGGCGGTGGGGTTTTGTCGGAAGGAGTGTCGATCTCAGCGGTGTTCGAATCCAAGTTGTGTTCGCACCCAACCGGACATGTTACCCGATAGTGCGGAATCGATGGGCCCGAAGTCGGGCTACAGCACTCCGCGGCGTCATCCTGATGGACGACAGCAGTGGGTCCAGTTTGGACTTAATAGGAGCGAGTCATCCTGAGCGAAGTCAGTGCTTCGCGAAAGCGAAGCACTGACGAAGTCGAAGGACCCCTACCCCCAGGACGCATTGGCCGCGTGTCGATACCCGCCGCGTGACCATGATCCCGGCGCCATGAATCAGGCTGCGGCTCCGAAGATGCGGCGTACGGGATAGAGGTCCTTCGACTCCACCGCCTCTTCGCCAGCGAAGAGGCGGTCTCGCTCAGGATGACTCGGCGGTCAAGGATGATGTGGTCCACGCCAGGATGCTTCGCAAGCTCACATGACGCCCTTCAACCAGAAGAGAATTCGCAGTGAGCCACTGCGAGGGAGCCTACTTGCCCGCCTTCCCCGCCAGCACCGGTTCCCTCTCAAATTCCTTCGCTGGAAGGGCCTTGGCCTTCTTCCGGGAGCGGAACCAGTTCTGGAAGGAATCCATGTAGATGTAATAGACGGGAGTAATGTACAGCGTCAGCAGCTGGGAAAATACCAGTCCTCCCACCACGGCCAGTCCCAGCGGGCGGCGTGATTCCGCTCCAGCGCCAAAACCCAGCGCGATCGGCAGCGTGCCCATGAGCGCCGCCATGGTGGTCATCATGATGGGACGGAAGCGCAGCAACGCCCCCTGATAAATGGCCTCCTGCGCCGGATCGTGGCTGTCGCGCTGCCGCTCCAGCGCCACATCGATCATCATGATGGCATTCTTCTTCACAATGCCGACCAGCATGATCACGCCCACAAAGCCGTACAGGTTGAGCTCGAGGTGGAAGAGCATCAATGTAATCAGAGCGCCAAAACCCGCCGACGGCAGGCCCGAAAGAATGGTCAAGGGATGGATAAAGCTCTCATACAGGATGCCCAGCACCAGGTAGATCACCAGGATGGCCATCACCAGCAGCAATCCCAGGCCGCTGATGGACGATTCAAAGGCTTGCGCCGTGCCCTGAAAACTGGTGCTGACGCTGGCCGGCAACATCTCCCGCGCCGTCTTGCCCACGGCATCGACGGCATCCCCCAGCGAAACCCCCGGACGCAGGTTGAATGAAATCGTCACCGCCGGCAGTTGTCCCAGGTGATTGATGGTGAGAGGCCCCAGGGTTCGCGTGAGTCTAGCGACTGCATTCAGCGGCACCAGTTGCCCGCTCGAAGACCGCACGTACAGCATCGAGAGCGCCGAAGGATCGAGCTGGTACTGGTTCTCCAGTTCAGTGATCACGCGATAGGCATTGTTGGGCGCGTAGATGGTAGATATCTGCCGCTGGCCGTATGCGGTGTACAGCGCGTCTTCCACCTGGTTGGCCGTAATGCCCAGCGCCGAAGCCTTGTCGCGATCGATGTCCACGTTGACCTGGGGATTGGTAATCTGCAGATCGCTGGTGACATCCTGCAGCAGTTTTTGCAATTGCGGATCGCTGCGCAGCTTGCCTTCCAGTTTGGGCGCGTCCTGATAAAGCTCGCTGGTGTCCGGCGATTGCAGGGTGAACTGGTACTGGCTTTTGGTCAACTGCCCACCGATGCGGATGGGCGGCAACAGTTGCGGAAAGGCGTTGATACCGGGAATGGCTGCCAGCTTCCCTCTCAGGTCTTGCACGATCTCCTGCGCTGACATGCGCTGGCTGCGCGGCTTCAGCCGGGCAAACATCCGTCCTGCATTCCCCCCCGCGGCCGTGGACATGAAAGAGGCGATGTAGGGCTGTGCCATCACCACCTTATTCAGGGCGAGCTGGTGCTGCATCATGCTGTCGAACGAGATGCCCTGCGGCCCTTCGGTGAAGATGAAGATCTGTCCCTGGTCCTCATCCGGCAGGAAGCCCTTGGGGATGGCGATGAACAGGTAGGCGGTGCCCACCATGACCACCACGGAGACCGCCATGGTGGCAAGTTTGTGCCGAAGCGTAACTTGTAAGGTGCGATCGTAAAGCCGCAACAGTCCGTCGAAAAAACTCTCGAAGAGCCGCCACAGCCGGCCGTGCTCTATTTCCTTCGAAGCGCGCAGGAAACGGCTGCACAGCATGGGCGTGAGGCTGAGCGAGACCACCCCCGAGACCAGAATCGCCACGCTGATGGTTACCGCGAACTCGTGCAGCAGCCGTCCCAGAATGCCGCTCATGAATAGCACGGGAATAAAGACCGCCGCCAGCGACAGGGTCATGGAAACGATGGTGAAACCGATCTCGCCCGCGCCCCGGAAGGCCGCTTCCATAGGGCGTTCCCCCATCTCCATATGGCGCACGATGTTTTCCAGCATCACGATGGCGTCATCCACCACGAAGCCGACCGAAAGCGTCAGCGCCATCAGCGACAGGTTGTCCAGCGAATATCCCAGCAGATACATGATCGCGAACGTGCCCACGATGGACATGGGCAGCGCCATGCTGGGAATGGCGGTTGCCGAAAGGTTCCGCAGAAACAGGAAGATGACCAGAATGACCAGCACCAGCGCCAGGAACAAGGTGAACTTCACATCGTCCACCGAAGAGCGGATGGAGACCGAGCGGTCGTAGAGCGTGTCCACGTTTACCGAGGGCGGCATGACCGCGCGGAAGCTGGGCATCAGCTGGTTGATGGAGTCAACTACTTCCACCGTGTTGGTTCCCGGCTGACGCTGAACGGCCAGGATGATGCCGCGCCGCAAGCCCTTGGCGTCGTAAAACCAGCTCGCGGTCTTGTCGTTCTCCACTCCATCGACGACTTCGCCGAGATCACGCAGCCGCACGGGAGCGCCATTGCGGTAGGCCACGACGAGTGGTCCATAATCCGCAGCCTTGGTGAGCTGACCATTTACTTGGACAGTAAACGCCTGGTGCGTCCCGTACAGAATGCCGGTGGGAAGGTTTACGTTGCCGGTCTGGATGGCATTCGTGACTTCATCAATGCCGATCTGACGGCTGGCCAGCGCCTTGGGATCAAGTTTGGCGTGGACGGCATATTTCTGCGCACCGTACACGCTCACCTGGGCCACGCCACTTACCATAGAGATGCGCTGCGCCATCAGGGTTTCGGCGTACTCATCCACGTCGGAAAGCCGCAGTGTGGGCGAGTTCAGCGACAAATACAGAATCGGCTGATCGGCGGGATTCACTTTCTGATACGACGGCGGGCTGGGCAGATTCTGCGGCAGATCGCGGGCCGCCTTCGCAATCATGGACTGCACGTCCTGCGCGGCAGCGTCCAGATTGCGGCTCAGATTGAATTGCAACGTGATCTGGGTGGAGCCCTGCGTGCTCGACGAAGTCATCGAGTCCACGCCGGCGATGGTGGAAAATTGCTTCTCCAGCGGCATGGCTACAGCCGAGGCCATCGTGTCCGGGGTCGCGCCCGGCAGGCTGGCCGAAACCAGAATGGTGGGGAAATCCACGTTGGGCAGATCGCTCACCGGCAGCAGGCGATAGCCCATGATGCCGAACATGAGGATGCCCAGCATCACCAGGGTGGTCATGACCGGACGGCGAATAAAGATTTCGGCGACGTTCATGGTGACTAGCCCCCGGCCCGGGGAGGGCTCGCAGCCGGCGCCGCGACTTCCTTGAGTTCCACCTTCGTCACTCCAGGCACCAGGCGAAGCTGCCCGTCAGTGACGACCTGTTCTCCCGGCGTGAGCCCCTTCGAGATGACCGCTTGTCCGTCCGTACTGCGATCAAGAATTACGGAACGAGCCTCGACCGTCATGTCCGGCTTGACCACAAAAACGAACTGCCCCTGCTGGCCGTTCTGCAGGGCCTGCGAAGGCACGACGATGGCGTCGGACTGCTGCGCCAGGGTCAGCACCACGTCCACAAACTGACCCGGCCAGAGGCGCCGGTCAGCATTCGGAAACTCGCCCTTCAGCTTGATGGTTCCGGTGGCCTGGTCCACGGTATTGTCGATAAAGCTCAGCCAACCCGAAGCCGGGCCGCGCGTGTCGTTGGGAATGAAAGCCTGCACTCTCAATTTTCCCCGGCTGGAGTAGCGTTTGATGTCCGCCAGATTCTGCTCAGGAACGGTAAACGTGGCATAAATCGGCTGTACCTGGTTGATGCTCACCAGAAACGGAGTATCGTTCGCCTTGATCATGTTGCCCTGGTGAATCAGTAAAGGACCGGTGCGGCCATTGATCGGCGAATAAATGCTGCAGTAAATCAGCTGCACCCGCGCGTTCTCAACCGCCGCCTGATCGGCCAGGACGGCTGCGTCGAGGGCATCCGCCTCCGACTGCATCCGGTCATACTCTTCCTTCGAGACGACGCCCGCCTGGTTCAGCGCCCGCGAACGATTGGCCTGGTTGCGTGCATTGGCGGCCTGCGCCTGGTCGCGGGCCAGCATACCCTGCGCCTGTTTCAGAGCCGCTTCGAACGGACGCTTGTCGAGTGTAAAGAGCAGCTGCCCCTTGCTGACGTCCGCGCCTTCCTTGAAATGCACTCCGGTAAGTTCCCCGGTCACCTGCGTTTTCACCGAAACGTTCGAGTAGGCTTCGACCGCGCCAATCGCCTTCACCTCCAGCGGGACCGCTTTCTGCTCCACCGTGGCCGCCAGCACCGGAACCGCGCTCATGCGCGGAGCTTCCGCCTTGGTCCCCGAGCATGCGCTCAGGAGCGCTAAACTACCAAGAAGCGCTGTAAGCTCTCGAAACATTAATCCCTTGTTGTTTGACGAAAAAATTCTCATAACGTTTCTGAGAACCGAGAACCAGCAAACTGGCAACTGAAAATAATCGCCTCAATCCCTTCCGCGAAACCCAGGCAACACATCCCGCTTGTACGACTCCAGGGTCATCTCTTCGTCCCCACACATTAGATAAATATTGAACTGGGTCACTCCCACCTCTGCGAGTTTCTTGAGTTTCTGGCGATGGGCCTCGACCGGCCCCACCAGGCAAAACCGGTCCACTACTTCGTCGGAAACGAAGCGGGCATTGTCGCTGCCTACTTCGGCATGATGCTGGTAGTCGTATCCGGCACGGTCCTGCACGTAGGACGTGAGCGACGCCGGCAGATCTTCAGGCTTGTACCGCGATATCAGATCGACCACATGGTTTGAAACCAGTGCGGGAAACCAGCGTACCCGCTGTCGCGCCAGAGCCAGGTCGTCCGACACCCAAACCGGGGCCGCGGCCATGACTTCGACTGCCTTGGGATCACGACCGGCTTCCTTCGCGCCTTGCCGCACAAATCCGAGGCACCACTCAATCAGGTCAGGATCGGCAAATTGCAGAATCACACCGTCCGCGATTCGTCCGGCCAGGATCAGGACCTTCGGTCCGTAGCCCGCAATCCATACAGGAGGAGAGCCCGTCGCCCAGGCGAGCCGGGCGAACTGGCCGTCGTGTTCTACCTCTTGTCCTGCGGTGAGTTTGCGAAAAGTCACTACCGCGTTCTCCAACTCCTTCGGACTCACCGGCTTCTTCCCCAACACCCTCCGCGAGCTGTCGCCGCGTCCGATACCCAACTCCATGCGCCCGCCCGAAATCAGGTTGAGCGTAGCGAAAAGGCTAGCGGTGACCGTGAGGTCGCGGACGGCGGGATTGGTGACGCAGGGGCCCAGCCGCATGTTCCGGGTCGCGTTCGCCATCAGGGTGAGCAGCGGATAAGGATCCTTCCAAAGCACATGAGAGTCAAAAATCCAGCCATACTGGAATCCGGCAGCTTCCGCCAGCCGGGTCAACGCGACAATCCGTTCCACGGAGATATCAGGTTTGAGTGTGATGCCAAATTTCATCGCTTTCCTTTCGCGGTGGTGGGACAGAACCAGCCGCAGCAGTTGAAGCCGAACTTGTTCAGCGATTTATGGCACGACTGAATTCGTGCCCTTCCCAAAGCCTTGAGCAGCTCGGTAGTCGAGCCTTTCGATGGATACCGGACCGAGGTATTCCGCAGCCTGCTAGCATAGAATACATCACGCTTCAGCCCCGACCGAGAGGGCTCAAGCAGGCAGAGGATTAGCCAATGGGGTTCGATACCATCATTACCGGCGGCACCGTGGTCACGGCTGCCGATACTTCGCAGGCCGACGTCGCCATTGCAGGCGGCCGGGTCGTTGCCCTGGGCAGCAGCCTTCCTCGCGAAAATGCCACTCGCCTGATCGACGCCGCCGGCAAGTATGTGTTCCCCGGCGGAATCGACGTCCACACTCACCTCGATATGCCATTCGGCGGCACTACCAGCGCGGACGACTTTGAAACCGGCACGCGCGCCGCCGCTTTCGGCGGCACCACCACGCTGATCGACTTCGCCATCCAGTACAAAGGCCAGTCCCTGCGCACCGCCTTCGATACATGGATGCAGAAGGCGTCCTCGAAGGCCGTCGCCGATTACGGATTTCACTGCATCATCACTGACCTGCCCGACGCACAGCTGGCAGAAATGCCGCAACTGGTACGCGAGGGCATCACCAGCTTCAAGCTGTTCATGGCCTACCCCGGCGTTTTCATGCTCGATGATGCCAGCATCTTTAAAGCCATGCGCACCTCGGCCGCGGCTGGAGCCATGGTCTGCATGCACGCGGAAAATGGCGGCGCCATCGATGTGATCGTCAAGCAGGCCCTGGCCGAGGGCAAGACCGCCCCCAAATACCACGCGCTGACCCGCCCGACCACCGCAGAGGCGGAAGCTACCTCTCGCGCCATCGCTCTCGCCGAAATGGCCGGTTCCCCGGTGTACATCGTGCATCTCAGCTGCAACGACGCGCTGGAAAAAGTGCGCGAAGCCCGCGATCGCGGCCTGCCCGTCTATGCCGAAACCTGTCCTCAATATCTCTACCTGTCGCTCGAAAACATGGACGCACCCGGTTTCGAAGGCGCCAAGTATGTCTTCACCCCGCCCCTGCGCGAAAAATGGCATCAGGAAAAATTGTGGAAAGGATTGACCCACGACCATCTGCAGGTCGTCTCCACCGACCACTGCCCGTTCTGCTACAAGGAGCAGAAGGAAATGGGTATTGGCGACTTCACCAAGATCCCCAACGGCGGCCCCGGCATCGAACACCGCCTGAGCCTGGTGTACTCCGGCGGCGTCGCCCAGGGACGCTTCAGTGTCAACCGCTTCGTCGAACTGGTGGCGACCACGCCGGCCAAACTCTTCGGCCTCTATCCTCGCAAGGGCACGGTTGCGGTCGGCAGTGACGCCGACCTCGTGATCTTCGATCCGAAGCGTGAGCACACCATCAGCGCCAAGACTCATCACATGCGCGTGGATTATTCCATGTTCGAGGGCATCAAGGTGACCGGCATGCCGGACGTCGTGCTCTCCCGCGGGCGTGTCCTGGTAGAGGGAGATAAATTCCTGGGCCGCCCCGGACAGGGTGAGTTCATCAAAAGAGGCGCCTGCCCCGCGATCTGAAACCGTGTGGGTCGGACACTCTTGTCCGACGCTCTTGACCTTGATTTTGGTTTAGGATCTTGCGGGAAAATCAACACCAAAATCAAAGGCGTCGGACAAGAGTGTCCGACCCACACTTGGCAAGGACACTAATATATGCCCATCACTCTCGCCCCCGCCCAGCAGGAAGAAATGCTCGTCGCCGCCCGTGCCGCTTTCAGGAACGCCCACGCTCCCTATTCGAATTTCAAAGTGGGAGCAACGATCCTCACCGAGCGCGGCGCCATGTATCACGGCTGCAACGTGGAGAACGCCTCGTATGGCTTGACTATCTGCGCCGAGCGCAATGCCATTTTTGCGGCAGTCGCCGCCGAAGGAAATGGCATGACGATTATGGCGGTAGCGGTCGCCACTGAGCGTGACGGGCCCTGCGCCCCTTGCGGCGCCTGCCGCCAGGTCATCTTTGAATTTGGCCCCGATGCCCTGGTTCTCTTCCGTGGCCAGACCGGCACCGAGCAGATGCCGATCACCAGGCTGCTGCCCGAGGGCTTTCGCCTGTGATCCGCCGCTATTTTTTGAACCAGTAAATAAGAATCCCGTAGCCCACTCCGGCAGCGTCACTCGTCCGGGCGGATTGAAAGGCCATAAACCGGCCGTCAGTGGAAATCACGGGGTTCGACGCCTTGCCGCCCTCGTAATCATTGAAGAATGTCAGCCGGATAAAATCCTTCCCGGTGCCGTCAAGTCTCAGCTTCCAGATGTCAATGTTTCCAGAACCGCGTGTTCCCCCCAGCTGCTCGCATTGCCGGTCCGCCTCAACCGCGGTGTACCGTCCATCCGGAAAAATTCCTTCCACTTCGTTATACGACCCCGGCGCCTTTGAGAAATTCGTCACCTTGCCCGTGTTGAGATCGATGCCCATCACCGACGAACGGCCCTCCGGTTCGTAGCAGGTAAAAGTCATCTTGCTGTCGTTGTCATAGAAGTCCTGCGCTTCGATGACGCAGCTCCGGTCTTTACTCTCGTAAACCGTCTTCTGATTCACCAGCCTGGGAATGCCCGAAAGATCCAGGTCCGCCACCACCAGCCGTGAGGCTTCTGGCACAAGCTCGGGCGCCTGGGCCGCCACCTGCGAAAACGCGATCTTCAGGCTCTTCTTGGAAATCGCCGCGCCCTCGCTCATCTTCTGGCCGAGCTTCACCGGCCGGGCTCCCCGTTCCTTGCTGAGAAACCAGAGCTCGTTGTCACGAGCGCGGCTGGTGTGCACATCCTCGAAGTGGTCAGGGCCGATCAGGATGTAATCCCCAGTCGCGAGATGCATCACCCGGAGGAAGACTGCGCCGGGAACGTTGCAGGTCAGGCACTGGATGATGCGCGACTTCAGGTCGATCACCATGGCGTCGCCAAAACTTTTCGCCATGAATGCGATCCGCTGGTTGTCCGGGGAGATGTCGGCGCGCTCACCGAAGTGGGTCAAGACCTTAATATTGGAGGGCAGATGATCGAGCGGGTTGCCTGGGTTCCTCTGCGCGAGGGCCACAGCCGCGGTGAGAAGCAGAATGAGCAATCGCATTCCGAAAATACTATCAAACGCTTTCCCGCTCGCGCGGACTTTCGCTGCCGAATCAGGCCTTCGTGATACTTCGTGTCCTTCGTGGTTTATTGAATTTTAGGCGTCGTATCGTGAAGCCCCGCTACCCGGTACAGGAAATGCTTTCCACTACCCCGCCCGGCAATGTAAGCTTCCCTGTTCCCGACGCGACTGACGATGCCGCCGACTGCAACTCTGCGCCCCCTCGACATCATCCGCAAGAAACGCGATGGCGGCGAACTGTCGTCCGACGAGATCGGCTTCCTGGTCCGCGCCTACACCAACGACGAAATCCCCGACTACCAGATGGCGGCCTGGCTGATGGCCGTGCTCATCCGGGGAATGAACGGCCCGGAACTGAGCGCCCTCACCGGCGCCATGCTCCATTCGGGCGAGGTTTTGGACCTCTCTGACCTTCCCGGCCCCAAAGTTGACAAACATTCAACCGGCGGCGTCGGCGACAAAACTTCGCTCATCATCGCCCCCATTGTCGCCGCCGGCGGCGTTACGGTTCCGATGATCAGCGGGCGCGGACTGGGCCACACCGGCGGCACGCTGGACAAACTGCAATCGATTCCGGGCTTCAACATCAGTCTGTCGTTGACCGAGTTTCGTCGCGTGCTCAAGAGTTGCGGCTGCGGCCTGATCGGCCAGACCGCCGAGATCGCTCCTGCCGACAAAAAGCTCTACGCCCTGCGCGACGTGACCGCGACGGTGGAAAGCCCCAATCTGATCTGCGCCTCCATCATGAGCAAGAAGTTGGCTGAGGGCATTGATGGCCTTGTCCTGGATGTGAAAACCGGCAGCGGGGCGTTCATGAAGACCGAGAAGGACTCCGTCCACCTGGCCGAACTCATGGTCGAGACCGGCGAACGCATGGGCAAAAAGATGGTCTCGCTCATCACCGACATGGACCAGCCTCTGGGCCTGAAGGTCGGCAATGCTCTCGAAGTCGAGGAGTGCATCGAGGTGATGAACGGCGGAGGACCCGCCGATCTGCGCGAAGTTTCGGTTGAGCTGGCCGCCTGGATGTTCTACCTTGCTGTCCGTACTCCCAGCGTTGACGCGGGCCGGGAGTTGGCAGACAAACTTATTCGCGATCATTCTGCGCTCCAGAAGTTCCGTCAGATCGTCGCCGAGCAGGGCGGCGATCCGCGCTCCATTGACGATCCCAAGCTCTTGCCCCAGGCGCAGCATCGGGCGCAAGTTACCAGTCCAGCCAGCGGATTCGTCGAATCGATTCAATGCGAGCAAGTGGGAATTGCCAGCCTGATGCTGGGCGGCGGCCGTGAAAAGAAAGAAGACCTGATCGATCCCGCCGTCGGCCTCGTCCTGGACAAAAAAGTCGGCGATCCGGTCCGCGAAGGCGAAGCGTTCTGCACAGTTCACTACAATTCCGACGCCCGGCTCAGCGGCGCGCGGAATCTGCTTCAAGAGGCGTATCGTGTCGCCGCGAAGGCCCCGACTGAGAGGCGGCCATTGATCCACCGGGTCATTTCCGGAAAAGGAGCGCGTGCGTGAGGAGCGAACCAGGGATCGGGATTTCATCGACGGTTCCAGGGCTTGGGGCCACGCAAGTTTCACAGTGCATGAACGGGAGGCGCGAATGGGCCGTCTGACAGGGCTCTTAGGCTTGGTCACCATGCTGGGTCTGGCTTACCTGTTTTCCAGCAACCGTCGCGCCATCCGGGGCAAGACGGTGGCCTTGGGGCTCTTCCTGCAGTTCGTGTTTGCCCTCTTCGTTTTGCGCTTCAACTTTGGCCGGGCTTTGCTGGAATGGGCCGGGCACGGCGTGGAGAAGTTCTTGGAGTATTCCTTCGCCGGCTCGCAACTGGTGTTTGGAGAATTAGGCCGGAAGGGCGGTTCGCTGGGAATGATCTTTGCCTTCCAGGTGTTGCCCACGGTGATTTTCATCTCCGCTTTTTTCGCCGTGCTCTATCACTACGGCGTGATGCAATTCATCATTCGCCAGATGGCGAAGGTCATGATCCGCATGGGCGCCAGCGGAGCGGAATCGCTCGACGTGGCCGCCAGCATCTTTATGGGCCAGACCGAAGCGCCCCTCACGATCCGTCCGTACCTGCCATCCCTGACTCGCTCTGAGCTGATGACAGTCATGACCGCGGGCATGGCCCACGTCTCCGGCGGCATCATGGGCGCCTATGTCCTCTATGGCGTCGAGGCCAAGCACCTGCTCAGCGCCGTGATCATGACCGCCCCAGGCACCATCCTGATGGCGAAAATGTTCGTGCCGGAAACCGAAGAGCCGGTCACGAGGCCGCACGACAAGTCAGATTCGAAGGAAATCCCTTCGTTGACCGACATTGATCCTGAGGCCTTACCCAAGGATGAAAACGTTCTCGGGGCCATCACCCGCGGCACCATCGACGGCCTGCACCTGGCCTTGAACATCGCCGCCATGCTGATTTCTTTTCTCGCCCTGATCGCCCTGATCAATGGCATCTTTGGAGGCATTCACAACCACATATTTCACTGGTTCCCTTCGAGTCTGGAGCAGGTCTTCGGCGTAATCTTCGCTCCCGTTGCTTTCGTGATCGGCATTCCCTGGCGCGAGTGTGGCATCGTGGGCAATCTTCTGGGAACCCGCATGGTGATCAATGAACTGGTGGCCTACGGCATGCTGGGCGCGCAGAAGGGTATTCTAGATCCCCGATCCTTCGCCATCGCGACTTTCGCGTTATGCGGTTTCGCGAACTTCAGTTCGATTGGGATTCAGATCGGAGGCATCAGCGCTCTTGCACCCAACAAGCGGGGAGAGCTGGCCAAACTCGGTTTCCGCGCCATGATTGCCGGCACCATGGCCAATCTGATGTCGGCTTCGATCGTGGGCATGCTGCTGCGCTGAGTTTGTGTGGAAGGGCGCGGCTTCAGCCGTGCCACAAAGCGCTGAAGATATTGTCGCGCTTTAGCGCCCGAGGTGAGCTTCTCGGCAGCACAGCCCAGGCGCTAGAGCGAGTCCGGGTTCGGGGGCTTATCAGCACGACCGAAGTCGTGCCCTTCCACAACCCGCCGCACACAATATGCTGTCCCAAAATTCGTTGCCCCAAGCCGTGCGCTTCTACTCCTCAAATCCCGCCCCTAGGTCAACCCCGCCCAAGCCACATTGGCAAACGGATCGACCGTTGCCATCGGCGAAACCACTCCCATCGCTTCGATGCCTTTCTCGGCCATTATCTGGTCAAGGATCAGGGGGACCTCAAAGATGGCGTAATTCTTGTACGCACTGACGTTCCGTCGGAACTCCGCGAACGTAGCTTCCGTCAGCAACTGCTCTACCGCAACCCCGATTTCCCGAAAGTCCGGCACGACCATTCCCAGACGCTTTTCGGTCAGCCAGGTTCCGTTGTAGCGTTCCTGCGGCATGGTTCGCGCGTTATGCTCCACAATCACCGGCAGTCCGAATTGCAGGGCTTCGCTGATGCTGCCGGGCCCGGGCTTGCCGATAAAGAAATCCGCCAGTGACATGAAGTAGTCCACCTGAGTGGTGAACCCTTCGATCACTGCCGGTTTGGTTAACCCCAGGTTGCGTAGTTTCGCCGCCAGTTCAAGGTTGTGGCCGCACAGAAAAATCAGCTGGACCTGGTTCGAGCTCTGCTCCAGCCTCTTTGCGATCTCGATCATCGACGCCGAACCCTGGCCTCCGAACATTACGATGCCAGTCGGCAGATCAGGCCTCAGGCCAAGTTTCAGTCTTTCCCCAACCCGATCGATCGCCGGCTTGCGATAAAACGATGGCTTAAGAATCATCCCGGAAGTCTCATACACCCGCCGCTTGGCGTGGCCCATCGCCAGTGCCTGGCGCTTGGCCAGCTGGCTGCCGCAGATGATGAACTCCGATTCCGGCACGATCCAGAAGTTCGGCGGATAGTCGGCCAGATCGGTGAGCAGCGTGACGAATGCGGCGTTCGGCATCTCCTGGCGAATGCTCTGCGCCAGGCAGCGATTGAAGTGCGGAATCACGGAGAGTACAAGTTCAGTGGGATGCTGCGCCCAGTAGTTCCGCAGAATACGAACGATGCGCGAATGATGCAGCTGGATGGTGCGCTGGAAAAGGGTCAGCAAGGGCGGCGTGAGCCGGGTCCAGCCCTTCTTCAGGATCAGGTTGTAGCCATCCTGTATGCGCAGACCCGTGGCGCGGTGGACAAAGTCAATGGGATCCAGCAATTCCTGCAAGTTCAGGAGTTTGACGTTCCAGGGATGATACTGTTGCTCGAGGACCGTTTTCAGAGCTCCGGCGGCACTCCGGTGTCCGCCGCCCGCGTCGTGAAAAACTATGGTGAGGTCGTACATTTCAACCTCCTGACCACTGTCGAGCATAAGCATCTCAACTTCGTCTTAAGGGAAGATCAACGCTCTATTAATTTTCCGTGAATTAGAGGCCTGGAGAATAAGTAACGTTACTAACGGAACGGCGAGTCATCCCGAGCGCGGCTCGAGCCGCGCTGACGCGGTGAGGGCAAGTCGAGGGACCCCTGTCTTACCGAGGACACATCCGTTTATTGGGGTCCTTCGACTTCGCCAAGCATTTTGCAAGCGAATGCTTGGCTGCGCTAGGATGACTGAGGGAGGCGATTTCTGCCCGGTGCGAGAAGAATTGCATTAGGGCTGAGCAGTCGAAACGGGAGCCGGCACAATCGCCGAAACATGCAGCCCGTTGCCGCGAATGATTTCACTGAACAGTTTCGCGCTGCTGCGCATCGTGCGCTGTTGCGTCTCCGGATCGAGCGCCACCAGGCCGAAGCGAAGTGTCCAGCCTTCGTTCCACTCGAAGTTGTCGGTGAGCGTCCAGTGCAAATATCCCCGGATGTCGTGCCCCTCGCCGATCAGCCCATGCAGCTCGCGCAGTGCACTCATGATCAGCCACGGGCGAATCTGGTCCTCGGCGTCGGGCACTCCGTTTTCCATGATGTAAATCGGCTTGCCCAGTCCCGCCGCGCGTTTGACCGCCTCGCGGATGGCCTGCGGATACGCCTCCCCGTAGGGCCGGTCAAAGCCAGGGTCCCCCTGGGGGACATGTGAGGGCACAAATACGTTGGCAAAAAATGTGCTGCGATACCGAACATCGAAGGCGACGTGAAACCGGCTGTACACATTGAGACCAACGAAATCACAGCAGCCCCGGGCCTCGCGATCGCGACCATTGAGCAGGCCAAACGGAAACCCCAGCCGGCCGCTCTCGATCAGATCAAAAAACGTGTGATTGAACAGCCGGTCCAGCAAACCTGCAACCCATCGACTGGCCATTCCCTGCGCCGGTTCAAACACCACATAATGCTGCGCCCACCCTACTTTAGCTTTCGGGGCCAGTTCGTGCAGGGCGCGATACGCCAGCACATGCGCTCGCGCCTGCATGCGGTTGACCCGCAGCGCATTGAACAGTTGCCCCTTGTGGCCAGGTGGAAATTCGCCCAGCACATATCCGCACGCCGCATAAACATTGGGCTCGTTGAATGTGACCCAGAAATGGCAAAGCTCCCCGACCGCTTTCGCCACCTCCCGGGTGAAGCGTTCGAAGAGTTGCGGTGCGTCCGCCCGGAGAAATGCCCCGCGCTGTTCAAACCATCGCGGATGGGTGAAATGATGCAGACAAACGATGGGCTCAATCCCTCGCTGGTGCAGGGCTTCCAGCATCTGCCGGTAACGTTGCAGCGCCGCTAGATCAAACCGGCCTTCTTCCGGCTCGATGCGGCTCCACTCCAGCGAAAGCCGCAGCGCTTTCAATCCCAGGTCGCGGGCAATATCAAAGTCGCGCTCGGCATTTTCCCACCAGTCGCAGGCCTTGCCGCATCGGTCTCCGGACTTGATCCGCCCCGCAAGTTCCCAGTCCGACCATTGATTGCAGTTGCCGCCTTCCACCTGATGAGCAGCCGTGGACACGCCCCACAAAAAATCTTTGGGAAAGAGGAGAAACGGCTCATGACTCGAGTCGCGAAGGTCCACTTCGTTCATGCTCGGCGTTCCATGGCTTGCATTCTACGATATGCCTGCGCCACTTCCGGATGGGTCAGTCTCGCTGGCGATGTTTGCTCCCTGTTCGCGATCAATTCCCCGGGTGCCTCAATGGCCGGCTTGCGCATGATAAGTCACAGGGGTTTGGCTTGAATGATTGACCTGGCAACCTTCAGCATCTTTATTACCGGATCGAAGAGGTCCGCCATTTCGTAGATCACGATAAAAGTGCAGGAATAGAACAAGCCCGGACGGGTTTCGAGCAATCGTAGCGCCCATGCTGTCACGGGCTTTCGGATGCGAGAAGTGTTCGCCAGCCACGTCATGAACACTCCGATCGCAGCACCCGCGAGAATGTCCGTTGCATAGTGTTCCGCCAGATAAATACGAGGCAGGCAAATCACTATCGAGACATACAGGAAGACAAACCACCCCGTTCGCCGGGAGGCAAAGAAGATTCCGGTAGCCAGGGCAAAAAAGAGTACAGCATGATCGCTGGGAAACGAACTCGGGCCCTCCCATCCAGGCGTCTCACCATATGGCAGGCGAAATAAATGGCGGGTTTCAATCAAGGGTCGGGTGCGATTGACCGCCCATGAAATGACGCGAGCAATGGCGAGGGCTGGAAAACTTGCCATGATCGCCGCCAGCAACGCCTCGCGAGTTTCTCGAACATCTTCGTTCTGAAACCATAACCAGCACCCGATGCCAATGACGACACCACCCTTAAAGAGGTTACTCTCGCTGAGCCAGTTGATAAACTCGTCGAACCGGAGTGATCGATGAGCGAAGCCATTGATGAAAGATGAAATAAATAGGTCGAAGCTATTCATTTAGTGATTACGGTGACTGGCCAGTTGGCTATCTCTCGACAACCTCCGTGGTGGGTACACCATGTCCAAAGAGACTATCCCTTCACAGCTTCTGTCTCAAGAAACAAGAGGTCACACGGGGGGTGGGATGTTTATAAACTAGGCTCCCAAGTTGTTGAGAAATTTGGTGGAGCTAGTCGGGATCGAACCGACGACCTCATCGTTGCGAACGATGGCGTCTGCCAACTTAACTCACTGACTCGCTTATACTTCCCAGCCGAGTACGGTCCATTACGGTCCAATTCAACACTGACGGCCTGCGGAGTTTGCCTCAGCTCACTTTCGGCCTGGTTTGAACTGGGTACCTCGAAGGGCACGATTCTGAACACAAGTTCTAGGTAGCGATAAGAAAAACCGGAATAGGTCAGGGGACAGCAAACGCTGTCCCTACTTTTTTGCCCACGGGTCTACGACTGTAGGTCGAGGCCCTACCAACTGCTGAAATTATTCCCGGCAATCCCCTTTTCTTCAACCGTAATGGCCGGCATTGACGCTCAGTTGACCATCCCCTTCGCATCAAAGGCCAACACCCACCGTAACGGTGCTTTGCCAGCAGGCAGTGGTTAGGATTTCTTCAAGTGGACTGAAGGTTAAGAAGTGATTTGACCTGGTCTGATTTTTCCACTTGCTAGTCGCGCTGCCACCCGATGATCAAGCCGACCCCTACCCTCTCTCCAGGAACAGCCAACCGCATCAGCGCGGCCCGCAGTTTTGTGCCGCCATCGTGCCACGGTCCTTGGCCCAAGAAGCAACACGAGGACGTCTTTTTGGGGTTCGCTGTCGGCGTTGTGAGTGTGCCTGTGCTCGGCCAGAACGACAAGAAACGCACTCTCCGAGGGTCAGTTCTCATCAGCTTGATCATCTCCGTTTTGTTTTTCGGTTCCTGCGGAGGAAGCCTTAGCGCACCCGCCAGTGTCGGGTCTTCAAGCGGACAAACGGCCGGAGCTACCCTGCACAACGTTCAAGCCAGTGGCGGATGGAAAGGCTGGGGCGAACTGGCGCCAGCCTACGAAATCTGTTCCTCGTGCAGTCCACAGGTCACCTGGGCCATGACGCAGACCGGCGTCGCGACCCAGTTTGACATCGGCGGCACCGTACCTTATTCCGACGTCCTATGGAGCAACCCTGTCATTGGCCAGGGCTCCACCCAGGGCCTGCCCGATCTCGACGAAACCCTGGTCCCGAGACTCAGGAACTTCATTTACGATGCCTCGTTTTTTTCCGACAACCTGCCGGCGTCACAAGTTCTGGAGTTTGACGTCAGCCAATATTTCGACGGAAAGGCTTTCATTTTTGGCAACCAGTGCCGCATCGCCGGCGGACATGAATGGGACATCTGGGACAACCTGAACAATAGGTGGGTGGCCACCGGGATTGCCTGCAATCCGGCAAACAATTCCTGGAATCATGTGGTCATTCAAGTACACCGGACCTCGGACAACCGACTCTTCTACCAGTCGATTACGCTCAATGGCGTCACCGAGGCGGTCAACCGTTACTTCGGACAACATTCCGCTCCCGCCGGATGGAATGGCATTACGCTCAACTTCCAGATGGACGGGAATTACCAGCAAGCGCCTTATACTGTCTTCCTGGACAAGTTGCATTTTACCTACTGGTAAGCCGGACCAAGGCGGGTTGACGGTCGACGAACGACTTCTTTGGTCTGCCAGCATGAATGTCGAAACATCGCCTCTCTGACAATGTCGGCGGTGTCAAGTAGTTTTCGAGCACACTGCGGCGTGCACTCGAATAAGAGCGCCATTTCGCTCTAGTTGAAGAACTGCCAATCCAACCACGGCTCGCATCGTAATCGTCTCAGGTCGGGAACTCGGCCCGACCCATGCATCTCTTCGGTCGCAAGCTGCGATCATGATTACTACTTCAGACTCCCCCGGTGAAAGGGGAGCGGGACGCCGCAATCAATTACTCGATGTTCGACTGCACACCATGGCGATTTCCGGGCTGTCCCGCGTGCGAACCGAACTTTTTCACCTGCTCGTAATCCCATCCCTGGCGCCACATCCAGTACAAACCAATGGCGAGTCTCCGCGCCATCGCCACCTTGGCGATCTTCCGTCCTCGCCGCATGGCTAAGTGAAAATACTTGCTGCGCCATTCCGGCAGGCTCCGTACCGTGACCTGGGCTGCTTCCACCAGCAAGAAGCGCAATAGAGAGTTCCCTTGTTTGGTGATATGCCCCAGTCGATGCCGGTTGCCGCTCGAGTCCTCCAACGGCACCAGTCCCAGATAGCTCGCGATTTGCTTTCCACACTCAAACCGCTCTGCCTTTCCGATGATCAGCACGAAGGCCAACGCGGTCAACGGACCCGGGCCGGGATGGGTCATCAACCGCTTCGCCTCTGGACAGTTTTCCACTTCTTGCTCGATCGCTTGGCTCAGCTCCGCGATGGTCGGATTCAGTCGATCCAGCAGCTCCAGCAGATCGCACCGTCGCCGGCTGGCCCACGGAGCCAGGCGAAACGATTCCAGTTGCTGTCGTCCGCGCTCCCGCCATAACCGCTTCTTGCAACGCAGTCCCTGGTTCAGCGCTACGGCCTGCAGTTGGTTCATGATGCGCGTGCGCGCCTGCACCATGCGATGCCGGTGCCAGAGCAGTTGCCGCAGATCCCGATTCTCCCAACTCGGCACCCAGATCTGCGGAAAGTCATCCTTCAGCATGAGTTTCAGAATCAGCTGCGCATCTTGCCGATCGGTCTTCTGTTTGCGGACTCGCTTGGCGCGTATCTGGGCTGCGTCTCCGATCCACAACTCCAACTGCAGCTCGGCTAGCAGTCGTTCGAACCAGCGCGCGTGCCCACTGGCTTCCCTTCCCACACGCACCTTCTTGCCCTGCGCCGCGAGATCGCGGTAGAACTGCTCCGCCTCCGCGGGATGCGCCAAACGTTTTTCCTGAAACTCTCCGCCGTCGGTATCCACCGAAGCAATTTGTTGAAACTCGGGGTGAAAATCTACACCTATAATAATCATCGTTCGGCTCCTTTCTCCCGAGCCTGTTGGTTGGTGTTGGCACCACCAACTTTACTCGGGCGTCGGAGCCGACATTGTCATGGAATCAATTACACGCAATATAAAAAGGCGCCCACTTTTGCGATAGGTTGTGATTGTCCGCACCACCAACCTAGCGAAAAGGAGCGCCTTTATGAGTCAAGAGAAGTATATCGGCATGGACGTTCATCAGGCCACCATTTCGGTTGCCGTGATGGATGCTCAAGGCAAACTGATCATGGAATGCCTGCTGGAGACCAAAGCAGCCACGATCGTTGAGTTCATCCAGGGACTGCAGGGAACTCTGTCGCTGACCTTCGAGGAAGGAACGTCCGCTGCCTGGTTACACGATCTTCTGAAACCCCACGTCAGCCGATTGGTGGTCTGTGATCCGCGAAAGGCTGCCCTGTTGAAAGATGGCAACAAGAGTGACCGGATCGACGCGCGCAAGCTGGCGGAGCTGTTACGCACCAACCAACTGAAGCCGGTCTACCACGGAGAGCATGGAGTGCGCACCTTAAAAGAGCTGGGGCGCAGCTATCTGACCCTCACCCAAGATGTCACGCGGGTGATGAATCGGATCAAAGCCCTGTACCGCAGCTGGGGCATTCCCTGTAGCGGTACGACGGTGTACGCTCCCCGGCATCACGCCGAGTGGTTGGCCAAGATCGTGGAACCAGGAGTTCGGGTTCGAGCCGAGCGTTTGTATCAGCAACTCGATAGTCTGCAACCGGTGCGTCTGCAAGCGCGACGCGAACTCCTACTCGAAAGCCACAAGCATCCTGCCGTGAAGTTACTGCGTCAGATTCCTTCCATCGGTCCGATTCGCGCCGCCCTGCTGGTGGCCTTGCTGCAGACACCCCACCGCTTCCGTACCAAGCGACAGCTGTGGGCCTACAGCGGTTTCGCGGTCGAGACTCACGACAGTGGCGAGTACCGCTGTGTGCGAGGCAAACTGCAGCGCAACCGCGAGCGCATCACAGTCCGCGGTCTGAATGACAATCACAATAAAGATCTGAAGAGTCTCTTCAAAAGTGCTGCCATCTCTGCCAGCACGCGTCCTGGCCCCTTGCACGATTTCTATGCTGCTCGGATTGCCAAAGGGATGCGGCCGACGATGGCCCGTCTTACCCTGGCACGAAAGATTGCCACCATCACTTTGACCATCTGGAAGAAAGGAGTGAGTTTCGACCCCCAACAATTGCATCGGCAAGCAGCTTGAGCATCACTGGTGAACAGGCCTTTCCATCTCAGGAGTTCACTCGGATGATGGTCGGTCGGGTTCTGGAGATGCTCGGTTCGAGGAGAGTATCAGTCAATGAGATCGGCCCCGTGTGCTTGGGCACCGAGTCACACATTACACGCTATGCCCCCTCGGATAACCAGAAATAGCCATAGGCCACGAGCCTCGGATAGAACCATGGTTGACCTTGAGCACCAGTTTGGCTTGCCGCTCTTTCGAACTCGATGGCATCGCCACCATCCGCGCAGGAAACTTATGAGCATGGGCAATCGGCCAAGCTTCTCCAGAGAAGCGCAATTTCAGTGGGCTGGATCTCGAGAAACAAATCTCGCCTCCGGTCGAGGCAGAACTTTTTTCTTGACATCCCTTTTTATAGAACTCATCGACCGGGTTCAGGCGTAACCCATAGGCGTCCCACCCCACCTGGTTCCTTTCGCCAAGCCGATTCATATTCGTCTTGTGTTCGCCCATGATATTATCTTCGATCAAGGCCCGGCGTCCCCGACCTGCGGATGAGGTGCTCAGCCGGAAAGATCTGGCAGATTTGCAACGCCGCCTTTCGATGATGAGTCAGACGGCTGTCCAGGATTTCTACCAGAGCGTACCCATGGTCTGTCGCATCGGGCCCGGCCAGTTCCCTAGCGCGAGAGCGATCCAGGAGCTCGTTCAGGCATGGAAGCAGATGAGGAAATGGCGCTGAGCCCGGACGATTCTGGACCTGGGCCAGTTCGAAAGGCGAGAGTGAGTTGGGCGGGCTCGCTCCGTCGGGAACTGAGCCAACGAGCCGAGCAATATGCCCGAAACAACAACCTGCCGCACTGTCTGAGCTACGGTCAGGCCCCGACGGTGTGTTTCGAGCACTACGACGACGACTCGCGTCACGGGAATTTCCTGCCCTCGACCTACAAGGCCATACTTAGGAATCCGAACCGGCGACGACGTTTGAAGAAGGTCCACCCGCATGGTCGAAAGTCTCTGCCGCCTCCCGAGGATGGAGTCCGGCGAGAGCTGGACGCATGTACAAGTTCTGATGCTCTGCTGATGAACATATTCTGCTATCCAAGCGTGCTCAGAGACGGACGTGTCGGTACGATGCTTGACGTGAAACCCCGTGCGAACCTGTCGGCGAAACACGACGTTGTTCAGAAACGGGCTTCGCGGAACTCTGGGCTGGGTCAGGTTCCAAGCAAATCAGTGCTACCTCGACTGTGAACGGCTACTGTGGAAGACCCAACTCACGGAGAATAGCCTCGTAGCGCGGCGCGTGGCGCAAATTATCATAGACGGGATCTACTTTGAAATACGGCAGCCAGTTTGCATGTGATTTGTAGGCCCGCTCCAGCCAGGCTAGAGCCTGGCGTTTGTTCCCTGCGGCGGCGAAGTGCTGGGCAAAAATCATCGGCTCCACAGGATACTTCGAAGCAACATTCTGCAAGTATTGAAGACGCCACTGGTAGAAGCCCTGTCGCCCTTGTGCTGCATAGGCATCTTCTAGTGCGGTGATTTCGTTCTCGCCAGCATCGTTCAGGGCGAGCTGCGATTTATACATGCTGACGACCTCATCGTACATGCCTTCTTCTTCGTAAACCCGAGCGATCTGTTCGTAAGCAGTCAACATGTTGGGATCCAGCTCAAGAGCGAAATGAAGCTTCTCAACGGCCTGATCATACTGTCGCGCAAAGTAGTAACGCATTCCGAGGTTGACATTGGCGATCAAGGACAAGGGGTCAAGTTCGCGGGCGCGGTTCGCTTCGGCGATAGCCTCTTGGTGGCGGCCGGCGACTGATAGAAATTGCGAGAACCACATGTGGGCCGAGGCGTCACCCGGGTCGAGCGCAATGGCCCGACGAAATTCAACCTCTGCTCCCGCCCAATCCCAATCGCCCTCAAATAGGATGCTGGCCAGGGCGGCGTGTCCTCCCGCGGCGCGGTCGTCGATTTCGAGTGCCCGCTGAATCGCCCGGCGCGCCTTTTCATAGGCATCTTTCTCGGGCATCGCGAGATATGCGGTGGGTTCGACGATGTACGTATCACACAGACCTACGTACGCGGGTGCGTAGTCCGGATCTTTCTCGACTGCCTCCTGAAAATAGGCCAGGGCACGGTGGGCCCCTTCGAAGCTCCGCTTGTTCCAGTAGTAGCGGCCTTTGAGGTAGGACTCGTAAGCGGTAGAGTTTCTTCCCTGCAGGCTGACCACGCGGGCTTGCTGCTCGGGCGTCAACTGGAGATGGATCTCCCTGGCGACGCTTCGTGCCACGTCGGTTTGCACACTCAGGACGCCCGCCATCTCCCGGTCGAAGTCCTCGGACCACAGATGGGTCTGATCACTCACGCGGATGAGATGGGCAGTAATTCGCACCCGGTCGCCATCACGTCGCACACTGCCTTCGATCACATACTGCACACGCAGTTGCCTTCCAATCTCGGCCACTCCCAAGGAAGTGTGCTTGTACTTCATGGAGGAGGTGCGCGCGATCACGCTGAGGCGCTCTGGTTGCAGATTGCCGAGCTGCGCGATCGTCTCTTCGGTCAGACCGTCGCTGAAAAACTCCTGCTCAGGATCGCCGGTCAGGTTTTCAAAAGGAAGGACCGCCAGTTGTACTTTGGCGGTGCGGTCCGAGGAAACAGAGTTCTTCTTCGTCGGTATGACATAGAACCAAACGAACAGCAGCAGCCCTACCGATAGCAAAACCAAGGCCAATCGCGGCCTGGGAGAGTGGAGGAGCGAATTGTTTCGGAGTGCCTGGCTTGGATGGACTGCAGGACTGTGGCGTTCGACCACTGGGGCAACGAACCTATACCCCCGCCGCGGGACGGTCTGAATATAACGTTCGGCCTCACCGTCGTCGCCGAGGGCCGCCCGGATCTGGCGGATGCAGGAATTCAGCCCGTGTTCGAAATCAACAAAGGTGGAGTCTCCCCAAACCTGCTGACGCAACTCGTCGCGGGTCACCACGTGTCCCGCATGGCCTAGCAAAGCGGTCAGAACTCGCGTGGGTTGCGGAGCCAGGGTTACCGCCTTGCCGTCTCGCCGCAGTTCGGCCTCTTCCAGGTCCAGCTCAAAGGGCCCGAAACCAAAGGATCGAGGTTGGTTTGAATGTTGGCTCATGCCGGGGAGCTCGAGATGGAACAACCCGCTCATCCGCTTTGATTTCACAGGCTTGAGAAGGTGAGCGCGAATTTTTATAGAAAAATTATAGCGCGCACATTGTGCCCTGTCGATGTTTCCCTATGCTGGCGGTGGGGCAACAGCCTGGATAAGGAAGTCGAGAGCGATCACGTCGACTGGGGCGTGGGCGTGAAGACCGCAGGGAGGGGTGCGGGTGAGGATTGGGTCATGGATTTCAAGATCAATCTTGCTCTTAGCCCTGACGGGCGGGGCTCCCGCGCGCGGGCGGACCGGGGCGGGCGAGATCCAAGGCCAAGTGGTGGAGGCGGGCACCAGACAACCCCTGGCCCGGGCTGACGTTAGGCTAGCCGACACCGCTCATCGGGCGATCACGGATGCCCACGGCAATTTTCGGTTCGCCGCCTTACCGCCCGGCGAATACAACTTGCAGGTGTCCACTGTCGGTTACTGGCTCGTCAAGAAGCCGTTGCTGCTGACGGCGGGCGGAATCCTGGAGGTCGAGGTTATCTTGAATCCTTTCACCGCTGCCAACACGGAGTCTGTCCAGGTAACGGCCCAAACTTCGGACATCATGACCGGGAGCCCAGGCGAGTTGCGCATGGAAGGGAACGAGATCAAGAACCTTGCCAGCGTGCTTGCCGACGACCCTCTTCGTGCGGTGCAGGGCCTGCCCGGAGTCACCTCCGACGATGACTTCCGCTCCCAGTTTTCGCTGCGCGGCGCGGGTTACCGGCGGATCGGTCTGTACCTGGACGACATTCTCCTGCATGCGCCCTTTCATATGGTGCAGTTGGACAGCAACACTCCCAGCGTCACCATTTTTAACGGTGACACTCTGGACAGCGTAGAACTCTATGAGTCCGCTCCACCTGTGCTTTACGGGGATCGCACGGCTGGCATACTGGCTATGCGGTCCCGCGAAGGCAGCCGGCGTCAAACGGCGTTTCGGGCGACCGCCAGTGCATCGAACGCAGGCTTTCTGGCCGAGGGCCCGGTGGGGTCAGCAAAGAAGGGATCGTGGCTCGGGAGCTTGCGCAGGAGTTACCTGCAGTACATCCTGCGGTTGACTTCCGACGACTCCAGTCAGGCGTTCGGGTTTACAGACGGCCAGGGGAGATTCACCTACGATCTGACCCCAAAGTGGAATCTCACCGCAAGCATTCTGGAGGGCTACTCGTCGCTGAACAAGACGCGCGACCAGGGTCCGGATACCATCGTAACGAGCGATTATCATTCCACCCTCGCGAACCTGGCAGCACTCTACACTCCGAACGACCGCTTCTTGCTGAAGACCCACTTCGCATATTTGCGGGAGCAGGCCGGGAACCGCAATTCGCAGGCGATCTCTCTTGCGGACGACTCCTACCACGAGTGGATTGGAAACTCGGGTGCGACTTGGAGCTGGAGAAAGGCGAACACCCTGGACTTCGGAGGGGAGGCGCGCCGCCTGCACGACGCAGGGTTTTCCATCATCCGGCCATTTGGTGCGGCACTCGACGATCGTTTTGCCGGCGATGCGACCTTGGCGGGTGCGTACGCCCAGCAATCGTGGGAACTGTTCGCCTGCCGTGTGTCCTTGTCGGCTGGAGGCCGTTGGGACTGGCAAAGTCTGGATGGAGTGGGGGCTTTTTCCCCGCGTGCTTCGGCTAGCTTCCGGCTCCGCGGCTCGACCGCGGTCAATATGGCGTGGAGTCAGTCGCTGCAGTTCCCAGAGCTCAACCAGTCTTTCTCTGTCTTCGGCCGGAAGTCACTGCTCCCGGAGCGAGCATCCCACGCCGACATTTCGCTCGACAACCGGGTGGGCCAGTGGACTGACTTTCGGCTGGAGGTTTACGACCGCGAAGACCGTGATTTGCTTTTCGTTCCTTTGCTCGAACCCCGAATTTTGGATGGAGTGATCTACCCGCCATCGTCCGATGCTCCGATTGAAAATTCATTGCGTGGCTATGCCCGGGGTGTCCAGGTGATGATACAGCGAAGGACGGCCAATGGAGTCACCGGCTGGATCGCATACACCTACGGCGTCGCCCGCCTGCGAGATCGCATCCTCGGGAGTGCTTTTCCGTCGGACTACGATCAGCGTCACACGGTAAATGCGTTCGTCAGCTACCGGCTGCGGCCCACGCTCAATCTGAGCGCGAAATGGACTTACGGGAGCGGCTTCCCGCTGAGTGGCTTCTATCGGCAGGCAGGTCCGGAGTTCTTCCTGTCCTCTTTCCGTAACCTGCTGCGCCTGCCCTATTATCAGCGATTCGATTTTCGGCTGAACAAGTCCTTCACCTATCGCAAGCGGCAGATGACACTGTTTACCGAGGTCATCAATGCGCTCAATCGCGAGAACGCGCGCTTTGACGACTTCAAGGGTCTCGATCCTGCCACGGGCCAGGTGCGGCTTAGTTTTGAGAAGCAGTTCCCAATCCTGCCGTCGGCGGGTATTGCGGTGGAGTTTTAGCCGGGGAGGCGGGAGCAGTCGTCCTTGCTGGTGAGGCCGTTTAGCTTGAGCTTTGCTAGCGAATATGGCACAAGAAGCAACGATGCGCGTGTACGGAGTGATCGAGTCGGACGGACGTGATTAATGAAACGAGCTCATTGGGTCGCGGCCCTGGCAGTGTGCCTCATGAACTGTGGCGGTGGGAGCAGGGTGCGAGAAACCTGTACCGGCTACCCTGACTGGCAAACGTCGCCGTATGTGTTGCCGTACCCGGTCGGAACCACCTACACCGTGGCCCAGGGCAACTGCTCGGGCGGAGGCCACAGCGGCGCCTACAAGTACAGTTACGACTTCGACATGGAGATTGGAACGCCGGTAAGTGCGGCCAGGGATGGGACGGTGTTCGAAACCAGGACGGGGTTTGTCGACGGCGACATCACTCCCGGGCACGAAAACTACGTGAAAATCCAGCATGCCGACGGAAATATTACCGCCTACTCGCACCTGAGTACTGTGCTGGTCCAGGCGGGCGATTCGGTTGTGGTAGGAGACATCGTCGGGACCAGTGGAAACACGGGCAATACCGGGGGATTCCGCCACCTGCACTTTCACCTGACACACTGCTCCGAGCCGGTGGACTGCGGAACTCTTCCAGTCACCTTTAGCAATACCACGGCTAATCCCATGGGATTGCAGGCGGGACATTCGTATACGGCACTTGCTTATTAACCCGGCCACAGCTTAGGCCAGCTCCACCTGTTTCAAGGAGGCATTCCTTCGTGTACAAAGCTCTGGTCTTATTGCTGTTGTGGATTGCGGCTGCGCCAGAAACCGCCCTTTTGCCCCAGAGCATTGGTGAAACCTTTGCGGCGGCTATCAATGGATTCGATGACGAGGCTCTAAGGCGTGTTATTCCAGATTTGTTTGCAGCCGATGCACTGCGACAGCCATCCTTCGACCGACAGGTTGCGCTTTTTCATTCGCTGCGAGGGAGGACGGGCGGCCTGGAGGTTCACCACATTGATGTGGACGCAACCCGATGGGTGGTACACATCTTCGCCCGCCAGAAATCGGACAAGGCCTGGGTCGACGTTCAGCTAGGCCTGTCAAAAACTCCCCCTCGAAAAACCCTCCGCTTGTTCATTGGAGAGGCTACAGAACCGGTTGAGCTTCCGCGGGGTTCCATGGACAACCCGGCGACACTGAAGTGGCTCGGTGAATACATTACAAACCTCAACCGTGATTACGGGTTTTCGGGTCAAGTGCTCATCGCGAGACAAGGCAAACCCATCTTTGAGCAGGCAATCGGTGTAGCGGATCGCCAACACCAACTTCCTCTGAAACTGGATACACCCATGAATATGGCATCCGGAGGCAAGATGTTTACCGCCGTAGCCATCGCACAGCTGGCGCAGCAGGGTAAGTTGCGCCTTGAAGATCACCTGATTCAATACCTGCCCGACTATCCGGATAAGGTCTTTGCTGCCAAGGTTACATTGGCAGAGTTGCTGACCCATTCTTCCGGACTCGGAGACTATTGGGATGAGGACTACGAGAAGAACTGGGGGAACATCCGATCGCTTCGGCAAACGCTTCCTTACGTGGTCTCAAAGCCACAGCTTTTTGAACATGGCGCTGCCACGCACTACAGCAACTCAGGCTACCTTGTCCTCGGTCTGGTGGTGGAGAAAGTCTCCGGCACAGACTTCTTCGACTATGTAAAGCGTGATGTCCTTCAACCTGCTGGCATGATGAACACGGATTATTACCTGCGCGACACCTCGGATCCGATTGCCAGGAATTACGAGAAAGAGGACTCCGGGAGGTGGCGCGTCGTCCCCTCGGGCTACGGGGGAATTCGGCAGGAGGTTGCTACACGACCGTTCGCGACATGCTGCAATTCAACAACGCCCTGTTGGGCCATCGCATCGTCAGCCAGCGTATGACCGAAGCCTTGCTGATTCCAAGAGTCGCACTGAATCCCGAGGTGAATCCGGATCTCAATTATGGCTATGGCTTCTTTGTCGAAAACGTGAATGGATTGCGGAGCATTGGTCATGGAGGTATGGGGCCGGGAACCAATTTTGTCTACCGCAGTTTTCCGGAACTCGGAACGGCAATGATTCTTATTTCAAACCAGGATGGACCGGGATACGACGACCTGCAGAGGAACCTTCTCACGCTGCTTACACGGAAGTGAGGCGCAGGGCGACCCAAAGTCACAACGCACTCGGGGAGGCTATGAAGGGATGAGGTGTTGGATCTATCCAACTCTGTGGGTGTTGGTCGGGTTGCCAATGGCCGCGACTCCAGCAGTTTGCCGGCAGGCTACGATGGCCGCTCCCCTTTCGCTGGAGCAACGAGCTGACAAGGCCTATCAAGCGCAGGAGTGGGCCAAGGCGGCGGACGGTTACCGCAAGATCGCCCACGACAGGCCGGACGATACGCATGTGTGGTACCGCCTTGCGGTCTGCCTTCGCCGGACGGGGGAATACGCCGGCGCCAAGGAGGCACTTGAGGCGGGCGCCGCGAAGGGTCTTCCATCGTCTCTGGTGGATTTCGAATTGACGCTGCTGTACGCGACCATGAACGACAACAACCGCGCGTTTGAGCGGCTCGACAAGGCATTGGAGGCAGGATTCACACAAGTGGATCGTCTGACTTCTGATGCCGAACTGGCTGTCTTGCGCGAAGACCCGCGTTTTGTCGGAGCGCTTGAGCATGCGAAGAAGAACCAGAAACCATGGCGCGTATACGCCAGAGAATCGGCAATTTGATTTTTGGGTCGGCAGTTGGGATGTGGTAACGACCCGAGGAGAAACGCCGGCTGGCACCAGCCAGGTTGATTTAATCCTGGGGGATTGTGTCCTGCTGGAAAACTGGACTGGCCGCGGCGGAGACGTGGGCAAGAGTTTCAACCTCTTCAACTCGGCAAAACAGCGCTGGGAGCAAACCTGGGTAGACGCCCGCGGGGGAACAGTCTTCTTCTTCGGCCGTCTCCAGCAGGGTGTCATGGACTACTGGACCGAAGATATCCCAGCAGCAGACAGCTCGAAACTCAGGCGTCACCTGCAGTTCTTCAAGCTCGGCCCTGACAGGGTGAGACAGCTAAGCGAAGCATCGACAGATGAAGGACGAACGTGGAAGGTTCAATACGATTTGACCTATATCCGAAAGAAGTAGCGGAAGAATTGCGTTTGCATGCACGAGAGTGGAGATTTGACGTGAGCCGATTGCTGGGAAGAGGGCTACTGGTTGTCGTTATGCTCTTGATGCTTCTCCCGCAAGGATGCGGGGGAGGAGGCAGTTCCACACCACCTCCACAAGTAGATTGCAGTCTCTATCCCGCGCCCGCAACCTCGCTTTACGTGCTGCCCTACCAGGTGGGTGAGTCCTATGAAGTGATCCTCACGACGGGGCACTATCGCAAGGAAAACGGCGGCGTTGGCCTGTATGCAATTGACTTCGCGCTACCTCTGGGGGCGACAGTCACGGCCGCCCGAGCCGGTACGGTTGTTGCGGTGCGGAGTAATTTTCTGGACTCGGATCCCCAAGACCTGCACGAGAATTTTGTTTTCATACGGCATGCGGACGGGAGTATGGGTAGGTATATTCACCTTGCCCACAACGGGACCCTTGTGAATCAAGGAGACGCTGTTGCACAGGGCGAAGTGATCGCATCTAGCGGGAGTTCGGGGACTGCAAGCCCCCATCTGCACTTCGATGTTCAGGCTTGCTGCTGCAACCTTCCGCCGAACTACAACCAGCTTCCGTGTGGGCAAACCGTTCCTCTGACATTTCGGAACACTACCGATCCCCAGCCGTGTGGCGTATCTGTGGGAGTGTCGTACACGGCCGACCCTTTTGTTCAAGATCCGCGATGACTCGCGGCTCATGCCGATGGGCGAGATTCGGTTTTCAAAAGGAAGAACGGAGGCGACAGTCTCCCTTGCCACTTGACTTGAATTCGAGATTCAGATTGCGCAAAGTTCCGTCTTCCCACAGACACGGACTAAACATCCGTCGACAAGGGGTTCACACACGAATCGTACTCCTTGTCGCCCTGGCGTTATTGTGTTCCTGCTCGCGGGGGAACCGCGGCAGGGAGCCGGACTGGACCTTCTCGACTTTCCATCTGCGCTTTTGGCACGGCTGGTGCTCGATGACAAAGCCTGTCATCCTGGATAACGTGCTCTACGTCGGCGGAGGCTATTTTTACGATAGAGAAACGAGCCTTTACGCGATCGATCTCGGGACCCGCAAAGTACTCTGGAAATATCCCACAAGGGTCTATTTCCTTAGTGAAGTGCTCGTCACGACAACCACCGTATATGTGGGAACGGGAGATTCGCTGCTCGCACTCAACACGAAAGACGGCACGCTGGCGTGGCGACATGCGGGAGGGCCCCGGTTTCTCGTGGTTGAAAATGGCAAGCTTTTCGCGAGCGGATCAAACGTTATCGAAGCCCTCGACGCACTCACCGGAAATCAAGTCTGGCTCATCCGCGCCAAGAACATGTTATTTGGCCCGGTCGCATTGGGAGCATCGCTGTACTACGTGGATGATACCCGCCTTTACGAAGTGAGCCAGAAGAACGGTGCCCTCCTGTCCACGTTTCCTCAATTCCGCAAAGTCGCAGCCCCACGCGCAATCGAGGGGAAACTCTTATTCAATTCGGAGGTTTCGGAGCAGCCACGAGAGTGGATCTCAGTTGTGTTGGACCCGGAGACAAGGCAGTTTCAGGCGCTGGGAGGCGAGTTGCTGGCCTATCAGGACGGAATCCTCTATCTCCACGCAGCCGATGGAATGGTGCTGGCCGTCGAGGCGGCAACCGGCCGGGAGCTGTGGCAAAGCAACAGACTGCCGACATTCGACCGGGGTGGGTTCGTCTTTCACGGAAACGTCATGTATCAAGCCAATTGGATTGTAGCGGGGGAATTGGACGCATTCGATCAGCAGTCCGGCAGTCTGCTGTGGAAGTTCAAGCCCGGCCCTAAAGGGCTGTTCTTTGAGACACCGGTTGTTTACCACGACTCGCTGTTCGCCACCAATGAAAACTGCAATCTTTACATGTTCGACCTTCCCAAACCCGAACAGTGACGATCAAGAGTCCTTCCCACTTGCCAGCCAGGAAGTCGAGGCCGGAACCAAGCTTCCCGGAATGTGAGTCAGATCCCGTCGTGATTCAGCGCCGAAGTTGCTGCCTCCAAACGGGCTTCGAGGACATCAGTCCTGTGAGGTCGGCTTCTGTCGAGTCAACATCCAGGGAAATTTGGAAACATTGTCCCCGGTGCGTTTACGCCGGTGCTTGCGAAGCACTCGAAGTCGGGTGAGTCTCGCCTAGCTGGGCGAACCAAAACGAGTCGCTCCTACGCCTGCATCGTTCAGGGAACAACTTGTCCTGAACTTGAGGAGCAGAGAGGCTGTGATCCAAAGCACAGGGACTTGGGCAGAGGCTTCCTTGCCTACTACCTCGTTGAGGCTATAACGACTTCCGAACTGATGCCCCAGCTTGTCAAAGTAGCTCGGTTAACGAGACTCCAGTCGTTGGATGACGCATAGTCGCACAATTCGACAGGATGGCACCCGCCCACGATACCCGGACTGAGCCGCCACAGGCGTTGCCAGCCCCAGCAGACCGCACGGGAGAGGGGAGACGCACCGAAGGTCATGCTTACCAGACAAAGCTTGCCTCCGGGCGCGAGCACGCGGTGAGCCTCCGACAAAAGTCGATGTACGAAGTCGGGAGCCAGAAGGTCGAACACGTAGGTCGAAACGAAACGGTCAAAGCTGTGTTCAGGCTGAGTGATGCAGGGAGTGCCGTCGCTTTGATCCACACGAGCGCGTTCTGACCACGGCTTCAAACGCTCCCGCGCAAGCGAGACCATTGTGCCGCTGATGTCCAGCCCAAGGTAGCGAGCATGTGCTGGCAAGTGATCCTGCAACAGGCGAGCGGCTAACGCGCCCGTTCCACAACCGAACTCGAATACCGAGTGCGCTGAGTCGAACGCGGCATGCGCAATCAGTTCATTGACGGCGGGATTTTCGTAGAAACCTTGCCAGTCTTGCGCTGAGCCGAGGCGGTCATAGAAACGCTTGGCCTGTTCGGGCGAGAGGTAACGGTCCGTTGGCTCACGCACGCTCACACTCGAATCTTAGCAGCGTCGCCCTTCGGGAAGGGTCGCTAGATGCTCGGCTTAGCAAAATGATTGTAGAGCCAAGCGAAAATGGCGCCAGCGATGAGACCGTCTACGGCTCCGTAGAGAGTCCCGACGATAACTTCTGCGATGCTCCGAGTAGCATGGTAGCCGAAGTAGACCGATGACATTGTTTGGAGAAATTGCTGACCATAGCCGCTCCAGATCAAGTTCGCCAGACCCATGCCCAGCATCGCCAATCCCCACAGGATTCCCGACGCCAAAGCCAGACCCTTTATGTTCAACTTCATGGCTTGCTCCTTTCCTTCATTCCTTCATACATTCTAGGGCGGACTGCCACCTCCAGTCCTAGACTTGCATGCGGAGAATTCAGCCGCCATCGAAGTGAAGGGAGAACGTGATTGTCTGACATCGGCAAGAGAGATTTCAGTTCCGCCATGTCTATGACAGGCCTATCATAAGCAGAGTCCATCAATACAGGGGCCTTGGCTGGTATGGATGCACAAACCCATTGGGAAAAGATCTACACAGAGAAAGCTCCGAATGCAGTCAGTTGGTACCGTCCGCACCTTGAGACTTCACTCCATCTGATAGAAAAGGCCGGTGCTGACGCCGATGCTTCGGTCATTGACGTCGGCGGCGGTGAATCCACGCTGGTCGACGACCTTCTCGCCCGTAGATACTCGAACATCACGGTCCTCGATATTTCCCAAACCGCCATCGACGCGAACAAGAAACGACTAGGAACGGCTTCTGAGCGTGTCCATTGGCTTGTCGCCGATATCACTAAGGATCCACTGGAGCCGTCTGCTTACGATGTGTGGCATTGACCTGCCCCCTGCTTTCGTTCACGTAAGAATACGACAACTTTCTGCTGACCCGCTCCCATTTTCTGTCACAAACGAGATTAGAGGTTTGGGGCAGTGTAAGTCCTTTTCTCCTCGATTGACGCGGGTTTCGCGCACTCCAGAGGCTCAATCAAGAGACTCTGGAGTGCGCGCCCCATCGATGTACTAGCTTTTCCTCGGTGTAGCGCCGCGAATGCTGCGGGCGTCCGATCCGCCAACGCGCTATGCGGACGCTGCTGATTGTAGTGCTCGCGAAACTTCGCCAGCTTCTGCCGCGCGTCGTCCAGCGACGTGAACCATTCCACGTTCAAACACTCGTCGCGCAACCTGCCGTTGAAACTCTCGATGAATCCGTTCTCCACCGGACGGCCGGGCCGAATGAAGCACAACTGCACTTCGTGGCTCATGGCCCAGGCTTCCAGCGCACGACTACAGAACTCACTACCGTTGTCCACCGTGATGCTTTTCGGCAGGCTGCCTCGTTCCTGCTGGGCACGTTCCAGTGCCTGGACTACCTTCATCCCCGTCATCGAGCGATCGGCTTCCAACTTAACGCACTCCCGCGTGAACTGATCGACCACCGTCAGAATGCGGAACGATCGCCCGTCCGCCAACTTATCGCTCAGTAGGGTCGAGCATCAGCGCCCTGCGGCGGTACCGCCGTGGGATTCTGATGCCCGCCCTCCGAACCGAACGTGCACCTTTCGTTATGCATCCGGCTCTCCGGGAACACCGATGTAGCCAGGAGTACGCATCCATCCTCGGCGGAACCGCTCCACATGCAGCATGGAGAGAAGGAACTGTTCGACGTTACCTTCCCGCCAGACCTTACGCGTGGGGCGCAGAAGACTCGGCAACCGCACAAGCCGGGTCCGCTTACGATGCAGGTGACCATGCTTCTTCATCAGCCAACGCCAGATGCGATCTCCGACATAGAAGTCGAGAGTCGCGAACTGACGGCTTGCGCCGGTGCAGAAGCGATAGTAGTTCCCCCATCCCCGCAGGATCGGATTGAGTTTCTGGAGAAGGTGAGCTAATGACCAACCGCTGGTGCGGCCGGTCATCTGCTTCACCGTGTACCGAAGATCCGCCCGTTTGCTGGTCGGGATTTCGAGTCTCGGCATATAACCGAACCGGGGATGCCATTTATAGCGCACCCGGTGACCCAGGAACTGAAATCCCTCGGTCAGATCGACAACATGTGTCTTTTCGATTGACAGCTCCAGACACATGGCCTGGTGCAGGTACTTCGCCAGCTCGGCCTTTTCTTGTTCGGCTTGCTCGCGGGTGCCCGAGACGAGAACCACGAAGTCGTCAGCATATCTGATCGGGAAGAACACGACCCGTCCAGCTTTGCGGTCTGTCATGCGTGCCCAACTTGCCGCCGTTATAGCATCGCTTTTGCGGCGAGCCTGGATCTTCCGGCGATGATGTACCCATCGCTCATACCGCTCCTCGATGATGCCGAGGGCGATGTTGGCGAGCAGCGGTGAGATCACCCCGCCCTGCGGAGTGCCTTTGTCCGTCGGCAGCAGGAAGCCGTCCGCCAGAACTCCGGCTTTCAAGAACTGTGCGATCAATCTCGTCAGCTTGCCGTCTGTGACACGAGCGCGAACTCGCTCCATCAGCCGGTGATGATCGATGTTGTCGAAACAACCCTTGATGTCTCCTTCGATGACCCATTGATAGGGAGTCCGCTGGCGCCGGCCATCTTCCGCCTTTGCTCGCGGTCGCATGCTGATGCGGATATGCTCCAAGGCGCCCTGGCAGCTTCGTCCGGGTCGGAACCCGTACGACACATGCCAGAAGCCTGCCTCGAAGATCGGTTCCAGAACATTCTTGACCGCGCATTGCACCACACGGTCACGCACTGTCGGGATACCGAGGGGTCGGAACTTCCCCGGCTGACGCGGTTTTGGGATAAGCTTCCGTCGTGAAGGACTCGGCTGATACCGTCCCCTCTTCAGGTCGCTTTGGAGTTGTTTTAAGAACAGCTCGCTACCCATTCCCGCGCGGATACCCGCGACTGTCATCCCGTCAACCCCAGCGGTACGACGCCCTTTGTTCAGAGCGATCTTCCGCCAGGCACACCGTAAGTTGCGGAGGTCTGCGATCCAGTTCCATAAGTCACGGTAGCTATCTTCAGGATGAGCCCTGCTCCACTGATAGAGTTTGCGTTGCACGCTGAGGAGCCAGACCTCATCGGCCTGATCATCCAAGTCCATGGATGGTTCCTCCGTCTTCACAACTCTGTCGGTTCCTTGCCCGCCTTCGCCATGTGAACGGCTTTCCCGTTCCCGGACTACTACGCGGGCTCCGTCCCCTTGACCAACCATCTCCCGTCTCCGTGGCTAGCCCGGCTCCGTTGCCGGGCAGTTGATCAGGGTTCCCATGTTCCAGCTCTCGACCTTCATCTCATAGGTGGCATGCTTTACCCCTGGCGATACGGAGCGACCGCCTATAAAAAAGAGGATGCCGTCGCTGAGTCCGCTATTCGGACCCACCAGTGGAGAACTTCGCGCCCCACCAGTTCAGATCGCATAGACTCCCAGCCCCATCTGGCCAGTGCGGGAGCGTTGAGCGTTTCAAGACAGAGGCTTCCTGCGCACGCTTCGTTGTCTCACCCTAAGATGTGCGGTAGCCCAGCGCACCGATGATGGCGGTGCCTGGTACAGTTCAGACCATCAGCTTTTCTAGCGCAACGTCGGAACACGGTGCACGTTGGACGGTCCCCTTCCGCTCGGGCTCTTTCCTGAGCGGGGCTGCATTGCAGCAGCCGGTCAAAAGCCAGAAGCTCAGAAGACTTGATCTAACCCATCGCATCCTCCTCGCCGTCATGGCGCACCAAAATCCATGCTCCAGCAGTGGTTCGGTCGCACAGCTACGCCGGTTGGCACGGGCCGTCGTCGCGCCATCTTCCGTCGCTGTTTCGTTCGTACAATCAAGCCTTCCTCCCGGTACAGTCGATAGATGCGCTTGGCATTCACATGCCAGCCTTCGCGCCGCAGCAACACCGTCAACCGGCCATAGCCGTAGCGCACGTGCGTTCCCGCCATCTCCCGCAGACGATGGCGCAACACTTCATCAAACACTTTCCGGCTCTGGTAGCGCAGCGTCCCGATCGCCAGCTGCACCAGCCTCGCCGCATGCCGCTCGCTGATCCGGTAGGCCTCCTGCGCCCAGCGCGCCAACTTCCGACGCGCACGAGGCCTTACAGCTTTTTTGAGACAATCTCCTGCAGCATCTGCCGATCCAGGCTCAGGTCCGCCACCAGCCGCTTCAGCCGTCCCACCTCTTCCCGCAACTGCCGCAGCTCACGCAACTCGCTTACTCCCACCCCGGTATACTTCCGTTTCCACAGATAGTACGTCGCCTGGCTGATCCCCACCTTGCGGCAAACCTCGTCTACTCGCGCTCCCGCTTGCACCTGCCGCAGTACCGCCACGATCTGCTCTTCCGTATGAGCCTTCTTGGGCATCGTCCTCGTCTCCTCTCCCGGACTTCTGCCCCAGCTTACCTCTAATCTCCTCTGTGTCAGTTTTTGGGTTTTGGGTCAGCATGACCGTGCGGTCTTTCATTTCCTTACCTCACCGAGCGACCGTGTCGCTTACGTCCGCCAAGTCGCGCGCGCTGTGAAGCCTGGAGGCAGCGTGATCGTCAGCACTTTCGGGCCGGAAGGACCAGCCAAGTGCAGCGGCCTGGAGGTTGTTCGCTACGATGCGGAGTCGTTACACCAACAGTTCGGCGTGCGGTTTCGCCTGCTAGTACTACTGTGTTATAAAAAAGGAGCTCCACAAAAAGGACAACCCGAGAGTTGCCGGAGCAGAACTCGTGCGATGGTTTGTCGAAGCGTAGCAATGGACCAGGGGTTATGCCGCTCCGCGCGCACTGGGCGAACCCCGAGGGCGGAACTTGAGCGGCATTTCGGCGACGGGTACGTCCACTTGACCGGCGCGAGCGGAGGGGGAAAAACGGCTCCGTTCGGCCACCAGGAACCCATAAGCCGCAATACAGAGAGTCGCGTGATGGTGAAAGCCGCGCCAGCCCCGTCCTTCATAATGGCCCAGGCCGAGTTCTTGCTTCAGTTCTTCGTAATCACGCTCGATGATCCAGCGCTGCTTGGCCAAGCGCACCAGATCGGCAAGCGGGGTGTCGACGGGCAAAGTCGATAACCAGTACTTGGTCGGTTCGGCTTCCGCTTTCGGCCACTCCATCAGCAGCCACTCTTGCGGACGGGGCTCGCTGCTCTCGTAGTCGCGGTGTGCGGGACGAAGGCGCAGGGCCGCAAACCGGGAACGCAGGGGCTTACGAGTTCCTTGCCGCCAGCGCACCATCTTCCAGGCGGAGGAAGGCAGGCTCATCGCCAACTCGCGCACCGCAAGCGGGTTGTGCTGGCCATCGCGGCGTAGCAGCTTGGTGGGGCGTCCGATTCCTTTCCACTTCCGTTTGGCTAGCGGTGCCTGGCCTGGTTTCCATACGCTCACCGACGACTGGATACCCACTACGTACAGCAAACCTAATTCGGTGATGCCATCGCGAAATCCGGTGTCGTTGCCATAGGCGGCGTCCGTCAGTACCGGAGCGGTGGGGATCTCTCGGTCCAGGGCAGTGCGAATTTGTTGCAAAGCAATTTCCGGCTTGGTTTGAAAACGGATTTCCCGCGGTATGCCCGTGGCCTTCCTCCGCTTCTTATCGTGAACCCACACTTCGGGTAAGTAGAGACGCCAGGCAATCGGCAAACTCACCTCTCGGGTGCTGACCGACAAACTCACCGCCACCCGGCAGTTCTCTTGCTTGCCCACCTGCCCACAATACTGTCGGGTCACTCCTACCGAATGCGTCCCCTTCTTCACCAACCCGGTGTCATCGACGATCCAGGCTTCGATCGGTCCTTGCTTCTGCATGGCGGGTAAGGCGTACTGGCGCACCGCCTCCAAGATGTTCTCATCCCTCCAGGGCGCGTGAGCCACGACATGGTGTAAGGACTGATGGGTCTGACGCACCTTGTCGGGACAGAGGCGGGCCGCCATCGGTTCCACACTCTTGCGTTCCCCGGGAAGCAGCAAGCCGGTGCAATAGGACTTCAGAGGGACCACGCGATCCAGGTGCCCCGCGGCTTGCGCCAGGCGATTCAGAAAGGCCGCGAAGCGTTTTTGCTGGGCGCCTGGCGCAACAGAATGGGCGCTCATGACCGGCAACTTAACATTAAAGAATGGCAGACCGGGTGGTTTTTCAGCTCAAGGTATCCAGTTTATAACACAGTAGTACTAGATAGCCGCGAGGAAATGCACCACACACCGTTTGGCGCGGTCCAGCGGTTTCTTTACTGCCTATGCAGAATCGAATGAACCGGTGAATTCCCAGCTTTGAGGAAGGCGCTCGGCGGTTCCCGCGGCCACGACGACGACCATCACAAACGCTGGATGCACTTTCCACGCAATCAGAGGAGCCCCGAGGTCTTTCAGCATTACTTAGCTGAGCTGTCCGGCGGGCTCATAGGATCACCCGTTTGGTGCTGGGTAATCTGAAATCGAAGAAATTCGTGGACAGCCTCCACGGCCCGCGCATTGGTCGTGTGAATTCGGACCCTGCCTCCCGAGTCCATCGTCTCAAAGTCATAGTGAATTTGATCGCGCAGTTCCGTCATCGTTGGCACGCCCGGTGGCGTCTGGTCATGAATGAACATTGGAATGTCGAAGTTGCCAGCTGAAAACATTGTCGCGATGTGCGAGAGATGTTGGCGGATCTGATCTCGGGTACCGCTGTCCTTCGGGTCATTCGTCTCTATTTCGATCGCGCCGCCGTCCGCAAGCAATTGGAAATGGTGAGTTGTAGTCTGCTGTGAGAACCCCATGCCCTTCTCGCCTCGTTTCATCATTTCGCAATGGGGCTTGCCAGAGCCTTCCTCGGATGTCTTTTTCTGGGCTTGCACTCCCGACGTAAGCGCGAGTAGAGCCAAAATCATAATGAGTTTCATGGACGTGTTTCTTTCTGATTTTCTTGGTGAAAGAGCGACGTAGACCCTTTCCCCTGTCCCATTGTGGCAGATCCTCCAGCAGTCGCGCTAGTTGTCCCCGCCGTGTGCGGGCCAACTTGACGTCCTAATGCTCTAGCATTGCCTCCAGGCGATTTCGCATTTCCATAACCGTTCCTTCTGGCTCCCCAACAGTGCTGTACGGCGCTATCCATGCCGCCGATTTCCTATCAGTTGCACCGCCCTGTCACACTACCGAAAGAAATATCTTGGCGGGATTCTTCTTGGCGACTTCTGGCTGACCGTAGAACGTTGCGGTGTACGCCTCATGACTGCAGAGAAGGTCGTCATCGCTCACAAGATCAAGCTCTTCGTGGATGACTCTGTGAAGAGATTCGCCGCGATTCGTCGCAGACTTCAAGCGTCGGATGATGTGGCTGCCGCAGATATCTCAATCCCTTGGGGAGGAGTTGACGCGCAAGCACAATAGCGCGGGCACGCACATCCGCAACTCCTCCCCAAGCCGTGCGAGGCTCAAAGCGCCGGTCAGTGCTCGCGATTTCCCTGGCTAAAATGCTTGCCTAATCCGTGGCGAGGCCACCCGGCTTCTTTTCGAGGCCCCCTATTCCCAGAAAAGAGATTAAGGCATTAGAAATTCTCCATTGTCCACAAGTTGCGATCCATCGTGTGATCGGCGATTGCGAGATGACGACCATCGGGGGATGGGCTCGAAAGCAAGGGCGAGGCGTGTTCCCACAATATCTTTGCATTACCGAAAAGATCTACATAAAGAAGAGTTCCAGGTCCCGAACCAGTTCCAACGAACAATCCCTTGCCGTCACCAGCCCAGTGGATGGCGTGTAAGTTCGTCCACTTTTTCACGTGAATTGCAGCGATCGTTTTATGACCCAATGACAGAACTGAGATCGGGCCTGCCGGACTCGTCAGGGCCGCAATGCGAGAGCCATCGGGAGAGAGATCCACGAACCAACCGCTCTCATTGGGATCAAGATCAAGCCGTGCGATCTCCGAGCCTGTTCCTTTCTCAGAGTTGATAGCCGTAAGGATCAGCTGTTTGTGGTTGACGTCTGGCTGAGCAATGGCACACAACTGCGAGGGTTGCCTTGCGCAGAGTATCCGCGCATCGGGCAAGACCGACGCAATAGCTTCCGGTTCTCCGCCGGCGAACGGTACACGCATCAGGTGAGTTGGATCTCGCGTGCCAAGCTGTGGCGCAGGGATGTAGAGGACCCACTTCCCGTCTGGAGTCGCGCGAGCTTCGTTTTGGATTTTCGAAGAAACCAGTAGGTGTGGATTATCGTCGTCCAACGATTGTTTGTAGATTCCGTTCGACCCAGAACGGTTGGAATAAAGAATCAAAGTGCTACCATCCGGGCTCCAATCGAGCGGCTGGTCGGTAGTCTCACTCAAGGTGAAACGCCTTGAGTAGGCGATGTGAGTGCCACCTTCGTCGAGTGTTGCGAGGTAGGTTGTAAAGTGGTTTGTCCACCTGAGAAACGTAAATATCTTATTGTCTGCGGTTACGCTCGAGTCGCTCATGCAGTACCCGGACCAGCTAGTCAGTTGTCTTGCATTTCCTACGGATTTCCCGGTCTCTTCATCCAGCTGCATTTCCCAGAAATTACAATTGGCGTCACCTATGACTGCCGGCTCCAATTTTGAATAGATGAGGCGTCCATCAGAAAGCCAATTAACATCGGGTATCTGTTCCGCACCTTCAAGGACGACAGTTGGTGTGCCGCCTTCTAGATTGCGAGTCACAAAGCGTGCACCGCGTTTGTCGTTCTCCACGTATAGCATCCGCTTCCCGTGCGGCGACCAGACACCACAGTCCAACGAGCCATCCTCATCCGCTCCATACAACTTGCGTGCATTCTCTCCATCGCGGCCCATCACCCAAATCTCGCGATCGCCGCGCCTACCCTTGTTTGCTTGAAAAGAGATTAGAGAGCCATCCGGCGAAGGGCTGCACGCATACGCGTTATCACGAAGTTTGTGTGGCGCTGTATTGCTGAGCGAGAAAGCCCAAACGCTGGAACCCTCGGACCCGAACGCATCGCGTGCGCTTGCGCGGTGCTTGATATTGACAAGGAAACTGGAACTATCGGGAAACCACGAAATGGCTTCACCCCATTTCACGTTTTCATCTCTAAGACCATCCACCAGAGGAATGTTGCGCGTCTCGCCAGTGGACATCGATCTGAGACGGAGTCCTCGCGAATCCGTATACACCAAGCTCTTGCCGTCCGGGGAGATCGCGCCGGTGCCCACAGCGTTCTCAGGGGAATTAATGGTCAGTGGCCGTTGTTTCACTTTTGGCAGGCCCATTTGCTTCGCTGGCTGCGTCAAAAAAGTCAGAATAGCGACAATTCCCGCAAGCACAAGAGCCGCGACTGCAAACATCCACCACTGTCTCGCGCCTCTTGGCTCAATTCGCTTTTTGGCATTCTTCAAATCCAAACACAATTTTGCGGTATCTGAATAACGCCTATCCGGTTCTTTCGCGGAGGCTCGAATAATGATCTGTTCCAGCTTCGCCGGAATCGCTGGATTCAAGATGCGAACCGGTACCAGTTCTTGATTCAAGATTGCTTCATGCACCATAGGTGCCGTTTCGCCGTTGAACGCCCGGTGCCCGGTCGCCATTTCGTACAGTACGAGACCAAACGAGAACAGGTCAGTTCGGGCGTCCACCTTCTCGCCCCGAACTTGTTCCGGTGACATGTACCCAGCTGTCCCGAGAGCAATCCCCGTTTGAGTGAGATTGAGGTCGGAATCTCTCTCAGAGTGATGCGGCAGCGCCTCCACAGTCTCGGGTTCTTGCAGCTTGGCCAGGCCGAAATCGAGAATCTTGGCCCGTCCGTCGTGGGTGATAAAAATATTCGCGGGTTTAATGTCGCGATGGATAATGCCTTTTTTGTGTGCTGCATCCAGCCCTTCAGCCGTTTGAATTGCTATGTCGATTAACGTCTCAAGCTGAAGCCCGGCATGCCCATTGCCCTGACGTGTGGATTTTGACGTGGCAGCGGCTAATAGCTCGCGGAGCGTCTGGCCTTCTAGCAGTTCCATGACGAGGAATGGTTGATCGGCGTGTTCTTCCACCTCATAGATCGTGCAAATATTGGGATGGTTGAGAGACGAGGCTGCACGTGCTTCTCTTTCAAAGCGTTCCATTGCTGCCGGATCATGAGCCAACTCCTCTGGCAAGAACTTCAGGGCTACGCGGCGGCCCAATTTTAGATCCTCTGCGGCGTACACAATGCCCATGCCCCCGCCGCCTAACACCTGAAGCACTCGATAGTGCGACACCTTTTTCCCGATGAGGTTCCCGTTCTCGGGTTGTTGCCGGAGTGAAGGTTCGAGTTGGCCAGTCGTGGCCTGGTTTGTCTCGGTCCAAGTGACAGGGACGATTATCCGATAGCCGCGTCTCGCTACTGTCTCGATGTAACGGGGATTCTCAGCAGAGTCTGCTAGGGCGAGGCGCAACTTTTTTATAGCGGCGTTGATGCTATGGTCAAACTCGACGATTGTGTCGTTCGGCCACAGTACGCGGCGCATTTCCTCCCGGGAGACCACCTCACCGGGATGGTCAAGCAACATCTTGAGGACCTGGAATGGTTGCTCCTGAAGGCGCATCGTCTGACCGTCGCGGTGCAGTTCGCCCGCACGAACGTCCAGTTCGAACGGGCCAAAACAGGCTAGCGAAGGCGAACGCGGAACGCGCATAGAGGCAAGCAGCCCCGGGGCAACGTCAGGTGCGCAGTTTAGCAGCCCTCCCCCGTCTGTTCAACTGATCGAGACTAGTGGCAGAACTTACGCCTAAGTTCCAGCGCACCAATATATTAGGCAGATCATTCGAAAATCGCTCGGGAATCACCCGGAGAACATTGACCATAAATCGACCCTGGAGCAGAGTCGCTAGGCAATTTAATTCTGCCGGTGGTAGGGGCCGAGGCGCAAACATGGAGCAAGCTCTGGCAAGAAGCAGCTCACCAGCCGCGCTCCGCAGCCTTACCGCGAGCGCCTGAAATGGAGCAAGAATTATGAGTGCCCGAACCACCATCGTGGTCCTGAAGCTTATGGGATTTCTCATTCTCTCGATCCGGTTTGCGAGTGCCACTTATCCCGGAGCGAACGGTCGTATCGCATTTGTTCAGGGACCCGACATATACACGATGAATCCCGATGGAAGTGATGTGAAGCAGCTCACGAACTTGGGGCCGGACGGCGGTGCCTCCTGGGAATCCTGGTCGCCCGACGGCAAACAGATCGTGTTCAATGAATCCAGGCCACCCGATTTCCTAGGCCAGCTCTGGCTGATGAACGCCGATGGCAGCAACCAGCACCTGCTTCTGGCGGAAGCTGACTTCGACGATGAGCGGCCAAGCTTCACTCCGGATGGCGGGTCGGTCATATTCACACGCTGCCGGCTTGATCTTCCGGATACTTGTGCGCTTTACCAGATCGATGTAACCGGCGCGGGCCCAACCGCGATAACGAACTTCGAGCTGGGGCTTGTCGACTTAAATGGCGAGTATTCCGCCAGCGGAACCCTTGCATTCATCAGCGTTGCCCGCGAAGGAATCTATTGCGCGATCTACCTCGGCACTGATTCTGCGTCAGAACTAAGTCGTATTACGCCAGCGGCATTATGGGCCCGACAACCGGACTGGTCACCCGACGGGAAAAAACTCGCGTTCTCGACGCATTGCGGCAATCCGCAAAACGAAGAGATCTGGGTGGTCGGCGCGCAGGGGAAGCTACTCCATCGGCTCACGAAGAATGGAGATGATTATTTCGGCGGGCCGCACGACTTCCACCCCTCCTGGTCGCCACAGGGTGATGCCATTGTTTTTGAGCGCCACGCTCCTGACTTTTCCAGTTCCAGCATTGTCATCATGAAAGCCGATGGGAGTAGCAGCAAAAAGCTGCTCACATTTCGGCCCTCAGCAAGGACAAACGGATCTTTTGCCAACAGAATCCACGGATCCAGAGGAGTGGCGAAGGGTCGACTCAGACAAATCGAAGAAGGCGGGGCATTACCGCAGTGGGGTGTGGCACCGCGTTAGTGCGGCTCAACGACGCCGTCGCGGACGCCAGTGTTCTTAAGGTCTGGACGTATGTTAAGGAGAAATCATGTATTCATCACGTAACGTTTTCTTTACGATCGGTTCGGCGATAGCCGCCTTCACCTTATTCTTTACCGTCGCTCCCGCCAGCGCTACATTTGGAGGTAAGAACGGCCGGATTACTTTCGTCGCAGATTTGAGCGGCACTTTCCAGCTCTACACCATCAAGCCGGACGGCAGCGACCTGTTTCAGGTCACGAATCTGCCGCCAACCAGCGACTCCACATGGTTTCCAGACTACTCGCCAGACGGAAAGCAAATCGTGTTCTCCCATGACATGACCGGCAGTCTTGAGCTTTACGTGATCAATGCGGACGGGACCGGTCTAAGACAACTAACGAAGATTGATGGCACCGACAAGCTATTTCCCCGTTGGTCTCCGGATGGGCTTCAACTCGTGTTCTTGCGTACTGAGGGCATTCTCGAGGCTATTAGCATAATGGCATCCGATGGCTCTGGAGAGATTCAAGATGTCAGCAGGAGCCCGTGGGATGTATATCAACCCACAATTACGCCGGACGGGAGACATATCTTGTTTGGGAGCCAGGAAGGAGGCTTGGTTTCGGCGATCTGGATCATGAACCTCCATGGTTCAAACAAGAGGAGACTGACGGACGCTCCGATAGAGGCCGGCGGCCCGGATGTTTCGCCGGATGGGAGGCGTGTAGTTTTCTACAGTCAGCAGAACACAGCGCGGCCGGCCCATGTTTTCGTCATGAACATAAATGGCAAGGGAACTACCCAACTGGTTCCAAATGAACTAGTATCGCTCCTTCCAACTTATTCACCGGATGGGAAGAAGATCGCATTCCAAGGCGGAGATTCCTTGGAGAGTGCGAACATTTTTACCATGAATACAGACGGTTCGGACATCACGAAAATCGCAAGCGATCTCGTAGAGCCGGAGAACTGCTTTATTGGCAACTGTCTCATGGCTGACTGGGGCGCAGAGCCGGTGCAATAACACATTGTGCATATTTTGGAGGCAGCCGAAGTTTATCTTTGCATTTCTAAAGGTCAAGCTTTCATGTCAGCTCTGATCGAAGCTGGGTGGTTCGATGAAGTGCTGCCTGATGCCTTTTCTCTTGTCCACAGGTCTTCTCATAGGCAGGACGCTCCCTCTCTCCTGTGAACTGGGCGCTAAACGTCTGAGGGGATGCTGGCAGAAGCGTCACGCGCGATGAAGCGTCAGAATCTCAGCTCAGCTTTTAACTGAACCATTCTGGACGCTACATCGATCGGAGCCCAATTTGGTCCAGTTCCCAAGATACTGGTCGGTGGTTGTTGCAGGTAGAAGATCATACCCGTGGGCGGTCCAAGTGCGGGCGCCGGGAACCCAAAATTGGGATGGTTGAAGAAATTGAAAAACTGAAAAGCTAGGCCTAGAGTCGCACCTTCCCAACGAGTAATTTTTGTGTTCTTAACTATCGCGAAATCGGTATTGAAGTAATGTGGGCCGCGAAAGCGATTGCGCCCCTGACTGAAGGATACCGTTGGGCCGTTGCAGACGCCCACGGCTCCCAAGCGCCCAACATCGAATCCGGTTTCGCATTCAGGCTGAACGAATAGGGCGTTCGGGCCGGGAGTAATCCAATCTGGGAGTGTCTGGGTCGGCAAGCAAGGACTTGGGGCAAGTGGAGCTGCTGCGCCTTTACCACACGGCGGATTTGAACCTAACAGGCTGCTGAAAAACTACTGCTCTGCCATAAGCCAATCGTGTTAAGAGTGGAGCATGCGAGGCATAGATCATCAGCAGAGTCAGATGTTCAGTTATTTGTCGCCGGAGACGCGGGTACGGAAAGATCATCCGCTGCGCGCAATCCGGTCCATGGTGGACGAAGTCCTTGCCCAGCTGTCGCGACGGTTCGACACCATGTACGCGAGCGCTGGCCGGCCCTCGATTCCTCCCGAGAAGTTGTTGCGGGCGCAGTTGCTGCAGATGCTGTACTCGATCCGCAGCGAGCGGTTGCTGATGGAGGAGATTGATTACAGCCTGCTGTTTCGCTGGTTTGTGGGATTGAACTTGGACGAAGAGGTGTGGGACGCGACCACGTTCACCAAGAACCGGGACCGGTTGTTGGAGGCCGAGGTGGCGAAAGAGTTCCTGGCACAGGTGGTGGCGCAAGCGCGGACGAAAGGCCTGACATCGGACGAGCACTTCACGGTGGATGGAACGTTGCTGGAAGCCTGGGCGGGGGTGAAAAGTTTTCAGCGGAAGGACGGAAAGATTCCGCCTCCCCCGGACGATCCGGGCAACCCAACCGTGAACTTTCACGGGGAGAAGCGGTCCAATCAGACCCACGAATCGAAGACCGATCCCGACGCCAAGCTGGCACGCAAAGGCAAGGGCAAAGAGGCCAAGTTGAGTTACTGCGGGAACCTGCTGGTGGAGAATCGCAACGGGCTGATCGTGAACAGCGAAGTATTCGAGGCCAACGGTACCGCGGAGCGCGACGCGGCGCTGGTGATGCTGGAGAAGATTCCGGGTACCAAGCCGGTGACCGCGGGCGGGGACAAAGGCTATGACACGTTCGATTTCGTGGCCGAGTGCCGGAACCTGCAAGTCACGCCGCACGTAGCACAGAACCACGAACGGCGAGGCGGAAGCGCCATTGACGAGCGCACGACCCGGCACCCAGGCTATCGCATCAGCCAAATCAAGCGGAAGCGCGTCGAAGAATGTTTCGGCTGGCTGAAGACCATCGCGCTGCTGCGGAAAGTTCGGCATCGTGGAATTTTCAAGGTGGACTGGGTATTCAGCTTCGCTTGTGCCGCCTACAATCTGGTGCGCATGCGGAACCTGAGCCGAGTGGCGGTATAGTCCGCCTAACTCGAGGAACTTGCATTCCTGAAAGCAAGACCTCAGAAACCGCACAACGCCGGATACGCTACAAACAAACATCGAAAAGGATAGAGGGCTCCGTAAACATCAATTTTTCAGCAGCCTGCTAATACTACTGTGTTATAAAAAAGGAGCTCCACAAAAAGGACAACCCGAGAGTTGCCGGAGCAGAACTCGTGCGATGGTTTGTCGAAGCGTAGCAATGGACCAGGGGTTATGCCGCTCCGCGCGCACTGGGCGAACCCCGAGGGCGGAACTTGAGCGGCATTTCGGCGACGGGTAAGTCCACTTGACCGGCGCGAGCGGAGGGGGAAAAACGGCTCCGTTCGGCCACCAGGAACCCATAAGCCGCAATACAGAGAGTCGCGTGATGGTGAAAGCCGCGCCAGCCCCGTCCTTCATAATGGCCCAGGCCGAGTTCTTGCTTCAGTTCTTCGTAATCACGCTCGATGATCCAGCGCTGCTTGGCCAAGCGCACCAGATCGGCAAGCGGGGTGTCGACGGGCAAAGTCGATAACCAGTACTTGGTCGGTTCGGCTTCCGCTTTCGGCCACTCCATCAGCAGCCACTCTTGCGGACGGGGCTCGCTGCTCTCGTAGTCGCGGTGTGCGGGACGAAGGCGCAGGGCCGCAAACCGGGAACGCAGGGGCTTACGAGTTCCTTGCCGCCAGCGCACCATCTTCCAGGCGGAGGAAGGCAGGCTCATCGCCAACTCGCGCACCGCAAGCGGGTTGTGCTGGCCATCGCGGCGTAGCAGCTTGGTGGGGCGTCCGATTCCTTTCCACTTCCGTTTGGCTAGCGGTGCCTGGCCTGGTTTCCATACGCTCACCGACGACTGGATACCCACTACGTACAGCAAACCTAATTCGGTGATGCCATCGCGAAATCCGGTGTCGTTGCCATAGGCGGCGTCCGTCAGTACCGGAGCGGTGGGGATCTCTCGGTCCAGGGCAGTGCGAATTTGTTGCAAAGCAATTTCCGGCTTGGTTTGAAAACGGATTTCCCGCGGTATGCCCGTGGCCTTCCTCCGCTTCTTATCGTGAACCCACACTTCGGGTAAGTAGAGACGCCAGGCAATCGGCAAACTCACCTCTCGGGTGCTGACCGACAAACTCACCGCCACCCGGCAGTTCTCTTGCTTGCCCACCTGCCCACAATACTGTCGGGTCACTCCTACCGAATGCGTCCCCTTCTTCACCAACCCGGTGTCATCGACGATCCAGGCTTCGATCGGTCCTTGCTTCTGCATGGCGGGTAAGGCGTACTGGCGCACCGCCTCCAAGATGTTCTCATCCCTCCAGGGCGCGTGAGCCACGACATGGTGTAAGGACTGATGGGTCTGACGCACCTTGTCGGGACAGAGGCGGGCCGCCATCGGTTCCACACTCTTGCGTTCCCCGGGAAGCAGCAAGCCGGTGCAATAGGACTTCAGAGGGACCACGCGATCCAGGTGCCCCGCGGCTTGCGCCAGGCGATTCAGAAAGGCCGCGAAGCGTTTTTGCTGGGCGCCTGGCGCAACAGAATGGGCGCTCATGACCGGCAACTTAACATTAAAGAATGGCAGACCGGGTGGTTTTTCAGCTCAAGGTATCCAGTTTATAACACAGTAGTACTAAGGGCCTGACTGGCACGCCATAGAGAAGTGAGAAATAGTTTTTGGATAGGAGATCCGGTAGCGGGAATATGTCCAGGACCGTGTACGGCAATCCAGTGCGCCAAAGGAAGGTGCCCGACACTTGCCAACCCTTCACAAGCGAATCAGGCCCACGCCCCCGCAATGCTGCCCTAACCGGGAGCTCCCAAACATAGTTTCCATTCAAGGAGTGGCGGACGTCGTAATCCGCGGCTCCGTAAGCTCCGCGCAAGTTGTTTGGGTCCTGGGGACTTACAGTAAATGGCTGTCTGGCCCAGTTTGAGAACGGAGCCGTGCCGCCATTCGATACTTCATCAAGCGCATGGCCGTAGGTGTAATTGGCCTGGAACGGACCTTGGGTCCAGCGACTGAATCGGTGCTGGAAAGAGATAACCATCCCGTTGTAATTGGAAATACCTTTTGTATCGAATTGCTGCACTCCGCTGAATCGAGGGTCCGGCGCGCAGTCTGGAACCGGGTCGCTACATCGCCCCACAGGTAGGGTGCCGAACCCCCACGCGTTTGCGCTGGGGTTCAGGACGAGTTCGTGGATTCCATGATGGCCGAAGTAGCCGACGCTGAACGAAGTATGCGCACCGAGCGTCTGCTGTAATTGCAGGCTCCAACGCTGATACTGGGGTTCGTGGGTGCGCCTTTCGGAGACATTTATCCTGGGAGGAAAGAAGTAGGGAACTGAGTTTTCAATCTGCGACAGCGTTTCTCCGGAGGCAAATGCGTTAACAAAAGCGACGTTCGAGGCGGCAGCCTTCGCGAACAGGCTGTTGTTTTCACCTGGGGACAGAATGTCTCCTGTGACCGTGAAGGAATTCAGGAGCGGAGGATTGTTTACGAAGTTGGAGGCCGCGCTATCCACCGAATCGTAGAAAATACCGATTCCACCGCGGAGGACCGTGTTTTGTTTCACACCAAATGGCTGCCAGGCGAAGCTAAACCGAGGTGACCAAAGAATACTGTCCAGGCCCTGGAACGCTCGTTTCTGATTAACGAGGATCGCCTGATTGTACGGTTGATTGGGGTCATGGCTTACCGCGTTGAACGGTCCGCTCAGACGGGCAAAGCAGTGCGTTTGGCACACGAGATTCGATTGATGCTCTGCACGGATCGTCATTGTTATCGTAAGTCCAGGACGGGCGCGCCATTCATCTTGGGTGTAGATCCCGAAGTGATACCAGGAGGTCGGGTATCGCTTGCGGGACTGAAAGCCCTGGAACAGTTGACTGAAGTCGGCTTGAGAATTCGGATCCGCGCCTCCTTGATAAAAGGCGTCTAGAGTCGTAGACAGCCATCCAACATCGTCGGAGGAGGAAAAATCCGAACTCAAGCGGTCTAAATTCAACCCAAATCCGACTTTGTGTTTTTGTCGAGCTTTTACAAAATCCTCCGAAATCTGGTACTGCACCAGATTGTTACGGGCCTGGAAGCTGCTGCCTGGGTCCGCAAGCTGTTCCGGCGGGTTAAAGAAAAGATGAGTTGGGAGAGCCGCCCTCGCTCTTGCAAGATTCACCACGCCGGTCGAAAAGTTGATGTTTGCATAGGCGAAAAGCAGTTGGTTTGCAATCGAGGCACTTGGTGTGTGAATCTCGACAGCGTGAATTTGCCACCATCTCTGTTGAGTTTCGATGTCGAACACTGAGTCAATAGGGCTCAACAGTTTCGTGTGGCCGCTGTCGTTCTGAAATCGGAAAAAGATCCGACCGCTTCTGGCTGGATTCCAATCCATACGGCCAGCGCTCAAAGCATCTTGATTTGGCGCGCCAAGATTAGCTAGAAAATGCATGACGCACGGGACCCCGGCAGGAAGCAGAGACACAAGCGAGGGCCCCGCGCAACCCAAGTCCCCGGGCACGAAACTGCCCGGCATCGCCGAACTTGCGCCCGGAGCCGAATTGTAAAGGTCAAAGACCTTTTTATAGAAAATGTGCGATGCGGATGTGACCCCAAATCGGTTATCAATATTCTGAATAGTGGCGGCCTGGAGCTGCGGACTCGCAATCAGCACCGGGGCGATGGAGGGGATCAGTACTCGTAAGCCCTCGGTGTCAAAAAAGAAAAACAGCCTGTCTCTCTTGACAGGACCTCCGAATGATCCAGCCCACTGATTTGCGATATCAAAGGGTCGCGGGACGCCGTTTGCATTATTGAACCAATCATTGGCGTTGAAAACTCGCCCATTCCAGTAATACTGCGCGTTTCCGTGAAATTGGTTGGTCCCTGATTTCGTGATGTAATTGATGTTCCCTCCGGCAGCGTTGCCAAACTGGCCGGAGTAGCCTGTGCTCACGACCGTGGCTTCTTGGATCTGATTCTGACCGAGCATAAGTCCGAGCACGCCCGTTGGAGGATTATCCACCCCGTCGATTGAGTACAAATATGAAGTGCTCGGCATCCCAAGAATCGAGAAGTTCATTCCTGTCGAGTTAGGGACGTCCGTATTCATCACCACACCAGGAGTGGTCTGCACAATGTAGGTGAGATCGTTGCCGGGATTGGGGACTTCAGAAATCTGCTTCTGGTTCATCGTTGCAGACGCGTCGCCGTTTTCTGCCTGAATCAACGGCGTTTCATCGGTTACTTCAATCTCGCTACTCGCTTCAGCTATCGCAACAGTCACATTTACTGAAACGGCAGGTCCGAGTAGAACATCCACCGTCCTCTTCTCGTCGCGAAAGCCGGAATGGCTTACCTTTAGCGTGTATCTGCCTGGCGCCAAAAAGGAGAATTGGTAAGCACCTTCGCGGCCTGTTTTGCTGGATTGAGTTGTACCTTTGGCGTTGTCGTTGATCTCAACGTCCGCGTCAGGCACGACTGCGCCGCTCTGATCAGTGACCACGCCGGCGAGAGCGCCGGAGGTAGTTGTCTGCGCGCTTAGTCTCTGGCACGTGCACACTGCCGTCATCAGAACCGCAAGCAGCAACCGAAGCGGGCAGAAGCCCATCGAATGCACTCCAGGACATTCAGTGAGCGAAAGAACTCACAAGAACCAGATGATACTGCCGCCGGGATTCAACGGTTCATTTTTTGTCTAAGCGGATAGGTGCCAAACCGCCCTTTGGGGGCATTTCGGCCACTCCGATCAGTTAAGTTGTTGATGGGACAGGGGGATAAGTTGGTTGTGCGCAGCCCTGAAAAGGTTAGCGTTGCTCAAGAGATGCCAATCCTAAATAACTCAACGATGCGCACAAACACACAAACAAGCCCACCCAATCCTAGCTCCAGATACTCTTGGCTTGATGCCTACTGACTGTTTGAATGCTAAGTCCAAGAGGAGCGTGGTGTACAAAAAGCTGAACTCAACGGGAACGTTGATTCAGACGACAACCACGGAGGCTCCTCACGGACATATGTATTACATCGGACTGGATGTTCACAAGAAGACGATCAGCTATTGCGTAAAAGATGCGAGCGGGCAGGTCCATCAGGAAGGAAAGGTGGGAGCCACGCGCTGGGAGCTGGATGCCTGGATGGAGACCCTGCCTCAACCTTGGACGGTGACGATGGAGGCAACGATTTTCACCGGCTGGATCTACGACCATCTGCGCCCACATGCGAGCGAGGTGAAGGTGGCCCATCCGCTGATGCTGCGCGCAATCGCCGCGGCCAAGAAAAAGAACGACCAGGTCGATGCCAGCAAGATCGCCGACTGCCTGCGTTGTGACTTCTTGCCGGAGTGCTACATGGCCTCCACCGAGATTCGCGACCGGCGCCGAACCCTGCGCTACCGACAGCTGTTGGTGCGCCAGATGGTACAGATGAAGAACCGTGTATCCGGCCTGCTGATGGAAACAGGAGTGAGCCACAACAAGCGGCAGCTCCACAGGGTGGGCTATTTCCGGGATTTGATGGCGAGCAACGAGAACATCGATGACAGTATCCGGCCACTTCTTCAACTGAGCCGGGATACGATCACGCGACTCGGGAAGACCGAATCTGCCCTGGTCCGTTCTCTGCAGCGCGATCCGTTGCTGACGGCGAGAGTCCAACGGCTCAAGACGGTGCCGGGAGTTGGGCCGATCACCGCACTGACCTGGGCGCTGGAGATGGGAGATATTGCGCGGTTCCGGTCGATCCGGCAGGCCATCAGTTACTGCGGGCTTTGCGGGGATGAAAAGAGATCAGCGGAGAAGGTGGTGCGCACCCCGCTTTCTCGACGACGCAACAAGCATATCCAGAGCTGCCTGGTGGAAGCGGCAAAGCTGGCACCCCGATACGATCACGATTTGGCTCTGGTCTATGAAAACGAAAAGAAGAAAGGGAACGCGAATCGAGCAACCCTTGCTGTTGCGCGCAAGATGGTTGCATATCTGATGGCGGTGGATCGAGAACAACGAGACTTTGTACCTGTAGCAGAGTGCAGCGGGGCGGCGGCCTAAAAACCGCGCCAACGAAGAGAAAAAGCATCGAGATCACAAAGCGCGCAGGCTGCCAGGTCCTGCACCTGACCGAGTAAGCGACGGAGGTCAAACTCCCGAGGCTTCCTTCTGACTGTTTCAGGACTGGCAGAGAACACAGACTCAATTTTCTGTGACGGCTCGCGAGGGCCCGAGACAGCGAATGGATGTCCGGTTCTGCGTAGGCAGGAACCACGCCGAGAGGCGACACGTGCGAGCTGGGTGATTCGAAAGCAAGTGGTGCGCGCTCTCAGGAGGAGCTGCTGCAACCAGCGTGCAAATTCTTTGTCTCTTTTGAACACCCGTTCTAGACCCTGGCTGATGATGTCATCCCGGCTATCGTCGATGAATCGACCGTAGCTATCGAGCATGTCAAGCTGGTCCTGATAGAGCTTCACCGTGATCTGCTGCTTGGCTCGTTTGATTCGCTGAGGAATAAATGAGGATGGCATGGGTTTATTTCTCCTGATTTCCCTGCGCTTCAATCAGAGCTCTTTCAATTCTAATCGCTACCAGGGATGCATCACCAACGGCAGTTCCCTAAGGGCGGGAGCGACCCCCGAAGCAATGATAGGAACGAAGCGGGTTTGTGGCGGCCCAAGGGCTGCACAAACCGGGGTCGCTCCCGCCCTTCAAATTTTTGTTGGCGTCTGTGCTTCGCGCATGAGTTCCTCTCCTCGCACCGTCCTACTCACTTCTTCCAGCCCATGGACCCAGGCGCCGGGCGGACCGTTCACCGGATCATGGTGTTTGCCGCCACGGTCCACCTCTGTTTCATGCTGATATCTCCCTGCCAACGTCGCCGAACAGCTCATACTCGTGATCCAGCCGGTAGATCCCGAAACCTCCTGAACTCTTGCTTAGGCTCTCTGAACTCTCCCCGAGAAACGGCATCGCCCCCATCTCGCCATCGCCGATAAAGTGCCTTATACACCGGCCCTCGAAACTCGGCCAACTCTTCTCGCAGCCGGTCCAACCTTGCTTTACCAAAAGAACTTGTCTCCCGTCGCTCAAGCAAATCACGAGCCCGAAAGTGCTCGCACAACCGCTCGATATCGGGATCTCCTGGCAACACACAGCCCGTCACCCCTATTCCCACACGAGCGCCTGAAGATCCGCTCTGCCTTCGGAAACATCCGCTCATCCGCAGCCACATAAATGAGCCCAAAGTCTTCTAGCCGACGGAACAACTCTCTGTACTGCAGCAAGTAGGTATCGAACCCCGAAGGCTTCCCTATGCGGCCGTCCACATAGCAAAACGCGACCACAGGCGATGGCGCGCTCGACGCGCCGGAGAGAAACAGTGGAAACTTGTCGACGAAATAGCGCGGGGTGATATTGCGGCCATGCCGCGATCGGTAGATACGCTGCGGAAGGTGGCGGTGATTCAGGCCGAGCGTGCCAACAAAGTAGTCGAGCCTTTCGGCTTGTAGCTAAATAGTGATGCTGCTGGTAAGCCAGGACAAAGTCCAGACCCATCAATTTGACTTTGACCGGATAGGGCTTACGTCGCAAATTCACCCCGCGGGCGCCGGCGGAAATGCCAGAAGGAACAGCGGATTGGACAAGCCGAGCCGCGCAATTCTTGGTTCAGAGACGCCATTGCTGGAGAAACGCCTCCAAATAACCTTGTGCTTCTAGTGTAGTGCGTCATGCAGAGTGACCTTTATGCAGCGCCCGGCGGGCGCGTTTGACCTTCTCCAAGATGTCGGAAGCGCGGGCCGTCCAGATGAAGGGTTTGGGATTTTCGTTGTGGCGGTCGATGTAACTGCCAATCGCCATGATAAGTTCTTCGAGATCGCGAAATACACCGCGCCGCAGTCGGTTCTGAGTGAGGTCGCGGAAGAAGCGCTCCACCATGTTGAGCCAGGATGCACTGGTCGGAGTGAAGTGCATGTGGAACCGTGGACGGCGTGCGAGCCAGCGCTGAACCTTGGGATGCTTGTGGGTCGCATAGTTGTCGCCGATCAGGTGTAAGTCGAGATGCGAGGGCATGGCCTGATCGAGGAGGCGCAGAAACTTGAGCCATTCCTGATGTCGATGCCGTTCCTGACAAAACCCGTAGACCTCGCCGTTGGCCGCATTGAGAGCGGCGAACAGGGTCGCAGTGCCGTTGCGTTTGTAGTCGTGGGTCAGAGTCTGGCTGCGTCCCCGCTTCAGCGGAAGGCCCGGTTGGGTACGATCCAAAGCTTGGATCTGGCTTTTCTCATCCACGCACAGCACCAGCGCGTGTTCCGGCGGGTTCAGATAGAGGCCGACGATGTCTTCCAGTTTTTCTGCGAACTCGGGATCATTGCTGATCTTGAAGTTCTCCACCCGGTGCGGTTTCAGGCCGTGACGGCGCCAGATACGACGCACGCTGGCCTCGCTGATGCCCACCGCCCGGGCCATGCTGCGCGTGCTCCAGTGAGTGGCGTTCGCCGGCTTCTGCTGAGTCGTCATGCGCACCATACGCCGCGCCAAGCTGGCGGTGATCTTGGGAGTACGGCCGGGCCGGAAGGCATCGCGCTCCAATCCTGCCATGCCCAAGGTCAGAAACCGGCTACGCCAGCGCGATACTTTCTTGGGCGTGATCTTCATCGCGCAAGCGATTTGCTTGTCCTGTCGGCCTTCGGCGGCCAACAGGACGATCCGAGCACGCTCCACCATTCGCGCCGGAAGCGACCGGCTGCGAGCCCATTGCTCCAAGGTGGCTTGCTGGTCAGAACTCAAGGTGATGGCAGGGGCGATCCGCATCCACGAGGTCTCCTGCCTATTAGACGGGGGTGGAACTATAAAGGTTATTACTTATAACGCACTACACTAGATTGCCTCCCAGATCCGCTATGGCAGCACGAACCGGCACCCCATTCTGCTCAACCGCGAGAGTTCGGGTTTTCCGATCGAACTCGACAATCCCTTTATCACCCCGGAAGATTCCCAAGCCATACGACCTGGATAATCCGGGACCTTGCAATGATGTCTGG